>CAMCNU010000024.1 GCA_945876385.1 uncultured Veillonellaceae bacterium | reverse complement strand
AGCTGGTCGAGGGCCAACGGCGGCGCAAAATCGTCGATGAAGACGGTCTCATGGCAGCGCTGCGCCGACACAAGATGCGCCTGGACGATATCGCACCGCGCAAGCTGCTGACGATCGGCAAGCTGGAGAAAGTCGTCGGCAAAGACAAGTTCGCCGCCTGGGCGGACGCCTATGTGGAGACGCCGGCCGGTGCGCCGGTATTGGTACCGGCCACGGATAAGCGGCCGGAGTGGAAGAGTATTGATGCAATTATTGATGAATTTTAAGGAGGAAACACAATGTCTACGAGCACACGTTTGACCACAGGAGAAGCACGTTTCAATTTCGTTCATATTTTCGAGCCGCATGCGTTCGAGAACAATCCGCCGAAGTATTCGGTGATGGTACTGATTCCGAAGACGGATACCGAGACGCTGGAGAAAATCAATCGCGCCGTCGAGGCGGTAAAACAAAGCAAAAACGGCAAAAAGAACCTGAAAGGCGCCCGCGGGAACCTCACCTTCCTGCGCGATGGCGATGAAGAAAAAGCTGAGCAATACCCGGAGTTTGCAGGGCATTATTTCTTCAATGCGTCGTCAAAGGATCCGGTGCTGGTCGTGGACCGCAACAAGCAGGAAATTCTTGACCCGCGCGCCGTGTACAGCGGCTGCTACGGGCGCGTGTCCATCGACGTATTCTCGTACAACTCGCACGGGAACAAGGGCATCACGACGGCGCTGCGGGCCGTGCAATTCTTACGCGACGGCGAGCCGTTGGGCGGGGTGTCGCCGGTCAATCTGGACGCGGAATTTGACGATTTGGACGATGCGGACGATATGTGGGGCTGACGGAGATTCGGGGGCGGGCGTTTCGCCCATCCTCTTTTTTACCCTAAGGAGACTACATGAAAGAGCTATCCATCGATATCGAGACATTCTCGAGCGCGGACCTGGGCAAGGTCGGCGTGTATAAATATACAGAGGCACCGGACTTCGCCGTACTGCTGTTTGCCTACGCGTGGGGAGACGAAGACGTACAAGTCGTGGACCTGGCGCGCGGCGAGACGCTGCCCCGCGACGTACGAGCCGCGCTAACCGACAAAAACGTGACTAAAATCGCGTTCAATGCCAATTTTGAACGGACGTGTCTCGCGAAGTATTTGGGCGTAAAAATGCCGGCAAATCTGTGGGACTGCACGCGGGTACGCGCGCTTGCCGCGGGCCTGCCCGGATCGCTCAAGGGCGCGGGGGAAGCGCTGGACATCGAGAAGGCGAAAATGGAAGAAGGCCGCGCACTGATTCGCAAGTTTTGTATGCCACAGACGCCGAGTCGTGCCAATGGCGGCAAGAAGCGGATTTTACCGGCGGATGCGCCCGACGACTGGGAGGTGTTTGCACTATATTGTCGCCGTGACGTCGAGGCGGAGCGGGAAATCCGCAAGCGGCTGGGGTACATCATCTACACATCCGAGGAGCGAGAGCTGTACGCCCTGGATCAGGAAATCAATGACCGCGGCGTCGCAATCGACCGCGCGCTGGTGGAGGCGGCGATTGCGGCGGATACGCAGTCGGCCGAGCAGACGCTGGCGAAGGCGCGGCAGCTGACGGGACTTGACAATCCTGCGTCGGTGGCGCAGCTGAAAGCGTGGCTCAAGGAGCGGACAGGGCGCGAATATCCGTCGCTGACAAAGGCCGTCGTGGCGGACATCCTGGCCGATGACGATATGCCCGACGACGTGAAAGACGCGCTCCGCTGCCGCCAGCGCCTGGGCAAGACGAGCGTCGCCAAATACCGCAAGATGAAAGACGTGGCCTGTGCGGACGGTCGGGCGCGGGGGCTGTTTCAGTTTTACGGCGCCAACCGGACAGGCCGCTGGGCGGGGCGACTGGTGCAGCTGCAAAATCTGGCGCGCAATCACGTCGAGCCGCTGGGGCTGTTACGCAAGCTGGTGAAGGCCGGCGAGACGGAGCTCATCGAGGCGTGGTATGCGCCGCTGCCCTTTGCGCTGGCGCAGCTGGTGCGCACCGCGCTCGTCGCGTCACCGGGGCGCGTGCTTACGGTGTCGGACTTTTCCGCGATCGAGGCGCGCGTGATTGCCTGGCTGGCGGGTGAGACCTGGCGAAACGAAGTCTTTGCGACGCACGGGAAGATTTACGAGGCGTCGGCGTCGCAGATGTTTCACGTCCCGATTGAGAGCGTGACGAAGGGGAGCGACTTGCGGCAGAAGGGCAAGGTCGCCGAGCTTGCCTGCGGCTACGGCGGGGGCGTCGGGGCGCTCAAGACCATGGGCGCGGACAAGATGGGGCTGACAGATGATGAAATGCAAGACGTTATCCGCCGCTGGCGCGCCAAGTCGCCGCGCATCGTGAAGCTGTGGGAAGACTTGGAGACGGCGGCCAAGCTGGCCATCGGCACGGGCGAAATCGTACGCGTACGACAGGGCATTGCCATGCGCGCCAACGGCAAGTATCTGCGAGTGCACATACCGTCGGGGCGGAGCCTTTTCTACGCGGAGCCGCGGGTCGAGCCGGTGGAAAAATTCGGGAGATCGGTCGAGAGCGTGACCTATATGGGCGTCAATCAGGCGACGAACCGCTGGGAGCGCCAAGACACGTACGGCGGCAAATTGACGGAAAATATCGTACAGACCGTGGCGCGCGACTGCCTGGGGGTTGCGATGCTGCGGATGGCGCGAGCAGGATATGACATCGTCGCGCACGTGCACGATGAAATCATCATCGACGGGCCGGCGGGCATTTTAGAGGACGTGAATCGGCTGATGGCCGAGCCGATATCATGGGCGCAAGGACTGATACTACGAGGTGACGGATATGAGACAGAGTACTACCGCAAAGACTGATCCGGCGGCGTCGTGCGCCGTGCGGATCACGGTCGGATCAAGTCGGCACTCGAAAAACTGGCGCGGTGAGGACTGGACGTGGGGCGAGCTTGCCGCACGGCTGGCCGCGCCGACGCGCACGGCAGAGCGCATTGCCGACTATGTGAAGATGAGCCGCGCCGAGCAGGGCGACATCAAGGACATCGGCGGCTACGTCGGCGGCGTGATTAACGGCGCGCGGCGGAAAAAAGGCGCGATGGCCTGGCGTACCTTAATCACGCTGGACGCCGACTTTGCCGACGAGGGCTTCATCGACGCCGTGCGGCAGCACCTGTCGTGCGCCTGGGTCGCGCACACGACGCATAAGCACACGCCAGGGGCGCAGCGCTACCGCCTGATTATCCCGACGAATCGGCCGATGCAACTTGATGAATACGCCTTTATCTCACGGCGCATTGCCGTCGACATCGGCATCGGCTACTTTGACAAGACGACACACGCACCGGAGCGGCTGATGTACTGGCCGTCGGCGGCAAGTGATGGGAAGTGGGACTACCGCCGCGAGCACGGCGAGGCGCTGGACGTGGACGCGATGCTGGCTGCCAATCCCGGCTGGGAGGATATGAGCGAGTGGCGCGCCGAGGAAGAAGTCGGCTATACGCGGCTAGCGCAGAAGCAGCAGGACCCGCTGACCAAGTCGGGTATCGTGGGCGTATTTTGCCGAGAGTACTCCCTGACGGAGGCGATGGACGTCTTTTTGCCGGGCGTATATGCACCGACCGAACAGGAGAACAGATACACCTACACCGACGGCACAACGTCGGGCGGCGCGCTGGTGTTTGAAGATAAATTCCTGTACTCCTTCCACTCGACCGATCCGTGCAGTGAGCGCCTGGTCAACGCGTTCGATTTGGTACGGCTGCACAAATTCAGCGCGATGGACGCGGACGCGAAAGAGGGCACGGTGACGAGCAAGCTACCGTCCTACTTGGCGATGCAGGACCTGGCGAGCGAAGATGGCCGAGTGAAAATCCGGCTGCACAAGGAGCAGCTGGCCGAGTTTGACGACGTGGACACGCCCGCAGACGCGGAGGACTGGAGTTGGACGGCAAAACTGACGCTGGACAGACAGGCGCGGCTGCTGCCGACAGCGGCGAATTTCAAGATTATCCTCGAACATCACCCCGCCGTGCGCGGGCTGCTGATCTACAACGATTTTTCATCCCGTTTTGAAGTACTGCGGCAGCCGCCGTGGCGCCGCGGCACGGAGACAGGGAGCCTGCACTGGGGCGAAGCGGACGACGCGGGGCTGGCCAACTGGCTGGAAGAGGCCTACCGCGTGCGCAAGCCGAGCGTCCTCAAGGACGTGCTGGCGGAGTACCGATACATCCACCACTATCATCCGGTACGCGACTACCTGAATAGCCTGGAATGGGACGGCGTAGCGCGAGCGGATACGGTCATCGTCGACTTTTTAGGCGCGGAGGACTCGCCGTACGTGCGCACCGTCACGCGGAAAATGCTGCTGGCGGCGGTCGCGCGGGTATTTGAGCCGGGGATCAAGTTCGACTACATGCTGGTATTTGTCGGCGGCCAAGGTATCGGCAAATCGTACTTTATTAAGCGCCTGGGCGGCAAATGGTCGTCGGATTCGGCGACGAGCATGAGCGGCAAAGAAAGCTTTGAGCAGCTGCAGGGGAAGTGGATTTTAGAGTTTGGCGAGCTTGCCGCGATGCGGAAAATGGAGATCGAGCAAGTCAAATTTTATATTTCAAAGGATACGGACAGTTTCCGCCCGGCGTACGGATATCGCGTCGAAGACTATCCGCGCCAATGCGTGTTTTTTGGGAGTACGAACAATCAATATTTTTTGAAAGATCCGACCGGTAACCGCCGTTTTTGGCCGGTCGAAGTGAGCAGCGGACAGACGAAAAAACTGTTTGATGAATTTAATCAGGAGTACATCGATCAGGTGTGGGCGGAGATGGTGCACGCCTGGCGGGGCGGCGAGCGCAAGTTGTACCTCAGCGAGGACGAGGAGAAAGAGGCATTTGCCCGCCAACAGGCGCATCGGGAAGTGAGCGAGAAGTCGGGCACGGTCGAGGTCTACCTGGATACCCTGTTGCCGGAGAGCTGGGACAGCTGGAGCATCGAACAGCGCCAGGCGCAGTTTGACGGCGCGTCGGATATCCACGTCGAGGGCGTGCGCGTGCGCGACCGGGTGTGCGTGGCGGAAATCTGGTCCGAGTGCTTCCAAGGAGCACAGGGCAAAATGCAGCGCCGCGACGCGACCGAGATTCACGAGATCATGATGACGCTGCCGGGCTGGACACGGTACACGGAAGGAAACAGTAAATTATGGTTTGGGCCGTATGGTCCGCAGCGCGGATATGTCCGTATTGAGAAATAATCCATAGCCGATGACGGCTATGCAAGACATAATCGGCTATGCGGTCGGCTATACGAATGAATTTTTCATATAGCCGTTCATAGCCGATATAGCCGATGACGGCTATATGGAAAACGCTTATGTAACAAAGGTTTATCTGTCAATATAGCCGATATAGCCGATAAATACCATAAAAGTATTTTTTAGGAATTATGAAGGCATATATAAACAATAGTATGGATACTGTATATATTTGCCGTCATAAACAGAAAATATATTTATAGGCGCATTTTACGGCAATATCGGCAATACGACGCGCGATATTGAGAATGGAGGGCGACATGGACGAATTGGAACGGGATGTGGAACGGTACTTGATTAAGGAGTGCGAAAAGCGCGGGTGGCGGTGCTGGAAGTTGGTATCGCCCGGGCGTCGAGGCGTGCCGGACCGACTGGTCATCCGCCGCGGAGCGGTGGCGTTTGTCGAAGTCAAGCGGCGCGGCGGACGGGTATCGCCCTTGCAGCGGCGACGGCTGGCCGAGCTTGCGCGACTGGACGCGGACGCGCGCGTCGTGAAGTCGCGGGCGGAGATTGACGCCGTGATCGGCGAGTGGGAGGCGGCCGATGAAGTATAGCGCGCATCCGTACCAGGCGTACGCCACGCAGCGGATCATCGATACGCCAAAGGTCGGGCTCTTCCTGGATATGGGATTAGGTAAGACCGTATCGACGCTGACGGCGGTCGAGGAGCTGATGCATGACCGGTACGAAGTGAAAAAATGTTTGGTGATTGCGCCGCTGCGCGTGGCGCAGATGACATGGACGGACGAGGCGGCGAAGTGGGACCACCTGCACCTGCGGCTGTCGCGCGTACTGGGGAGCGCGGCGGAGCGAGAGCGGGCGCTGGCGGCTAAGGCCGATGTGTACACCATTAATCGCGAGAACGTGCCGTGGCTGGTGGAGCACTACGGGCGGGCCTGGCCCTTTGACATGGTGGTCGTGGATGAATCGTCGAGCTTTAAGAATCATCAGGCAAAGAGATTTCGCGCCTTGCGCCAAGTGCTGGGGCTGATCGACCGGCTGGTCCTGCTGACGGGGACGCCAAGCCCGCGGAGCCTGATGGACCTGTGGGCGCA
>CAMCNU010000023.1 GCA_945876385.1 uncultured Veillonellaceae bacterium | reverse complement strand
GCACCGATTTCAAAGCTGCCGACTTTCTTGCTGTCAGCTGCGCCGAAGAGCAGACCGGCTGTCCAGAATTGCGGTTTGTCCGCTACGCCGGCATAGGACTTGGTGTTTTGCACGTAGTCGCCGCGCAGCTGAATCGAATCGTTGATATTGAAGTTCAATCCCGCACCCCAGAAGGCAAACGGCATTTCTTCTTTACCGTCTTTGGATTTTACCGCTTCTACATCAAGATAGAATGCTTTCGCCGTCAAATCTTCTGTGAACGATGTGCCGACTTGTGCATACCAAGCTTTCGGTGCTTCACCGTAGAGGTTGCTGACCAAATCGTTGGTGCCTTTCAGTTTACCGTAGCCGGCTTCAAGCTGGAATTTGTCGCCGAATGTCGCCGTTACGCCGTCAAAGCTGTCATCATAGAAGAAGCCCGTCGAACCCAAGGTCACATCATAGCGACCGCCCTGCAAAGCGACACCGCCGAAATCATGACGTACGTAGAGATCCTTGACGCTGATTTGGCCGTCTTTGTCAACGGATTTGTCCAACCCGACATTAGTTTCGAGCTGTGCAAATACGGACGTGTTGTCTGCTACCTTTGCGTCAAAGCCCAAGCGCAAACGTGCAGCAAAGTTGCCGTCATCGACTTTCGCTGTTTTGCCGTCAAATGCACTGTAGCCTTTTTTGAAGTAGCTGACACGTGCCGAACCGCCGACTTTGACGTTACCGAGACGGTTTTCGAGATTCGTCACGCGTACGCCGAGACTGTTCAATTCGTTGGCGAATTCATTCGCCAAACGGTTGATCTGTGCCTGTTGTTCCGCGTTGGCCATGTCTTCATGTGCCATCGCGCGAGCGACCATCTGCGCCATTTCATAGCGCGTGATGTTGCGTTCGCCGCCGAACGTGCCGTCCGGATAGCCGATGATGATACCTTCATCTGCGAGTTGTTCTACCGCCTGGTACGCCCAATCGCTCGGTTGTACATCGGAGAACGGGTTGGCTGCAAATGCCGTCGTTGCACCGAGTACACATGTAGCCGCCAATACTGTTGCCAATTTCTTGTTCATAATTGACACCCTCCTGTAAAAAAATAGTCTGCGACCGTCAAGGAGAAGTGTTTCCGTAAGAGTATCCTCGTTTCCTCTACCTACTTTGCTTCTCCGCATCGGCTGTCGCTCCTCCGATGCTTTCTCATTATAACACGGAAAAACCGCATCAGTAAATAGAGTTTCCTTTGTTTGCAAGTGTTTTTAGTTCGATTTCATTCTCCGTTCATTATCAATATCAATCTTTAAAAATGAATCCTTTACATTATACAAAAATGATATACCTGCAACAAAAAAGAGACGACCACGGTCGTCTCTTTTGGTTGCGCTGTATAATCAGAATTTGTACACAAGTTGTACTACTGTACGTTCTTCTTTGTCCGTACCGTTCTGGTACTCACTGTTGAAGGTACGCAATGCTTCGAGTTTGGTGTTGTCCGCGACCATGAATGCACCGCCGACGCCCCAGCCTTTCACATCATCGAGCAAACCTGTCGAGCGCAAGGAGCCCGTACCGCCCAGGTAGGAATACTTTTCCGCATCGACATAGTCGACGTAGAGATTCCAAGTGCCTTGCTTGCTGCTCAAGTTGCCGAAATCCGCACGAGCGACCCAGAAGTCCGCATCCGGCCGGCTTCCTTTACCCTGTACGGAGAAATAATCCCCCGACAGTTTGACAAAGTCTGCCTTGAAGGCCGCGCCAGCTCCCCAGACGCTGTCCAGCAAGTCCGCATTGACATACTGACCGTTCGGCGCAATGTACACACCGTTCAGGCTGAAATTCTTGCCCGTATAGGCCAGCTGTGCATATGTCGCTTCCATGTCATGTGTCGTTCCGGCCAATACCGGTACGCCCGCTTCTACCGTTTTGAGTGCGGCAGCCGGTGCCAAACGCGCATCTTTTGCCCGCTGTACTTCCTGTAAAGCTTTGTATTTCGCTTTTTCATTTTCAGGAGTCGGGTTTGCCGTATACGCGTCAACGGCAAGTTTTGCCGCTTTCAGGCTCGCGGTATACGCATCCGCTGTGGTTTTGGCCGCTTTCGCCAAGTCCAATGTACGCGTACCGACTTTGATTCCTTTCAAGTGGCCGTAGCCGGCAACCGCTTTGAAATCACCGTTGTTGTACGCCAATTTCACGCCGTCAACGGCGTCGTCATACCAGTAGCCGGTCTGACCGAGCGTTTCACTGTAGCGGCCGCCCGTCAGGCCCAAGTCACCGACTTTGTGCTGTACGTACAGACGATCAACCGTCAATTTCGCATCTTTGCCGCTGTCAAAGCCGAAGTTATCGGTCGTCAGACGCGCGCCGACGGACGTATTTTTCGCCACTTTCGCGTTGAAGTTCAAGCGCGCACGCATATCAAATGCGTCTTTGTCATGTTCATCCGCCCAGCGAACACGTGCGTCCCCTTTGATGGTGACGTTGCCGAGACGGTTTTCGAGGTTCGTCACACGTACGCCGAGGCTGTTCAATTCGTTAGCAAATTCATTCGCCAAACGGTTGATTTGTGCCTGTTGTTCCGCGTTGGCCATATCTTCATGTGCCATCGCGCGAGCGACCATCTGCGCCATTTCATAGCGCGTGATGTTGCGTTCGCCGCCGAACGTGCCGTCCGGATAGCCGATGATGATACCTTCATCTGCGAGTTGTTCTACCGCCTGGTACGCCCAATCGCTCGGTTGTACATCGGAGAACGGGTTGGCTGCAAATGCCGTCGTTGCACCGAGTACACATGTAGCCGCCAATACTGTTGCCAATTTCTTGTTCATAATTGACACCCTCCTATTCACTCCTGCGGCATCAATGTGAGAAGTCAAATCGAACGAGTATCCTGGTTTCCTCCGTCGATATACCTTCTCCGCATCGGGTGCCGCGTTCCCGATACATATTTATTATAACAGTGTCGTTCCCGATTGTGAATCATTTATTTTGATTTTATTGCAAATTTAATTATTTATTTTGATTTGTTGTGTTCTGTTCGTTGCCATGTGTCCCCTCTCATCTTGCGTATAAAAAAGAGACGACCGTAGTCGTCTCTTTTGCTCTGATAGATATATCAGAATTTGTACACGAGTTGTACCAAGCTGTAATCGTCGTACGATTTACCGTTTTGGTCTTCGTTGTCAAAGGTGTACATCCCTTCGAGTTTGGTGTTGTCCGCAATCATGAACGCACCGCCGACAGACCAGCCTTTGATGTTGTCCGTCACGTTGCGGTTCGACGTGCTGCCGCCGAAATGCGAGAATTGTTCCGCATCGATGTAGTCAGCATACAGGTTCCATGTGCCACGTTTGCTGCTCAGGTTACCGACATCAACACGTGCTACCCAGAACTTGGAGTCTGCACGGACACCTTCCCCATTGACAGTGAAGTAGTCGCCGGAGAGTTTGAACATACCCGCATTGACGGATGCACCTACACCCCAGATGTCGTCGATGCGTGCGTTCTTCGCTGCATCACCGACCGTGTGGATATATACGCCCTGTAAGCCGAAATTGTCGCCGTGATAGCCGAGTACACCGTACGCCGCTTCCAAATTCTTCGCATCGGTGCTGCGGAATTTAAATGCGTCTTTGGTTGCTTTCGCGACTTTGTCTTTCGCGTCTTTCGTCGCGTCTACTGCGTCCTCATAGACTGCGTCTTTTTCCGCTTTATCCACTTCCGCGGCAATCAAATCATCGACCTTTTGTTCGATTGTCGCTTTCGTCGGAACAACTACCGCGTCTTGGCCCAGTTTCTCCGCTTTGGCTTTAGCGTCGTCAGCGGCTTTTTTCGCAGCATCTTTCGCTTTTTGATCTGCTTTCGGATCAGCCTGAACTTTCGTGTTGTTCGCGTCAGTTGCTTTCTGTTCTTTATAGGCATCGAAATATTCTTTTTCTTTATCCGAGCCTAATTTCCCTTTTTCACCGGCGGCATCTTTCACTTTTTGTGCCGCGTC
Organism: uncultured Veillonellaceae bacterium; assembly: GCA_945876385.1. Lineage (GTDB taxonomy): Bacteria > Bacillota > Negativicutes > Veillonellales > Negativicoccaceae > CAMCNU01. Next base: position 7,636 of record CAMCNU010000023.1, on the reverse strand, counting down.
GTCTTTATCTTTCTTCGCTTCTGTTTCAGCCGCTTCTTTCGCTTTCACATCGGCATCTTTCGCAATGGCGTCTGCCGTAGCGACCGCCAAGTCGCGCGCATCTTCAAACTGAATCGCCGCGGTGAGATCCGTGCCTTTCAGTTTGCCGTAGCCGGCTACCGCAAAGACATCACCGTTGTTGTAGGACAGTTTCGCGCCGTCCAAACGGTCATCGTACCAGTATCCCGTTTCACCGAGCGTTTCATTGTACGCACCGCCGACCAGCGAGAGGTCGCCCGCTTTGTGCGTAACGTTCAAACGATCCACCGCCAATTTCGCATCGCCTTTGTCCAAGCCGAAGTTGCCGGTCGTCAAACGAGCATGTACGGACGTGCTGTCCGCGACTTTCGCATTGAAGTTTAAACGCGCACGCATATCAAATTTTTCATTGTCTTCCGTGCCGGCCCAACGAATCCGTGCGTCCCCTTTGATGGTGACGTTGCCGAGACGGTTTTCGAGGTTCGTCACACGTACGCCGAGGCTGTTCAATTCGTTAGCAAATTCATTCGCCAAACGGTTGATTTGTGCCTGTTGTTCCGCGTTGGCCATATCTTCATGTGCCATCGCGCGAGCGACCATCTGCGCCATTTCATAGCGCGTGATGTTGCGTTCGCCGCCGAACGTGCCGTCCGGATAGCCGATGATGATACCTTCATCTGCGAGTTGTTCTACCGCCTGGTACGCCCAATCGCTCGGTTGTACATCGGAGAACGGGTTGGCTGCAAATGCCGTCGTTGCACCGAGTACACATGTAGCCGCCAATACTGTTGCCAATTTCTTGTTCATAATTGACACCCTCCTATGAGAAATTTGCGACTCACTCGTAGGAAGCCGTCCGAGTAAGAGTATCCTTGTTTCCTCTACCGGCACAATCTTCCCTCCTCACAGCAGCCGCATACTGTGATTATGTATAGTGTACCATCTTTCTAAAAGCTTGTAAACGAGAATATATATCAAATTTTTTATATTCTAATGATTCTCTCTGTGATTTTTCCGGATAACTCTGCCTGACCTCTCGCCTTGAACATGACATGTCAAACTTTACGAACGATGCGGCTGAGTACCGGCGCCGCAAGCACCGCCACCACAATCCCGACGGCGGATGTCATCAGCGAAAACGGGATATTGGCAATCGCCGCCGCCCAGCTGCCGATGACAAAGCGCCATGCACCGATGTAGCCGATCAATGTCCACAGTGAGGCCAGCATGGTCGCACCGAGAATCACACCGCGCGATGGGGTCTGCACCCCGCCGTGCGCAAAACGACCGACCAGCCAACCAGCGATGCCTTTTATCACAAAGGACCACAATGAGTAGGCGGACAGGCCGACGATGAGGTCGAACACCAGTGAGCCGATAGCGCCTGCCCAGGCGCCGACCCGCCGGCCGTAGATGACCGCCACGAGGTACAAGGCGCCGCTCCCCAGATGGATAAGCGCGCCGTTCGGCCCCGGAATGAGAATCAATGTCCCCGCCACGCACAGCGCACTCGCCATGCCGATACGGGTCAGTTGTCGTACAGAATCTGTCATCATAACTCCTTTCGTAAACGAGCCAATTCGGACTCAAAGGGCACGCCGTAGCGCGGGTCCAATCCCTGCGTCGCCAGTGCCGCAACGGCCGCGGTCACAAATTCGGTCGCGACGGTCAGCGCCCGGTCGGGTGGCGCCCCGCCCAGCAGCATGCCCGTGACAGTCGCCGCAAGCAAGTCGCCCGTACCGGATGTGCGAATGTCCCAATAGCGATAGGTGATGTGGCGATAGTCGCCCGTCTTCGCATCATAGAGTACATTGGCATGCGTATGCGCATCCACGGGAACCGATGTCATCAGCAACAGCCGCCGGTCGCCGCCCAATGCCTGCGCGACCTCTTCCACCAGCCGCGGCGAGGGACGCTCGCAATACGGTATATCGGCCAGCAAGCAGGCCTCGGTCCAGTTCGGCAAGACGACATCCGCCGCCGTCAAAAGACCGCGCATGGCTGTCACCATATCCTGCCGGTAGGCAGTATAGAGACGCCCGTCATCGGCCATCACGGGGTCGACCACGACATAGCGTGCCGCCTTGCCGTAGCGGGAGATGGCCGCTCGTACCAATGCAACCTGTGCGGGCGACGCTAAAAAACCGCTGTAGACGGCATCGATGTGCACCCCGTTGGCCGCCCATGCGTCCATGATGTCGTATTGGTCGGTGAGCGCGGTCACATGGTAGCGCGCAAAGCCCAAGTGATTGCTGTACAGTGCGGTCGGGAGCGGTATCGCCTGGACCCCCAGCACCGCCAGCACCGGTATAATCGCCGTCAGTGACGACCGGCCGACGCAGCTGAGATCGTGAATCGCAAGACATGTCGGCACTCCGGATGTTGTCATATCATCTCCTCCTTACGTATCTGTATCGTACCCCATATCCGGCGCTGCCCCAATAGACAGTTCGCAAAAAAAGTGACAGGCCAGCCGAATCCGCGCAAACAAAAACAGCAACCGAAGTTGCTGTCCTTGTGTCGATCCCCCAATAGAGGAGAAAGGGTGACCGACGCTCCGTTGATAATCAGGGAAAATATCATCAAAGGAGCTCCTGAAGCTTACAGGATACAGCTCTGAAAGAACTGTACATGTATATTATATCATATATTTCAAAAAAAGAAAGGGGCAATATCGAAAAACTTTTATATTTATTTCCCGCCCCGTTGCCGCGTCCTGAGCGTATCCCATTCATAGCCGGTCGCGACCCTCTCCCGCGGTTGTCGCCAGCGCCAGATTTTGGCCGCGATCGTCAGTACCGTCCCGAGGACAACCGACCAGATGACCGGCTGCGGTAGCGCATACTGCACAATCGCCGAACCGACGGCAAATTCCGTCAGGACATTCCACAGCGTAAACAAAAATTCGAACAGCCCCAAAATAATCGCCGCGTAATGCAGCCAGCCCCCGGTAATCACATGGCGACGTCGCGTCGCTACGAAACTGGCGCCGTACAACACTGCCGGTATCAGTCCGAGTACCACGCTGAGTGCGATTTCCCCGGGGATATTCCAGACCATACACGCCGCCATGAAGAGCAGGACGTACAGTGCTACCGTCGGTACGGTCAGCACCAGGGCGAGCGCCCGTGCCCGCTCGGCCAACGGATTTTCCGTGCGGGCGGCCACGATATATGCACCTTGCACGCTCAGCGCCGATACCGCCCACAAGGCGGACAGCCCCGCCAGCGGCCCCCAAAACCACATCGTCGGCGGCAACGCCCCTACGGAAATTTCAATCAAAAATGTCAGCATCAACCAATTCGCTCCGGCTATGGCCGCCGCACCGAGGAATGCATTCACCCGCGCCAGTCCGCGCGCCAACGGCACGTCGCCGTGGCAGCCCCATGCCAATACCGCCCGCGAGAGCAAACTGAACAAAACGAGCGCACACCCGCCCCACAGCGCATCGCCGTGCAGCGCACTGTAATCGGGAAATACGTGCATCATCATGTAGACTGCCGCCAGCAGGCACAACTCCGTCCCTTTGAATCCCGGACGCAAGATACGTGCCAGCACGCGCCGGTCGCCCGCATGTTTCGTCAGGTACGGAATGACAATCGACAGTCCCCATTCCGTGGACTCCAAGATGACAAACAAGACCACTATCGCGGCGACGGAAAAACTGTATAATGATACATCTGCTGCACTCATTCGGTAACGCTCCTTATTGCTCCAATACGGATATTCGCTCTATACATAGTACTTTTATTATAGCACAGGCCTCCCTGCATTTTTAGCCTTTTCCGGATTTTAGCTGCACAAAAGAGTGGCCGGACAGGACTTGTCACTCCGGCACGACACTCGCAGCGACCCTTTTCGTCGCACAAAAAAACGGGCAACCGCCCGTTCTTAGATACCGACCGCTCGCAAGAGCCAAAATACGCCCGCCGACACCAGCGCGCTCATCGGAATGGTCGACACCCACGTCACGACCATACTGCGTGCCACATTCCAGTTGACCGCCGTCGCCCGCTTGGCACAGCCGACCCCCATAATCGAGCCCGATACGACATGCGTAGTCGATACCGGCAAGTGCAAAAAGGTCGCGACCGAAATGACCACCGACGAGTTCAAGTCGGCGGCAAACCCGTTGATACTCTCCATCCGAAATACTTTGCGCCCGACCGTTGCGATAATCCGCCAGCCGCCGGCTGCCGTACCGAGCCCCATTGCCGTCGCGCAGGCAATCTTGACCCAAAGCGGTACCTCAAAGGTGCTCAGATGTCCCGCCGACAGTAGCGCCAGCGTAATAATCCCCATCGACTTTTGCGCATCGTTCGAACCGTGTGAAAACGCCATCATCGCCGCCGACAACAACTGCAACCGACGGAACTTGCGATTGAGCTGAAACGGCGAATGATTGCCGAACAGCCAGAGCAAGACAATCATAATCACATAGCCGATGGCCAAAGCCGCCAGCGGCGACACCACCAGCCCCATGAAAATACGAAAGATGCCGCCCCAATCCAGCGCACTGATATCCGCGCTGACGACGACCGCACCGATGAGACCGCCGACCAAGGCATGCGAAGAACTCGACGGCATACCGAACCACCAACTCGCCAAATTCCAAAAATTCGCGCCCACCAGCGCCGCAATCAGCACCTGTGAACTGACAAAATCCGGCGACTGGATAATATCCCCGCCGATAGTCTTGGCCACGCCCGTACTGACCAACGCCCCCAAAAAATTGAGCAACGCCGCCATAATAATCGCATACCGCGGCTGAATCGCCCGCGTCGACACCGACGTCGCTACCGCATTCGCCGTATCGTGAAAACCGTTAATATAGTCAAATGCGATTGCCAGTAAGATGACCAGCCACAACAATATCTGCTCATGCATATTTCAGAACGACCCGCTGAAACGCCTTGACCAAGTCTTCACAACCGTCAATCACACTTTCCATGGACGACAAAATCTCTTTCCACTTAATGATATGAATCGGATCCGTACACTCCGTAAACAAAAGTGCCATCTCCTCGTGATAATGCACATCGCCCTGTGACTCGAGATTATTCACTTTTTCACTGCGTGCCTCAATCTTCAAATAGTTATCCTTGAGATTGCGCATATAGGCGACGGATTTTTTGATTTCCTGCGTGCATTGCGCAATGATTTGCGCCATTGCAATCGCCCCTGCCGACGGCTGCCCCGGATGGTACATCACCATCTTGTCCATGATTTCTTTCATCTCATCCAAAATCGCATCCAAGAGCTCAATCAGGCTCTGGATATCTTCACGGTCAATCGGCGTAATAAACGTCTTTTGCAACCGCTCCATCGTCTTGATTCGAATCGCCAAGCCGTCTTTTTTCAGCCCGCGAACCGTTTCCAATCCTTCCTCTCCGGGGATTTTACCTTGAAAGCAATCATACAACACATCACCGGCCTGTGCACACAAGGCCGCATGCTTCTCCAATAACGCAAAAAACTTCTCTTCTTTGGGCTTTAACCGAAATGACATACCGCATCTCCTTTTGTATGAACGAATGCTCTCTTTGTAAAATGATTATACCATAGCCCCGAATAATAAACTATTCGGAAACGAAAAACTGACACAACATTGACACAGGACCTCCCCCCTGATACTCCCTGTAACGCGCATGTTCACGACAATAAAAAACCGCCTGCCGAAGCAGGCGGTAACATCCACGCGGAAACACTCATTCCGGTTCGATGATGAACGAAAGCGACGAGAAATACTTGATTTGCGTATTCGGATCATCCGTCGGATAGGCGATTTCCACGCCGATGACATTGAGTCCGTTCGCACTGACCGTCACCGTGGCGCGACCGTTCGCATCCGTTTTCGATTCATTCGTCAAGTCATTAATCACGTCGGTAATCAACGGTGCATGTGCCATCGGCTTGCCGTCTTTGTAGACGCGAATCTCAAAGGTATCCCCCTTGCGCAGCGTGAGCGGATTGACCGACGGTACAATCTGCATCGGCACATTATAGATATATCCCGGCTTTACGTCCGCAGACCAATAATTGACATTGTACTTGACAGCATGTGTCGTCTTTTTGGCATTCGGCACTTGTGCAAACGGGAGATTGACCGTCTTGCCGTCCGTCGTTTTCGTGAAATACCCGTAATCAAAGAATGTCGTCGTCACTCCCAATTCATCGCCGGCGGCAAAGGAAATATGGTCTGCATGCCGAACGACTTCGACCGGCATCGGTCGGAACGCTTTGTCATAGCCTTCTACCATCGTCACACATGACGGATCATACGCATTATTTCCCGGTCCTTCCCCTAAGACCAGGACCCGCTGATCCAGACTGTTCGCGACAAATACGCCGTGCGCCGACACATCCGTCGCGCCTAATCCGCCTGCGATAAGTCCCGCACACAGTGCCAAACCGATTGCTTTTTTCATACTTTTACCTCCTCGTAAAAATACAATAGTTCCCTGAGAAAAGTCTATCACCGTTTCATAAATTTTACAATATGGAGATATGCCGTTTCACTCATGCATATCTCTACATCATCCCAAGGGCAAGGCTTTTTCACATATATAGTCATTTTTGATAATACATCCGTAATATACACAGCACAGAAATTCGGCGATATCCCCCCAAGACGCTCGTACCGTACGTATTGCGTCTTGACCATAGAGCCGATGCCGTCGTTCACAAGATACGCAAGACAAGCATTATTAAGAGAACAAAGAAGGAGCAGCATGTAATCGCGCATGCCGGAAGAGCCGTTTACAACCGGCAAACATCATGCAGTCGCCATCCCATACGGGCTAAAATACGCGACACATCAAGAAAACGAACTGCCTGCCCCGACATATGACCGGCCGTCTCCCTGTCGGTCTCCCTTCATCTCAGCATGCGATTCGCATGTGTATCGCACAATCGCGGCGGCAAACCTTATTTCCCTTTCCGTTATGCTCATCAACGTGTCTCCGAGAAAAAGCAAATCATGATCACAAGAAAAAGCTCGCAACAATTGTTGCGAGCCTAGTGTCAAATGGTGACCCAGGAGGGATTCGAACCCCCGGCCTTTTGATTCGTAGTCAAACGCTCTATCCAGCTGAGCTACTGAGTCATATAGTTGGCAGGGGCAGAAGGACTTGAACCCTCAACCAACGGTTTTGGAGACCGCTACTCTACCAATTGAGCTATACCCCTGCATGTAATCAGCGGCTACCTATGTTCCCGGGCCGTCTCCAGCCAAGTAGGTTCGGCGTTTACGAGCTTAACTACTGTGTTCGGTATGGGTACAGGTGGTGCCTCGTAGCTATCGCCACTGAATTACTCGAGAAAACTTTCGTTCCCTCAAAACTATACAGAAGAAGTCCAAACGTGCCTTAGTGTCCTCTCGTTTGTGCTTGCAATGTGTCTTGCTACATTACAATGTATCTTGCTGCGTCGAAAAGACCGCGTCTTTTCGACGTAAGCGACTGCATGCCGTTTGCGCGTCGCTTGCGCTCCTTCAAACGGCTGCATCTGCTTTGCCGCAATCAAGTTGCGGCATAAGTGACCTCATGTTGTTTGTGCGTCGCTTACGCTCCTTCAAACAACTGAGTCTACTTAAAAGTTAAGCCCTCGACCGATTAGT
>CAMCNU010000022.1 GCA_945876385.1 uncultured Veillonellaceae bacterium | reverse complement strand
ACTGTCGCAAAATCGTCCGTCTTCCGAGTCCTGTTCGTCAGGCCGCCGATGGTGCCTTTCGTGCCGTCGAGCTTGATTTGCTTGTCGGCGTCCTTGCCGACGGTCAGCGTCTGTGCCGCACCGTCAACGGCGATGTTCCCGCCGCCGAAAGAGGCATTGCCCGTCGTGCCGTCGATAGTAATTTGTTTATCGCCCGTGCCGAAGGTGACTTTGTCACCCAGCTTGACGTTGTAAATCGTTGCGCCCGGAGTTGTCGTCGTATCTGCCGTCACCGTGAGGTTCTTCTCACCGTCCGCCGCCTGTACTTTCACGGCCTTTTGCGCCAAGTCGCGTACGACGTTCTTACCGTCATCGGTAATGTTATCCAGGCTCTTATTCGCCTTGGTGTCCAAATTGCCGCCGATATTCGTAATCTCATTCGCGACCGCTTTCAGCTGGTCTTCCGTCGCGGCTTGCCCCGGCGTAATAGCATTCGGATCCCATGCCTTGTTCGTCAGGCCGCCGATGGTGCTGTTACCGTCTTTGCTGTTGATGATGACATTGCCGACTTTCACCTTGTCACCCAAGCTGACTTTGTAGCCGGTCGTGACTTCATCCACTTTCACGCCGCTGTCGGTGTCACCGCTGACGGTGATTTTCGCTGCTGCGATTTTGCCGTCAATCGACGTTTCGAGATTCGTAATCTTTCCGTCAACCACTTTCAGCTGGGCAACGTTGACCGCATCATTATCATCGGCACCGCCGGCCAGATTGGTAATCCGTCGATATGTAGCAGGTACAGTCTCTTCCCCGGCCGCGGTGGTCTTCCGGTACTCTCCGTGACCGACCGAGATAACACCGTTCGCCGCAGTAAAGCGATCTTTGTCCTCAATCAAATACGCATTTGTCGCCACGCCATCCAGCCTCTCTACACGAGAGTCGGCGCCCAATGCTACCGAGTGATTCGCCTCTACTTTACTAAAGCTGCCTAACGCGAGAGAATCCCGAACATCATTATTGACAAAGGAGTTGACCCCCATTGCCAACGAGCCTTCACCGCCGGCCTGTGCATAGTGTCCGATTGCAACGGCATTTCTTCCCTTCACAAAAGTCTGTTTACCAATCGCCACTGCAAAGTTTCCTTGTGCGTGTGCCGCCGTTCCGATAGCAACCGTATCATAGTCATAACTCTTCGCACCGGCGCCGAGACTGACTCCTTGATAACCGAACCCTTGCGAAAACGCACCGATAGCTATCGTGTTATTGTGCTCATTACCTGCATCCGGGGTTTCGTCATTGTCCACCTTCCGATATGAGTATCCGGGAACTCCTACCGCCGGCTTTTCACCATCTCTGACTACATCACCGACATATGCCCCTGTCCCTATCGCCAAACCGTTCAATGCATTTCCTGCCACCTGCGTCCAGCCGCCAAGAGCTGTCGATTGCTTGCCTACCGATTTTGCCAGCATACCCAACGCGGTAGAATAGTCTCCTATCGATTGGCTACTCTTCCCAATTGCGGTAGACGATGCCCCTTCACTACGCGCACCGAATCCGAAGGCGCTTCCAAAGTGGCCTTTTGCAACAGCCTTTTCGCCAATCGCGACCGCATGTTGCCCTTCTGTTCTCGCTCCATACCCGGCCGCAAGGCCAAAATGTGTGGTTGCCGCGGCGTTCTGACCGATGGCGATTGAACCGTATCCACTAGCCCCCGCATTATCTGAATTGCCGTCTGTAATAGGATTCCCTTGACCGTCTTGCTGTCTTTCGTCTTTTTTTACAGAGAAATACTTGACTTTATTATCTTCAATTTTCTTTGTCAAATTGGTAATCGTCTGATTACCGGCAATATCGATTTGACTGCCGTCGATACCGTACTTGATCGTACTGCCGTCGCGCGCGACGGTGAGACCCTTGCCCGCTTCCGCAACACCGAATGTGACGGTCCCGTCATTTTCAATCGTCGCCGGAGTAACGCCTGCCGCGTCCGACGTAGCAGCCAACTTCCAACTCGACATCGTCCCCGCACCTGCCTCCGAGATGCCGAGGTCTTTTTTCAATTGTTTCGTATTGAGCGTGTAGGTGACGTTGCGATCCGCGTCAACACTCGCCACCAACGAGGATGCCACATCGGAGTTCTCGTCCGTCGCCGCCTTGAAGGTCACGGCTTGTTGTGTATCCCCGCCGAGGGTGATGTCCGTATTCCTCGTACCGTCGCTGACGATAAAGCCGTCCTTCAGTTTTGTGATGGAGGGGTTGTCTGCGAGTTTCAAACTTTCCCCTTCAATGTAGTACCGAACCGTGTGAACTATCTTACCGTTCTTCTCTTCGCCCCGCTGGACGACGACGTTAAGACCGTTGCCATCGGTGAGGCCCGCTTCAGGATAACCTACGCCGAATTCAACAAGGTCCTTGCCCGGCCGAACTTGGGAGCTGTTTTTGCTGATTACCCCGTCTGCAGTCGCGTCTGCTTCCTGAATGCCCCAGCCGCTCGCGATATCATCTACACGTGTCGTCAAATTGCCGATATTGGTCGTATTCGCGGTGACTTTGTTCTTGAATGCGTCTGCCAGGCCGACGGTAATCTTCGGGGCATTGTTCGCGCCGCCGACAGCGACGGTCGTTTCCCCGTCCGTGCCGAGGTATTGGATGGTGTGGTCCGAGTCTTTTGTCAGGTTGACGGCGGTCTTATTCGCGCCATTTGCTCCCGCGACGTTGAATTTCGCGGCGATGTTGGTAACCGGTGTATTGTCCTGTCCATTGATGTTGCCAATCAGTTTTTCCGCGTCGATGCCGAATTTAATCAGATTGCGACTATATGCAGCCGGCGACCCCTCATCTTCGATAACTTTCTCACGCGTAACAGTGAGCCCTTTATCCGCATCTGCAACGCCAAACTCCACAATATCATTCGTTGTGACATTTGCAACATCATCAAAGGAATCTCCTACGATTCCTAATCCCCAGCCGTACTCGACCGCTTCCATCCGTTTATCCAGATTATCGATTTGATCCATCTTGTCCAGGAACTTTTGTGTCGCGTTCAACACATAGCTCCGCTTGTTCATGTTGGGTCTGTGCAACGGGTCTTCTTGATTAACCACGTCAAACTTGAAGTAAGTCTGCGGACTAGTATGGAACGACAACGAGTCTTGCGCCAAGTCGATGATGGTGTTTTTGCCCGTGTCATTGATATTACTCAAATCGGGCATGAGCTTCGTATCCGCGTAGGCACGCATTTGTTTCAGCTGGGCGACGTTCACCGCGTCGGTGTCGTCGCGACCGGCCGCAACGCTGAGAATACGACGGGTAATATTGCCCGCTACGTCACCGATAGAGACCGGTGCTTTTGTCGACTCCCACACATTGCCCTTCAGGCTTAGATTGACGGTGTTCCCCCGTACGGGGTCGTAGCCGCGGTCACCGCTGCTGACGGTCGTCTTACTGCCGCTACCGATAGCGACGGCTCCGCTTTGGGTGGTCTTCGCTCCCTTACCGATGGCCACGCTGTCGTACCATTCAGCATAGGCGTTTGTGCCGATGACGACACTGTCGTCACCGTTGTTACGCGCGCCCGAGCCGATGGCGAGGCTTCGTTTTGCCCGGTCGAGAATGGTCGCTCCCGTGCCGATGGCAAAGCTGTCGGCGGCTTTTTCGTTGACCAGTGCTCCCGTACCAAGGGCAAAGGCATTGTCCGCCTGTGTCTTGACGAGTGCACCGCTACCGAAGGCGACCGCTTTGTTCGCATTCCATTCGATTTTGGTCGATTTACCGATGGCAATGCCTTCGGTCGAGTTGTTATTCGTATCGCGACCGATGCTGATGGCGTCCGTGCTGTTGGCGAGTGAGTTCGCCCCGATGGCAATCCCGCGGTCGCCTTGTACACACGCACGGTCACCGACGGCGACGCCTTGTTTGTATTGCGCCCACGCTTGTTTACCGATAGCGACCGAGTTGTAGTCTTCACCGATGTGTGAGCTGTGGCCGGCGACAGCTTTTTGCCCGATGGCAATAGAATTATTCCCGTAGGCTTGAGCCGCACTGAGGTCACTGTCATTCTTCCCGCCGATGGCGATCGCCCCTTCACCGGCCGCATTGGCCCTGCTGCCCACTGCGATGGCGTCACGGCCGCCGGCATTCGATTCATAACCGGCGGTGATGGCATACTTGCCGCTCGCGGTCGCATTCAGGCCGAACGCGATGGATGTATTCCCCAAGGCACGCGCCTGGTTGCCGATGGCGACGGACGAAAAGTTCAGGTCGCGACCGCTCGTCCCTTTCAGCACGGGCGCGCCGGTCTTCGGATCGATATGGTAGCTTTTGTTCAGGCCGGAGCCTTTCCCGTTGTCAGCAAACGAGGCCTGGGCATTGATCCCGATGGCGATACTCTTTGAGCCGGCACGGGAGGCGCTGCCGATGGCGACGTTTTTGTCACCGAGTGCCCAGGCGCGGTTGCCGATGGCGACGGCATCCCCGCCGACAATCTCACCGAAGCTGTCCGTTTCCGGTCCGCTGACGGCTTCATTGCCCAGCGAGATGCCGAATGTCGAGTGAGAAAAGGCCTTCGTCCCGATGGCAATCGTATGCGATTCGACCGCGCCTTCGTTGTCCTTATTCGTGAAGGTAGGGTCATTGAATTTCTTCGTCAGTTTCGGCATAAATCCCGGATTAATCCCCATATACTGCCGAGTCAGGTTGTCTTTCGTCAATCTGTCACCGATGGCTTTTGCGATTTCCGGGTAGTATGTAATCCGGCTGCTGATGGCGTTGCCGTATGTTTCATCATTTCTGATTTCATAGGCAAGCGCCTCGCCAATCTTGGAGTTGTCTTTCTTTATTTCCTCGACGACCGCATTGACGATAGCATCTTTTTCCTGCGTCGTCAGTGCCTGTGCGGTCGTGCCGCTCACTGCCAACGCGCACAGGCTCAAGATAATCCCCGCACGTAACTGTTGTTTTCCCATTCGATTCATTACCTCCCTGAATCACTTGTTGTTTTGATATAATCTTCCGCCCACATTAAGGTTAATTGTTTATGTAAAATAATAATATATAAATCAACCTTACTGCTTTACAAGCATAGCATGATTTATCGATTTTGTTTTGGTTTATACACCGTTTTTATGATTAATTTTTATTAAAAAATGAGTCGTCCGTCCTGCGAGAGGTGTCCTATTTTCTCATTTCGTCATCAAAATCCCGCCATACAGACGCTTGCGAGCGGGACAGGGGTTATTTTGTTTTAATCTTTGTCCCTATCTATCGGGAGGTTTCTTTATTCAATCCGTTGTGTTGTTTGATAATTATCCCGCCGAAATCGAGGGCGGCGCAAGCGCGGCCGATGCGGCGGCATGACGGACATCGACCAATCCGCGACAGCGGTCAGACCGGCGCACGGACAAGGCGACGACGCAGGCGGCCATCTCGTCACGCCGTTCGGCGTGACAACGGTAGACGGTGGCGACTATACGAGACACGGGTATGGCACGCATCGCGACCACTCCGCGCGGATGACGGACACCGGCCCCTGCGCGACAGGAGCTATGCGAGCGATTTATATCGTGTACACAGTATTCTTATTCGGTATACTCTATATGACTTTCTGCCCCTCTTTGCCCGCAAGCACGGCATCATCTGTTTTCCCCTTTCTACCGTGCGCCTTTGTTTCGCAAGGGTTGCCGCCATTTCCGCCGGGGTCTCGGCGACGCGGAAACCCGCCACGAGCGCGACGGATTCGCCGTGTGCCGATTGCAATCTCGGCAAGAAACGGGCACTCATTTCATTTTGTGCATTTTTCAATTACCTTTTGGGTATGATAGAATTGAGTAAAATTTATCGAAGGGGTGATACACATGGAGTTTACATCATGGCTGGCGGAGATTGATGCGGCGGTCAGCGCGATTAACGGAGTACTGTGGGGCTATCTGCTCATGTACGCGTTGGTCGGAGTCGGGGTGTTTTTTACGATTTACCTCGGCATGCCGCAGTTTCGGAGGTTTGGGCCGGCCGTGCGCCAGCTCTTCGGTAGGCTCTACAAGACACACCCCACCGATCGTGACGGGCGGTCGATTTCGTCGGTGCAGGCGCTGGCGGTCGCGATTTCCGCACAAATCGGTACGGGCAATGTCGCGGGCGTCGCTACCGCCATCATGGCCGGCGGCCCGGGGGCGATATTTTGGATGTGGGTGTCGGCGGCGTTCGGCATGGGGACGATTTTTGCCGAGGCGGTACTGGCACAAAATTACCGCAAAGAAGCGGAAAACAAATTTATCGGCGGGCCGGCATTTTATATTTCCCGCGGGCTCAAGGGCAAACTGGGCGAACGCGGCGCGCGGTGGCTCGCGGTCTGTTTTGCCGTCGCACTCCTCGGTGCGGTCGGGTCAACGGGATCGCTCATCCAGTCAAATGCGATTGCCGCCTCGCTGGAAAATGCATTTTCACTGAGTCCGCTGCCCATCGGAATCGGTATCGCGCTGCTGGCGGGACTGACGTTCATCGGGGGGATTCAGCGAATCGCGCGGGTCGCGCAGCTCATCGTACCGGTGATGGCCTGCGTATATATCTGCTGTGCGGTGGTCATCCTGTGCATGTACAGTGACCATATCGGCACGATGGTGTCGCAGATTTTGGTGGGGGCATTTCACCCCGAGGCCATCGGCGGCGGCGCGCTGGGCATCACGATGAAAGAAGCGATTCGGTTCGGTGTATCGCGCGGGCTGTTTTCCAACGAAGCGGGGATGGGCTCGACGCCGCACGCGCATGCGACGGCCATGGTCGCGCATCCGGTATTGCAGGGGTTCACGGCGTTTATCGGGGTCTTTATCGATACCATGCTGGTCTGCACGGCGACCGCACTGATTATCCTCGTCACGGGCGCCAACGAGCTCGGACTGGCGGGACCGTTGGTGACACAGCAAGCGTTTTTCATGGCGTTCGGCCATGTCGGTCCGATGCTGATTGCGGTGTGTCTGACGTTTTTTGCCTTTACGACTATCATCGGCTGGTATTATTTCGGCGAGTCAAATGTACATTTTCTGACGGATTCAAAAGTCGCCGTCGGCGTGTATCAGGCGGTATTCTTGCTGCTCATCGTCGCGGGGACGCTGGGCGCGACGGATATGGTCTGGAATATGGGCGACTTTTTCAATGGAATGATGGTACTGCCGAACTTGGTCGCACTGATACTGCTGCGCCAAAAGGTCAAGCAGATTTTGCGCGACTACGACGAACGTCGCAAGGACGGCAGTGTGCCGGTGTACGACTATCTGACGCATATCGATTGAGCCGCCACACCGCCACATAAAAAGAGGGCGTACGCCCCCTTTTTTAGTGCGACATCCTCCGCGCGCCGCCAAGAGCGCAAAAGGCGTCACGGGAAATCATCGCAATGACAAGCGGCGGAAAACAGTTACGGCAAACCCGCCATGATACGCACGAAGAGCCACCGCCCCGGGATGTCGGCAGGCAAAGTGATGCCGCAAGTGCAAACCGTCGCCGATCGTCCGACATGGAACCGTACATTTTAGAGACAATTGCCCGTCATCCGTCCGATATATATCGAACGATACCTCCGCATCCTCACCTGCCCAATCCCCCTTGGCGGAACATTTGCCTGTATGTCCTTGCGGCATATCGAGCGGCCGATATGTTCATTCCGTAAGCACAAATTTCCACTCCGGATAAACCTTTTCTTGTATTCGCTTGCCGGCTATGGTAGAATGAGTGCAATTCATTTTGTCAGGAGGGGTTAATTTTTATGGAATCATGGGTATCGCTGTTGGAGACGGTCGTCAACACGGTGAACGATGTCTTGTGGGGGTCGGTGCTGATGTATGCACTGGTCGGCGTGGGATTGTTTTTCACTTGTTATCTCGGGTTTCCGCAATTCATCCGTTTCGGGCCGGCGGTGCGGCAAGTGTTCGGCAAGCTCTACAAGGAGCATCCGACCGATCGCGACGGGCGGTCGATTTCATCGTTTCAGGCGCTGGCAGTGGCGATTTCGGCGCAGGTCGGCACGGGCAATGTCGCCGGTGTCGCGACGGCGATTATGGCGGGCGGCCCAGGAGCGATATTTTGGATGTGGCTGTCGGCGGCGTTCGGCATGAGCACGATTTTTGCCGAGGCGGTGCTGGCGCAGCATTATCGCAAGGAGGTCGCGGGGCGGTTCATCGGCGGGCCGGCATTTTACATTTCGCGCGGGCTGAAGGCACGCCTCGGCGATATCCCGTCGCGGGTGTTGGCGGCGTTTTTCTCGGTGGCGATTATCCTCGCGCTCGGCTTTATCGGGACAATGGTGCAGTCGAATTCGATTGCGTCGGCAGTGGCCAATGCATTTGCCGTCGAGCCGCTGCCGGTCGGGATTGTCATCGCAGTGCTGGCGGGGCTGATATTCATCGGGGGCATTCATCGGATTGCGAACTTTGCACAGCTGGTGGTGCCAATCATGGCGGTGGTGTATATCTGCTGTGCGGTGGTGATTTTATTCATGTATCAAGATCATATCCTGCCGACGTTGCAGTATATCTGCGTCGGGGCGTTTCAGCCGGAGGCCATCGGCGGCGGCGCGCTGGGTGTAACGATGAAAGAGGCCATCCGCTTCGGGGTCGCACGGGGATTGTTTTCCAACGAGGCCGGGATGGGCTCGACGCCGCATGCGCATGCGACGGCGCTGGTCGCGCATCCGGTATTGCAAGGTTTTACCGCATTTGTGGGGGTATTTGTCGATACGATGCTGGTGTGCACGTCGACGGCGCTCATTATTTTACTGACAGGAGCCGATCAGCTGGGCTTGTCAGGCGCGCTGGTGACGCAGGAAGCCTTTCACTTGGCATTCGGCGAGTTCGGGCCGAAACTCATTGCGGTGTGTCTGACGTTCTTTGCCTTTACGACGATTGTCGGGTGGTATTATTTCGGGGAGTCGAATATCCGCTATCTGTCGTCGTCGCCGCATTTGTTGACGGCGTATCGGGTCATCGTGCTGGCGTTCATCGTCGCGGGGACGCTCGGCAAAGTGGACTTGGTATGGAATATGAGTGATATGTTTAACGGGATTATGGTCTTGCCGAACTTGATTGCGCTGATACTTCTGCGCGGCGAGGTCAAGCAGATTTTGCGCGATTATGACCGACGGCGCAAGCACGGCACGCCGCTGTACGACTATCCGCTCCAATAAGGGCACACAAAAACGCATCACCTTGCGGTGATGCGTTTTTCATTGGCTGCATTATTCATCGGCGCGCGGCATGTCCATCAGCAGGACAAAACTCGACAGACTGCAGAGCAACAGCCCGATGCCCATTTGCCAGGCGATGACGAGCAGCGACACGCGCGGCCAAATGAGCAGCGCACCGCCGAAGAGCGCGGTCACTATCCCGATGCCGAGGAAGAGTCCGCGATGCGGCAAGCCGCGAAAACGCCCCTGCGCAAAACGCATGACGGTAATGATGCCGCGCACGAGGACATAAGCGGCAAAAAACAGCACGAGCACGGCGGCAAATCCCGCGACGCGCCCCGAGCTCAGGACATAGCCGCCGAAGAGGATATCCAGCGCCGCACCGACGAGAAACCAGCCGCTGCGCGCCTCGGACGGCAGTAAGAAGTAGCGCACCAGGTGGAGCAGGCCGCCAAAGAGCAACATCCACCCGATAAACGCGGCCAGTGAGAGCACCGCCATCTCCGGATGCAGGAAGCAATACACTCCCGCGATACCGATGAGGATACTGGCCAATCCCCAAATCCATTTACTAATCGTATGCATATCCGACCTCCCTATCCGCCCGCGCCTGCCGCGCCGAGCGTATGCGCACCACCCTGTCGCACGCCGATGTCCGCGTCACGACACCGAATCACACCGATATGTCCGGCGCACAACGGCACGTATCACACCGATATGCGTCGTGCGCCGACACGCACGCGCCCTCGCTATGCCGCATGTACGTACCGCCCGCGCACACTGCCCTACGCACGTAACTGTCCACTGTAGGGCACGATATCACGCCGACCGCCCCGCCGCTCATCGAAAATGTCGCACCATACGCCACCCGTATCGGCGCGCATACAGACGACCACGCCGACCGCTCACCTGTTTGCGCATGATGCGCGAAACCGATGCCATGGACGCGCATCCGTCGTCACGACCGTAAAGCTGATCGCGTACGACAAGCGATATCCGCAGCATAACGGCGTGCCTCCGCGCCTCACATGACACCGACCGGGCATCGGCGGCTGCGCGCATAGAAATCCTCACGACCATTCACCGATGCCCGCAATGCCTCCGCAAACGCCGTCGCCTGTACGTAATGCAACGGTATACACACCACCGGTGCGCAATGTATCATCACTACCACACCTAGTCCGTGCTATGGCGCGCCACCGTGAGCAGACGCATATCGTACATACGCCGCAACGCACCGCGAGATTTCCCCACACCGCCAAGCAGGCAATGAGGGGGGCATGTTCATGCGAACGTTTCCGGCGGCTGCGCGCCGTAGCGATTTGCTCCCTGCTGTGAAGGCGAGATGTACCACCAGAGCAGCACCAGCGACCCGATAATCGGCACGAATCCCAAGAGCACCCACCAACCGCTATGCCCCGTATCATGCAGACGGCGCACCGCGACGCCCAGCCCCGGCAAGAATACCGCCAAGCCGAGCAACACCGTCACCGGGCCGTCCCCATCCGGAAGCGAGTCCGCAGACAGCCCCGGCATCGACGGCGAGAACAGCGCCATTTCCATGATTGCGACGGCAATACTGATTAAAAATACCGCCAAGGTAAACCACCAATATTCCGCGCGCGAAGCCCGCCCGCTGAATGTCGCATATTTTTCCGTCAAACAGCGCTTCACCGCACGCTGTATGCCCATCGTCTCTTGTTCCTGCATATTGCCTCCTCTAAACAGATGACGCTGTTCGAAAGCGCGGTGCAACGCGCAAGCTACAGCCTATGACGTCGATAAGACACCGTCTTTTCGACACTATACCAACACCTGATGTAACATATACCGATAATCTGCCGCCTGCCGATCGGTGCGCACAATTATTCCCGCGGAACGGGACCGTAGCGGTTGGCATGCGGCTCACCGACCTGCCCGATACGGCGCTCACGCTCCCGGCACTCGAGCGGGGAGAACGGCCGAACCCCCATGCCCGGATGTCCCGTATCGTGCAACCGACGCTCACGCAACACCAATATCATCACGCAAAGTACACCCCATATCCACGCCAGCCACACGGCGCTAATCACATCCCACCACAACGCCGCCACGCCCGTGAGCCCCCAAACGCCGAAAATCCCGAGCAAACGATCACGATACCGCGCCGGCGAAGTCCGCCCCCGCGGGTCAACCAAATCCTCCACCGCTCGCCACCATCGCCGCATACACTCCCGCCTCCCCTGTACTGATTACCTTATCCTAACATAGTCGCCGATGATTGTAAACCCGACCTTCCCGAACGCCCCTACGACACCCGAACACAGACCAAAAAACAATACCCGTACCTGCATATACAGACATTCCGCATGGAGGTGTCCTGCGTTGCCGCAATCAAGTTGCGGCATAAGCGATTACATGTCATTTGTGCGTCGCTTACCCTACCCTTTACGGGATAAGCGATCACATGTCATTTGTGCGTCGCTTACGCTACCCTTTATGGGATAAGCAATCACA
>CAMCNU010000021.1 GCA_945876385.1 uncultured Veillonellaceae bacterium | reverse complement strand
CGAGAAAAAAGCCCGTAGATTAGGGATTGATAGCCTCTATACTTAGTTGTACAGCAAGTAATCTTTTACACCGCAATCAAAAAGCACGAATGTCAATCCGACATTCGTGCTTTTTTGATTGAAATTTCTGCTTTGCCTTCATACTCTTTTTCACGTAACCATATAAAAATCTTTTCCTGCCTTTATATCAATACAACGCGGCGTATCCGGCAGTAGCGTCTTCGTATCCTTGCCGATCCCCTTCTTCATACCCTTCCTCATACTCATCCTCATACCGCCCTTCGTACGCATCCTCATACCCCATTTCATCCTCATCCCCCTCTTCATATCCCTCATTCCATCCATCTTCTTCACCGGATTTATATCCTTCTTCCCACTCAACAAACGGGTTTCTATCCTCATTTTCTATATACGCACCGTTGTCGCCATCGCAACTCGCCATGGCAAGAATACTGATGCCCAGTATGAGAAACACCAGCTTTTTCACTTTATTATCTCTTTTATATCCTGACACAATATGCGTCCGTTGCAATTTCCTATCTGCAGTATGATTCGTCTCTGTTGACGTCGTCTTGCCTTCGGATTGGTGCATAGTCTCTTGCGCAACGGTACGCTCCTTAGTGATGTACACCGCTGTAGCACAATTCATCCCGCAACGGGAATGCCACGCCATTCCCTTCAGCTCGGATCGGTACCGGTTGTCTTGCGCAGCGATACGCTCTTTGGTGATGTGCGCCGGGTTTGCGTGATTCCCCTCATAATACGGCCGGCGCTCTGTTTTCGTCACCGCAAACAGTGAGCGGCGCATGCCGTTTACATCTGTCGTATCGTTTCCCGCCGGCGGTGCCGCCTTGCTGCCATTCGTCTTATGACGCATCTCCTGTTGACCCGCCTGCGTCGCTCGCGTAGCGATGATACACGCCTCGAACCTCACTTTGTCGGACTGTAGTACCGCTTGCCACTGTGCGCTCAGGGCGCCATGCTCCAATAGCGCCTCCGTCAGTCGCAAGGCCAAATCCGGCCGGCCGTACTCGATACCTGCTTTGATACTGATGCGTCGGATGCGTGTCGCGATATCGCTTTCCGTATACCGTTGCCCCTTACTTTGTGCCGCCAATCGTAGCGGGAGGGTCCACTTTCCCCACGCCCGAATTTGCTGCAGCAAATACTCCCATGTACTATCGTCAAGTGCTTTCTCCGCCGGCATCTTTTCTATTTGCTGTATCTGCCACGCCAACATCCATCGCGCATCGGGGAGAAACCCGTTCCTATTTCGTTCAAGTTCTTCTACCAAACGATACACCAGCTCGTTGGCATATCGTTGTCCGTGATTCGTGACGTCGGCGACTATCTCCGTGACAATCCGACGTTGTTCTGTCGGACCAAATGCGCATATCCGATGGCACAAGCAGGTCGCGATTTCCGCCTGATAGGCCTGCAGCGCATCGGCCGTCTCCGCTTCTCGGCGAATGAGGGAAATACCGGCGACTTCGCGCAAATGATTGAGCAATGCGATGAGCGCGTCGCAGTTGACATCGAGAAAACGATTCCCCAGCTGACAGCCGACCTCGGCAAGTGTGTCCGGTGACCACTCATCACGAGTGTCCAGCAAATGATACAACCGCACGATTTGCGCCGGTGACGCGGCGATTTGATTCGTATCCGCGAGCGGAAAAAACGACGTCACCGCCAACTCGGAAAGCGCGCCCTGATGGCGGTGCAGATGCCGACACCGATTGAGGACGTCGGCCGTCGAAACGCCACACAACCATGCCACTTCCGCCTCTATCCGGCGTTGGGGATGCAGTAATATGTCTTTGGCGCATCGGCAGCGCTCTTCATCCTCCACCAAGCTTTTTCTGTCATACGCCGATTGGATTGTCCCCACGTCATCCGTCGGCTCTACGCCTAAAATATAAAACGGATTGTCTATCAGCCGCATCGCATCCTCCTTTCACTGTACATTACTGTTCCTTGCCCCCGCTTCGTCCACGCGGTCATGCCGGCGTGCCGCAGCGCTGCCACGCATTGCTATCGCTCTATGCCGTAGCGCTTACACTGCCGTCCCAAGCGTATCGACCGCTACTCCGCGTGAAGAAAGAAAAGGCCGCCGCGTCCACTGCGCGTACCGTACCGTCAAAACAGAATCAGCAAAATGATAAAGGCAATGAACGCCAGGCATCCCCACTGCTGACAACCGTTATTATCGTCCGCCGTGACAGTACCGCCTCCCGCTGCGAGTGCCTTCGCGATTTCCAGATTGCGTTGGACAATCTGCCGATTTTTATCCACCCACTCGACCGTTTCCTGCTCAATCGCATAGCGTTGGGCCACGTCCAGCATCGTCAGGCACATCGTCCAATTTTCGGTGTTGTTCCCGTAATCAATCGCCATCCCGCCCAAAACGACCGCCACGCGATTTTTGGTCGTTTGCATCAGGTCGGAGTCGATGCCGCTGTGGTCTGCCTGTTCCAGGCAAGCCATGGCCGATTGGTGTAAATCGTTAAACAGTGTAATCGCGGAAGCACTGTCCCTTTCCGCCTGCTCCGAATACTGATTGATTTTGGTATGCAACGCCACGATATCCTGACATGCCTGCCACATTTGTTGACCTTCTTGTTCGTCCTGCTGCTGCTCCGCTTGCCACGATTCCAACATCTTCTTGTCAGAATCTAGCAGTAGGCGGATACCGGCATGCGGCGCGGCGTATTGGCGCAATTCCTCCGTCATGCGCATCGCCAATTCCAAGTCTCCGTAGGCATTGTAAATATCGATGGTTATATTGCGTGCGCTCGCAAGCAGCCTCTCCCAATCATAGTCTTGCCCCTTGCTTTGCGCCGCCACGCGCAGCGGGTACGTCCGGTACGCCCACTGCTGTAATCGTTGCAACAGTACATCGGCCATCTCCCGGTGAAAGCGCTGTTGCGCGATTGCCGATTGTATCCATTGCAACTGCGCCGACACCGCCTGCCCGGCGTCGGTAATCAGGCGTTGCATGTCCAGTTCGTACTGTTCCGACAAGTAATAGATGAGGTCATTGGCGTACTTCGTGCCCCGATCCGTCCCCGATTCGATGATGTCGGCGAGTATCTGCCGTTTCGGCGCCGCGTCCAACGGCTGTATCTGCCGCCACAAATAATCGCCGATTTCTTGCACATAGGCCTGCATCACTTGTGTTACTTCCGCCTCGCCTTGCAGCAACGGGATACCGGCCTCGGCCCGCCTCGCATTGATGGCATCCGTCACGCCGCGGTACGTAATCTGTGCAAAGAACCCCGCCAGCAGTTGGGCACCCTGCACGAGCGTGACATGAGATTGTGACCGCCGATGGACCATGACATTGTACAAAAAGGTCATCTGCATCAAGGCTACAATCTCTTTATCGGTATTTCCGTAATGAAAGTACGCCATCACGCCGGCATGCGAAATCTCCCACTGATGATCGCGCATGCTTCTACACCAATCGATGACGTCGGCCGTCGGAACGGAAAACAGCCACGTCACTTCCGCCTCCACTCTGCGTTGGGGATGCAGTAATATGTCTTTGGCGCATCGGCAGCGCTCTTCATCCTCCACCAAGCTTTTTCTGTCATACGCCGATTGGATTGTCCCCACGTCATCCGTCGGCTCTACGCCTAAAATATAAAACGGATTGTCTACCAGCCGCATCGCTTTTCCTCCCCTCACTACTCCCCGCCGGGGCGCCCGTCTTCCCGCATCGCTTGTGCGCCGTGTCGGTACGCCCGCCGTACCGCATCGCCCGCTTGTCTCATCTGTCGTGCCTGCGCCTTAGCTCTCGCACTGTCGTTCCAAGCGTTTCGACCAGTACGCCGAATGGACGAAAAAGGGGCGCATCCGTTCCAAAAACCGTTGAAACTCATACGCCATAAATCGCTTGGTATAAATGCTGTCTGCCACCCGATACAGATCTGCCCCGATCTGTTCCCATGCGTCCGACTGCAGTCGTCGACTACGATTGGCTCGCTGTACGACCTCGGTGGCGGCAAACGCGACCTCTACCCGCGCGAACAGGCGCTCGATGTCTGCGGCCCACGCTTCATCCAAGATGTGCTCCCGCGTATAGGCGGCCTGTCTGCGAACCTCCGCCAAATATTGCTCGATTTCCGTCCGATAGCGTGCGTGGTAGGCGTCAATCAACTCATAGATAAACGCATCCGCCCGCCCCGTCGCACGGTCCGTGCTTTGCGCCAACACCTCCGGCAGCAGTCGCTGCCAAGGTGCACAGCCCCCGTCATCCCACGCCGCCGCCAGATCGCGCGCGACCTCACCGCGATGGCGTACGAGGGCCTCTTGTATCCATTCCGCCTCCGCGACTGCGGCCACCCCCGCCACCTCCCGATACCGATTGATGTGCACGCGGATGTCCTCACTTTGCAACCGCGCAAACGACGTTCCCAGCCGTAGGCAAACCGCCTGCCGCAAGGAAATATCCTCCGGCGGCAAATGACAGGCCGCATTGTACAATACATTGATGCATTCCAGTTCCCGTACGGATGAATCGGACTCCGCTTTGGCGAGATATTCACCGACGACTTCATCGGCATGCATTTCCCAGCGCGCCGCCAAACGCCGCAAACCGAGTGCCGTCCGCCACCATACCCATGACACTTCCGCATCGATGCGCCGGCGCGGATGCAGCAGCGACTTTCGCGCCTCGCTCACCGCCTCCTCGCCCAAGTACAGCTCTTTCGCATCCGCCGATTGCATGATGTGCGCTTGATCGGTCAGTAACGTCGCCCCCAACAGATAAAAGGGATTCTCCTCCAGCCGCATCTCACCCCTCCTTGCGAATATTCGCCGTCAACCGACAAAGAAGTTGATTCCGAACCGTGATGTCGAAATCAACTTCTCCTATCAGCCGCGAATAATATTGATGACCGTTTCCGCCTCTTCCGTGTCATACGCCGGCATCAATCCGTACATCTCACTGAGCAACGACCGCAAATCCGCAAATTTTTCCGCTTCCAGCAGCGCCTCTCCTCGGCGGACAAGCTTGTCAAACCGATTACGGTCAATCACCGTGCGTGAGCTCGAAGCCAGATGCCGGAACAAATCCGCGATGTACCAATCCTGCCGATAGAGTACCGCGGCGCCAATGCGCCGCAATTCCGTAATCGTCTGCTCGAAATCGCTCTCGACGGTCTTGGTTTGAATCAGCAGTTCCGCGACTCCCACCAGCTGCTGATAGATTTGCTTATCATCATCGGTGCCGTACTTCTCCACAATCTCATCAAATGAAGCCCGCACCTCTTTCAGTTCCATTTGACGGATGACGCTCAAGTTGTCCCGACGGGTTTCCGCCAAGAGTTTTTTGGCCTCCAATATTTTTTCTTCCGCATGCTTGACGCTTTCCATGTCCTCTTCGTTGTAGGTCAGCATATCCGCTTCATCCACTTTGTCACGAATCACATCCAAGCGGCTGTCCTGCACATTTTCACCGATGGCCGCGATTCGCTCCCGCAGCGACTCTACACTGTCGGAGACCTGCGCGGCAATCTCCTCGGACGTCTGCGCGCCTTCTTGCCGCGAATAAAAGTTCTTGCCCGCACGCACCACGCCCCGTACTTTCGGCACGGCCACGGACATCACGATATGCCCCGAATCGCTGACTTCGTAGGTGCAAATCAATTCGTCGCCGACTTCGATTTCCCCTTCATCAAAATCCGTACCCGCGAATTTAAGCGTGCCGATTAAGCGATTATCCGTGACCGGGTCTTGAATATCGCCTTCATACATCATAAAGCACAGTGCATCAGGCGATCCCGCCTTGATCGGCTGGCCGGCACGATACTTGCGGACCCCCTTTTGCGGCAAGGCGTCTCCCTCCTTGACTAAAAAGTCCAACTCCTCGCGGCCGCCGCCGCCGAGTTTGTTCCGGACGGCCACGCCGATGGAATGCGATGCCGGAATCGCTTCGACCATCGCGGCCGTTTGGGTGATGGTGATTTCGCTCTCCGGGAGACTGACACTTCTTCCTTGCGCATCATACACCGACACCTTGAAGCGATTTTCACCTTGCGCAAACAGCGGCACGCTGATTAACTCGCCGCCGGCCAGTTTGACTTTGCCCGACGACCAGCCGGAGCTGAGACTGTCGACCTTCCACTCCATGCCCGCGGGGAGTGTCCCGTCCGCTTTGACGCCGATCAGCGTTTCCTCCGTGCTGACGCGCGACTTGTAGTTCAGCGTAAAGCCCAGCTCCGCAGCTTGCAGATTCGCGCGGCCGCTCTTGCGCGCATGCGCGCTGTCCTCCCAGTTAATCGACTCGGCAAACAGCGCCGCCCCTTCCGCCACGGCGGTCATGGGATTGACCTTGATCGACGACTCCATCTCCAGCGCCTCGGCAATTTTGTCGCGCATCGGTTTATAGCAAGTGGGCCCGCCGACAAATACCATCCGCGCGACATCTCCGGCGGCAATCCCCGCCTTCTTCAGCGTCGCCCGTACGGCCTCCGTCATCTCTTTGATTTGGTCGGCAATCAACTCATCGTATTCCGTGCGCGAGAAGGGAATATTCAAATAGATTTCCGTGCCTTCCTCGTCAAGCGTCGCCGCATCGGACTCTTCCAGATTAATATACGTATTTTCCGTTGACGACAGCGCGATTTTCGCCGTTTCCGCGGCATAGCCGACCATCCGTTGCAAGCGTGTATACTCGGCATCTTCCATAAAATCCAACGGCAAGTCGAAATTCTCTTCCAACCACGGCACGATGACCTCATCGACAATCTTCCGGTCAAAATCCCGCCCGCCGCACATGGACAGCCCGCCATGCGCGAGCAGACTGACCCGGCCGCCCAGATTTTGCGCAATCGCGACATCGAGCGTACCGCCGCCCAAGTCAAAAATGACAAACATCCCCTCCACCGGGTCGTATTTCATGACACTCATGACCGCCGCGACCGGTTCTTGCATCAACGCCACACGCGCAATCCCCGCCGCGCGCGCCGCATCCGACGTCGCATCTTTTTGCATTTGGTTGAACGCCGCCGGCACCGTAATGACGACATTGACATCGTCCTGCTCATGCCAGTCCTCCGGTAAATATGTCAACATCTCTTTCAGCACTTCCGCCGCACATTCCTCCGGCGTCCAGCGGATATGGGCCGACGGGATTTCCAGCAGTTGATTGGTCCCCATATAGCGCTTAAATAAGGCGATGGTCTGCTCGGGATTTCTGGCCAGTTGGGCATAGGCACGTTGGCCGATATATTTGTTGCCGCGTTTATTGACATGAATCACCGACGGCGTGACATCGGTCTGCTCATGACTTTTCCAAATGCGTGTGTGCTCCCCGTCATACGATGCAATGGCACTGTTTGTCGTTCCCAAATCGATTCCTACGTATTTACTCATGTTCTACCCTCCGCAAAAATACTTTCCCGACATTAATCGTATGGCCTTGCGTATCCGTAATCAGCGGCTCAATCACATCGCTGATTGCATACACGCCCTCCTCCCCGCACTCATCGGCATTCATAATCTCAAGCGCCAGCCCTTCATCATACGTCTCCCCCCGCAGCCGGTGAACGGTAAGTCCCAGCTCTTCCGCACGCAACACCTGCTCCCACTGCATATCCAACCACTCCCGTTGGCTGCCCAAGCGCTGTTGATCGCTGCCGTTCAATTTAATGGAGACACGCGCCACTTTTCGCGCAAACCGCCACGTCTCGATATACATTTTCACCAAGTACTGCCGCAGCTGCCGACTGTCCTCCTCAAGATCCGCCATCACTTCACCTCATTTCATGCATGTATGACTACCGTCGCCCTCTGCTGATCCGTCCTGCTCACCATTTCCTGTCGGGGCAATGATACGTTTGTAACCCTATCAATCATCACGGACGCGACTTCCGCCCCTTCGCCGTATCCGTTCGCCCCCTTACAACACCATCATATCAACATCGATTGGCAAATAACATCCCGCACCGTTTTTTCGGCACAAAAACAGCACATCTATTTTGCATATTGCCTCGACTGTCATCCGCACGGAAAGGGTATCGATTCCGTTGCACGTGCGACAATCGGTTTCATGGCGGCCATCTGCACGGAAAGCGTGTCGCTGCCGCCGACACCGTTCGGATAATTGCGAATAGCGGTATGACATGCCTCTCTCGTACTTGTGCCGCGCTTGACGACAAGCACCGCGCCGTCTGTCCGCCGATTCCCCCGGAAATCATCCCGACGATCGACGCCATTGCTCGCTTGACTGCGGCCGCCGCCACGACGTATCACCTCGTCTGCACCGCGCTCGGTTACGGACACTGCGCCGTCATAGTATCCTCTTTCTCTTTCGAGCGTCCCGGCAGAGGCATCGCGCACCCATTGGCACGCCCGCGACGGGGACGTATGTCGTGACCGCCACGACGACATCACGCGCTCGTTCTCCGTCCCCGCCGGCCCCGTCAAGACGTGACCGCCGATTGCACAACAAAACGGCACTCTGGCGAGTGCCGTTTTCCCTGTCTCTGATGTTCCCTTACCTTCAATGTGACGGATGCGTGCCGCGAATGACTTCGATACCTTCCTTTTCCAACTCCGCGGCGATTTTTGTAATGGTCGGGCATTCCGGTCCGTCCGCCGTCGCCGTCAGGCGCGTACATACGCCCAAGTGCAATTTCTCAATCCCCAGCGACTTGACCCGGTCGATTTTCTCCCGCAGACCCGCATCATCGTCCGGTGCGTCGCACCCGTTGCAATACCAAAACGCGCACAACTCCACCTCTTCCCCGTTATCTCTTTTCCGCAGACATCCACGTTTGCAAGCATGCAAAAAGAGCGACCGCGGTCGCTCTCTTGGAGATACGTGTATATCAGAAATAATACGTCGCTTGCAGGCGATAGGTATTGTTCAGTTTTTCGCCGTCCATCGCTTTGGCGTTAAAGGCGTAGCTCGCTTCGAGCAAGAGGCCTTTGACCGGGACGTATTTCACGCCGGCGAGCCAAAGTTTCGCGCCGGAATGTTCATAGGAGTAAGCCGCTTTCGGGGCGAGCACGGGCATATTCGTCTTCGGATTGATGAGCGGTTGGCCGTCTTTCAAGACAGGGGTATAGACGAGGTCTTTCCGCGCGTCATAGCTGTACGACGGCATGCGCACCGTGTCGCCGTTTTTATAATTCGGCAAGGCGAATGCCTCATCTTTCGCCAGGCTCGCCACATAGTTTTGCATCACGCCGGCGGCGATTTTTTGTTTGACCGCGTCGGTCTGATATTGCGGCGGTACACCCTTAAATTTCACATGCTTCGCCAATTCGGCGGTATTTGTTTCGTACATGCTGCCCATGTATTGGTTCAAGATGTCGTACTTGCCGTGCCCGAAGAACGAGCCGCCTTCCGAGTGAATATAGTCGATGCCGACTTGGAAGGATTTCGGATAGTACGGATGGGCAATCCCGAGCGACGCACCGACGAGCAAGGTATACGGCTTGGTATTGTTGACGATGGTCGACTTATTGTTCAGGATATAGTCGGCATGCACATTGACGAATTTGGCCGGGAACCAGCTCGCGCCGACACCGATGTTTTGGACGTGCTTACCGATAATCCCCGTCGGCTGCAAGAAGAACGCTTTCGCGGAAAATTTCAGCGGATTATTGTACGCGTATTCGAGGAAGTACGCTTCCGGTTTACGGTTGCGCGCGACACCGTAATGGCTCAAGATATCGCCGACAAACGCTTCATCAAGGTCCTTGACCCGTCCGAACGCCGCCGTGAAGGAGTGACCTTTTTGTCCGCCGACTTTGGCGGCGACACCGGCAAAGTTGCCGTCATAGAACACGCCCGAGACGCCGGCCGTATACGGGAATTGACCGACGGTAAAGGTCCAGTCGCCCGTCTTGTGAACGCCGAAGAGTTGATCGACGACGACACCCTTGTCATCGGGTTTGCCGTCCAGACCGAGATTGGTCTCAAACAGGCCGACGACGGTGGTTTTGGGGGTGACCGCCGCAATCGTGCGCAAGCGCAGACGCGCGGTGACGTCGCGGTCCTCGGTCGCGCCGTTGCGGATATCGCGGTAGCGGTTATTCCAGGTAAAGCGCACGTCCCCGCCGAGTTTCACCCGGCCGACACGTTCTTCCAAGCCTGCCACCCGTACACCGAGGCTCTTGAGCTCGTCGGCAAATTCCGTCGCGAGTTTGTCCAGTTGCGCCTGTTGTACCGCATTCAATCGGTCTTCACGAGCCATTGCGCGCGCGACCATTTGCGCCATTTCATAGCGGGTGATGTTGCGCTCGCCGCCGAATGTCCCGTCCG
This sequence comes from uncultured Veillonellaceae bacterium, assembly GCA_945876385.1. Taxonomy (GTDB): domain Bacteria; phylum Bacillota; class Negativicutes; order Veillonellales; family Negativicoccaceae; genus CAMCNU01. The sequence continues at coordinate 1,677 of CAMCNU010000021.1, read as the reverse complement.
GGTACCCGACGACAACGCCTTCCGTAGCGAGTTGCGCCACGGCTTGGTAGGCCCAATCCTGCGGGGTAACGTCGCTGAACGGATTGGCCGCCGTTCCCGTTTGTGCGCCCAGGGCGACACATGCCGCCAATGCCAATACTTTTGCTTTCATACAATCCCTCCTGCGTTCATTCTCAAAATCGCTTCTATTTATCAAACAATTATCGATAAATGAGTAAACAACTAGCTGTATTATATGCCCTGCAGGACTGCTTTGTCAATGGTTTTCCGGACGCAACGCCTGATTTGACGTATACCGATCGCTAATCCGCCGGGTGCACACAGGGCATACATCCCGTCCGCACAACTGCCACGATGCGGCAACGCGTGCCCGCTCTAGTCCAATCTCACAAAATCATTACCGATACTCTTAAACACGAGTCTTGCTACAAATATCATTATTTTTGTGTTCATTCTATACATAAATCTGCATCTAGCAAGCTCATTTCCTCCTATTCTTGATACTCACAGTGAGATCTATCTTGATTTTTTACTTATTTGGCATCATCTCATCACAGCTATACGATAGATTGCTCAACTCTATCCGTGGTGAATTCAGACGTATCCTTATGGGCTCTATAGGTATTATCAACAAACACAAAACAGCAATCTACATATGTAGATTGCTGTTTTGCCAACCACACTTTTGACTATTTTAGAATCGATAGGCCAAGCGAGCGCCTACATTCCAGTCCCGACGATAATCGCCGGTCAAATCTTTTACTACGTCAAACGACAAAGAAATGTTTTCTGCCAATTGGTAGTTTCCGCCGATGCCGACTTCCATCCAGCTATCTTTGGTCTCAAATTTTGTCGTCTTTGTGCCACCGTCTTTTGCGGTATAACTACCTTCAATGTCTCCCATGAACTCATGCGCCACACTGACTCGTGCAAACAAATTGCTGCGTTCGCCGCTCATGCCCGCTTCCACACCAACTCGCCCGACCAAGCTCGTGTAAGCTTTTTGGTTCACCGTCAACACCTGTTTCCCTGCCATAGCCTGGTAGTCCTTTCCGGCAAGGCGGGACCAAGTCACTTGTACTTGCGGCTCAATATAGCTACCGCCACGCTGAACAAGTCGCTTGCCATATTGTGCTGTCGCGGCTACACCGGTCGTTTTGTAATTGCCGACAAGCTTTTCTCCCACTTCCGGTTGCACTACGAAGTCATTATCCACTTGTCCTACCTTAACTCCCAAGTCAAGATATGCACCGTCACGTAAATGGTTGGTTGCATACAATCCGACCGCATAGTTTTTGTAGTCCCCGTGGCCACCGTTTTGATAATTCGCATCACCGTTTTGGTAAGTCAACCCGACACCGACATTCCAGTCACTATTGACCGCTTTATCAAATCCAACTTGCACTGTCGTGTCCTTCCCATCCATTGTGATGCTACCGTCATAGCTTGTTTTCCCGTGATTAATCTTCACCCAAGGTCCATCTTGCGCCCCGCGGTGAAGCTCATCCGTACGACCGCCGAATTCACTCGCCAGCATGCGCCAATTCATCGCCGAGTTCATCATAGCAGTACGTACGCCTTCCATAACTTGTGTTTCATACTTGCCTTCTTCAATCGGAGGTTGCGGTTTATCTCCCGGTTGCGGTTTATCTCCCGGTTGCGGTTTGTCTCCCGGTT
>CAMCNU010000020.1 GCA_945876385.1 uncultured Veillonellaceae bacterium | reverse complement strand
TGGGAGGAGACACCTACACGGCAGGGGCGATGGCAGGCGCAGTCAATGAACTGGTGAACGGAGAAATAGACAAATACAACCGCGCCCACCCGACAAGTCCCGTCGATGCACAGCGTCACCAGTGGCTGAGCGCGGCAGTGGGGGCGATTGTGAATGCAAGCACCAATCAAGCCCTGCAAACAGGAGCTGCCGAGGCAGTATACGGGACGAAGTGGAATTATCTTGAAGGACATGTATTTGTTGAAGCTTATCAGCTGTTTGATACAAGTGCCACATTGGGGCATGTAGCAAGATTATATATCAATGAAGATGGTAGTGGGACTATTGTGGAATATGATTCGAAAGAATATTCAGTCGATAATCTCTGGGGAAATTTTATAAAAGGGAATCAAAGCGTCCAAGGTGTAGTAAGACAAAAAGAAATTTCTGCTGAAGATGTAGATGAAATTATTCACAACAAGAATAGCAGATATGGTGCGGTACATTTATCTAAATACTCAAGAGATGATATTGAGAAAGAAGCGGTAGCTTTTAATTCAATTATGCGTGGGAATGCAGATATTGTGGACACACACGGTGTTGGTACTACAGCGGAATATTTTCGACTCAATAATGAATGGGCAGAATATTATCTCAGAACACGGAATTGTACTATTTTTTTGAATCGTCATGTATTAGCATCAAAGTATGGCTTTGATGTGAATGCTGTTTTCATTCCATCGTCCGCATTTTTGAGAATTGCATACGCGGAAGGATATTCTGTTGATGATTTTCATCCAAACGTAAAAGAATGGTTATCGAGGTAGGATAATGAAAAAGTTCGTTCAATGGATGTTTTTAATGATTTTTCTTGTTATTGAATTGATGGAGCTAACATCATTAATTTTGCCAAATCCGTTTATACCTGCAGAGGTGGATAAAAAGGGCTTTCTGGTAGTTTATGATGCAAGCGATGGGCAATACAAAAGTTATTGCTTGGGTAATATGCAAAAGATTAAAATATTGACCGCCGAGGATTTGTCTAAACTGGAAGTTTTTCCTCTTGAATCGTTAGCCGGCGTTGCAACTAAATCCAGTTTATATGCCCCAAAGCTTCGAATAAATAGTGAAGGGGTTGAAAAAATCTTGGATATAGAGCACCTCGGAATAAGTGTTTTCAGATACAGATATCATAGACCCTTTGAGTTACAAGCGGACGGGAGGAGTGAGCGAGCATTTTGGGTGAAAACAGAAACTATGGAGGGCGTGCCAATCCTTATTCCCCCGTATTGTCGTGTCATTGCGTGGCGCGAACATGTTTAAGAATTGTGGTTGATGTGAGTATCTGGTGCATGTTTTATAGTCTTATGCTAGTTCATGTTAGAGGAATAGGAAGCCTCTTCGTATATTGGTTGTTGTTTCCAGTTTCAAGTGTTTGGCTTGTTCAGATAGGCGCTATCAGGAAAGGAGGCGTATTTCCTAATAGACTCTTGTATCTATGGAGCGGTTATTTGTTTGTACTGTTTTCTTGCTGGATAGTATCTACTGTTTCAACAGTTAATATATTGATTACACGAGTGCCGTTATTTGTCATCGAGCCCGTTATCGCTGAGATTTTTATATATTTTGTAGGCAATTTGATTAGTGTTTACATGGCCGGATTTTTAGCTTGGCTTACATTGTATCTTTTTAGCTCAATAAAATGGCAAGTAGTAAAGTGAAAGCAGCCACAGCGAAATCGGGGCGGACTTCGGAAAAGAAGGATACATCACCCCGCGCATCGGATATCATCAAGGTAAAGAGCACAGCAAAGAGACAACAGCATGGTATACCCCGACACTCATTAACGGAGATACCCTCACCATCACCGCAGGAGGCAATATGAACGTACAAGGAAGCATGCTCACCGGCAAACAAATCGACATCGACGTCACAGGAGACCTGAGCATCCAAAGCGACAGGACCAGCTACACCTACCGGCAAAAGAATGCCGCTATCGGCGTCGGCATCGCACTGGATACGACCCAAGGATCGGCTATTAACAAAGGTTGATACCAGTCTCTTGACTTGATTTGGTATACTGAAATAGAGTGAGTCCGAAAGAACTCAGATTATTTTCGCTGTGTAGAGGTGAGTGGCGGTATGACCGAGAAGTTGAAAATTGCGTATAGTGCAGACGCATTGGAATTGTTTGGACCGGTGCCGGGGCGGGATACGGTACGTGTGGAGGACTGCGATTTTACGGACGTCGCAGCCGTCGTCGTGACGGATCGGGAAGAGTCCGTTTTTGCCAATCCGCGCGTCAAGGCGTTCGGGATTCCTGTCTTTTACATTGTCACCGGCCCGGACGGTGCTGACGGCGCGGCGCTGGGGAAGGCCTTTGGCGTAATCGACTTGCGCGATACCGCACGGACTTTTTATAAACGGCAGATTGCCGGCGCCGCCGCGCAATATGAAGAAAAGATTTTACCGCCGTTTTTCCGCAACCTGATGGCCTATGTCGAACAGGGAAATGTCGAATTTGACTGTCCCGGTCATCAGGGGGGCGCGTACTTCTTGCGCCATCCCGGCGGTCGTATTTTTTATCACTTCTACGGCGAGAATACGTTCCGGGCCGACCTTTGTAATGCGGACGTGGCCATGGGGCATCTGTTGATTCATGAAGGGCTCCCCTTGGAAGCGCAGAAGCATGCGGCGCAGGTGTTTCATGCAGACAAAGCCTATTTTATCCTCAACGGGACATCCGGCGCCAATAAGGTGGTCATGAATGCCCTGCTCACACCGGGCGACCTGGTCCTCTACGAACGGAACAATCACAAGTCCGTGGGGTACGGGGCGCTGCTGCAGTCCGGCGGGATTCCGATTTATCTGGAAACGGCCCGCAATCCGTTCGGGCTGATCGGAGGCGCCTTGGATCATTGCTTCAATGAGGAATACATCCGCATGCTGATTGCCGAGCGGGACCCGAAACGCGCCCTCATGGACAGGCCCTTGCGGGCGGCGGTCATTCAGCTGGGGAACTATGACGGATGCATTTATAACGCGCGTCAGGTCGTCCAAAAAATCGGCCACCTGTGCGATTACATCGTGTTTGATTCGGCATGGGTGGGCTATGAACAGTTTATTCCCATGATGAAAGATTGCAGTCCGTTGCTGTTGGAACTCGGGCCGGACGACCCGGGTATCATTGTGACGCAGTCCGTCCACAAGCAGCAGGCCGGTTTTTCGCAAGCATCGCAAATCCTGAAGAAAGATCGCCACATCAAAGGGCAGAAACGCTATGTGCCGCATAAGGTCATGAATAATTCGTTTATGGTCAACTCGTCGACCTCACCGAATTACCAGATTTTCGCATCGCTGGACATGAATGCCAAGATGCAGGAAGGCGAAGCGGGCAAATTGCTTTGGCATGAGTGCATCGTCAATGCCATTGAAGCGAGAAAAGCGGTACTCAAATATTGTAAATACTTGCGGCCGATTGTACCGCCGATGGTCTACAACAAGAAATGGGAAGAATGCGATACGGAAGTGATGGCCGATGACATTTCCTATTTCGCATTTGAACCAGGCGCCAAATGGCACTCGTTCCAAGGGTATTCCAAGGGGCAGTACTTTATCGACCCGTTGAAACTGCAACTCATGACCTCCGGCATTAATATCGAAAACGGAGAGTATGAAGACTTCGGCATACCGGCGATTATTTTGGCCAACTACTTGCGCGATAACGGCATCATTCCGGAAAAATGCGACCTGAATGATATCCTGTTCCTCATGACGCCGGCGGAATCCAAGACCAAAATCGACAACTTGATTACCAAGCTGGTGCAATTTGAGCAATATATCGACGACGATGTACCGATGAAACAAGTGCTGCCGTCCGTTTTCAAACGATATCAGGACACCTATCGCTCCTACACGATTCGGCAACTTTGCCAAGAGTTGCATGATTTTTATAAAGTGCGGAAAATCAACGTATTGCAGAAAAAAATGTTCTTAAAAGCGTATTTCCCCGCCTACTTCATGAAACCGCAGGACGCGAATTGGGCATTGGTGCGCGGAGAAGGGGAACTGGTCCCGTTGAAAGAGGCGGAAGACCGTGTCGCCCTGCAGGCGGCGGTTCCCTATCCGCCGGGAGTGCCTTGCGTGCAGCCCGGAGAACGGTGGTCGCGCATCGCCTTGGACTATTTCATGGACTTCGTGGAAGGCATCAATCTGCTGCCCGGATTTGCGCCGGAGATGCAGGGCGTCTATCTGGAAAAGGACAACACCGGCCGTACCCATGCCTGGGGCTATGTGCTGAAAAAAGACGAAGAAAAGAAATATAAATCGTAAGCGGCCGGCAGTCACCGCGTTACGGGCGGACAGCATCCGGACGGAGCGGGAGTGCTCGGTGCGTATGCGCATGGGCGCGGAGACATCCGTCGGGGGTCAGGTAAGATAACGGGAAGGAGGCGGCGATGAAACTCAATTTCACGTCCCTGCAATATTTTCAAAAAGTGGCGGAACTGGAACACATGACGAAAGCGGCCGAGGCCTTGCACATCGCCCAGCCGGCTCTTTCCCGTACGATTCGCGGCTTGGAAGAAGAACTGAATGTGACGCTTTTTGAACATCAGGGACGCAATATCCGCCTCACCCGAGACGGCCATATTTTGCTCAAGCATTCGCAGAACCTGCTCAAAGAATTGGCACTGATGGAGCAGGAATTCAAAGACTCCCGGGATTTGCAGCAGTCTACGGTCAAGCTGGCGATTTTGACCGCGACGAAATTGATTCCGAGCTTCCTGATTCAATTCAAGAAAGAACATCCGGAAGCCATCTTGGAAATCGGGCGACCGGATTCTTCGACGGCACTGGCGAAAATGGATTTGTCGATTTTCTCGGATACCGAGCATATTGATAACGAACACACCGTGAGCCTTTTTCGGGAAAACATGGTGCTCATATTTCCCAAAACCGATCGGCATGCGTCGCTGCCGTATGTGAGCCTGAAAGACTTTGCCGAGAGTAACTTCATTGCCGCGCCGAAGGGATTTCTGCTCCGGGACATGCTGGAGCAGTATTGCCGGCAACTGGACTTTACTCCGAACATCGTCATGGAAAGTGACAACCCCGAAACCGTGCGCGAGTTCGTCCGTGCGGGGCTGGGGGTGGCGATGATTCCCCAGATGACATGGCACTCCGGCCTGCAGGGCGTGGCGGCCTTGCCGATCGGCGATATCGAGTGTTATCGCTACCTGTATCTCTCGTGGAAAACCGACGGGAAACTGTCATTGACGGCGGTACTTCTTCGTGAGTACATTGTCGATCATTTTTGGGAATTTGTCAGAAGCAGCGCCAACAGCGTATTTCCGATGGAATAAAAAAGCCCTCTGCCCATCCGTACGAGATGGGGAGGGCTTTTTGCGTGCCGCGGGAAAGGGGCACCGGCGGAACATCGGAAACACGCGCCGGGCAGAACGCACGCCGTTTCATCGGTCGGGCGCCGTACAGGGGGGGGACCGGCCGCCGCTCCGGTGCGATACCCGATCTTTACAAATATAACATTTCTGCTATTTATTTGAACTGAATCAGACGGATTTTTTATGTTTCGCGCGATGAACCGGATAGGAGTACTACGTATCGCTTGGCGGTTGACCGCTTGCAGAGAAAAATAGAGAAAATGTATACAACGGGCGTTTCCTCATGACATCGCGCCATACGGCGGATTCGTGAGGATTTTTTGCATGACCGGGCGGGGACTCGATGCATGCCGCGCGGATGAAGGGACGCGAGAACAGATAACAAAATTGATATGGGTAAAGAGAAAAAGAGGTGTTTTGTACCGTTTTGTGATTAAAGGCTGTTTGAAATCATAAGCCTTAAAAAAGGGTATTGGAAGAAAATAAGAGCGTTAAGTAAGATTAAAGCAGATGAGCCGGAGGCATCGGCTCGTCGGATACGCGAACAAAGTGCACTGTTCGGAGAATGCTAGTAAAAAGCAGGATTTCAAGAAAATGGAGGTTAGTACTTTGAGACACTTAAAGATTGCGTACACGGAAAAAGCTTTGGAAATCTTTGGTGCGATCGCCGGTCGTGAGCAGGTAGACGTCCATGCTACGGACTTCACGGATGTGGCCGCTGTGGTCATGACGGAACAGGACCGAGATGTACTGCAGCAGGACATGATTTTCGCTTTCAAGATTCCGGTTCTTCTGATTAAGTCCGGTGACACTCCGGTGAGTGATGAACTGCTGGCCAAGGTCTATCGGGTAATGGACTTGAATGAAACGGATCGTGACTTCTATACACGCCAGATTGAAAGTGCAGCGGCGCGGTATGAAGAAAATGTACTTCCGCCCTTCTTTAAGGATTTGGAAAAATATGTAGAAAACGGCTACTCCCAATTCGACTGCCCGGGTCATCAGGGCGGGGCGTTTTTCCGGAAACATCCGGCGGGACGTGCGTTCTACGAATTCTTCGGGGAAAACACATTCCGCGCCGACTTGTGCAATGCGGACGTCGCCATGGGGGACTTGCTGATTCATGAAGGTCCGGCACTCACGGCGCAAAAATATGCCGCACGCGTGTACAACGCGGACAAGACCTACTTCGTACTGAACGGCACATCCACATCCAACAAAGTGGTACTGAATGCCGTCCTGACACCGGGCGACATCGTCCTCTTCGACCGCAACAATCACAAATCGGTTGACCACGGTGCGTTGGTGCTGGCGGGCGCGACGCCGGTCTATCTGGAAACCGCAAGAAACGCCTTCGGCTCTATCGGCGGTATCCTGGAACATTGCTTCGAGGAAGACTATATCCGTCAATTGGTCGCGGAAAAAGATCCGGAAAAAGCCAAAGAAGAGCGCCCGATTCGCTTGGCGGTCATCCAGCTGGGCACCTATGACGGCTGTATCTACAACGCGCGCCAAGTCATCGACAAGATCGGTCACCTGTGCGACTACATCTTCTTCGACTCCGCTTGGGTCGGCTACGAACAGTTCATCCCGATGATGAAAGATTGCAGCCCCTTGCTCTTGGACTTGGGACCGGAAGATCCGGGCATCTTTGTCAGCCAGTCCGTCCACAAACAGCAAGCCGGCTTCTCCATGACGTCGCAGATTCATAAGAAAGACGCCCACGTCAAAGGCCAAGATCGCTATGTACCGCACAAACGGGTCAACAATGCGTTCATGATGCACGCCTCCACCTCGCCGCTGTACCAGCTCTTTGCGGCGTTGGACGTAAATGCGAAAATGCACGACGGCGAATCCGGCAAGAAACTGTGGGTGGACGCGGTGAAGACAGTCATCGAGACACGTAAACAAGTGCTCCGCAACTGCCACTACATCCGTCCGTTGGTACCGCCGGTCGTCCACGGCAAAAAATGGGAAGAAGGCAATACCGACCAGATGGCCAATGACATGGATTACTGGGCATTTGAACCGGGTGCGAAATGGCACGGCTTTGACGGCTACGGCAAAGGCCAGTACTTCATCGACCCGATGAAACTGCAATTCGTGACGGCCGGTATCGATGTCGAAAAAGGCGGCTATGAAAAATTCGGTATCCCGGGCAATATCCTGGCGAACTATCTCCGCGAAAACGGCGTCATTCCGGAAAAATGCGACTTGAATGACATTCTCTTCCTCGTCACGCCGGCGGAAAACACGACCAAGATGGACGACCTCGTCGCGAAATTGATTCGTTTCGAACAACTCATCGACGAAGATGCGCCGATGTGCGAAGTATTGCCGTCTATCTACAATGCGTATGAAGACAAATACAGAGGCTACACCATTCGCCGTCTGTGCCAAGAAATGCATGACTTCTACAAAGACCGTGAAGTATCCACCTTGCAGAAACATCTCTTCTTGCGTGAATACCTGCCGGAATACGTGATGAATCCGCAGGAAGCGCAGTTTGAATACATGCGCGGACATGGCGAATTGGTCGACCTGGCCGAAGCGGAAGGCCGCATGGCGCTGGAAGGCGCGTTGCCGTACCCGCCGGGAGTACTCTGCGTACATCCGGGTGAACGCTGGTCCAAGACCGCGGTCGCTTACTTCCTGGACTTGGTCGAAGGCATCAATCAGCTGCCGGGCTTTGCGCCGGAAATCCAAGGCGTGTACGTCCAAGACGGCGAAGACGGCAAGAAACATGCGTACGGGTATGTGCTGAAGAAAGAATTTGAAAAATAATGACAGCTAAGCGGGAGACAGCTATTCCGACTGCCCGCATAGCGGCAGGCCCGACGGGAGAAATCTCACGGGCGCTGCGCGGGCGGTCGGTGTCCCCGATTCTGATAAGAAGGAGACTATGATGAGTCAAAGCGCGAACAAAATGAGCGTCCTCCAGCTGACCATCCTGACAGCCGTCAATATGATGGGCTCCGGCATCATCATGTTGCCGTCAAAACTGGCGCAAGTGGGGGCACTTTCAATCATATCCTGGCTGGTGACCGCAGTCGGGTCCATGGCACTGGCGTATGTATTTGCCAAGTGCGGGATGTACAGCAAAAAGGGCGGCGGCATGGGCGGCTATGCGGAATACTCGTTCGGCAAAGCCGGCAACTTCCTCGCCAACTACACCTACGGGGTATCACTGATTTTTGCCAATACGGCGATTGCCATCTCGGCCGTGGGCTATGCCTTGGGCTTCCTCGGGACGACACTCGATCCGGTCATGACCTGTGCGGCGACGGTATTTACCCTGTGGCTGGCGACCGTCCTGAACTTCGGCGGTGCCAAGTACACCGGGCAGGTTTCTTCCGTCACCGTCTGGGGCGTGATTATCCCCTGTATCGGACTGGCGCTTGTCGGCTGGTTCTGGTTCTCCCCGGATCTCTATTCTGCCAACTGGAATATTCATAACTTGGGATTCGGAGAAGCCGCGATTAATGCGATTACCATGACACTCTGGGCATTTCTGGGGATGGAATCGGCCTGTGCCAATGCCGATGCGGTAGACAATCCGGAAACCAATGTACCGAAAGCCGTTCTCGGCGGTACACTGATGGCGGCGGCTTGCTACATCGTGTCGACGAATATTATCTTCGGTATCGTACCGGCGGAATCCCTGGTTTCCAGCTCGGCACCGTTCGGTCTTGTCTTTGCGCACATGTTCGGCCCGACCGTCGGCAAAATCATCATGGGACTCATGGTGCTCTCTTGCTTCGGCTCTCTCTTGGGCTGGCAGTTTACCATTGCAAACGTATTCAAAGCCGGTGCGGACGAAGGCTACTTCCCGGCATTCCTCAAGAAGATTACCTCGCATGGTGCGCCGATATTGGGCATGGTAGCGATTACCGCCATTCAGTCGATCTTCTCGCTGATGACCATCAGCCCGTCGCTGAATGAACAATTTGAAACCCTGGTCAACTTGGCCGTTATTACCAACATCATGCCATACCTGCTCTGTATGGCCGCTGTCGTGGTCATCATGAAAGCAGTCGGCCACACCGGCAGCGAACTGAGCACGACAAAATTTGTCGCACTTGTCGCTTCGATTTACAGTCTGTATGCCTGCTATGCATCCGGCTTTGAGGCGATGACCTACGGGGCCATCGTTACATTCCTCGGCTGGACCTTGTACGGTATGGTATCCGATCGCTTTGACCTGGAAAAAGCGAAAGCGGACAACGAAGCGATTATCCGTGCGAAACGGGGATAGCAAGTAGGGGACAGGGCGCGAGGCGTACGCATCACGCAAAGCTGCACCGCAAGGCGGGTATGTCCTGCATACACTACCCGCGGGCGGCAATTGCCGAACCGCGTCATCCGGCCTCCGACGCCCTGTCCCCTCATCCTCGGTTATTCGCCGCCGGTAGCACGTAAGCGGCCGGCATATATCATCCATTGACCACAAAACCCTCTCCGTAACCTAAGGAGAGGGTTTTACATGGGGCGAATGGGAAATGCCGGGGGCGCGAACGGTCTGTCCCGACGGAGCAAGGTCCCCGCGGCAAGCGGGGCATGCGTCCGGCAGCGGCCCGTCCCGACAGCGCGACAGGAGCGATCCGGCAGCCCCGGCGAGCCGCGCACGACAGTGACATCGGCGCGTGATGGCGGACAGTCCGACAGCAATCGCAGGCCACTGCTCCGACCCGTCGCGGATGTCGCGGGAGGCAAGAATATTTACGGGAAAATGCGCGTAAACGGTTGACTTTTTCGGGAAAATTCTTTATACTTGATAAAGTCAGTTGCCGGTATAGCTCAGTTGGTAGAGCGGCGCATTCGTAATGCGTAGGTCGTAGGTTCAAGTCCTATTGCCGGCTCCACTATTGACATCAAAACAGTCACTACGGTGACTGTTTTTTATTCCATTCGCGGCGCAACGCAATGCACACGTAGGTTCAAGTCCTATTGCCGGCTCCACATGAATACTAAAAGCCTTCCGCAATGGAAGGCTTTTTTGTGGCAGTAGCATCTCCATACGCGGCGCCACGCAATGCACACGTAGGTTCAAGTCCTATTGCCGGCTCCATATGAATACTAAAAGCCTTCCGCAATGGAAGGCTTTTTTTGTGGCAGTAGTATCTCCATACGCGGCACAACGCCATGCCCACGTAGACAAATAAACACACCACTCACGGGGTGTGTTTATAGTTGGCGGAGCAGGGCATTGCGTAGGGCGGCGGAAAAATTAATCCCGCGCTCGGTGGCGGCGTCGTTGAGCCATTTGGGAAGGGTGACTGTTTTATTGACAGAGGTGGTATCGAGTGCGCCGTTTGCGGGAAGCACCGTGCCGACAAGAGAGACAAAGCCTTCGTTCGGCTGCAATGACGAAATATCGGAAGGCGGGGGCAATGTGCCCTTGTTTTCCAAATATATCCCGCACATAGCAGCCAAGACTTCTTGTCCCATGGAAAACGCTTCTTTTAATGTATCGCCTTCGGTAAAACAATTCGGAATATCAGGAAATTCGACAAAGTAACTGCCCGTTTCGTCAGGCGTGAAAATTGTCGGATACAAGATGTTCATCTATACCACACTCCTTTGCTAGTTAGTTGAGATTCGCAGCTTTCAAGATGGCGTGCTCCGTTTTGGGGTGCAATGTTTTTCCGGAATGCACAGGGACAGGCATGCTTATGCCGTTCTTTTTTAGCAATTTTATCATTTGCTTTCCGATTATCGGCATAATGTCACCCTTTTTACAAGAAATATATCACACGTGTCGACACGTGTAAATAATAAGGGGGGGTGATGCGGCGTAACGAAAATGTTTGATGTTATCGAAAAAATTGATATAATGAATGCAACAGGGACATGCGTCCCCTTGAGTGAGAGTGAGGAGGAATCACGATGACAGACACGATGTTGGATGCATTGCGCGCACGGCGCAGTTTTTATCAATTGAACAAACAAAGCCCGCTGACGGAAGACGAATTAATCCGCTATGTCGAAGAGGTCGTCCGCTTGGTGCCGGATGCGTATGACATGAAGAGCCAGCGGGCGGTGCTGGCGCTCGGCGCACAACATGACCGCCTGTGGGATGCGGTGTATGATCTATTCGGCGGCAAGGTCGCCCGCGAAAAGACCGACAGCTTTAAAGCCGGTGTGGGGACGGTGCTCTTTTTCTACGATCGGGCGACGATCGAACGCATGCAGCGCGATATCCCCTCCGGCGCGGACAACTTCCCGCTGTGGGCGTTGCAGTCGAACGGCATGCTGCAGCTGGCGCTCTGGAGCGGTCTGTGCGCGCAAGGCTACGGCGCATCGCTCCAGCATTACAACCCCGTCATCGACGAACGCGTCCGCGAGCTCTTCGGCGTACCGGAAGAGTACGTATTGCTGGCGCAACTGGTATTCGGCGGGATTGCGGCCCATCCCGAACCGAAAGCCGAAGAAGATATCTCCGCGCGTGTGAAAATCGCCCGCTGAGTATCCCTATAAAAAATCACCTGCCACTGTGGTCACAGTAGCAGGTGATTTTTTGTGCCGTCACATCGCGCTCGTATGTGTCGCGGCGGTGTTTCCTGAATGCGTTCGGACATGGTATCGCGCCCGCGCTTGTGTATCGCGGGGCGATGGTCGGCGCTTTCCCTTGCGCCGGCGATGGCGTGCGTAATGGTATATCCTCGGGTATCGCCTTTTCGCGCATTCCCTTGTACCGACGGTGTGTCGGTGGCGGGATTGCCATGCAAATGCGTGCCCGTTGGCGTTCATGCCCGTTTTCGTGGGTGGCGGGATTGTCGTGCAATTGCGTGCCCGTCGGCGTTCGTGTCCGCTCTCGCGGATGGCGGCGCATGCGGCGCGGTCGGCGTGTCCGTGGGATTGCCCGTGCTTTCGTGTGCGGTTGTGTCGCCGTTGCGCTCTGCTATCGCGCCCGCATTCGTGCACGTCGTAGCGGTGTTACGGTCGGCGCTTTCCCTTGTGCCGACGATGGCGTGCGTAATGGTATATCCTCGGGTATCGCCTTTTCGCGCGTTCCCTTGCGCCGGCGGTGTGCCGGTGGCGGGATATCGTGCAAATGCGTGCCCGTCGGCGTTTATGCCCGTTCTTGCGGGTGGTGGGCGTATGCGGCGCGGTCGGCGTGCCCGTGGGATTGCCCGTGCTTTCGTGGGGGGTTGTGTCACCGTTGCGCCCTGCTAT
>CAMCNU010000019.1 GCA_945876385.1 uncultured Veillonellaceae bacterium | reverse complement strand
AAGCGCGAGTACCCGCAGGCACAAATCATCGTCGCCATGAGCGGCGCATTCGTCCAGCGCGGTCTGCCCGCCGTCATCGACAAATGGACACGCGCCCGTTGGGCCGTCCGTGCCGGTGCCGACCTCGTCGTCGAGCTCCCCGTCCTCTCCGTCCTGCGCAGTGCCGAAGGCTTTGCCGCAGGCGGCATTCATACCCTTCTCGCCCTCGGTATCGATGCCCTCGCCTGCGGCATGGAAGACCCCGCCGGCCTCGACCTCCTGCGCCTTGCCCCCGACGATACCGCCGTCCGCGCCTATCTCGCGAGCGGCGCTTCCTACGGCGACGCCCGTACCCGCGCGCTGGCCGACCTCTCTCCTCGCGCCGCCGCCCTCGCCCGCCGGCCGAATAATCTCCTCGCCGGCTACTACCTGCGTACACTGCTGACACTGGCGCCCGCCGTCACCGTCATCCCCCTGCCGCGCACCACCACCCGCACCGCCGCCGCCCTGACAGGTCACCCGCTACCGACGGCCGACACCCCCATCTCCGCCACCGCCGTACGCCACGCCCTCGCCGACGGGCAAATCCCCGACAATCTCCTGCCCGCTGCTGTCGCAAGCGACCTCGCCGCCGCCCCGCGCACCGACCTTACCCGCTACGAGCTCCTCGCACTCGCCGACCTCCGGCGATTCCCCCCCGCCGACGCCGCCCGCTACGGCACCTTCTCCGAAGGACTTGAACACCGCTGGTACGCCGCACGCCATGCCGCCGGTCTGCGCGCATTTTGGGATACCGTCGCGACCAAACGCATCCCCCGCGCCCGCCTGCGCCGCCTGACCGCCCAGCTCCTGCTCCGCATCACCCGTACCGACCTCGCTCGGACGGCCGACACCGCCGCTTGGGTTCGCCCGCTCGCCATGACCCCCGCCGGCGCCGCCCTCCTGCGCTGCGCGACCGTCCCCGTCATCGCCAAGACCGCCGACGCCCCTCGGCTCCTCGCCGCAAGCGACCTGCACCATTTTGCCTATGACCTCACCGCCACCGACATCGCCGCCCTCTGCGCCACCGATGCACACGCCCGCACCGGCGGCCAAGACTACACCCGCCACCCCGTCATCGTGACCTGACCATACAAAAAAGCGTTCCGCAGGAACGCTTTTTATTTTCTCTCAATTCTTTGTGGATCGTGTCACAGCGCGCAATCATCACGACCGGCTACCATATTCCGCCTCGCTGCCCCCACCGGCTGCCGACCGCATCTGCGCCGATTGATTCTCCGCCTTTCCCTTCATCAGATGCCGTAAATTACAAACGCATCCGCCTGCGGATGTGCCTTACGCATCGCCGTCAAATGCTCGTATAGCAAACGGTAAAAACCTTCCCCGATACACAGCGTCGCCTCCATAAATGCCTTTTGTTCCGTTGCAGGCGCTGTCTCCCATTCCCGCTGGAATGTGTCGCTTACTATCAACGCAAACAACGTCTCATCCGGTTTTACAAACTCGGGATAGCTCTCCGAGCGAACATACTGGTATGCAACAATCGGACGCAGCCTGATTTGTTGCTCGGCCTCCTCGTCATTTACGAACGCCTTTTTATCCCAAAGATAATCAGGGATATACTTAGTATCACGGTGTCGCTGCTTTGGGTATCGTACCCGCCAGAGATAATTGGGGATTTGATCCCAATCCGCCGTTTGGAATGCAGAGATGATTTTCTCCAGCTTCGCCAATACCGCATCCAGCACGGCAATCGGATAGTAATTGTCTTCACACCAATCAAACTCGTATTCCATATCGTCCGGCACCTCGGCGAAAATCAATGCATTCAACGCATCCGCGTTAAAATCCATATCCATACTGAAGATGCCGCCTCCTTGCACTTTCACTTTATCATCATCACAAAAGACATTTGACTCCACTCCATAATGAAAATACGTATATCCCATAACCCCCGGAACAATATCCCAATCCACATCCGACGGCAACCAATACTTCCGCCCACGCCACTCGACCTGTTTTGTCATATGTTGCCTCCTTAGTATCACGTATATATCATCTACTGTTAGTGTAATGTTTCCGCAGAAAAAAAAGAAATCCTCCAAATCTTTAATGGGTTCTAATTGACACATGCTATGCTGCTCTGCTCGGATTGTTATAAAAGACGGCATGGATTATTTCGGCTAGCCTTTTGTTGCCATACCGTACAATCCTTCCGAACCGGTCATCCCCCCTCGCCTTGCCCCTGACAACGAAAAACAAGCAGCCAATCTGCCGATTGACTGCTTGCCGAAAACACCTCTGTGTTCCATACATAGGCGGATATACGTTGCTGCCACCCGCTTTTCAGCGATAATCTTCCGCCGGTAAATCGAGACTTTCCATGTAATCCAGCTGAATATATGCGCCGGTGCCTCTTTGTTCCCACGTCCCGTACACGATACAACGCTGACCGAGGGGACAATAGGCCCCGTTCATCTGTACATCAATCGCCTGCCCCTCGGTATCCCAAAACCGCATGACCTCCCTGTCGATGACCGTATGAATAGCTCTGCCGATAAATACGACTTTGCTCCCTGCCGGCAATACCGTAAAAGACTGAATGCTGCCTTTTTGATAAGCCGCCAATTCACTTGCAGAGAGTTGCTTTACATTATTTTGGTAAATCATCGGATGATCGCTGACCGGATTTTCATGGTCAAACGCCTTATCCCGCACTTGCGTGAGCGCAAGTCCGGCCGATTGCGGTTCTTGCAAGCGACGCAAAGCTGCGAAATACTCTGCAAACGGATCCGGATCGGTATATTCCATACGATGCATGACAAGCAGCGGCCCGCCTGTATCTCGGCTCATCTCACCGCTCACGCTGAACGGCGTACGATGCAGCAGACGACCGCCGTACTCGCCCAAGTCAACACGGATCACCTGCCCCGATGCCGCTTTCATCTTGTAGATATCGCCGCTCTCCCATTCATAAATCTCTCCGACAAACGTGGTGTCCTCACGATTGACATCCGTTGCGCCTACCGTATTACCTGCCACGGCGAGGCTCAGCAGTGCCGCCACTGTCCATATTTTGATATGCATGTCCTGCCTCCTCCACAGATGACCTGTCAACAACCTCTGCCGGGTATCGTCCGCACACGCTGAATATCCGGCGAGCCGTCTTGATGCTTCGTAATCGTATCCACACGAATCCGATCCAGTTCCGGCGCAAATTCACGCAATGCTTTCTCTTTCAGCTTGACTCCACGCAGCATCGCTCGATACAGCACTGCCGCCATTTCATACCGAGTCAACTGTCGATGTCCGTCAAAGTATCCGCTCGGATAGCCTTCGATGACACCGTTACCCGCCAGCGTCGCTACATAATCGTACGCCCAATGGTTTTCCGGAATATCCGGGAAGAGTTGGATTTTTGACAAATCGAGCACATTGCCGCTGACCGCATCCGCAATAAACGAGCGCAAATCATTAAGTTCCTTGCGTAATTCAATAATTTCTTTCGCTGCGGCTACGCGTGTCACGGATACGTGATTGTTCTGTCCGAACTTCCACGAAACGCTTGCGCCGTACATATCCCTGCCGTTGCCGACGACACCGCCGGCCGAGAACATCGTATCTTCATTAGGCCGATAAAACACCCCCAACGCGACCGCATCTTTGTTACCGTAATGACCGTACGCAGCGGCAAAATCCCATTTTTCATCGGGGTCGAAATCCAAAGGGTGTAACATCGAAAGTGCCACCGCACCGGCTGCAACTTCATTGAGCTCTTCGCTAAGCGTATCAATACGCTGATTGATATTCGTGATGGCCGTCATATTCAATCCCACTTGCCGATTGACCGCATACAGTTCCGACCCGTTGACCGCATCCGTGCTCCCCGGTCCGATGCGTCCGGCCGCTACGTTCGTAATCGTGCGTTCTTTGCCCTTATCACCGACACTGACCGTACCGACCGGAGTGGTACCGGAAATCTCGTTGTACTTTGTATCCGTCCCGGGAATCTCCACGACCGACGTACCAACGACCTCATTCGTCTTGGCGCCGCTACCGATGGCAACCGATTCCGCCAAAGTCGTTTGTGCGGTATTACCGATTGCAATGCCGTTCGCCGCACTCACCTTGGCCTGATTGCCGGCGGCCCAGCCGCCTTCTCCCGTGACGGTATTGCCGTTACCGACCGCGTAGCCGCCGGACGCGGACACTGTATTATCACTACCGTACGCACCGCCCATGTGCCCGGTAATACGGTTGGCATGACCGACCGCAAAGCCCGTCACCGCACCGACATGAGCCGCATCACTCTGCAATGTCGTATCGCCCGCCTTGCGTTCCGTGCCGACGACATTACCGCTGCCATACGCCAAGGAATCCATCCCCGACACCGCATTTTGCATACCGAACGCGGAACTGTTCTGCCCGATCGTCACATTGCCATACCCGACACTCGTACTATAATCCCCCGTCGCTTGATTCGCACCGACGACTTCATACTTGCGAACAGCTTCCGTATTATCGTTATCATCTTCATCGACCGTATACGAAGAATATCCCGCACCTATCGCCGTACTGAAACGCCCCGTCGCCCGATTGGAGTCGCCGACCGCCACCGCATGCCAGCCGGACGCATATGTACTTGCCCCGACGGCTGTCGTATATTCCTGTGTCGCCGTCGCCCGATTACCGACCGCCACGGCGGACTGACCGGATGCCCCGTCCTTATCCGTTTCCGACTTAATACCGGCCGTCGCTTTGTTCCCGATGGCGACCGAATTAAATCCGTTAGCGTGACTATTATTACCATATGCGGACGAATTGCGCCGATCCGCGACCGCCTGTCGCCCCGTCGCCGTTGCATCCTTGCCATTGGCCTGACTGTTGTACCCGATGGCAATCGCCTGCTCGGCAACCAGCCGCCGAGGATCATCCGCCGCCGCGGCATTGTACGAAACCGTCGCGTTTTCGCCGATGGCTATCGAACGCGTCGTATTCGCTCCCGCGTTCGCCCCTGTCGCAACCGATGCATATCCGTACGCATGCGCACCTTGCCCTGTCGCGACACTGCCGTTGCCCATCGCTTTGGCACCGTCACCGATGGCGACCGCGGACACGCCGTCATTATACTCCGCCACATCAGACGTATCACCCGCCTGACTGTCCGCACCGATAGCCACACCTCGGTATCCCTGTGCCTGACTGTTGTCACCGACCGCTACACTGCTGGACGATTTTGTTGTCGCCTTGTTCCCCACCGCTACATTATTCGTCGGACCGACCGGCAACTCCAAATACGTCGGCGCGGGCTCACTCTCTTTGGGCTTCAGCGTATTGTCCGTCTCATAGTAAAACGTCTTACCGTCCGCATCTTGGCCGCCGGATACATAGTATTGGTCACCGATACGGACATAATCAACATTCCCCTGAATCGAGTACCATTTTCCTCCATACTCCCATCCGTATCCCTCTTCGCCTTCGACATAAATCTGCGCCTCACCTTTGATATACCCCGCTTCAGTTCCTGCCTGCGAAAAATTACCGATAGAGACATTTCCTGTCTCGTTGCTGGCATCTTTCTCATACTCATCCGAAAACATCCATTCCGATGTGCCGTCTTTTTCAATACGAAGTACGGATTTGACGCTTTTCACTGTGCCTCCGTTTGCCTTAAACCCCATCGCCTCCAGCGGCCTTGTATACACCTGCGCCGCCGCATCGAATATCCCCGCCCCTACTGTCACCGCCGCCATGCATGCCAGTGCAATACCGATTCGCAATCGCTTCCAACGTTTCCTGCTCATACCCTCTCCTCCTTTAGTTTAATAATTGCTAAAGATTAAGCTCAATATAGCATGCTTTATTTTTTTCTTCAACATACCGTCATAGATTTATTAAAAAAGGAGAAAAGTTAACGCCCGCGCCGTTTCTATAAAAAAGATCATCGCAATTTGAACAGGTTCAGCCTGTATATACAAATCGCCGTTTGAAAATCATCTCTTCCTGATTTCCGATACCGTTTCCCACAGGACGATTTTAATCATTATTTTTTTATTAATTTTTGGTTTTCGTCCCGCACCGGCGGCCAAGACTACACCCGCCACCCCGTCATCGTGACCTGACCATAGAAAAAGAGCTTGCCTCACGGCAAGCTCTTTTGGCTGTTTAGCCGAACTTGTCGGCACTCGCTATATTAATACGGAAAACCGTCGGACACTTTAGCAGAGAATAAAAAAATGCTAAAATAAAAACACCTCCAATGAAAGGAGGTGCGTTTCATGGAGGTTTTTCTAGCGTGCGCGACCTTGCTCGCGCCTTCTCTAGCCGTCATCCTGCAATGGTGGCTTAAGAAGCAAAATAAGTAGCAAGGGAAAAGGACGGGCAGCCACCCGTCCTTTTCGTGTTTCATTTTGGCTTTTCATAGCGTTCCTGCTGTCTTTATCTTAGCTCATTTCGCAAATTTCGTCAACCGTGGAGTTTGTACTCATCGGCATGACCTCGCTCACGTCCTCGATTGCCGTCATTCTGCGCGAACTCTTGCCTTTAATTTAGCGCGTTTACCGGGTTTCGTCAAGTGGTTTTGGCCGAAAGATGAGTATCTGCTAAAACAAAAACACCTCCAATGAAAAGAAATACGTTTCATGGAGACATTCATAGCGTGCGCGACCTTGCTCGCCCCTTCTCCGGCTGTCCTCCTGTGCACCGCCCGCCACTCCATCATCACAACCAACACAAAACGCTCTCGCTATGCGAGAGCGTTTTGTGTTGGTTGTCCGTATTCTCTTGCCGGCGGCCGCTAGCCTTCCCGCTCACACTCAATGCAGAATCCGTCGCCGCAGTGAGTTTTCCATTTGGTCAAGCGCCGCACCAGCCGGGCATAGAAGTCCGCCACGTAGGCGCTCACTACGACTTCCAGTTCTTCTTGGTCCTCCGGCGACATCTCATTAAACTGACCGAGCAGCGTATCGAACTGCCGCTCCGGGGGAGTACCTTCCGCATAGACACCCCTGTCGTACATCCGCACGACTACCGCCGGATGCCAAATATCGCGGCGCAGTGCCTCGCGCGGCCTATCCCGCCACCGCTCGGCCGCCGCCGCCAGTGCATCTATCAGTGCGGTCGTCTCCTCCGGCGACAATCGTTGGCCGCTATACATCCAGTCATTCCGATGCCGGTTGGCTGTCACCCCCGCCGCCGCCAAGTACGGGTCGACCAAGAACCGCGCGGCAAAGAAATGCAGACATATCGCGTGCGCGACCAAGAAGCCGCGGTGCTCGGCATAGATATCTGCACAAGGCATTTCGATCGGAATCCGGCGGAATATCTCTTCGTCCGTCGCGCCGTCTTTCTTCCATTGCCGCAGTACGGCAAAATCCTCGCCTCGCTGAAATACCGCGCCGCACGACAACCACGACGAATACCCGTAGTACTCCTCATTGTCTTCCTCGTCGATATACAGCGGTGTCACCCGCTCCGGCAATACATATTCCCGTCCGTACCATGTCAGTGTCTGCATATGCCCTCCTTATACGCCGTAAATGACAAAATACCATGCCTCGGGATGCGCGCGGCGAATCGCCTCGAACTTATCAAGGAACGTCTGATACAGCATTTGCGCGATGCCGCTTGTCGCCGCGGTAAACGCCCACTGTTCTTCCTCACTCGCCGACTTCCACTCCCGCCGAAACTCGCCGCCGTACAGCAAATCCTCCAGCGTTTCTGTCCCCTCCGGCCGCGGTTCATACCGGAACGCCCCGGCATACCCTAAGCCCATCACCGGCTCAGGACGAACCGATCCCTCTTCTTCATCCTGATACAAATAGGTCGGTATCTTGTCCCAATCCGCCCTCTCCAGCGCATCGATTATCTCCCGTAGCCGGGCAATCAGTGCATCCAGCACCTCGATCGGGTACACATTGGCATCATACATATCAAACCATTCATCCATGTAATACGGCAGTACCTCATCGAATACCACTCGGTGGAGCACCGGACTCACCGTATCCATATTGACGCTCATGGCGGCGGTGTCATCATCGCCCCAACCACCCCACCCCGGAATCGAGGTCATTGTATCCGTATCTCTTCGCGTCGCCACCCCATAGTTAATCCACTCATCGGAGAGAAAGCCCGACCGTATATCCCATTCTCCCGCGCTCGGCATCTGATACATCTTCCCTCGCCACTCGACCTGTTTTCTCATATCCGACCTCCTGCTCAATAACTGCCCGTCCCTATCTACTACTATCATACTCGCTGTATCGCCGTAAAGAAACCGCGTCCCGCGCGTATGCACTCTATTCGTACCATGTATCTGTCGGCGGGACATCGCCGCACAAAAAGAGCTTGCCGTACGGCAAGCTCTTTGTATGCGGCTTTTTTTACCGATACACTTTACTTTTCCTTTGCGGGCGATACACATCAATCGACTCTCCGGCACTGTTTTTCCAAGTAATCCACCCGTTCGCAGATTGTCCCAACACTAACCGAGCAGCACTGGATGGAGCAGTCAAAACTACGTCTTCCATTAAAACATGATTTTCTATATGTACACTTTGCTGTAATATTCGGGCCTGCTCATCCGTCACACAATCACTGCAGACCGATCCTTTCAGAACCCTGCATACATCTCCTTCAACTTCCATCTGCGCATCTACCCTGCCAAATTTTTGTTGGTTGACACTTAAATAATATATTCCGTCAGGAATATATCTGCAGTCACTGTCTTTCAAAGCTCTTTCTCTGATACCTTCCTCAATTCGTCTTTTTGCTCCACCATCAATCTCTGTCTGTGTCTCCCTATCATTTTCCGCAGGAGTATCCATGAAAACTTCTCTACCTTTTTTATCCGAATATACGGGATACACCTTTTCCCCTTGCAGATTTGACATCAAATGAATCAACAATTCGAGATTCAATACAAACAACTCCGTTTCGGGAAGATTGCTTTTACTGAATACATCAAACAACAATTTTTTTATATCCTCAACATCTTCAACTTCCATCGCATATTTTAATTCTAGACCGCTCACGTTTTGATAACCGCCATGCTCCAACTCATCGACATCTTGGTGAAAATTCTCACATGACGATTTTCCGATTTTGATCAACCCCGATACTGAAGTTGTCATTACATAAATAATCCCCTTTGCCACCTTTTTCTCCTTATCCACAATTTGCTTGCAACGAAATAGTACATATTAATTTCATTATAAAGTATAATCATTTTTTCGGCTATCTTTTTGTAAAAAAACACCGTACCGTCGAGTATCGGCACGGTGTTTTTTTGCTCGACTGTATTTTTTTCCAATTTTTATCTTGTTTCTTCTCTCAATTGGACGCGGTCCTCGCCGTCGGTCTCGGTGAGCAGGACGGCGATGTCCTCGCGCTCGGAAGTGGGGACGTTTTTCCCGACGTAATCGGCGCGAATGGGGAGCTCGCGGTGACCGCGGTCGATGAGCACCGCCAGCTGGACACTGCGCGGGCGACCGATCGCCATGATGGCATTCAGCGCGGAGCGCACGGTACGCCCCGTATAGAGCACGTCATCGACGAGAATGACATCGCGGTCATTGACATCGACATCGGGCAGCCGCACGGCGGCATCCGCCGGACGGTCGTCCCGATAGCCGGAGATATCGAGTGCATGGACTTCGACATGCGCGCCCTCGATTGCGGCGACTTGTGCCGCGAGCCGCTCGGCGAGCGGTACACCGCGGGTCTCGATACCGATGAATATCGCCCCGTCCATGCCTTTATTTCGTTCGACGCACTCATGCCCGATGCGCCGCAATGCGCGCCCCATCGCCTGCGCGTCCAATAATACGGTTTTCTCTTGCCACATGGGTAGTCTCCTTTTCTCTATCCGGCGGCCTTGCGCCTGCCGGGATGAATTCACTATGGTCGCTCATCGCCGCTCTCGGCACGGGTGCGACTACGGGGTCTGCCCCGCCCCTTGCGGGAATACGCCGCCCGTGCGGCGCGGTCACTCGGCTTGTCAACCGTGCGCCGTCATCTCTTCGAGCCGGCGCAGGCACTCCGTCATATCCGCCGGGAGCGGCGCCTCGCAGATGATACGCTTGCCGTCACTCGGTCGTGCCACCGCCAAGCGGGCACTGTGGAGCGCCTGTCCCTGCAAGGGCAATTTTTCCTTGCGGCGACCGTACAACGCATCTCCCGCCACCGGCAGACCGATATGCGCCAAATGCACCCGAATCTGATGCGTACGCCCCGTCTCCAAGCGGCACCGCACCAGCGCATAGCCCGCATAGCGGGTGACGACCTCGAGATGCGTCACCGCCTCACGTCCGCCCGCCACCACCGCGCGTTTCATGCGGTCCTTGGCATTACGCCCCAGCGGCAAGCGTATCGTCGCCGCATCCGCCGCCGGATCGCCGTGCACGATGGCCAGGTACTCACGCCGCGCCGTATGATCGCGAATCTGCGCCGCCAGTGCATCGCGGCCGCGCGCGGTCTTGGCCGCCATCATCACCCCCGACGTATCCCGATCGAGGCGATGCACGATCCCCGGCCGCATCTCGTCACCCGTATCGGCGAGCACGCCGCCCGTATGCCCGAGCAATGCATGCACCAGCGTCCCCGTCCGATGCCCGTAAGCGGGATGCACCACCATCCCGCGCGGCTTGTTGATGACGAGCATGTCCTCATCCTCATAGAGAATCTCCAGCGGGATATCCTCCGCCGTCAGCACATCGGGCTCCGGCGCGGGGATGACGGCACACACGGCATCACCCGCCCGCAAGCGATAATTCGCCTTGCGCACGACGGTATTCACCGTCACCATGCCCGCCTTGCACCATTTCGCCACGGCGCTCCGCGCCTCACCCGTCGCCGCCGCGACAAATACATCCAGCCGTTCACCCGTCGCCGACTCCGGTACGGCACATGTCCATTCCCTGCTCATCTCACCCTCCTTGCTTGCGTTCCCGCCGCGGCCACGTGAGCAATCGCTCCCGATAATAGGCATATTGTTTTTGTCGTTGTGCAATCTCCTGCGGTAATAGCCCATCCACTTCCGCCACATACTCTTGAAACTTGTCCAGCACGCACACGACTTCCTGCTGAATCTCCGGCGGCGGGAGTAATATCTCAATATTTTCCATTGCCGAAGATGATATTTCAATCACCTTGACTCCTTGCGCCATTCTGTTTTTCTGTCGAACTACATCTGCTGTCCCATTTAACACATATGCTAAATATTTCGGATTTTCCCGATGACGAAAAACAGCTGTATGCCCGCCGGCTACAACATCCTTCTCCCCCAGATATGCGACAGACTTCATTACATCTTCAACGTTTTCAGAAGTTCGCGCAATCACTAAATCGCCGGTATGCACTGTTAACAGTTTTTCTGCATTCTCTTTTTTGATTTTGACGATTGGATTTTGGACAAACAAATCGTAATCCGTATAAATATGTCCATAATGAATAGCACCAACATCGCCATCATCGTCAAATATCTTTTTAGGCATACCTGACCCATTATAAAACTCACCTATATCGCCAAGGCGTACCCTGCGCAATATCCTACCGGCGTGCAGTTCTTTGGCAATCAGTGCGTTTAGATAGCCTTCCGAGAGCAACATGTCCCGATAGTATTCGTACTGGCGGAGGCGTTGCGCCCGTTCCGCTTGTAATTCGGTCGTGAGTGCGGTGAAAGTATCGAGAATGCGCACGATTTCGCGTTGGATTTCGAGCGGCGGCACGGGGATTTGAAAATCTTCCGTCACGGACAGCGAAATCTGCGGCAAAGACCCCATCCCCGACGCCGCATTGCGAAACACCTCGATATTATGTTTAAGAACATAATAGAGGTACTTGACGCTGTCTTTGTCATCCGCCGTATACGCCCACATTTCATTTTTGAAGGTAAACGGCTGTTCGCAATAGATGGCATCAATAACGCCGCGACTTTGCACCAACACCGCCGGCACGGTAATAATATTGGCTTGCGGAATGTCTTTGGCATGCGCATTGATGACCGTTTTCCCGCCGGCAAATATCTTGATTTCACCGTCGTGACTGGCGATTTCTTTCATCTTCCGCGCGGTAATCGGTGTCCCTTTCAATCGGGTGTACATTTCTCTTATCGCTTTGTACTCCACGCCGTCGGGGCACCGGCTAGACAGCAGGTCGGCGATGCGCGCCGCGGCAGGCTTGGCGGCGCTCATGAGCGGTCTCCCCGCGTGTCGTCATGCCTGAGGAAGTACCACATCAGGGCCGCGACCGAGGTGCAAATCGCGATGTCGGCAAGGTTGAATATCGGCCACACGCGAAAGTCGATAAAGTCCACGACCCCGCCCCGATAAAATCTGTCCCACGCATTGCCCAGCGCGCCCCCGAGCAACAGCCCGACGGCAATCGGAAAGTAGCGCGGCCGCTTGGGAATCCGCGCCCGATACCAAAAGAACAGCCCGAACAGCACGACGACAATCGACAGGAAGAACCATTGCTGATGTTCCAAGATGCCGAATGCCGCGCCGTGATTTTCGATATAGGTCCAGTGCAGGATGTCCGGCACGACGGGGATGCTTTCCCCGAGTTCCATATGCGTCCGCACGATGTATTTGAGCCATTGATCCGCCGCCACGACCGCGACGGCCAGCCAGATTGTCAGCACAGTATTCCTCCTTTGTTGTGATTGTTATTATATCACAACCGTATCCGCTTGACGGCAGGGCATGCGCATCCCCACTGACAAAAACGGGGCGGGGATTTTCCGGAAAATGCATTTTGTTTGGCTGAAAACACCCCATGAATGCCTTGACCGCGTCGGGATAAATCGGTACAATAAAACCAATCGAACAAATGTTCGGTTGGTAAGGAGGAATAGTATGAATATCGAATCTGCAGTGCCGATGTTGTCACTGCGCGCACCGATTCCCGCGACGGAGGATGTCACCAAGGTGGCGGCGTGGATTCCGATGTACACGGATGTGGGGAGTGTCGTGCGGACGTATTTTGCGGACGGGAGCATTTGCGATGTGCCGTGCAAGGTCCGCACGCTGATCAAGCATATCGCGGCGCATCACGGGGCAAGTCCCGATTTGCTCCGCAAGCGCCACACGCAGGAGCGGCGGCTGTGTATGCCGCTGGCGCTGGGCGATACGGTGCTGGTACCGCTACGCGTCCGGCGGCCGCGGATTGCCCGTGACGAGACGCTCGGCTATGTGAATCTGCGCCACATCCGCGACTGCTACGCGTCACACGGTGACGCACCGACGCGGCTGGTACTGTCGTGCGCGGATATCCCCGTCTACTGGCGACGGGCGACGGTCGTGCGCCATATCGAGACGGCGGTGATGTACCTGCCGCCCGTCGTGACCGACCCGCTCTACCCTGTAGCGCTCCGTCTGGCACAGCTCCTGCACATGATGATTGATGTCAAGCAACAAAGCACCGCGCCTGCGCCCACGCTTCTGCCGTCACAAACGGCAAGTGCCGACACCGCCCGACCGACGCTCCCGCCGCCGCCCGTGAAGTGACCTCGCAACGTAAGGGCGGACACAAGCGGGCACGCCATACGTACCGCATGCCGCCGAGGGTGTCCGCATCCCGGGCGGGCAGCGCCACCGCAAGGGCGTACACGAATGCAAAGCATACCGCGCCCCGCAACGAGCGCCGGCCGCGAAAACGGGCATGAACGCCGACGGGCACGCGCCGCATGCGCCCACCACCCGCAAGAACGGACACGAACACCGACGGGCACGCATTTGCACGCCAATCCCGCCACCGACACACCGTCGGCGCAAGGGAACGCGCTAAAAGGCGATACCCGAAGATATACCATTACGCACGCCACTGTCGGCACAAGGGAAACCGCCGACCATCGCCCCGCGATACACAAGCGCGGGCTCGATAGCAGGGCGCAACGGTGACACAACCCCCCACGAAAGCACGGGCAATCCCACGG
>CAMCNU010000018.1 GCA_945876385.1 uncultured Veillonellaceae bacterium | reverse complement strand
GAGCGCCTGCCTTACAAGCAGGATGTCGGCAGTTCGATCCTGTCATCGCCCACCAGTTGCGGCCCGGTGGTGTAGCGGTTAACATGCCGCCCTGTCACGGCGGAGATCGTCGGTTCAAATCCGATCCGGGTCGCCATTTTTTTATGATTGCCTCGGTAGCTCAGTCGGTAGAGCAGAGGACTGAAAATCCTCGTGTCGGCAGTTCGATTCTGCCCTGAGGCACCATTTTTTCACAGCATGCGGCTGTGGCGGAACAGGCAGACGCGCTATCTTGAGGGGGTAGTGGGATTCTTCCCGTGTGAGTTCAAGTCTCACCAGCCGCACCACTTGCTTTTATATTGCGGTTGTGGCGGAACTGGCAGACGCGCTGTCTTCAGGCGGCAGTGGAGCAATCCGTGAGAGTTCGAGTCTCTCCAACCGCACCAGTCAATCAGACGAACCCGAGAGGGTTCGTTTTTTGTTGCGCGCGGAAGGATTGAAAACCACTCTCAATGATTGCATTCGTGCGGCGGGGTGGAGTATGATAGAGGCGTGCAAATGTAGTATCTGACGGGACATCCCGCCTGAAAAGGAGTGAATGGTATGGCATGTACAACAATATTGGTAGGTAAGGGGGCGTCGCTCGACGGCGCGCCGTTGATTGCGCGTAATGAGGACGGACATAATGAGCCGAATCCGCAGCGGTTTGCGGTGATTCGGCCGGAGGATCAGCCGCGGGTGTATTCGACATTTCGCGGCGGAGTGGAAATCGAGCTTCCCGACAATCCGTTGCGGTACACTTCGACGCCGAATGTCGATTATGTGGGGCAGGGGCTGTTCGGGGCATCGGGGATTAACAGCGCCAATGTCGCGATGACGGCGACGGAGACGATTACGAGTAATCCGCGGGTGCTGGCGGCGGATCCCTATGTGGATGCGTCCATCGGCGAGGCGGATATCTTGACGCTGGTGCTGCCGTATATCCGCTCGGCGAAAGAGGGCGTATTGCGGATGGGCGCTCTGCTCGAGCGGTACGGTACGTATGAGCCGAACGGGATGGCGTTCAGTGATGCGGATGAGATTTGGTACATGGAAACGTACGGCGGGCATCATTGGGCGGCGGTACGGATTCCGGACGATACGTATGTGGTGGCACCGAATCGGTTGAATATCGACGATTTTGATTTCGATTCGCCCGATGTGCTCTATGCGCAGGGATTGCCCGAGTTGATTACGACGTATCGGCTCAATCCGGATACCGACCGGCTGAATCTGCGGCATACGCTGGGCAGTTCGACGGTGAAGGATACGGTGTATAACAATGCCCGCGTCTGGTACATCCAAAAGCAGTTGTCCGATGTGTCGCGGTCGTACAATGAACGCTATCCGTTCGTCGATGACCCGAATTGCCACGAGCTGCCGTTTATCTGTTACCCGCAGCGCAAGCTCTCGATTGAAGATGTGAAGTGGGCGCTTTCGTCGCATTTTGAAAATACGCCGTTTGATGTGTACGGCGCGGGGACGGAAGCACAACGCAAACGGTATCGGGCCGTGGGGCTCAATCGCAATATGGAAATGCACATTTTGCAAATCCGTCCGGATAAGCCGGCCGCGATTGCGGGGGTACATTGGCTGGCACTGGCGTCGAATCCGTATAATTGTGTAGTGCCGTTTTATGCGAATGTGGAGGATACACCGGCGTGTTATCGGGATACGCCGCTCGAGTATGATCCGAATTATATGTACTGGCTCGTGCAGACGATGGCGGTCATCGGCGATCGGGATTACGCGACGTACGGTGAACTGGTGGCGAATTTTGAAAAGGATATGATGACGACGCTGCGGCGCATCGAGCTGCTCGTGGATGCGCGCATCGAGTCGGGCGCGGTCGCGGAGGCGGATGTGCCCGCCGTATTGCAGGCGGCCAACGAAGAGATGGCGCAGACGATACTGGCCGGGACGGTCAAGTTGCTCGGGCGCTTTGTCACGGTGGGCAGTGTTCATATGGACTTGAAATATACATTGGCGGATTAAGAGACGCCGACCCGTACGGGTCGGCGTTTTTGTTTGCCCGCAAGCAGCGGATGGGCGGATCCGGATAGAGGTACATGATTGGTACAGTTATAATAAATATAAATGATAATTGTTTTTATTGACGTTACGGATGAACACCGCTACAATGAACATAGCCGATGATTACGAGATGAGGGGAGACATCGCGCATGGGAAAATTGATTTTCAAAAAACTGGCGACCGTGTTGGCAGTCGTGATGACGGTCATGTTTTTGAATTTCATGCTCTTGTATTCGTCGCCGGTCGATCCGGTGGCGTTACAACTTTCACACATGGGGGTTCCGCCGACGGCCGATACGGTAGCGGCGATTCGTGCGGAACTCGGCTTGGACCGACCGCTGATGGTGCAGTATGGGCATTGGCTGGTCGGTTTATTGCGCGGTGAATTCGGGTATTCATTGGCATACGGCATGCCGATCGGGGAGTTGCTCCGTGAGGCGATACCGCGGACGGCACTGCTGACGGTGTCGTCGCTTATGGTGGCGGCGGTGCTGACGTTGCCGCTCAGTGTGGCGGCGTTTGTGTATCGCAACCGGCCCGCGGATTATCTCATCCGCTTTTTCTCGTTTGTGGGACAGGCGATGCCGACATTTTGGCTGGGGCTGCTCTTGATTTACGTCGTGTGCATGCGGCTCAGATGGCTTCCCGTTACGGTATCTGGAGGCGTAGCGGGATTGATTTTGCCGTCGCTTGCGCTCGGCATCTGGGTGAGCGGATTTTACATTCGGCGGATTCGGGCGGCACTGTTGGAGGAGTTTCGCAAGCCGTACATCGTCGGCGCGAAAGCGCGCGGGCTCAGTCCGCGGGTCATCTTGACGAAGTACCTGTTTCCCAATTCGATGATTGCGCCGATTTCCATGCTGGCGATTACGACGGGCGAGCTGTTGGGCGGCGCGGTCGTGGCCGAGAGCGTGTTCGGTTGGCGCGGGATGGGCATGCTGATGACGGAAGCCATCTTGATGCGTGACTATCCGCTGATGCAGGCGTATGTGCTGTGGGGCTGTCTGACCTTTATCGGGGTGAATGCGCTGGCCGATATTTGGCTCTGGCGCATGGACACGGTACGCCGCCGAGGGCAGCGGGCATGAGGCGGCGACTGCGACTGCGGCAGCGGCCGGCGGTACCGGCGGTCATTGTGATGGCGGTCTTGATGGCACTGTTGGCGGTGCTCGGTCCTCACTGTGCACCGTACGATCCGTTTGCGGTCGACATGACGGCGCGACTCCAAAGCGAATCTTTCGCGCATTGGTGCGGTACCGACCAGCTGGGACGCGATGTCTTTTCCCGCATCTTACACGGTGCGCGGCTCACCCTGACGTTGGCAGGGGTGATTGTCGCGGCCTCGGCGGTCATCGGTATCGTGGTCGGTGCCGCGGCGGGATTGGCACGCGGCGGGGCGGACAGATTGCTCAGTGCCGTCCTCGATGTGGTGCTGGCGTTTCCGAGCATGATTGTCGCACTCGGCCTGCTCGGCTTTCTCGGGCCGAGCCTGACGAATGTCGCACTGGCGCTGATACTCACGGAGTGGGCGCAATACGCCCGCGTGATGCGGGCCCTGGTGCTGTCGGAATCCGCCCGCAATTACGTCCGTTGGGCGCCGTTTTCCGGTGCGAGCCGCCTACGCACCGCGTGGCGACTGATTCTCCCCAATACCGTACCGCAATTGTTGGTGATGATTTGTCAGGATATGGGAGCGATCATCTTGACGGTGGCGGGCTTTTCCGTCATCGGTATCGGTGTCCCGCCGCCGCATCCCGAATGGGGGGCGCTGTTGCTCGGGTCACGGGCGTACCTGATGACCGCGCCGTGGCTGCTCATTTATCCGGGGCTGGCGATATTCCTGGCAGTCGTGAGTTGGAATTTGATGGGTGATGTATTACGTGATGCGCTCGATCCCCGTGATCACACGGGCGAACAAAGCGCGTAGAGAGTGAGGCAGACATGAAACGATGGTGGATGGTCGTAGCGGCTTGCGTGATGGCATTGGGCATCCTGGCAGGCTGCGGCACCGACAAACAATCGCAGCAAGACGGACCGAAACATTTAAATATGGCATTATTCTGGTTCAGTGAAACAGTCGATCCGGCGCACGGTTGGGACGGCTGGACGGTGACTCGTCTGGCGGCCGGGGAAACATTGGTGACGGTCACGCCGGACATGAAGATGGAAGGGCAGCTGGCCGATAGCTGGGAAAATATCGACCCCGTGACCTGGAAGTTCCATATTCGGCAAGGCGTGAAATTCCAAGACGGCACGCCGCTCACGCCGGAGGCGGTCAAAGCATCCATGGAACGTGTCATGGAGCTGAATCCGCGTTCGCGCAAAGACTCGAAAATCGAATCGATTACCGTCGACGGGGAAAATCTGATTATCAAGACGTCCGAACCGTATGCGTCGTTTCTCTCGTCCATCACCGAGCCGGCCTTTGTCGTCGTCAATACCGCGGCCGACATGAGCAAAGCGGAAACGACACCGGTCATGACGGGGCCGTATCGCATTGTCGCATTTGACAAGGGCAAGGAAATCAAACTGGAAGCGTTCGCCGACTACTGGGGCGGCAAACCGGGGCTTGACACGATTACCGTGAAAAATGTCGACGACAATACCAAACGCGCGATGGCATTGCAGTCGGGCGACTTGGACTTGATTCATCGCGTGGATGCGGCCAATCGTCCGCTGTTTGAAAACGAAAATTACAATATCATTGATACGACGGGGATTCGTCTGTCGTTCATGAACTTCAATTTTGCGGGCAAGATGGGCAATCCGCACTTGCGGGCCGCAGTCGCCGCCGCGACGGACTATCAGGCCTT
The DNA here is from genome assembly GCA_945876385.1 of uncultured Veillonellaceae bacterium. Taxonomy (GTDB): domain Bacteria; phylum Bacillota; class Negativicutes; order Veillonellales; family Negativicoccaceae; genus CAMCNU01. The sequence continues at coordinate 12,850 of CAMCNU010000018.1, read as the reverse complement.
GGCGGATGTGACGGGCCCGGGCACGACGCCGGCAGGGGCACCGTTCCCGCCGACCGCAAACCTCGGCTATGACAAGCTCGATCGGCAGGTGACCGACCCCGCTAAGGTGGAATCGGAAATGAAGGCGGCGGGCTATGCGAAAAATGCCGACGGCTTCTATGCGAAAGACGGCGAAACGCTCGTCCTCAAAATGGCCGTCTGGGATAACAAGGACACCTACTACGAAGCCTTGCAGGCGCAGTTGAACAAGGCCGGTCTCAAGACGGAAATCATCCGTGTCCAGGACCCGAGTTCCAATGCGGAAATTACGTATGATTTCGATTTGCTCGAAAAGAATTTCCTGACGGTTTCGACAAACGATCCGTACTGGTTCATGGTGCAAGTATTCAAGACCGATGCGGAATCGAATTTCGGCGGCTACAGCAACCCGAAAGTCGATGCGCTCCTGGCGCAAATGGCGGGTACATTTGCCGTCGACCAACGGCGCGCGCTTACGATTGACATCCAAAAACAATTGTTGGCGGACAATGCGTGCCTGTTCCTGGTATTCCCGGGCAATACGGTCGTAACGAACAAGAAAGTCAAAAATGTACCGAATTTCCCGATTGACTATTATCTCTTGACGAAAGATGTCACGCTCGGCTGACGATGCGCTTTTGGCGGCGGAGCGGCTGACGATTGCCTACGGGGCGGTACCCGTGGTGCGGGAGGTGTCCTTTGCGGTGGCGGCGGGTGAGTCCGTCGCCGTTGTCGGGGCATCCGGCTCGGGCAAATCGACACTGCTGCATGCGGTGGCGGGGATTTTGCCGGAAAACGGGCGCATCGTCGGCGGTGACTTGCGGTTTCGCGGGGCGTCGCTGTGTCGGATGGCGGCAGGCGAACGCCGCCGGTTGGCGGGGGCGGAAATTGCGATGCTGTTTCAGCAGCCGGGGCAGTACTTGAACCCGCTACGTAAAATCGGCAAGCAGTATGTCGATTTTTTGCGGGCGCACGGGGTGACGGACGGCGCGGTCGAGCGGGCGGAGGCGTCGCTGGCGGCGGCGGGATTGGACGCGCCGCGGCGGGTGATGCAGGCCTTGCCGGGCGATTTGTCGGGCGGGATGCGGCAAAAGGTCGCCGCCGCGATGACGCTCGAGTTCAATCCGTCCTTGCTCTTGGTCGACGAGCCGACAGCGGCACTGGATGCGGTGGCGACACGCCTGCTGCTCGAACGCTTGCGTCGGCAAGTCGAGGCGGGGCGGACACTGCTCCTGGTGACGCATCACCTTCGTGCCGCGCTGGCGGTGGCGGAGCGGATACTCGTCATGCAGGGCGGCCGTATCGTCGCCGATGATACGGCGGCCGCCGTCAGGCAGGCACCGCCGGGATCGTATGTGCGGCGCTTGCTCGATGCGGCAGTGCAGGTGAGGTAGGATGGACGCATTGTTGGAAGTGCGCGACGTGACCGTGCGCTACGGTCATCTGTACGCGCTCAATCAGGTATCGCTGCGGGTCGACTGCGGTGAACGGGTCGGCTTGGTCGGGGCATCCGGCTCGGGCAAATCGACCTTGCTGCATGTCATGGCGGGGTTGCTTCGCCCGACGGCGGGCACGGTGGTTTACGGCGAGCCGATTGCGAGCGGGGGCTATCGCGCGTTGACGCTGGTCGTGCAACATCCGCTGGAGGTTTTTTCACCGCGGCAATCCGTCGGAGACTTTTTACATGAACCGTTGCGCAATTTTCGCTTGGCGCACGGACAGGAGGCAAAGGCCGCCGTTCGTGACGCGTTGGCACAGGTGGAATTGCCGCCGACGGCAGAGGATAAGTATCCGCACGAATTGTCGGGCGGGCAGCTGCAGCGCGTGGTGATTGCACGGGCATTGTTGCTCAGGCCGGCGTGTATCCTGTTTGACGAACCGACCAGTGCGCTGGATGTCCTGACGCAGGCGAGCATTACCGCGTTGATTGGCGACCTGCAGACCCGACACGGTTTTGCTTCGGTCTTTGTCAGTCATGATTTGGGCGTCGTTCAGGCGATGTCGGATCGGATTGTCGTCATGGATGCGGGATGCGCGGTCGAATCACTCCCCGCCGCCCGTGTCAAAGACGCGCGCCATCCGGCGACGCAGCGGTTGCTGGCGGCGGATATGTATGATGTGCCGTTCCTCGCACCGACCGCCAAGTGAGGTGTCCCCGCAGGCAGATGCGACTGCGTGCGGGGCGGCCTTGCGTTTTCGGCAAGGAAACGGGCCGGACAAAACGCCGTGATTACTGCCGTGAGGAAGTGGTATGAGAAAAAGTAATCAATCGAGAAACTAATAATATGGGTAAATTAGCAACTATATTTATAAATTTGATTGTAAATCAAGTTTATAAATGATATATTTAGATTGCTAAACGGCATACTATATCGTTCTAAGGAGGACACTATGGAAAATCAAACCGCCGTGGTCAAGTATCGCGGCACCAACAAGATGATTTTCGGGATTGTACTCGGAGTCATCAACTTCTGGCTGTTTGCGCAGACGCTGCTGAATATGGCGGCCCCCGTGCAATACAGTCTGGGGATTACGGCAGAGGTCATGAGCACGGCAATCGGTATCACGTCATTATTTTCCGGTTTGTTTATCGTTGCCGCAGGGAACCTCGCCGACATCGTCGGTCGGAAGAAAATCACGTACATCGGGTTTGTACTGAGTATTATCGGGTCGCTCTTGCTGATTTTGGCGACCGGCGGCACGATGCTGATTATCGGCCGTATCATCCAAGGGCTGTCGGCCGCCTGCATCATGCCGTCGACGATTGCCTTGATTAAAGAATACTTCGACGGTCCGGATCGCCAGCGGGCATTGTCCTACTGGTCCATCGGTTCGTGGGGCGGGACGGGGTTTGCCTCCTTCTTCGCCGGCGCGATGACGAGCGTGCTCGACTGGCGCTGGGTATTCATCATCTCCATCGGCGTGGCGCTGCTCGGTATGTGGCTGCTGTGGGATACGCCGGAAAGCAAGAGTGAAGTGCAAGCGGCCGACGGCAAATTCCACTTCGACTATGCGGGTCTTGCGGTATTCATCGTGGCGATTCTCGCGCTGAACCTGTTCATCAACTACGGCGGCAAGCTCGGCTGGACGAGCATGTACTCGCTGGGGCTCTTGGCGATTTCGATTGTCGCACTCTTTGTCTTTGTCAAAGTGGAAGACGGAAAAGAGGTCGTCTTGGTGGACTTTGCGCTCTTCAAAAACATGGCATACACCGGCGCGACCGTGTCGAACTTCCTCATGAACGCAACAGCGGGGACGCTCCTCATTGCCAACCTCTACGTCCAACTCGGACGCGGTTTTTCGACGGCCGAAGCCGGCTCGTTGACCTTGGGTTACCTGGTCGCCGTCTTGGCGATGATTCGTGTCGGGGAAAAATTGCTCCAAAAACTCGGCGCGAAAAAGCCGATGCTCTGGGGCTCGTGCATCACGACCGTCGGCATTGCGCTCATGACGCTGACCCATTTGGAAAACGCGATTTATCTGCCGCTCGTCTTTATCGGCTTTGCGCTGTTCGGCCTCGGGCTCGGTTTCTATGCGACACCGTCGACGGATACTTCCGTACAGAACGCGCTGCCGGGACGTATCGGCGTGGCGGCCGGTGTGTATAAGATGGCCAGCTCGCTCGGCGGCGGTATCGGTATCGCACTCTCCGGCTCGGTTTACATCATGACGCGGACAGCAGGACTCGATGTCGGCGCCTTCTGGGGCCTGATGGTCAATGTCATTTTCGGCATTCTGTCCATCCTGTCCATCTGGTTCCTGGTCCCGGCCAATGCCGGCAAGCCGGAAGCGAAACAATAATTATTCAGTAGTGTGCAGTCAGTACAGAAAGGGAGATGCCTATGTTGACAGAAAAGTTAATGCAGATGCTCGAGGCACGTAAGGACGAAATCATTCAAATTCGTCGTCATCTGCATGAAAATCCGGAAGTATCCTTCCAGGAAGTCGAAACCGCGAAATACATTGCCGATTTTTATGCCGGTAAAGACGTAAAAATCGACAAAGAAATCGCCGGTAAGCACGGCCTCGTCGTCACCATCAAGGGCGGCAAGCCGGGCAAGACCATCGGTCTGCGGGCGGACTTCGATGCGCTTCCCTTGCAGGAAGAAACGGGACTTCCCTTTGCGTCGAAAAATCCGGGCGTGATGCATGCCTGCGGTCATGACGGCCATACGGCCTACCTTATGGTGCTGGCCGATTGCCTTATTCAGCTCAAAGACGAGCTCCCCGGCACGGTGAAAATCATTCACCAAAACGCGGAAGAAATGGCACCGGGCGGCGCGAAGGACATCGTCGCTTCCGGCGTGCTCGACGACATGGACTATGTCTTCGGGATTCACTTCCTGCCGAACGGACCGGCCGGCGTGGTCGGCTGGCACAAAGGCTACACCTTTACCGGCCGCTCCTACATGAAACTCAAAATCACCGGCGCGGGCGGCCACGGTTCGTCCCCGCATCTGGCCAACGACGCTATCGTCGCCGGCGCGTACTTTGTCACGCAGGCGCAGACCGTCATCAGCCGTCGCCTGAGACCGTTTGACATCGGGGTCATTACCATCGGTTCCTTTGACGGTAAAGGTCAGTTCAATATCATCAAAGAATCCGTGGAACTCGAAGGCGACATCCGCTGCATGTCGGACGGCGCGCAGGAAATCGTCCAGCGTGAACTCACCAACCTCGTGAAAGGATTGGAAGCGGGATTCGGTGTCACCTGCGAATTTACCTACAACAACGACTATCCGCCGCTCTACAACGATCCGGAGCTTACTGACCGGGTAGTCAAAATCTTGGAAGCCGCGCAGGAACATGATGCGGATATCAAAGAAGTCAAAGAATTTCCGCCGCAAGCGCCGTCGGAAGACTTCTCGTACTACAACACGATTTGTCCGGGATGCTACTTCTTCATCGCGTCCACGCCGAAAGGCCAGGACAAACCGGTGTACAATCACAATCCGAAATTTGATATCGACGAAGATGCGCTGCTCGTCGCGGCCAAGGCGGTCGGCTATGTGCTGACCGGTATTGCGGCACAGGAATAAGCGCGCTACGGTATAGCCGTACCCCCTTTACCCTCGGGTAAAGGGGGTTTTTGTATGCCTGCAAGGGGCGATACAGGCTAAGGAGGCAGTAGGGCGTACTCCGAGCGGCGGCCGGTGTGCGGTTTGTCCTGTCAGCGACAATTCTACGGCAAGATACGGAAAAGATGCAGACGGTGCAAGTACAGGGCTGCGAGTACGCATCCATAGTGCGGGCAGAAGAGCGGTACGATAGATAAAAGTACAAATCGTAGCTATTGTAGAAAACATCACTCAAACAAAGATAAAATAATCGTATATTACTATGGTTGAAAATAAGAATGGATTAATATAGAATGCGAATTAAGGAAAAGAAATCACAAAGGGGGTAAAAAAGATGAGAGAAAGGCATAACAAAGGAAGACCGGCGGCGACTCGTTGGTATCAGGCCGGCATGATTTCGTTGGCCACGATGTTGGCAGCATTGACCGGGTATACCGCCACAGCGGCAGATGCATTGACATCAGAGGAAATCGACCAATTGCGCGCGTGGTTGGCGGAACAAAATGCACAGAAGATGACACAAACGGTTGCGGCGGGTCATGCGCAACAAATTCCGCAGCAGGGTAAAGAAAATGTCGTGTTCGGAGTGAAAAATGAGCTGTCGGAGATGGCTTCGACGAATAACGTCATCGGTAAGGAAAATGAGGTCAGGGGGTATCGTTCTTCCGTCATCGGGGAATCTAACCGTCTCATAGAAGGAGATGCGTCGGTATTCGGCGGACACAATTGGCTCTATAGCGGCGGGTACGTCGTGGGCAGCGGGAATCGTATCGGTTGGGAAGGCACAGACGACGCCGGCAAACAAGCGCCTGCGACGCGGGCGTTGGTCATGGGGCTGTACAATCGTACCAGTGGCGGGGATACGATCAGTATCGGTCAGAGTAATATTCTCGAAGGATTCCGGCAGCAAACCGGATACGGTGTGGAATATCGAGGGAGAACGATGGCCATCGGTTTTACCAATTATGCCAATGCGGATGAGGCGATTACCATCGGGCATCGGAACAACCTAACGATTCGGTCGACAGCGCCCACGATAAATCCGGAGACGGGGGAAGCAATCAAGGCAAGGACAGGAGAACGGAGTATTGCCCTGGGGCATGACAATAATGTGTGGGCCAGAGGGGGTATCGCTGTCGGTTCGGGCAACGTCTCCGCCGGGGCAATGGGGATTGCGATCGGGAATACTAATTACTCGGCGAATATGGCTATCGGAAGCGGTAATAAGGCCAAATCATACGGTTCGATGGCCGTCGGGGAGCATAATGAAATCGACGGTGACAGTATGGCTGTCGGCAGAAGGAACATATTGACCAGTGACGGGACGCATTACAGTGCAGACAGGACCTATGTGTTCGGTCTGAGCAATCGCGTGGTATACAATGAAGGCGTAGTCATCGGTATCTCTAATGATGTGAGCCGGGAAGAGAACACTGTCGTCGGACGAGAGAACAAGGTCTGGAGCTATCGGAGTGATGTCTTCGGTCGCGGCAACGCAGTGGAGAAAGACTCCACTGTCATCGGTCGGAAGAATCAGGTATCCGGAGAGTCCAATATGGTATTCGGCTTCGGCAACCGGACGAAGGATTCTTGGGGTATGGCAATCGGGATTAATAATATCCTCGGGTATACGGACGGTAATGTCGACCGCGGCAACAATACGCGCAGTCAGAGTTCGATTGTAATCGGTCGGGAAAACGTGCTGACCGGTCGCTATGGGTATGCTTTCGGATACAGAAACACAGTATTCGGGGAGAAACAGGGCGTTTCTTGGGAAGAGGATGCGTATAGTGTCGCGATAGGGTACGAAAACTATATCAATACATACGGCGCATTGGCAGTCGGCTACCAAAATAATGCTGTTTTGAAGGGACAGACTGACGTCGGTAAATGGAGTACGGCGGTCGGATATGCGAATCGTACGGCCGGCAATAAAGCGATTGCCGTCGGCGCGGAAAATATCGCCGCTCAGGAGCGGGCGGTCGCGCTTGGTGCGGCTAACGAAGTAGATGCGGCACAGGCGGTGGCGGTCGGGGTAGATAATCGTGCGGCCGCGGCGGATGCGGTGGTCGTCGGGGTCCGCAGCCGTACGGAAATGAGCGGTGCCGTCGCTCTTGGCGCGGATGCAGTGGCCGATCGCGCGGCGGTAGCGGACAAAACCTCGGTATTTTTGGGGACGGACAGTATCGTGCAAGAAACGGCGGCACATACGCATGCCGCGCTCTCCATCGGCGGCATGCGCGAGGAAACTGCGGACGGTACGACGATCTCCCGTCGCTATACGCGCCAATTGACGAATCTTGCCGCCGGCAGTGCCGATACCGACGCAGTGAACGTTGCCCAGCTGAAAGCGCTGGGAAGTATGCCGATGTATTTCTACTCCGGCGGCACGGTCAGTGAGCGGGTCTACACACCATCCGGTCAGCCAGGGACACAATGGACAAGCCCGATTGCCATGACGCGGATGGTATTTGCGGACGGACTCAAAGCCGAGCAGGTCAACGACAGTGACGGCGATGCGTATACATTGGTTACACTGGATAAAGATGCGCTGAAAAATGATGACCGATTCAAAGGCCCGAAGGGTGAGACCGGCGCGGCAGGTCCGCAAGGTGAACAAGGACTGCGGGGTGAGCAGGGTCCGCGGGGTGAACAAGGTATCCAAGGGCCGAAAGGTGACACCGGTGCAGCGGGTCCGCAGGGCTCAAAAGGTGACACGGGTGCCCAAGGCCCGAAGGGCGACCCCGGTAAGGACGGTAAGGACGGCGTGGTGGCAAACCTGACGGTAGCGGCGGATGAAAAGGGCGCCACGGCGACAATCGCGGAAGTGACCATCACGCCGACAAATACGAAACTGACGATTGCCGGCGACGGCAAGAATATCGCGACTACCGTCGAAAAAGACAATACCGTCAAAGTCGCGCTCAAGGACGACATCACGGTCAAGAGTGTGACGGCGGGTAAAGCGAAACTCTCGGATGCAGGCATCGCCTACGACGGCAAGACCTATATCGGTAACGACGGACTGAACGCGAACGGCAAGAAAGTGACGAATGTCGCGGCGGGAGCGGTGAGCAAGGACAGCACCGACGCGGTGAACGGGTCGCAACTCTTTGCCACGAACGAAAATATCGCCGCGAACACCACACGCATCACGAACTTGAACGAAACTGTGAACAAACTGGGCGGCGACATCGCCGACGTGCGTAACGAAAGCCGCGAAGGCACCGCACTGGCCTCGGCACTGGCGGCACTCAAGCCGCTCGACTTCGACCCGCTGCAGCGGAGCCAAGTCATGGCGGGCGTCAGCACCTATGACGGCAAGCAAGCCGTCGCGCTGGGGCTGGCGCACTACTCGAACGAAGACACCCTCGTGCACGGCGGTATCTCCTATGCGGGCAGCGCAAAACTCGCCGCAAACCTCGGCATCAGCTGGAGATTCGGCGACAAGGACGACCGCGACACGCGCAAAGCGCGCGCCGCACGCCTGCCGCAGTACGCGGACGGCCCGATGAGCTCGGTCTACGTCCTGCAGGACGAAGTGAGCGAACTCCGCGCGGAAAATCGCGCGCAAGCCGATACGATTGCGCAACAAGCACAGGAGATTGCACAATTGAAAGAACAGATGCGTGCCGTGATGGCACGTCTGCAATAAGCCGGACACATATCGGGATAACTCGCAAGGGGACAGCGTAGCTGTCCCTTTTTTGTGAGCGTTAAAGTAAATAAAAACATTACTATAAAGTAGAATAGCATGTTACACATTGTTTAGAATAAAGAATAAAACATATTGGTGAATATATGTATGGTTTTGATAATATAGAAATGTTTCATTTTACATATTGTCTAAAAATGTTATACAATGTGTGAGTATTAAATCCAGTTATTTAGATATATCGATACGGAGGTAGGGGTTTTGAAAGGCAAAAGAAGTAAACAATCGTTCGATAAAGTATCACAACACCGACGTCATTCCGGATTGTCTGTGGCGATTGCGGCAGCAATGCTCGCCGGAATGGGATTGACGGCGCAGGCGACGACGCTGACGGAGGCGGAGATTATCCGGTTAAAGGCGTTGCTTGAAGGCGTGCGGACAGCCAATCAGGAAAGTACGGTCATTTTGGGTAAAGATGCCGAGGCGATGCGGTATCGACCGCGGGAGGGGTCGACGACACCGGAAGTGACGGCACGCGGGGCGGTCGTAATCGGGGAAACAAGCTCGGCCGCGGGGAACAACAGTATCGCCATCGGTGTCAATGCCAAGACCGGTGAGCGGTATTTTGCCATTCCGGAAAATATCGGGTCGCGGGTCTATCGGCATAACAGAAACGCGGACGGCTCGATTGCCATCGGGGATTCCGCGCATGCGGTAACAGAGGGCAGTATGGCCTTGGGGCGTCATGCGAAGGCGGGCTATACCTACCTGGATCATCAGACGATGTACGGCATCGCCATCGGTGACGGTGCACAGGCGATATGGGAAGATGAGCAAGTAGATGCATATTCGGGTGTGAAAGACGATGTCGGTACGGCTATCGGACGGCAGGCGACGGCAAGAGGACGAGGAACGGTGGTGCTCGGCCCGAATGCGTACGGAGGGAACAGTACCAATGTGATTATCGGTGCGAATGCCAAGACCTATGCGCTTGTCAATAAAGACGGGCAAGCGGGGAAGCATGCGGTCGGATCGGTCGGCATCGGTACGGATGCCGCCGTGCGCGGTCGTCAGTCTGTCGCAGTGGGGATGGGCGCGAGTGTGGGGAGCGGCTCGCTGAATCCGCCCGGCGCCTCGACGGTGTATGTGTATGAAGATTTCAACGGTGTAGCCATCGGCTACAAGGCGAATGCACAGCGTATCGGCTCGACCTCTGTCGGGGCGTTCAGTACGACCGAGCGGCAGACATATTACTTGGACAAAGCGAGCCGCAATCTGGACGAAAGCACGAAGTACGCCCATCGTGCCATTGTGGAAGCGCCGTACAGCGGTGTACAACTGCGTTTTATGGAACAGGTCGGGAATATCGTCGCTCCGTACAGCAATCAGCAGTATGTATATGGCGTGGTATCAGTCGGCGGGACGCTGGGCGGGGCGTCGGATGCGGCGACTACCCGTGCGCCGTTTTTGCGGCAGGTGGTGAATGTCGCGGACGGGACGGAAGATACCGACGCGGTGACGTTGCGCCAGCTCAAAGGCTTGGATAAACTGACCGCGGAACGGACGTGGACGTTGCGTGACGCCATTCGCGGCAGTCGCACGGTCAAAGTCGGGGATACCGTGATGGTGTCGGGGGATACCTATATTACGCCCGATGTCCACCCCGGCGGTCTGCGTCTGACCTTTAACGAAAAGAAATTGCAACAGCAGATTGAAACGAATTCCGTGGTGCAAGGCAAGGCGGATAAATCGGATTTGTCATCGTATGCCAAAAAAGACGCGTCGAATATGACGAATTATGCCGACCGCCAGGCGTGGCGCAAAGCACTCGGTATCGATGCATTGAGCAAGCCGCCGGCGTATACGTGGAAACTGAAAGCGGCCCAGGAAAAGGACACTGAAGCACAGACTATCAGCGATGGCAATACGGTCACCTTCGGCATCATCGAAAGGGGAAGAAACAGACTTAGTCCGGAGTCGGGGCTGAAGGTTGAGCGCAGGGGCAATACGATTCGCTACGGGATTGACAAACAAAGACTGATAGAAAATATCATTGACGACATGATTGCGGGCATCAACGATGCGGAGCTCAGTCAGCCGATTACCAATATCAACGCCCATTTTTCCGTCAGCGGTGCGGACACGGCGGGCGCGCAGGAATTGGCACTGAGCGCCACATCAAAACCGAATATTCAATTTTTAGGTGAGGCGAACAAAATCGCGGTCGAGGTCGGCGGCAGTACGGCGGCACCGACGGTGACAGTCAAGGCGGATGCCAAGCTCGGCGAAACGATTGATATCGGCAACAATACGGCGATTACCGATATGCAGCAGGCATTGACGCGGGGATTCAACTTGAAGAGCGGCACGACAGAAACCGGTGTGGCGTTGGGCGGTACGGCGGTGCCGACGATTGAATTTGCCGGCGACGGTAATATCGGCGTCAAGTTGACGGACAAGACGGTCACCTACAGTCTGAATACAACAAGCTTGGCGACGACGCTGGGGGATACATTTGCCAAGCAGGACGCATCGAATATCGTCGGTGAGAACGTAGCCAAGTGGCAAGCAGCGCTCGGTATCAACACACTCGGTACGGGCATGATGCGGTCGTGGCAGCTGAAAGTCGGTACGGACGCGACGACCGTCGGCGACGGGAGCGAAGTCACTTTCGGGGTGGCGGAGAGCGACAACGGGCTCACGATAGCCAAGAGCGGCAATACGGTGACGTACGGTATTGACAAGTCGAAGTTGGCCGGGTATATCGCGGGCGATGTCATTACGCAAATCAACCACTCGCCTGCCGCCAAGATTACGAATGTGGACTGGTCGGCATGGCCGGGCATGCAGTTTTTCAAAGGCGGAGCGAAGGCGGAAGGCAAGTATGTACCCTCGACGGCGGCCGGTGATACATGGACGAATGCCCGTATCGTGTTCGGTGAAGGCTTGATTGCGGATGAAGTGGACGGTGCGGACGGCAAGAAATACACGGAAGTGCGTGTGGTCGGCGCCGGTTTGGCCGGTCAGGACGGCAAATCCGCGTTTGACATCTGGAAAGAAGAAACGCACCGGCCGGACACGGTCACCAAGCAGGATTTTTTAAACGCATTGAAAGGCGCCAAGGGCGACCCCGGTGAAAAGGGCGCCGACGGTGCCCAAGGCCCTCGCGGTGAACGCGGTGAGAACGGCGAAGTCGGCCCGCAAGGTCTGCGTGGTGAAACAGGTCCGCAAGGTCCACAGGGTGTTAAAGGCGACCCCGGTGAAAAGGGAGCCGACGGTGCCCAAGGCCCTCGTGGGGAACGTGGCGAAAAAGGTGAGACCGGCCCGCAGGGGTTGCGCGGTGAAACCGGCCCGCAAGGCCCGCAGGGGGTCAAAGGTGATCCCGGCGCACCCGGTAAGGACGGAGAAAACGGCAAATCCGCATACGATATTTGGAAAGAAAAACCGGAGAATGACGGTAAGACTGAAAGCGATTTCCTGAAGGGTCTGAAAGGCGATAAAGGCGACCCCGGTGAAAAGGGAGCCGACGGTACCCAAGGCCCTCGCGGTGAACGTGGTGAGAAAGGCGAAGCCGGCCCGCAGGGAGTTAAAGGCGAACCCGGTGAAAAAGGCGCAGACGGCGCTCAAGGCCCTCGAGGTGAACGCGGTGAGAAAGGTGAGACCGGCCCGCAAGGGTTGCGCGGCGAAACCGGCCCGCAAGGCCCGCAGGGTGTCAAAGGTGATCCCGGTGTATCGGGTAAGGACGGAGAAAACGGCAAATCCGCATACGATATTTGGAAAGAAAAACCGGAGAATGACGGTAAGACTGAAAGCGATTTCCTGAAGGGTCTGAAAGGCGATAAAGGCGACCCCGGAGTACAAGGACCGCAGGGGGTCAAGGGCGACCCCGGTGAAAAGGGCGCAGACGGTGCCCAAGGCCCTCGCGGGGAACGCGGTGAGAAAGGTGAGACCGGCCCGCAGGGTCTGCGTGGTGAAACAGGTCCGCAAGGCCCGCAGGGGTTGCGTGGCGAAACGGGTCCGCAAGGTCCACAGGGGGCGAAAGGTGACCCCGGTGAAAAGGGCGCAGACGGTGCCCAAGGCCCTCGCGGTGAACGCGGTG
>CAMCNU010000017.1 GCA_945876385.1 uncultured Veillonellaceae bacterium | reverse complement strand
CGCCCATGTTCCAGTATTCTTTGTAGTGGTCTAGGTGGCCAAGGCCCAATGCCGATCCAGCTTCGATGCCTTCCAGCAGGGCGAGGCGTTTGTCCCGTGCGGCGAATGCCGCGGTGCCGAAGACATAGGCATTTTGGACTTTGTTGACGGCCCGGCCGCCAAGACCGATACCGATGCCGGTAAAGGAGGTGGCGTCGGTCTGTCGATAGGTTTCTTTGCGGTAGGCACCGTCTAAGGTAACGGTTGCGCCTTGTATGGTGACGCCGTCTTTGCCGTAGATGTAGGTGGTCGTCGCATGGACTTTCCCTTCCGCATCCAGATCGACGCGGCCGTTGGTTGAGGTGATGGTTGTAGGTACGGGCTGCTCGGATGTGTTTTCTTCTGTGTGCGAGGTCGTCCATTTGCCGATGCGGATACCGAAGAAGCCACCGCCGAAGCGAATGCCGCTGCCGCTAAAGGTTTTGGTGTATTCGTCTTTGGTCAGCGCGGTATCTACGTCGGAGGTAATATCCCGTCCGGCTTTGATGAGTGTGTTGCCGCGATTAATCGTGTTGGAGGAAAGGAGGTTGACGTCACGCCCTGCGGCAATGGTTACGGTTTCCCCCAAAAGTTCCGAGGAGATGGGATTTTTTTCGTAGTGTTTTTCGCTGACGGTCGTGGTGCCGTGGCGGTTGTTGTGCCACCAATAGTAGCGGCCATCGGCCGTGTTCTTCCCTGTGGTAATCTCCATGTCGGTTCCTGCCAGCACGCGGATATTTCCCTTTGCGCTGCGCACTGCCGAGCTCTTGATCCGAAGGTCATTGCCTGCTTGCAAGGTAATATCGCCGACTCCTTCTACGATGCTGCCGCTGTCTTTTTCCAGTATCTGCACGTGTTGTGCGGATGCACTTTCCGGAGTACCGATACGGTATGAGTCGGTCACAATATCCAATGCCAAGTTACGGCCGCTGTCCAGTAGGATGGTGCCGCCTTTGCCGGTATTGGCAATCCGTGCATTGGCAACTGTCAGGTCTTGTCGCGAGCGAATAGATAATAATCCGTGGTCATCGGTGACACGAACCCCTGTGGTATCGTCCGTTCCCCGTTGGTCCGTTTCTCGGGCCCAAATGTCGGCCCGCTTGATTTGTACGTCGCCTCCGTCCATCCACAATCTTTTGTCTGCGGTCATATTACCGGTGTTCACGATGTCACCTGAAGCTTCCAGTACCGCATCTTTGGTACGGATAGTGCCGCTATTACGAATCGTATCGGCACGCCAAATCATCGCATGACTGAGCATCGTCCCTTCGTTAACGGAAGCACCACCTTGCGTAGTGATGATTTCTTTTGCGAAAACAAGCGAAGATGCATGCGTATTTTGGATAGGACTGTTTGTATGCAAAGATACGACTAGATTTTTTTGTCCGTTTTGCTTGTTTGTCTCTTCGGTGACGCTGTAGATTCCATCGGCTAACCCTTCGTTTCCGGTTAATGCGGGATATTCACCGGCGCTCAATGCACGTTGATAGGCCACCGCGGGAATGTAGTAAGCGGTTCGTTCTTCCGGCTCGAGGTAGGATTCCGTACTGATATTCGCACGCCGGGTATGATTCCCCCAGCTCCAGTATTCATGTGATACCCAATGCTCAATACGTCCGCTGTGTTGTACGGTTTTCTCAACCACAGTGGCATTGTTGTGCAGCGTGCCTTTTAGCAATAAACGACGCCCGGCTATCATCGCACTGTCTTTGTTTTCCGTTGCTCCGGCAATAAATACATCGTTTCCGGAAACAATGTACCCCGGCATACTGTGCAATACCTCCGTAGTGACATTCTTATGTTGCGAATAGATGGCCCAATAGTTTTTGAATGTTAATACTTGATTGTACTGTTCGACCATTTTGTTGTATTCGCTGACCGTTTTCCCGTATTTCTCTTGAATTTTCGCTGTGACCGTTTCCCATAGCTCATCGGCGGACATCGTTTCCCACGATGCGGTGAGTCCTATTTCTCGGAAGGTCTTTTCCATATTGGCAGTATGTTCTTCCCACTCTTGGTATTCGATTCCGCCTCCTTCGTGATGATGATATTCTTCCGGCGGATCATACAGCCAATCAATACCCTCTCTGTCTATCCGCCGGAGTGTATTTTTTCGCTCGGGATGAGGTTCATAGATATATCTGTGTCGATGATCCAGCTCCCTAAATTTATTTCTGGTATCAACCACATGGTTATATTCGCTACCTTCTGCATCGATTTCAATGCGGTCAGGGTCTTGTTCCCAGTCTCCTTCAACGGTGCGCAGCTGCAAATCCGCATTCGTGTTTTTTATTTGTCGTGCCGCAATATACAAATCTCCGGCACTGCGGATATCTCCGCCATGGTTATGCAAAAGTGCCGCTACTTCTCCCGACGCTCCTTTTGCTCCTTCTATGCGAATGTCCCCATCACTTGCTATGACCACTCTTTCTTGATTGTACAAGTAGGTGCCCCGAATACGCAAATCGTGTGCACCGTAGAGTATACCGCCGCTACGATTGCCGTATATATAAGGCAGCATCGTGGCGCGCTCCTCTTTGAGTCGATTCAGTTCTTCGACCGCTTCGTCTCGCTGCCCTTCTATTTCATCGTAGTAGTCCGCTTGGTCTTCTTCCTCGGGGTTGATGTAATCCAGGTCATGATCGAGTTCGGCGATTTGCTGCTTTTTTGCTTTTATCTTCTCATCCCACTCGGCGATTTTCGGGTTCACCGCTTTCTCACCCGCTGCATTTTCCATGCGCACAACCGCAATGTCGACATCACCTCCCAATATTCCGCCTACGTTGAGAAGATTTGTACTACTAAGAAGCACCCGCCCGCCGTTAATAATACCTCTGTTTTGCAAATCTTGGGCGGTGCGAATTTCCGTCAGCGAGGCACCGCTTAGATAGCCGTTGACGGCAATGTCGCCGCTGAGATTGACACGCAATGTCTGTGAGGCATCGATTTGTCCGTTGTGAATGAGACCGACCTGATTATCCAGCGCTTGCATATTGATGGCATGGGCTTGTACGTTCGCACGGGATGTCGTGCGAATATATCGCTGCAAAGAATCGGACTCTGTGCGAGAAAAAATCTTCATGGTTCGGTAGTCTACTTGACCGGTTCCTGCCAACACATTCATTTTGTCGGCTTTGATATGACCGGTAATATCGACTGTCCTACCGATGAAGTTGGCCTGACCTGCCGCTTGTGTATCGATATCTTTTATTTCTATGTGGGCATTTCCTGTTACGAGTATAGGGCGAGAGTTGTCTGTTGCGACTGTGCCGGAGTGAAAGGTGACGCGATCGGCGTTATATACGGTGGCAGCGTCTATCGTAATCCCATTCGGATTGGCCAGAATAAGCCCTGCACGACTCCCTGCTATTTCCATATTGCCCCGCACATAACTGCGGTCATTGCCGGTGACTTCTCCGATAATAAGGCCCGCACTACGACCGGCAAAGTTCGGATTTTTGTCGATTTTCCCGGCCACATGAGTCGATATGTTATGTAGTGAATTATTGAATACGAATCCTTTAGATGATACGGTAAAGGAAGATAGTCGGTTAAGTGAAATGCCGTCTGCGTTCGGTGCTACTATGTCCAATACTGTCGCACCGTTGGTAGCGGTATGCTCGCGAATGCGTTGCTCCGGCAATACGACTTCTTCCGTTATTTCCGAATTCGGCGAATCCGGTATTGGCGGTGTTTGCGGTGTAGGCGTAGGGTTGGGCCGCCAGCGCGGAACCCAATCCATCACAGCAATAGTTGCCGGGGTTCCCCAGCCGGTCATATTGAGTGAGCCGATATCTCCGTTGACGTTTGCCCAGATGCGCATTTCGTTACCGACCAATGCCGTATGGTTGACTGCGCTGCCGCTTAAGCCGTTACCGACAACGGCCAATGTGCCGACCGGCTCAACGTACATGGCTCCCTGCTCTATAGAAGCCGGGTTCCATTTACCGGTAATAAAGGAGAGGTAATCGGCATTGATGACATGGGCTCCGTCAAGTTCAAGACCGTTGGGGTTGGCTACCAATAGGCTGGCCTTTTGACCGCCGATTTCCAAGGTTCCGTAGATGCCGCTGGCCGTAGTGCCGGTGCTTTCCATCACAATTAAATTGGCCGCACGCGCAGCGAAGTTACGATTTTTACCAATGGTTCCGGCTGTTTGTGTGCTTGCTTGTGTCAGTGCGTTGTTCAAGACAACACCCGACTTCTCGACCTGAAATTGTTCAGTTTGATTGAGTGATATGCCATCTGTATCCGGTGCTAAGATATCTATCACACGGGCACCGTTTGCAGCAACGGTTTCTTGGTATTTTTGCTCGGGAAGAACCTCGGGCGCAATAACGGGCGACTCACCGGTTTCGGTTTCAATTTGGATTTGCGGGATGGGCAGGTGCGCCTTTTTCTCCTCAGCAGACGCTTGCGCAATATCAACATTCCTCGCTGCATTGACTCTTGTTTGCTGAGATTGCATCGGTCCATGTACGACAATATCGCCGTTAGCCTGCAAGGTAATCTGTTCTTGGGCTTCCAGGATGCCGCTACTATGGATACCTGTGCCCGGTTCTTCCGTTTGTATAAAGATCGCGTTTGCATACATACCGCCATACGCAGATACATCAATTGTATTTGTACTGGCGGTAGGCTTGACTTGCCAAGCAGACAGTTCTTTTTCGGTCCGAATAACACCTTGGCCCGTTCCTGCATAGATACAATCTGCTCTGACAATACCGTCAAGTCGAATGGTATGACCGACTAAGGATAGGTCGGCGTCTTCCACAGTAAGGCCGCCTTGATAGACAGAAATATCACCATCGCCGACGGCAATGCTTGCGACGTGATGCTGCGGATCAATAGACTGCGGCGTGCCTGCCCATAGCGATACATGCTCTGTATTGATAAAGCGTGCCCCGTTGATATCCAGTCCGTTCGGGTTGGCAATGATGACGGACGCTTTTTGTCCGGCCACTTCGACAGCGCCATAGATGGCACTTCGATTGCTTCCCATCACTTCATTAATGATGACATCGGCGGCATTGTCGGTCAGGTTGGGGTTTGCCTCTACCGTTCCGGCAAGATTGCTCGTAACGGTTTTTGTGGCGTTGTTTAAGACCAGCCCCTGAGCACCGACAGTGAATCCTTGATATTGATTCAGTGAAATACCCTCTGCGTTCGGCGTTTCTATATTGACGATTACCGGCTCCGCTGCATATATGCATAGCGGTACAGACAGCAAGTAGGTAAGAAGCAGCCGGTGCACTAAATGCTTTGTTTGCTTGTTCATGGTAGTTGAGGACTCCTTTATCTCTTTTCGTTAATAGATAAATTCTATATTGTTTGACTGCTTTATTTGCTGTCTAAAAATTGATGCCCGCTTCGATATAGCTTACCCATCTATCCCCGGACCACGAATGCGGACGAATGATAGGAGTGCTGCATGAAAGGGACGCATATCCGTTTTTAAACATCGCGGTAATCCCTACGGAAACCCCGCTTAACACATGGCCGGAAAGCGGTTCGGCAGAGTGATAGACGGCGCCGATATCCCACCCCAAGAAGGGTTTGATTGCATGATTCCCCAGCGTCCATTCCTGTTGCATATACCAACCGTCTTTGCCGCTAAGTGTTCTTTCGCCGGTAAAACCTCTTACGGTGTACCGCCCGCCGATTGCTAATTCGTCGATACTATAGCGTGCTTGCGTGCGCTTTTGGCCATGAAACAGTAGCCGATATTGAACCGAATGATTTGCCCATTTGCCTTGTTGGAGATACGAAATATCAACGGTGCCCACGATACCGGGCACTGTCTTTGCGGATGGTGAGGCAAGATGAGCCGGTTGCCGATATGATTCATGCGATACATTGAGCAAGGCGTTCAACATACCGTTAGGATAATATGTAGTGTATTTCATTCCGGCGGCGATGTTGAATTTATGAATACGTTGGATCCGAAGCTCCGTATTTCTGATATATGCTTTTTTTCGGTAGTCTTCGACGGAAAGCTGTATAGTAAGGCGAGATGTTTGAGCTCGATATATATTACGTTCAATGGCAATCGTTTGTGTTTTGCTTTGGTTGCGATATGGATATTCTTTATCCGGAAAGTGTATCGGTTGTTGTGTGGAAAGATTTGAGTAGCGATAGGAAAACAAGTATTTACGATAGGGAAGCAAATAGGTGATGTCTGTTTGCCGGTAGCGAGAATAACGACTTGGGGAATCAATATTTTTCGCACGGCTGATTCGTAATACATCATTTTTATGTAAGGGCGCGCTCCATGTCAATTCGCCTCGCAACCGATACCGACCGCTCGCATGATTACCATAATTGTTGGTAGTCAGACCGGCGTACAGTCTGTTCCCTTGCGTAACGGCAAGCCAAACATCGCTTTCACCGTCTTGTCCGGTAGGTACAATTTTCATCTGTACTTGTTGCCCGGGAGCTTGCCGAATGTTTTCTAACCCCTGTTCTAAATCTCGCAAATTCAGTTCATCTCCCGATTTTGCAGGAAATGTTCCATTACGCCATACATGCCGACTATTGGGGGCATGCACAAATTGTCGAAATTTGCCGGGAATGTACTGTAAACGTAAAACTCCGTCTGCAATATTCTGTTCCGGCACAACTACCTTACCGGTAATAAATCCTTTTTCTCGGAATACTTTCTGTAAGTCGTTGACCAGTTCACCAATATCTTTTTGTGTAAGCAACCGATGTTCATAATTTTGAGCAATACGTCTCCATGCCGAACGACCATGCCTTTCTTGGTCGATAAGCTCTATTTGGGTAACAAAAAAGGAAGGCACGCCGTTCGGAGAGCTCGCTGCTGACGAATCTTCCGGCATGTCTTCCTGTATGGTGTAGGGTGAGTGCAATGCATGTACTTGTCGTTCAAACACGCGGCGCGCTTGTTCGTGTTGCTCATCGCCGGCAGCCATGACGACCGACAATAATGAGAACACCAAAATAGTTGTCACGATGCCTATCGCGATAACTTCGGCTGATACCATGTCCCCTTGTGCGAGTGTTCTTTTCCCCTTATCGCGCATGGATATCCTCGTCGCATGAAGTGAATCTGTGTGAACTGACTACATTACTATTCTAGTATACCGCACCCCGCGCCGCCGTCAAGTCCTACGGACGAGATTTCGACGGGCCGGTGGGGCGACCTGCGGTCAACGCCTCCCGGCGACGCTCCCGCTCGCGGCGTTCTTCTTTCTCGCGGGTCAGCTGCCAAATCCCCAAAATCGTACCGACCGCCGTCAGACATACGACCATGGACGTACCGCCGAAGCTGATGAAAGGGAGCGGTACCCCCGTCACCGGCATGATACCGATGGTCATGCCGATATTGTAGAGTCCCTGCCCGGCGAGCATGGCGGTCAGGCCGTAGATGCAGTAACGCCCGTAGCGATCTTGCGTGCGCATCGCCATCCGCCACCCCAGCAGCAGTATCGCCACAAAGAGGAGGACGACGAGGAGCGATAAGAAAAATCCCGCTTCTTGCGCCCACACGGAGTAGGCAAAGTCCGTGTACTGCTCCGGCAGGTAGGCATACTTACTGTGGCCGCGGCCGAATCCCTGACCCAGCAAACCGCCCGAACCGACGGCGATGATACTCTGGACACTCTGGTAGCCGATGTCCTGTGCATAGCGAAACGGGTCATAGTAGGCAATCAGTCGTTCCAGCCGATACGGCGCGACGAACACCAAGCCCGCCCCGAGCAGGATGGCTACCGCCAGCGTGCCGATAATTTCCTTGCCCGGCAAGCCCGCCAAGATATACAGCATAATCGGGAAGCCCACAATCAACACAGTCGTCCCCATGTCCGGCTGGAAAATGACCGCCAGCGCAAATGCCAGCGGCAAGGAAATCGGTTTCCACTCCGCCCACATGGCGTCTGCGAGGCGTCGCCAAAACGTAGCGAAGGGGCCCTTGAGCCGGCGAATCCCGTCCGCCAATGACCCCAACAGCCGAATCGGACGCTTTTGTTTGCGCAATACGGCGAGGTATTTGGCCGACCACATAATCGCGATGAATTTGGCGACTTCGGACGGCTGAAAGGTCAGCGGACCGATGGGTATCCAGCGCCGGGCACCGTTGACTTCCACCCCGACCAGGTACACCGCGAGCAACAGCAGCAGGGTCACCAGTCCGAGTATGTGCAGTACTCCGTCTTGATGGAGCCAGCGCGATTTGACCACCCCGTACGCCGCCGCCGCCGTGACAACGCCGACGAAGACAAAGACTATGTGCCGGACGAGGTGCGACCCGACCCAGTCGCCGGCATGCAGATTCATATAAAACGTCGCGCTCCCTACATTGGCTGTCCCGATGCCCACCAGGATAATCACCGCAACGGTCAGCCAGAGTCCTAGGTCTTGATTCAGGCTTTTCTTCAACCGGTCATACATCTTCGCCTACTCCTTTCGGCGGTCGGACAATCGCCTGATAAATCGGCTGTCCTTTGGCGGAAAATTTGACTTCATATTCCGTGCGGACATTATCTTCCGGCTCATCGGCATGCAGGTCCATCGACACATCTACAAGCTCCCAGTCTTCGCGTTGCCATTCTTCCAACGAAAACATAAACAGGTCGTGGTTGTCCGTCTTGAACCGCAATTCCCCGTCCGGTGCCAACAGTACCCGGTAGCGGTCCAAAAACAGATGATGGGTCAAGCGGCGTTTCGCATGGCGGGCTTTCGGCCACGGGTCGCTGAAGTTCAAGTACAGACGATCGATTTCGCCTGCGGCAAAGAGCGCGGTCAGGTCCTCGGCGTTCCACGCCAGCAGGCGGACATTCGTCAGCTCGCCTGCACGGACTTTTTGCGCGGCATAATACAGTATATCGCGGACCTGCTCAATCCCGATGAGATTGGCTTGCGGGGTGCGCGCCGCCAGTCCCGCGATGAACTGTCCTTTGCCGCTGCCGATTTCCACCCACAAGGGTCCCGGCGCGCCGATATGCGCACGCCAGTGTCCCGCCACGCCCGCCGGCGGTACGGTATAGACGATATCTCCATAATCTTGCAAGGCTTCTTCAATCCAAGGTTTTTTACGTAACCGCATCTCTCTCTCCTTATTTACTCGCGATCCGCCAAGATACTGACGACGTCGCGCTCACCGCCGACGCGCGCCGCCCACCGCACGGTGCGACCGGCCAGGCGGCGCAATATAGCGGGAGGATATAGGTCTTGCGCCTCCCGGCAGACGTCGGCGTGCACCTCGATGACCAGCGGCGCGCCGCCCGCCTGCGGCAAGGCACAGACCTCGCGCACCGCCGCCGCGGCAATCGACGCCGCCGTCCGCACGTAGCCGTTCCCGTTGCAGGACGGGCAGGGCTCGTACCAACTTTCCGCCCACGTCTCGCCTGTCTTTTGGCGGGTCATCTCCACCAGACCGAGTGCCGTCATGTCCAGCACCGTCGTCCGCACCCGATCGGTACGCACCGCCGCCCGCAAACGGGTCAGCAATTGCTCTTGATACGTCGGTCGGCGCATACTGATAAAGTCTACGACAATCATACCGCCGATATTGCGCAAGCGCAATTGGCGGGCAATCGCATCGGCAGCCTCCAGATTGACCCGCAGTGCGGCCTCTTCGCGATCACGCCCGGTACGGGCGGTGCCGGAGTTGACGTCGATTGCCGTCAAGGCCTCCGTCGGGTCGATGACGAGGTAGCCGCCGCCGGGAAGATCGACGCGCCGCGCGAGCAGTTCGTCGGCGACGCGTTCGACACCGTAACGCCCGAACAGGTCGACATCCCCTTCATAGGTCACCGCCAACGCGGGGCGAGATTCACCGATAAGTTCGCACAAGCGCTCGTAGACTTCGGCATCGTCCGTCTTGATTTCGTCGACGCCGTCCAGCCCGTCACGTACCGTCCGCACCACCAAGTCCGCTTCCCGATACAGGCACACCGCCCCGCGCGTGCGGAGCGCGCGTTTGTGGAGTACCGTGTACGTCCGCAACAGGTAGTCGATATCCGCCTCAATCGCCGCCGTCGGCACACCTTGCGCCGCCGTCCGAAAGACCAGCCCGAAGCGACCGTCCTCCGCCGCGAGCCGCCGCAACCCGATGCGCCGCAAGCGGGCGCGTTCATCGTCGGAGGTCAGTTTCTTCGACACGCCGACATGCGCGGCCTCCGTGAGCAGCACCGCATAGCGTCCCGCCAGTGATACTTTGGGGGTCACCATCGGCCCTTTCGTGCCGCGCGCGGTCTTACTCACCTGCACCATGACCGACGCGCCGACGCTGATTTTGCGGTCACGGATATCCGTCGTCCGTCCGCCGAGCAGCGGCAAGTAGGCATTGACGCCCGTACCGATATCGACAAAGGCCGCATCCAGCGCCGGCACGACATTCTTGACAATGCCTTTATAAATTTGCCCCAAGCGCACGGGCGCGTGCGCCGATTCCGTCGCCAAATCCGTCAACACGCCGTCTGCAAGCAAGGCCAGGCGCAAGCGGTCTTGGGCGACCGACAGCAACAGTTGTCTGCTCATACATCCTCCAGCGGCGCGACCAGTCGGCCGTCCGCCTCCCGCCGGTACGTCCCCGTCCGGTGAATCAGGCACTCGTCCTCACGTGCCGGCAAAGCAAAGTCGCGTACCAAGAGTTGCCACAATTCCGCCGGTTTGAGCCCCGTCCGCTCCGTCCGCAAGATGCCCGCCTCGACGCGGATATAGGCACCGTCTGTCGTCACGACAAGCGGCTCCGGCACCAGCGGCCGGGCGTCGATTACTTTCTCCTGCTTGCGGGTCACCTTGCGTAGGGGGACGGTCGTCCGCTGCTCCCACGCCTGCGCCACTGCCGCGCCGTCGAGCGGTCCCGTGGCCGGGCCGAACAGGCAAAAGGTCTCGTAATTGCTGAACGCCATCAGTTTCGGCGCCGCGTCGTCGATAGCGGCCAGCGCCGTCAAGCGAATCCCCGTCGGCAATTGCGGCACCAATTGCGCCCGCACGTCTGCCGGTGCGAGCGCCGTCACAAGTTCGATGTCCATATAAAAGGGGTCCGCCGTCATGCCGACCGCCAATGCCGTATCGTAGCTGACTTTCATGTGCGGATTGAATCCTTCCGAATACGCCAGCGGCAAGCGCGAACGCCGCAACGCCCGCTCCATCGTCCGCAAAAAATCCAAATGCCCCAAAAAACGCAACGGCTCATCTTTGCTGATAGATATACGTAGCCTTGGCACGATCTCCCCCCTTTCCGTCGATGACCCGCACGCCCAGTTGCGGACAGACGCCGCAGCCCAGGCACGACAGGCGGCGGCAATCATGTGTCAATCCCGCCTCACAGCCGCGCCGCCATTCGCGCTGTAAGTAATCGCGGGTCACCCCGCAGTCGATATGCTCCCACGGCAACGGTTCATCGAGTGCACGCACCCGCGACGCATAGTACGCGGGGTCGATACCTTCCGCCGCCAGCGCCCGCATCCACCGCTCGAACGAGAAAAACTCCGTCCAGCCGTCAAAGCGGCCGCCGTCTTGCCACACCCGATAAATCACCGGTGCCAGCCGGCGATCGCCGCGTGCCAGCACCGCCTCCATAAAACTCGTCGGCGCATCGTGGTAGCGATAGGTGATGTGACGATTGCGGATTTTGCCTTTGAGATACTGCTGGCGGCGCTGAATTTCTTCGACCGGCGCTTGTGCCATCCACTGAAAAGGGGTGAACGGTTTCGGTACGAAACTCGACACGCTGACGGTCACCTTGCACCCCGACCGGCCGGTCATCTCCCGATACAAATCGCTCACCTTGTAGCCCAAGTCCGCGATACCGTCCAAATCCGCATCCGTCTCGGTCGGCAATCCCATCATGAAGTACAGCTTGACCGTATTCCAACCGGAGGCGAACGCATTTCGGCAGGCCGCCATCAAGTCCTCTTCCGAGACGCCTTTATTGATGACGTCGCGCATGCGCTGGGTCCCCGCTTCAGGGGCAAAGGTCAACCCGCTCTTGCGCACTTGCTGCACCTTTTTGGCAATGTCGATGGAAAAACTGTCAATCCGCAGCGACGGCAAGCTGACCCCGACGCGCTGCGACGCAAAGCGCTCCATGAGCAAATCCACCAATTCCGGCAAGGCGGAATAGTCCGCCGACGACAGCGACATCAGTGAAATCTCATCGTAGCCGCTGCTCGCAATCATCTCCTCGGCCAGCGCGAGCAATTTTTCCGGCGACTTCTCGCGAATCGGCCGATAGAGCATCCCCGCCTGACAAAAGCGACAACCGCGCGTACACCCGCGAAACAGCTCCAGCACCGCCCGATCATGCACCGGCGCCAAATGCGGCAACAGCGGTTTCGTCGGTACGGGCAGCGATTCGACATCGGCCACCACGCGCTTATGAATCGTCCGCGGCGCATCCGCCGAGAGCGGCACCAGCGCTTGGAAATGCCCCGCCGCATCATACGTATCCCGATACAGCGCCGGCACATAGTTTCCCTCGATTGCCGCCATCCGCGCCAATATCTCCGGCCGGCCGCCGGGTTTTCCCGCCGCTTTCCACTCACGCCAGACATCCACCATCTCGACGACGGACTCTTCCGACTCGCCGATGAAAAAGACATCGATAAACGGCGCCAGCGGTTCGGCGTTGTAGACGCACGGCCCGCCCGCAATCACCAGCGGATCGTCATCGGTGCGCTCCTTGCTCCAGACGGGAATCCCCGCCAAATCGAGCATATTCAGCACATTGGTCGCGCACATTTCATATTGCAACGTGAGTCCGAACAAATCGTACTCGCGCACGGAACGTTTCGTCTCCAGCGTATACAGCGGCCAGCGCTCGGCGCGCATCAGCCTCTCCATATCCGGCCACGGGGCATAGACCCGTTCCGCCACCGCATCGGGAATCGTATTGATGACATGGTACAGGATTTTGAGTCCGAGATGACTCATCGCCACCTCGTACACGTCGGGAAACGCCAACGCGACCGAGACATTCATCTTGGCGTGGTCCTTGACCACACTGTTCCACTCACCGCCGATATAGCGGGCCGGTTTTTGCACTTTGGCCAGTGCAAACGGCGATACCTTCACTTGGGACATACGTACTCCTCACCCTTTTCAGCGATCAAACAACATCTCCTTGCGCTGCTGATAAATATTGAGCAACAGCCCGACACTGCACAGATTGACTGTCAGCGCACTGACCCCGTAGCTCAGAAACGGCAGCGGAATCCCCGTCACGGGCATCAGACCGATGGTCATGCCCACATTCACGAAAATTTGAAACAGCCACATCGACACGATGCCGACCGCGATATAGCGACCGAATTCGTCCTTGGTCGTCCGCGCAATCTGCAACCCGCGATACAGCAGGATAAAATACAATAAAATCAACAGCACCGCACCGACCCAGCCGGTCTCTTCACCCAGTACCGCAAAGATAAAGTCCGTGTGGTTTTCCGGCAAAAAATTAAGCTGGCTCTGCGTGCCGCCGAAGAGGCCTTTGCCGATGAGCCCGCCCGAGCCGATGGCGATTTTCGATTGGGTCACGTGGTAGCCCGCATTGTATGGATCCAAGTCGGGATTAATCAAGACGAGGATACGGTTTTTCTGGTATTCCTTGAGCAAAAAGAACCACGCAAACGGCAGCGATACCACAAATGCGCCGAGCAAATTGCGCAAATGTATCCACCGCAGGCCCGCGATGACGCTCATTCCCAACGTAATCGCCCCGAATACCAAGCTCGTCCCCAAGTCCGGCTGCAGGAACACGAGTGCGATCGGCAACGCCAAAAACATTCCCACCGCCAAGAGTCCTCGCCACGTATCGACGCGGATTTTGTCCCAGCAGAGAAACCGCGCCAAACAAATGAGGTAGAGCAATTTGGCAAACTCCGACGGTTGGACACTGAACGGGCCGATTTGAATCCAGCGCTGCGCGCCCAGCGCACTGGTCCCGACGACCATGACCGCCGCCAGCGCCAAAATATTCACAAGATACAACAACGGCGTCCACCGAAAGAGCCGCCGATAATCATAGCGCATCAGGTACACGACCAGCGCCGTCACGCCGAGAAAGAAGCCGCCCTGTTTTTCGACGAAATCATACAGCCGCAGTCCTTCCCGATTGATGTGGGTGGCACTGCCGATCATCAACAGACCGATACAGACGAGTACCAGCGTCACCACAATCAGCACCCGATCCGTATGCCGCCACCAGCGTGCCGGGTTCATCGGTACCCCCGCCCGCGCCGCCACTCACGTGCCGTCTGTCGCCGTCTGACAAGGTAGCGCGCGGGCGGTTGTGACGTCATCGCGCGCAGGCGCCGCGCCCATTCCTCCGGCGCCGGCGATACGCCGGTCTCGAGATACGCCGCCACCGCGTCCACCGCCGGTTGTGCCGCCCCCGCCGCTTGCGGCGCCGCCAGTCGTCCCGCTTGGGCGGCGGCCGCCACCTCCGAGCTGTACGGGACGATACCCGCCAGATCTTCCGCACCGAGCGCGTCGGCCCAGTCTTCCGGCGACAGTGATTCCGCCGTCTGCCCGAACCGATTGCCGAGCAGGGCATAGCCCAATTGCCGCCGCTCACGCAAGTCGCTCATCAGGCGACCGGTATCGCGCACCGACACCCACGTCGGTTCGGCGACCAGCAAAATCAAGTCCGCCATATCCAGCGTATAGTACAGTCCTTTGCCCACACCGGCCGGACTGTCAATCAGTACATAGTCGTAGCGATGGCGGACATCTTCCAGCACGGTCAGCACCGCATCGCCTTCGATATCTTCCCAGCGATAGCGTTGACTGGCCGGGAGCAAGTCCAGCCCCGGCGCGACCGAGACGATGGCATCCTCTTCAAAGCAACGTCCCGTCGCCACGTCGAAAATATCAAACAGGACCCGATCCTCCATGCCGACGACCAAGTCCAGATCCCGCAGTCCCATATCGCCGTCCACCAACAGCACCCGCCGTCCCTGTGCCGCCAAGGTCGCACCGATGAGCGCGGTCAAGACGGTTTTGCCGACACCGCCTTTGCCCGATGCCACGGTCACAATCCGTCCGTCGCCGGTACCCGCGCGGGACGGCGACCTGCCCGTATCCCTCATGCCTTATCCTCCTTGCTTGGCCGTGTCGCCGTCCAAGCGGAAATAACTGTCCAACATCCGTTTGGCAATCGGTGCCGCCGAAAAGACACCGTAGCCGCCATGCTCGACAATGACCACCACGACAATCTGCGGGCGGTCATAGGGCGCATACGCGGCAAACATCCCGTGATCGCGCCCCGATGCCGTCTCCGATGTCGCGGTCTTGGCCGCAATCGCCACCGGATACCCGCGAAATACATCGCCCGCCGTGCCGCCCGGCTGCGCTACCCGCCACAGACTTTGGCGGACGACGTCCAGCACCGCTTTCGGAATGACCGCCTTGCCCGTCACCTCCGGCGTATGAATCCGGTACGGCGAGCCGTCCGGGCGGTCGATCCGGCTCACCAGGTACGGCCGATAGCGCGTGCCGCCGTTGGCAATCTCACTGAACAGCACCGCCATCTGCAGCGGCGTCGCCAAGTGAAAACTCTGCCCGATGGCCGCATCAAATGTTTCCCCCAGGTACCAGTCCTCGTCAAACACTTCCCGTTTGTAGGCTTCACTGGCGACGAGACCTTTGGCTTCACCGTACAAATCAATCCCTGTCAACTCGCCCAGACCCAGCTCCCGCGCGGTGCGCGTAATCGGCTCAATCCCCAACCGGTTGCCCAATTCATAGAAATACACGTTATCGGACTTGGCCATCGCATCGTAAAAATCAATCCAGCCGAAGGCTTCGCCGCCGGCGTTGTGCTTATCGATGAGCCAATGTTTGCCTTCGTCGTAAATCTGTTCCTCCGGCGTGATGACCTGCGCCTCCAGCGCCGCCACCCCCGTCACCACTTTGAACAGCGACCCCGGCGGATACAGTCCGCTGATGGCCTTATTGTCCAGGGGGCGCATCGGATTGTCATTGAGTGCCTGCCACTGGCGGTTGCTGATGCCGGTAGCAAAGGCATTCGGGTCAAACGACGGCCAGTTGGCCATGGCGAGCACCGCGCCCGTATTCGGGTCCAGGGCGACCGCCGCCACCCCCGTCGGCCAGATGTGTTCGTCCGCCAAGCGACCGATTTGCTCTCGGATGGCGGCTTCCGTCGCCTGCTGCAGACGCAAATCGAGTGTCAGCCGTAAGTTGTGTCCCGGGACAATCGGTACCGATTCGATATTTTTTACGGGTTGCCCCGTCGCATCGACTTCGACCTGCTTACCGCCGTCCACACCGCGCAATAGATGATTATAATACGTTTCCAGTCCCGACCGGCCGATAATCGCGCCGCCGCGGTAGGCGTCGCCGTTTTCATCTCGATCGTCCGGTCCCGCTTCGCCGACGTAACCGATGACATTGGCGGCAAGCATCCCGTACGGATAGTAGCGGATCGGCTGTACTTCGATGGTAACGCCCGGAAATTCCGCGCGCCGCTCCTCAATCCGCGCGATGACGTCCTGCCCGATATCGACCGCCAGCGGAATCGCCCCGAAGTAGTTGCGATGCGTTTCATACTGCTCGCGCAAGCGCTCCGGCACCACGCCCAGTACCGCCGCCAGCCGCGCGGTCAGCTCGTCTGACATCGGTCCGTTTTGCGGGGCGTAGGCCACGATATAGACCGGCCGCGAGCCGACCCAAATCTCGCCGTCGCGTGCCATCATCACGCCGCGTGTCGCCTGAATCGTCTGCTGGCGGATACGGTTGCCGTCGGCCAGCTCCCGATAGTGCGAGCCCGACAGTATCTGCAAATCAATCAAACGGATGACCAACAGCGCGAGCAATATTATCATCGCATACAAAAAGACAGTATAGCGCCGGTCTTCCGTTTTTTTATACATGCTTTCCAGCACGAGCGTTACCTGCCTTTCTCCCTGTCGGGGAGCAGCCACTGATGAAACAGCCACGCCGCCCCCGCATTAATCGTCGCCCGCGGCAACTCGACCCCCGCCAGGTAGCCGCCCCACGCGGGTTCCGCACCGGAAAACCGCAGCACGGCAAAGGTCACCGCCGCTGCCAGCAGGCTCATGACGAACGTCCACATCACGGAAATATTCCATCGCCGTTGCAGGCGGCCTTCCACCGGCGAGGTCGCACAGACGACCGCCAAGTACGACGCCAGATGAATCCCGAAGAAATTCGTGCCGACGATGTCCGCGCCGAGACCGGCGACCAACGCCAGCCACAGTCCTTTGCGCCCGCCGTAAAACAGCGTCACCAAGACCGTCAGCACGAGCCACAAATCCGGCGGGTACGCGCCGGGCCACAGAAAGGGGAGCAAGGAGTATTGCACGAAGAATACGACGATGCCCGCCGTGACCAAGGCGGTCGTACTCATGGCGTCTTCACCTCCTGCGGCGCATCAGGAACGAGGTTCGGCACGTCACCTTCCGTCACGGGTGCCGCCACGACTTCATCGAGCAAGACGAAGACTTCTTCCAGCCGATCGAATGACGCCGCCGGCGTAATCACCGCCCGCTTGACGACCCCCGACGGATCCGGCTCGACCGCGCTCACCGTCCCCACCGCCAGCCCTTTCGGATAAATGCCGCCGTAGCCCGACGTCACAATCGTATCGCCGACCGTGATGTCGCCTTCTTTGACGATATTGACCATTTCCAAATGCGTCGGATCGTTGCCGTTGCCGCTGACGATCGACACGACGCGCGAGGTCGGTCGCTGTACCACACCGCTCACCGCCGTCCGCGGGTCAATCAAGAGCTGTACCCGTGCCGACTGCGGCATGACCTCGCTGACAAATCCCGCCAGCCCCTGCGGCAAAATCACGGGCATGTAGACCGCCAGACCGTCATTGGTACCGCGGTCAATCAAAATCGTATTCGTCCAGCCGCCGTAATCCCGTCCGATGACGCGCGCACCGAGCAACCGATACGCCGGATACTCCGTCCGCATCCCGAGCAATTCGCGCAGGCGGATATTTTCCGCCCAGAGCTCACGCATCGAGGTCAACTGACTTTGCAAGGCGGCATTTTGCGCCGCGAGCGTTCGATTTTCTTCCCAGCCGTGCACGGCCCCCGCCGCCAGGTCCCATGTCGTCGCCAGTTCCTGCGCCAAGCGCGCGGTCCCCGACTGGAACGGCGTCACCACCGTCACCAACGGCCGCGTCACAAACGGCACCGATTCACGATGCCGCCACGACCAGCCGAACAACCCGATGAGCGCAATCAAGCCGAGTGCCAGCCACATCGTCCGTTTTGTGAAAAAAACCACTTACTTGCTCCTTTCGCTTGCTACCGTCCCCGCCAACAAATACGGCCAATCGTCGCGCCGTTCGAGCGCCCGCAGTGCCCCTTTGGCCACTGTCGCAAACGGCTCCGGTGTCGCCCGTACGGTCACGCCCAGCACCCCCGTCAGCCATGTGTCGATACCGTGCAAGAGCGACCCGCCGCCCGTGAGGATGATGCCGTTGTGAACGATATCCTCCTGCGCCTGCGGCGGCACCTGCCGTAGCCAATGTGTCAGATACACCGCCAGCGCCTGCAGTCCTTCCTGCACGACCGGGTATAATTCTTCGGCGGTCATCGTCACCATCCGCTCCGTACCGTCCGCCTGCAAGCGGCCGCGGAGCAAGACCGCACGCGCGTTTTCCGTCACGACGGCGCTGGCCGCGTCATGCAACGCGAAGCGCAGTACTTCATCGTCATAAAACAAATCGTACTTCTCCGCAAGATAGCGCCCGATGCGCGCCGTCATCGCCCCCATCCCGACCGGCGCCGATGTCGTCGCCAAGTAGCCGCCGCCCGCCGTGACGGCCGCCGCCATCGAGATGCCCAGGTCGACAGCCGCCGTCGCCGTCGCCGTCGCCAGGTCCGCATCGCCGCCGAGCGCGGCGGCCGCTCCGCGATCCACCAATACCGCCGCGCGTGCCCCCGCCTGCTCGGCCACGTCCTTCCACGTCCGCAGTGCCAACGAAGAAATCCCCCGCGGGACGGCAATACAGACATCCGGACGCCAGACCGCGCGTTTTTGGACGGTATCGAGCACCCGCCGGATGAGTAGCTGTGCGGCTTCATAGTGCGCGACCTTGCCGTCGACAAACGGCCGGCATTCACGCAAGTACGCCCCGCGTGTCCGCAGCAATTTCGCCGCCGCCCGGCCGACCGCCAGCACCTCGCCGCTGCGATAGTCCAGCGCCGCCACCGACGGCTCCGACACCTCCGCCTTGGATTCCAAATGTGCCCGTATGTATAATGCGCCCGGGTCGATACCGACCCGCAGCGACTGTATGCCCAGTTTACTCATATTGACTCCGTACCTTGTAGTATCTTCCTGCCGATATCCACCGTCTGATACCCGCTATGATATCATTTTATTATAGCATACCTGCTTACCGGCGGGCGCGTTTTCGCGCAGGCTCGCGGTGATTCGCCGCAAGACGGATTGTGTTACAATAGGCATAGTACGTATCGATAAAGGAGTGAACCTATGCACACACGTAAACGATGGATAGTGGGCGGTGTCATCGCCCTGCTGTTACTGCT
This sequence comes from uncultured Veillonellaceae bacterium, assembly GCA_945876385.1. GTDB lineage: Bacteria > Bacillota > Negativicutes > Veillonellales > Negativicoccaceae > CAMCNU01. The sequence goes on along the minus strand of CAMCNU010000017.1, from coordinate 3,276 downwards.
CGTCTTCATCGGTCGGCCGCAACCGGACGCCGATGCGGACGGCGAATTTGCACAAGGCTCGGACTATATCGCGGTCATCCGCGTCGACGGTCCGATTGTCGGCGGCAGTGAAATCTCGGGGATTTTGGGATCGGGTACGGTCGCAACGTCCGAACAGCTGATGAAAGACGTACGGCGCGCGACATTTGACCCGCACGCCAAGGCCGTACTGTTACGGATTAACAGTCCCGGCGGCTCGGCAACCGCCACCCAGGAAATCGGCGATGAGCTCGACCGCCTGCGGGCGGAAGGCAAGCCGATCGTCGTGTCGATGGGCGACAGCTGTGCGTCGGGCGGGTACTGGCTCGCCGCCAAAGGCGACTATATCTTTGCCAATCCGTCGACGATGACGGGCAGCATCGGCGTCTACATCGGCTACACCAATTACGAAGAGCTGATGAACAAGCTCGGCATTCGCAATGACAAAATCAAATCGGGCGCACACAAGGACATCCTCTCGCCCGACCGGCCGATGACCGACGAAGAGCGCGCACTCGTACAAAGCATGGTCGACGACATTTACGAACAATTCGTCGATGTCGTCGCCGACGGCCGCAAGATGGATCGCAACGCCGTCAAGGCGATTGCCGACGGGCGCATCATGACAGGGCGGCAAGCACAGGAGGCGGGTCTGGTCGATGCCCTGGGCAACTACTATGCGGCGCTGGCGTATACCGCCGATCAAGTCGGACTGGATACCGTCCGCCCGCCGATTAAAGAGTACGGCAAAGACGCCTCATGGAACCGGCTCTTTTCCCTCAGTCTGTCGCGCGACATCGCCCGCGGTGTCCGCTCGGCCTTGACCGATGTCCTCGCCGACGCGGCGCGGACGGATACGGAGGTGCCCTATGCTCGCTAATACCTTCGACCTGCTCTACGACACGGTCGTCCACCCGCGACAAGCCTTTGCGCTGATTACCCGGCGACCTTTCAATCGGGAGGCGATACTCGCCTTTTTCCTGCTCGTCGTACTCTCGTCATTGGCCGGTATCGGCCTCGTCGGGGGCGGCGCGCCGGCGCTGGTCGGCATCAGTCTCATCAGTGCCGCCGCGGGGATGTTCTTTTGGGCGGCGATATTGCACCTGACGGTCACCTTGCTCGGCGGCGACGGCGATGTCCGCGGCCTCTTGCGCGCACTCCCCTTCAGCCAGTTTCCGCAGGCATTTTCCTCTTTCTTGCCCGTACTGTTGCTCCGGCTGCCCTCGCCGGAGATGACCGGCCTCGTCGGAATCATCTCCGCGCTGCTCACCCTGTGGGCACTGTACCTGCAAGTGTTGGCGATTTCCGTCAACTACCGCATCGACATTTCCCGTGCAGTCCTCGCCTTCATCATTCCGGGGCTGGCACTGTTTCTGTTCGTTGTCGCACTCATCGCGCTGATCACCTTTTCCTTCTTCAGCGCCCTGTTCAGCGACCCGACACTGCTCCAGCAACTCCCGCAAGACCTGCCGGGCATGCCGCTGTGACACAAAAAAGAGAACCGATACGGTTCTCTTTTTTCTTGCCTATTGACCGTCGCTGCCGTCAGCGGCAAATGTCTCGCTTTCCTGCAACACCCGTTTCAATATTTTACCCGTGCTGTTTTTCGGCAACGCATCGAGCACCACATACTTGCGCGGCAACTTGAATCCCGCCAGCTGCTCGCTCAAGAACCGCCGCATCTGCTGCTTGTCAAATGTCTCGCCGTCCTTCATCACGACATAGGCGCAGACGTATTGCCCGCGCAGGCCGTCCTTGTGTCCGACGACGGCGACCTCGCTCACCCCGGGGTACCGGTACATCGCATCTTCCACCTCACGCGGATAGACATTTTCTCCGTTCACGATAATCATGTCCTTGGATCGGTCGACGATATAGATATACCGGTCCTCGTCCATGTAGGCCAAGTCGCCCGTATGGAGCCAGCCGTCTTTGAGCGCTTCCGCCGACGCCTCCGGCAGATTCCAATAGCCCGACATGACATTATCGCCGCGCACCAGCAACTCACCGATGGTCCCCGCCGTATAGTGCGCGGGGTCCGTACCGTCGATACGCACATCGACCGTCGGCAACGCCGGCCCGATAGAGAAAATTTTATTTTTCGATTCGAGATTGACCGCCACCACCGGCGACGCCTCCGACAAGCCGTACCCTTCCAAAATCGGCCGCCCGAAACCCTCCGCAAATCCCTTTGCCACCGGCTCGGGCAAGCTGGCCCCGCCCGATACGAACAGCCGCACCGAATCCAACGCCTCGACCTCGCCCGACCGCAACAGCAGATGATACAACGGCGGTACCAAAAACACCACCGTCACCCCGTACGTCGCAATCGCTTTGGTAATCTCCGACGGAAGGGGACTGGCCACCGGCGTAATCCCCGCCCCGACGAGCAGCGGATTCATCACGCAGGTCGTCCATCCGAAGCAATGATACATCGGCAACGCGCACAAGACATTATCCTCGGCGCGATGCGGCAACGCTTGATTAAACTGACGGACATTGCTCACCAAATTGCGATGCGAGAGCATCGCCCCCTTCGGCCGCCCCGTCGTCCCCGACGTATAAATCAGCGTACACACAGCGGTCTCGGCGACCTCCGTCAAGTCCGGCGCCGGCCCCGGCTCACCGACCGCCTGCGCCAGCTCGGCCAACTCACCCAGCAGCAATACGTCCGTCGCGACGTCGACCGGTTTCATCGACACCAACAGGCGCACGCCCGCATCGCGCACGATATAATCCGCCTCCGCGTCCGTCAGCATGGAATTGAGCGGTACCGTCACCGCCCCGAGCTGCTGCGCCGCAAAATACGTATACATAAACGCCGGCGAATTCGTCGCCAACAATCCCACCCGATCACCGCGGGTGATTCCCTTGCCCGCCAGCACCTCGCGATACCGACCGACCTGAATCCCCAACTCACGATACGTCACCGGCGTTGCGCCGTACAGCGCAATCCGCTCCGGCGCGCCCTGTTTGATTACTTCCGCTACTAACAATCGACGTCCCTCCTTCAGCTAACGGTATTATTTTATCATAAACCGCCCCGCAAACCGAACCGATGCTGAAGCCACTGCTCCTTTCGCAAAAAAGACAGCTTACGCTGTCGATACGTCCGGCGGAGCGGGTGGAATTCGAGCCCACACGGGGTTCCGTCTAACGATTTAGCTCCGTCCACATTCGCCTCTTGCGTACCGCTCCGTAAAAAGTCTGTTCTGATTGTACGGGGCGGAGGGCAACCGTTTCGCCAATAAAAAAAGA
>CAMCNU010000016.1 GCA_945876385.1 uncultured Veillonellaceae bacterium | reverse complement strand
AGCCGCCTTTGAGGGTCGTGATGTCGCCCTGTACCTTCGTGATGTTCTTCGTGTTGCCGCCGACTTTGGTGTTCAGGTTTGTAATCGACGAGTTGTTGCTGATATCGATTTTGCTGCCGTCAATCCCGATGCGCATGGCGGTCGGGTGCACCGCGTCGCCTTGCGGCGTGACGGTGAGCCCGTCCGCGTATTCGAGGGCGAGTTTATTCAGCGGAAGCGTGCCGACTTTCGTCACCGTATCGGGTTGCCCGTCTGCTTTCGTCACCGTGCTGAATACCACCGGTGCATTCGCCAGTGCCTTGAGCTGCGCCACATTCACCGCATCGGTGTCCTGCGTCCCCGCGGCGAGGTTCGTAATCTGGCGGGTTGCGTTGAGTCCTTTATTCCCGATTGACACCGCACCGCCACCGGACACCCAAATGGATTTCAAGTGGTCTCTCTGTTTCACATCCTCTTTGTAACTCGGGTGATCCTTTTGCCATTGTTCATATTCTTCCCGAATCGCTTTTCGTTTTTCCGGATCGTTCTCACCGTTCATCCTGTCGACCAACGCATTATGTTCATCGATAAGCGCGTTTACCTTGTCGACAAATGTTTTGTATTCGGAATGCTGCAGACGGCCTTCCAAACTGTTTGCAGCGGGATTCGGCGTATAGCCCAATGCACCGAACTCCACATCTGCGACTGCGCCGAAGCCGATTGCCACCGCAGAGCCGGCCGTCACTTCCGTGTTATTCCCAATCGCAACACCATTGCCTGCACTAACTTTTGCCTCTCCGCCTACCGCTACGCTTGACCAGTTGCTGTCACCAAGCACCTGCGCCGAATGACCGATAGCCAAGCTCAACCCGTGCTGTTCGGCTTTGGCACCATGACCGATGGCGGTGCTTTGTATGCCGGCAGCAATCGCTTTATAGCCGATCGCCATGGTTTCCGTCCCAATCGCGCCGTCGTTCTTCTCATTCGTCGTGTCGACATTCGCATCCGCCCGCTTAGCTCCCGGATTGACGGAGAAATATTTCACCGTACTGTCTTCGACAGTCTTCGTTAAGTTCGTGATGTTGTTGTTGATGTTCGTAATCGACGAGTTGTTGCTGATATCGATTTTGCTGCCGTCCACCCCGATGCGCATGGCGGTCGGGTGCGCCGCATCGCCTTGCGGCGTGACGGTGAGACCGTCCGCGTATTCGAGGGCGAGTTTACTCAGCGGGAGCGTGCCGACTTTTGTCACCGTATCGGGTTGCCCGTCCGCTTTCGTCACCGTGCTGAATGCGGCCGGCGCATTCGCCAGCGCTTGCAGCTGCGCGACGTTCACCGCATCGGTATCCGCACTGCCCGCGGCCACGCCGATGATTTGGCGCGTATTCAATTGCCGCATGTCCGCGATACTAAGCGCACTCTCCGATGCTTGCCAGGTATTTGTCATGTTCGTGATTTTCCCCAGTGCCTCGCCAAACTCCGGATTAGCCGTCATGAATTCTTGCATTTCTTGCAATGCCGCCTGTTGTGCCGCTGTATCGCCTTTTGCCGAGGCCTCATTATGCTTGTCGATGATTTCGTTGCGACGCGGCATAAGCGGTTCGACAATGGCTTTCAGGCGTTCAAATTCCGCCTTTTGACCGATTGCTTCCAATGCGGTGTCCAGATTTGCCCCTACCTGTGCGGTCGGTGCATACCCCACCATGCCGGCGGCACGGTTTGCATAGGAACGCACCCCGATAGCGATACCTTTGTCTACAGCGACTTCTGCCGACGTACCGACGGCAACGCCTTCCATATTGTTGACTGTTGCATAGCTGCCCACGGCTACTGAATAATTGCCCGTCGCCTTTGTACTGAATCCGAATGCCGATGTGAGCAGCCCTGTCGCCTCTGCCTGCGTACCGACCGCCGTCGAAGAGTCTCCGATTGCTTTCGCTACATATCCGAGTGCGGTCGCGTATTCCTTGCCGCCTTCGGCATGCGAGCCGATTATAGTCGAGCTCCCTCGCCCTTCTTCCGCCGTCTTGGTATTGTAGCCGATGGCAATATCATACTTCCGATTTGCTTTTGCCCACGGACCGATAGCGATACCCTGCTCGCCTATCGCTCCGTCATTCTTAGAGTTATCACTATTGGGTGCGACATTTTCACGCACCTTGTTACTCGGATTGACGGAGAAATATTTCACCGTACCGTTTTCGACAGTCTTCGTTAAGTTCGTGATGTTGTTGTTGATGTTCGTAATCGACGAGTTGTTGCTGATATCGATTTGACTGCCGTCCACCCCGATGCGCATGGCGGTCGGGTGCGCCGCGTCGCCTTGCGGCGTGACGGTGAGCCCGTCCGCGTATTCGAAAGCGAGTTTATTCAGCGGGAGCGCGCCGACTTTCGTCACCGTATCGGGTTGCCCGTCCGCTTTCGTCACCGTGCTGAATGTGGCCGGCGCATTCGCCAGCGCCTTCAGCTGCGCGACGTTCACCGCATCGGTATCCGCACTGCCCGCGGCCACGCCCGTCAGCTGGCGCGTCATACCCGTTTCTTCGTTACCGATGGCGGCATCGCCGAATTCCGTCTTCCACGGTACGAACAGTTTGTGTTTTCTGTCGTTCACTTCGGAGATTGCATTATGCGCCTGTCTCCATTTTTCCTTCAATTCCCGATCCTGCGGGAATTTGTCCAGCTCTTCTTTGAGCTTGTCAGCAATCGCTGTCTTTTCCGTGATTTCCTTGTCCAGTGCCGCCACTTGGGCTTTCAGTTCGGCGGACATGGTGTCGGTATCCCAGGCCGCATCGGTCTGCGGATTCCAGCCGATACCGCCGGTGCGTTTTGAATAGGATTCGTACCCCATGGCCACGCCGGCCTTGTTCTCGCCGACTTTCGCGCCGTAGCCGAATGCCGCCGCATGGTCGCCGTCAGCCTTCGTATAGACGCCGACCGCGGTGGATTGCGCCCCTTTGGCCGACGACACATAACCCACCGTCGTACCTTGCGCTCCTTCCGCTTTGGCAAATGCGCCGATAGCCGTCGCACCCGTAAACGCACCTTTCGCGCTCATGCCGATGGCAACGACATCGGCATCTTCCGCTACTGCCAAGTTCCCCAACGCGATGCTGTTCAATTTCACATCGACGATCGAACCGTCTTGCTTCGGTGCCTTCACCTGATAATATACGATTTTACCGGTGTCGTTGTCATAGGGCACAAGCCACTGTTTCACGGCATCCGACAGCGTATCGTATTTTTCTTGCGATATGGCACCGCCCAGCGAGACCCGTGCGCCTTGCCCGATAGCAATCCCGTCGGCATTGATGGCCTTGCTGCCCCAACCGAGCGCAAGTGTACCCCGGCCGAGCGCCTTGGCATTATGCCCGCCGGCAAACGCCAGATCACCCATGGAGGCAGAATTAGCGCCGATGGCGACACTGTGGCTGCCGGTCACCGCTACATCCGCACCGACTCCCGTCGAGCGGAACCCCGACGTGGTCGCGCCTTCACCGATGGCAATCGCAGAAGACCCCGTCGCGCCGTCGTTGTTGTAATTGCCGGCACTCTTATAGCCATCGACCGAGACGAAATGTACCGCGCCCTGTTGGATATTCTTTATCGTTTCGTTTTTCGACAAGTCAATCTTGCTGCCGTCAATATTGGTAATCTTCGTCGTGGAGTTGTTGATATTTTGAATCAACGTGTCAGTATTTACCCCGATGCGCATGGCGGTCGGGTGCGCCGCGTCGCCTTGCGGCGTGACGGTGAGACCGTCCGCGTATTCGAGGGCGAGTTTACTCAGCGGGAGCGCGCCGACTTTCGTCACGGTATCGGGTTGCCCGTCCGCTTTCGTCACCGTGCTGAATGTGGCCGGTGCATTCGCCAGTGCCTTGAGCTGCGCGACATTCACCGCGTCGGTGTCCTTTGTCCCCGCGGCGAGGTTCGTGATTTGGCGAGTCGAGGTCTCCTTCCCGACGGAGACGGCGCCCGATCCCGACCGCCACGCGCCTTCCAAACTCCGTTTTTCGGCAATCGCCGCCGCCATGTCCGCATTATTTTGCAGCCATTGATCAAGCTTTTGTTTCGCCTGTATCTCCGCATCCGTGCCGGGTGTCGCGTCTTGATAGGCCTTGACCAATCCATTGTAGGTGCGTTCCGCCTGTTTGGTCTTGGCGGTCAATTCGTCGTAGCGGTCTTTCTTGCCGATGTCGGTCAAGGCCTGCTCCAACGTCGTCACGCCGTCGGTAAAGGTGTAGCCGACAGCACCGCTCTCCGTATCGGCGACAGACGCCGAACCGATGGCCACCCCGTGCCGAGCCATGGTTTTCGCACCCTTGCCGAAGGCAACGGAGCCGATGTCCTTGGCCACGGCATTCGCACCGACGGCCACGGCGTCGTCCGTCGCGGCGTGCGCCTTATCCCCGAGCGCCGATGCCTCTTTCCCGGCAGCGTTTGCACTATTTCCCAGCGCGACACTGCCCGCCGCTTTTGCTTGCGTATCGCTACCGATGGCGACCGCGCCGGATCCCCCGCTCTTGGCACTCACACCGACAGCGACGGATTTCGCCCCGATGGCGCCGTCATTACGGAAATTGTCAAAAGAGGGTATATCTGTCCGTGCCGTGTCTTTCGGATTGACGGAGACGTAGTGCGTCTCCGCGAGTTTCAGCTGGGCGACATTCACTGCGTCGGTATCGTCCGTACCGGTGGCGAGATTGGTCAGTTGGCGGGTAGCGCCTTTCTTGCCTACCGAGAGTGCGCCCAATCCCGATTGCCATGCACCTTCCATCTGCACCCGTTCTTTCCACGCCGATACAAAAGATTTGTGGCCCTGTTCCCAAGTCTCGAGTTCTTGCTTTGCCGTAGTTTCATCCGACGTGCCCACCGCACGGTGATACTTTGTCAGCAATCCTTCATATTCCGCTTTGCCTGCATCGGTCGCTGCTTTCAATTCATCGTAACGGGCTTTTTGCCCGGTAGCATGCAAAAGCGCGTTAAAACTATCCGCACCGCCCGCAAAAGTGTACCCGATTTTCCCTGCTTTTCTATCCGCAATCGCGCCACTTCCCAAGGCGATACCTTGCGCAGCTATCGCCTTGGCACTCACGCCGACAGCGGCGGATTTTGCACCGACGGCGCCGTCATTCAGGCGGTTGTCTTGCGTAAATATGCGTCTCGGATTCCGCTTCTTATCTTCGGGGTTAATGGAGACGTAGTACGTTTTCGCTACTTTCAGCTGGGCGAGATTCACCGCATCGGTGTCCTTGCGCGCCGCGGCTACATTGCTAATTCGGCGGGTTTTCCCCTCCTGCCCCACGGATACCGCTCCGTAGCTATTCCGCCACGCGCTTTCAATCTCCTTTTTCTCATGCCATGCTTCCGCATACCCCGGATGTGCCGTTTCCCACTTCTTGAGCGCGCGCGTGGCAGCGTCAAATGTATTCTCATCATCCGCGTCCTGACGAGCTCGAAGCAAAGATTCATATTTGGAGTCATCCGAATAGTTAAGCCTTCTCTCCAGCTCATAATAACGGTCGTACTGACCGATAGCCAGCAATAAATCGGTCTGAGAGCTTATGTCGCTACCGTCCGCAAAGGCGTAACCGAACTGCCAAGCCTCGTCGTCGGCAACCGAGTCATCTCCCAGTGCAACACTCTTGTACGCTAAAGCTTTTGCCTCGTTTCCCAACGCCACCGATTCATATCCGATAGCCTTCGCCTTGTATCCTACGGCGGTAGAAGCCTCACCTGTGCTGCGTGCAAGCGCCCCCAATGCCGTATTCCCAGACTTTTCGGCTAGTGCCGCATTTCCCAACGCGACCGTATTATTTCTGAGCGTCTGCGCATCTCTCCCGATAGCGATTCCGCTATACGCACTCGCACGACTTCCGATAACGACAGTATCATCTTCGGCATGCTCTGAACCATGAAATATCGATGAATTAACCCATGCCCGGTTGCCGATGACGATGCTTCCTCTTCGGCCGGTATCACTCGCATCAGCACCTATGACGATACCCTGCTCAGCATCGCTCCTCGCGTCCGTGCCGATGGCGATACCGTCTTTCTTTAGGCTAAGCGCATGATACCCCATGGCGATGCTCTTCTCACTATCGCTCCATGCGTCCGAACCGATGGCAATCGAATGCGCCGCATAACTCCTCGCCTGATGCCCCATAGCGATGCTCTGCGCGTCCTCGCTCTTTGCTTTCACGCCGATAGCAATCGAATTCGCACCGACGGCGCCGTCATTAGCATAGTTTCCTTCCGCACTGTCACCCTTTATCGATACGAAGTGTACTACGCCGTTTTGAATGCTCTTTATCGTTTCATTCTTCGACAGGTCGATTTTGCTGCCATCCACCCCGATGCGCATGGCGCTCGGGTGCGCCGCATCGCCTTGCGGCGTGACGGTGAGACCGTCCGCGTATTCGAGGGCGAGTTTACTCAGCGGGAGCGTGCCGACTTTCCTCACCGTATCGGATTGCCCGGCAACGGTAGCTTTCGTCACCGTGCTGAATGTGGCCGGTACGTTCGCCAGTGCTTTCAGCTGTGCGACATTCACCGCATCGGTGTCCTTGCTGCCGGCGGCGAGATTGGTCAGTTGGCGGGTAATGCCGTATTCTTCATTGCCGATGGAGACTTCACCGACGGGCTTCCATACCGCTTCCAACTGTCTCATTTTTTGCCAGTCGGCAAAATCATCTGCGTGTTGGGATTTCCAGTCGTCCCATTTTTCTTGGATGCTCGCATAGGCCGCTTCCGGTCCTCTCAAACTCAATACATCGCCCGTCAACTCTCCATCCATGTCCTGCGCCTTTGTATCGAGCTTGCGGTACAAACGGAGATATTCTTCTTCACGGTCACTCGAAAGCAACGCGTGTGCCGTGGCCGTCATGTCGCGTTGACCGGGTACATAGACGGCGGGGTTTGCTTCTCGCTGTGTGGTCGACATCGTACCGAGCGCGACCCCGAGAGGCGTATGCACCTCTGCCGATGCCCCCAATGCCATGGAGGATACTCCGCTCGCCTTGGCATTCCATCCGAACGCCACGCCGACATCTTGATCGGCGTCGACCGTGGCGCCCCGACCGATAGCAATACCCGTAATGCCTCCCGACGAGGCGAGTTCGCCGATGGCAATCGATGAATCTGCCGTCGCGCCGTCGTTATTATGATTGCTTTCCGAAGATGTTTCCGAACCGTTGACGGAGACGTAGTGCGTCTCCTTCTTTTGCGCTGCCTTCAGGCGTGGGTCGTACGATGTCAGCCGATTGTCGTACGCTTTGAAGGTATCGTCCACATGCTTTGCAACCTCTGTAGTTGCACGGGAAATCTTACTCTCCACCCCCGACAATATTTCCTTCATATCGTTGACGGTGACATACACTGAACCATCCGATGCACGCAACGCGCGCGAGGGACTGTGGGCACGCAGGGCGGCCTGCCATTCATCTTCTTGCGTGCGGACGGTCTCGGTATCGCTCTTTGTTCCCTGTAGGAGCGATTCGTCCTGCGCCGCGCCGTCGATTACCGCCGCATCGCTCTGTCCCGCCAGCCCGAACGCACACAGGCTGAGCAATACGCCTGCACGCAACTGTTGTTTCTTCATTTGCTTCATTGTCATACCTCCACAGTGTCAAAAGTGTACAAAAATGAATTTTATTCCCATAACTAATTACATATTTACCCGAACCTAATATATCACAGGTTTATGGGACACGCGAACGATTTTTTAATCAAAATAAACAATTAATCATATTTGTAACTCATGTTAAGCAAATGCTTAGCTAATGTGTACTTATTTATCTCATTTGTATACATACTTCCTATGTTTTGCAACGATGCCGCCCCTACGGATACACATGCAACTATATCGCTAAAAGGCCTTGCGAAAAGGGCGGTATATACCGATATGCGAGAGAACCCTCACCGCTGAGAGGGAGGCCGACACGCACGCATCGTACGGGTGATGCGCTACCATGCAGGTATGGACGGTACGATAAAAACGGGGTAAGTATGCGCGATACACGAACAGGAGCGGCACGGGGACGGGAAACGAGCAGGAGCAATACAGCGGAACGCAAAGACAATAGGCGCTGCCGACAAGGCATGCACGGGCGCGGGCGGATAACGGACGAGCGGAGGCAATGTCGATAGCGCATGACGGGCAGGTACACTCCTGCATGCAGAGCGGCGGCACACAGACGTGCCGAACGGACGACGGACACAAGGCAAGCACATGGCGAGGCGACCGTGCGCGCGCATCGCAAGGTAAGGCGGGAGACGGACAGCACCGCGGACGATGTCTCCACACAAAAAGACATCTCCGTAGAGATGTCTTTGGGGTGACGTGATACGTCGCCGACTATTTCCGCTGTGAGAGCAGTTCTTGCAGTTGTGCTTCCATCCGCGCCATCCGCGCTTCGACGGCGTCATTTTTCTCTTTGAGAGCGGCATTTTCCGCTTGGAGTGTCGCGACTTCGTCTTGCAGTACATAGACCGAGCTCATCGGCCCCGCCGCGTATTGCGGTAAGCGGTTGTTGCGCGCGTCTTTCGCTTCGCGATCCGCTTTGTCACCAAAGCGCCAACTGATGCCCGCATTGGCCATCAGTTCCGAACTGCCCGCATACGATACGCCCGCGTGGACGAGGGTATCTTCATTCGAATAATGCGCCAAGCCCAGCGCCACCGCTTGCTTGCCCTTGTACGTGCTGACACCCGCCATAATCTGACTGCGTTGGAGCGGATCGAAATCGAGCGGTTTCAGTGCCGCCAGTGCCCCGCTCATGGCATCGCCCGCACGGCTGTCGTCCGCGAGGGTGCGGAGCGCGCTTGCCTGTGCATCGACGCGCTGCGTGAGAGCCGTGAGACCGTTCGCCGCGGCGGTGAGTTTCTCATTGGTCGCATAGAGTTGCGCCCCCGTCACCGCATCGGTGCTGTCTTCGGTGAGGGCACCGGCGACGAGGTTCGCGATTTTTTGTCCGTTCGCATCAAGCCCGTCACGGCCGATGTAGGTCTTACCGTCATAGGTGACGCCGTCTTGCGTGAGGGCGGCCTTGCCGACGGCGATGCGGTCGACGGTGAGCTCTTTCGCCAAGGCGACGGTGTAAGTATTCGTCTGCGTGTCCGCGCTCACGGCGATGTTGTCACCCGCGACGACGGTGGTCTTCGCTCCGGCAACGGCACCCGCCAGCGCGGCTTTGAGCTGTTCTTCCGTCGCGGCACGGCCTTTTGTCGCAAAGTCCGCCGCGTCCAGGGTCGTATTCACCAGACCGGTAATCTCCCCGCCGTCTTTCCCCGCAATCGTAATCCGGCCGACCTTGGCGGTGTCTGCCAGTGCGACTTGGTACCCGGTCGCGGTCGGCGTCACCTTGACACCCGTCACATCGTCGCCCGTGACGGTGACTTTCGCCGCGTTGATTTTATTGTCAATGCTCCCTTCGAGCGTGGTCACACGGTCACCGAGCGCGGTGATGTGTGTCGTCGTTTTCGTATCCAATGCCTTGAGCTGGGCGACATTGACCGCGTCGGTGTCCTGCCTGCCGGCGGCCAGTCCCGTCAGCTGGCGGGTGGTGCCTTTGTCGGCATTGCCGATGGCGACGGCCGCATCGGTCGCCTGCCAAGCGCTCACATAGCCGTTGACGAGTTTCGCTTTGGCGGCGATTTCGTCCCGTTTGGCAATGAGTTTGTCGCCGACCGTCTTAATCTGCTCTTTGCGGACTTTGATATCCGCATCATCGAGCGATGCGCTTTGCTGTGCCAAAAGCGGATTGAGTTCGCCGAGCAGGGTCTGTTCCTCCGCCTTGAGGGCGTCGAGTTCGGATTTCGCCGTTCGGTAGGCGGCCGCATCGGCACCGAGGACGCCCGCTTCCGTCGCGGCTTCGCCGGTCAGCACATCATACCCCCAGACGCCTTTGTCGGTCGTGGTCTTGGCGTCAAATCCGAGCGCCACGCCGCCGCGAATGGCCGCATCCGCATGCGAACCGAGTGCCGTGGCGTCATCCGTCGTCGCTTTGGCGACCGCACCGACAGCCGTCGCACGGTTACCCCGTGTATCCGCGGAGTTCCCTATGGTGACACCGAGGTGACCTTGGGCGATGGCGACACTGCCCAGCGCGATAGAGTGATTGCCCCGCGTTTCCGCACCCGCACCGAGGGCGGTATTTTGCGCGCCGAAGGATTTGGCATCCGCACCGAGGACGGTCGACCAGGCATATTTAGCGTTGCCCGCCGGCGTGATGACGGATTCTTCGACATAGCGACCGACGCGGACATTTTCCTGTGAGGCGTCGGGGTCGGGTTTGCCTGCGCCGGGTTCATTCGCCTTGCCGATATAGGCATCCTGCCCGATGACGACGGAGTTGAAGGCGTATTTCTTCACGACCGCGCCGGCCCCCACCGCAACGGATTCGACGCTGGCGATGTAGCTGTTGCCCCCGATGGCGACCGAGTTGCCCGCATCGATGACGGTCGCTTTCGTACCGATGCCGACCGTGTTGTCCGCACGGGTGATGCGCCCGCCCGCACCGGCCAGCAGGGATTGCTCGCTGCCCGTGATTTCATTGTCATAGCCGAATGTATAGGACAATTTCCCGTTTTGGACAAGGCTCTGCGCACCGAAAATACCGGCCGACTCCGAGCCGAGGACCTTGGACATCATGCCGAACACGGACGCGGAACCGGACACGTCCTTGCCGTTGCCGGCGCTGTCCGCCGACCACGACCCGACGACGGTTGAATAGTCCCCGCGCGCATGCGCGTCATAGCCGGCCGCAATCGCCGCCGTGCCTTCCGCTGTCGATTTCTGTCCCGTCGCGACAGCCGCCGCACCGGTCGCCCCGCCGTGGGCACCTTTCGTGCGGATTTCTTTCATGACGGCATCATAGACCGCCTGTTGATCGGCAGTCAGTGCCGCAGCATCCGCCGCCCCGACCGCACAGATGGCGCACAGGCCGAGCCATACGCCCGCGCGCAGTTGTTGTTTGTTCATCATTACACCTCCGAAATCAGTACACGCAACCCGCCCCGCATCGCGGTATCGGCAGGCGCATCGCGCCCGCGCCGCCGTTCGGCAAAACAAAAGACCGTATACCGTCGCGCCGCGAGGAGCGTCCGCACGGGGTCCCGTCTCTTGCACCGATACCGCATTCATGATCGGGAATAATGAAATTGAGCGGGTCAATATGCGTTTTTCACATACCGTAATATCATACCATGACTTTTTATTGAACCAAGTTTACAAATCGGAGGCCGGCAGAGAAAACGCGTGAACATTAAAAGCAAAAACGGAAGATATACGGAGAAATACTCCGCATGCGTAAGCATAGTACAATTCCTCTTTCAGTCAATTTTGTGTAAAGTATAATTCTTATATAACAATCACAAACGACGTATGATAAATTTTATCTATCGTATCCATCATGCGTCGAGCCCCCTTCCGTGCTCGCGTACGAGCACCGGACAACGGGAACGAGGATGAATATTTTGCGGCGGCTGACGTCGCCCTGTGCGCCCCAAACGACAACACGAAGCATCGCCGAAGGCATCCCCTGCCCGCGCGATAGTCCCCGGCGCGCCGCGCCATAGTGCGACACACCACGCCGCCAAAGACGGCAAGCGCAATCACCGTACGCAGGCAGCGGCCAAACGAAACCGATGCAACGAATACCGGAAAGAACGCGGCAGCTATGCGGAAAAACCGCCACCGCCAAGCGTGTGTTGCGGCGACAAACGGCGGGGAAACAAACACGACGGGCGCGCGGAATGTGAGAACGACGACAAACGACGGAAAACATTCACGACGGGCGCACGGGGGTATGAGGGCGGACGGCGGGACACAGTCACCGCAGGAGCGAGGTGTCGCGACGTACGACGAGATGCGCTCATCTCGGGCGCGCGGGGTACGCGGGCGGACGGCGGGACACGAACACCGCGGGCGCGCCGCAAGAATGACGACAGACGGCGGGGCACGTTCACCGCGAACGCGCAGGGGGCGGCGACGGACGGCGGGGCACGGGCACGACGGGAGAATGAGACGAGCAAGCACATACGGCGGGGCACGGGCAGCACGGCGCGCGGCGAGAATGACAACAGACGGCGGGGCACGGTCACCGCGGGCGCGAGGTGTCGCGTCGGCCGACGGGGTACGGTCATCGCGAGCACGCGGGGTATGAGGGCGGACGTCGGAACACGAACACAAGAAGCGTGTTTTTAGGGAATTGATTTGCGCAAGCAAAAAGACATCTCCGAAGAGATGTCTTTTTACTGTGATTGCCTTACCGATTGAGCAATGCCTGCATCTGTTTTTCCAGTGCGGCAATACGTTCGTCGGAGGCCTTGTTTTCGGCTTCGAGTTCCGCGATACGGGCTTCCGCCGCATTGTTTTTCGCTTGGAGCGTCGCGACTTCATCCTGCATGATGTAGACCGAGCTCATCGGCCCCGCCGCGTATTGCGGTAAGCGGTTATTGCGTGCGTCTTTCGCTTCGCGATCCGCTTTGTCGCCAAAGCGCCAGCTGATGCCCGCATTGGCCATCAGTTCCGAGCTGCCCGCATACGATACGCCCGCGTGAACGAGGGTATCTTCGTTGGAGTAGTGCGCCAAGCCCAACGCCACCGCTTGCTTACCTTTGTACGTGCTGACACCTGCCATGATTTGACTGCGTTGCAAAGGATCGAAATCGAGCGGTTTCAGTGCCGCCAGTGCCGCATTCAGTGCGTCGCCTTCCCGACTTTCATTGCGCACATCGGCAATCGCGCCGCCGAGTTTACCGACAGTCTGATTAATCGCCGCGACCGTTTGATTTGTCTCAAAGAGCTGGCCGCCGGTGACCGCGTCGGTGCTGTCCTTGCTCACGTCGCCCGCTTTGATATTCGTCACTTTCTTGCCGCCGGCATCGATGCCGTTCTTGTCAATCTTCACGCCGCCCGCCGTGACGGAATCGACCGTGATGTCCTTCTTGAGTGCGACTTTGACGGTATTATTCCCGCCGATGGACGTCGTGATATTCGTCTTGTCACCCGCAATGGTAAAGGACGGGTTCGTCGTATCGACTTTCGTGTCCTTCTTCGCGTCGGTGGCTGTTTCGTCCGTCTTGACGGTGAAGTCCGTACCGCCCGCACCGCCTTTGCCTTTCATGTAGTCCATGAAATCGGCTTCGCTCTTGTTCTCATTCGGCTTCGTACCGTCGGCTTTTTTGTACTCTTTCCAGACTTGGTACGCGGACTTGCCGTCCTTGCCGTTCGTACCGTCCTCACCCTTCATCGCTTTCAAGAAATTGGCTTCCGATTTGTCCGTTTCGGTCGTAGTTTCTTTCCACGTGTCGTATACGGATTTACCGTCGTTTCCGTCAGTACCGTCTGCGCCTTTTTCACCTTTCATTTCCTTCAGGAAATCGTCTTTCGTCTTGGTGTCGTTGCCCGGTTGTTCTTTCCATGTGTCGTATACGGATTTACCGTCTTGACCGTTCGTGCCTTTCAGCGAGTCCAAGAAGTCCTGTTTCGTAGCGTTCGGGTTGTTGTTTTCTTCTTTCCAGATGTCAAACGCGGACTTGCCGTTCTCTCCCGGAGCACCCGGTGTGCCCGGCGTGCCGGCACCCGTCACCGTGATTTCGGTGTACTTGTTGCCCTTCTCGTCTTGGATTTCTTTCGCGGTCAAGCCATTACCGAATACGATGCGCGAGTTCGTCCACGTATTACCGGCGACGGTCGAAGGGACGTACTTACCTTCCGCCATCGTGCCGCCCTTGAAGAATTCCATGCCCGGCCACTTGCTCCAATCCACATTGGTAATCTTCGTCGACTCCGGCTTGTTGATTTCCGTGATGATATCGCCCGCGATATTGGCCACCAGTTCCGAATGATTGATACCGTAGGTAATGGTCTTGCCCGTGCGCGTCACGGTCAGTCCTTTTTCTTTCTCTTTATCGCTCACGCCAAAGGCGACTTCGTTACCGTTTTTAATCTCTTCTGCTGCCGTGCCGGCTTCGTCACTCGATGCTTTCAGTTTCCACGAGCTCATCGTGCCCGTGCCGAGATTGTTGATACCGAGGTCTTCTTTCAGTTTTGTCGTGTTCAGTGTGTAGGTGACCGATTTGTCATCAGCGACTTTGGCAGTCAATGCCGATGTCGCGCCGGCAGTTGTTTCCGTTGCCGCCTTGAAGATAATCGCGTTCTTGGTCGTATCGCCCAAAGTTACGTCCGCTTTACCAACGGTCGTGTTCGCGTCTTGGATGGTAAAGCCGCCTTTAAGATTCGCGATGTCGTTGTTGATGTTCGTGATGCTGGTATGAACGTCCGTGTAGTCAGTATCTCCCGCTTTGCGGATGCCCAATTTTTCCTGCCACGCTTTGAGGTTGTCCCCTTCGACGTTCTTCGCATCAATGTCCGCTTTTTTCGACAGCAAGCCGTCCGTCTTCGTGATGTTCGTAATCGACGAGTTGTTGCTGATGTCGATATTTTCGCCCAGTTTCGCATTCGTCTTGACGGTGACTTTCGCGCCCGTTCCGTCTTGGGCAACGGTTACGTCGATTTTGTCCGTTTCTCCTTCAAATTTCACATTCGGCGTCTGCTCTTTTGTCAGCGTTAATTCAATCGGATTTGCATCGCCTTGCACGCTGAATTTTGCCGAGATGTTTGTGATGGGAGTTGTCGTCGTTGTCGTGTCGTTAATCCGATTGATGATATCGCCCGCGATATTCGTCACCAATTTGCCTTTGTCGATACCGTAAGTAATCGCCGCGCCCTTGCGGGTCACTTTGAGTCCTGTTTCGCCCGTTTCCGTGCTCACGCCAAAGGCGACTTCGTTACCGTCGGCAATCGTTTCCGCTTCCGTGTCGGTCGATGCTTTCAGTTTCCACGAGCTCATCGTGCCCGTGCCGAGATTGTCGATACCGAGAGCGGTTTTCCACTTGTTCACATTGTCGCCCGTGATGTTCGAGGCGTCCTGTTTGGCAAATGTGTCGCCCAGCGTCGTAGTCAAGCCCGTTTTGTTCAGGCTGTAGGTGACTTTTTTGCCCTCCAGTTTTGCACTGATGTTACTATCACCCGCAAATTCAATCGTCGGCGCCGTCGCTCCGTTCAGCGCAACGGTCGTTTCCGCATCGCCACTCTTGAGCTTGAAGCCTTGTCCCAATTGTTTATTGATGTTCGTGATGCTGGTATGGACGTCCGTGTAGTTGGTGTCTCCCGCTTTGCGGATGCCCAGTTTTTCCTGCCAGGCTTTGAGGTCGTCCCCTTCGACGTTCTTCGCATCAATGTCCGCTTTTTTCGACAGCAAGCCGTCCGTCTTCGTGATGTTCGTAATCGACGAGTTGTTGCTGATGTCGATATTTTCGCCCAGTTTCGCATTCGTCTTGACGGTGACTTTCGCGCCCGTTCCGTCTTGGGCAACGGTTACGTCGATTTTGTCCGCTTCTCCTTCAAATTTCACATTCGGCGTCTGATCTTTTTTCAGCGTTAATTCAATCGGATTTGCATCGCCTTGCACGCTGAATTTCGCCGAGATGTTCGTGATGGGAGTTGTCGTCGTTGTCGTGTTGTTAATCTGATTGATGATATCGCCTGCGATATTCGTCACCAATTTGTCTTTGTCGATACCGTAAGTAATCGCCGTTCCCTTGCGGGTGACTTTGAGTCCTGTTTCGCCCGTTTCCGTGCTCACCCCGAAGGTGACTTCGTTACCGTTCTCAATCGTTTCCGCTTCCGTGTCGGTGGCATCGCTCGTGGCTTTGAGTTTCCAAGAGCTCATCGTGCCCGTGCCGAGATTGTCGATACCGAGAGCGGTTTTCCACTTGTTCACATTGTCGCCCGTGATGTTCGAGGCGTCCTGTTTGGCAAATGTGTCGCCCAGCGTCGTAGTCAAGCCCGTTTTGTTCAGGCTGTAGGTGACTTTTTTGCCCTCCAGTTTTGCACTGATGTTACTATCACCCGCAAATTCAATCGTCGGCGCCGTCGCTCCGTTCAGCGCAACGGTCGTTTCCGCATCGCCACTCTTGAGCTTGAAGCCTTGTCCCAATTGTTTATTGATGTTCGTGATGCTGGTATGGACGTCCGTGTAGTTGGTGTCTCCCGCTTTGCGGATGCCCAGTTTTTCCTGCCAGGCTTTGAGGTCGTCCCCTTCGACGTTCTTCGCATCAATGTCCGCTTTTTTCGACAGCAAGCCGTCCGTCTTCGTGATGTTTGTAATAGCGGTCGCATTGTCATCCGCTTTCTTGTTCACGACTTTCAATTGGGCCACATTCACCGCGTCGGTATCTTGCGTACCGGCCGCGAGATTGGTGATTTGACGGGTCACGCCTTTGGCCGCATTCCCGACGGATACTGCTCCCGCGCCCGATTGCCATGCGCTTTCGAGCTGTGTTTTTTCTGCCAATGCCTTCACAAAATCGCCGTGATTTTGTGTCCATGCATCCAGAGCCTGTTTGGCTTGTGTTTCTTCTGCTGATTTGCTCGGTGCGTTTTGATGCGCGGCGACCAGTCCGTCGTATTCCGCTTTCAGCGGGTTGACGACGGCATTCAGTTTATCATATTTCTCTTTTTGGCCGGCCGCTTCAATGGTCTGTTCCAGTGTTGCCCCATCTGCCGCAAAGGCGTAGCCAAGCCGACCTGCGGCGACATTGGCGACCGTATTTGCCCCCAATGCCACGCCACCGTTCGTTGTCGCTGTGGCCGAAGAACCGAGCGCCGTACTATCAAGCGCACTTGCCCCCGCAAAAGCCCCCAATGCCGCACCGTACTTCCCGTTGGCAGCTGCTTTTGCACCGACGGCAACAGCCCCCTTGCCGGACGTATTCGACTGTATCCCCATCGCCACCGACATATCACCCGATGCATTTGCGACATATCCCGTCGCCACCGAATACGTTCCTTCTACTTTCGAACCTGTACCGATAGTGACGGAATTGGCGCCCTTGGCTGCTGCACCGGCACCAATGGCGACCGACTGCTTGCCTTCGACTGTCGTCTGCGCCCCGATGGCGACACCTTTCATGTACGATACCATATTGCCGCTCGGGTCTTCAATCCTGCGGTAAAGCGTCGTACCGCCTTCTCTTTCTTCCACATAGAGATGGCCTTGATACTTTTCAATATCTTCCGGTGTCAACTCCTCTGCGAGGCGTTTCTTATCAAATTCATCCGCCAACATGGCCGTACCGGCCGTTTTCAGTTTGTTAAATTCATCTTCTGTAATCGGTGCTTCGCCGACCTTCGCCTGTACACCGAGAGCGACCGATCCGCCACCATATGCGCCGGAACGTTTACCGCCCGCAAATGAGCTGTCGCCATATGCATGCGACATATTACCGATTGCGGTTGACTCTTCACCGAACGAACGGCTGTATTGGCCGACCGCGATTGACCAGCGGTTTGCCAACGAATTGGCACCGACTGCTATCGATCCGCTTCTGCGTGCATAGGCATTATTACCGACAGCAACCGCCGCATCTTCATATGCTTCATAGACTGCTTTTCCGTTCACTTGCCGTTCGCGCATCGCCGCTTTTGCATTCGAACCGATGGCAACGCCGGTATTCCCCGACATGGCTTGGTAGCCGCTTGCCAACGCATCTTGGCCGAGGCTTTTGGCTCCATAGCCGATAGCCATGCCATAGCTACCCGATTCCACCGTTTCCGCACCATAACCGATAGCCATGCTGGCGTCCTGATTGGCGCGTGCTTTCGGTCCGATAGCGATTGATTTCGTCGCCCATGCACCGTCATTATTCGAGTTGTCGATATCATCTGCAGGTTTCGCCAAGTCGGTGTCCTTCGGATTGACAGAGAAGTATTTTGTTTTCAAGTTTTGAACCGTCGTGTTATTCGACAAGTCAATATTACTTGCGTCGATATTCGTAATCTTCTTCGTTGTGAACGAATTGATATTATCAATCAGCTTGTCGGTATCGATACCGTAGGTAATCGTCTTGCCGTTGCGGTTGACCGTCAGTCCTTTATCCGCTTGCGCAACGCCAAAGGTGACTTCATTACCGTCGGTAATTTTTTCTTCCCCCGTGACGCCCTGCGCTTTCAGTTTCCACGAGCTCATGACCGAGGTGCTGTCTTCGTTGATGCCGAGTGCGCGTTTCCACGCTTTCTTGTCTTCTTCTTTCGTCAGATTACCGGCATTAAGGTCAGCTTTACCCGCGAGCAAGCCGTCTGATTTCGTGATGTTTGTGATATTTTGGTTAATCGTCTCAAGGTCGGTCTTATCCGCTTTTTCCTTGAGTTGCGATACATTCACCGCATCGGTGTCTTTGGTGCCTTTGGCGACGTGAATGATGCGGCGTTTCTGTTCCGCATACTGCCGGCCGGCGTATTCATAGGCATCGTTCCCGACAGAAACGACGTCGGCTTCATTGGCATAGGACCGGCTCCCGATGGCGACGGAGTTTTTCCCCAGCGTATCGACATGGGTATCCGCCCCGATGGCGATACCGCGATTTGCCCCTTCGGAAACAACTGCGCTGCCGATAGCGATACTGCGCTTGGCCAGGGCGCTACCGTTTTTGTTGCCTTCATTATTTCCGCCGACCGGATCTTCTACAGGATCAAAATTGGCCGAGAAGTAACGAACTCTCTGCTTGTCTACCTGTGTTTTCAATTCGGCCAAACCAGACCTATTTATCTCCATATTAATCCGATTCTTTTGGATTAATCCTCAATGTTCACCATCCTTTTCCTTAAGCTTCCCAATCTCACTGGAATTAGTACTATAAAGCGAATTAACATTTCCATTAAGAATCATTATTAGCTCTTGGAGTTCTGCTGCTTTTTCTTCCCACGTTGCTGCTGCGTGAGCATATCCGCCCGCTACGCAAAATGCGCACAAGCTCAGCAAGACTCCTGCACGCAACTGTTGTTTCGTTCGACTCATGTTTCCCCTCCGTGTACTCACAAATGCTTCATATCGGTATGCCTAGATGACAAACATTCCAAAAATCATCATCAAGGTTTTAATACATTTCAATTATACCCCGATTTTACATTTATTTCTTTTGTTTTTACTACTGCTATTCATTTTTAATTTAAATATATTGTAATTTTCCCCAACCACATCACTTTTCTTCGCATTTCCAATCAACTTGTAATTAAATATCTTAATATATTCCTTTTTGTATATACCAACCAAGCACCGCACCAAAAAAGACATCTCCGCAGAGATGTCTTTTGCATGTCCTGTATCAGCGGGCAGCGAGCAAAGCCTGTACTTGTGCCTCCAGTGCCGCGATGCGGGTATTCGCATCTTGTTCGATTGTCGCCATGCGTTCTTTCATCGCGAGGTTTTCCGCGCGGAGGGCGGCCATTTCGTCTTGCATGACGTAGACCGAGCTCATCGGGCCGGCCGCGTATTGCGGCAGGCGGGCGGCACGCGCGTCTCGCGCGGCGCGATCGGATTTGTCGCCAAAACGTCGGCTGATGCCGAGGTTTGCCATGAGTTCGGATTGTCCCGCATAGGAGACGCCCGCATGGACGAGGGTGTCTTCATTCGAGTGGTGCGCCACGCCCAACGCGACGGCTTGCTTGCCGCGATAGGTGCTGATGCCCGCCATGACTTGACTGCGCTGCAGCGGGTCAAAATCGAGCGGCTTGAGTGCCGCGAGTGCCGCATTCATCGCGCCCGTTTCGCGGCTTTCCGTCCGTATGTCGGCGATGTCGCCGCCGAGTTTGTTCACGGTCTGCTTGAGGCTCGTGATGTGTGTCGTATTCGCGGCGACGGTTTCATTTACGGCGTGGAGTTGCGCGCCGTTCACCGCGTCGGTGCTGGTCTTGCTGACCTCGCCCGCCGCGACGTGCGTCACTTTCTTGTCGTTGGCATGGATGCCGCTCGCGTCGATATAGGTCTTGCCGTCATAGGCGATGCCCGCGGTCGAGAGTTGCGCCTTGCCCGCCGTGACGCTCTTGACAGTGATGTCGTCTTTGAGGGCGATGCGGACGGTGTTGTCCGCCGCGGTCGCGGTGGTGATATTCGCGTCACCCTTGAGTGCCAAGTGCGGTGCGTCTTTGCCGACGGTGAGCGGCGTGCCGCTGTCCGCGCTGACCGCGATGTCGACGGCCGCGCCTTGTGCCCCTGCGTCACCGGGGTCGCCTTTTTTACCTTTCATGTAGTCCATGAAATCGGCCTCGGTCTTGCCTTTGTACGGCTGTACGCCGGCGGGGTCGGTGTACGCTTCCCAAATTTGGTAGGCGGATTTGCCGTCCGTGCCATTGGCGCCTTTTTCACCCTTGTCGCCTTTGGCACCTTTTTCGCCCGGCTTGCCTTTGAGGCTGTCATCTTGGGCGATGGTGTCTTTGTCCAGTGTAATCAGGGTGTAACTGTTGCCGTCTTTGGTGAGTTGCGTGGCGCGAAGGCCGCCGCCGAAGTCGAGCCGGAGTCCCGTGATCGGCGGTGCAGCAACGACCGCACCGACGGTATAGGCGCCGTCTGCGGACTGATGGCCGCCGGAGTAAATATGCACGGGTGCGAGCGCAAAGGCTTTCAGCTGGGCGACATTCACCGCATCGGTATCCTGCGCGCCGGCCGCGACGCCCGTGATGCGGCGGGTCAGGCCGATATCGGTGTGACCGACGGCGACCGCGGCCGCACTCGGTGTCCAGGCGGCAGTCACAGCGCCCGCCTGTGTCTGTGCGGCCTGCCATGCGGTGTAGGCGGCCGTTGCGGCGGCTTCTTTCGCTTCATAGTCGGCCAAGAGTGCGCGACCTTCTTCTTCATTGGCATACTGCTGTGTCTGGTAGCGGTGCAATACGTCCTGCGCGACGGTTTTTGCCTCTTCATAGGCGCGCAGTTTGTCCGCGGCGTTCGTACGCAATGCGGCCAACGCTCCCGCCTCGTCCGGCCGACCGGCGAAAGCGGCGATTTCCGCATCCGTCGCGGCGGCATCGGTCAGCGGGTTGTACCCTGCAGTCGGTGCGGCAGGGGCAGTCACGCGCGAGTAGGCCCCGAGGGCGACACCGTAGTCGGTGGCAGCCTCACTCTCCGTACCGATGGCGACGGCACTCTTTACGTCGCGTTGCGGCGCATGGACGCGGGCACCGCGACCGACGGCGATGGCGTCCGTACCGTCGGCGACCGCACTGCCGCCGACCGCCAGCGCGCTCTCGCGCAATGCATAGCTGCCGCGGCCGACAGCGATACTGTTCGTGCCGAGGGCGAGATTGCCCGTACCGACGGCGACGGACAAATCACCCGTGGGATACAGGTTGAATCCGTCTTTCGGCGGCAGAGTAAAGTCTTCCATACGGTAGACTTTGGTAAATTCGCGGTTGTTTTGTGAGCCGAGCGCGACCGCGCCGTAGCCGTTTGCGATATTTTGGTAGCCGAACACTTGCGCCTTTTGGGCGTTCGGCGTGAGGATATTATTGCCGCCCGCCACAAAGGCAAAGTCCCCGCCGTTTGTGTTATTCGTACCGAATGCGCCCGCATAGCGCGCCAAGGTACGGTTGCCGTAGCCGAAAGCGGTCGCCGCTTGTCCGTCGGTGATATTGCGATAGCCGACGGCACTCGCGGCCAGTCCCGCGCTCAAATTGTCCACACCGAGAGCGGTGGCGTATTCTCCGCGGGCGTTGTTGCGCGCCCCCATGGATACGGAATACTCGCCCGACGATTGGTCAGCCCACTTGCGCGCGACGACGTCGTAGCGGTTGTTGTAAATCCCGACGGCGACGGAAGACTTCCCGCCTGCGCGGTTGGCATAGCCGACGGCGGAAGAATACTTGCCCGCCGGTAGGGGCTTGTCCTCATCCGCGAGATTCGCATTGTTGCGCGCGCCGAGGCTGACGCTGAGATCCGCCGTCGCGTGGCTGTAGTAACCCAGCGCGACCGCACGGTTGCCTGCCGTCGCGGAAGATTGCCCGATGGCCGTCGCATACATTCCCTCCGCCCGCGCGGACTGACCGAACGCGACCGCCCCGTAGCTCAGTGCCTCGGAGCTACGCCCGCCTGCAATGCCGTTTCGTTCCCGCACATAGTTGCCGGAGCCGAACGCCAACGCATCAAACACCGGATACTTCGTTTCCACGCCGTTTTTCACTTGAAATTGACGAGTACCGTCAGCCGCGATGCCGACACGATTGCCGCGACCGATGACGGTGGACATGGTCGCGTGGACTCTATTGCTGTCCCCCAACACACGGTTGTCATTGGCATACATGACATTACCGATACCGATGACCACACCACTGTCAACAAAGGTATTCGTCCGTTCAGACGAGCCGATGAGATTCATCCGGCCGAGGACATAGAGATTCGGGCCGGTCTTATTGATGACCTGATCGGGGTCGTAGGTCGGCAAGGTATTGATGAAGTTTTTGTCGCCCATGACGTACCCGGAGGCAAAGACGTCGTTTTCCTTGCCGATGACCCAGGCGTAGTCTTGCGCTCTGTATGTGGAATTGCCCCCAAAGCCGTTGTCCCAGACACGACTGCTGTTGCGGACTTTGTTTTGCTGGCCGAAGGCGACTGCATACGAGCCGATGAGCGTATTGCGATAGCCGTAGCCCATGGAGTAGACGGGCGACGGCCCGCCGGCATCCTCTACATTGCCTTGCGTAATCGTATTGCGTGCGCCGATGAGTACGGTCTGCCGCAGGTGCAGGTCGTCCTTGCCCGGTGCCGAGCCCAAATCATGACGATAGCCGATGATGACATTGTCCTCACCGTAGAGCGTCTGCACCTGCCGCCGCCGCGCGGGGTCGTCGAGGTACTCATTCAAACCGCCGCCGATGTAGACATTGTAACTGCCGGTCGTCCGTGCCGCCCCGCCGATGGCGATGCTGTGCTTACCCTGTGCGCCGTCGCCCGCGAGATTGGAGTCCGCGCCGCGTATATCGGACGATACCGATACATAGTGCGGGAGTTTTTTCTCCGCCTCCAGCTGCTGCACGACCTGCGCCACGATGGCCGCCTGTTCGTCGGGTGTCATCGCCGCCTGCGCGGGCAGGGCATATAGCCCCGCCGCCAGCGCCAATATTGCTGTTGTGACCGTTTTCTTCATCTTGTTCACCCAGCCCTTTAATGAAGAATCATGCACCGATTCCTCGGCGCAGGATTCCTCTACTCACTGCCTATTCTCCCTGTCATGTGACTATTGCAACCTGGCCATCAGCGCATCCAGACGCTGTTCCAACTGCGCAATTCGTGCATTGGCCTCTTTATTTTGTTCGCGGATGTCCGCATTTTCCTGTCGGATGGCTTGGTTTTCCCGTTGCAAGGATTGGACTTCATCCTGCAATACATAGACCGAGCTGATCGGCCCTTGGGCGTACTGCGGCATGAGCCGTTCGCGTTCCTTGCGGATGTCGTTGTCTTCCTTGTCGCCAAATCTCCAGCTGATACCGACATTGGCCATGAGATGGCTCGTCCCCGCGTAGGAGATACCGCCGTGCCACATGGTGTCCTCGCTCGAATAATGCGCGATACCGACCGCGACCGCCTGCTTGCCGCGGTAAGTACTCAAGCCCGCCATAATCTGACTGCGTTGGAGCGGATCGAAATCCAGCGGTTTCAGTGCCGCCAGCGCCCCGCTCAAGGCATCGCCTTCGCGGCTTTCATCCGTCAGGGCACGGATGGCCTGATTTTGCTTGCCGACCTCTTGATTGATGTTGGCCAGCTGTTTCGTATTGGCGGCGACGTTTTCATTTGTCGCAAAGAGCTGGGCACCGTTTACCGCATCGGTGCTGGTTTTGCTGACGTCTCCCGCGGCGACATTCGTCACTTTCTTGCCGTTTGCATTAAGACCGTCCTTACCGATATAGGTCTTGCCGTCATAGGAGACGCCCGCATCGGTCAGCGCTGTCTTACCGACCGTCACGCTATCCGCTGTGATATCTTTTGCCATGGATACCGTGTAGGTATTCGTCTTTGTGTCGGCGGTGACAGTAATATTGTCCCCGGCTTTGACTGTTGTCTTGCCTTGCGCGGCAGCTGCGTCCATGGCCGCTTTCAGCTGTTCTTCCGTCGCCGCACGGCCGGATGTCGCAAATCCTTCCGCATCGAGCGTCGTATTCGTCAGCCCGCTGACGGTACTGTTACCGTCTTTGCTGTTGATGGTGACATCGCCGACTTTCACCTTGTCACCCAGGCTGACTTTGTAGCCGGTCACTTTGTCGCCGGTCGTGACTTCTTCCACGTTCACGCCGCTGGTGGCATCACCCTTGACGGTGATTTTCGCCGCTTCGATTTTGCCGTCAATCGACGTTTCGAGATTCGTGATCTTCGTGCCGACTTCATCACCCAGTTCTTTCAACTGTTCTTCTGTCGCCGCACGACCGACTGTCGCAAAATCGTCCGTCTTCCGAGTCCTGTTCGTCAGGCCGCCGATGGTGC
>CAMCNU010000015.1 GCA_945876385.1 uncultured Veillonellaceae bacterium | reverse complement strand
CGTGCGCCTTGCGACGACTTTGTAAGTATAGCACTTTTGAAATCGTCTTGTCAAGGACTTTTTTCTGTCGGTGATGTGGCGCTCTCCGCCTTGTCATCAGCGACGATTATTATCTTAACACCCTTTTCACGGTGTGTCAAGGATATATCAGGATTTTGTTTTGCCTTTGTCGGCACCGCGCTTTGGCGAGTGTGCGGACTTGTCCGGCTCGAGTACGGGGGCGGTATAGATTTCGGCGAGCTGCGGGAAGCGGTCGGCGTAGCCCCAGGCCTGGTGCGCCGTCATGGCGGTGGGAATGGCCACGGAGGAGCTGTAAATGAAGGCGGGGCGCACGGGATAGACGCGTCGTTCACGAACCGCACGGACAGATGCCAAGGCCGGGTCGGCGTAAATCATGTCGACTTGCCGCTGATAGCGGTTGCTGTAGGTCGGCACGAATATGACATCCGGATTCATCAGGATAATGCGTTCTTCCGTGAATTCCGTTTTCGGCGGAATGCCGGCGGCGTGTGCAGCGTGTATCAGCCCTGTATATGATGTCATATCGTCAAACAGGCTGCCGGTCCCGCCGTAGCCGGTCATGCTGGAGGTGAAAAATACGCTGCGCCGCTGCGCCGGCGGTATGGTATCGCGCCGCGCGGTGACGGCCGCCACTTCCGCATCGTAGCGGCGGCATAAGCGTTCGCCTGCGGCCTTCTCATCGAGTGCCGTGGCCACTTGCCGTACCATGGTGTGGACATCGCTGACACGGTCCGGTGTCTTGATGACGACGACAGGAATCCCCATCGCCCGCACGCCTTCGATGATATCCGCCGAGGTGTAGTCGGGCATCAGCACCAAATCCGGCCCTAGCGAGACGATTTCTTCCGTCCCCGGAAGTCGCGACAGGGTCTGCTTGACCTTGCGCGCACGCTCCCATATCAGCGAAGAGAACGGCGACTGGCTGTCGGCGGAGACCGCGACCAGCCGCTGAGGCGGCAGCAGTTCGAGCAGCACCGCATCGAGGGCGTTGGACGTCCCCATGATGCGTTGCGGCCGGCTCGGCAGCTCGACCGTGGTTCCCATTTCATCTGTCATAAACCGTCCGCTGTGTGAAGCGGTCGGCAATTCGGGCACCATCCCCCGACTCAACAACACCAGCAGTGCCAGCACGACCGGCACGCCGATACGACGCCAATGATGCATACTTCTTCCCTTTCCCCCAAGTCCTCTATTGCTCTATGTCCTTTGATAATAGCACGTCACGACCGCTCTGACAAACTCCGTCATCACCGTTCCGCCCGCAAGGACAATCGGTCACCGAAAAGCGGCCGTCGATGTGATATAATAAATAAGTACATTTATGATTTTCGTTACAGTAGCGAACAGGAAGGACGTGACTTGTGGAATTATTCAGTGCACAATTTTGGATTGCGCTCGGGTCCATCATTATTTTAGACTTGGTGCTGGCCGGCGACAATGCGGTGGTCATCGCCATGGCGGCGCGACGCTTACCGCCGGAACTGCAAAACAAAGCCATTATGATCGGGACGGCGGGGGCGATTATCATCCGCGCGGTGATGACGATTGTCGCGACGTGGTTGTTGCAAATCCCGTTTTTGCAGGCACTCGGCGGGGTCATCTTGCTGCCGATTGCAATTAAACTGCTCAAGCCGCACACGGAAATCAAAGGGGTGACGCTCCATACGTCAAGTATGCGGGCGGCAATCCAGACGATCATCATCGCCGATGTCGCGATGGGGGTAGACAATGTCCTGGCGATTGCCGGCGCGGCGCACGGGGATTTCCTCTTGGTTGTCATCGGGCTGCTCATCAGTATCCCGCTGATTGTCGGCGGCAGTCGCATCATCTCCAGGCTGATGGATACGTACCCGATTCTCGTTGCGGTCGGCAGTGCGATTTTGGGGTATACCGCCGGCTCGATGATTATGCACGACGGCATTGTCGGCACGTGGCTCTTGGCACAGTCGACTTGGATGACCTATCTCGTGCCGCTGGCGACGACGATTTTGGTATTGGTCGTGCCGCATTATGTGTACAAGCGAGTCTAATCGCTGCACTATATAGGAATAAATAAAGGAAGTCGATAACGTACATGGAATTTCATTTAGCAGAGCTCACACAGTGGTCGTTTTGGGTATCGGTGCTGTCGATTATCATGATGGACATGGTGCTCGCCGGCGACAATGCAGTGGTCATCGCCATGGCGGCGCGGCAGTTGCCGGTCCGTTTGCAACAGCGTGCCATCCTTATCGGCGCGGCCGGAGCGGTCTTGGTCCGCATCGTGTTGACCGTGATTGCCGCCGAGATTCTCACCGTCCCGCTCTTGCAGGCGGCCGGCGGTCTGATTCTCATCCCGATTGCCGTCAAGCTGCTGCTTCCCAAACGCGATGAGATTCGCGAGAAGCACACCGACGGCGGCATTCGTTCCGCCGTGCAAACGATCATTATCGCCGATGTCGTGATGAGCCTGGACAACATTTTGGCGGTGGCCGGTGCGGCGCACGGCTCGTTTATTCTCGTCATCTTCGGCTTGGCGGTCAGCATTCCGATTGTCATCGGCGGCAGCACGTTGCTCTCGCGTCTGATGAGCCGCTTCCCGTGGCTGGTGACGCTCGGTGCGGCCATCCTCGGCTATACGGCGGGGTCGATGATTATCGCCGACCGCATCGTCGGGACGTACTTGACGAGCTTACTCCCGGCCGCGTCATGGCTCGTGCCGCTGCTCGTCATCGTGCTGGTCTTGGTCATGCCGCAAGCGCTGCGCTATCCGCATCGACGCTAAAACGCATACACAAAAGCAGTTCACCTAGGTGAACTGCTTTTTATGTGCACAGGCTATCTCGCATCGTGACCGCCGTGTCGCGATATCAATCCTCTGTCCGATGAATGGTAAATCCCGTGGCTTGCTGATTGGCCATAATCGTCATGTCCGTAATCTGGACGCGCCGCGGTCGTGTCGCCACAAACTCGATGACCTCGGCGATATCGTCCGCGGTCAATGCTTCCACCCCCGCATACACCTTGGCCGCCCGCGCCCGGTCCCCGCGGAATCGCACCTCGCTGAACGGTGTCTCGACCAGACCGGGCATCACCGTCGTGACTTTGATATCCGTGGCAATCGTGTCGATACGAATCCCGTCGCTGAGCATTTTGACGGCCGCCTTCGTGGCACAATACACCGCCCCGCCGCCATACGCAAACTGCCCCGCCGTCGAACCGAGATTGATGATATGCCCCGCATTGCGGGCGACCATCGCCGGCAAAAAAGCGCGCGTCACACTCGCCAAGCCTTTGATATTGGTATCTATCATCTCCTCGATATCCGCCCAATCATTGTCCTGATACGGCAATGTCTCCCGCGCCAGGCCGGCATTATTCACCAATACATCCGGTGCGCCGACACTGCGAATTACCTCCCCGACGACCGACTCGACCGCCGCACGATCGCGTACATCGAGCGCCCGGACGTGAATCGGGTTCCCGTATGCACGCGTCCACGCCTGCGCCTCCTCGGTCAGCACCGTATCGCGCCGTGCGAGCAATACCAGCTCGCACCGTCGCGCCGCAAACCGTGCCGCCGTCGCCTTGCCGATACCGCTGGACGCGCCGGTAATCACTACTTTCATCGTCATAGTCCCGTCCCCTTTCTCCGCATCTGTCCGTTTCTTTTGATTGTACCATACCCGCGTCTCCTTCGTCGGCCACCCGGGCACAGATGATTATGTATACATTCGCCGCAAGCCCTGATTCCATTGATTTTTTACGCCTGTTTCGCTACAATGGACATAAGTCTTTTAGCGTAAAGGAGGAATTTGTATGGAACAACAGGGCCAAGAGAAATTGTCCTGGAAAAGCTATGTCGCGTTTATCGGCGCGGTCATTTTCTTTTCGGGAATCTTTGCCGATGCCAATAACTGGACAAAGGTCATGGACTTCACCGTCCTCAACGGATCATTCGGCTCATGGGAAACCGCGGCCGGTAAGATGGCATCCTTCCGCGGCAGCGGCGGCACCGGTGCCAAAGACGGATTTATGTTTGCCATCACCTTGCTCCCCGCATTGCTGTTTGCCATCGGCATCATTCACGTCGTCGAAGGCTACGGGGGACTCGCCGTCGCCAAAAAATGGCTGACGCCGCTCCTGCGGCCGCTGCTCGGTATTCCGGGGACCTGCGGTCTGGCACTCATCGCCAACCTGCAGACGACGGACGCCGGCGCCGGCATGACCAAGGTACTGCATCAGGAGGGCCTCATCGACAGTCGCGAACGTGCGATTTTCTCGGGGTATCAGATCACCGGCTCGGCACCGATCACGAACTACTTCTCATCGGCCGTCGCGGTCTTCCCCGTCTTGCTCGTACCGGTCGGATTACCCTTGCTGGTCATTTTGGTCTTTAAATTCATCGGCGGCAACATCGTCCGCCTGTACATTCGCATGACGGAAGGTAAAGGAGGCGAACGCGCATGAAACCGGCAGTAGATACGATGAATCCGGCTACACAGGAAGCCAAAGTCGATTTGAAACGCGACTTTATCAGTCTCTTTACCGAAGGTGTCGTCAAGGGACTCGGTATCGGCATGCGCAACATGATGCCGAACGTCATGCTCGCTTTCATCCTGATTCACGCCTTGAACGTGACAGGTCTGTTAAAATGGATCGGCGATGTCGCCGGCCCCGTCATGGCACTGTGGTTCTTGCCGGGTGTGACGATTACCGTCCTGCTCGCCTCCTTGCTCAGCATGGGCGGTGCCATCGGTGTCCTCGCCGCGCTGCTCGCCTCGGGTGCCATCGGTCCGTACGAAGCGACCGTCCTCGTCCCCGCCTGCTACCTGATGGGCAACCCCGTCCAAAACGTCGGCCGTTGCCTGGGAACGGCGGAAGTCGAAAGCAAGTACTACGGCATCATTATTTTTGTCTGCGTCTTCAACGCGTTGGCCTCTATCTGGGCGATGGAGCTCTTGCTCACGCTGTTTTGACGTCACACGCGGTTACCCCGTAGCCGCAAGAAAGGAATGAGTATATGTTTACCTTAATTCAACATGCACATGTCTTTGCCCCGCAGGATTTGGGAATCTGCGATGTGCTGATTGCCGACCGCAAGATTGCGATGATAGCCCCCACACTCACCATCACGGGACTGGATATGGATGTCATCGACCTCGACGGCGCACGCCTGGTGCCCGGATTCATCGACAACCACGTCCACATCACGGGCGGCGGCGGTGAAGGCGGCTTCTCGACGCGCACACCGGAACTGCAACTCTCGGCCGTGACCTCCTGCGGCGTGACCACTGTCTGCGGCCTGCTCGGTACCGACGGTGTCACCCGCTCCCTGCCGAACCTGCTCGCCAAAGCGCGCGGACTGGAAGCCGAAGGCATCACCGCCTACATCTATTCCGGCGCCTACCAAGTCCCGGCGCCGACCTTTACCGGCAGCCTGCGCAGCGACCTGATGATTATCGACAAAGTCATCGGCGCGGGGGAAATCGCGCTCTCCGATCATCGCAGCGCGCAACCGACCTGGCAGGAATACGTCGATATCGTCGCACAAGTCCGCGTCGGCGGCATGCTCGCCGGCAAAGCCGGTATCGTCGACTTCCATACCGGTGACGGCACACGCCACCTCGACTACCTGCGCAAAATCGTCACCGACACCGAGCTCCCCTACGCCAACATGTTGCCGACGCACATCAACCGCAATGCGCACCTCTTTGAAGATGCCATCGACTACGCCCAAGGCGGCGGCTTCGTCGATGTCACCAGCGGTGTCAACCCGCAAAACAGTGCGGCCGATGCCGTCCAACCGTCGGTTGCGATTCGTCGTCTGCTCGACGCCGGCGTCGCCCTCTCGCACATCCTCATGAGCTCCGACGGCAACGGCTCCGTCCCGCTCTTTGACGATGCCGGCAACAACATCGGCGTCGGCGTTGCCGACCAGGCCTCACTCCTGACGGAAATGCGTGACGCCGTCACCAATGAAGGCGTCGACTTCAGCGCGGCACTCTCGATTATTACCAAGAACGTCGCCGACCTCTACCGTTTCCCCCGGAAAGGAGAAATCGAAGTCGGCCGCGATGCCGACCTCGTCGCCTTAACCGACGACTACGAAGTCGCCCACGTCTGGGCCAACGGCCGCCACATGGTCAAAGACGGCGCGCCGATTGTCTTCGGTACATTCGAACGGCAATAATGCCGATACAAAATCCCCCTCGATTGAGGGGGATTTTGCGATCACCATGTATCACCTACCGCCGCCAAAAAGCCCCTTCCCTGGACGGGAAGGGGCTTTTCATGCGCCTGCGTCTTTCACTGCTCCGCAAAGAGCGTTTCCGAGACGCGGTAGGCGCGTTCGCGGCCGCGCTCGGTCAAATGTACCGTGCCGCCGTGGATATGAATAAATTCGCCTGCCTCCAGCCGCCGGCAAATCAAATCCGCAAATTCCGGCCGCCAGCGCAGATGTTCATACAGTGTACCGACACCGGCCTCTTGTGCCTGCACCGCCGTGCCTTCATGCGTCAGCAGGTGGAAGAGAACCGTTTCTTCGCCGTACTGCAACCGCAAGCGTTTGAGCCGGCGATAACGGGCGATAATCCCTGAGCGCGGGGTGAGCACGACCGTCAGCATAAAGACCACCCCGATGGTACCTGCAATCGCACCGGCAATCGACACATCCACCCAGAAGGCAAATTCCGTCCCGATCCATGCCGACAACGCCCCGATGAGTGCCGCCAGTACGAGCATCTTGCGCAGGTCTTTCGTCAAGAGATACGCCGTCGCCGCAGGGCCTATCATCAGACCGATGACGAGAATCGCTCCCACCGCCTGAAAGGACGCCACGACGGTCACCGACACCAGCGTCATCAGCAGATAATGCATCCAAATCGGCGAAAAGCCGTACATCGCTGCCAGCAACGTGTCAAATGTCACCAGTTTCCATTCCTTGAAGGCAGCCACAATGACGAGCGTATTGAACAGGCAAATGCCCGTCAATACCCACATCGATACCGCGCCCCAGTCCGCGCCGTCAATGCGCACCCGATCAAACGGGGCAAACGCCAGCTCACCGAGCAAGACGGAGTCCGTATCCAAGTGGACATTGCTGCCGTACAGATTGACCAAAATCAAGCCGATGGAAAAGAGCAAGGGGAATACAATCCCGATAGACGCGTCTTCACTGACCAGTCGGGTACGTTGCAAGCTTTCCGTGCACCACACGGTAAAGCACCCCATCAGTGTCGCCCCCGCCAAGAGCCAGGGCGAGTTCAGATTTTCCGTCGCGAAAAAGGCAATGACAATCCCCAAAAACACGGTATGCGTAATCGCATCCGCCGCCATGGACATTTTGCGCAGGACGAGGAAAACCCCGGGCAATGCACAGGCCACCGCCGCCAACATCGCGATGATGACAATCTCAGTTTGCGCCGACATCGATATCGCCCTCCTTCCACCGCCGCCGCGCTTCACGACGAACGTGGTAGCGTGCAATCATGCCGCGCCCCGGCGCAAACAGCAGGCTCGCCACGACCACCAACGACGCCGCCACAACGATGGCCGGCCCCGTCGGCAACCCGCTCACCACCGCGCTCGCATATGTCCCAACGCCGCAGGATACCGCCCCGATCAGGCCCGCGAGCACCGCCATCGTGCCGAGGTTATCCGTCCATTGCCGCGCCGCGACCGCCGGCGCAATCAACAGCGAACTCATCAAGATGGCCCCGACCGATTGCAGGCCGATGATAATCGACGCGACAAGCATCAGTCCGTACACCGTCTGTGTCAACTTCACCGGCAGCCGAAGACTACGGGCAAAATCGACATCAAACGCCACCAATTTGAGTTCCTTCCAAAAGACTACCGCCAGCAGCAAAATCAGTGCCGCCACCGCGGCCGTGATTTGGACATCGCGAGCGAGCATCGTCGCCGCCTGGCCGAAGATGAACTTCGACAATCCCGCCTGATTCGGGTTGTCCGTATGCTGGACATACGTCATCAGCATCATGCCCGTCCCGAAAAACGCCGCCAAAAACGTCGCCAGCGCCGCGTCAAATTTGACCTTCGTATACCGCACCGTCGCGGCGATGAGCGCCATACACAAGAGTGAGGCCGCCGCCGCGCCGGCCAGCAGGATTTCCAAATCTTTCACCGCCAGTAGCATAAACGCCAGCACCACCCCCGGAAACGACGCGTGTGACAAGCCGTCGCCGATGAGACTCTCTTTGCGTAGTACCGCAAATGTCCCCGTCACGCCGGTCGCCAATCCCAACAGCATCGTCCCCGCCGCGACAATCTGAAACGTATAATCACTGAGCGGTGCCCACATCTTGCGCCTCCCGCCGCAACGGATTGCGGGCATTGTACGCCGCCTCGATATGCGCACTCGTAAACACTTCATCGACGGGCCCCATCGCGATGCGCCGCAGGTTAATCATCGTCACCCAGTCGAAATACTCCTTCACCGTCGCCAAATCATGATGTACGACGATGACCGTCTTGCCGCGCGACTTCATCTCCTGCAACAAGGTGACGATGGCCTTTTCCGTCTTGGCATCGACCCCTTTGAACGGCTCATCCATAAAATAAATATCCGCTTCCTGAATCAGCGCCCGCGCCAAAAACACGCGCTGCTGTTGGCCGCCGGAAAGCCGGCTGATTTGTCGGTCGGCATACGCGTCCATGCCCGTTTTCTTGAGCACGTCGTGCGCCATCTCCCGCTCCGCCCGCCCCGGGCGTTTGAACCAGCCGAGATGGCCGTAGCGTCCCATCAGCACCACATCCAGCACCGTCGTCGGGAAATCCCAGTCCACACTGCCGCTTTGCGGAACATAAGCGATGCGTTTGAAATCATCGCGCGACACCGCAAGCCGCCCGTCCAAATAAAATTTCACCGAGCCGGAAATCCGCGTCAACAGCCCCAGCATCGCTTTGATCAACGTCGATTTACCGGCGCCGTTCGGTCCGACGATGGCCGCCAACGACCCTTTGGGAATCTGCATATCCACATCCCACAGGACCGGTCGCTCGTCATAGGCCACCGTCATGTCTTCGACCTCTACCGCCCACTCCATATGAATCTCCTTTCATGTATGAATGTAACAAAACGGCGAGCGCTCTCTCCGCACCCGCCGCCATATGTCTTATTTCAGGCCCGAAACAATCGTATCGATATTTTCTTTGACCATACCGATGTAATCGCCGCCCGGCGTGCCCGGTGCGCCGCACGAATCGGAGTACAATTCGCCGCCGATTTTCACATCCCAGCCTTTGGCTTTGCAGGCTTCCTGTACCGCTTCAATCGTCTTATGCGGGACGGAGGATTCTACGAAAATCGAACGAATCTGCCGATCCACGATGAAATCGGAAAGCTCACGGACATCGATTGCACCGGCTTCCGCCGCCGTGCTGACACCTTGCAAGCCTTTGACTTCAAAGCCGTACGCCCGTGCGAAATACTGGAACGCGTCATGCGCAGTGACCAGTACCCGCTGTTCCTGCGGAATTTCCGCCGCCCCTTTGGCGACATATTCGTCGGCTTTCTTCAGCTCTTCCATATACTTTTCATAGTTGGCTTTGTACAAATCCTTGTGCGCCGGATCTTTCGCGGCCAATCCTTTGTACACTTCTTCCGCCGCCAACATCCAGTTCTTCACGTCAAACCAGATATGCGGGTCGGTCGCTTCGACGCCGTTGTCATCTTCGTACTTGAGCAACGTCGCTTGATCGAGGTTGTTGGCGACACAAATCGTCGTCTTTTTGTCCTGCTCGAGCTTGCCGAAGATTTCTCCCATCTTACCTTCCAAATGCAGGCCGTTGTACACGACTACATCCGCATCGGACATGACCTTTACATCACCGGCACTGGCCTGATACAAATGCGGGTCGACCCCCGGTCCCATCAGCCCCGTGACTTCTACCGCATCGCCGCCGATCTGTCGGCTCAAGTCCGCCAACATCGTCGTCGTCGCCACGACGTTGAGCTTCTTTTCCGCCGCCGGTTGGGCACTGTCTTTCGTGCCGCCGCAACCGACCACGACCAACATCATCACCGCGAGCAACCCTGTCGCGATTTGTTTCCAACTGATTTTCATACAAATCCTCCTTTGTCACCCCCGAACATCAGAGCAAAGGCAACCCGTCTGTTGACGATTGTTTGAGAGAGGTAAGGATATTGCTGTCGTCGCCTCCGCTCCCGTTCGGAATCACTTCTTGTCCAGTGTACCATTTATGAAAACGATTTTCAATAGCATTTATAACTTTTCTTTTGTCAATTTTCAATAGCATTCTTGACAAAATTCGCGCCGTACCCATTTACAAGTCATGCGAAAAATGCTAACATTGTATGTATTATAACCAAAAGGTATTTAGAAAGGGGTCATTCGTATGAACAACAAATGGACAGTCGCACTCGGCACCGGTTTACTGGCAGGCGCCATCGTCATGGCCGGCTGCGGCAGTGATTCGGCGACCGCCGATAAAAAAGCGGACGGCAATCAAGTCACGCTGAAAGTCGGTGCCAGTCCCGTACCGCATGCCGAAGTCTTGAACAATGTCAAAGACGCCCTCGCCAAAGACGGTATCAAACTGGAAGTCGTCGAATTTTCCGACTACATCCAACCGAACATGGCACTGAGCGACAAAGAGCTCGACGCCAACTACTTCCAGCACAAACCGTACTTGGATAACTTCATCAGCGAACATCAGCTCAAACTGGTCTCGGTCGGCGCGGTCCACATCGAACCGATGGGCATTTATTCGCACAGCGTGAAAGACTTGACGGCGGTACCGCAAGGCGGCAAGGTCGCCATTCCGAACGACCCGACCAACGGCGGACGGGCACTCCTGCTCCTGCAGGAAGCGGGCCTCATCAAGCTCAATCCCGATGCGGGGATTATGGCCACGGTCGCCGATATCACGGACAATCCGAAACAGCTGACCTTCAGCGAACTCGAAGCGGCGCAAGTACCGCGCTCGCTGGATGACGTGGCACTGGCCGTCATCAACACGAACTTCGCCATGGAAGCGGGACTTGTCCCGAGCAAGGACGCCTTGCAGATTGAGTCGAAAGACTCGCCGTACGTCAATATCGTCGTCGTTCGGCAAGGCGATGAAAACCGTCCGGAAATCCAGAAATTGATGAAAGCGCTGCAAAGCGAATCCACCAAAACATTCTTGGAAAAGAAATACAACGGAGCGATTTTCCCGGCATTCTGACCATGCTGACCGCCACGCACTTGCGTGGCGGTTTTTTCGTGCGCCGAATGCCGCCGCCCTCTCGGCGCCGCCCCGATGCCTCCCGACAGATGCCGTAGCGATGCCGCGAGTACACGCGACTGCACCCGCGTCGCCGCTCCGACCGCGATCCTGCTCTTTTGCCGATTCCGCCGCCGCGCGCTACAGTAGACATGCGCAAATACGACAGAGGCCTCGGAAAAGAGAATCTATGTATCCTGTTTCCCCATTACCGACAGACGAATGCCTAATCCGCGCCGCGCAACGCGGCGACGACGACGCTTATCGTCTGCTCTTGGAGCGCTATGCCCCGCTGATCGGCAAGTGGAGCATGCGCCCGATTTTTCACGGCGCGGTCGATGACGCCCGCGCGGAACTCCTGCACGCCTTTTGGCAAGCGGTCACACGCTACGACCCCGCGCGCGGAGTCCGTCCCGCCGGCTACTTCGATGCCTGCCTGCGCTACGCCGCCCAGAACGCCGGCAAGCGCATCCTCAGGCGCCGGGCACGGGAAGTCACCACGGCGACCCCGATGGAACCGGACACCGCCGGCATCGACACACCGGAATCCGCCTGTTTGCAGGCCGACCTGTGCCGACGGCTCACGCAGGCACTGACGACCCTGACCGCACGACAATACGCAGTCCTCACCGCCCTCTACTACGGCGGGCTCTCGCGCGCCGAGACCGCGACCCTGCTCGGCTGCAGTCCCCAGGCCGTCAGTGATACGCATCGACGAGCACTGGCCCGATTGCGACACGCCTTGACGGAATAGGCGCGGCAACAAAAAAAGAGCAGTCCTTCGACTGCTCTTTTCGGTTGCCCGTTTATGCCCACACTTTTTTCATCAAATCGGCATATTTGTCCGTCAAATGTTCCAAGATGACGCGGATGACCACGTCGACCATTTCCGGTTCGAAATGCGCATCCGAAGAGGGAATGCACGAATCCAACAAAATCATGCCGTCATCGGTGACAAAGTACTTGAACACTTTGAACGAACGGTTGAGTTCATTCAGATGTTCGATGATTTGCGCCTGATTGCCCTTGCGGATAACGCCGGTGGCGACTTGGACGCGTACCATCACATAGATGCTGTCGTCGACAAAAATCGCAATCGGCAATTGCTGATTTTCTACGATGAGGTTGGAACGCAAGACCGTCGTATGCAATTCATCCGATGTTTCTTCCGGGATGAATGTATTCGGGCTGTTTTTTTCATAATACGCAAGCAAGCGTTTGGCCTTGCTTTCTTCCACTGCCTTTACTTCTTTCTTTTCGTCTGCCATGAGAATCCTCCTCTGTCAATTGACTGTTACTTCTTTTAGTATACCCGATTCCGTCGGTGCTGACAATGATTTTCTTTCGTACCGTTAAAAAACAAATTAAGGCAAACTCACATTGCGGTAAACGGCGCATCGTCGCCGTATCCGGACGATGTCGCCCATCAGAATACCACCTCGCGCGCCCGCTGCTTCACTTCACTCGATGCGACAAAGGGAATCCGTGTCGTCTTGCCCTCTTGTGCCGCCACGATTTTCTTGAACGGGAAGGAAAAAATTTCCCGATTCCACGTATTGACCGTGTCGTTATAGACCGACCGTGCCGCGGTAATCTCCTGCTGCAAGTATACATTTTGCCGCATCGCCTCGCGGATGGCATCCTGCGACGCCAGCTCGGGATAGTCCTCCACCGTCAGCTGCAGCTGCCGGCTCAGCGTCCGAATACCGCCGCCGACGGCATTTCGGTTTTCATCCGTAATCACACCGCTGCGGTACTTCGTCACTTCGAGCAATAATTCTTTGTCCAGTTGGACGGACCTGTCCAGCAGGCGTGCCAAATTCTCGAGGACAATCACCCGCTGCTCCATATAGTTGTCAATCTCGGCCGCTGCTGTCTGGATGCGCTGCTCCAGCATGCTCAGTTCCGCGCTCGCCTGCCGCAACGCCCACCACGTATATCCCGCCAGTACCGCGCCCGCGCCGACAATCAGCCACGAATCCAGCCACCAGCCTGCCAGCGCCGCGACCGCCCCCGCCGTCATCAATAGCCGCGGCAACATCCGCTCCTGTGCCGTCGCCGTGACGGGAAGTTGTGTGGCGATAACATCGACCGCCCGCCCATCCGCCAACACCTCCGGTGTCATTTCATCCAATTGATTGGCCATGACGTTTCCTCCTTACGCCTCCATAATTTCTTCGACCAGCTCCGCCAGCGGTCGGTTTTCATCATACAATTTCGCCGCCAGGTGCCCGCGATAGACAAACTCGCCGTTCGCATTTTGCGGCGACCGTTCATAACGCTCCAGTCGCTGTACCCGCTGCGGGTCTCCCGCCGTGTCCACCCGCATCACTTCCACCAGCCGCTCGCGATACACGCGCGTATATTCATCCCAATTGACCGGCACATGGTGCTTTTGGCCGTCACGGGCAAACGCCGCCACATATTCCACCCGCGGTGTCACATGGTACGAATACCCGCGCACACGGATGATTTCGGAATGCGCCCCGGTTTGCTGCGGATAGGTCTTCAGCAAGAGTCCGACACGGGCATGCTTGGTGGCATTTTCCGGCCGAAACAAGTTGACGTTCATTTTCTTCACCAGTGCTTCCGTCAGGTAATTGTGGTAACCGCCGTCCGCCACGTCGACCGCCGCCTCATCGGATGCCGCACTCGCCTCCTGCCGGTACAGCGGAATCGATAAAATCGGCAACATCGTAAAGAACAAGTGGTCAAAATATTGGCGATGAAACGCGATGAAGTTCTCCTGCAAACGGTCATAAAACACATTGTCGTAACTTTCCCGATGCGGGTTCATCTTCCAATCGTCGCTGTTTTCCGTACGGACTCGCGTAAGCTTGCCCCGCTTGTGAAACCAAAAGTCGTCATGATAGGGAGAATGCGCAAACAGGTACATCAGATTCTCCTGTGCCAGCGGCGTGAACAGCATGCGAAACTCCCGTTCATTGTCCCGATCTTCGGCATTGAATGAGCCGTCAAACTCCTCATTGGCCATGATTTGAAAACCGGTGCCCTCATTCGTCTTTTTGCGGAACTTGCGGATATTTTTTTCCACCGCCGATTTACGCAATGAAAATTTCTTTTTCTTCGCCTCGACCGTCGGCCCGCGGGAAAACGACAAATGCGGCGCCGCTTCGCTGCCGTACAGAAGCGATACGCGCCGAATGTATTTCGGCCCTTTGCGCTGCACGGAGGCGGTCAAGGTTTCATGCTTCGTCTTGGATTGCCGGTTGCCGTCGGCATCCGTATAGTACTCCGTATAATCGACCGGCAGACTGCCCATGTAGGTATACATCACCATGGTATCCTCCCACTGCTCGACGCAGACAAAAGGATTCCCCCCGACATCTCCGGACACCAGATTCGCCGTGGCCATCGTGTCGCCCGTACGCTCCGCAAGCCCGTACCAGCGCACCATCTCGGCCAGCCGCTTCCCGTTCCATTGCACATCCAGATTCACTTCCGGCAAGATTTTGCGCATCAGTGTATAGGTCAGCTCACTGCCGAGCAGATCATACAGCGGCGCCAGCGTCTCACTCGCCTTGCGCGCGATTCCCGCCAAGCGGTCATCGGTCTCATCGATTCGGGTTTCCCAACGCTTGATCGGACGGCGGATGAGACCGGCATCGATTCCCCAAAGCACCAATGTGAAGATCAGCGGATCAATCGACCATTTCAGCCAAAACCAAAAACCTTCGTGAGAAAAAACAAGAATGCCAAGACACAGTAACACCAGAATGATGCCCCACAGCACTTTGACTACGGTGAAGGCACGCTTGACCCATGTCATCACCTTGATTTTGCGCGTCAAGCCGA
Source organism: uncultured Veillonellaceae bacterium (assembly GCA_945876385.1). Classification (GTDB taxonomy): domain Bacteria; phylum Bacillota; class Negativicutes; order Veillonellales; family Negativicoccaceae; genus CAMCNU01. The sequence continues at coordinate 10,108 of CAMCNU010000015.1, read as the reverse complement.
CGCGGTGCCGTTCCGCTGCTGCATATTCGGCGGCAAGCTCGCGATTGCGCGCAAGGTCGATTCCCGCCTGCGCGCTCAATTCGGCAAAGCATTGCGCAACCGTTTCGGCAGCGCGCTGTTTCAATTCGTTTTCATAATACTTCAGCGGCTCCAGCAACTTGTCCGATGTCTCACTCACGGTACGATTCCCCCTTTACGATGACCGCCCGATTTATCCCTCTCAAATCAATTACAAATTATCATCTTTGCGATTCGTTGTCAATTTGTTTCTAATTCTCTCTCATCTCTGCACAAGATACCTTGATTTCGCGCCATATAAAACCGCCCTCGAGTGAGGGCGGTCAGTTCATCCACCAAGTTGTCCGTAAGAGATTATTTGACGACCAATTTCAGCGGTACTGCGATATGGTCTTCGATTGTTTCGCCTTTGGCGACCTTGACCGCATTGGCCAAGCCTTCTTCACCCATCAACTTCGGCTGCTGGGCAATCGTCGCCGCCATCTTGCCGTCCGCGACGGCTTTCATGCCGTCCGCCGTACCGTCAAACCCGACGATGAAGAGATCCTTGCCGGCGCTCTTCGCCGCTTCGATAGCACCCAATGCCATTTCGTCGTTCTGCGCGAAGATGGCGCGTACGTCCGGATTGGCCTGCAGGATATTTTCCGCGACCGTCAAGCCTTTCGTGCGGTCAAAGTCGGCGTTTTGTTTCGCGACGACATTGAGCTTGCTGTCGGCGAGCTTGTGGAAGCCTTCACCGCGTTCACGGCTGGCCGACGCGCCCGGGATACCTTCGAGTTCGGCCACGACGACACCTTCACCGAGCTTGTCGATGATGTGCTGCGCCGCCATTTCGCCGCCCTTGACGTTGTCCGAGGCAATCAGCGAGACCACGTCACCGCCGTCCGACGAACGGTCGAGCATAATGACGGGGATGCCCGCCTTGTTCGCCGCTTCGACGCTGGTCACAATCGCGGCCGAGTCGACCGGATTAATCAGCAAGACGCTGACTTTTTGCTGAATCAAGTCCTGAATGTCATTCGCCTGTTTGGCGGGATCGTCCTGTGCGGCGACCGTCTTGACATTGACGCCCATTTCTTTGGCTTTCGCTTCGACGCCGTCACGGACGGAGACGAAGAACGGATTATTCAACGTCGATACGGAAAATCCGATCGTCACGTCGCTTTTTGTGTCCGCCTTGGCCGGTTCTTTGTCACCGCCGCAGCCGGCCATGACCAGGACTACGCACAGTGACATCATCATGAGTAACAGTTTTTTCATGCCAATCCTCCTCATCTGTACAATCATTTACTTTTTGCGGTCCATCAGTACCGCCAGTAAAATGACAACCCCTTTGACAACTTGTTGGTAGAAACTCGAAACATTGAGTATATTCAGTCCGTTGGTGAGTGTCCCGATAATCAGCGCACCGATCAGCGTACCCGTGATACGTCCCTTGCCGCCGACCAGGCTCGTACCGCCGAGGACGACAGCCGCAATCGCGTCGAGCTCGTAGCCCGTACCCGCGGTCGGCTGCGCCGAATTGAGCCGGCTGGTGATGATAATCCCCGCCACCGCGCACATCAGACCCGTCACCGCATAGGCAAAGACCTTCACCTTGGAAATCGAAATCCCCGCAATAAACGATACCTTTTCACTGCCGCCGACCGCATATGTCTTGCGCCCCAGCGGTGTCTTGGTCAGGACAAACCAAAACAGGAAGAAGAAGACAAACATCGTCAGTGCCGGCACCGGCACTCCGCCGATATCGCCGACGCCGAAACCCGTGAAAATCGGGTTGTCCGTCAGTCCGCTGATCGGCTTGCCGTCGGTATAGACCAGCGTCGCCCCGCGGAAAATCGTCATCGTCGCCAAGGTCGCGATAAAGGGGGCGACCCGGCCCGCCGTGATGATAATCCCGTTCACCGCGCCGAGCGCCGTCCCGATGAGACAGCACAGTATCATCGCCATGACGGGGTCCATGCCGCCCTTGATGAGGCCCGCCATCAATACGCTCGACAGCGCCAGGAGCGAGCCGACCGACAGGTCAATCCCGCCGGTCAGAATGACAAATGTCATCCCGAAGGAAATCAATGCGTTAATCGACACCTGCCGGAGCAGGTTCATCAGGTTCGACGTGTCGATAAATAACGGATTGAGGATAGTAATGACAATCAAGAGCCCGATCAAACCGATTAACGGCCCCAGATTGCGGATAACGGATTTCGCTTGCACGATTATTCTCCCCCTGTCGCCAACGTGATAATTTTTTCCTGCGTCGCTTCTTCCCGAGAGAGCTCGCCGGCAATACGCCCCTCATGCACGACCAGAATCCGGTCACTCATCCCGATGACCTCCGGCAATTCCGACGAGACCATGATAATCGACACCCCAGCCTCGGTCAGTTCATTCATCAAATCATAGATATCGCGTTTCGCGCCGACATCGATACCGCGCGTCGGCTCATCCATAATCAAAATCGACGGCTGCATCCCGACCCACTTGGCGATGACCACCTTTTGCTGATTGCCGCCCGACAGCGTGCCCGCCGACACTTCCGTCGAGGCCGCTTTGACGCCGAGCCGCTCGGCCAGCGAGGTAATGAACGCATCCTCTTCCTTGGCCTTGACGATATGATGCGCCGCAAAGCGGTCGATACACGGGAGCGAGATATTGTCCCCGATGGAAAAATCGAGAATGAGTCCCTCCGTCTTGCGGTTTTCCGTGATAAAGCCGATACCCGCCCGAATCGCGTCACGCGGGGTATCAATCTTGATTTCTTCGCCGTGCAGGCGAATCTGCGCACCGTCCTTGCGATCGACACCGAAGAGTGCACGCATGATTTCCGTCCGTCCTGCGCCCATCAGCCCCGCCACACCGAGGATTTCCCCTTCGCGCAAGGTAAACGACACATCCGTAAAGACATCGCGGCTGTGCATATTGTGAATGGCGAAAATCACCTCGCCCGGTGTCCGTGTCCGCGCGGGGTAGTACTCCGTCAGCGACCGGCCGACCATATCCCGCACGACACGCCCCATATCCGTCTGCGCCGTCGGCAGCGTGCTGACCGCCCCCCCGTCCCGCATGACCGTGACCTGATCGCTCACGGCAAAGACCTCTTCCATGCGGTGCGAAATATAGACAATCCCGACACCGGCCGCCTTCATCCGCTTCATCACGCCGAACAGCACTTCCGTCTCACGCTCCGTGAGCGCCGCCGTCGGTTCGTCCATGATGACAATCTGCGCATGCAGCATCAGCACCCGCAAAATCTCCGTCATCTGCTGCTGCCCGACCGAGCACTCTTCCGCCGGCGCATCCAGCGGCAGGGTAATCCCCAGCTCCGCGCATGCCTCCTCGGCACGACGACGCATCGCCGCAAAATCCAGCGTCCCCAGCGCCGTCTTCGGCGGGTTCATCAGAAACAGATTCTCCAAAATCGACAGATTCGGCCAAATATTCAGCTCCTGATGAATGAACGCCACGCCGTTGCGCTCGGCTTCCCGCGGCGAGGCAAATACCCGCTCCGTGCCGTCCACGACAATCGACCCGCCGTCGGCACGATGCAAGCCCGTCAGGATATTCATCAGCGTGGACTTGCCTGCGCCGTTTTCCCCCATCAGGGCATGTACCTCGCCCGACCGGACATTGAAATCGACCCCCAGCAGCACCTGATTCTCGCCGAACGACTTGGAAATGCCGCGCATTTCGATATTCATAGGTACTCCTTAAAAAATACAGTCACTTTGTAAAATGATATTCGCATAGGGCGTATTTTCGCCCGTGCGGATGACGGCCTTGGCCGTCCGTGTCCGCGCCTTGAACTCTTCGTGCGGGCAGACCGCATGCGGCACATCGCCCAACAGTGCCAGCACCTCGCGTTGCAACTCGCCGTTGCGTGTCGCCATCTCCGTCGCCAGTGTCGCGCGTTCGACCTTCATATACTTAAGCACTTCCGCCAATACATCGGCAAACGCCGGCTCGCCGAGCCGCAACGCCAAATCGATTTTCACGACGCCGTCCGGTACGGGCAGACCGCAATCGGCAATCACAATCGTATCCGTATGTCCCAAATCCGCCAGCACCTTGGCAATCGCACTGTTCAGTATTCCTACTCGTTGCATACTAACGCCTCCACTGCGCTCCGTCGGGGCATCGCGCCCTGCGCCCCGAAACCGGTCACCGCGAGCGCCGCCGCCGCATTGCCGAAACGAATCGCCTGCGCCGGCGGCTCACCTTCCGCAATCGCCACCGCAAACGCACTGCAAAACGTATCCCCCGCGCCGGTCGTATCGACCGCCGTCACGGAAAACGCCGGCACCCGCACCCATGTCCCGTCCACATCATAATCGACCCCCGCACTGCCGCGGGTAATCACCAACTTATCCCGCATCCGCGGCGGGATATCTCCGTCCGCAAATAAGAGCTGCATCTCGTGCTCGTTCGGCGTGATATAGCGACACGCCTGTTGCACCTCCGGCGCGATGTCCGCCGCCGGCGCGGGATTGAGTACGACATCGATGCCCGCCGCCGCCAAGCGCAAGACCGCATAGCGCACCGTCTCCGGCGGAATCTCATGCTGCAAGAGCACGACATCCGCCTCGCGCAGCATCTCCCACGCCGCATCGATATCCACCGGCGTCACGGAAAAATTCGCCCCCGGGACGACGAGAATACTGTTGTCGCCTTCCGCCAGCGTGATATGTGCCGTCCCCGTCGCGACCTCGTCGCGACGGGCGACATACGTCGTATCGACGCCCTCCGCGCGCAGATTATCCAGTACGGTCTTGCCGTACCAGTCGGTACCGACCGCACCGACCATGTATACCGTAGCGCCCAACCGTGCCGCGGCGACGGCCTGGTTGGCCCCTTTGCCGCCGCACGTCGTGAAAAAGCGCGTGCCGAACAGCGTCTCTCCCGCTTGCGGGCGACGCTCCGCTTCCACCACCAAATCCACCGAGCATGAGCCGATGACTGCCACTCGTACCATCTGTCCACCTCCGTCATCCGTTCGTTTACGTAATCTCAATCGGATAGTGTCATATCTTTTGCATATATAGTGTACCATAATACACGCGTATTTGAATGCGTCCGCGGTACATTTTACATTTGTGTTTTTGTACATACCGCCTAAGCGACAGATTAATCCGTCCGCTCGCCGGATTCCTCCATGTTCTCCACCGCTTCGATCGCCCGTATCATCTCGACCGGCGACCACGTCGCCATCCGCTCCGCAAAATCCGCGGCACCGGGCACGCCGCTCTCACGCACGAGCGCCGGGAGCAGTTGCAGTTTCACCGCGGTAATCTCCCCGACCAATGAGGTAAAGATCGTATACAATACCTCTTTCTCCTCATCATTCATCGCCGGGGGTTCCGTCGCCCCCATCACCGCCGTATAGCGGGCGATGGCATCCTCCACTCGGTTGACATTCGTCTTCTTGACGATTTTCTCTCGCTCCAGCAAAGAGACAACGAAGCGTGTCCCGCGCAAATATACCATGAACCGTTGTTTCTTCATTTTCTTTTTCCCCTTCCCCTTTTCCTTCTCTTCTTTCGACATTGCCGACTCGCTCCTTTTTGATGTATCGTTGAAAAACAGCGGGAAATACCTGTTTTACAAGATATTTCACTTGTAGCATCCGGTATCCTTTGTTTTTGTATAGTATACACTAAATGCTCGCAATAATAAACACTTTTTCGCAAACTTGTCTGCGCGACGCGCCCTGTGGTACACTGACAACGGAAGTGTTTTCTTGGTACCCACTTCACCTAACAAAAACAAGAGGAGGAATGCACAAATGAATACGCGAACCATGGTGATGAACGCGGCGGTCGCCGCCGTGTACGCCGCCTTGACACTGGCACTCGCGCCGCTCAGCTACGGCCCGATTCAGGTCCGTCTGTCCGAATGGATGACGCTCCTTGCCTTTGTCAATCCGAAGCTCGTACCGGGATTGGTCATCGGGTGTGCCCTGGCGAACCTCGCCAGTCCGTTCGGCGCGATCGATATCGTCGTCGGAACGCTGGCCACCTGGATTGCCGTCTACGGCATGCGATTCGTACCGAACCTGTACCTCGCATCGCTGCTGCCGGTCATCAGCAACGGCGTCATCATCGGCCTGGAATTGGCCTTTCTCGGCGCACTCGACGGCATGTCGTTGCCCGCGGTCATGGCCTATATCGCACTGGGCGAAGCCATCGCCGTCAGTGTCATCGGCGTCATCGTCATGCGCCTGCTGTGGCGCAGTGAGACGATTCGCCGTCTACTCGGCGCCTAACCGAAACGACCTCATCCGAGGTCGTTTTTTCGTGCCGCCGTACGCCTGGATGCGTATCCGTGCCGGCTCCGTGCTATAATACAAGCAATCAATCAGAGAGGTGAATCCGATGCCCCTGCGTATATTTCAAAAGCACCGCCGACTCGGTCTCGGCGTACTCATACTCTTATTCATCATCGTCGTCGGCGCCGCCCTGCGGATATGGCGCCCCGACGCGCCGGACGTAGTGACGCCCGTCACCGTACAGGAGCCGCTGCGGCTCACCCGTACGGTGCTGCTCCACCCTGCCCACACGCAGACGGTGACGAGTCTCGTGTCCGGTCGGGTGGACGGCGCCGTCCCCACGCCCGGCGGTTTCGTCCGTGAGGGCGATGTCCTCGTGACCGTGCTGGCACTCACCGCGCCGCCGGCCGCCGCCCCCGCGCCCCCCGTCGCAACGCGGGATACGACGCAGGCGGACGCCTGGCTTGTCGCGGGGATTATCACCCGTGCGGAACACGACCGCCTCGTCGGTACGCCGACAGTGCCCGCCGCCCGCACCGCTACACCCGCCGCCCCTGTCGCTCATCCGCTGACCGCCCCCATGACGGGACGTATCGGTCAAGTCTACGTCGAAACGGACGGCCCGCTCATTGCCGGCATGCCCGCGTTGACCGTACAGGCGACGGACACCCTCACCGCCGCGCTCGTCATCCCGCCCGCACTGGCGCCGCTCCTGCGCGACCCGCTCGCCGTCCGCATGCGCGTCACGCTGGATAGCCACGGCACACACCACGGCGAACTCGCCGCCGTCGATACCTCCGACCCCGCCGCCGTCATCGCCAAATTGCGCTTTGCCAATCCCGACGACACGCTCCCCGTTGAAACGGAAGTCCCCGTCACCTTGACCGGCACTGCGACCATGACCGTCACCCGCCTGCCGCTCAGCGCCCGTCGCGGCGACCACAGTCTCACCGTCGTCGACGCGGCCGGCATCATCGATCGGCGCGCTGTCGTCACCGCCTACACCACCGCCGCCGACTGGGTCATCTTGGACGGACTGCGCCCCGGCGACCGTGTCATCACCAATCCCTCCGACCGCTGGCAAGTCGGCATGAAAGTCGAGGTCTGAGATGGCTCTGCTGCCTCCGCGTTGGCGCGCGGATGAACTCCTTGCCCCGACACCGACACTCGCGCGTGCCCTGCTCGGATCGTATCTCTACCGCCGCACGGCAGACGGTCTGATTATCGCGACGATTACCGAAACGGAAGCCTACGGCGGTCACTACGACGGCCGCCCCGACGATGCCTCGCATGCCGCCCGCGGCCGCACCGCGCGCAACGCCCCCATGTTTGCCGCGCCGGGCATCCTCTACGTCTACCTCGTCTACGGCTTGCATCACTGCGTGAACATCGTCACCGAACGCGAAGGTATCCCGGCCGCCGTCCTCATCCGCGGCGTCCGTATCCTCACGGGGCTCGACCTCGCCCGACGCCGGCGCGCGGGCGTCCCCGTAAGCCGCCTCAGCGACGGCCCCGGCAAACTCGCCCAAGCCCTCGACCTCACCCGCCGCGACAACGGCCGCACACTCCTGCGCGGACACCTCACGTTGCGCCACGGCCCGATCGTCCCCGCCGACGAAATCCGCACGACCGTCCGCTCCGGCATCGACTACGCCACCTTCGGCAAGACATTTCCCTGGCGATTTATTTGGACAAAAACATGACATTTACCGACAAATTTGCTACACTGATACCGAGGAGAGTGATGACGGAATGCCGTATGGCGAGAGAACCGAACAAGCCATGGCAAAAGCGGCCGAAAGCGTTCCCATACGGGCGCAACTGGAAGTCAATGCCGAAATATTTACTACATTACGTAATATCGTAGCGGCCAATGCCGCTCCTTCGCGTGAATGCACCATGGATTTACTCCGTTTGGGCGAACTGCGCGAACGCACGATTCAAGCCATCGACGACGTGGAAAACCGCATGGGCTATCCCCCCGACGTCGACGATCAGCTCGCGATGCTGACGACCGCGCTGACAATCAAAGACAAGTACGTCCCGCAAATCGATTTTGAAACGGCGGACAAGCCGCAGGGCGAACCGCCGCGGATTGCACCGGAAGAGACCTTTGACCGCGCCGATGCCGACCGCATCTTTGCCACGCAAGTCTGGCCGCTCATCGGGGCGCACGCCGAGACCGGCAAAGCACAGCCCACCGCCTACATCATCGGCGGGCAACCCGGCTCGGGCAAAAGCCTGATTGCCGCCAGCATCCTCGCCGACGCGGACATTGACCCCGTCGCCTGCGATGCGCATCATTTGCTCGGATTTCACCCGCAATACGAAGCCCTGCAAGACAAATACGGCATCTATGCGATTTACGTCACCCGCTATATCGCCGAATACCTCGCGGAAGCGGCGTTTACCCGCACATTGGAATCCCGCGCCGATTTGCTCTGGGAATCCAACCTGGAAGACTGCGCCGACAGCTTGGCCCGCTTGGCCCGGCTCAAGGCCGCCGGCTACCGCGTGGAACTGCACCTGCGCGCCTGCTCGCGCGAAGATGCGTGGCTGCAACTGCAATATCTCTACCAACAGCAATTACTCAAAGCCGCCGTACTGGCGCGCATCATCCCCTATGACCGCTACCATGCGGCCTGCGACCGCTTTCTCGAGACGGTCACCGTGCTCAAGGACGCACCGCTCGACCGACTCGTCGTCAAAAGCCGCAAGGGGCTTGTGTACGACAGTGACGATTCGCCGACCGAAGATGTCATCGCCCTGATCCGCGAACGTCTCGGCCGTCGCGATTAAACCACGGCGTTGCCGCAGGGCAACGCCTTTTTGTTGCCGCCCGCCGGCAAAGAAAGGAACACGATGGACGCATCGGCTATACTGCACCGCTGTGCCGAGCGGCTCGGGCTCGACCAAGTCGGTACCGTCTCCCTGCCGCTGGATGACCACCTCGCGGACTATCTCGCGCGCGATACCTCGCCCTGCCCCTTTACCCCGCAAGACATCCGCGCCCGCACCCGCCCCGAGATGCTGCTCGACGGCGCGCGCAGCGTCATCGTCGTCCTCTTTCCCTACCGCACCGAGCGGGAGACCGACCCCGCCGCCAACCTGTCGCGCTATACCTGGGGACGCGACTACCACCTCATCTGCACGCAGTACCTCGACCGCCTGGCCGCCCGCCTGGCAACCTATTTTAAAGGCGACCGCTTTCTTCCCGTCGTCGATACCTCGCCGCTCCCCGACCGCTACCTCGCCTACGCCGCCGGGCTCGGCTTTTTCGGGTATCATCGCTGCCTGATTAATCCCCGCTACGGTACCTACGTCGCCATCGGCGGCCTGATTACCACCGTGGTCTTTCCCGCCGCCGTCCCGCTGAGGCGCTCCTGCTACGCCTGCGGCCGCTGCCTTGCCGCCTGTCCCGGACAGGCCCTCACCGCGACCGACTTCGACTATACCCGTTGCAAATCCTATCTCACGCAAAAAAAAGGTGACCTCACCGCGGAAGAAATCGCCATTATTCGTAAAAACCCGCTGATTTTCGGTTGCGACACCTGTCAAGACGTCTGCCCGCACAACGCCGAAGCCGCCCTCTCGCCGTTGCCGGAATTTGCCGCCGACCACATCCGTCACATCGATGCAACGACGCTCTCCGCCCACAGCAACCGCACCTTTCACGCCGCCTACGGTGACCGCGCCTGGGCGTGGCGGGGCAAAGGCGTCCTCTTGCGCAACGCCGACTACCTGGCGGACAGCCCTGCAGGCGACTGCTCCTGACCCGCGCACTACGCACACGAACGCCAAACCGTCATCGCGCGGCCGAAGTGGCCG
>CAMCNU010000014.1 GCA_945876385.1 uncultured Veillonellaceae bacterium | reverse complement strand
TCGTACAATCCGCTCCCGACACCACGCAAGCAACCGCTCCCGTACGTCACATCATAGCGCTTGCCGCTATCCCGATACACGCGTCGCGCCTTATGGCATATATCCCGCACTTACGCCGTTACCTGTCGCGCTCTTGCACGCCACTTGCGCGGTAATTCACACGCCGCCACTACTTGCCCCATGACTCGCGCGTCACCACAACTTATATCGTCACTCGCTATTCCGCTTGCGCCGTTACTCGCCCGCCACCAACGGCCGTACAATCCGCTCCCGACACCACGTGAGCAGCCACTCCCGTACGTCGTCACCCTGCGGCAACTCCGCCGTCATGCCCAGCTCTGCCCATGCCGCGCGGACATCATCTACCGCCAGCAGGCCCCATTGCCATTCGTCCAATGTGTGAATCCACAGCACCGTCGGCACGAACGCCTCGCCATGCTCCGCTCGCTCCCACGCCGCGATAAAATCGTACTTTTCTGCCGTGCCGCCCGCCGTGCGGTATTCTTCCCACAACGTATCCGCCGTTATCCGATACCGCCGCAAGCGTTCACCCAGCGCATGCATCCGCTCCGGCGTCAACCCCGACTGCTTGGCCAGTGCCGCCTTCGTCGCCCGCATGACCGCCCGACCGATGAGCTCGCCCAGCTTGCTGTGCTTGCCCGCATCCGTCAACCGATACGGCGCCGTCATGTCACTGATGATGACCGTGCCGTCCGTACCGCTTCCCGTCGCAATCCCGTACGAATAATTGCTGTTGGCCATCAATTCCTGCAAGGCCGCCGTCTTGGCCTCCGTCGCCGTCACCAAGGCGCGCGTCAGCACCCCTGCGGGCAGATCCGCATCGATATGCACCAGCGTATTGATTGTCCCCTGCAGCGGCTTTTCCCGCGGTACATGCCACGTCGCCGGATCGCCCACGCGGCCGCCGTTCACCTCGATGCCGCCCGTGATGATAGCCGTCACGTGAAGCGCCTCATAGGACTCCGTCGCCAAGGCGACATTTTGCATGTTCGCCGCCGTCGACAGTCCCGTCGTCACCGCCGGGTCCAGCCCCAATCGCGTCGCCAGCAGCATCAAATGCTCCTCATATGTCGGTGCCTCCAGCTTCGCCGCCATCCCCGCGCCCGGATTGGCATCGTAATTAAATACATAGCGCATATCCTCGCGCACACCGCCATGCAGCGGCGATGTCGACACCGTCCGCCGTGCCCCCCCGAGCACCAGCACCAACGCCTTCTGATAGCGGTGCAATACATCGCCGTTCTCCCATCGCATCAATTCCATCGTGTCCTCCTCACGCATTTTCTTTCAGTATACTCGAATTCTCAGCGACCGCCAACAAAAAAGGCTACGACCTCGTCGTAGCCTTTCGTTGCCGTATCAGAACCGTACGTTCACGCCGACTTGCATGCTGCGGCCCGGTTGCGACCACCAGGCGCCGGCCGTGCCCCACCAACTTGTCCGCGCATTGGATTGTTCCGCATACATCACGTCAAAGAGGTTGTCCACCTGTCCGTAGACGGTCACATCATCCGTGACATGCCAATTCGCACTCAGATTCGTAATCCAGTACGTATTCTTCGGGAAGAACGGCTTGATGACATCGTCTGCCGACGGTCCCGGACGATTAATGACGCCGCGTACGCCGAGCGTCGCGTCAAACCGTTCCTGCGCATAGGTCAGGCTCGCCGTCACCGCATGCCGCGGGATATAGCCGTCGATATTGCGCGTCCGCGACGGTGTCGCTTCCACATCCGTATAGACGTAGCCGATCTGTCCCGAGAGCGTATCGCTCAAGACCTTGCGGACGGAGATATCCACCCCTTTGGCTTTTTCTTCGTCATAGTTTTTGTAATGTCCGTCCCATTTGTTTGCCTCTGTCGGCGTCGGCACCCAGCCGATTTTATTCGTCGTCGAACGTTTGTACACGTGCGCATTCACCGCCGTCGTGTCGTTCGGCTGCCAATTCACGCCGAATTCGGTAGCATGACCGGATTCCGGTTCGAGCGGCAAAGTCTTGTTCAGGTTCGTATTGTACTGGTATGTCGTCGGTACGACGAAAAACTTACCCCAGCTGGCATAGATGTCCATGCCGTCATCGACTTTGTACATGAGCGACACATGCGGGGTGTTTTTCGACCCGAACGGATCGTAATCGTCATAGCGTACCCCCGCCGTCAGCGTCCACTGCGGCGCAAAGCTCCATTCGTCCTGAATGAAGTACGCCGAATTTTTCACGATGGCATTCCCCGATGATACGATGGTATCTTTCTGGTGGCTTGCACCGAGAATGACACGGTGGCTGTCATTCGGCCGCCAGGTCAGCTGGTCGCTGATGAGTTTCGTGCGTACGTTGGTCGGCCAATTGTTGTAATTGGTCTTGTACTTGTTCCACGCCATGGAGAAATGGTTATCCCATTTTTCTCCTTTGTACGTCCACACCAAGCGCGCGCTTTGGGTATCGATTTTGCCGTAACGGCGTTTAGCCAATTTCGTGTTGTCATCCGCATACATCACATCGGCAGAGTATTTATCCAAGCTGAGTTGCAAATCATTTTCGTCGTTGAGTTCATGCGTAAAGGTGAGCCCCAGCGTGTCTCCGTCGAGTTTGCTCGGGATGGTCAGGCCGTCGCCGTCCTTGAAGTCACCTTTTTTATCTTTCGTGTACTGAATGCGCAGACCGTTCTTGCCGGACTTGCCGCTCGCGCCTACCGTATACTGCTGGCGTCCGAAATTCCCCGCCATAAAGCCTGCATTCCCCTGCAGACCGTCCTGCGGTTTTTTCGTGATGATATTGATGACGCCGCCCTTGGCATCCGAGCCGTAGAGCGAGCCCGTCACACTCTTGACGACTTCGATGCGTTCGATATTGCTCATATCGCGCAAATTGCTCAACGCCAAGTTTGTGCCGCGGGTGTTCATCCGCACGCCGTCCACCATCCAGACGACTTCCTTCGCCCCGTTGATATAGAGCGAACTCGACCCTTCATAGCCGACACCGTTTCCGTATTCACGGATTTCGACCCCCGGGACATCCCGCAACGCCGACATCACATCCGTGTAGTTGCGCTGCTCGATCTGCTGTGCCGTGACGACCGCCACATTTGCCGGTACCTCCGACATCGCCATCTCCGTCCGTGTCGCCGTGACCACGATCGGGTCAAGCTGCACCGCCGCCTGAGCCGAACCGCCCGCCAGCAGTGCCGCCCCCACCAGTGCCGCCAATACTCCCTGTTTCATACTGATTCCTCTCTTTCCCTGTGTAAATTAGACATAATCTGTACGGATTATCCACATTATACCCTATTTCCATTCGCAGGGGAAATGTTTAGTTATTGCCGTGTTTCAACAAGCGCCACATTTCTTGCAACTGTGCTTTCATCTGTTCATTTTCCTGTTGCAATGTATCCATCTGCTGTTGCATCTGTTCCCACGATTTGTTTTTCGGCACTACCTGCCCATCGCCGCCCGAACCGAAACTCCACGTCACCCCGGCATTGATGGCCGTATCTGCCCCATCAGCATAGGATGCACCGACATGATACATCGTATGCGCATTCGCATAATAAGCAACCCCTAACGCTACGGCTGTATGACTACGGTAATGACCGACTCCAGCCATGATTTGGCTACGGTTCGTACCGTCAAACGACACCGGTTTCAACGCGGCCAATGCAGTACTAAGTGCCACTCCTCCGCGACTTTCATCACGAACCTCCATTGCTTCCCGCAATGCTTGATCTGCTTTGCGACTTGCCTGTGTGACTGTAGCCGACATGTCGGTAAGCTGTTTTTCCGCGGCGGCAACTTTTCCGTCCAACACTTTCAATTGACCGAAATTCACCGCATCCGTATCTTCTGTACCGGCTTTTACTTTGACAATTTTTTGGTCACCCGCGTGTAATCCGTCCGCATCAATATACACTTTATCCCCGACACTGAATGCTGTCGCTTTCACGGATTTGACGTCCAGCTCCGTCTGCTGATTGATTGCCGGCCCGGCATTAGCGATCTTCTGCTGCGTATCGGCATTCAGTCCGATAGTCGTCTTGCCGTCTTTTTCCGTCAACGCAATACCGTCCCCCGCCGCCAACTGCAATTGAGGTTGAGGTTGAGGTTGAGGCTGCGGTGCCGACGAGACATTCTCTTCCAATGCGTCAAGCCGTGCCAGGATAGTTTTAGTGCCGGCGTTATTGATTTTCCCTGTCGCTGCGTCCGTCGTATAACCGATGTGCGTTGACAATGCTTGCAATTGCGCAATGTTTGCCGCATCTGTCGGATTCACACCGCCGGCGACATTCGTCAGTCGGCGTTCACGATTTTGATAACCGAAAGACACGATACCACTCTTGGTATCTGTCTGTTTACTACCGCTGAACAATGCAACTGTATCCTGCAATCGTCCTTCCGCATACGAACCGGCCCCGATGGCTACGCTGTTCATGACTTTAACCGTCGCACCTCGGCCAATCGCCACACTCTCGCGAGAATCCGCCTTGGAATTATGCCCGATACCGATGCTGTCCTCTCCTTTAATCCATGCCGATGTACCGATGGCCATCGAATTTTTCCCTTCCGCTTTGGTCGCATTACCGACGGCCAATGACTCTTCCCCTTTAGCCTCTGTCGTACCGTCACCGCCGATGGCGATGGCATACTTGTTCGTCGCTTTCGTTCGCAAGCCCAACGCAACCGCACCGACCTTTTGTGCCTTACTGTGGTTACCGATTGCAATAGCCGCACCGAAGTTTTTTCCGCCCGTCATTTTGGTCGTGCCCTCGGCTTTGGCACCACGCCCCAGCGCCAAATCACCGAGCGCAATACCGGCCGCATTCTCACCGATGACCACCGCACCGCCGGTGGCCTTAGCTTTTTTGCCGATAGCAATTGACGTACCGGCATAATGACTTATACCGCCACCATCATATCCATTGCCGATTGCCTCGTCTCCGATTGCGACCGAGCCGTCATATTCACTGTGCGCCGCACGGCCGATAGCGATACTGCCTTTACCTGCGGCACCGTCGTTATTATAGTTGGCATCGGCTGTATTCTCATCACCGCCGAAGGCGATATAATGGACACCGCCGCCGGTTGCAGTACCACCCGTTGAAGCATCACCGCTCGAATTCTTTTCTAATTTGTCAAGCCGCGCCAATACAGTTTGGGTACCGTTGTTGGTGATTTTCCCTGTAGTTTGGTCTGTCGTGTAACCAATCGCCTCGGATATCGTTTTCAATTGAGCGATATTGACAGCATCGTTGTCATCGACACCCCCTGCGACATGCGTAATTCGTCGGTTGACCGCTTCGATAGAATACCCTCGCTTAGCTCGGCCGACGCTCACTACGCCGACTTGATTATCGTTGTTGTCTGTACCGCTAAACAGAGCCTTCGTGGCGGTGTATTGATTTTGTGTTTCCGAATTTTCTCCCAATGCGATACTGCCGGTAGCTTGCGACCAAGCCTTTTTCCCGATGGCAATCGCCTGGTTGGCTTCGGATTTTGACTCCTCACCGATTGCAATGCCGGAGGCAAACGCCTTGTTACTATTCATACCTGCCTTTGCTTGATTGCCGATGGCAATGCCGCTCACCCCATAAACACTGGCAAAATCGCCAACCGCTGTTGCAAACTGCTCATACACGCTGGCGTGACCGCCGAATGCGCTGGAGCTTGGCGCCATTGCCTTTGCATACGGTCCGACTGCTGTCGCCATCTTATACTCCGGTCCGGCATTCGGTTTTTTGGCGAGTTTAGCACTGGCGTTAAAGCCGATAGCCAATGTCATCTCACCTTCCGCCATCGCATTACGGCCGAAGGCAACAGCGTCCCTGCCTTGCGCTCGAACATCCCGGCCGATAGCAATTGCATCGTTTCCTTCCGCTTCCACTTTCAGGCCAATCCCGATAGCGGGATAATAATGCGTATTATATCCTTCGAGTTTTCCGCCTTTTGCTTTGATATTTTTGCCTATAGCAATGGAATATTCCGTCAGCGCCTCCACATCTTCCCCGACTGCGATGGCGCCCTGCGCTTTGGCCCCGTCACCGTTGTAGTTCTGCATCTTTTCGGTGCCTGCTTTGACTCCCACATAAGGCACTTTCGTGTCCGTATTTTCTACGTCGGCAGCATTGCTCACGCTCGCCCCTACAACCGCCAATCCGATTAACATCGTTAAGAATTTTGTATTCATGTCTACACCTCTCCCTTGTAACCAATGAACAAAATTCCTTCTCTCTTCCTTTACTCCCTACTTCATACCTCCTGATTAGTATTTTGGCCTCTTTACAAGAATTCTAGCATCATTCTTCTACCTCCGCAATGTATCAATATTATCATAGGATAAACTTTTATCTGCACGCAAAACGCGCATGCTCATGCATGCGCGTTTTGCGTATCCGTCTGTGTGCTTTTCCGTTTCGACTTCACCCCATCATCTCATCCTTCGCGCAGGACGGGGGGTTTTTCTTTGAGTCCTTTCGTCGAGACGAGGAGGTAGATGAGGCCGATGACAAACCACGCGCCCCCGACGAGCAGGCATTCATCGGAGAGATGCGCCCACAGGTACGCGCACACGCCGAAGCCGATGAGCGGGAAGACGAGGCAGCTCATCACGCGGCGTTGCTGTTGCCGCCGCCAGTACCACGACACGACGGCGAGATTGACACACATAAATCCGAACAGCCCGCCGAAGTTCAAGAGCTCGGTGACGACGGGGATATCGAGAAAGACCGCGCCGACGATGCCGATGATACACATCATGAGGATATTGTACGTCGGTGTCCGATGTTTCGGATGCAGGTAGGCGAAAAATTTCGCCGGGAGCAGCCCGTCGCGCCCCATGCCGTAGAGCAGGCGCGCGGCACTCGATTGACCGGCCAGTCCTGCCGTCATCGTCGAGATGATGACCGCCACCGTGTACAGCACCGCCAGTCCGCGCCCGCCGGCGAGTTGCGCCACTTCAAAGAGCGCCGTGTCCGCACTGGCAAAGGTCGTGTAGTCCGGCCACACGAGTTGCGCGACATACGCCTGCACGATAAAAATCACGCCGCCGATAAGGCAAGCCGCCACCGCCGCCAGGCCGATGTCGCGTTTCGGATTGACGGCTTCTTCGGCCATCGTGGTAATCGAGTCAAATCCCAAAAACGAGAAACACGCAATCGCCGCGCCCGCGACCAACGCCGACGCCGAAAACGTCGCCTCCTGATAAAACGGCGCCGCCGATACCAGCGTCCCCGCGCCGACACCCGCATCGAGCGCCAGCACGCACGCCCCGACAAAAAGCAAGACGATGACCGACATGATGCCGACCAGTATCAAATTGGTCTTGGCGGCGATATCGACACCGAAATAGTTGACCACCGTCGTCACCAGTGCAATCAGCAGCACCCACGCCGCGTACGGGACTTCCGGCAATGTCGAATGTGCATACGACGCGCCCACCATAAACACGATGAGCGGGACGAGTACATAGTCCAAAAACATCGCCCACCCCGCAAAAAATCCCAAGTACGGATTGATGCCTTTGGCGGTATACGCATACGTCGACCCCGCCACCGGAAAAGCATTGGCCATCTTGCCGTAACTGAGCGCGGTAAAGAGCATCGCGACCATCGCAATCACATACGCCATCGCCAGTGTCCCGCCCGTCACATCCGTCGCATACCCGTAGATATACGCCGGGGCAATCGGCGTCATAAAGGCAATCCCGTACAAAATGAGATCGCGCCGCGTGAGTACGCGTTTCAAGGCTTGGCCCCCTTGAGATTCCGTTTGTCCGCTCATCTTCATCACCCTTTCTGTTTCCTATGATAGTGCATTCAGTATACCAAATATCCGCGCTAAGTCCAATCTTTTTGCACTATTCTTTCTATTTTCCATAAACTATCCGTTTTCTTAATTCTGTGTGATATTACTCGTTGTTTGATGAGAATCCGCCTGCTTTGCATCGATACATTTCGCCGCCCTGCCGACTTTCCCGCATGCGCATACAAAAATCGCCGCCCGCAAGCGGCGATTCTCCGCATTTTTATTCATATAGTACGCGCAAGCACGCATCCGCCAGCGCCGCAAGGCTCGACACGCCCCGCTCCGGCGGCAGGCCCGCCGCGTCATACGCCAGCGGCAGCTCCGTACACGCCAGCAGCAGCGGCACATCCTCGAGCGCCCACAACGTCTCGGCGAGCGCCGTCATCGCCGCAGCGGCCGCCGTCATATCTCCCGCCTTGATCGCCCGCAGTGATGCCTCACTCTGCGCCGCCACCGCGGGCGGCACCTCCCGCAAGGGGTAGCCGATACGCTGCGCCTCCTGCTGGTACATGCCGCTTTGCATCGTACCCTGCGTCCCCAAGAGCCACGCCCCCGCCGGCGAAAGCGTCTGCGCCGCGCGCACCGTCTCCTCGATGATATGCACCAGCGGCACGGCCAATTCTTTGCGGAAATGATTGATAAAATAATGCGCCGAATTGCACGGCGCGCACACCACATCCGCCCCCCAGTCGATGAGCCGCTCCATATCCGCCTTGAGCTGCGGCTCCGGGCTCGGTCCGATGCCGAGCATCCCCGCACTGCGATCGGGCAGCTGCGTATCCCCGTACATGATGACCCGCGGATGCTCCTGATCCGTCTGCGCGGGCGCCTTGACCGCGAGCAGCCGCAAAAACTCCGCCGCCGCCGCCGGCCCCATACCGCCCAGCACCCCGAGTATCTTACCGTTTGCCTGTGTCATTGATCGTCGCCTCTTTCTCCCGTAAATGCCGCGGCGCCGAACCGATGCCCGCGCGAATGCGTGACCGCTCCTCCGCCATCATCGCCTGCGCCCGATCCTCAATCGTCGCAAGCAGCCACATCGTCGCCGTCGCGTCCTCACGATAATCCGCCTCCGCAATCACATCGACCCGCTCATCGACCAAGAGACCGTTCACCTGCCGCAGCGCCGCGATATCCCCCTTCGGGTATACCGCCATCGTATGACCGCCGCCCGCGCGCACCACCGAAAACGCCGGCACATCGCTCGGCCCGTCCGCGACGTAAATCATATTCTCCCGCCGCACCCGCCGTGACGACTCGGCTATCTTCGTATTCACATTCACCGCTTCGCCGTCGCGATTGAGCTCGCGAATCCCTTTATTAATCTCAAAAATCGCCCGCGTCTTCGTCGTATTGTCAATCGTATAGCCGATTTCCGCCAGCACCCGCGGCTCCGTCTCGCACTCAATCAGCTCACAGCCCCAGATTTCCCGCGTATACGCCGCCAGCTCCGAACCGCGCACCGACTCCGCAAACCCCGTACTGACGATATAATTCTCCACGCGGATGCCGTACTCCTCCCAATCACTGCGCCCCTCGTGCAACGTCGCCAGCCGCTGAAAGAGCGCCGGCACCCCCGGATACCACTCCTGCTCCTTGCCGAACTCGCGGAGCATCGCATTATTCAGTCCGGGGAAAAGACCGTCCGCCCCCGTCTCGCGCAAAAACCGATTCAGGTACACCGTATCCGGATTGACCCGTACCTGCTGCGTCGCCCAAATTCGCGCCGGCATCGCATTGACCTCATCCCAAAACGCCGCCGCATCCACGCCGTAATGCCGAAAAATCGGATCCTGCATATTCCCGCGAATCAACGTCTTGTCAAAATCCCAAATCACCGCAATGATATTTGCCATCATGACTCCTTTGCCTTGTATTCATTCCCCATTATTGTACAACCTCCCCCGCGCCCGCGCAAATCCGCCCACACAAATGCCCCGCTTGCATGGGCAAGCGGGGCGGCTCACTCACATCGTCGGACGGCGGAATCGGCGCGTTGCGCCTGTCCGCCTATTCCATAGGAGTGACTTTTTCTTCAATAAAACGAATCTCTTTTTGGGTCAGCTTATATTTCTGATACAACTGCCGGTCGATATCCGCTACCGACTGCGTCCAATCGATATCTGACTGATTGGTAAAATCTTGCAAAGGAACATGTTGCCACCTATCTTGAGGATTATCCTGTGTCACTTTTAATATCCCCAACAATACTCGTGCAAATTTAGTCTTGACATATTTCAACGCCGCTTCTGCTTCTTCTTTTTTCTCAAACTTTCCAATACTAATAAAACTACGGGTATACCCGATGAGCGGCGACCCGATGAGCGGCGTACTTATCACCTCACCCAATGCACCGGAGCCATTAGACTTAGGAATAATAACTTTATAGTTATTTAAGTTGTTCTCTTTTCCTATGTATTGGGGAGAAATATATCGAAAAACCCTCCTGTTATTTATTAAGCCGACTATTTTCAAGTCATCTTTTTCTTCCTTTGTTTTCGTGAACAACGGAATTCTATTGAAAATATTGGTCTCCAAACGCCGGTCCTTTCCATTGCTCCCTAACAAAGTCCTAAACTCAGGAAAATCACTAAATAGAGCCTCCAAATCAAATTTGGTTTGTTCATAGATACACTCTGAGATAGACTTTTCCCGCAATTTCTGCACTTTGCGCAGTATTGATGCTAACTCCGGAAACGGAACAAACACCCCCACCGCTCCGAATGTTTTCGACTTGTCACGATACGTAATGCAGACGCCGCCTTTGATATCCGTACTCGGGAATACCTCCCCCGCATCCGGCCGGTAGTCGATGACCTTGAGATGCGTATCGGCCAGCATTTTTTTGTTCCATTTTTTCGGTGTCGCTCCCGCATCAAACAAGAAGCGCGAGGGATGAATCAGCATCACTCTGTCGGCCGTCGCGTAGGCTTTATCGATAAAGAGATGATACAGCGGCTTACCGAAGTTCGGATTGCCGTCTTCCGTGACTTCCTGATACGGCGGGTTGCCGATGATGATGTCAAATTTCATGATATGTCTCCATTCCGCTTTGATCGCCGCCGACCACGGGCCGTCCGCATAGGACAGTTTGCTGAAGTCGCAGCATTTGATTTGCGCCTTGGCGCGGTCATCAAAGGCGCCGTAGACGTAGTTGGCCGCAACGCGTCGCAAGGTCTCGGTCGGCGCGACGGCATAAATCTGATGCGTGAGTATCCACTCCAGCCGCCGGCGCTCATCGGGGATCGCACGACGCAGGCCGCGATACAAGCGCTTGACCAGTCCCGCCAAAAACATCCCGCTCTTGACGTAGAGGTCGGCATAACGCAGCGTCTTGCGGCCGAAGATGCCCGGATTTTCGCGTTCGAGTTCGTCCAGCATGCGCTCGACGACGGCGCGCGGCGTAAAGACGCGGTTTTCTTGCTGTTGGGGGATATAGTCAAAGATATCCTCCGTCTGCCCGTCCGCCATATAGTCGGCGAGGGCTTCTTTTTTGTCCAAAAAGAGTTGCACGGATGCATTGAAGACTTCCGCATTCAAATACCCGCCCGTGCGCTGTTCCTGCCCCTCGTCATCGAGATAGATACAGCCGTCTCGCAAGAGACGAAATTCCTCGACGGTGATGCCGGTCACTTCCGCAAAGTCCTGCGGATCGACGATGGTGTCATAGTTGGCCAGTGTCGTCCGGCGGTCGCCGTACGCCATGAGAAACATCGGTATCGAACAACTGAATCCGCGCAAGTGGTCGCGCACGTCTTTTTCTTTTTCACGGCGGCGCATCTCCTGGGCAATCCGGTCGGCATTGCGAATCTCCCGCTCCAGCGTTTCTTGCTGCGACGTTTCGTAGCGTTGCCGTTCGGCGTCTATCTCGGCTTGCTTGCTCGCCTCGGCTTGCTCCCGCGCGGTCGCTGTCTGTATCTCATCAAACTTGCGGTCATAGCTCTCGGTGATATCCCGGATGGTCTGCCAATGCGCCTTGTCATGCGTGACCAGTGCCTTGGCCGCCCGTTTGACGACTTGTTGTTTTACGTGTGCGACTTCTTTGGTCGTCAGGTCGTATTTCTCCTGTACCGGCGTCAGATCGACCGTATCCACGACGGTTTTGACGTACTCGTGCTGCTGTTTTTTCGCGGCCTCCAGCCACCGCCGCTGCGCATCGGCATCGTCATCTACGGGGATATTGAGCCAGATACCTTCGCCGAGCGGGCTTGGCTCCGTGTCCCGCGGGATGTCGATATCCGCTCCCGTCGCCTCTTCTACCAAGCTGTCGGGCACTTCCAACGTACGAGGCTTTTGCCGTTTATTATTTTTATCGGGCGACAATTTGCTCAAAATATCCAGAATCCGTTGCGGCGCACCGATGACGCGGTCGATATCGGTAAACAGCTCGTTCGACAAAAACCCTCTTTCGACGACATTGCGCGCGATGTTGCGGAGCGGTACGGTCATGACATCCTCGACGCTGAATTCGCCCAGCTCACCGTCTTCATCTTCACCGATGACGGGGAAATAGTTCAGCAGGCGACGGATGTACTCTTTGCGCTCGGCTGTCGCGACGGTATCGGCGCCGCTGATGAGTTTCGTCGCCATCGTCTCGACCAGTCGCAGGGTACGCTCCGGTGCAAAGTCAAATACATAGGCGCGTTCCTTCTTATAGACGGTATCGGTCGCCTCGTCAAAATACCGGTACGGATTTTGGGCACGGAAGGCCGCTTGGAAGTAGCGTTCCGGCGATTCGATGTCGCTGAGCATCAGGACGGCTGTCCATTCCGGCACGGTCACGCCGGTCGTCAGTTGGCCGACCGACAGGGTAATGGTCTTGTCATGATCGGCAATCGCACGCCGTACGCGGTCAAGTGCCGGCTCGCTCCAGCCGTCCCAGCGGCCGACTTCCCCTTCACGATTGTCCGCCCGCAAGTCCTGTCCGTCACCGGCGGCAATCACGACATAGTAATCACGAAAGAACGGATGCTCGCGCAGCATTTTGGCCAATGCTTTGGCGGAATCGACCCGCTGCAACAGCCAAAACGTATGCGCCAGTTGGTCACGATGCTTGCCGGCGGAAAACGGATAGTGCCTCTGATGCAAGTTGTCCAAAAACTGCCGGACATCCTCTTCATGGATAAAGCGTCCTTTTTTGTCGGTCGCAAAAAACTCATTCAAATAAAAGGCATAGTCTACGTTTTTTTCGCCGATTTTGGTGCCTTTCTTCAGTTTCTCGACGACGGCATCTCCCATACGATAGGTAAACATATGCAAGGTCGGCAGGTCCGCGTAGGGGCTGACGGGCGTCGGAATCCCCTTTTCCCGCTGCTCCCAGGACGCCTTCATTTCCTGCTCGTCCATGTAGGTCCAGTTGTAAATCTGCTCCTCGGTAAACTGCCCGCGTGCCAATGCCTTGAACGGGGTGCCCGATAAGTGCAAGGTCGCGTTTCTGCGGATATGCGCAAATGCCTTCTCCGTCTTGTCGGTGGCAATCCCTTCGTGCGACTCGTCAATAATCATGAGATTCCATGACAGTCCCCATATCCATTGCAGTTTGTCATATTGGCCGCCGGCCAACCGTGCACCTTTCAAATCTTGCAAGGAAACAAACGCGATACAGCCATATACCTTGGCCGTATTCTTCTGCGCCAACTCGACAAACGCGTCTCGCGTCAATGCTTCTGTTCCCTCCAACGCCGATGTCTCGGACACAAAACGCAAGTCTTCCTCTCGCCAGCTGATAAATTTCACAAAATCCTCATACCATGAGTTGGCAATCGCCGGGCGATTCGTGACAATCAGTACGTTCATCGCCGTCATGTCGCCCTGCTCGCGCTTGTATGCCTTGAGCCGGCGCACCAAGTCATAGGAACTGAGCGTCTTGCCGAACCGCGGTTTGGCATTCCATAAAAACTCGGCATCGCTGTGCGTCGTCATGTACTGCAAGGTCTTCGCCACGGCGGCCTCTTGTTCGTCACGCAATACATAGCCGCTGTGTTCTTCTTCCGTGCCCTGTACCTTCGTGGGGGAACGGACGATAAACTCATCCAGATATTCCTTGAGTTTTGTGACGTCGTCATCAAACGCAAACCATTCCGCCGCCGAGTTATTCAAATTGACTTGACGAATGCCTTTGCGAATCAAAAAGCGATGAAAATCTTTATCGGTAAATCCGCGGCCGTCCGTATGATGAGCCGGGACTTGCAGGACCAAATCCGCATTCAATCCCGCTGTACCGACTTGCTCGTGAATCCTCTTGGCCACACTGCGGTCGGTATGGCCGATTTTGAATAGCCCCTCGTGAATATTCGAGTCGGTCACCCGATAGGCATATAGTTTCCGTTTTAACGGTTCATACGGGGTCCGCTGTACCTGCTCCGTCCGCATCATGTACGTACTCCTCCTCTTGTTCTTCGTCACATACATTCTCAATCGCAGTTTTGATATATCGCCGACTGATGGTTGATTCTTCCTCTTCTTCGGCAAACAACGACATCTGTAAATGCGCGGGACGTATCCGCCTGCCGGTATATACCCTCCCTGCCGGTACATCCGCATCCTGTTCCCATTCGTCCCATGTCCATTCCGTCGGAATGACATAGACGGTCGTGCGTGTGCTGTCTCCCGCCACACGCCACTCGGTCAATAGCAGCGGTGTGCCGTCGGCACGTCGCCCTGTCAAAAAATCCCCTTGCATGATATTGGCGGCCACAATCGTCATCGCACTGTCAATGATTTTTTTCCGGCAGTACCACTTGCGCCGCCGCAACCGTCCCCCTTCCGTCTCCGAAGGGTCACCTGCCGCCTTCGTGCTTGCGAGTTGCGTCGTGATAGACAGCTGCCGGTTTTGATGCGCCACCCAGTCGGCATAGTCCTGATAAAACGCATGGTACACATTCAAGACGCATTTTTGCGCATTATCTTCCAAAAGCTCAATGCCGTACATCGTGCTGAGTGCCAGCAGTGCCTGGTTTTCATACTTGGTCACATTGTCACCGCAGGCGATGCGAATCTTGTCCAATCGGTCTTTCAGTATTTCTACCAAAAAATTTCCCTCTCCCGCTGACGGCTCGAGCAATCGTTTGGTATTGTCCATGAGCGCACCGTCCCATTCCGGCGCATCAAGCATTTGTCGCACAATCCTGCGCGGGGTAAAGACTTCCCCGTGTTTCTTGACGCGGCGTTTTGACTTAATAATGGTTTCCTGTTGCTCCATGCATTGCTCCTCACTCATGATAGTATATCTTTATTATATCAAATTAAAATGTATTGTCAGTGCGTCATCATCAGTATCGCCCGAAATCAACCCAACGAATAGTGATTTTGGGCAAACCGGACTCATAACACGATATATCCGCACACAAAAACACACACTTGCTCATGCAAGTGTGTGTTTTTGTTACTCTATCTCTTACGCTTCAATCTTCGTGACAACGCCCGCGCCGACGGTGTGGCCGCCTTCGCGAATCGCAAAGCGCAGACCTTCTTCCATCGCAATCGGGGTAATCAGTTCGATGTTCATCGTGACGTTGTCGCCCGGCATGCACATTTCCGTACCTTCCGGCAGCGAGATGTTGCCCGTTACGTCCGTCGTACGGAAGTAAAATTGCGGACGGTAGCCGTTGAAGAACGGAGTATGACGGCCGCCTTCTTCTTTCGTCAGGACATAGACTTCCGCCGAGAATTTCGTGTGCGGTTTGATTGTGCTCGGCTGTGCGAGAACTTGACCGCGTTCGATGTCTTTGCGTTCAACACCGCGGAGCAGCGCGCCGATGTTGTCGCCGGCAACCGCTTCGTCGAGAATCTTGCGGAACATTTCTACGCCCGTCACGACTGTCGAGGTCGCTTTTTCCTGCATGCCGACGATTTCCACGTTGTCGCCGACTTTGATGTGTCCGCGTTCGACACGGCCCGTCGCAACGGTGCCGCGGCCGGTAATCGTGAAGACGTCTTCGACCGGCATCAGGAAGGTCTTGTCGGTGTCACGTTCCGGGGTCGGAATGTAGCTGTCGACTGCTGCCATGAGTTCGTTGATTTTTTCTACGTATTCCGCATCGCCTTCAAGCGCTTTCAGCGCCGAGCCGACAATAATCGGAATATCGTCGCCCGGGAAGTCGTAGCTCGAGAGCAGTTCGCGGACTTCCATTTCGACGAGTTCGATGAGTTCCGGATCGTCGACCATGTCGGCTTTGTTCAGGAATACAACCATCGCCGGTACACCGACTTGACGCGCGAGCAGGATGTGTTCACGGGTCTGCGGCATCGGGCCGTCAGCGGCCGATACGACGAGAATCGCTCCGTCCATCTGCGCAGCGCCGGTAATCATGTTCTTGACGTAGTCGGCGTGGCCCGGGCAGTCGACGTGGGCATAGTGACGGGTGTCGGTTTCGTATTCGACGTGCGAGGTGTTAATCGTAATCCCGCGTTCCCGTTCTTCCGGAGCTTTGTCGATTTGGCTGTAGTCTTGGAAGCTGGCTTGGCCTTTATCCGAGAGTACTTTCGTAATCGCTGCGGTCAGGGTCGTTTTGCCGTGGTCGACGTGACCGATGGTGCCGATGTTGACATGCGGCTTGTTTCGTTCAAAATGTGCTTTTGCCATGTGAAACGATTCCTCCTTGAATAAAATAGGTGCATCTTATGATTATTTTATCGTACTTATCATACCACTGCAAGCCGATAATCACAAGTAAAATGATGACGGCAATAAAAAAGCCCCTGTCCGTAGGGGGTAAAGTGGTGGCGGCGCAGGGATTTGAACCCCGGACACTGCGGGTATGAACCGCATGCTCTAGCCAACTGAGCTACGCCGCCGTACTGGAGCTGATGACCGGGATTGAACCGGTGACCTTATCCTTACCAAGGATACGCTCTACCGACTGAGCTACACCAGCCTATCCGTCGGTGATACCATACCGTTATATACATTGGTTGCGGGGGTAGGACTTGAACCTACGACCTTCGGGTTATGAGCCCGACGAGCTACCAACTGCTCCACCCCGCGATGTCAAATGGTGGAGGGAGAAGGATTCGAACCTTCGAAGGTGAAAACCGGCAGATTTACAGTCTGCTCCCTTTGGCCGCTCGGGAATCCCTCCATGTGTCACTGGAGCTGGCGATAGGACTTGAACCCACAACCTACTGATTACAAATCAGTTGCTCTACCGATTGAGCTACGCCAGCGTGCCGTAACAAAGACTATTATAACGAACACCGCCGCCGCTGTCAAGGGGATTTTGCTATCTCGCCATCTCTTGTTGACTTATACAGTATATCACACCTACCTGCTTTTTACCAAATAAAAATCAAGATTTTTCCTGTCGGCCCGGCAATAATTTCAGTGCAATCGGCAGACTCGCCGCAATCTCCCGTACCAGCGGCGCGGTATCGGCCGTGGAGCGGACTTTGACGATGCCGTCCGCGCGGCTCACGGTGGTCACGACACCGAGGTGTTCGTAGCCTTCCAATATCCGTACGAGGTAGTTGAGGTCTTTCGGAGCGAGCTGCAGGTAGACGTCGGCTTCAGTCATGCGCGGCAATCTCCCTTCGCATCAGGCTGTGCACGCTGAGCGCACGGGCGACGGGCATCCGCACCTGCATGCGCGCATGCGGCGCACGCGTAATCTCATGGCCGTCGGCATCGGTCATGCGGTCGATTCGATGCGTGATGACCTCCCCTTCCGGCGTGCGAAATTCGACCGTCTCGCCCACGGCAAAATGATTGCGCTGTTCGATGAGCGCCTCGCCCGTCCGCGCGTCATAGCCGAGTACCAAGCCGATGAAGTCGTGGCTTTGCGTGTTGGACGAGGAAGCGTAAATCTGGTCGTTCTCGCTGGGGCGACCGACGGCAAATCCCGTCGTGTACGGCCGATGCGAGATTTTCTCCAGTTCGGCGTACCATTCGGGGCGGACGTAATAGTCATCACCCTCGCGCAGGTAGGCGTCGAGCGCTTGCCGATAGACCCCCGTGACAGTCGCGACATAGTGCGCGCTCTTCATGCGGCCTTCCACCTTGAAACTGGTAATCCCCGCTTGCGCCATCTGCGGGATGAACGGCAGCATGCACAAATCTTTGGAGTTGAAAATATATGTGCCCCGTTCGTCTTCTTCGACGGGAAAATATTCACCCGGACGTTCTTCTTCGACGACACGATACTTGTAGCGGCAGGCCTGGATGCATTGGCCGCGGTTGGAGTCGCGTGTTTCGGAAAAATAATTACTCAGCAGGCACCGCCCCGAGTAGGAAATACACATCGCTCCGTGGACGAAGCTCTCCAGCTCGATGCCCGTGCGTTCGTATATCTCGCGAGTATCGTCGAGCGACACTTCCCGCGCCAAGACGATCCGCTCCGCACCCAAATCGCGCCAAAATTGCGCCGCCGCCCAGTTCGTCGTGTTGGCCTGCGTGGAAATATGAATCGGCAAATCGGGCGCCACCTTGCGCGCCAGCGAAAAAATCCCCGCGTCCGCGACGATAATCGCATCGACGCCCCAATCGCGCAGGCTCCGCACATACTCGGGCAAATCGGGCAAGTCCGCATTGTGCGGGATGATATTGACCGTGACATAAATCTTTTTCCCGCGTTCGTGCGCATAGGCCAGTGCCGCTTTCATTTCCGTTTCATCGAAATTGCCCCCGTAGGCCCTGAGACCGAAGGCTTTTCCGCCCAAATAGACTGCATCGGCGCCGTATTCCAAGGCAAACCGCAATTTCTCCGAATTGCCCGCCGGCGCCATTAATTCCAACTTCTTCATCTCGTTCCTTTCCGTTTCGACACGGCGAGCCCGTCGCCCGTCCGGTCGATGGTCGTCGCATAGCGTCGGGCATCGCCGACGTACGCCAAATACTCACGCATGCGCACCGCTATCGTCCGCATGCGGCGCGGCACCGGCACGCGTCCTTCCACGTAGCCGCGAAAGAGGACATTGTCCGCGATGACGGTCGCGTCTGCGGTCAGGCGCGGCTCTATCATCTGCAGATGTGCCAGGTAATGCCCTTTCGGCCCGTCCAAGTACAACAAATCAAAGGTGTCCGTCAGGCAGGGCAGGATGTCCTCCGCCTCTCCGAACAACAGCCGCACCCGCGCCCCCAGCGGCGCGAGATTGCGCCGTGCGTCGGCGTAGCGTGCGGCGAGCGACTCCATCGTGACAATCGTCGCCTCCGGCGCACATTGCGCCATGAGCCGGGCCGAATAGCCGATGCCCGTCCCGATTTCCAGAATGCGCCGCGGGCGGGCCGCCTTGACTGCCGCCGTAAATGCGCGCTCCTCTTCCGCCCGCAGGAGCGGGATATGCTGCGCTTCCGCCCGCCGCCGCAGTGCACGCGTGTCGTCGTCAGGATGCGGCATCGGCCGTCACCCGCCGGATATTGGCTTCGTGTTCTTCATAGGTTGTCGCAAAGTGGTGGTGTCCTTCGGCATCCGCCACAAAGTACAAATACTCCGTCGGCGGCGCCTGCAGGACTGCGTCCATGGCCGCCAGCCCCGGCGCGGCAATCGGTCCCGGGGGCAAGCCCGGGTGCAGGTACGTATTGTACGCGGACGGTATCTGCGTGTCCGCAATCGAGAGCAGCGGTTTCGGCTCGCCCAAGATATACTGAATGCTCGCGCAAGACTGGAGCGGCATCCCGATGGCCAGGCGTTTGCGGAATACCGCCGCAATCAGCGGCCGATCTTCGGGAAACTTGGCTTCCTTTTCCACCAGCGAGGCCAAGGTGATGAACTCATGCACCGAGTAGCCGGCTGCGGCGATTTGTGCCCGCCGCTCGGGTGTCAGACGCGCGCTGAGTTCATCCTGCATACGCCGCACAATCTCCGCCGCCGGTGTCGGCACGACAAATTCGCACGTATCGGGAAAGATAAATCCCTCCGCCGCAAAGTCGGTCGGTACACTGCTGCGCATGTCCGCCGGCAAGTCCGCCGCCTGCGCCGCCGCCAAAAACTCCGCTTCCGTCGTAATCTTGGCCGCCGCAAGCGCCCGCGCCGTCTGCCGCACGGTGAACCCTTCGGGGATGACGACGCGGACGCCTTCTTCTTTGCCGGTCTTTAATTCTGCAATCGCCGCCATCGGAGACATATTCGTATGCAGGCGGTACGTGCCTTCCTGCAACTCCCGTCCCGCACCGCTGAGCAACAACGCCGCACGAAACACGCCCGCGTGGTGAATGACACCGCGTGCGACGAGCTCGTCGGCGATTTGTCGGCCGGTCATATCTTTGGCAATCCGCACGGACACCGGTTGCGAGACGCCCCAAGGGTTCGTCCCCCAGCCCAGCCAAAGCACGCCGAGCAATGCCGCTGTCGCGACGACGGCGGCGACGATTTTACCGATGCGGCCGATGCGTTGTGCCGGCGGTTCGTTCATGCGTTTCACACTCCTGTATCGATAGAATTCGTACTTATTATATCATAGCCGCCGCCTTGCCCCCTAGTCGCCTCGCTTCACTGCCCGCTCTGCGATAATCTCCCGTACACCGCCCGCATCGTACAACCGCAGCCGTCCCTGCGGCTGCGCCGTATCGATGCGCCAGGTCACGCCGTCCGGACAGAGCGCGCCCAACTCCCGGCGTTGCCGTCCGCCGAGGCCGTAGACCTTGCTCGCGTCACGCGGCGACAACACGACCGTCACCGCGCCCGTCGTCCGCCGCAGCGCATGCCGCAGCTGCTGTCCGTAGAGACGACTGATGACCAGTTCCCCGAAGGCGGGATGATAGGGACCTGCCAGCAATCCGTCACCGGCGTCCAGCGCCGCAGTCGCCTGCAGGCCCATGCGAATGACGGCAATCCCGCGCGCCTGCAAGTACGAGCGCCACCACGCCGCGATACAGACGGCGGTCTGCATGGACAGCGGCTGATACCGCCCGCGCAGATAGTCCGCCGCCAGCTCCGTATCGGCCATCACAAGGACGGGATAAATCCGCGCAAAATCCGGCTGCAGCGCCGCCGCCCGCCGCACCGTCCGTGCCAACGTCCGCCGTGTCTCTCCCATGAGTCCCGGCAAGAGTTGCACCCCGACCGCCATCTCATGCGCACGCAAAATCGGCACCGCCCGCTCGACATCCGTCGCCGTGTGACCGCGCTTGGCCAGACGCAGCACGGTATCATCCATACTCTGTACGCCCAGCTCCACCGTCCGCACGCCGGCCGTATACAATTCCGCGGCAATCTCCTCCGTAATCGCATCCGGCCGTGTCGAAATCCGAATTGAATCAATCTCGCCCGCTTGCCACGCCGCCGTCGCCGGCGCCAAGAGGGCGCGCATACGGGCCGGTGCGAGCGCCGTAAAGCTCCCGCCGTAAAAGGCGACTTCCCAGCGATACGGTCGCGTCGTCGACCTGCGATACGCCGCAATCGTCTCGGCCACCTGCGCAGGTGTCACGCCCGTTTGCGTCCCCGTAATCCGCCATTGATTGCAAAACGTGCATCGGTACGGGCAACCGTCATGCGGAATGAAGAGCGGAATAATCGCGTTACGCATAGTAAAGAAGCGCGATGTTCATCGCGCTTGCTCCGTCAGCGCTGTCATGGCTTCCCGTGCCGCCTGCTGCGCCGCTTCTTTTTTACTTTTGCCCGTGCCCGTACCGTAGCGGGTGCCGTTGATATAGACGCCCATATAAAATGTCTTGTCGTGGTCGGGGCCTTCATCGTGCTCCAACTGGTAGCGGATTTCCGCCTCGCCCTGCCGCTGTACCCATTCCTGCAAATCCGTCTTATAATCGTGCGCACAGTCGCCCGACTCGATTTGCTCCAAGTACACGTTCAGGTGCGTCAGGATAAACGCCGCCGCCTGCTCGTAGGAATTATCGATGTAAATCGCCCCGACAATCGCCTCAAACGCATCCGCCAAAATCGACGCGCGCGTCCGCCCGCCGGTCTGCTCTTCTCCGCGTCCCAGCAGCAAGTACTCACCGACGTGAAAGTACTCCGACCGCGGCGCCAGCGCACTCTCGCAGACGACACTCGCTTTGGCGCGGGTGAGCTCTCCCTCGGTCCATTCCGGATACTTGAGGAACAGGTACTCGCCGATGACCAAATCAAGTACCGCATCCCCCAAGAATTCCAGCCGTTCATTATCGTGCACATGCTCTTCACGGTGCTCGTTGGCATAGGACGTATGCGTGAGCGCCCGATTCAGCAGGTGCACATTATGCACGGGTATGCCCTGTTCGGCGGCAAAGGCACGCACCCTTGCCAGCCGTTTTTCCTGCTTGGACATCATCACTCCTGCACGGCGCGCCGCATCACGATGACGGCATTTTGACCGCCGAAACCGAACGAATTGGACATACCCGCCCGCAAGGGCAAACTGCGTGCGCCGTCCGTCACATAATCCAAATCGCAATCCGGATCGGGCGTCGTCAGATTCCGCGTCGGATGGACGCGTCCTTGTGCCAGTGAGAGTGCCAATACCGCCGCTTCCACTGCGCCGGCCGCTCCCAGCAGGTGTCCCGTCATCGATTTCGTCGAGTTGACGGCGAGTGCATAGGCCCGCGGACCGAACAGGCTCTTAATCGCCATCGTTTCGTTTTTGTCGTTGAGCGCGGTCGAGGTGCCGTGCGCATTGATATAATCAATCTCGTCCGCCGTCATGCCGGCATCGGCCAGCGCACGCTCCATACAGCGTTTCGCCTGCCGTCCTTCCGGTGCCGGTGCGGTGATGTGATACGCGTCGCCGTTGGTACCGTAGCCGCAAAACTCCGCATAAATCCGCGCTCCGCGTGCCACCGCATGTTCCCATTCTTCCAGGACGAGCATCCCGGCACCTTCGCCCATGACAAACCCGTCACGGGTCGCATCAAACGGACGCGACGCGCCCTCGGGGTCGTCGTTGTGCGACGCACACAACGCTTTCATCGCGGCGAATCCCGCCATCGGCATTCCGTCGATGGCCGCCTCCGTACCGCCCGCGACCATGATATCCGCATCGCCGTCCCGGATGAAACGCATCGCATCGCCGACCGCATTCGTACCGGACGCACACGCGGTGACATCGGTCAAGACCGGCCCGCGCAAATCCAAGTCAATCGACACCTGACCGCCCGCCATGTTGGCAATCATCTTCGGAATCGCAAACGGACTCATCCGCGACGGACCGCGGTCATACAGCTGCCGGTACAGTTCCCCCGTCGTCAGTATCCCGCCGATCCCCGTCCCGACCACCGTCCCGATCCGATCGTGGTCTTCCGCCGCCATATCCAAGCCCGCATCGGCCACCGCCTGCCGCGCGGCGACGACGGCAAACTGGGCAAAGCGGTCGATATGACGGGCTTCTTTACGATCAAAATGCGCCGCCGCGTCAAATCCCTTGACTTCGCCGGCAATCTTGACGGCATAGTCACTCGCATCAAACGCCGTAATCGGACCGATACCCGATGTCCCTGCCAAGAGTGCCTCCCATGTGGACGCCGTATCCAATCCCAGCGGCGTCACCAGACCGATGCCCGTTACTGCTATTCGTCGTTGCTTCATCCTCTCACCTCATCCTATCGTCCCGAGCGGTTCTTCGCCCTTCACCATTGCCTGTTTCCATGCGCCGATACGGGCATGCACCCGTTTCCATACGGCGGCTCGTTTGGCGACCAATCCGCGGCGTTTTTCGCGGATTTCCGCCCGTTTGTCCGCCAGCTCCGCGCGTGTGTCGGCCAAGGCGCTGCACGTATCTTCCCACGTCAACGCCACCCGCTCGACCGCAATCTGCCGAATCGGCATACTGCGCAATTTGCCCGTCCAACGCGGCACCTGCGGCAAGAGCTCGCGCCACGGCAAGTACGACCGCACCGCCTGTGCTTCCGTCACCATCTTCGCCACGATATCCTTGACCGGCAAAATCGACGGGATACGCAGCATATTCGACCCGGCAAAGATGAGCCCCGTCTCTCCGTCACCCTGCTGGGCGCGGATCAGTGCCTGGCTCAGACAAAACCGGCGCGTACAATGCTTCAGACAATTCGTGCAGACCGTCGGCCGCGGCACGGTATCCTGCAAAATCGCCTCGGAAAACGGCGTCCGTATCGCCTGCGCCGGCAATCCCACCGTGCTTTGGATAATGATGATATCCTCCGGCTTGCTCGCACGGACATAGGCCTCTTTCATCACGTCCGACGCCGCCGACTCGGTACTGGCGGCAAAACGGCTGCCGATTTGGACGCCGGCCGCGCCGAGGCGCAGCATCGCCGCGACATCATAGCCATTGACAATCGCACCGGCCCCGATGACGGGAATTTTCACCGCTGCCAAGACTTCCGGCACGATGTCTTTTACCGAGCGCGACGTCCCCAGATGACCGCCCGCTTCCGCGCCTTCGACGATGACCGCCGACGCGCCCAGCCGTTCGGCGATGCGCGCCAGTTTTGCCGACGATACGATCGGTACAAACTCGGTCGCCGCCTCCTTGCACCAGTCGAACACGTCACGGGAAAATCCCGCGCCCGCAACGACCAAATCGATTTTTTCTTCAATGGCGGTCTTGACCGTTTCGGCAAACGAGCTCGCCGCCACCATGATATTTATCCCGATAATCCCTTCCGGTGCCAACTTGCGGGCGGCGCGAATCTCCCGCCGCAATTCGTCGAGCGGCAACGCCGTCGCGGCAATCAGACCGATGCCGCCTTCCCGCGCGACCGCGCCCGCCAACTTGGAAAGCGACAGCCGAATCGCCATCCCGCCTTGCACGAAGGGTAACTTCGCGTGTAATTTGCCGATATTGAGTGTCGGTAATTGCATAGATTCCTCCTATGATAAAACCGGGAGGCCCTGCCCCCCGGTATCGGCCGCGCTTAGGCGATTGCTTTGTCGATGTATTCCACTGTATCGCGTACGGTTTTGATTTTTTCCGCCACGTCATCCGGAATTTCGATTTCAAATTCTTCTTCAAACGCCATAATCAATTCGACGATGTCCAAAGAATCCGCGCCCAAGTCGTCGATGAAAGTCGAATCAATATTGACGTCCGCTTCATCGACACCCAACTGTTCGACTACGATTGCTTTTACTTTATCAAATGTGCTCATCCGTTTCACCACCTTTCATATTTTGTCTATTATATTACATCTCCCCGGCCATTTCAATGACCGCAGAGCCGACCTACATCGCCATGCCGCCGTTGACGTCGAGCACCGCACCGGTCACGAATCCGGCCCGATCGGAGACCAGGTAGCGCACCGCTTCCGCGATATCTTCCGGTGCCCCCATATGACCGAGCGGAATACCCGCCACCAGCTGCTCTTTGACCGCATCCGACAGCACCGCCGTCATATCGGTTTCGATAAATCCCGGCGCGACCGCATTGACGCGGACGCCGCGCGCGGCAAATTCTTTGGCCGACGCTTTGGTGAGACCGATGACACCCGCTTTGGCCGCCGCATAGTTTGACTGCCCGAGGTTGCCGATTTCACCGACAATCGAGCTGATATTGACAATCGCCCCGCGCCGCGCTTTGAGCATGTACGGCGAGACGGCCTGCGTCATCAGGAATACGCCCTTGAGGTTGGTATTGAGCACCGCGTCCCAGTCTTCTTCCTTCATCCGGCGCATCAGTCGGTCACGGACGATACCCGCGTTGTTGACGAGTACGTCCACGCCCCCGAACGTATCGACAGTCGTTTGGACGAGCGCCTCGACGGCCGCTTTGTCCGAGACATCCCCCTGCACCGTCAGTGCCTTCACGCCGTGTGCTTCTACCGCTGCCTTGGTGTCTTCCGCGGCGGCGGCGTTGCCGGCGTAATTGATGACAATATCATAGCCGTCCTCGGCCAACGCCAAGGCAATCGCCCGCCCCAATCCGCGGGATCCTCCCGTTACAATTGCTGTTTTGCTCATCGTGCCGCTCCTTTCAGCTTGGCCAATGTGTCTGTCAATGTGGCCTCATCTTCTACATGGTACATCTCCATGCGCCGGTCAATCTTGCGCATGAATCCGGTCAGTACGCTGCCCGGCCCGATTTCCACCTGTCGCGTCAGCCCCTGCGCACGCATATACTGCACGGAGTCTTCCCACAGTACGGGATGCGCCGCCTGCTCGACCAAGGCGTCGCGCACGTCCTGCGCCGTCGTCACGGGACGGGCATGTACATTGGCAATCACCGCTACCTGCGGCGGCCGGATTTCGATGTCGTCGAGTACCGCCTTGAGTCGCTGTGCCGCGGGCTCCATCAGCGTGCTGTGGAAGGGCGCGCTCACGGCCAGCGGTACGATGCGTCCCGCGCCGGCGCGCTTCATCCGCTCGCCCGCTTCTGCCACCGCATCGGCTTTGCCGGCGATGACGACCTGCCCCGGACAATTGAAATTGACCGCCTGCACGGCGCCGATTTCCGCCGAGACCTCCCGACAAATCGCGATGATATCGTCCCGATCCAAGCGGATGACCGCCGCCATCGCGCCTTCGCCGAGCGGCACCGCTTCTTGCATGAACCGCCCGCGCAAATGCACGGCCCGCACCGCGTCGGTAAAGTCCATCGCGCCGGCGGCCACCAGCGCGGAGTATTCGCCCAGACTGTGGCCTGCCATAAAGTCCGCCCGTTCGCCTGCCGCCGCGACGAGGTCATAGGCGGCGACACTGGCCGTCAAAATCGCCGGCTGGGTGAATTCCGTCTTGACCAGCTCACTCTCCGGCCCTTCAAAAATCAGCGTTGAAAGGGAAAACCCGAGGGCGTCGTCCGCCGCCGCAAAACGCTCCCGCACGGAGGCATGCGCCTCGTACAAATCCCGCATCATCCCGACTTGCTGTGAACCCTGTCCCGGAAATACAAATGCTGTCTTCATAGTGTCACCCCTTGCAGGTCCGCCAAGACCCGACGAGTATCTTCCATAATATCCGCAATAATGTCTGCACACGGTTTGATATCGTTCACCAATCCGGCGATTTGCCCCGCCATGACCGAGCCGTACTTGACATCACCCTCGATGGCCGCCTTGCGCAGAGCGCCGGCACCCAAGCCTTCGATTTCGGACACGGGCGCGCCCGCGGCTTCCATTTTTTCATATTCGCGCGAGAGCGCGTTGGCGATGACGCGGACGGGATGGCCCGTCGTCATGCCGGTCACTACGGTCGAGCGGTCATGCGCCTTGCGGATGGCTTCCTTGTACGCGGGATGCGCGATGCATTCCGTACTCATGACAAAACGCGTCCCCATCTGCACGCCCGACGCACCGAGCGCCAACGCCGCCGCCACGCCGCGTCCGTCGGCGATACCGCCCGCGGCGATGACCGGTACATCGAGTGCGTCCACCGCCTGCGGAATCAGCGGCAAGGTCGCCATCTTGCCGACGTGACCGCCGCTTTCACCGCCTTCGGCGATGACCGCATCAATGCCCGCCCGTGCCAACCTAAGCGCCAACGCGACCGACGAAACCACGGGAATGACCTTGGCGCCCGAGGCGTGAAAATCGGCCATATATTTCCCCGGATTGCCCGCGCCGGTCGTAATCACCGGTACGCGCTCCTCGCAGACCGCCGCCACGCATTCGTCGACAAAGGGCGAACGCAGCATCAGGTTGACTCCGAACGGCCGATCGGTATGCGCTTTCATCTGCCGAATCTGCTCACGCAGTGCCTCGCCCGGCATATTGCCCGCACCGATGACACCCAGTCCGCCCGCTTCCGATACCGCCGACGCCAATTCCCATGTACCCAACCATGCCATCCCGCCTTGAATCACGGGATAGCGGATGCCGAGTAAACTCGTAATCCATTCTCTCATTTCGTTCCTCCCTGCCAAATCAGCGTGACCGCGGCCCACGTCAGACCCGCGCCGAATCCGACCAGCACGACCGCATCACCGGCGGCGATACGTCCCGCCGCCGCGGCCTCCGCCAGCGCAATCCCGACCGATGCGCCCGAGGTATTGCCGTACCGGTCGACATCGACAAATACCTGTTCGTCACGCAAATGCAGGCGTTTGGCCGCCGCATGAATAATCCGCCAATTGGCCTGATGCGGAATCAAAAGTCCGAGCCGTTCCGGCGGTACACCGGCCGCAGCAAGCGACCGCTCTGCCGCCGTCGCGCAAATCCGCGTAGCAAATTTGAATACTTCCTGTCCTTCCATATAAATCTGCGGGCCGTCCGCCTGCGCGTCGAGCCCCGCATGGGGCATGTATGACCCGCCGAAAATCCCCAGCACGCCGGCACCCGATCCGTCCGCACCGAGTTCGATACCGCGCACGCCGTCGGCCGCCGCGGCACTGACCACCGCCGCGCCCGCGCCGTCACCGAACAGCACGCAAGTATTACGATCGTGCCAATTCACCACACGACTAAGCACTTCCGCCCCGATGACAAGGACATGCCGATAGACCCCCGCATGGATAAATTGCGCCGCCGTCGCCAGCGCATAGACAAAACCGCTGCACCCCGCCGCCAAATCAAAGGCCGCCGCCCGCGTCGCGCCCAGCTCCTGCTGGACGACACAGGCCGTCGACGGTGTCGGCGTATCCGGCGTACACGTCGCGACGATAATGAGATCGATCTCGTCCGCCGCCAGCTCCGCCGAGGCCAACGCCCGCCGTCCCGCGGCCGTCGCCAAGGTCGCGGTACGCGTCCCTTTCGGCGCAATACGCCGTTCACAAATCCCCGTCCGCGTGCGAATCCATTCGTCCGAGGTGTCCACCATTTGTTCTAATTCCGCATTGGTCAAAATGCGCTCGGGG
Organism: uncultured Veillonellaceae bacterium; assembly: GCA_945876385.1. Lineage (GTDB taxonomy): Bacteria > Bacillota > Negativicutes > Veillonellales > Negativicoccaceae > CAMCNU01. The sequence goes on along the minus strand of CAMCNU010000014.1, from coordinate 3,604 downwards.
ACATAAAATCCCGTCCCCGTCACCGCTGCGCCGACCGAGGCAGCCCCCGTCATGACGCCGCCTCCGCGGCCAACGCCGCACGGACCTTTTCATGCGCGCCCGATGCCGTCATCTTCGCCGCAAGCCGTGTCGCATTGGCGATTGCCCGCCGATCCGACGCCCCGTGACAAATCACCAGACCGCCGCTCACACCGAGCAACATCGCGCCGCCGTATTCTTTATAATCGACCCGCCGTTTCATCGCCCGCAGTGCCGGCCGCAGCAGCCACGCACCCAATTTGGCGCGGAGTCCGCCCGTCATCACGGCATCTTTCATCAGTGTAAAAAACATCCGTGCCAGTCCTTCGCCGAACTTGAGCAGCGCATTGCCCGTAAATCCGTCACACACCACGACATCGACATCGCCGCCCAAGACTTCCCGGCCTTCCACGTTGCCGACGAAATGATACTGCGACTGCGCCTGCATCGCCGCATACGTTTCCGTAATCAGCGCACTGCCCTTCGTCGCTTCCGTGCCGACATTGAGCAATCCGACCCGCGGCCGGGCGATACCGTACACCTCTTTGGCATAATAATGCCCGAGCAACGCGTTTTGGAGCAGATTCTTTACCTCCGGCTGCGTACTCGCCCCCGCATCGATTAACAGCGTCAGGCCGCCTTTTTCATTCGGAAGTGCCGAGGCAATCGCCGGCCGGTGAATACCCGGTATCCGGCCCAAGCCGAACAGCCCCACCGTCACCGCCGCGCCCGTCGACCCCGGTGCAATCATCGCGCCGCAGGTACCGTCCTTGACCAAGCGGGCGCACACCGATACCGACGCATCTTTCTTCTTGCGAAACGCCATCGCCGGATGCTCGTCCATGTCGATCGTCTGCGACGCATGATGAATCGTCACCAATGGATGGGACAACATCCCTTCCGCCTCCACCAGCGGCCGCACCTGCGCTTCATCGCCCACCAGGACGACGCCGATACCGTCCCGTCGCACCGCATCGAGCGCGCCGAGCACAATCTCCCGCGGCGCATAATCGCCGCCCATTGCATCTATCGCGATTTGTTCACTCACGATGTACCTTCTTCCCATGCCTTCATAATAAACTTCGTCCGAAACACCTCCGCCGACTCCCGTGCCATCTTGACCCACACGTAATTCTCGCTGGCTCGTGTCCGAACGACACTCAATTTAATCAACAGCCGATCTCCTGCGGCCACCGGCGCTTTATACTTGATATTGCCCACGCCGCACAACCCCGCCGACAAATCCAGCACCGCTTCCGCCAACTTGGCCGCAATGCCGTACAGCACCTGCGCCGGGACATACCGCTCCCCGCGCAACAGCGCCGGCGTCACCGTCAACACCGATATCGCCGACTTGCGAGGGCGCATCTCCAGCACCTCGCCGAGCGGCAACACCGGATCGTCGGCCACCTCTCCCGCCGCCATCCGCATGCGCTGACGCACCTCGGGGATGTGCAACACATGCCGATCCAAACGAATGGTTCCCACCGACACCGCCAACCTGTCCGCCAACTCCGCGTCCGTCAAAAACGGTTCACGCGTGAGCATCGCGAGCAGCTCCTGCTGTCGCTCTTCACGTCCGACCCTCATCTGTGCACCTCCCTTCTTTTAACACCAGCTACTAATACCTAGTTGTAATTATACACCAACGCCCCACGCCGATGCAAACAATGCCGTCGGTTGTCCAACAAAAAAAGGACGGCGTACCGTCCTTTTTCGCTTACTTGCGCAAATTCAGTTTGACCAGCAACGCACGATACCGTTCGATATCTTTGCGACGCAGGTAGTCAAGCAGACCGCGACGCTGACCGACCAACTTGAGCAGGCCGCGACGGGAATGATGGTCTTTCTTGTGTTCCTTCAAATGCTCCGTCAGATAGTTAATCCGTGCCGTCAAAATGGCAATCTGCACTTCCGGCGAGCCCGTGTCCTTATCATGCACACGATTTTCGGCAATCAATGCCTGTTTCTGTTCCACTGTCAACATACTGATTCCTCCCTGTTTTCTCACTGAGCATAGCCAAGCCCATCGTCGGAGATTCGATCCGCCTCGCTATGTCGATACCTTGCCATTATACTCCATTCATCACGAAAAGTAAACTCCATCTATCATCGCGTCAAGGCAGCACTGTACACTCGTGTACACCTTGCCGACCGTCCGCACCTACAGCTCTCGCCACGCACGAATCAGCCCGCGCTCGAAAAGCGCCCGTGCCCACAGCCGATACCGTCCTGCCTCCGTATCCGCCTCCGGCCCCGCCGCGCGGAAATCCCAATACGTAATCGGCTCGTCTACCTCGTAGAGATGCAGCTTCCCCTTTACGGGAAACGGGTTAATCAGCCGCGGGCGGCGCAGTTTCCAGACAAAATCATATGCACCGTCGCGAACGATATCCGCAAGCTCCACCACCCCGATAGCATGGCCGTGCAGATACTCCGGCCCGCACGGTTTGACACTTGCGCAAATGAGCAGGTCCCCGCGATAGTCCGTCTGCCAACTGCGAAACTCATCCGTCTTGCGTCCTGCCATAATCTCCACGCCATTATCGGCATGAATCGATAACGCTTTCATGTCACGCCTCCTCTCATACCGCGCCGCGTACCGCTATCGTTTCCGGCGGCTGCTCGCCGTAACGATTCGGTCCCGGCTGTGAGGGCTTGCACCACCAATACCAAGACAAAATAACAACGCCCACGTAGACCAACCCCGCGACACCCAACCAAATCGCCGACGCACCGTCCGATGTCATCGCCACAAAGATGATCCATCCGGAGATGAGTCCCGCCGCCCCGGGCAGCAACACCCACCAGCCGCTCTTGCCGATGTCGTGAAACCTCCTGACCGTGACAGCGAGCGACGGCAAAAAGAATATCACCGAAAACACCATCGACGCTATCATCATCACTATCGGCACTATCGGCAAGAGCACATTCAATACACTTCCAATCAGCCACATCCAGCAAGTAAACTTCCAAAACTCCGCCCGCGACGCCCTTCCCCCAAACGTCGCGTACTTTTGTGTCACACAAATCCGCAGCGCATCCGTCCAGCCCATATGGTACCGAACGGTCGCCGCATTCGCATCGGCCACTGCATCATTATCCCTATCCATATGCATCCCTCCTTCTCGGAATGACTCCTTGCGCCAATTGACACCTTATCTACATCTATGCCCAGTATATACCTAACCGCACCCGTCGCCAAGCTTCCCCTGCAACCCGAATTGAACTGCACGCCGCACACCGTTCCTGTCAGACCGTTGGCTATCGATAAGGGAACGCACATGCATACAAAACCACCCCGTAGAGTGGTTATCGTAGTGGAATATATTATTTGCGGGTCGCTTATGCATTTGCCGTTGCTACGCTCCCATAAATATCTACACATAAAAACCCCCCCCCCGCTAACGTGGGGGTGCTTGCCTTCCCGCAAGCAAGTTACGGCATACGCAACTGCATGCCGTGCGCGTTGCACCGCGCCCTATAAATGCCACACAAAAACGCCCCTGCTGATGCAGAGGCGTCTATGTAATCAGCGGCTACCTATGTTCCCGGGCCGTCTCCGGCCAAGTAGGTTCGGCGTTTA
>CAMCNU010000013.1 GCA_945876385.1 uncultured Veillonellaceae bacterium | reverse complement strand
ATGGCAAAAGCACATTTTGAACGAAACAAGCCGCATGTCAACATCGGCACCATCGGTCACGTCGACCACGGCAAAACGACCCTGACCGCAGCGATTACGAAAGTACTCTCGGATAAAGGCCAAGCCAGCTTCCAAGACTACAGCCAAATCGACAAAGCTCCGGAAGAACGGGAACGCGGGATTACGATTAACACCTCGCACGTCGAATACGAAACCGACACCCGTCACTATGCCCACGTCGACTGCCCGGGCCACGCCGACTACGTCAAGAACATGATTACCGGCGCTGCGCAGATGGACGGAGCGATTCTCGTCGTATCGGCCGCTGACGGCCCGATGCCGCAGACCCGTGAACACATCCTGCTCGCGCGTCAAGTCGGTGTACCGGCGATGGTTGTATTCCTGAACAAAGCCGACATGGTCGACGATCCGGAACTCATCGAACTCGTCGAAATGGAAGTCCGCGAACTGCTCTCGAGCTACGACTTCCCGGGCGACGATATTCCGATTATTGTCGGCTCGGCGCTGAAAGCGCTTGAAGGCGATGCGGAATACGTAGAAAAAATCAACGAACTCATGGCAGCAGTCGACAGCTACATTCCGACCCCGGAACGTGACACCGACAAGACCTTCCTGATGCCGGTCGAAGACGTCTTCACGATTACCGGCCGCGGCACCGTTGCGACGGGCCGTGTCGAACGCGGACACATCAAAGTCGGCGACAACGTGGAAATCGTCGGCATGCAGGAAAAAGCGACCTCGACAGTCGTGACGGGCGTAGAAATGTTCCGCAAGATTCTCGACGAAGCGGTTGCCGGCGACAACATCGGCGCGCTGCTCCGCGGTGTTGAACGCAAAGACATCGAACGCGGTCAAGTTCTCGCACAGCCGAGCACAATCAAACCGCACACGAAATTCTCGGCGGAAGTCTATGTCCTGACGAAAGAAGAAGGCGGCCGTCATACTCCGTTCTTCAACGGCTACCGTCCGCAATTTTACTTCCGTACGACGGACGTAACGGGCAACATCTCGCTGCCGGAAGGTACGGAAATGTGCATGCCGGGCGACAACGTCACGATGAACATCGAACTGATTACCCCGATTGCGATGGAAGAAGGTCTGCGCTTTGCGATTCGCGAAGGCGGCCACACCGTCGGCGCGGGCGTCGTCACGAAGATTGAAGCGTAATTACTTGCTCTGAAAAACACATTATGTGGAGCGGTACCACACCGCTCCACCTCTGTGTTCAGCAAAGAAGCGGGAGGTGGCTCGCATGCGAGGAAATTCCCGTGGAGTGAGTTCATTCGAGAAATGAACGAGGAGGAACAATAGATGTCGAAACAGCAGAAAATCAGAATTCGCCTGAAGGCGTATGATCACAAAGCATTGGATCAAAGTGCGGCCAAGATTGTCGAAGCGGCGCACAGAACCGGTGCATCGGTATCGGGTCCGATTCCCTTGCCGACGGAAAAGGCGATTTACACGATTTTGCGTTCGCCGCATGTCAACAAAGACAGCCGTGAACAGTTTGAAATGCGCACCCATAAGCGCATGATCGATATTCTCGATCCGTCGCCGAAAACGGCCGATGCCTTGACGCGTCTGGAATTGCCGGCGGGCGTGAATATTGAATTGAAATTATTATAAGAGGAGGTGCGAACATGTCGAAAGCTATTTTGGGTAAAAAAGTGGGAATGACGCAAGTTTTTACCGAACAGGGACAGTTGGTTCCGGTTACCGTAGTAGAAACTACACCGAGCGTTGTTGTCCGTGTCAAAACCGATGACAGCGACGGGTACAATGCGATTCAGATCGGCTACGGCGCGATCAAAGAAAAGCATTTGACCAAACCGATGGCGGGTCAGTTCGAAAAGTCCGGCGTAGCTCCGGTGAAGTATTTACGCGAACTGCGCTTGCAGGATGCTCCTGAATATACGGTAGGCCAAACTCTGGCTGCTGATATCTTCGCAGCAGGAGATTTGGTGGACGTTGTCGGTACGAGCAAAGGCAAAGGTTTTGCCGGCGGTATCAAACGTCACAACTTCTCACGCGGACCGGAATCACACGGTTCGAAATCGCACCGGGAACCGGGCTCGATGGGAGCCATGACATCCGGTGGCGGCGGTGGCGTATTTAAGGGTAAAAAACTCCCGGGACAAATGGGCGGTTACAGAACGACAGTGCAACGCCTGGAAGTCGTCCGTGTGGATGTCGATCGCAACGTCTTGTTGATCAAAGGCGGCATCCCCGGAGCCAAAGGAAGCCTGGTAATGGTACGCAGCACGGTCAAACCGACCAAATAATCTGAAGGGAGGAATATTTCATGCCGAAAGTTACATTGTATAATATGAACGGCGCCAGTGCCGGAGAGATAGAATTAAGCGACGGCGTGTTCGGCGTTGACTACAACGAAGCGGTGATTCACCAAGCGGTTGTTCGTCAACTGGCCAATGAACGTCTCGGAACGCATGCGACGAAGACCCGCGGTATGGTGCGCGGCGGCGGCAAAAAGCCGTGGCGCCAAAAAGGAACCGGCCGGGCACGTGTCGGCAGCATCCGTTCGCCGTTGTGGGTAGGCGGGGGTACGGTATTCGGACCGCAACCGCGCAAATACACGAAAGCGATGCCGCGCAAGGCGCGTCGTTTGGCGGTCAAATCCGCATTGAGCACCAAGGTGCGCGAAAACGATATCTTCGTGGTCGACGAAATCAAATTGGCCAATGCCAAGACCAAAGAAGTGCTCAATTTGTTGAATAATTTTGAAATCGGTAATGACAAGGCGCTCATTGTTACCGAAGGCGATGCCGTCCTCGAACGTTGCGCACGCAACATCCAAGGAATCAAGGCGATGCCGGTAACCGCACTGAATATCTATGATATCGTGCATTACACGAAACTGTTCGTGACCAAGGGCGCGGTAGCACGGATTGAGGAGGTGCTCGGCTAATGGACGCACGCGACATTTTAATCAAACCGATTATCACGGAAAAATCGACCGATATGATGAGCGAAGGAAAGTACACGTTCCGCGTACCGCTCAAAGCCAATAAGTACCAAATCCGCGACGCCGTTGAAGAAATCTTCAACGTCAAAGTGGAAGCGGTCAATACCATGCGGATGGAAGGCAAGAAAAAACGCATGGGACGTTACGAAGGCAAGCGCAGTGACTGGAAAAAAGCTATCGTGACGCTCAAAGAAGGCGAAACCATCGAATTGTTCGAAGGTGTATAAGGTAAGGAGGCAGAAACATGGCTTATAAATCATTCAAACCGTACACCCCCGGGCGTCGGTTTATGACCGTATCGGCCTTCAGCGAAGTCACGAAATCGCAGCCGGAGAAATCCTTGCTCACTCCTGTGACTCGTAAAGGCGGCCGTAATCATACGGGGAAAACAACCGTTCGCCATCAAGGCGGCGGACACAAACGCCAATATCGTTTGATTGACTTCAAACGGACAAAAGATAATGTACCGGCACGGGTAGCGGCCATCGAATACGATCCGAACCGCACCAGCCGCATCGCACTCTTGCACTATCTGGACGGTGCCAAAAGCTATATCATCGCGCCGCAAGGCTTGAAAGTCGGCGATATGGTCGAAAGCGGTCCGGATGCGGATATCAAGGTCGGCAACGCATTGCCGCTGGCCAATATTCCGCTCGGTACGCAAGTGCACAATATCGAAATGAAAATCGGCAAAGGCGGCCAGTTGGTACGCAGCGCCGGTGCATCGGCACAGCTGATGGCGAAAGAAGGCAAGTACGCACTCTTGCGTATGCCGAGCGGTGAAGTCCGCCGCATCCTCGTCAACTGCCGCGCCACGGTCGGCGCTGTCGGTAACAGCGACCACGAAAACATCACCATCGGTAAAGCGGGTCGTAACCGCTGGTTGGGCAAACGCCCGGCAAACCGCGGGGTTGTTATGAACCCGAACGACCATCCGCATGGCGGCGGTGAAGGTAAATCTCCGGTCGGACGTAAGCGTCCGGTAACGCCGTGGGGCAAACCGGCATACGGTGTCAAGACACGCGATCCGAAGAAGGCGTCCAGCCGCTTGATCGTATCGCGCCGCAAATAGTTGAGAGAAGGGAGAATAGACAGTGTCCAGATCAATTAAAAAAGGACCGTTCGTTGCGCATCACTTGGAATCCAAGATTGCCGCACTGAACGCAACCAATGACAAAAAAGTCGTAAAAACATGGTCCCGTGCATCCACTATTTTGCCGGAATTTGTCGGTCATACCATCGCGGTCCATGACGGCCGTAAACATGTGCCGGTATACATTACCGAAGACATGGTCGGTCATAAGCTCGGCGAATTCGCTCCCACCCGTACATTCCGGGGACACAGCCGGAGCGACAAGTCGGCCGGCGTGAAATAAGGAGAGGAGAAATCAATATGGAAGCAAAAGCATTCGCTAACAACATCCGCATTTCGCCTCGCAAAGTTCGTATCGTTGCCAACTTGGTTCGCGGTAAAAACGTAGGTGACGCGCTTGCCATTTTGCGGCATACGCCGAAACATGCTTCGCGTGTTGTCGAAAAGACATTGCGCAGTGCCATGGCAAATGCGGAAAACAACCATGATATGAATGTAAATCAACTGTATGTATCGACAATCTTCGTCGATGCGGGTCCGACGTTGAAACGGATTCACCCGCGGAGCCGCGGACAGGCATTCAGCATTTTCAAACGCACGAGCAAGTTAACCGTGAAAGTATCCGAAAGAGAATAAAAGGAGGGAAATGTAGTGGGTCAGAAGGTAAATCCCCATGGAATGCGTGTCGGCATTATTAAAGATTGGGATACCAAATGGTTTGCGGAAAAAGACTACGCAAAACTGTTGGTAGAAGATACAAAGATTCGTCGATTCCTGAAAAAACACCTGTACTTGGCAGGGATTTCTCGCATTGAAATCGAACGTACGCTCAAACGGATTAAACTGACGATTTACACGGCCAAGCCGGGTATGGTTATCGGTCGCGGCGGCGTCGGTATCGAAGATATCAAAAAAGCGTTGCGTCGGTTCACCGAACAGGAAATTGACGTCAACATCAAAGAAGTCAAGAGTGCGGAACTCGATGCGACCTTGGTCGCGGAAAATATCGCCTCGCAGCTGGAACGCCGTATCGGCTTCCGTCGGGCGATGAAACAAGCTGTCGGCCGGACGATGCGGTTCGGTGCGAAAGGAATCAAGATTTTGTTGGGCGGCCGTTTGGGCGGCGCGGAAATCGCGCGTACGGAAGGCTACCATGAAGGTTCGATTCCGCTGCACACATTGCGCGCCAACATTGATTACGGCGTCGCAACGGCACGGACGACATACGGCGCTATCGGCGTCAAAGTATGGATTTATAAAGGCGAAATCATGCCGGGCAATGTGGTGGACAAGGACGAAAACGTTCGTGAAAACCGCGGCGGCAACGATCGTCGTCAGGGCGGCGCACGCCGCGGCAATCGTCGGGATCGCGGTGAACGCCGGGATCGTAACGACGCACGTCGGCAGCCGAAAAACGCAGAAAGGAGCGACGCGTAATGTTAATCCCGAAGCGCGTGAAATATCGCAAACAATTTCGCGGCCGTATGAAGGGCAGAGCCCAGCGCGGCAACACCGTATCGCACGGCCAATACGGTTTGGTAGCCATGGAACCGTCCTGGATTACCAACCGGCAGATTGAAGCGGCCCGTATCGCGATGACGCGGTATATCAAACGTGGCGGCCAGGTCTGGATTAAAATCTTCCCGGATAAACCGGTCTCCAAAAAACCGGCGGAAACCCGTATGGGTAAAGGTAAAGGGGCTCCGGAGTACTGGGTTGCGGTAGTCAAACCGGGACGTGTAATGTTTGAAATGGCAGGCGTTTCGCCGGAAGTCGCTAAAGAAGCAATGCGTCTGGCGTCACACAAGTTGCCGATTAAGACGAAGTTCGTTATCAAAGGCGAAGAACTGGCAGGTGACAACAAATGAAGGTAAAAGAGATTCGCGATTTGAGTGCCGCCGAAATGAATGAAAAAATCGCCGGCCTGAAAGAAGAACTGTTTAACCTCCGTTTCCAACATGCGACCGGCCAATTGGAAAATCCGATGCGTATCCGTGAAGTCAAAAAGACGATTGCCCGCATCAAAACGGTGCAACGTGAAGCGGAACTGAAAGCGCAACAGGCGTAAGTCGCATACTAACGGTAAAGGAGGTCAGTCGAGTGGAAGAAAGAAATGTACGCAAGGCACGTGTCGGCGTCGTCATCAGCAATAAAATGGATAAAACCGTTGTGGTTGCCGTTGAACGTAAAGTACCGCACAAATTATACAAAAAGCCGATGAAATCGACGAAGCATTTCAAGGCGCATGATGAACATAACGAATGCCAACCGGGAGATACAGTACGCATCGTGGAAACACGGCCGCTCTCGAAAGACAAATGTTGGCGCGTTGAAAAAATTGTTGCCCGTGCTGAACAGGTCTAAGAAGGGGGAACTACGATGATACAGCAAGAAACCCGATTAAACGTGGCGGATAACACGGGCGCCAAAAGCATTTTGTGCATCAAAGTGCTGGGCGGTTCGTTCCGCAAATATGCCAATATCGGTGACGTAATCGTCGCTTCCGTAAAAGATGCATCACCCGGGGGCGTTGTTAAAAAAGGTGATGTGGTAAAAGCCGTTGTCGTCCGTTCGGTCAAAGGACTGCAGCGCAAAGACGGTTCGTTTATCCGCTTTGACGAAAACGCGGCCGTCATTATCAAAGACGACAAGAGTCCTCGCGGGACTCGTATATTCGGACCGGTTGCCCGGGAATTGCGTGAAAACGATTTCATGAAAATTATCTCGCTCGCACCGGAAGTGCTCTAAGGAGGTGCCGGAATGAGTAAAAAGAAATTACACGTACGTACCGGTGATACGGTCCAGGTAATCTCCGGCAAGGACAAAGGCAAAACGGGCAAGATTATTGCCGCGATGCCGAGCAAAGATCGCGTGGTCGTAGAAGGTATCAACCAGGTAAAACGCCACACGAAACCGAGCCAAAAAAATCCGCAAGGCGGGATTATTACCAAAGAAGCACCGATTCATGTCTCCAATGTCATGATTGTCGATGCCAAGACCAAACAGCCGAGCCGCATCAAAAAGGTGCAGCAAAAAGACGGCAGCTATGTACGCGCGACCGTCAAGAGCGGTACGATTATCGATACCGTTAAATAACACGAAAGGAGGACGAAAAGGTGTCTCGTTTAAAAGATTTGTACAACGAGCAGATTAAGCAGAATCTGCATGATAAATTCAACTACGGCAACGTGATGGAAATTCCGAAATTGGAAAAAATCGTCATCAACATCGGTGTCGGTGAAGCCGTCCAGAACTCCAAAGCACTCGATGCCGCGGTGTCCGATTTGGCGACGATTACCGGTCAACAGCCGATTGTCACGCATGCCAAAAAATCGATTGCGAACTTCAAAATTCGTGAAAACATGGCGCTGGGCTGCAAAGTCACGCTGCGCGGCGAAAAAATGTATGAATTTCTGGATAAGCTGATCAATATCGCTATTCCGCGCGTCCGCGACTTTCGTGGGGTGAGCGCGACGTCGTTTGACGGCCGCGGGAACTACAGCATGGGGATTAAAGAACAGCTGATTTTCCCGGAAATCGATTACGATAAAATCGACAAAGTCCGCGGGATGGATATCATCATCGTCACCACGGCCAAGACGGATGAAGAAGCACGGGCATTGCTGGATGCGTTCGGCATGCCGTTCAAAAAATAAGGAAAAGGAGGAAGTACAATGGCAAAGAAATCAATGATTGAACGTGAAAAGAAACGCCGTAAAATGGTGGAAAAATACGCTGCGCTTCGTGCCGAGCTGAAAGCCAAAGGCGACTATGCCGCACTGAGTAAGCTGCCCCGTAATGCTTCCCCCACCCGGTTACATAATCGTTGTCAGCTGACGGGACGTCCGCATGCGTATATGCGTAAGTTCGGTATTGCGCGTGTCGCATTCCGCGACTTGGCATATGAAGGACAGATTCCCGGCGTCAAAAAGGCCAGCTGGTAACCCGAAGAGTGGGAGGAGGTATAAGATATGGTAATGACCGATCCGATTGCGGATATGCTCACTCGTATTCGCAACGCAAACGCTGCCAATCACGACACAGTGGATATGCCGGCGTCGAAAGTCAAAGTCGCGATGCTTGATATCTTAGCGGCGGAAGGGTTTATCCGCGGCTATGAAGAAGTACAGGAAGAAGGCGGCCACCCCGTATTGCGCGTTACGCTCAAGTACGGTGCGAATAAAGAAAAAGTCATTTCGGGCTTGAAAAAGATTTCCAAACCCGGCTTGAGAGTCTATGCGAAAAAAGACGAATTGCCCCGTGTACTCGGTGGCTTGGGGATTGCTATCGTATCGACATCCAAAGGGATGATGAGCGACCGCGACGCACGTCGCGAAGGTCTCGGCGGCGAAGTAATCGCCTACGTCTGGTAAGCGGAGGAGGTATCATATGTCTCGTATAGGGAATAAACCGATTGCCGTTCCGCAGGGCGTGGACGTGACGATCGGCGATGCCGAAGTGACGGTCAAAGGACCGAAAGGTACACTGGCGCATCGTTTGCCCCAAGATATTCAGGTAAAACTGGAAAATAATGAAATACTGGTCAGCCGTCCGTCCGACGACATCGAACATCGTTCGTTGCACGGACTGACACGCTCGCTGATTCACAACATGGTCGTCGGCGTGACGGAAGGCTACACCAAGACGCTGGAAATCGTCGGTGTCGGCTATCGTGCCGCGATGAAAGGCAAGAATCTGAACTTGACGCTCGGGTTCTCGCATCCGGTTGAAATCGAACCGCCGGCGGGGATCAGCTTTGAAACGCCGGCCGCGACGAAAATCGTCGTCAGCGGGATTGACAAAGAAGTAGTCGGCCAAGTGGCCGCGGAAATTCGCAATTGGCGTCGTCCGGAGCCGTACAAAGGCAAAGGGATTCGCTATGAAGGCGAGCATGTACGTCGTAAAGCCGGCAAGACCGGTGCGAAGTAAGTTCGGAAGGGAGTGGACAAGTTGCGTAAGAATAAACGAAGTGAAGCACGTCAACGCCGTCATGCCCGTTTGCGTCGGCATATTGCCGGCACGGCCGAACGTCCGCGTTTGAATGTATACCGCAGTCTGGCGAATATCTATGCACAAGTCATTGATGACGCCAGCGGCCGTACATTGGCAGCGGCTTGCTCGTTGGATGCGGATGTAAAAGCGGCGCATCCGTACGGCGGCAACAAGGAAGCGGCGAAAGCCGTCGGTGAACTGGTCGCCAAACGCGCGTTGGAAAAAGGCATCGATACGGTTGTCTTTGACCGCGGCGGGTATATTTATCACGGTCGTGTCGCAGCGCTGGCAGACGGCGCACGCGAAGGCGGCTTAACATTCTGAGCAAAGGAGGAACACGGTAGATGGCAAGATTTGAAAATAAAGAATCCGATCTGCAGGAAAAGGTCGTCTTTATTAATCGCGTAGCGAAAGTAGTCAAAGGCGGGACCCGGTTCTCCTTCAGCGCATTGGTTGTTGTCGGCGACGGCAAGGGCAATGTCGGCGCAGGAATGGGCAAAGCTAAAGAAGTACCGGAAGCGATTCGCAAGGGTGTCGAAGATGCCAAGAAGAATATGGTCCGGGTGAATATTAAAAACGGTACGGTACCGTATGCAGTGACAGGGATTTGGGGAGCCGGCAAGGTATTCCTGAAACCGGCTGCGGAAGGTTGCGGCGTTATCGCCGGCGGCCCGGTCCGTGCGGTATTGGAACTGGCGGGGGTACGCAATATTCTCACCAAATCGATCGGCTCGGCCAATCCGATGAACATGGTCAAGGCGACGATTGCCGGCCTGACACAGTTACGGCGTGCGGAAGATATCGCCGCATTGCGTGGAAAAACCGTCGACGAGTTGTATACCTAAGGAGGCGGAACCATGGCAAAAGTAACCATTCGTTTGAAGAAAAGCTTGATCGGCAGCACGGAACGTCAGCGCGCGACGGTCAAAGCGTTGGGCTTGAAGAAAACCAATTCCACGGTCGAACAGGAACTCACGCCGCAGATTGAAGGCATGATTTTCCGCGTTCGCCATTTGGTGGAAGTAACCGAAGCATAACCGAAGGAGGTGGAAGCATGAAACTTCATGAACTCAGTCCTCAAAAAGGATCGAAAAGAGCACGTCGCCGCGTCGGTCGCGGCCTCGGCAGCGGCTTGGGTAAAACCTCCGGTCGGGGTACCAAAGGCTTGTACGCGCGTTCGGGCGGTTCGAGCCGGCCGGGATTTGAAGGCGGGCAGATGCCGTTGTACCGGCGCTTGCCGAAGCGCGGATTTACCAACATTTTTGCGGCGGACTATGCGCAAGTCAATGTTGAACAGCTGAACCGTTTTGAAAACGGTGATGTGGTGGATCCGGTCAGCTTGATTGAAAAAGGGATTTTGAAAAATGTCCGTGACGGGATTCGTATCCTCGGAAACGGTGAATTGTCGAAATCCGTGACGGTCAAAGCACACGGATTTACACAGACCGCACGGGAAAAAATTGAAGCGGCCGGTGGTAAAGTAGAGGTGATCTGATGCTCGAGAAACTTTCGAACATATTTCAGATTACGGAGCTTCGCAACCGCTTAATCTATACGTTCGTCATGTTCATTGTCTTTCGGGCCGGGATTCATATTCCGGTACCGGGAGTCGACGCCAGTGTGATCGAGCATCTGTTTTCCAGCGGCAACCTCTTCGGATTTTTGGATTTATTTGCCGGTGGCGCACTGAGCAAGTTTTCCGTCTTTGCCATGAGTATTACCCCGTACATCAATGCATCGATTATCATGCAGCTGTTGACGGCGGTCGTACCGATTTTTGAAGAATGGAAAAAAGACGGCCAGGACGGTTACAAGAAGATACAAAAGGTCACCCGTTACGGTACCGTATTGCTCGGGTTTATCCAAGCGTTCGGGATGGCGTGGGCCTTGCGTGTCAACCAGGCACTGGTGGACAACAGTATCTTCTCGGTCTTGATGATTGCGATTACCCTCACGGCGGGGACTTGTTTCCTGATGTGGGTCGGTGAACAGATTACGGAAAAAGGGGTAGGGAACGGAATCTCCCTCATCATCTTTGCCGGGATTGTCGCCCGCTTTCCGGACGGACTTCGCGTCATCGCCGAATACTTGCGGACCGGAACGGTCAATCTGTTTCAGGCCGGGCTGTTCCTGCTGATTGCGGTCGCCATGACGGTCATCGTCGTCGCGGTGACACAGGGCGCGCGCAAAATCCCCGTCCAGTACTCCAAACGCGTCGTCGGACGCAAAATGTACGGCGGGCATTCGACCCATTTGCCGCTCAAGGTCAACCAAGCGGGGGTCATTCCGATTATCTTTGCGTCGTCGATTTTGATGCTGCCGGTAACGTTGGTCCAGTTTATTGACGTAGCGTGGCTGAAAGAAATCGCCAACCTCTTTACCTGGGGGACGGTATTGAATACGGTATTGTATGCGATTCTGATTGTATTCTTCACCTACTTCTATACCGCGATTTCCGTCAATATCGCCGATATTGCCGACAACATGAAAAAATACGGCGGCTTTGTGCCCGGGATTCGTCCGGGTCAGCCGACGGCCGACTATCTGGATCGCGTCTTGACGCGCATCACATTGGCCGGGGCGTTCTTCCTGGCGTTTGTGGCGATTTTGCCGAATATTCTCGGCAATGTGACCGGCATCCAGGGCGTTTACTTCGGCGGTACGGCACTGCTGATTGTTGTCGGGGTCGCCATCGATACGATGAAACAAATCGAATCAATGATGATTACCCGTCATTATGAAGGATTTATGAAGTAAGGAGGAGGCCGTATGTTTATTCTGTTGATGGGCCCGCCCGGCGCCGGTAAAGGCACGCAGGCGGAACGCTTGATTGAAAAGTACGGGATCGTGCAGATTTCGACCGGCGATATGTTCCGCGCTGCTGTCAAAAAAGGCACGCCGTTGGGGCTCGAAGCGAAGAAATACATGGACAGCGGCAGCCTTGTTCCCGATGAAGTGACGATCGGCATCGTTCGCGAGCGTCTGTCGGAAGACGATTGCCGCAAGGGATTTATTCTCGACGGGTTCCCGCGGACGACCGCACAGGCGGTATCGCTCGATGCGATTTTGCGGGAAATCGGGATTGAATTGGACGGAATTATCAACATCAATGTACCGGACGAAGAACTGATTCGACGGACATCGGGACGGCAGATTTGTCCGACTTGCGGGGCGACGTATCACAAGACGCTCAATCCCCCGAAGGTCGCCGATGTCTGCGATAAAGACGGTGCCGCGCTTTACCAGCGTGATGATGATAAGGAAGCCACTGTGCGCCAGCGCTTGAGCGTCTACGGCACACAGACGAAACCGTTGATTGATTACTACAAAACCAACGGACATTATGTAGAAATCAACGGCCTGCAAGCAGTCGGAGACGTCTTTGCCGATGTAGTGGCGGCGTTGGAGAGCGATCGTTCATGCTGATTTTACGCTCACCGAGAGAGATTGAACGCATTCGGGCGGCGGGTAAAATCGCCGCCGATACGTTGACGTTGTTGCAACAACGAGCCTTGCCGGGAATGACGACAAAGGAGCTAGATGCGTTGGCGGAAGAGTATATCCGCAGTTGTGATGCCGTTCCGGCGTGCAAAGGATACTACGGCTTTCCGGCATCGGTATGCATCTCGGTCAATGAAACGGTCGTCCACGGAATTCCGTCCGACCGGGTTGTCCTGCGTGACGGTGATATCGTCAGTTTCGACTTGGTCGTCCAAAAAGACGGCTTTATGGGCGACACGGCGATGACCGTCGGTATCGGTGAAATCGACGACGCCTCCGCGCAACTGTTGCGCGTGACGCAAGAGTCGCTGGCGGCGGGTATTGCCGCCGCGCTCGTCGGCAATCATGTCGGCGATATCGGCCACGCGGTCGAAAGCTACGTCCGTCCTTACGGGTACGGCGTGGTGGAAGACTATGTCGGCCACGGTATCGGTACGGAGATGCACGCGGAGCCGGAAATCCCGAACTACGGGACACCGGGGACCGGTGACGTACTGGAAGCGGGCATGGTGATTTGCATTGAACCGATGATTAACATGGGGACCAAGAGAGTCCGTACCCTGCGCGACGGGTGGAGCGTAGTCACACGTGATAAACAGCGTTCGGCACATTTCGAGCATACGCTGGCGATTACCGACGACGGTCCGGTCATTTTGACGGAGCGATCATGCTGACACGGATGCATATCGGTCGGGTGGTCAAAGTGACGGCCGGCAGGGAACGGGGATGCTACTGTGTGATTATCGGTACGGAATCGGAGCAATACGTGTACGTGGCTGACGGCCGGAAGCGTACCGTCGCTCACCCGAAACGTAAAAACATCCGTCATCTCCAAGCGGTCTCGCCGCAAGGCGAAGCGATGACCGTCACAGGGGAATGGCGCGATGAAGAAATCCGAGCGGCAATTGCCGACGCACAAGCAAAAGGAGGCTCCGATGAGCAAGGAAGACGTCATTGAAGTAGAGGGCAAGGTAGTGGAAGCATTGCCGAATGCGATGTTCAAAGTGAAACTCGAAAACGGTCATATCGTCACGGCCCACGTATCGGGAAAGATGCGCATGAACTTTATCCGGATTTTGCCGGGCGACAGAGTGACAATGGAATTGACGCCATATGACTTGAACCGCGGCCGGATAACCTATCGCTTTAAGTAAGCCCTTTTAAAAGGAGGTTCAACATGAAAGTAAGACCGTCCGTAAAGAAAATTTGCGACAAGTGCAAAGTGATTAAACGCAAAGGCCGTGTCATGGTCATTTGCGATAATCCGAAACATAAACAAAGACAAGGATAAGGAGGTGGAGAGTAGATGGCACGTATAGCCGGTGTAGACTTACCCCGTGATAAGCGCGTTGAGATTGGCTTGACCTATATTTATGGTATTGGCCTGACCCTTTCCAAGAAAATTTTGGAGGTGTCCGGTGTGAATCCGGATACACGAGTTCGCGACCTGACAGAAGATGAAGTCGCCAAGTTGCGTGAAACAATCGATCATTATAAGGTAGAAGGCGATCTTCGTCGCGAAGAATCCCTGAACATCAAGCGCTTAGTGGAAATCAATTCCTATCGCGGCCGTCGTCATCGTGCGGGACTTCCCGTACGCGGACAACGCACAAAAACGAATGCACGTACCCGCAAAGGTCCGAAGAAGACCATTGCCGGGAAGAAGAAATAAGAAGTAAAGGAGGGGAACTAAATGGCAAAACAACGTACGAGAAAAAAAGAAAAGAAACATGTAGAGTCGGGCGCGGCACATATCCGTTCGACATTCAACAACACCATCGTGACCATTACGGATACCAACGGTAACACCCTTTCCTGGGCTTCGGCAGGCGGATTGGGCTTCCGCGGTTCGCGTAAGAGCACGCCGTTTGCGGCACAGATGGCGGCGGAACAGGCAGCCAAAGCGGCGATGGAACAGGGACTTCGGGAAGTAGAAGTATATGTCAAAGGTCCGGGGGCAGGTCGCGAAGCGGCAATCCGCGCCTTGCAGGCGGCAGGACTCGATGTCAACATGATTAAAGACGTGACACCGATTCCGCACAACGGCTGCCGTCCTCCGAAACGACGTCGCGTATAATCTACGGATGGTAACTGGTTGTATAGGAGGAGGATTCCCGCATGATTGAAGAAAAGAATTTTACGATCGAAACGGTGGAACTGTCAGATGACGGACGCTACGGGAAATTTGTCTGCGAGCCGCTCGATCGCGGTTACGGCATCACTCTGGGCAATAGCTTGCGGCGCGTACTCCTGTCTTCGCTTGACGGAGTCGCTATTACCTCCATCAAAATTGACGGCGTGTTACATGAATTCTCGACGATTCCCGGTGTGCGGGAAGACGTGACGGATATCATTTTGAGCCTCAAAAAAGTCTGCTTCAAATCGTATTCCGAAGCGGACCTGCCGCTGGATATCGTTGTCGATATCCACGGTGAAGGCGAATTTACCGCCGGCGATATTACGGTTCCTTCGGAATTGGAAATCCTGAACAAAGATTTGCATATTGCGACATTGGATAACGATGCCCACATTGTCATGACGCTGACCGTCGACAAAGGGCACGGATATGTACCGGCAACGAAAAACAAACGGGAAGATGATGCCATCGGTGTCATCCCGATCGATTCGATATTTTCCCCGGTGTTACGTGCCAACTACACCGTCACCGATACGCGTGTCGGCAATGAACTCGACCATGACAAAATGACACTGGAAGTGACGACTGACGGTTCGATTGATGCCGCGGATGCGGTAGCCAAATCGGCTGCGGTACTGATGAGCTACCTGTGTGAATTTACCCATTTGGCGAGCGACCCGACGCTGATTGACATCGGTGACTGCGGTCGGGGACAAGGACATGAACCGGCGGAAAAAGAACTCAATTTGGAAGAAATCAAAATTGACGACTTGGAACTTTCCGTGCGGGCATTCAATTGTCTGAAACGTGCCAATATCAATACATTGGCGGAACTTGTCGAAAAGACGGAAGATGATTTGTCCAAAGTACGGAATTTGGGCAAAAAGTCGATTGACGAAATCAAAGAACGGTTGGCCGCGTATGAAGGCCGAAATCTGATGTTGAAAAGCAAGGACGAATAGGAGGAAAGAGAATGGCCCAAAGTAAAATCGGACGCGACAGCTCGGCACGTAAAGCCCTGTTGCGCAGCATGGTGACCTCTTTGCTCCGTCATGAACGCATCGAAACGACGGAAACCAAGGCGAAAGAATTGCGGCGTGTCGCCGAGCAAATGATTACGCTCGGTAAACGCGGTGATTTGCATGCCCGTCGTCAGGCGTTGGCGTTTGTCACGGACGAAGGCGTGGTTGCGAAACTCTTCAGCGAAATCGCAGAAAAATATGCGGACCGCAACGGCGGTTATACCCGCATTATGAAACTGGGACCGCGCAAAGGTGACGCAGCCCCGATGGTCATCATCGAATTGGTATAAGACAATCAAAGCAGACCGCTACGGCGGTCTGTTTTTGTGTGCGGATTTTCGGGAATCGAATGCCGTCGTGTACAGACGGTTCGGGGCGTGAGAAACAAAGGCGGCACGCGGAGTGGGGAGCGGATGCATGAAACGGCGGGCGATGCGCCGGCTATCATGCATGACTATGCGGCGGCGGAGAACGGAGCGAACGCTGTCAGATAAGTGGTGAGCGTCAGGCGGTATCCGCCAATTACGGTCGAGTGGTGTGAAGGTGCATGCAGTCGATGTGTAATAGCGGGTGAGTGTTGAGTGAGTGGCGGTGCGGTGATGATAGTGAGCGGTCGGTGTAGTGGGAAATCGGTCGGCGCGTAAGGCGACCGCCGTACGAAGTCGGCTCATTGAGCCGGGGAGAATGGGCGTGTGGTCGGTGTATGATGACGTGCGGCACGCGGGCTGGCGAGCGGGTGGAGTGGCGCGCGGGTGATGTATTCGTCCGGCGGTCGGTGTTTACGCGGGCAGCGTGTGGGCACGGTAGCGTGTCTTGTGTGTAATCGGTGTACGGTTGCGTGGTGAGTGAGTGGTGGCGTGGCGGTGAGTGTGTGTAATCGACATGGCGTGAGGGGATGTACGGTGACGCCCGAGTGGCGATGCGGCGGTGAGTGTGCGTGATTGACGTGACGTGAGGATGATATACGGTGGCGGTTGCGTGGTGATGTGGCGGTGAGTGTGCGTGATTGACGTGGCGGGAGGGGATGTACGCTGACGCTCGAGTGGCGATGCGGTGGTGATGGTGAGCGGTTCGCGTACCGTGGGGTCGGTGTGTTTGTCAATCGGTCGGTGTGTCGGGCGTGATGGGGTGAGTGCGGCGGGTGGGTGTGGCGTGATGGCGGCAGGCGGCAGACGGGGCAGGATGTTGTGGCGGTGAGTGTGAGCAATCACCGGATTCGGCAATCGATGGGCGTGATGCTCGCGATACGTGTGGCGGTGGGGATGTATCGTGTATACACGAAAGGAAAGCGGCGAGAACAGTTGTCTTTTCGGGATAGATTCATTACAATAAAGGTACATCGGCGGTCAGCCGCAAGGAGGAGACGGACATGGAGCAATTACGAACAATCAAACGGGTATTGGTGGCCAACCGCGGAGAGATTGCGATTCGCGTGTTGCGGGCGTGCAACGAGTTGGGCATACATACGATTGCCGTATATGCCAAGGAAGATGCGTTGTCACTGCACCGCAATCGGGCGGATGAAGCCTATCTCATCGGCAAAGACAAGTCGGCGATTGATGCCTACCTGGATATGGATGACATTTTGCGCGTGGCGCGTGAGCAAAACGCCGACGCGATTCATCCGGGCTACGGCTTTTTAGCGGAAAACGCCGAGTTTGCGCGGCGCTGCGAAGAAGCGGGGATCATTTTCATCGGTCCGCGGCCGGAGCATTTGGAGATGTTCGGGGATAAGATTAATGCCCGCCGCCAAGCGGAAAAGGCAGGTATCCGGATGATTCCGGGGTCGGACGGGCCGGTGCAGTCGGTCGAGGATGTCCGCGCGTTTGCCGCGCAGTACGGGTTGCCGCTCATTATCAAGGCGGTGCACGGCGGCGGCGGTCGCGGGATGCGGGTCGTCGAGCGCGAAGAAGAGATTGCGGAAGCGTTTGAGCGGGCGTGCTCGGAGGCGTTGTACAGTTTCGGCAACGGGGATGTCTATATTGAAAAATACATCCCTTCGCCGAAGCATATCGAAGTGCAAATCATGGGGGATTGTCGCGGCGAGGTGGTGCATCTCTTTGAGCGGGACTGTTCCATTCAGCGGCGCCATCAGAAAGTCGTGGAAATCGCGCCGGCGTTTGCGCTCCCGCTTTCGCTTCGGCAGGAGATTTGTGCGGCGGCGGTGCGCTTGATGCGCAATGTCGGTTACCTGAATGCGGGGACGGTCGAGTTTTTGGTCGACGAAGGCGGCGAATTTTATTTTATCGAAGTCAATCCGCGGATTCAGGTCGAGCATACGGTCACGGAAATGGTGACGGATATCGATATCGTGCAGGCGCAGATTTTGTTGGCGGCGGGCTACATACTGACGTCGCCGGAGGTCGGTATCGGGGTGCAGGAGGAGATTCACCTGCACGGCAATGCCATCCAGTGTCGGATTACGACGGAAAATCCGGAAAATCACTTCATGCCCGATACGGGTAAAATCATCGCCTATCGGAGCGGCGGCGGGTTCGGGATTCGTCTCGATGCGGGGACGGCGTATACGGGCGCGGTCATCACGCCGTACTATGATTCGCTCTTGGTCAAGGCGACGACACACGGCACGAGCCACCGGCAGGCGGCGCGCAAGATGGAGCGCGCGCTCAAGGAGTTTCGCGTGCGCGGTGTCAAGACGAATATTTATTTTTTAATCAATGTCATGCAGCATCCCGATTTCCTGTCGGGCCACTATGATGTCAATTTCATTGATACGCATCCGGAGCTGTTCCGTTGGGAGCCGCCGAAAGACCGCGGTACGAAGCTGTTGCGCTATATCGCGACGACGACGGTGAACGGCTATGCCGGTGTCGGCCCGCAGCCCAAACCGGAATTTGACGCCTGCGAGCCGCTCACGTATACGGGCGACGCGCCGCGCGGGACGAAACAGCTGCTCGACGAACTGGGGCCGGAGCGGTTTGCGCAGTGGGTCAAAGAGCAGAAGGAAGTCTTTTTCACCGACACGACCTATCGGGACGCCCACCAGTCGCTGATGGCGACGCGCTTGCGGACGTACGATATTCTCGGTGCAATCGGCGCGACGGCACGGCGGCTTCCGCAACTCTTTTCCTTTGAAAACTGGGGCGGTGCGACCTTTGACGTGGCGTATCGCTTCCTTGACGAAAGTCCGTGGGATCGCCTGCGCCGCATGCGTAAGGCCGCGCCGAATATCCTCTTTCAGATGCTGACGCGCGGCGCCAATACCGTCGGCTATACGAACTACCACGAAACGGTCATCCGTGACTTTATCGCGCGCTCGGCGGAGTGCGGTATCGACGTGTTCCGGATATTCGACTGCCTGAACAATCTCGACCAGATGCGGGTCACCATCGACGAAGTCCGCCGGCAAAACAAAATCGCGGAAGTCGCGCTTTGCTATACGGGGGACATACTCGACCCGAAACGGCAAAAATATGACCTGGCCTACTATGTGCGCATGGCCAAAGAGTGCGCCGCGGCAGGAGCCCATATCATCGCGATTAAAGACATGGCGGGGCTGCTCAAGCCGGAGGCCGCCTATGCCCTGACGGCGGCCATCAAAGACGCGGTCGATTTACCGTTGCACCTGCACTCGCACGAGGGCGCGGGCAATACGATTTACACCTATGCCCGTGCGGTCGAGGCGGGAGTCGATATCATCGACGTCGCGGCGGCGGCCTTTGCGGGCGGGACGTCGCAACCGGCGATGTCCTCGATGTGGTATGCGCTCAGCAACCATCCGCGACAGCCGAAACTCGATATCGAGGCGATGGAAGACATCAATCACTACTGGGAAAAAGTCCGCCCGTATTATCGCGGTATCGACCACGCGAGCAACTATCCCAATACCACCGTCTATCGGCATGAAATGCCCGGCGGCCAGTTCTCCAACCTGCAACAGCAGGCCAAGGGCGTCGGTCTGGGCGATCGCTGGGAAGAAGTCTGCCAGCGCTACGCGGAAGTCAACCTCATGTTCGGCGACATCATCAAGGTCACGCCGTCGTCCAAAGTCGTCGGCGACATGGCACTCTTCATGGTGCAAAACGACCTGCATGAGCAGGACATCTACGAACGCGGCCGCACGATGAGCTTCCCGCAGTCCGTTGTCGAATTTTTCGCCGGCAAACTCGGTATCCCGTACGGCGGATTTCCCGAGAAATTGCGCGATATTATCCTCAAAGGCCGCGTGCCGGAAGGCGTGCCCGTTCCCGCCCCCGTCGACTTGGCACAGGTGGCGGAGACGATGCGGGAA
The DNA here is from genome assembly GCA_945876385.1 of uncultured Veillonellaceae bacterium. Lineage (GTDB taxonomy): Bacteria > Bacillota > Negativicutes > Veillonellales > Negativicoccaceae > CAMCNU01. Next base: position 15,429 of record CAMCNU010000013.1, on the reverse strand, counting down.
AAACAGCTCCCCGTCCGGCCGGAAGACGTGACTTCGTACAATATTTATCCCGACGTATTTGCGACCTATGCGCAGCGTTTTGAAGAATACGGCGACCTGTCCGTACTCGATACGCCGACGTTTTTCTTCGGGATGAACCGCAGTGAAGAGATTCGCGTCACCATCGAGCAGGGCAAGACGCTCGTCATTCGCCTGACGAGTATCCACCAGCCCGATGAAAACGGCGACCGCGTCGTCCAATTTGAAATCAACGGCATGCCGCGTGAAGTCGTCGTCCACGACCGCAATCTGACGATTGTCGGCGGCGGCGGTCCGAAAGCCGACAAGCAAAATCCGGGCGAAGTCGGCGCGACGCTCTCCGGCTCCATCGTCAAAGTACTGGTCAACCTGGGCGACGCCGTCGAAAAAGGCGACCCGCTCGTCATCACGGAAGCGATGAAGATGGAGACGACGATTACCGCGCCGGTCTCCGGCAATGTCAGCGATATCCTCGTCAGCGCGGGTGCGCGCATCGAGTCGGGCGATTTGCTGATTGTCTTGGAATAACGAAATAGGGCAGGCGGTGTCAAGTCAAATCATTGACACCGCCTCTTTCCTTTGGTATACTAAATCACGGTGACACATGATGAATTTGGAAAATGTAGTGCGCATCGGTGATTTGCTGGAACGATACGGCGGCTTGCTGTCGGAGCGGACGCGGATTTGCGCCGTGCGCTATTACCACGAAGACTGGACGCTGGCGGAAATCGCCGAAGAACTCGGCATTTCACGGCAGGCGGTACATGACCACCTGCAACGCGGCGGTGACCAGCTCGAACAATTTGAGCAGGTGCTCGGACTCTTGCGGCGCCGCGACGAACGCGCCCGGGCGGCGGACGCACTGCTCGCCGTCATGTCGCCCGACGAACGGTTGCGCTATGCGCAGGCGATTCGTGCGTTGGCGGAGTAAGATACAGGAGAACATATGGCATTTGAAAGTTTAGGAGAAAAACTGCAACAGGCCTTTGCCGATTTGCGCGGCAAAGGAAAGCTGTCGGAAAGCGACATCGACGCCGCGCTGCGGGAAGTGCGGCGGGCGCTGTTGGAAGCCGACGTCCATTTCAAAGTCGCCAAGGACTTCATTGCATCGGTTCGCGAAAAAGCCATGGGCGAGGAAGTATTCGGCAGTCTCAAGCCGGACCAGACCGTCATCAAGATTGTGCGCGACGAACTGACCGAGTTGCTCGGCGGGACGGGCAGTAAACTGATGATGGCGCCGCACGGCCTCACGGTCATCATGCTCGTCGGCCTGCAAGGCGCGGGCAAGACGACGACCGCGGGCAAGTTGGCGCTGATGCTCAAGAAAAAAGGCAAGCAGCCGTTGCTGGCGGCCTGCGACGTGTATCGCCCCGCCGCGATTAAGCAGCTGCAGGTACTGGGCGAACAAATCGACGTGCCGGTATTCCGGATGGACGAGCAGGTCGACCCCGTGCGGATTGCGCGCTATGCGGTCGACGCCGCCAAGAGTTACGGCAAAGACGTCCTCATCCTCGATACGGCGGGACGTCTGCATATCGACGAAGCGCTCATGCAAGAGCTCAAAAACATCAAATCGGAAGTCAAGCCGCATGAGATATTGCTCGTCCTCGACTCGATGACGGGGCAGGATGCGGTGACGACGGCACAGGCCTTTGACGAAGCGCTGGGGATTGACGGCACGGTACTGACCAAGATGGACGGCGACGCCCGCGGCGGTGCGGCGCTCTCGATTAAGACCGTGACGGGCAAGCCGATCAAACTCATCGGCGTCAGTGAAAAGCTCGCCGACGGCCTGGAAGAATTTCACCCCGACCGCATGGCGGGGCGGATACTCGACCTGGGCGACCTCGCGACGCTGATTGAAAAAGCGCAACGCGAATTTGACGAAGACGAAGCCAAGCGCATGCAAGAACAGCTGGCGGCGGGAGATTTCACCTTTGACGATTTCCTCCGGCAACTGCAACAACTGCGTAAACTGGGCTCCTTTCAAAGCATCTTGGGTATGCTGCCGGGTATGGGCAAAATCAAAGACCAGCTCAAGGATGTCGATTTGGACGGCAGCGAAATCAAGCGTGTCGAGGCGATGATTCGCGCGATGACGCCGCAGGAACGCCGGGACCCCGGCATCTTGAACGGCAGCCGCCGCAAACGTATCGCATTGGGGTCGGGCACGAAGGTGCAGGATGTGAACCGACTGACCAAGCAATTTATGGAAATGCGCAAAATGATGAAGCGCATGAAACGATTGGACAAAAATAAGAAAGGCGGGCTCCGCCTGCCGTTCTTGCCGAAATAAGGACATACACAAGGGGGTGACAACATGTTGAAAATTCGTTTGACTCGTCGCGGAGCGAAGAAAGTACCGTTCTATCGTATTGTCGTCATGGAATCGAGCTTGCCGCGCGGCGGGCGTCCGGCCGACACGATCGGTTTCTACGATTCCGTCAAGCAACCGGCCGAATTGCAAATCGATGAAGAAAAAGCATTGGCGTGGTTGGCGAAAGGCGCACAACCGACCGATACGGTTCGTTCGCTGTTCCGTCAAAAAGGCATTATGGCCAAGTTTGCCGATCTGAAGAAGTGAGCAAAGTGAGGCGATAACGATGCAGGAACTGGTAGAAGTCATAGCCAAAGCATTGGTGCGTCATCCGGAGGCGGTGCATGTCGAATTTGTCCGCAAGGGCGATTTGGACGTGTATCGCTTACACGTCGCACCGGAAGACATGGGGAAAGTCATCGGCCGCCAAGGTCGGATTGCGCGCGCATTGCGGACGGTCGTCAAGGCCGGGGCACTGCGTGACAACAGAAAAGTAACGGTAGATATTGTCTAGGAGGAATCGCCATGGAGGAAATGGTCCTGCGCTGTCCGGTTCTGATTAAGTCCAAAGTGACGCCGGACTTGAAAGACCGCATGCAAAAAGAAGTGCAGATGCGGCTCGATCAAGTCGATCAGGAACTGCAGCAAATCGAATTCCAAGCCAAACGCTTACTCAGCGAACAGGCGCGAATCGATGCACAGGGGTTGATCAGTCTGCGGGCGCAGATTGAAGAAAATAAAGAAAAGCTCATGCAAATGAAGGCCCAGTTGACCGCCGAACAAAAACATGTTCAGGAACTGGAAATGGGGCAGGAAATCGCACGGGCACAGATGGAACAGACCGTTACCGTCAAAGTCGGCGACGATTTGAACAAGTACATGGGGGCGGAAATTTTGCTGGAAGACGGCAAAATTATTGCCTTCCGGAACTGACGGCAGATGCAAGAGCAACTGCTGGTTCTCGGCCGAATAGTAGCCCCGCACGGTGTGCGGGGTGAACTTCGTATCAAGCCGGAAACCGACCGCCCCGAGATGCTGCCGGAGCTGGCGGAGCTGGTCATCGGCGGCCGCCGCTATGCCCTCGTCCGCGGCTACTTGCACAAGGGGATGCTGATTGCGACGCTGGGCGGCGTGGATACGCGCGATGCGGCACAGGCGCTGGTCGGCTCGTGGGTCGAGCTCGAGCGTGACCTCCTGCCGCCCCGACCGGACGGACAATACTACGTCGTCGATCTCATCGGCTTGACGGTGGAAACCGATACGGGCGCATTTCTCGGTACGATCCGCGAAGTCCTCTCGCCCGGTGCGAACGACGTCTTTGTCGTGGCGACGGACGAGGGCGACTTGCTGCTGCCCGCGCTCAAACGCTACGTGACCGCGGTCGATATCGCGGCGGGCAAGGTCGTCACCACCCGCGTCGAAGAATGGCGGGCAGACTGATGCGTATCGATATCGTATCACTCTTTCCGGAACTCGCGGAGGCGTTTTTTGCGCACAGCATCATCGGTCGCGCGCGGGCGGCGGGGATACTGGACCTTGCGGTGACAAATCCGCGCGACTTTTCGACGGACAAGCATCACCACGTGGACGATACACCCTACGGCGGCGGCAGCGGCATGCTGATGCAGGCCGCCCCCGTCTATGCCGCCGTCGAGCACATCCTGCCCGTGCGCACGCCGCACACGCGCGTCATCCTGACCGCGCCGACGGGCGTGCCCTTTACCCAGGACACGGCGAAACGGCTGGCGACCTACGAGCACTTGGTCCTCGTTTGCGGGCATTATGAAGGCATCGACCAGCGGGTCGAGGACGGACTGGCGGACGAAACGATATCCGTCGGCGACTATGTCCTGACCGGCGGCGAACTCCCCGCGATGGTGATTACCGACGCGGTGGCGCGGATGATACCGGGTGTACTCGGGGCGGCGGACTCCGCGGGCGAGGATTCGTTTTATACGGGGCTCTTGGAGTATCCCCAATACACCAAACCCGCCGTATTTCGCGGGATGGCTGTCCCCGAGGTACTGCTCTCGGGACACCATGCGAACATCGCCGCCTGGCGCCGCCGCGAATCGCTCCGGCGGACGTGGGAGCGCCGCCCGGAACTCTTGGCACGGGCGCCGCTGACCGAAGACGAACGCCGCCTGCTGGCGGCATGGGAGGACGGCGAAGCATGACATCGTTTTACATCGGACTGGTGCATTATCCGATTTACAACAAACACGGCGAAATCGTGACGACGGCATTGACGAATTACGACCTGCACGATATCGCCCGCTCGGCGACGACCTACGACGTACGCCGCTACTTTATCATTCATCCGGTGCCCGCCCAGAGAGCATTGGCGCGCGACATCATGGCGCACTGGCAGACCGGATTCGGCGCGACCTATAATCCCGACCGCAAAACCGCGTTCGGCGACGTCGCACTCGTGTCCGCACTTGGCGAAGCCGTGGCCGCCATTGAAGAAGAAACGGGCCGACGTCCGAAAATCATCACGACCGATGCCCGCGTCTACCCGCATACCGTCAGCTATCGCCGCTTGCGCGAGGAGATTGCGACCGGTGATGCGTCGTGGCTCTTGCTCTTCGGCACGGGCTACGGCATGACCAAAGACATGATGCAAGACTTTGACTACATTCTGGAACCGATATACGGAGCCGGTACATACAATCATCTGTGCGTGCGCGCGGCGGCGGCGATTATTCTCGATCGACTGCTCGGCGAAGCGTGGTGGCAGAGCTAAGGAGGAATACGCATGTCAGGACATTCCAAATGGTCCAACATTAAACATAAAAAAGGTAAAAACGACGCCATTCGTGCGAAAATCACCACCAAAATCGGGAAGGAAATCACCGTGGCGGCTCGTCTCGGCGGCGCCGACCCGACGGGCAATATGCGCCTGAAATTGGCGCTCCAGAAAGCCCGTGAGAACAACGTCCCCAAGGAAAATATCCAGCGCGCCATCCAAAAAGGCATCGGCGCGACCGACGGCGGCAACTATGAAGAAATCACCTACGAAGGCTACGGTCCGGGCGGGGTGGCGGTCATCGTCGAAGTCATGACCGACAACCGCAACCGCGCGGCGGCGGACGTGCGCCATGCCTTCAGCAAGCACGGCGGCAACCTCGGCGAATCCGGTTGTGTCGGCTGGATGTTTAACCGCAAAGGTGTCTTTGTCGTCGCAGGTGAGGGACAGGACGAAGACGCCCTCATGATGACGGCACTCGACGCGGGGGCGGATGACTTTTCCGAAGATGACGGCGACTATGAAATCCTGACGACGCCGGACGCCTACGACGGCGTGGAAAGCGCGCTGGCGGCCGCCGGCATCGAGCCGCTCGTCAGCAAAATCACCATGGTGCCGGATACGACCTTGGCACTCGACGGTGACGACGCCCGCAAAATGCAAAACCTGCTCGACGCACTCGACGACTTGGACGACGTCAAAGACGTCTACACGAACGGGGAACTTCCCGACGACGACGAATAACGGCGAGGTCGCGGCTACGGCTGCGACCTTTTTGCGTGTGCCGCCCGATTGGTTTCGTGCGGGCGGTATGCTACAATAACGAGAGAATGCACACAGGGAAAGGAAGGAACGCATGTCGACAAAACCCCCGCTGATTTGTATATTGTCCGCCTCCATCGGCAACGGCCACATTCAGGCGGCACGGGCGGTCGCGGAAGCGGTGAAGGCACACCCGCACGGCTATCGGGCGCAGACGCTCGACTTTTTGTCGCGCGATGTCATCTCCGTCGATTACTGGGTACGCGAGACCTATATCAAGATGATTGACATCTTCCCGCTGTTTTACGAGCTCCTGTACCAGCAGTCACAGCGCGGCCGCAGTGCGGGGCAGATACGCTCACTCCTGTCGCATGCGCTCCGCAGTCGCATGCGCCATCTGATGCGGGTCCTGCATCCCGACGCGCTGGTGTTTACCCATCCGTTTCCGATGGTGGCGGCCGTCGGGCTGAAGGGCAAAGGGGAACTCGACATCCCGATGGTGAGCGTCGTCACCGATTTCGACGTGCACGGACTGTGGATTACCGACCGTATGGACGCGTATTGCGTGCCGACCGAGCGTGAGGCCGACGTCTTGCTCCACCGGCATATTCCCGCCGCGCGGATTCACGTCACGGGGATCCCCATCATGGCGCGGTTTTACGCCGGCAACCTGCCCGCCCGCGAAGACGGCACCGTCCTCATCATGGGCGGGGGGCTCGGTTTCGGCGCGGTCAAAGACGCCTTGCGGCGGCTGGCACACGTGCGCGGGATTCGGCGTTTCATCGTCGTCACGGGGCACAATGTCACCCTCTATGACGACATCGCCGACATGCGTGCGGAGATACCCGTCCCCGTCGAGCTCTACGGCTATACGGACAACATCCCCGCACTCATGGCGCGCGCGTCGCTCTTGATTACCAAACCGGGCGCGCTGACCTGCACCGAGGCGATGAGCATGCGACTGCCGCTCCTGCTGGTCGACGCCATCCCCGGACAGGAAGAGGCCAACGCCGAATACCTCACCCGCATCGGGCGGGCACGCTGGATTACGCGTGATGAACTCGTCGATACGGTGACGCGGTTTTTCTCCGTACCGCCCGACCTGCCGCCCGCCCCTCCCGTACAGCATAGTGCGATGCAGATTGCGGGCATCCTGGACGGTCTCGTCACCGCCCGCTGACGCAATAGAGGATACAAGTACAGATACGCCATCAAAAAACGGATACGATATCAATATCGTATCCGTTTTGCGTTATGCCGTCGGCGGCGTCGCATTCGGCGGTGCGACGGCAAAGGGCTCCATGAGGCGATAGACTTCGGCCGCATTCGTCAGCCGTACGATGCGCCAGTAGCCGGTGCTGTCCTTGCGGAGCGCGAGCCGGAGCGGGATATAGACGTCACGCAAGCGATGCCGGAGCGTCACCGTGACCGTCGCCTCGCCGTCCGCTGCCGTGTCCGATGAGATGTCCGTCATCTCGTAGTCGGACGGCGACTCCGTCGTCGACGGGGTGAGGAGTGACGGCAGCGCGATACGCGGCGCAAGCGACGTCGGCGCGACCTGCTCACGCAGCAGCATCTCCATGCCGCTCGTCAAGACGGGCTTGAGCGCATAGAGAAATCGCTCCGCCAGTCCCGACTCCGCCGTCGGGGCGAAGATATCTTCAAAGGCGCCGTCCACGACCTGCGGGATATCCACCCGCTGTTCAAACCGCGGCAAATCATGCGTGCGGAATGCGTCCGCGGCGTCCTTCACCGCGTACAGCGGCGAGCGGATGTACAGCGTATAGCCGACCGCCGCCGCGAGCAGCAGCAGTATCGCCGCGAGTACCCCGTACCAAAATGTCCTGTGTCGTATTCGTTTCATTCGTATTCTGTCCTATCGGTTACTGTGTGCGGTGTCGCCGCCGCACGTGTCTGTGCGTTCATCCGCGGTCGGCGCTGCCTGCGGCTTCCGCTTCATCCCATGCTTTGAGGGTTGTGCCGTCCGCCGTCTTCCACTCCCTTGGACCGCTGGAACTTGAACCCAGGACGAAAGATGCTGCTGCTGACGATTTTTTGAAGAAGTATTCCTTTTGCAGGCAGCCGTCGACGATGTCCCCGTTGGCTATGCCTTTTAGGCGCAAGTTTTTGATTGTTTCATCGTTGCTGAGAGAATCCGTGGTGGCAATCATACTGCCCGCCAGTACGACAAATCCCTCGCTCGTGCGTCGGCATTGCGCCGCAATGACCCGTCCCGGTTTTCTGCTCTTGCGTGAGATGTACAGCATCATCTCAGCCGGTGCGGCGGGAGCGAGGACGGAGGCGGGTACGTGTCGCTCGACCGACTGCACAAATGCCTTGTGACCCAGTACGTACAGTACCATCTTGGAATATGCAATAAACTCTTCCAGTTCAATCTTTTTTTCCTCGGTTACATAGCCGGGATTGGGGTCATTCGCATTGCGCACCCGATAGCGTGCGGTCGCAATCGCCAAATTGGTAAAACGGTGCTCCAAGTAGGAAATCTCCGTCGGCCCGAACGAATTGTTTTGCGTTGTCAGCAGTATAGCCTCGGAAAAATACCGTTCTTTTTCTCTCAAATGCTCTCCTACGCGAAAGAGCAAACCTTCACCGTTTTTACGAATTCTTGCTTGTCCGATATAAATTTCTTCCTCGTTCGCATTATTCTTGCCAAAGAGAAAATATATTCCGCATTGTTTCAAATCCGCCCGCTCCTTGCTCTGTGCCAAATGAGTGCGGGGGATTTTGTACGCCAACCCCGTCCAGTTCGCCAGCGTGCACTTGATGCGGCCGGTGACCGTGCCGTCCATCAAAAAGAGATTGAAATTTTTACCTGTCGTCATGCCTCTGCTCCGTTTCCCGTGCATTATCGTTACAGTGTCATGATACCCGATTGCCCGTGCCGACGCAAGCGGCGGGGACTGTCTTCGGCACGGCGCAGGCGACATCCGCATCGTGCGTGTAGCGGGCGCATCGCACCGACGCATGCGGACGGAAAACGAGCGGCGGGTGCATCGAGTTTTCTAATTTGTTCGATTTTTTATCGACATCGCCCGCATGGCATCCCGCTCACTATGCGATAAAAGTATTGTAAGACGGGGCATCCGCTATGATACAATGGATGATGAAAAACAAAAAAGGGAGGGATTAATTACATGGAGGCGAAACAACTTGCACACACAATTGACACGTAGGCGCATGACGCGTCTACAACAATGTTGCCTGAGTTTACTCTGTTGCGGGGCGATGACCATACCTGCCGCAACGGCAACAGCCGCACCGGTCGTACTCGATACGGTGCTGGTCACGGCGGATCGCGCGACCGAAGTCGCATTGGCATGGCCGGAGACCGTCACAGTGGTCACCAAAGAAGACATCCAAAACAAAAAAATGCAAAACCTGCGCGACGTCTTGGAAAACGTCCCGGGGGTTTCGTTCGGCGTGGACGCGATGAACCGGACGAAATTCTCCATCCGCGGTACCGAGAGTCGCCACAGCCTGATTATGGTGGACGGCATGCGTCAGGCAGGGGAATACGCCAAACTCATGGGCGCGGCGAACGAGATGGAACGCTTCTCGACGAATGACATCGAGCGCGTCGAAATCACGCGCGGCGTCGCGGGCGGTCGCTACGGTGCCGACGCCATCGGCGGCGTGGTCAATATCATCACCAAGCGCCCGACAAAGACCGCCGTCAGTGCGGATTACGAATGGCGGCAAGTCCAGCACGACAGCAACTCCGAATACACCTACAATATCCGCATGGACCTGTACAGTCCCAAGGTGCAGACGAAACTCTATTGGACGGAGAGCAAGACCGCACCGTTCTTTAATCATGACTACTGGGAATATCGCAATCTCGCGATGCCGGAAGGCCGATATGCGGAAAAAGAGCAGAAGGATATTTTCGACCGCGAGTACATCGTTGATAAAAACCAGACCATCCAAGCGCCGATTGTCGATAATCACTACGGCGACCGCTCAATGCGGGGCGTGAAAGTGTATTACCAACCGAGTCATCGTGTTGAATTTACCTACGGCTATGACCGGATGAATGATGAAACCAAGACCGCCAACTTTATCGGTCGCGTGAATTTGCGTTACTTCCTGGAATCTTTGTGGGAAACCCCGGAATTGGTTACAGATAAGAACAAAGACTTCTTCTTTACACAGTATCTGGAAGGGCAAAACCATATCCAGCGTGACACGCATACGGCGACATTGGCGTATACGGGCGACCACAGCGATGTACGGCTGCGTTTTGCGGACTCGACATTTGACAAATATTATGAGATTTTCAACCGTACGGTGATGGTGAACACCATCACCTGGGACTACGTAAAAAGCAACGACCGCAACTATGAGCTCTTTTACCATGTACGGCCGAACCGCGCCCATGACGTGACGCTGTCTCTGCAGTACAAAGATTCCTATGCCCTCGGTACACGAATCAACACACCGCATCGGGTGCAGGACTTTACCTTTGAAAAATGGACATCGGAAACATTGACGGACTATTTTTCGAAAAATGACCATTATACGGAGTCCTCACCGATGTATCGAGCGGACTTGACCGAGCGCAATGTCGCACTGAGCGACGAATGGCGGGTGAACGACAAACTCACGGTCATCCCGACCGTGCGCTATACGAACCATACCACGGGCACGCGCTGGACGGGCAATCTCGGTGTCAAATACACCAAGGACGACGCGACCCGCGTTAAAATGAATCTCGGCACGGGATTTGCCACGCCGGGCATTCTCGAGATGTACCATCAATTTCTGATGATGCCGCTCGCGATAATTTTTGAGCCGGATGTCAAAACAGATTTCTATGAAGGTACACCGCCCAATGCTGTTTATTATTATCCCGGCTGGTACTGGGAAGGCAATCCGCACCTCAAGCCGGAAAAAGCCTTCGGCGCAGATTTCTCGCTCGAAAAAGACTACGCGGACGGATCGGGAAAATTCACCGTATTCTGGAACGACATCCGTGACTACATGAATTTCTACTACACGAACCGGCAGTTGCCGAAAGACCATCCGGCGAACATGCAGGGAACAGATGAGGCGATTTATCGGATTTACAGCTACGAAAACCTCGAACGCGTCAAAATCTCCGGCGCGGAACTCGAGTACCGTCATACCCTGTCCGACGCGTGGGACGTGACCGCCTCGGCGACCTATCTCCACGCCGTCAACGACAAGACCGGCAAGCGTCTCACCATGAAACCGAAATGGAAATACCTGCTCTCCGTGAACTACCATGACCGCGGCTGGCGCGGGGCGTTTTGGGGCGAGTACAGCACCGACTACATCGACATCTTTGACCGCAAGCACGTGAAGATGATTGCCCCCGAAGAAGGCATCGCGAAAAACTACGGCATCTGGAATATCCTCCTCGAGCGCACATTCGGCGAGGGGACATCGCTCTATGCCGGCGTGAACAATCTCTTCCACTATGAAGCGCCGAGCCTCGGCATTCGCGGGCGCGTCTACCGCGTCGGCGCGCGCCTGCGCTTCTGATACGGTTGTGACGACACCGTCGCCTGCTTGGGCCGCCCCGCCATGCGGGCGGGAGATTTACCGCACACGCGATGAACGGGCAACGCACGGGACACGCACGGCACGCACGGCGACGCACTGTGGCGGATAGCGACGACCGCATGCGGCGGATATCGCTACGTACAACGACGACCGCATGCGGCGGCGCATCACCCGACGGCACGTCGTCATTATCGGCGGCATATGTGCGGACGATACCCGTCACGCGGGGGCACATCGTCGGCATACCGACACACAGCGGATACCTCGTATCCGCTGTTTTTGTATGCGTGTGCGCGGGCGCACCGCGGCCGCCCCGACAGACCGCGACATCGTCATTTGCATGTGTGTGCGGGGGCACGCATTCGTGTACCGATTATCACCCGCCGCGCCCCGCCGTCGTCGCATCGCACGCCAAACTGTGCTACAATCGAGATAGTAACGCAATCCATCACCGTCCCCGTCACGGCGCGGCATCCGCCGCCCGCCACGCGGGGCGAGACCATCACGAGGTGACCATCATGACCACTACGACAGAGCATTCCAAGAAAAACGCCGGCGCCCAACGCGCCGAACTGCACCGCCGCATCTGGGCGATTGCCGACGACGTCCGCGGCGCGGTCGACGGCTGGGACTTCAAACAATACATACTGGGCATATTGTTTTACCGATTTATCTCGGAAAACATGGCCGACTACTTCAACCGTGCCGAATGGGACGCCGGCTTTCCGGATTTTGACTATGCGGCCATCAGCGACGAAGAAGCGGACCGGGAATTTCGCCCCGGCACGGTGCAGGACAAAGGCTTCTTCATCCTGCCGAGTCAGCTCTTTGTCAATGTCGCCCGTCAGGCACCGCACAATGAAAATCTCAATACGGAGCTGGCGGCGATATTCCGCGAGATTGAAGCAAGCGCCCTCGGCTACGCCTCCGAAGACGACATCAAAGGCCTCTTTGAAGACGTCGATATGACGAGCAACCGCCTCGGCTCGACCGTCGCCGACAAAAACAAACGCCTCACCGCCATCCTGCAAGGCATCGCGCAAATCGATTTCGGTGCCTTCCAAGACAATGAAATCGACGCCTTCGGCGACGCCTATGAATACCTCATCTCCAACTATGCAAGCAATGCGGGCAAATCCGGCGGCGAATTTTTCACGCCGCAGACCGTATCCAAACTCCTCGCGCGCCTCGTCATCGACGGCAAGACCCGTATCAATAAAGTCTACGACCCCACCTGCGGCAGCGGCTCGCTGCTGCTCCAGATGAAAAAACAGTTTGACGAACACATCATCGAAGACGGCTTTTTCGGGCAGGAAATCAATATGACGAATTACAACCTCGCCCGCATGAATATGTTCCTGCACAATATCGACTACAACGATTTTTCCATCCGGCGGGGCGATACCCTGCTCCAACCGCTTCATCAGGACGAAAAACCGTTTGACGCCATCGTCTCCAATCCGCCGTACTCGATCAAATGGATCGGCGACGACGACCCCACCCTCATCAATGACGAACGCTTTGCTCCCGCGGGCAAGCTCGCCCCCAAGTCCAAGGCGGACTATGCCTTTATCCTGCATGCGCTGAGCTACCTCTCCGGCAAGGGCCGCGCCGCCATTGTCTGCTTCCCGGGCATCTTCTATCGCAAAGGCGCGGAAAAGACCATCCGCCAATACCTCGTAGACAACAACTTCGTCGATTGCATCATCCAACTCCCGGAAAATCTCTTCTTCGGGACGTCAATCGCGACCTGCGTCCTCGTCATGGCCAAGAACAAGACCGACAACAAAATCCTCTTTATCGACGCGAGCGCGGAATACCGAAAAGAAACGAACAACAACATCCTCTCCGACGCGAATATCGACCGCATCCTGACAGCGTTCCGCACGCGTGAGGACGAGGACTATTTTGCCCGCTATGTCGACGTCGCGACCGTCGCCGACAACGATTACAACCTCTCCGTATCGACCTACATCGACAAGAAAGACACCCGCGAGCCGATCGACATCGATGCGCTCAATGCCGACATCGCCGCGACCGTCGCCCGCATCGACACCCTGCGCGCCGAAATCGACACCATCGTCAAGGAGCTCGACCATGCCTGACCTGTGGGAACGCCTCGCCGCCGCCCCCGTCGCGTGGCGGACATTGGGGGAATTGGGGACATTTTACAGTGGTCTCAAAGGGAAAACAAAAACGGATTTTGGCGGCGGAAACGCTCGCTTTGTTCCGTATCGAAACGTATTTGCCAATGCGGCAACGGATATGAATGACTTGGAACGTGTATCTGTCGGAGCGGAAGAAAAGCAGCATGCATTGCAGGTGGGCGATGTGATTTTTACCGGCTCATCGGAAATCAGCGACGAGTCCGGCATGAGCTCTGTGGTGGTGTGTGTCCCTGAGCGGGAGATATACCTGAACAGTTTCTGCTTTTTTTGGCGACTGCATGACAAAGGCATCTTGTTGCCCGACTTTATGAAGCATCTGTTTCGTACGTCTGCTATGCGCAAGGCGATTTGCAAAACGGCATCGGGCGTGACACGGTTCAATGTATCCAAAGATTTGATGAAGAAAATCGTAATCCCCGTGCCGCCGCTTGAAATCCAACGCGAAATCGTGCGCATCCTCGATACCCTCACCGCACTCACGACCGAATTACAAACAGAACGGGCGCAACGTCTCCGCCAGTACGAATACTATCGGGACATGTTGCTCTCGGAAACGTACCTGACAAAGTTGTCTGCTACACGTAATGCGGAGCGGCAAACTCGTGGTTTACCTGTGGAAAGTTATTCGCTGTGCGAACTGTTTCATATCAGAAACGGCTATACGCCGAGTAAACGGGTGAAATCGTATTGGCAAGACGGGACAGTGCCGTGGTTTCGTATGGAGGATATCCGCGCGCACGGGAATATTCTCGATGACGCGATGCAAAAAGTACATCCCGACGGGGTCAAAGGCGCGCTGTTTCCTGCCGGTTCGATTATTATGGCGACGACGGCGACCATCGGCGTACATGCGTTGGTGCAGGTGGACTACTTGGCGAATCAGCGTTTTACGAATTTTGCGCTCAAGTCGGAATACGCAGATACGGTGGATATGAAGTATATTTATCATTATTTTTATTTGATTGACGACTGGGCAAAACGGAATGTAAATGCGTCGAGTTTTGCCAGTGTCAAAATGCAAGAATTGAAGGCATATCGTATCCCCGTGCCGCCGCTTGGCGTACAGCGGCAGGTGGTCGGGATACTCGACAAGTTGGAGATGCTTTGCCGTGATGTGACGGCGGGATTGCCGCGCGAGATGGCGTTGCGTGAGCGGCAGTATGCCTATTATCGGGAGCGATTGCTCACATTTGCACGGGCGGATTGACAGAGGAGGTCGGGAAATGGAGTCGCAAGCAAGGTATGACAGGGCACCGATTGCGGAGATGACGGGCGGGATTATCCTGGCGAATTTCAAGCGGACGGCGGCGGTCGCCGATGAATACCAGTCGGAGGCACAGCTGGAGGCACGTCTCATCGCACAGCTCGAGCAGCAGGGGTATGAGCGGCTGACGATACACGGCATGGAGGATTTGTATGCCAATCTCAAGATACAGCTGGAACGGTTGAACGGGGTGGTATTTTCACCGGCGGAGTGGCGGCGGCTGTTGGCGGAGTACTTGGATGCGCCGAATGACGGTATCGTCGAAAAGACGCGCAAGGTGCAGGATGACCATGTCTATGATTTTACGTTTGATGACGGGCATGTACAGAATATCCGCATCTTGGACAAGAAGCATATCAACAACAACCGCCTGCAGGTGACGAGCCAGGTATCGCAGCACGGGCAGTATCATAATCGTTATGATGTGACGATACTGGTCAACGGTCTGCCGCTGGTGCATGTGGAGCTCAAAAAACGCGGGGTGAATATCCGTGAGGCGTTTTATCAGATTCATCGTTACAGTCGCGAGAGTTTCAATTTGCCGAATTCGCTGTACAACTAAGTATAGAGGCTATCAATCCCTAATCTACGGGCTTTTTTCTCG
>CAMCNU010000012.1 GCA_945876385.1 uncultured Veillonellaceae bacterium | reverse complement strand
CGATGGTGCCGATGTTGACATGCGGCTTGTTTCGTTCAAAATGTGCTTTTGCCATTGTTCTTTCCTCCGTTTAGCTAATTAGTCTTTATTTCCGGAGCGTTGTGCGGTGATTTCTTCCGCAATCGCTTTCGGGACTTCTTCATAGTGGTCGAACGTCATCGAGTAGTTGCCGCGACCTTGGGTCTTGGAGCGCAAGTCCGTCGCATAGCCGAACATTTCGGACAGCGGCACATACGCCTCAATATTCGTGGCGCCGCGACGCGGTTCCGTCCCCATGACACGACCGCGACGAGAGTTGACGTCGCCGATAACATCGCCCATGTACTCATCCGGTACGACGATGTCGACTTTCATGTACGGTTCGAGCAAGACCGGATTCGCTTTTTGCGCGCCCGCCTTGAATCCCATCGAGCCGGCAATCTTAAATGCCATTTCCGAGGAGTCGACATCATGGTACGAACCGTCAAATACGGTAACTTTGATATCTACCATCGGGTAGCCGGCGATGACACCGGTCTGCATGGCTTCTTCTACACCGGCCTGTACAGGTCCGATGTATTCTTTCGGGATGACCCCGCCGACAATCTTGTTTTCAAAGCTGAAACCGGTACCCGGTTCCTGCGGTTCCAAGCGCAACCAGCAGTGACCGTACTGCCCGCGACCGCCGGACTGACGGACAAACTTGCCTTCCGCCTCCACATCCTTGCGGATGGTTTCGCGATACGCAACCTGCGGTTTGCCGACATTGCAGCCGACTTTGAATTCGCGCAGCATACGCGTGACGAGTACGTCCAAGTGGAGCTCGCCCATACCGGCGATGATGGTTTGACCGGTTTCTTCGTCCGTACGGACTTTGAAAGTCGGGTCTTCTTCCGCCAGTTTCTGGAGCGCAATCCCCATTTTTTCCTGGTCGGCCTTGGTCTTCGGTTCTACCGCGACCGAGATAACCGGATCCGGGAATTCCATCTTTTCCAAGATAATCGGTGCTTTTTCATCGCAGAGCGTGTCGCCTGTCGTAACATCTTTGAAACCGATTGCCGCGGCGATATCGCCCGCATGGACTTCTTCGATTTCGTTACGATGATTGGCGTGCATCTGCAAAATACGGCCGACACGTTCCCGTTTGCCCTTCGTCGAGTTGTACGTGTAGGACCCCGCTTCCAGCGAACCGGAATACACACGGAAGAACGAGAGCTTGCCGACATACGGGTCGGTCATAATCTTAAACGCCAACGCCGAGAACGGCGCGTCGTCACTGGATACGCGGTGGTCTTCTTCACCCGTTTCCGGATGGATACCTTTAATCGGCGGTACATCCGTCGGCGCCGGCATGTAGTCGAGCACCGCATCCAAGAGCAGCTGTACGCCCTTGTTCTTGTACGCCGAGCCGCAGAGCACCGGGTTTACCGTGCAGGCAATCGTGCCTTTGCGCAGTGCCGCCTTGATTTCGTCCGTGCCGACATCTTCTCCTTCGAGATACTTCATCATCAGCTCGTCATCAAGCTCGGCCGCCACTTCCACCAGCTTCGCACGGTATTCATCGGCCTTATCCTGCATATCCGCCGGAATGTCGCCGACTTCCATGGTTTCACCATGGTCGCCGCTGAAATGCACCGACTTCATTTCCAACAGGTCGATGACGCCTTCAAACTCGGTTTCCGCACCGATCGGCAACGTAATGGCCACCGGATTGGCACCCAGGCGTTCGCGAATCATGTCGAGTACGTTGTAAAAATCCGCACCCGTCGTATCCATCTTGTTGACGAAGGCAATTCGCGGTACATGGTAACGGTCGGCCTGACGCCATACCGTTTCCGACTGCGGTTCTACCCCGTCTTTGGCGCTAAACACGGCGACGGATCCATCCAGCACGCGCAAGGACCGTTCGACTTCTACCGTGAAGTCCACGTGACCGGGCGTATCGATGATATTGATTCGATGTCCCTTCCACTGACAGGTCGTGGCTGCGGAAGTAATCGTGATGCCGCGTTCCTGTTCCTGGTCCATCCAGTCCATCGTCGCCGCACCTTCGTGCGTTTCACCGATTTTATGGACACGACCGGTGTAAAACAGGATACGTTCCGTCGTCGTGGTCTTACCGGCATCAATATGCGCCATGATGCCGATGTTTCTTGTATTTTCTAATGAAAATTCTCTTGCCACGATATCGTTTCACTCCTCAAAAATTACCAGCGATAGTGGGCAAACGCTTTGTTTGCTTCCGCCATCTTATGCATATCTTCTTTCTTCTTGACGGCTGCGCCGGTGTTGTTGGCCGCATCCATCAATTCCGCCGCCAAGCGTTCGCGCATCGTGCGTTCGCCGCGTTGGCGTGCATAGTTGACCGCCCAGCGGATACCGAGCGTCAAGCGGCGTTCCGAACGGACTTCCACCGGCACCTGGTAGTTTGCACCGCCGACACGGCGAGCCCGTACTTCCAGCACCGGCATAATGTTGTTCAACGCCTGCTCAAATACTTCAATCGGGTCTTTGCCCGTTTTCGAACGAATGATTTCGAAAGCATCATACACGATGCTTTCCGCGATGCCCTTCTTACCGTCAAGCATCACTTTATTAATGAACCGAGTCACGACCTTCGATCCGTAAATCGGATCCGGCAGTACGTCGCGCTTCGGCACGGGGCCTTTTCTTGGCATGTGAATTCCTCCTTTGCGGTGATTGTTATCATCAATTTCGTTGTTGCGGATTATTTCTTAGCGGATTTCGCACCGTACTTGGAGCGACCTTGCATCCGGCCCTGGACACCTGCTGTATCCAGTGCACCGCGCACGATATGATAACGAACCCCCGGCAAGTCCTTCACACGACCGCCACGAATCAGGACCACGCTGTGTTCCTGCAGATTGTGACCGATCCCCGGAATGTACGCCGATACTTCCATCCCGTTCGTCAAACGAACACGGGCGACTTTCCGCAATGCGGAGTTCGGCTTTTTCGGCGTTGCCGTATACACACGCGTGCACACGCCGCGTTTTTGCGGGCTTTGTTTCAACGCCGGAGTTTTCGATTTTTCCGTCAAGGTCTTGCGGCCTTTACGGACGAGTTGATTCATTGTCGGCATTCTGACACCCTCCTCTCTCACATGTTGTAGATTTATAATTGATCTTGCCTGCGCAAGATATTACCGAGTGGACTGCAGCACGGCTACCGCCGCCGCCTTCACTTTCAATCGGCACGCGCCGCCCAGCTGGGCCCGCGTGTATTCCCGCCGAATCGGGATTTGTGCCGCCTCGCAAGCGGCTACCAAATCGCGCACCACGCGCGGCTCACAATCGGTCGCGATATGCACCTGTGTCGCCAGGCCTGCGCGCACCGCCCGCAAGGCTTCTTTCGTGCCGACCGCCAGCGGTCCTTGCCAATCGTTTTCCGTCATGTGCTCACCTCGTTGCGCTTTGTTTTGGGCGCACTACGCCCACACAAACACTCTAACAGTGTACCACTTACCGTATCACTTGTCAATCTTTTTTTGTTGACGCCCGAACCGTGTATCACAAGCGCTTGTCATGCACACTTATCCGTGTGTATCATCCGTATTTTTTACGCACGCCCCCGCTCTCGGCGGTGTCAAGGCGTGCCGGACTACTTTTATATTATACTCTTTTCACAGCGCGGATGCCACATTATTTTATATATATAAATAAAATATTTAGCGGTTCTTTATTCTGTACCTCCCTTACTTCACCGGCGCAGCCGCATTCGCTTACACCGGTAATGCCGCCCGCCGCACCGCAAGCCGACGCGCGTCTTCACAATCCGCGCATCCGTGCTATAATGAATGCATTCACTGTTGCTGTTTGCCGGCAGTATATTCCCGCAAGGAGGATCTATGCATACGACATCGTTTTCTTTACACCGCGGTACCCTGACCGCGGTATTCGTCGCGCTGGGCGTTTTACTCGCGCCGGCGCTGGCCATTCCGCTCGGCGTGATGAAAGCATTCCCCGTCCAGCATGCCATCAATGTCCTGCTCGCGGTCTTGCTCGGTACGCGCTATGCGGTTACCGGCGCCTTTCTGATTTCGACGTTGCGCCTGTTGATGGCGACCGCGACGCCGCTCGCCTATCCCGGCAGCATGGTCGGGGCGTTTCTCGCGGGCGTGATATACCGGCGGACCCGTTCCGTCATCTGGGCGGCGGCCGGTGAAGTCGTCGGCACGGGCGTCATCGGCGGCTTGCTTGCCTACCCGATTGCCCATTTTGTCATGGGTTCCGGTGCCGCGGCCATCGCGTTCGTCGTTCCCTTTGCCGTCAGCTCCGCTTCGGGCGCGCTGATCGCGCTGGCGCTCTTGCCCGTGTTGCGCCGCATCCCCCATACACGCTGACACATCAAAAAAAGCACTGCAGTCATCACTGCAGTGCTTTTTTTGTAGTCTCTCTTAACCCAAAATATGCCGCTCTTGCGCCCGATCGAAATGATCGGTGATTTCCTTGCTCGGCGGGGCATCCAGCAAGCTGACTGCCACGATTGCCGCCAGCGCCAGCGCAAACCCGGGCACGATTTCGTACAGCCCCCACCATGCAAATTGTTTCCATACCAGCACGGTAATCCCGCCGACCAGCATGCCCGCGAGCGCGCCGTTGCGTGTCATCCGTCGCCAAAACAGCGACAGCACCACGACCGGTCCGAAGACCGCACCGAAACCCGCCCAGGCATACGCCACCATTGTCAAGATATAGCTTTTCGGGTTCAACGCCAACAGCAGCGCACAAGCCGCCACCGCCAGTACCGTCAGTCGGCTCACCGCGACCAGTTCCCGTTCGCCGGCGCTCCGATGTACGAAATTTTTATAAAAATCCTTGGAAATCGTCGCCGCCGTCACCAACAGCTGCGCCGACGACGTACTCATAATCGCCGCCAGTACCGCCGACAAAATCAGTCCCCCGACGAACGGACTGAAGAGCTGCTGCGTCATCACCAAAAAGACTTTTTCCGCATCCGCACCGACCAGCATCTCCGGCAAGTACACGCGCCCGACCAAACCCACACAGACCGCCGCCGAAAGCGAAATCACGACCCACGTCATCGCAATACGGGTCGCTTTTTTGAGTTCGGCCGCATCATGTATCGCCATGAACCGCACCAAAATATGCGGCTGTCCGAAGTAGCCGAGCCCCCATCCCAATGCGGAGATGACCATAATCGCCGTCGCCGTCGTACCCACTGCCGGATCGAACAGGTAAAAATGCTCCGGAATCCGGCTCTGCATCGCCGCCACCGTCGGCCCGATGCCCCCCAGCGCCATCATGCCCGCCAGCGGCACCGCCAAAATCGCCAGAAACATCATCGCCCCTTGGATGAAATCCGTCAGACTGACCGCCAAAAACCCTCCGAGAAACGTGTACATCACCACGACGCCGGCCGTAATCAGGAGAGAGACAATGTACGACAAACCGAATACCGTCTCAAACAGTTTCCCGCCGGCGACAAATCCCGACGATGTGTAAATCAAAAAGAAAATTAAGATAAATACCGCGGAAATGAAATTCAGCGCATGACTGCGGTCATGGAAGCGGTTATTCAAAAAATCGGGAATCGTCAAGCTGTCATTGGCAATCTCCGTATAGTTACGCAAGCGTTTGGAGATGAGTACCCAGTTCGCCCATGTCCCGAGTGCCAGTCCGACCGCCGTCCAGACGGCGGGAAGTCCCGACAGATACGCCAATCCCGGCAACCCCATCAGCATCCATCCGCTCATGTCCGACGCTTCCGCACTGAGGCTCGTGACCCACGGCCCCAGACTTCTCCCGCCCAAAATATAGTCACTCAACGCATTGGATTGCCGATAGTAATAGACTCCGATGAAAATCATCGCTCCCAAGTACAATACAAATGCCGTAATGATTCCGATATCCGCCCACAAAATGGCCACACTCCTATCCTTTAATATTGGTTTATTGTACCACATCCGCCACGCCGATGCACCTGCCGCCGCCGACAATCGACACGCAGGCAACAAAAAAACGCCCGAAGGCGTTTTTTATCATTCGCTTATGCTTCCGCCGGACGTACCGAAACCTGCCGACGATACTTGCCCAACCGCTCAAATGCGACCTTGCCTTCTTTGAGCGCAAACAGCGTATCATCCTTGCCCAAGCCGACGTTTTCCCCCGGATGGAAGTGCGTACCGCGCTGGCGGACAATAATCGAGCCGGCTTTGGCGACTTGTCCGTCGTGGACTTTGACACCCAAGCGTTTGCTGCGCGAGTCACGTCCGTTACGGGTACTACTCTGCCCTTTTTTGTGAGCAAACAATTGTAAATCAAAAGTGAACATGAAATTCACCTCCATCATTTCGAAATGAATACATAGTGCGGATATTGGCGTGCCAATTCACGCAATCCCGCCTGCATAGTCTGTATAACGACCGTCGCCCGTCCATCCGGCGCGGTCTTGAGACGAACCGTCAAGCGTCCGTCTTCCGTCGCATACGTCCCGTCACAACCGAGCACATCACGCAGCCCCAGTACGGCTGTCAACGTGATGGCCGACACACCGGCGCAGACAATATCCGCCCCCGCTTCGGCATACCCGGCATGACCCGTCACCGTAAATCCGACCACCTTGCCCTGTCGGTCACGCGACCATGCGACCTCTATCATTTTGCGGCAATCGCGTCAATCCGTACTTTCGTGTACGGTTGGCGATGACCCTGACGACGACGGTAGTTGGATTTTGCTTTGAACTTGAAGACACGAATCTTCTTGCCTTTGCCGTGTTCCAATACCGTTGCGCTGACGCTGGCACCTTTGACCAACGGCGCGCCGAAATTGACGTTGTCACCGTCCACGACGGACAGCACTTCATCAAATGTGACCGTTTCGTCCGCAGCGGCATCCAATTTTTCGATGTAGATGACTTGTCCTTCTTCTACCCGATACTGCTTGCCGCCGGTTTTAATAATCGCGTACATAGTTGCACCTCCTTGTTCTCGGACTCGCCGAATACGGTAGCCGTAGCATTTACAAACCTCTTCGTGCGGTTGTGTCATTGCACTGCACCATGACTTATTCAGTATAAAGAAATTCGCGCGGTGTGTCAAGCGTTTTGTTCCGCCAGACCGTGTGCCTCCGTCACGTTCATGACGAAAATAATCCCCCGTCCCGGCTCGTCAATGCGCAACGCCTGATGAATCGAGGCCACGATATCATCGGTCTTTTCTTTCGGTGCCAACACAAACACCATCTCTTTTTCCGGCTCAATCGGAAAGTCGAAAATCGTCGTTTCGTTATGCACGCTCGATCCGCGCCCGTGCAAAATCGTCCCGCCGCGCGCACCGGCGGCATTCGCCGCATCGACCACACTCTTGGCGTCACCCTTGTTGACGACCGTATAAATCACTTGCCACATGCCCTCGCTCACCTCTTCCTCCTGACTGACATCCTTCATCTTGCGCGCGCCGAACACGCCCGCCAGCGGCACGGAAAACGCAATCCCGCGATGCTTTTTGGCCAGCTTGAACCGCTCGACCATCTCGCGCATGATGCGCCCCGCGCGCTCCGTTTCATCGATAAAAAAGACGATCTCCTTGCGCACTTCATCCAAACATAACAACGAAAGCAAGCGGCTGTTGACCGAACCGCGCGCCGCCATCGCCGTCGCGCCCGGGACATCGACATGATGCAACTCGGCAATCAAATCGGCACCCGTATCATAATTGACGACAAAATACACAATCGAATATGCCGGCATCGTCATGACGATTTCCTCCTCGCTTTGAGTTTAAACAACAATCCCAACAACT
The DNA here is from genome assembly GCA_945876385.1 of uncultured Veillonellaceae bacterium. Classification (GTDB taxonomy): domain Bacteria; phylum Bacillota; class Negativicutes; order Veillonellales; family Negativicoccaceae; genus CAMCNU01. The sequence continues at coordinate 28,065 of CAMCNU010000012.1, read as the reverse complement.
GCAGTACCACAATCGGCACGACCGTAATGACCGCAATCACGCCCAGTCCGTCCAAAAAGACGTCCGCGCCCGGATAGTGCCGCGCCGCGCCGCCCGCAAAACTGAGTACAAACGTCGCCGCCATCGGCCCCGACGCCACGCTGCCCGAGTCGAACGCCATCCCGACAAACAGCGGCGGCACGACAAATGCCAAGGTCAATGCGATGCCGTATCCGACCAGCAAAATATGCCACAACGCCAGCCCCGGCACGACCATCCTGAGCATCGACAGACCGACCGCACCGCCGACCGCCAACGACAGCGAAATCAAGACCAGACGCCCCGGCACGTAGCCGCCCGTCATATCCTCAATCTGATGGATGAGCGGTGTCACCGCCGGCTCCGCCAAGATGACGACCAATCCCAGTACCAATCCCGATCCGACGAGTATCCACGGCGAGCCGAGACTGCCCAGTTGCGAACCGACCTCGTAGCCGGCTCGGTTGAAGCCGAAATTGACGCCGACCATAAAAATAACCAGCCCGATATAGGTATAAATCAATCCCGCCTGAATGCGCCGCAACTCACTCGGATGGACCGCCAGCGCCTTGCGGTGTGCCAAGTAAAACAACACCGCAATCGGCAAAATACTGAGCAGGACTTCCCACATCGTTTGCGGCACCAAGCCGCGAATGGTCTCCCACATGCCGCTGCCCGCGGCCGCCTCCGTCATCTGCACCTGATCCAAAAACGAACCCTGACCGGTCACCAGCACCATCAACAGCACGCCCAAAAACGCACCGGCCGACACCAGCCCGACCAAACCGAAACTATCCTCTTCCGACGCCACACTGTCCGCCGACTTAAATTGTGCGACCCCGGCGGCCAACGCCAGTAAAAACGGCACGCTCATCGCGCCCGTCACCGCCCCCGACGCATCGAAACTGATGGCGATAAACTCCGTCGGTACCAGTACCGAGCACAGCGCCACCAGCGCATAGGTCGCCACCAAAATATACTTGAGCGCGACCGAACGGACGATGCGGTACAGCCCGACGGCCAGCAACAAGGCCACCCCCGTCGCCACGGCGTACACCAGTGTCATCTCCGTCACCAGGCCGCCCGTCATGGCTTCCACCTGCGCGCCGTAAATCCGCAAGTTCGGCTCCGCCGTCGCAATCGCCAGTCCCACGACCAGCCCGCTCACCGCCACCAAGGCGATTTTGCCGTAGCGGGTCATCGCGCGCCCCAAATGCGTACCGATCGGCACAATCCCGATTTCCACACCGACATGGAAAATCGCCAGCCCCACAATCACCAGCAATGTCCCGATGCCGCAACGCACCAGCATATCATCGGACAACGGCGCCCACGTCCAGTGCCACAGTAGAATCAACCCGGCAATCGGCAATACCGAGCCGGCCACTTCTTTCAACTTATCCCATAGGACCCCCATATGTCACCCCCGTATCGTCTTAGTATACCATGATATCGAATTCGTTCACAAATACACAAAACGGCGACATTTCTGTCGCCGTCTTATCCCGCGTCCGCCGCGTGTCTGTTCATTTGCCGTCCGCGTTTCCTCAAGCGCCTCTTGCCGCATCAATCGTCATAAATCACCTTGGCCGCCGCCTCCAGCGAGTCGGCTACCCGCACACCGGGATTGGGCAAAAAGAGCTCGCCCGGCAAATGACGAATGCGTCCTTCTTTGACCGCGCGCAAGTTGCGCCACGCCGGCTGCTCGCCGAAAGAACGAAGGAAGGTTTCGCTGTCCTCTTGCCCGTCGCTGCCCATGGAGATGAGGACGATGACATCCACATCCGCCTGCGAGATATACTCCAAATCCAGCGGCACATAGCCGAATGCCATGCCCGCACGATTGGCGCTCGCCTGCCAGCGGTCGGCCACATTGTCAATCGGCAAATGCCCGACGATGTCGCCGACCAATGTCTGTGACGTCGCCGCATAATAGTTGCCGATGACGCCGGATATCATAAGCACTTTGCGCCGCGGTTGATTGCGGTACTGTGCCTGCAAGGCCGCCACTTTTTGCTCGATGGACTCCGTCAGTGCCTTTGCTTCGCGCGTGTGGCCGCTCATCTCGCCGAGGATACGGATATGCTCCAAAATCACATCGTAGCGCTCCGACTGCCAGAACAGCGCCGGCACGCCGGCACTGTCCAGGCTCGGCGCGAGTGCCGCCTGAAACGGTGCCGCGCTGCCGATGACGATATCGGGCTTGAGTGCAATCACCTGTTCGAGGTTCGGCGAGGTGGCGCTGCCGACCTTGGGTATCGCCGCATACTTGCCGCTTTTGTCCTGCTTGACACCGAAATGCTCCGCCGTCCCGGCCGGTGTCGCACCGATGGCCAGCAAGATTTCACTGTCCGCCCCCGTGAGCGTCACGATGCGCTTTGCCGGCACGGTCACATGCACCTCACGCCCCAGCGTATCCCGATACACCCGATCGCCGCGCGTCGCCGGCGACGCCTGATTGCTGCCGAAATACCACGCGCCGCACGCCACGACGAGCAGGACCAATACTGACCACCATATTCGTTGTTTCATACGCGTTCCTTTCCGCAGAAAAAAGGCGACCGCTCATGCCGTCGCCTCTTTCTCGTTACCATTTCATGTCAAATCCGACTTTGAAGAAGCGACCGTTGTACGTTCTCACGACCGTATCGCGATTGAGCAGATTATCCACGCCGACAAATACGCGTAGCCCGTTATCCCAGCGATGCGCCGCCATCACATTGACCAAGAGTACGTTTTCCGCGTCCGCTTCGTCACTGGTCCGGTAGCTGCCGTAGTAATTGCCCCAGAGACTCCCCGACCACGCACCGCGATGATAATGCAGCCCGAAGTCCGCTTTGTGCTTCGGTTGTTGGGCGACGGCACGATCGGTGTCCTTGTTTTCCACATGCAGGTACGTATAGCCGTACGTGAGATCCACGTTGTCGGTCAGTGCGTACTGTCCCGTCCACTCGATGCCCTGCGATACGACATTGTATTCATTGATATAATGCGTATCTTTATATTGCGGGTGCTGTTCCGGTAATTTCGGATTGATTTTGACCGAATTCCAAAAATCTTTGATATCGTTGTAGAAATACGAAATCTTCATCTGATGCCGGTCGTCTTCGTGCTCCCAGCCGATTTCATAGTTCTTCGATTTTTCCGGTTTGAGATCGGGATTGCCGACCCAATGCACCTGTCCCGCCATGTCGAAATCATAGTACAGCTCCATCAAGCCCGGCGTGACATAGCCCGTACCGAAATTGAATTTGACGCGATTGTTGTCGTCGATAAAGTACGTCGCGCCGAGCTTCGGCAGCACGCGCCCGCCGAATTGACTGCTGTGGTCATAACGCAACGCCGGCACAATCAACCAGTTGTCGTTCGCCCGCCACTCATCTTGCAGATAGATGCTGCGATAGGTCAAATCCGAGCCGTACTTCTTCACCTCAATCGTTTTCATCAACGGTTTTTTCAGCGGCTTTCCGTCCTTGCCCATGACAGGACGGCCGTTTTTGCCGATGACCGGTACCATGACGGTTTCCATTTTGGGCATACCGTTCGGCAAGAATACCGGTTTATGATCCGGTCCCATGACCGGCTTGCGTACCGTTTTCTGATACGTGCCGTAAAGTCCTTCGTCACGGCCTGTCTTCATCCGCGTCGAGATGCCGTCTTCCTTGCGGTATTCGCCGCCGACGGTCAGCCGATGCGCATCATTCACTTGTTTCGTCGCTTGCCCGTCAATGACCGTTTCCGTATGCTTGGTATAGTCCATGCCGCTGACCGCACCGCGCATCGTCGTGAAATAGTCTTTCACGAATTGGTTGCGGTAGGCTCGCAGGATATAGTCCCAACCGGCATCGTTCCCCTTGTAAGTCAGTCCCGCATTGCGCGTCACGACACGGTTATTGACATTGATCATGCCCATGATGTACTTATCGCCGTATTGCTGCGAATGCTGGTAATCGTAATCCAGCGTCAGGCTGTGATTCTTGTCGAAATGATAGCCGAGGCTGACACTCAACGGCCGCGCCAATCCGTAGTAATAATCCGTGCCGCCGTCCGCATTGTATTGCGGCACCTGCTTGCGTGCGCCGTAGGACAGTTTGACCCGCCACTGCTCCTGCAAGCCGCTGTCATAGCCGACATGGTAGCGGTATTCATTGTGCTCGCCGCCCTGATAATTCCCCGTCTGTCCGTGTACCGTCAATACCGGCTCGGTCGGGATTTTGGTGATGACATTGATGACCCCGCCGATGGCTTCCGAACCGTACAACGCCGACGCACCGCCCTTGACGATTTCGACGCGTTCGACATTTTCCATCCCGATGTCCTGCAAAATATTCGGGTTGTACAAGGTTTTGCCGACATCCGTCCCGATTCGCTTGCCGTCCACCAAAATCAAGGTATGCCGACTGTCCGTCCCGCGTACCGTGACATGCGAACGCCGCATGCCGTCCGTGTGGAATGTCACCCCCGGCACCGCTTCCAAGGCTTCCGCCAAATTCGTCGCCCCGCGCGCGGTCAGCATCTCCTGCGTCACGACCGTGACCGGTGTCGGTGTCTCCTTGAGCGACTGCGACACGCGCGCCGCCGTCACCACCACCGGATCAAACATCTGCACGGGCGCCGCCCAGGACGACCCTGCCGTCACGCAAGCCAGAGCACAGGCCGCGGCCATTATTTTGTTGTTCATCTTCTTCGCCTCCGAAAAATCTTCTACTTGGTAACAGACTTGTTTACCCTTTCTCTGTCAAAAAAGGTTCGCCCCGCGGCGACATCTCAACCCTCCTTTTATTGGAATCCGCCCGCGCGGCAAGCGACGATTAATCGCCGCCCGCCACGGAAAGCGGTAAGTAAAACCGATAGCGGTCGTCCCCGTCAACCACGTCGAGCGGTTTCATATGAATCCCGAACCACGCCCGCATGTGTTCGACGGTCATGACCTCCGCCGGTGTACCGTCACCGACAATCGCGCCGTCTTTCATCGCGATGATGCGCCGACTGTACCGCGCCGCCTGATTGAGGTCGTGCAAAACCATGATGACGCTAATCCGTCGCCGCCGATGGGTCTCCGCCACCAAGTCCATCAAGTGCAACTGATGGTGAATATCCAGGTACGTCGTCGGCTCATCCAGCAGTAAAATCTCCGGCTCTTGTGCCAATGCCATCGCCAGCCATACACGCTGGCGTTCGCCGCCGGACAGCGCATACATCGCCCGTTCGCGATACTTCCAAACATCCGTCTCGCGCATGACCCGCTCGATAATTTCGTCGTCATGCTCGTCATACTCTTCAAAATACCCGTGATGCGGACTGCGGCCGCAGGACACGAGACGATAGACATTCATGTCCGGCGGTGCCGTCGCGCCTTGCGGCAAGACCGCAATTTTGCGGGCGACCTCGCGCGCTTTGTAAGAAGCGATCTGACGCTCGTCCAGACACACCTCCCCGCGGCCAATCGGCAACAAGCGGGACAAGGCCTTGAGCAATGTCGATTTACCCGAACCGTTCGGGCCGATAATCGACACGATTTCCGCCGTTTCAAACCGAATCGAGGCGTCCGGCACGACGATATGTTTTCCGTAACCGACCGCGATATGACGTGCTTCCAGTGTCGCCATCAGCCCACCTCCTTGCGCAGGAGATAGAGGAAGAACGGCGCGCCGATAAAGCTCATCAGTACCCCGACCGGCACTTCAATCGGACTGAACGCCGTCCGCGCAAAGGTATCCGCAAACAAAATCAAGACCGCTCCCAACAGCGCCGCGAGCGGCACCGAGCGGGCAAAATCGCCACCGACAATCAAGCGCGCGATATGCGGCACAATTAAGCCGACAAAACCGAGCATCCCCGCCACACTGACCGCCGAAGCCGCGAGCAAGGCGGCCAGCGTCAACAGCAATATCCGCGTCCGCTCGACCCGCACGCCGAGCGAGCGGGCGACATCGTCACCGAAACTGAGTAAAGTCAGCGACTTCGTCGCAAACATCGTCGCGGTCAGCCCCAGCGCCGTATACGGCAAGATGAGCAAGACATAGTCCCAACTGCGTCCGGAAAAACCGCCGGCCATCCAGCTGACCGTGCCCTGCACCCGTTCGGAATAGAAGAAGGTCAGCAACGTCATAAAGCCGCCGAAAAATGCCGCCAGCGCCACACCGGCCAGCACCAGCCGCAGCGGACTGACGCCGTGCCGCCAGGCGATACCGTAGACCATGAAGGTCGCCGCCATCGCCCCGATAAAGGCCGCCGGCGGCACCCACATCATCTGCGCGGGAAAGAGAATCATGATGACCATCCCGGCCAGACCGGCTCCCGCCGTCACCCCGAGCAATCCGGGGTCGGCCAGCGGGTTGCGCAGGACGCCTTGCAAAATCGCCCCCGCCAAGGCCAGATTAATCCCCGCGAGCGCACCGACCACCACCCGCGGCAAGCGAATATCATACAAAATCGTATACATCTCATGCGCACGGCCTGTCGTGAGCGCCTCGACAATCGTCCCCGGGGCGACTTGTACCGTGCCGCTCCCCATCCCGACCAAAAGTCCGACGACCAGCAGCACCGCCGCAACCGGCATCGCCCACGCCGCCTTGGTCGCCATCTGCGCCCGCTTGTCAGTCATAGAGCACCTCCGCCAAGTAGGCCAACGCGTCGGCTACCCGGACATTCGGATTGGACGCAAACAGCTCACCGGGCAGTTCGTGTACATGCCCTTCCCGTACCGCTTTGACTTGCTGCCAGGCGGGTTTTGCCTGCAATTCTTCCAAAAATTGTTGCGACATATTGCGGCTCAGCCCGTGCGTGACGATCAAAATCTCGTCGGCATCCGTACGGCTGATTTCTTCCATATCCAACGTCACAAAGCCGGGCTTGTTGCCCGCCGGGACATTCGCCAGCCAGCGGTCCGTCACATTGTCGACCGGCAGCTGCGCCACCAAGTCGCCGATAAAGGTTTGGGACGATGCCAGCTGAAAACTCGCCGGCGTGCCCCACAAAATCAACACCTTGCGCCGCGGCAATGCCGCATAATGCGTCCGCAACGCCTCCACCCGTCGGGTAATATCCTCCGTCAGCGCCGCGGCTTGATCCGTCCGCCCCGTGACCTTACCCAAAAGAGTAATCCGATCCAAAATTTCCCGATAACTGCTCACGCTCATAAACACCGCGGGAATCCCCAACTGTTCCAGTGTCGGCGCGAGCGACGTCTGAAACCCCATCGTCGTACCGATGACCAAGTCCGGCCGCAAGGCCGCCATTTGTTCGACATTCGGCGCCGTGGCCAGTCCCACCCGCGGCACTTCCGTCAAGCGGGCGGAAAGCGTATCGGGCAAGTTGCGATTATCCACGACGGCGAGCGGTTTGACGCCGAGCGCCAGCAGGGTCTCCGTATCGGCATTGGTCAGCGACACAATCCGCTCCGTCGGCACGGGGATTGCGACCTCACGCTGCAGCGCGTCCGTCACCGTCAGTTGTGCCGCTGTTGATTTCGGCTCCGCCGGCGATGCGACGGCCAGCCACAAACAGGCCGCCGCTAGCAATACCGCCGCGGCCGCCCATCCACTCTTTCGTTTCATTGCTCTCCTTGTTTCGGCGAGGCAGACATTTGATTCATCAACGTGTTCGACAACCGGCGAAACTGTTCGGGCGAATGCAAATCCGCATCGGTCATTCCCATTTTCGCCAGCGCCTCTTTCATCATCAGGACATGCGGATGATCCGCATATCGTTCATCATCCATATACTTGGCCATCTGCGTCATCATCATGCTGACAAACATATCGTCCGCCTTCGGCATGACCTCCGTTTCCGGCCGGTCGAGCAGCTCGTCTTGCCGCGCGACATCATCCACCCGCGGTGCAATGACGTCTTCGCGTTCCAGCATGCTCATCATCTCCGTGACCGACTGAATGAGATTGTCGTGCCAGAACTGACCGGCCGGCGTCATCCGCATCAAATCCCGTTCCACCGTCACCAAGCCTTTTTGCGCCCAAATCTCCAGCACCGGACGCAACTCTTCGACCGGATTGACCTGCCACTTGCGCATGAGTTCCCGACCGTCGAGGTACATGCCCTCCATGTGGCGCATGATTTCCCCGATAAACGCATAATGATCTTGCGGGCCCGCCATAAACTGAATCGGCTTGCGACCCGCCATCACCGCGTCGATATACTCCGGTAAACTGCGATAATTCATCATGCCGTAGCCTGAGAGCTTGCCCCCCGCGCCGCAGCCGAACTGGATAATATCGCGATTCCCCTTCGTCAGTGTATTGTAGACAGAGCGTTCCCGACGGCCGTTGGCCCAGTGGCTCACATCGACACGGTTAATCGCCCCGCGCATGCGCATGTCTTCGAGCGCATGGACAAACATGTCTGCCTGCTCTGCCGTCGTCGCGCCCGCCGGCAGCTTGCCCGACGCAATGGCCCGATGCAAATCGCTGTCGGGGAAAATATTGAGCTGGTACAAGTCGCCGCCGTGAATCCCCAAATCGTACTGGATATCCAAATCCTCCTGCCAGTTTTCCATCGTCTGGTACGGCAAGCCGAACATCAAATCGATAATGACCGCGACATTGCCCGTCTTGACCATGTAATCCAAGCGGTCGATGACGGTTTGTTTGTCATCAATGCGGGCGACCGACTTGCGCACCCGCGTATCAAAGGACTGCACCCCGATGGAAATCCGATTGATTCCCAAAGCGAGTACCGCGTCGACATATTCCGGTGTAAAGTCGTTGATTCGACCTTCCAACGTGATTTCACAATCATTTGCCAAAGGCAAGTACTGCCGCAACGCTTGCATGATGCGTCCCAGATTGGCGGCCGACAATGCCGACGGCGTCCCGCCGCCGAAATACACCGCCTCCACCGGACGCCCTTGCAAACGGCGCGCGCCGTCCGCCTGCGCCAGCTCTTCCACCAGCGCATCGACGTAGTTGTCCATCAACTCGTCGGAACTGAAATTTTGAAAAAATCCGCAATACAGGCATTTGCGATCGCAAAACGGGATGTGGATATAGACCGACCGCCCGTCTCCGCGATACTCCTGCGCCATCAGCTCCGTCCATAGCCGTTGCTGCTCGGCAGGATTCATAATCGGCACGCCGCCGCGTCCCGCATGCACTACCCTTTTTTTGCCGAAGGCTTGATGCAAGCCATCAGCAGTATCACGGCCGACGATCCACTCACGCTCTTCCGGCGGCATTTGTGCCAACAATGCCATCAATGTATCGTGCGTCGTTGTCATGAATGTCCCTTCTTTCACTGCAGCGCGGCTTGCCATGCCGCCACTGCCGCCGCCAAATCGTCCGCATCGGGATGCGAGGCGGCCGCTGCCCAACGCGCCCGACTTTCCGGTGTCGGTGCATGCGGATGATCCGCCGGGAATTTTTCAAACATCGCCAAGAGTGCCGGCGCAATCGCCCCCTGGCACAGAAACTCACCGATGACCGTATTGTCCGCAGCGACGAGTTCACGCGCCGCCTTCCGGCAATCTGCGGCATGCGGCGTGGCGGGCGACGCCCCGAGCGTCCCGAACAGGAAGACGCGCTTACCGTGCAAGGTGCGCAAAAATTTTGCCGCGTCTTCATTCGGCAAGCCCTTGTCTACCCAATATCCGACCGCGACCGTATCGGCCGTCACCTCGGGTGCGTCCGCCAGATTTTGCGCGGTCACGCCGACCGCCGCCGCCAGTGCGTCCGCGACTTGTTTCGTGTTGCCTGTCATGGTGGCATATACCACTGCTATTGCCATAATACCCCTCCTTTTTATTTTATCGAGCTTTTTCGATATTCGGCAATAAAAAACGGCTATCGTCATAGTGTTGTCCATTCCACCCTGATGACAATAGCCTCCCGTCAGTAAGTACGGGGCTTTATCATTGTTATTATACCAATAAAAACCCCTGTTGATAAGAGTTTGGCGCAAAAAATATCATTTTCTCCTCGCGTTCGCCGTCGTCCGTGCACGCAGATGACTTGCAGGCAGTGCGGATTATCGGTATACTAAAAGAATAATGAACACAAAGGAGATAGGATTATGGATTTTTTAGCCGCCATGCTGCCGTACTTGAATATCGGCTTTTTCGGAGCGATTGTCGCACGATTTACGGGAGTCAATCTCTCCATCCTCGTGCTCTGCTCGATTTTGTATCTCGGAGCGACACCCGTGCAGGCCGTCGGCATGATGCTGACATTTTTGGCCTTTATGTTGTTGACCCGGCATACACAAAATACCCGCCTGACGTGGAAAAATCTGCGGATTTTTCACAGCTGGCGGATTTTGATTCCGGTCCTCTTCGTCGTGCTGACCATCAGTATCAATCCGTTTTACGCGATTGCGGCATTTATCGGCTTCTTCCTGATGGAGGTCATGGCCTATCTGTACGCGGAATTGCCGGCCGACGAGAAAATCGGCAAACGCCAATGGATCACATGGACGGCCGCCGGTACCGCCGCAGGCGTCATCGGCTTGCTGCTGCTGTCGCTCATCCCGACGACTTGGTACTACCTCATCGCCGGTGCGGTCATCTTGGCAGTCTGTGCCTTCGCCTATGTCGCCGGCAAGCAGCGCGCGCGCTTTCGGACATACTGGGATGCCGTCATCTACGGCAGCTGGGTACTGCTCGGCGCCTTCGGCTTGGAACTGTCCGACTGGCTGACCGATCTCAGCCGTACGAAAAACACCGCCCTCATGCGCTACCTGCCGCTGGTGACCGTACCGGTCGTCTTTCTCGTCTTTGTCGCGGGTCATATTCTCTACGGCACATTGACACTGTCCGGGCTGGTGCTCGCGGTAGCGGCGACCATCGGCGTCCGCTTCTTCGGTATGTATGAAGTGTCCGGACGCGGCGGATTCAATCTCGTCGCCATCGCCATGGCGGTGCTGACGGTCATATCGCTGTTCCTCGTACAACCGACTCCCGTCGGCGTGACCGACTTGCTCTACATGGACGTACCGTTCTCCTTCCCGTGGAGCGAATAATTCATCTTGCACAACAAAAAGAGACCACTGTGTGGTCTCTTTTTTTCGTTGCCTATCGATTCACTCGCCCGTCGGCGATGTTTCGTACATGAGATGAATCCGTGCCCGCATGTCCGTCTCCCGGTCTTCACCGCCATCTTGCGTGCGGACGCGGACATCTCCGCCGATGCGCAGTCGATCCCGCTTTGCCTGCGCATCGCGATAGCCGACCGCCGCCAACTCGCGGGCATATTCCCGCCGTGCCGCTTCCGTATCCGCACTCTCCGACACCGCCGGGTTTGTCAGCGCCGCTGCCAGTGCCCGTGCCAATTCAAAGCGCGTCAGATGCGCCTGCCCGAGCAACGATTCGTCATAGCCCGGCGCATAGCCGCCCGCAATGAGCTCCGCCGCGACCCGATATCCCGGCATATCGCGCTCGACTTCGTCAAATACATTCGGCGCATACGGATTGTACGCCGCCGCCGACAGCGGCAACATGACCGCCAACGCCCATACCGCCGCCCGACGCATCAGGGTTGTTCCTCGTCGATAAAAGTCTCAATCACGCTGAGCAGACGCTCCCGATTCGTATGCTTGAGCGAAGAATACATCAGCGGCGGATAATCCGCCGGATAATTCTGCGCGAGCTCGCAGATATGTTTTTGCTTGTCGTGCTGATTCAATTTGTCCGCCTTCGTCCCGATGACCTGCAGCGGCATGCCCAGCCCCCGCAACCATCGGTACGCCTTGACATCAATCGGTAGCGACGGATGCCGCAAATCAATCAGCAGACACATCAACGCCAAATCCTTCGAATTTTCGACATAGTCGGCAATAAATCGCGACCACGCCTCGCGATTTTGGCCGCCCGTCTTGGCAAAGCCGTAACCCGGCAAATCCACCAGGTACCAATGCTGCTCCGTCGTGCGTGCATCGCCGCCGCCGACGAGATCGCGCCGCGAACGGATGGCAAAATAGTTAATCGTGCGCGTCTTGCCCGGCTCCCGACTGACCATCGCCAAGCCGCGATGATTGCACAGCGAATTAATCAGCGACGACTTGCCCACATTGGAGCGCCCGATAAAGGCGATTTCTTTTTTCTTGTCTTTCTTCATTTGTGACGGATTGACCGCCGAAAGCAAGTACTTCGACTCGACAATCCGAAAGCGTTCCTGTTCCATCAGACCACCATCGCTTTTTGTAATACTTCGTCCATGTGGCGGACGAAAATAAACTCCAACTCATCTCGTACCGAGGTCGGAATATCGTCCAAGTCGCGTTGGTTTTCCCGCGGCAACAAAATCCGACGAATCCCGATACGATGCGCCGCCAGGACCTTTTCTTTAATCCCGCCGACCGGCAAGACATTGCCCCGCAGAGTAATCTCTCCGGTCATGGCGGTATCCGCCCGCACGGCGCGTCCGGTCGCCGCCGATGCAATCGCCGTCGCCATCGTAATCCCCGCCGACGGTCCGTCTTTGGGAATGGCTCCTTCCGGCAAGTGAATATGTACGTCCGTTTTGCTCCAATACGCATCCGCAATCGACAGCGCCTGTGAGCGGCTGCGGACATACGTATACGCCGCTTGCGCCGATTCCTTCATGACGTCACCGAGCTGCCCCGTCAATATCATTTTACCTGAACCGCCGAGCGCTGTCACTTCCGTGTTGAGCACTTCGCCGCCGACCTGAGTCCACGCCAGTCCCGTCACCCGACCGACTTCATCATGCCGTTCGGCGGCTGTCGGCAAAAACCGCGCCGCCCCGAGCAAGTCCGGAATCCGCTTGACGGTAATCGAATGCGCCTCTTCGCCCAAAATCTTTGCTTTGGCGATTTTACGACAAATTTTGCCGATAACCCGTTCGAGCTGGCGTACGCCCGCTTCGCGGGTATATTCCCGAATGAGCTTGAGCAACACCGCATCGCTCATCCGCGTATCTTTTTTCCGCAGTCCCGTCTCCTGCGTTTGCCGCGGCAACAAGTACCGCTTGGCAATCTCCAGTTTTTCCCACTCCGTATAGCTGGACAGCTCGATAATCTCCATCCGGTCGAGCAAGGGTTCGGGAATCGTCGCCGTCGTATTGGCCGTCATCAGGAAAAATACATCCGAAAAGTCGAACGGCAATTCGATAAAGTGATCGCTGAACTGGTCGTTTTGCGCCGGATCGAGGACCTCGAGCAACGCCGCCGCCGGGTCGCCGCGAAAATCCGTCCCCAACTTATCGATTTCGTCCAGTAAAAAGACGGGGTTCTTCGTTTTCGCGCGGACGATGCCCTGAATCAATCGTCCCGGCATCGCGCCGACATAGGTACGCCGATGCCCGCGGATTTCCGATTCGTCGTGGACACCGCCCAGCGATACCCGCGCAAACGCCGCCCCGAGCGCCCGTGCAATCGAACGGGCCAGACTCGTCTTACCCGTACCGGGCGGACCGACCAGACACAAAATCGGCCCTTTTTGCGCCTGTGTCAACTGCCGCACCGCCAAATGCTCCAAGATACGCTCTTTGATTTTTTCCAACCCGTAATGATCCGCGTCGAGCACGTCTTGCGCCCGCGCCAAATCGACATCCAGTTCCGTTTCGGTATTCCAGGGCAAATCAAAGACCCAATCCAAATAGTTGCGAATGACGGCGGCATCCGGTGTCAGCGGCGGCGTCCGCTCCAAGCGACGGATTTCTTTCTCGACTTTCTCCTTTTTTTCTTCATCGAGAGTCAGCGCCGCCAAGCGCCGGCGATAGTCGTCCACCTCTTCGTCGGTATCCGCCCGATCGCCGAGTTCATTGCGAATGACACGCAGCTTTTCCCGTAAGTAGTATTCGCGCTGGTTTTTGTCCATGCCTTGCCGGACTTCGGTATTGAGCTGCTGCTCCAACGCGGTCACTTCCTGCTCGGTCAAGAGCAATCGCCGCGTTTCGTGCAGGCGACGGTACACGCTCGCCTCCGCCAACAGTTCCTGCCGCGCCTCATGCGTCAACGCCAGATGGGTCGCCACAAAGTCCGCGACCTGCCCCGGATTGCCGAGCCGCATAAAATCCGCCAGGGTATCGTCATCCACCCCTACATCTACGACCCGTGCGAGCTCTTCGAAGCGCCGCATCAAATCTCGGCGATACGTCTCAATCATCGCCGTCCCTTCGTTGATTTCCTGAAAATCACCCGCCCCTGCGGTAATCATGCCCTGCTCATGCCGGACATCCTGCACGCGGACACGGGTAATCCCTTCCACCAAGACCCGCAGGATGCCTTCCGGCAACTGCAGTACCTGCTTGATTTTGACCACCGTGCCGACATCGTACAAATCTTCGGCAGCGGGCACTTCGGCATCAGTCACCCGTTGGGCGACCGCCAGCAAATAGCCGTCGTTTTCCATCGTCTGTCGAACCGCCTTGAGCGAGATATCCCGACCGATATCCACGCCCGTCACCATGTACGGAAACACGACCAAATCACGTAACGCCAAGACCGGCATGCGCATGGATGCCTCTTGCTGCTTTGCCATACTTCCTCCTTTATCGGTCGCTCTATGCAAAAAGGCTCCCGGGGGAGCCTTTCTTATCCTTACTTGCGATATTCCAGTTCCGGCTCCTCCCGGTTGCGGATTGTATCTGCCGTCACGGTCGCCCGTGCCACGTTGTTGAGCGTGGGGACTGTAAACATCACATTCTTCATGACTTTTTCAATAATCGCCCGCAAGCCGCGCGCACCGGTCTTACGCGCCAGTGCCTCGGCCGCGATTTCACGCAGCGCCTCCGGCGTAAATTCGAGCTCCACGCCGTCCATTTCCAGCAATTTGCGGTACTGCTTGACCAACGCGTTTTTCGGCTCGGTCAAAATCCGCACCAACGCATCCTCATCAAGCGGGTCGAGCGTCACCAGCACGGGCAGACGACCGATAAATTCGGGAATCAAACCGAACCGGAGCAAATCTTCCGGTTGGACATGCTGCAGGATTTCCGCCACATTGCGTTCATGCTGCTGCTGAATATCCGCTCCGAAACCGATGGTCTTTTTCGCCATCCGCTGAGAAATATACGCGTCAATCCCGTCAAATGCACCGCCG
The DNA here is from genome assembly GCA_945876385.1 of uncultured Veillonellaceae bacterium. GTDB lineage: Bacteria > Bacillota > Negativicutes > Veillonellales > Negativicoccaceae > CAMCNU01. Next base: position 13,037 of record CAMCNU010000012.1, on the reverse strand, counting down.
CAAATAAACAGGATGTTGCTCGTATCGATTTGAATCATCTCTTGATTCGGATGCTTGCGTCCGCCCTGCGGCGGGACATTGGCGACCGTGCCTTCGAGGATTTTGAGTAGCGCCTGCTGGACGCCCTCACCGGAGACATCACGGGTAATCGACGTGTTGTCGTTGCGCTTGGCGATTTTATCGATTTCATCGATATAGATAATCCCGCGCTGGGCCCGTTCGAGATCATAGTCCGCGGCCTGAATCAACCGCAACAAAATATTTTCGACATCGTCACCGACATAGCCCGCTTGCGTCAGACTGGTCGCATCGGCAATGGCAAACGGCACTTCCAAAAACCGCGCCAGCGCCTGGGCGAGCAGGGTCTTGCCGCTTCCCGTCGGGCCGATCATGACGATATTCGATTTTTGTAATTCGACATCATCGGTATCGATTTCCGAGCGCAACCGTTTGTAGTGATTGTACACGGCCACCGCCAAACTCTTTTTGGCTTCCTCCTGACCGATGACATACTGATCGAGGTGAGCCTTGATTTCTGTCGGCAACGGCACGCGCAGCGCCGACATCTCGGCCGCACTGTCCTGCTTGACTTCCTCGTCGAGAATATGCCGGCAGACACCGATACATTCATTGCAAATGTAGACTCCCGGACCCGCTACCAGTTTTTTGACACTATCCTGCCCGCGCCCGCAAAAACTGCAGGTCGGGGTGACAGAAGAATCCTGTTTCACCCGATCCCTCCTCAGCGTGTCCCGTCGGTTTGCGGCAAGCGCTCCAGTACCTCGTCAATCAAGCCGTAGGCTTTCGCTTCCGCGGCCGACAGGAAATGATCCCGTTCCGTATCCGCTTTGATTTCTTCGATGGAACGGCCGCTGTGGCGCGCCAAGATGCCGTTCAGTTCTTCCCGCATCCGCAAAATCTCGCGTGCGTGGATTTCGATTTCCGTCGCTTGTCCCTGTACACCGCCGAGGGGTTGGTGAATCATCACCCGCGAGTGGGGCAACGCATAGCGTTTGCCCGCCGCACCCGACGTGAGCAGAACCGCGCCCATACTGGCCGCCGAACCGACACAAATCGTCGATACCTGCGGCTTGATATATTGCATCGTGTCGTAAATCGCCATTCCCGCCGTGACTACCCCGCCGGGACTGTTGATGTACAAATGAATGTCCTTGTCGGGATCTTCGGCTTCCAGGAACAGGAGTTGCGCAATAATGATATTGGCCACCGTATCGTCAATCGGACCGCCCAAAAAGACAATCCGGTCCTTCAACAAACGTGAGTAAATGTCGTAAGAACGCTCACCGCGAGCCGTTTGTTCCACGACAATCGGTACGTAGTTCAAATTCCCAGCCTCCCTGCTGCTTATTCGGATTTTGTTTCCGTCGCGGCGTCATCTGCCGCCTTTTTTGCGGTCGCTTTTTTCGCGATCTTTTTCGCCGGTTTCTTGGCCGGTTCTTCCGCGTTTGCGTCATCCGCCGCTTCGCCGTCATGATGCGTATGCGCAGCCGACTGGATAATCAGCGCGGCGGCTTTCCGCCGGGCGACCGTCTGGGCCAACATCGGCAAGCGACCTTCTTTTTGAATAATCTTCAATACTTCCCGCGGATCGGCGTCAAAATTCTGCGCCATTTGATAAATTTCCATATTCATGTCGTTGGACGTCACTTCGATGCCTTCTTCTTTGCAGACGGCTTCGAGAACCGTATCCGTGCGCACGTTTTTGAGTGCGGTGTCACGATATGTTTCCCGCAGTTTTTCGATGCTGCTCTTGGCATGCGTGAGATAATCGTCCAGCTTCATATTGCGGCTTTCCAAATTCAGCTTCAGCTCTTCGAGCATCTGATCGATGCGGCTTTCCACCATCGTATCCGGAATGTCGACCTCTGCATTTTCCACCGCTTGCTGAATCAAGGCGTTGTGGTATTGTTCCATTTCCTGATTGGTGACCCGGTTTTGCAGGCTCTGTTTCGCCGCCTTGCGCAATTCGTCCATCGTCGCAAAGCTGCTCGCCGCCTTGGCAAAATCGTCATCCAATGCCGGCAGTTCACGTCGTTTGACATCAATCACAGTGACGGTGAACTCCGCTTCTTTGCCGGCCAGTTCCTGCACGAAATATGCATCCGGGAAGGTGACCTTGACGATGACTTCGTCGCCCGCTTTGTGACCGACGAGCTGTTCTTCAAAGCCCGGAATAAAGCTGCCGCTGCCGATTTCGAGCGGATAGGACTTGCCTTCGCCGCCGTCAAACGCCTTGCCGTCAACTTTGCCCGCAAAGTCGATCATCGCGACATCGCCGTTGGCCAGTTCGGCATCTTCGACCGCCACCAGCTTGGCATGTTGCTTGGCCATCGCCTGCAATTGTTCTTCGACCATATCGTCGCTCACTTCGGTATGCTTGTGCGCGACCGTCAGGCCTTTGTAGTCGCCCAATTTGACGTCCGGTTTTTTGACGAACGTCGCTTTAAACGTCATATCCTGCCCTTCTGCAAAGGTCACCATATCGATATCCGCCTGCGTCACCGGCACGAGGTCTTGGTCGCGCAACGCGCGGTCGTAAAACCGGTTTACGAGCAATTCTTCCGCTTCGCCGAGTACGACTTCTTTACCGAAATGCGCTTCCAAAATCTTACGCGGTGCTTTCCCTTTCCGGAACCCCGGAATATTCACTTGCTGTGCCAAACGCGCGACCGCTTCTTTGATTCCCTTCGCGACATCGTCCGCCGGCACTTCAATCGTCAAGGTCACTTGGTGTTGATCCACAGGCGTGGTTTCTACTTTCATAAACAGTATATCCTCCTTTGTTGTCCGTCATCCGACGGGTCTATCGATGGCATTCATCGATGGCGTATATTCATAAAATAAATATTATCATAAACAGGCGCAAATGACAAATTGCGCCTGTTATGTTCCTTATACTGTCGGTGCGGGGATGACCGTCCGCCCGTGCATATACGGTTGCAATACCTCCGGAATCCGGACCGAGCCGTCCGGTTGCTGGTAGTTTTCCAAAATCGCGGCCACCGTCCGCCCGACGGCCAGTCCCGATCCGTTCAGCGTGTGCAGGTATTCCGCTTTGGCTTGCGGCGCCGGCCGGTACTTGATATTGGCGCGACGCGCTTGGAAGTCCTCGCAATTGGAGCACGAGGAAATCTCGCGATATTTGTGCTGCGACGGCATCCACACTTCCACGTCGTAGGTCTTGGCGGCGGAAAAGCCGATATCACCGGTACACAGGACAATGACCCGGTACGCCAGTCCCAAGCGCTTGAGGATTTCTTCCGCTTCCGCCGTCATCTGTTCGAGCTCGGCGTAGGACTCTTCCGGCTTGGCAAATTTGACCATTTCCACTTTGTGGAATTGGTGCTGGCGAATCAGACCGCGCGTATCACGTCCCGCCGAGCCCGCTTCCGCCCTAAAGCAGGGCGTAAAGGCGCACAACCGCTCCGGCAACCGGTCGGCGTCCAGCACTTCGTCGCGGTGATAATTCGTCAGCGGCACTTCCGCCGTCGGCGTCAAGTAATAGGGCAGGCCTTCCACCTTGAACATGTCTTCGGCAAACTTCGGCAGCTGCCCCGTCCCCGTCATGCTGTCGGCATTGATGAGGTACGGCGGTATCATCTCTTGAAAGCCGAATTCTTCCGTGTGCATATCCAGCATGAAATTGTAGACCGCGCGTTCGAGTTTGGCACCGAGACCGACGTAGAAATGAAACCGCGCGCCAGTGACTTTGGCCGCCCGCTCCGGATCCAAAATCCCGAGCTTTGCCCCGATATCCCAATGTGCGAGCGGCTCTTGTGCAAAGGTCGGCGGTGTGCCGACACGGCGGATTTCCACATTATCGTTTTCATCCGCGCCGACCGGTACATCCGGCGCACACATATTCGGCAGCCGCAGCATCGCCGCATGGAGCTCGCTCTCAATCTCCCGCAGCTCGGCGTCATGGGCGGCGATATCCTCACCCAGTTGTTTCATCGCGGTAATCTCGGCCGTAGCGTCTTCGCCCGCCCGTTTTTTCGCGGCAATATCCTTGCTCGCGCGATTGCGTTCCTGCTTCCACGCTTCCACTTCGACGAGCATGTCCCGCCGCCGCGCATCCAGCTCCAGCAGCATGTCCACATCCGCCTCGTGATGGCGATGCGCCAAGTTTTCCCGCACCCGTTGCGGCTCTTCCCGAATCAATTTCATGTCCAACATGGGTATGTCCCTCTTTCCGTCATCGTATTATCGGTTCTATTGTAACACAGCGCCCCGATTTCTCACAGTCCCCGCTGTTCGATACCGCTGCACAGATACCCCAGATGCGCGGTCGCGTTGAGCGTCACGATGCGCCAGATGCCGGCCTCGTATTCCAGCAGGTTGAGACAGCCGTTATCTTGCTTGAACTGCCAAAAATGCGCCGGCGTCAGTCCCAATATATCCGCCAGCAGGACTTTGTTCACCGCGTCATGCGCTACGACCAGCAGTGTTTGCCCGTCGTAGCGGTCGATATACTCCGCCAGCGCACTTCGTACGCGCGCCCGCACATCCGCCAGCGATTCGCCGCCCGGCATGGTGACGGTCTCGGGTGCCGTCCGCCACGCCTCCAGCCGCGCGCCGTCCGTGCGGGCGATATCCGCGCTGTAACGGCCTTCCCACTCGCCATGGTGAATCTCCGTCCAGCGCGCATCCGTCACGGGCGTCAGACCGTGATCGCGCGCCGCGCCCGCCGCCGTCTGCAGCGCCCGCGAGAGCGGACTCGATACGACCGCATCCAAATGCACGTCCTCGAGTGCCCGCGCCAATGCGTTCCCTTGCTCGATACCGCGCGGCGAAAGCGCCGTATCGACCTGTCCCTGGTAACGGCCTTGGAGATTCCACTCCGTCTCGCCGTGCCGACCCAACCACAACCGTACCATCAGATTCGCCCCTCTCCGCTGATGACGGACACCGCATCTACCCCCGCAATCGCTTCCAGTGTCCGGCGCAAGGCCGGCGTGACCGTCCGATCCACTCCGATAGCCATGATATTTTTCCCCGCCTTCGCGGTCTGGCCGACCTGCATACTGCGGATATTGACCCCGGCTTCACCGAGTGCCGTCCCGATTTTACCGATCATCCCGGGGCAATCGTCATGCGGCACCAAGAGCAACTGACCGCGCGGGGCAAAGCGGATGTCATACGCATCAATTTCCACGACATACGGTTCTCCGTCGGTCAAGACACCGACCAGGCGATGCGTCTGCTCGGCCGTGGTGATTTCCACCGCCAGCGCCTGATGATACGCACCCAAGCGGGCGGATTTGACCTCGCGCACTTCGATGCCGCGCTCCGCCGCCAGCGCCGCGGCATTGACCTGATTGACCTGCTCTTGCAAAATCGGATTGAGCAGTCCCTGTACCGCCGTCGTCGTCACCGCACGCGTATCGGGCGCGACAAGCTCACCCGTATACTCGACCGTCAACATCCGAATCGGTTCCTGTGCCAGCCCGACGGCCAAGTTGCCGAGTGCGCGGGCCAGCGGAAAGTACGGTGTCAATATCGGCATCAATTCCGGTGCGATCGGTGCGACATTGAGCGCCGCGGGCACGACTTCACCGCGCAAGGCCTGCAAAATCCCGCGCGCCACATCGACCGCCACCCCTTCCTGTGCTTCCACGGTCGACGCCCCCAAGTGCGGCGTGAGTACCACTTGCGGAAGCGTCGTCAGCGGGCTGTCCGCGGCGAGCGGTTCCGTCGGAAATACGTCGAGCGCCGCGCCGGCGACCTTGCCCGACCGGAGCGCCTCGACCAAATCGTCGACGACGATGCAGGCCCCGCGTGCCGCGTTGATGATGCGCACGCCGTCTTTCATCGCGGCGATGGTCTGCCGATTAATCAAGCCGCGCGTGTCGTCCGTCAACGGCAGGTGCAACGTCAGGAAATCGGCCGCCGCCAGCACCTCGGCCAGCGTCCCCTTGCGCACGCCGAGTTGGGCGGCGCGTTCTGCCGTCAAAAACGGATCGTAGGCGATGACGTCCATGCCGAATGCCTGCGCCCGCAAGGCGACCCCCGTCCCGATTCGTCCCAGACCGAGGACGCCGAGGGTACGGCCTTTCAATTCCAAGCCGACCAAGTGCGCGCGTTCCCAGCGTCCCGCACGCAACGAGGCATCCGCCTCGGGAATCCGCCGCGCCAAAGCCAGCATCAGCGCCAGTGCATGCTCCGTCGCCGCGTTGGTGTTGCCGTTCGGCGCATTCAACACGACAATCCCCCGTTTCGTCGCCGCCGGGATGTCGATATTGTCCACGCCGACTCCCGCGCGACCGATGACCCGCAGGCGCGTCGCCTTGGCGAGTACATCGGCCGTCAGACGGGTCGCACTGCGTACCACGATGGCGACATAGTCGCCGATGGTGGCCGCAAGCTCTTCCGCCGTCAGTTGCGGCCGTTCAACGACTTCATATTCCTGCTGTAAGATTTCGACGCCCCACGCCGAAACGCCGTCCGCTACCAATATTTTTTCCGTCATCATATCCTCCTTAGGCCTGTGCCTCGGCATATGCCGTCATCCATTGCGCCAGCGCTTCGACCGCCGCCTGCGGTACCGCGTTGTACAGCGACACCCGTAGCCCGCCGACCAGGCGATGCCCCTTGACCCCGACGAATCCCTGCGCCTTGGCCGCCGCAACAAACACCGCTTCTTGCGCGCGATCGCGCAGGGTAAAGGTCACATTCATCAACGAGCGCGCCTCCGGCCGGGCATGACCGACAAAGACCTCCGGATAGCGGTCGATGACCGTATACAACAATTGCGACTTCACCCGGGCGCGCCGCTCCATTTCCGCAACGCCGCCTTGGCGCTTCATCCAGTCCAGCACCAGCCCCAAGATATAAATCGCATACGACGGCGGCGTGTTGTAAAGCGAGCGGTTGTCCGCATACGTCCGATACTGCAGGATTTTCGGCAGGCGGGCGTTGCCCGTGCGAATGAGGTCGCGGTGCATCACGACGACCGCCATCCCGGCCGGACCGAGATTTTTCTGCGTGCCCGCATAGACGGCGGCGACTCTCGTCCAATCAATCGGGCGGGAGGCGATATCGCTCGACATGTCCGCTACCACCGGCACGGAGACTGCGGGAATCTCCCGATACTGCGTGCCGTAAATCGTATTGTTCGTCGTGATGTGGACATAAGCGGTATCGGCTTCGACCGCTCCCCATGCCGGTATATCGCGATACCCGCCCGGCGCGGCATCGCAAATCTTGTACGGCTGTCCGTACAGTCCCGTTTCCTGCATCGCTTTTTGCGCCCAGACACCCGTATCGGCATATCCCGTCGGACGCCCCATGGCCAAGTTCGCCGGTATCATCATAAATTGATGACTGGCACCGCCCTGCACGAACATCACCGCAAAGTCGTCCGGTATCGCCAACAGCTCGCGCAAGTCCGCCCGCGCCTGCTCATGCAAGGCATCGTATTCCGCACTGCGATGGCTGAGCTCCATGACTCCCATCCCCGTGCCGCGATAATCCGTCATCTCCGCTGCCGCCTGCACCAGCACTTCCTCCGGCAAAGCCGCCGGCCCCGCATTAAAATTGTACGCCCGTTTCATCATCTGACCTCCTGTATACAAAAAGAGAAGCCTCCCCCAGGGACGAGCTTCTCTTTCTCGCGGTACCACCCCGATTGCCGTCGGTATATCTCGATGCCGCCGCAAAAAAATTCTCGTTCCCCATTGGGACGAGAATTCGCGGTGCCACCCAAATTGACCGTACGGCCATCTTTGTCGCGCGGTATCGGGCGCACCCGTCAAACTCATCATTTGCCGCTCCGGAGCGGAACCTCGCCGTGTCTGTACAGGCTCACACCGACCGCCTGCTCTCTGCACCATCCACTGCGGATATTCTCCTTCTTTGCGTTGACTTATTATCGGCAGTATACCAAACTTTATCGCACCTGTCAACTGTCAAAATACATTTGTCATACCGAGCGCGACACGGGTGAGCGACACGGCATGTACCTGTGTTCGGCATCACCCGCGCTTATCGCCTGCCGGCTAGAGATTGCCCTGCAGGCCGCAGATTTCCGCCCGTGCCTGCAGGCCGGCAATCGTCTCCGCCATCACGGTATCCAGCTCCATCCCGAGCATCTGCGCGCCGCGGGTAATCACGTCGCGATTGCAACCGGCCGCAAAGCGTGTATCCTTGAATTTTTTGCGCAGGGATTTCAGCGTGAGGTCATGTACGGAACGGCTCGGCCTCAGCAGGCACGCCGCATTGATGATACCTGTCAGTTCGTCGACCGTGTAGAGCGCTTTTTCGCGATTTGTCTGCGGCTCGACATCGGTCACCATCCCCCAGCCGTGCGCCATAATGGCGCGGATATCCGCCTTCTCCCAGCCTTCTTCCGTCAAAATCCGTTTCGTCATGACGCAATGCTGCTCGGGAAAGCGTTCATAATCCAAATCATGGCACAATCCGACCAGCCCCCAAGCCTCCGGGTCTTCTGCAAACAGTGTCGCAAAATGCCGCATCGCCGCCTCGACTTGCAGCGCATGCCGACGCAAGGCATCGGTTTCGGTATACCGGCACAACAACTCCCATGCCTCGTCACGTGTCGGTCTCATCATATCCCCCCTTTTTACTCACAACGCCGCCCGAAGGGGCGGCGGTTCGTCTGACTTATAATTTGATGCTGAGTGCGCGGTTACCGAATTTATGAATCGTATCGACAAAACGCACCGTGCCCGTTTTGTACCGCATGATGATGGTTTCCGTACGGGCACCGCCGCCGAAATATTGCACCGGCCGCAGAATATTGCCCTGCGTAATGGCAGTCGCCGAGAAGATGCAGTCATCCCCCGAGACCAAGTCGTTAATCGTGAATACGCGATGAATATCGTCCACGCCCATTTCTTTGGCCCGCCGCACTTCTTCATCCGACTGCGGCGCCAGGCGTCCCTGCATATCGCCGCCCAGACATTTGAGCGCCGCCGCCGCGAGCACGCCTTCCGGCGCACCGCCCGTACCGATCATCATATGCACGCCCGAGCCTTCGATGCCCACTTCAATCGCCGGCGTCACATCGCCGTCCGTAATCAGGCGAATACGTGCGCCCGCCTCCCGACAATCGCGAATGATATCCGCATGCCGTTCGCGGTCGAGCACGACGACCGTTAAGTCATCGACCGAGCGTTCCATCGCTTCCGCCACACGGCGCAGGTTTTCCTTGACCGGCGCATCGATATCGATGCGTCCCGCCGCCCGCGGGCCGACTGCGATTTTTTCCATGTACATATCCGGTGCATGAAGCAAACAGCCGCGCGGCGCAATCGCCAAGACCGCAATCGCCCCGTTTTGACCTTTGGCCACCAAGTTCGTCCCTTCGACCGGATCGACCGCGATATCCACCGCCTCGCCGCCCATACCGACCTGCTCGCCGATATACAGCATCGGCGCTTCGTCCATCTCGCCTTCGCCGATGACGACCGTGCCGTCGATATGCACCTTTTCAAAAGCCTGGCGCATCCCGTCGACCGCCAGCTGATCGGCGCCGTTTTTGTCACCGCGCCCGACCAATCGTCCACACTTGAGAGCCGCCGCTTCCGTCACCCGTACAAATTCCATCGTCAATGTTCTGTCCATATCGTTCTCCTCCGTTTTCTGCGAACTCCGCCGCGTGATATCTTACTGCTTGGCCGCTTGCCAGTCGGCCATAAAGCGGGCAATCCCCGCGTCCGTCAGCGGATGCTTGAGGGCATCGAGCAGGACCCGATACGGTACCGTCGCGATATCCGCTCCCGCGCGCGCCGCCGCCGTCAAATCGAGCGGTCGGCGAATGCTGGCGGCAATGATTTGCGTCGCAATCCCATGCAAGGCGAATACACTCGCGATATCCGCCACCAAGGCCGGTCCGTCTTCGCCGATATCGTCCAGCCGTCCGATAAACGGACTGACAAACGCCGCGCCCGCCCGTGCCGCCAGGAGCGCCTGATTCGTCGAAAACACCAATGTCATATTGACGCGGATACCTTCGTCCGCCAATATCTTCGTCGCCGCCAGACCGTCCGCCGTCACGGGCAACTTGACAACGACTTGCGGCGCGACCGCCGCCCATTCGCGTCCTTCCTTGACCATCCCGTCCGTATCAAGCGCGATGACCTCCGCACTGATCGGGCCGTCCACGATAGCGGCAATCTCGCGAATCACCTCGACCGGATTACGACCTTCCTTCGCCATCAACGAGGGATTCGTCGTCACCCCGCTGACCACGCCCAACCGTACCGCGGCGCGGATATCTTCCACATGCGCCGTATCGACAAAAAACTTCATACTTTCGCCTCCGTCAACTACTCTATTCGCTTTTATTGTATCACAGTTTTTCCCGTCCCTGCGTGCATGGTACAATCAAACCGAAAGGAGGTGCACGATGCACATCATGGCTTTCGGCGACAGCCTCACCGCCGGGTACGACGTACCGCCGGCCTCCGGCTGGCTCGCGCGGATACAGCGGGAGCGTCCCGCCTGGACGATACAAAACTTCGGCATTTGCGGCGACTCGCTCGCCGGCGTCATCGCCCGCATTCCCGTCGCACTGCGCACGCAAACACCCGATTTGATTTGGATGATGGCCGGCACCAACGACATCTTGACCGAGGCCGACAGCTACGGCCGCGCCTACACGGACCCGGACGCCTACCTCACGCCGCTACGGCGCATCGTCGACCGGCTCGAGACGGACGGCATCGCCGTCCTGCTCGGCGCGCCGCCCCTGATTACCAAAGGCAGCGTCTATACCGGCTGGCAGACACTCCCCGCCTGGGAAATCTCGCGCGACGCCTTGCGTCGCTACGCCGCCGACCTGCATGCCGCCTTTGCGGGGCGTGTGGTCGATTTTACCGTCGTACTGGCGGACGACCGCCTGTATGACGACGGCGTCCATCCCGACATTTACGGCTACGCACGCATGGCACAAGCAGCGCTGCCCTATTTCGACGCGTATGCGTGAGCCGCCTCCGTCAAGCGCCGCCATTCCTCCCAGGTAAAGGTTTCTCCCCGCCGATTGCCGTCCAGCCCTGCTGCCGCCAACATCGCATCCGCCGCCGCACCGTCATAGAGCGCTTTCAAATTGTTGCGGTACACCTTGCGCCGATTCGCAAACGCCGCCTTGACCAACCGAAACAGCAACCGCTCATCGGCCACCGCGATCGGCGGCGCAGGCCGCGGTACGAGCTCGACCACCGTACTCATGACCTCCGGTGCCGGCATAAACGACGACGGCGGCACATCAAAGAGCATCCGCGCCTGCGTTCGATACTGCACCGCCATCGTAATCGCGCCCGCATTCTTGCTCCCCGGCACCGCTGTAATCCGCTGCGCCACCTCGCGCTGCATCATCAGCACCAACCGCGTGAGCGGCAAACGGCTCTCCAACAGGTACATCAAAATCGGCGTCGTAATATAGTACGGCAGATTCGCCGCCACGGCAAAGGGCTGTCCCTCCATCAGCGCCCCCACATCCGTTTGCAAGACATCGCCGCTGACAATACGAACCTCGGGATACGCCGCCAACGTCTCCGCCAGCACCTCCACCAGCCGGCGATCCAGCTCGATGGCCGTCACCGCCGCCCCCGTCCGTGCCAGTCCCTGCGTCAGTGTCCCGATGCCCGGACCGATTTCCAATACCCGATCCCCCGGTCCGACTCCTGCCGCCGCCGCAATATCCGCCACCACAGCGGGACGAATGAGAAAATTCTGTCCCCATTTTTTTTGCGCGCGCAACGCAAAATGCGCCAAAATGCGCCGCACCGTTTGGCGATTCGCCAGCTCAATCTCCATCTCGTTCCTCCGTCAACGCCTGCTCCCACTCGTCCCGCGTCACCCCGTAACGATTCAGCCGCATCAACATCCATTTGGCATTGCCGTAACCGATGCCCAGCCGCGCCCCGATACGCGCCCGACGCGCTGCCGCCTCCGGCGTGCCGACCAGCCGCGCCATACGCATATCCGTACCCGTAAACTCCGTGCACGCCTCGCTTTGATGAGGACGCACCTTGGCCAACGCCCGCCGAATCGCCTCCGGCGATGCCTGTTCAATCCCGACGTCGTGATGCGCGGTCGCTTCCTCCTTCGGCACAAACGCATGCAACGCCTCGGGGAACCGCGCCGCCAAGTAGCGGCGAATCCGTTCCCCCGCCCCGTCGGGATCGGTCAAAATGATAATGCCCCGCCGCTCGTACGCATAGCGAATCGCCGCCAGCGTCTCCGCCCGCAGCACAAATCCTTCCGTCGCGATGAGGTCGGCATCCACCGCCAACCGCACCCGCGCAATATCCGATTTTCCTTCGACTACAATCACTTCTCGTATCATACTGGTAGTGTACCACAGCCGCCCGCAAAATAAAAAAGCCCCGCACCGTCGCGGGGCTTTTTTATTTTGCTTTCTTGTCTGTTCGACTGCGTTACGCCTGTGCCTTCATGGCTTCTATTTCACGCAGCAGACGTGCCACTTCATACCGCAATTCTTCCAAGGACATATCACTGACTGCTTCGGATGCATCACTGTGGCCGAGGCGCACCGTCACACCCAGCTGCCCCATCATTTCCGAACCGACAAACGCCACACCGCCGTTCATCAGTACATCACGATTAAAGTAATGATATCCGCCCAGCGCGACTGCCGTTTGCCCGCCGTAATGACCGGCTGACGCAGTAATGCCCGTTTCCTGTCCGCGCAGATAATCCAGCGGCATCATACCGGCCATAGCCGCCGACATCGCTCCCACCTTATCCAAGCGATCTTCTGTCGCACTCAATCCCGCCTGTACATCCTTAATCAGTTTGTCTTGTTTCACGAAATTGTTGTCAACGTATGTTTTATCCGCCTTCTTCGCTACTTCTGCATTCGTCTTCGCAAATTCAGCGTCCACAAATGTTTTATCGGCTTTCTTCCCTACTTCCGCGTTTGTCTTCGCCAATTCGCCGTTCACAAATGTTTTATCCGCCTTCTTCGCCAATTCGCCGTCTACGAATGTTTTGTCAGCCTTCTTCCCTACTTCCGCATTCATCTTCGCCAA
>CAMCNU010000011.1 GCA_945876385.1 uncultured Veillonellaceae bacterium | reverse complement strand
TGGTCCTGCTGACGGGGACGCCAAGCCCGCGGAGCCTGATGGACCTGTGGGCGCAAATGTACCTGTTGGATCAAGGCGAGCGTCTGGGCAAAACCATCGGCGCGTACCGAGACGCGTATTTTAAGCCGGGTAAGCGTAACGGCTATGTCGTTTACGATTGGATCCTGCGCGATGGGGCGGGCGAGGCTATTTATCGTCATATCGGCGATGTCTGCGTGTCGATGACGGCGGACGACTGGCTGACGCTACCGGAGCGAGTGACGAACCGGGTCGAGGTGGAGTTGCCGCCGGCCGCGCGGCGTACGTATGACCGATTGCTGCGTGATTTTACGGCGGAAATTGACGGTAACGAGGTAACAGCCGCCAATGCGGCGGTGCTTACCGGAAAGCTGTTACAGGTGGCCAACGGCGCGGTGTATGACGAAGACGGTGCCGTGTGCGAGGTGCACCGGGCGAAACTTGACGCCCTGGCGGAAATCCGCGAAGAGTGCAACGAGCCTATGATTGTTTTTTACTGGTACCAACACGACATGGAGCGGTTAAAAAAAGCCTTTCCGGACGCCCGTTTTTTGGAGACGGAGGCGGACCTGGGCGCGTGGAACCGTGGCGAGATACCGATGTTATTGTTGCACCCGGCCAGCGCCGGGCACGGCTTAAATCTGCAAGAGGGCGGTCACGTGATCGTCTGGTACGGTCTGACCTGGAGCCTTGAGCTGTATCAACAGGCGAACGCCCGCCTTTATCGTCAAGGCCAAACTAAACCCGTGATCGTTCACCATCTCGTGGCTAAAGACACGATGGACGGCCGGGTATTGAACGCGTTAGCCGGGAAGTCCACCGGGCAGGACGCGTTAATTGCCGCAGTAAAAGCGGAGATTGGAGAGTGATAAAGATGACGGAACTTTTGTGGGCGCTGACGGCGCTTGCGGGCATCTGTATCGGCTACATGGCGGGACGTACGGAGCGACGCTTGGACGACGCGCGAAGTGGAAACGACACGGCCGATCCGGTCAATCATCCGGCGCATTATACGGACGGGCGGATCGAGACGGCGGACTATATCGAGAGCGGCCGCTACTCGTGGTGGCTGGGAAATGCGATCAAGTACATCTCGCGCGCGGGGAAAAAAGACCCTGCCAAGTACGGCGAAGACTTGGAAAAAGCGATCTGGTACTTGGAACGCGCCGCCGCGTGGGAGCGGTTGGGGAAAAAGAAGCGCCCGCGGCGTATATCCGCGGACGTGTATATCGTGGATAAGTGCTTGACGGGGGCGCGTGCGCAAGCGCTGCATCTGATCGAAGACGCCGTGTGCGTACCTCATCATGCCGCGACGGATATACGCGTGCGGCGACTCTTTGCGTCGGAGCGGCTGTTTGAGGCGGCCGAAGTGCTGAAAGAAGGTGTGACAGATGGCGAGTAATGAAGACGCGCGCGCGGAGCTCGAGGGGCTGCGCGAAATGAACGCGCGGATCGACGCGTTAATCATGGAAAAAGAAAAGTTGGCCGCCCGCGCGACGAGCCTTGCCCGCCCGCTTTCTGAACCGGTATCCGGTACACGCCGATCAGACATAGCCAACGCGGCCGCTAAATTGGCCGATATGGGAAGAGAGATTAACCGGACTATTGATGAATACTATGAGCGGAAAGAGCGGATATTGACACGAATAAACGCGCTTTCAGATGTCCGTTACCGATTGCTTTTACGCTGGTATTACGTGCATACGAAGCGGCTGACCTTGGAAGAGATCGCCGATAAGATGGGCTATCATCATCAATCTCTGCGTCGGTTGCACGTTTTAGCGCTTGACGCGTACCAGAAAAAGTATTTTTCGTAAAACCTGCTACAAAATGCTACATTAGAACGTGTTATTATGATAGTGTGAGAAATTAGAGAACAGAAGTGTTTATCATTTCCTCCTCAGAGCCGTCCGTTCGGGCGGCTTTTGTGGCACAAGGGGCAAAATATGAATCATGAACACTATCCGGACCCGACAGCCGACAAAGCGTGCGCGCGAGTGGATCGGGAAAAAAGAGAGATCGACCGGCTGATCAGAATAGTAAAAGAGATATGCGCGTTAGCCGGCTATGAAATAATGGGAGACGTAAATATAAGAAAGCGGGAGCGCCAATAGAGGGCGCTTTTTTAATACAGAAAGGAGTTGCCCGTGGCGAAGCTAACCAGAAAACAAGAGCTATTTGCGACCGAATACGTACGCCTTAAGGGCAACGGCACACAGGCGGCTATTGCGGCGGGATATAGCGAAAAAGCAGCCGCGACAGTAGCAAAAGAAAATATCAGAAAACTACATATAAAAAAACGTATCGCGGAGCTGATAAAAGAGGCAGACGCGGAGAAAATCGCCGACGCGAAAGAAGTATTACAGTTGCTGACGGAAATCGTCCGCGGGGAGATGAGCGAAGAGGTCGTCGCGCTGAATCCGCAGGGCGAAGAGAGCCGGACGAACAGAAAGCCGACGATAAAAGACCGGAGCAAAGCGCTTGAAATTCTTTCCCGGTGTCTTGGAATGACCTTACCGGAGACACAGGTAAACGTTACTCCGGTCATCATCACCGGAGAGGATAAGCTCGATGAATGAACGGCGCGTTTATCTTCCTGACGTAGTCGGTAAAGGCTACGGGGCTTTTTGGAAGTGGCGCGGACGCTATCGAGTAGTCAAGGGAAGCCGCGCGAGCAAAAAGTCGAAAACAACGGCGCTTTGGTACATCTACAACATGATGAAGTATCCGGCGGCGAATTTGGTCGTTGTTCGGAAGGTCTTTAGAACTCTTCAAAATTCGTGTTTTTCGGACTTGTGCTGGGCGATTGACCGGTTAGGAGTGGGCGCGTACTGGAAAGCGACCAAAAGCCCGCTTGAGATCGTTTATACACCGACCGGGCAAAAAATATTGTTTGTGGGTCTCGATGACCCGTTAAAAATAACGTCGTTGTCCGTTCCGCGCGGCGTGCTTTGCTGGGCATGGATTGAAGAGGCATATGAAGTTACATCAGAAGAGGCGTTCAACAGGCTAGATGAATCCATTCGCGGGCAGTTGCCGAAAGGCTTATTCACGCAATTAACGCTGACATTTAACCCGTGGAGCAGTCGGCATTGGTTGAAAAAACGCTTTTTCGACGAGGAGAGCCCTCAAGTATTGGCGCTTACAACGGATTACCGATGTAATGAGTTTTTGAGCCCGTCGGACTTGGCGCTATTCGAGGAAATGAAAAAGAATAAAAAGCGCTATCGAGTGGCGGGGCTCGGCGATTGGGGCATTGTCGAGGGGCTTATTTATGATAACTGGACTGAAAAAGCCTTTGATATTGACGCGTTACGCAAGCAAGAAGGAATCAACGCGGCGTTCGGGCTTGACTTCGGCTTTACGACCGATCCGGCGGCGCTATGGTGCGGGCTGGTGGATAAGGGAAAGCGCCTAATATACGTATTTGATGAACTGTACGAAAAAGGGCTGACAAATCAGGAACTATACAAGGCGATAGAGGCGCGCGGCTACGCGAAAGAACAGATCACAGCCGACAGCGCGGAGCCGAAATCTATCGAGGAACTGCGCCGGGCGGGATTAACAAGAGTGCGGAAAAGCCGCAAAGGCCCCGACAGTATCCGGCACGGCATACAACAGATACAGAATTTCCGGATTATCGTTCACCCGTGCTGCGTAAATACCTTGCGAGAGTTGTCGCTGTACGCGTGGGCAAAAGATAAATTCGACGAGTACACGGGCAAGCCGGAAGATGATAACAACCACTTAATGGACGCTATGAGATACGCGCTAGCGGGCGCGCTCGGTAAAGAGCTGGTCGGCTTTGGAGGTTAAATTGAGCATTTTACAAACGTTGCGGAACTTCGGGCGCGGGCAGACGCTCGTCAAGGAGGATAAAACGGTGCTTTTCAACGACGCAATGACCGAGGTTGAGTTTTTAGAGAAAGAGATCAAGGCTTTTTTGACGTCGGATAAACGGCGGCAGATGATCGAGGGCGAAGCCTACTATCAGGGCGTGCACAACGTCGCGGAAAAAGTCCGCACGGCGATAGGCGAAAACGGGCAGCCGGAGGCGATCCATAATCTACCGAATAACCGGGTAACGTACAACACGTACGCGAACCTTGTCGATCAAAAGGCTAACTACCTTTTAGCGAATCCGATCGAGCCGCAGACGGACGAAAAAGAGTTCAAAGAAAAAGTCGCGGCTATCCTGGATACGGCTTTTGATAAGCGTATACGGGCGATCGGTGTCGACGCGCTGAATTGCGGTATCGGCTACTTGCTCGTCTATGTAGCCGACGGCGAATTGAAATATAAGCGGCTTAAACCCTACGAGGTATTGCCGTTTTGGAAAGACGAGGAACACGAGGAGCTCGACGCGTTTATACGCATTTACGGAGTAGAAGAGTATAAAGGGCGCGAAAAAAAGACCGTTCAACATGTGGAGTACTACACGCTTGACGGCGTTAAATACTTCATTTACTCGGACGCGGGCAAACTTGAGCCGGATATTAACCGGGAAGATGAAACGTACTTGACGTATAAGAGCGCGGAGGGCGTAAAAGGCTTTAACTGGGCGCGGTTGCCCTTAATTGCTTTCAAATACAACGCCAACGAGCAGCCGCTATTGGCGCGCGTGAAGTCGCTGCAGGACGCGTTAAACGACATGATGAGCGGCGTGTTGGATAGAATCCAGGAAGACAGCCGCAACACGATTTTAGTCGTTAAAAACTACGAAGGCACAAAGGCCGACGAGTTCCGGCATAACCTTTCCCAATACGGGGTGGTATTCGTCAGGACGGAAGACGGCGCGGAGGGCGGCGTGGATACTCTTCAAATTGAAGTTAATCCGGGCAATTATGAAATCGTTATCAAGCTACTTAAAAAAGCGATTATCGAATGCGGCCGCGGCTATGACGCGAAAGACGACCGACTGGGCGGCAATGCTAACCAACTGAACATTAAAAGCATGTATAGCGATATTGACCTAGACGCAGATAGCATGCAGCTTGAATTTTCCGTCGCCCTTGATCGGCTTTTATACTTCGTCGGCTTGGTCGCTGACGGCTTCCGCGTCGTTAAGCATAAGCCGGTACTCTGGAAGTTTAACCGCGACATCATCATCAACGAGGCGGACACGATCGCGAACGCCCGCGATAGTGTGGGCATTTTGTCCATGCGCACGATCGTCGCCAACCACCCGTGGACGGTCGACGCGAACGACGAACTGCGGCAGATCGAAAAGGAAAGATCAGAGACGATACCCGCCCTTGAAGACTATGCGAAACCGACGGAAACGGGCAAAAATGCAGAGGAATAGCTAAATGGCTTATAACTATTGGGAAGAGCGTTTCAAACGACTAAAAACGGCAGAAATGCGAAAGGCTGAACGAGCTAATGCCGATCTTGCCCGGGCGTACCGTGAAACGCTTCGCCAACTTCGGGCAGAGGTCGAACAATGGTATGACCGATTTGCCAAGGAAAATAAAATAAGCCTTGCGGAGGCGCGGCGGATATTAGATAACAGAGAGCTAAAAGAGTTCAAAATGACGCTGGCGGACTTCATCAAGGAGGCAAAGCGGCTTGACCTGGATCCGGCGCATATCCGAATGTTAGAGAACGCGTCTATGCGGGTGCGCCTGACGAGATCACAAGAAATCTACTTAAAAACGGCGCAATACGTCGAAAAACTGGCAAAAACACAAGGGCTAGAGCTTGGCGGTCTAATGCGCGACGTATACACGGATAGCGTGTATAAAACGGCGTACGAGACGCAGAAGGTAACGGGCTTTGAAAACTTTCGGGCAGTACGGGAGCGGCAGATTGAGGAGGCGATCTCTAAACCTTGGGCGCCCGATGGCGCGGACTTTTCATCTCGAATTTGGAAAAACAAAACGCAGCTAATAAATTCACTACAAACGGATATCACGCAGTCGCTGATGACCGGATCGAGCACGGCGCAACTGTCGGAAAAGATCGCGGCGCGGTTTAATACTTCCTATAATCAAGCGTACCGGCTTGTAGAGACGGAAACGGCGTACATACAAGAGCGGGCTATGCTCGACACGTACGACGAGCTCGGACTGGAACAATACCAGATATGCGCGGTTTTGGATAGTAAAACAAGCGAAATATGCCAAAATCTCGACGGCAAAGTATTTGACCGGAAAGACGCAAAGCCGGGAATTACGATGCCGCCGTTTCACTGTCATTGCAGGTCAACGACCGTGCCGTACATTGAGGGCTTGCTCGATGATGGCGGCAGAGTAGCGCGCGATCCGGAGACGGGCAAAACGGTAGAGATACCGGATATGACCTATAAGGAATGGAAAGCGAAATACGTTAAACCAGAAGCGGAATATCTAAAGGCGGAACAGGCGAAAGTGCGCCGCCCGACAGAGGCGGAATTGCGGAACATGGGCGAGGCGCTTTTAGTAGATTTGCGGGCGGTCAATTCCGCCGCGTACCGTAATAAGTTTGATAATATGCCACTACGTCGCCCCGTACGGGACACGCTACATAAAGAAGCAATTAACACGCTAAACATTACCAACGGCACGGAAAAAGAAGTGCTAACCGCGATTGACGCGCGCACCGGCGGAGTGTTAGAGCGTTCAAAAGCACTGGAAGATAATCGCGCCGGTTTTACTCAAGAACAGTTTGACCGGTTGAAAGCAAGCGGCGCGTCGGTCGTATTGCTTCATAATCACCCAACGGGTGGCCGTTTTTCGTGGACAGACATTAAAACAGTGTTTGCCAATGACTTTATCGCGGCTAGCGTTGTAATCGGACATGACGGCAGTGTGCGGACAATGAGGGGAATAGACCACAGTATAAACGTTGAAAAAATATACGCGGGGTTGTATAATGCAATTAAGGGGAAATATCCACTGAAAAGCTATGCCGAACATAAGGCGCTAGATAAGTTGTATGAGTTGGGGTTGTTTGTCTATGATGAAGAATAAGAAAAAAGAAGAAAAATTGTATCTATTGCAAGATGACCGCAATCACCCCGATAGAGGGCGAACACCGGAAGAGATAGCGCAAGGAATGAAAGAAGCGCGCGAATGGTTGGATCAAGATGGGCGCAGGGAGTATTATTTATCGCTAGGGAGAGAAAAATAAAAGCCGCTAAAGCGAAACGCTGAGGCGGTTTTTTGTTGCACGAAAGGAGCGAGTGAATGGACAACTTCAAAATTATCTACAAGATACTGAACACGATTGAGCAGTCCATGGACTATGAGGAGTTTGACTTGAACGCGATTATGCCGGAAGCGTTAGGCGTATCACGGGCGCGCTGGGAATCTATCATGACTGCATTAGTGCAGGACGGATATATTACGGGTGTTGAGCTTTTGCCGATCATGGGCAAACGCATGCCGCAGGTGAGGCTAATTGCTCCGCGCTTAACATTGGCAGGTATGGAGTACTTGGCGGATAACACGATGATGAAAAAGGCATATCGGTTGGCAAAAGGTATTAAAGACATTATCCCCGGAGCATAAGAGAAAGGATATACCATGCAAAGAATCGTAAAAACGGTACCCGTCGAGCGCGGCAAACTGTACGCAACGGGCGGCGGTGAGCGTTACCTGCTAGCCGACTGTCGAGCGGAGATTGAACTGTGTGAGGAATTAATCGACGTGCCGATGCTGGGCAGAGGGCGAGCGGTGAAACGTCTACCGTTTACCGTACTGATCACGTTTGACCATGACGCGAAGAAAGAGCCGGACTGGCCGCGGATTGAGGCGATCGGACTGCAGGGAGAGATCCTGCGGCGCGACGGCTGCTATTTATCGGTTGACTTGCCGCGGTGCGAATTATTGAGCGACATTGACCTATCGGCAGGGAGTGAATGCAAGTTCGCCGTGCCGCGTACGCCTGAATTATTGAGGCTGATCCGGCAAGCGTAAAAGACGACAGATAAACGAAAAAACCGTTTATCTTAATTACATCAATCAAGACGCTGAACGCGTCTTTTTTGTTTGCCTTTTTAGCATTGTAGGCGTAAAAGAACAAGACCGGAAGCGGCGGGAGTGGCCGCCGAATAACAAGCGAAACGGGAGGAGTTAATCATGACCAAAGAAGAATTGAAAGCGCTCGGCTTAAACGATGAACAAGCCGACAAGATCGTTGAGGATTACGGCAAAAACTTTGTCGCAAAGTCGCAATTCAACGCGAAAAACGACGAGTTGAAAGCATTGAAAGCAGAACGGCAGACGGCACAGGCTGAATTGGATAAATTAAAAGCCGATAACGCTAACAATGCGGAACTAGTCAAGCAATTAGACGAGTTGAAGGCGGCACAAGCGAAAAGAGAGGCGGAGTACACGGCGCAGGTTGAGCAGATGAAGCTTGACGCGGCGGTGGATCGTTCGCTAGTGGCGGCAAAGGTGAAAAATGCAAAAGCCGTGCGTGCCCTTTTAGATATGGGCGCGGTAAAACTCGACGGCGAAACGATTAGCGGACTAGACGAGCAGATCAAAGCGCTAAAAACTTCTGACGGCTATTTGTTTGAGCAGGACGCGCAGATCTCGGGCATTATCCCGGGTAGCAGCGCAGATCCGGCACCGAAAAACAGCATTGAACAAATTATTGACAGCGCTATTGCCAACATTTGAAAGGGGTAAAACAGAATGAAACCTAACACTTTAGAATTTGTTTCGATTTTTCAACAGAAACTCGACCAAAAAATGATGCAGGACGCGACGAGCGGCTGGATGGAAGCAAACGCAACGCAGGTTAAATACACGGGCGGAGACACGGTAAAAATGCCGACAATCGAGCTCGACGGCTTGGCGGACTATGACCGCGTAGGCGGCTACACGGCGGGTAGCGTTAGCCTGAAATTTGAAGACTATAAACTGACGCAGGATCGCGGGCGCGCGTTTCAACTGGATATTCGCGACGTCGACGAAACCGGCTTCATTGCAAGCGCGGCTAATGTTGTCGCTACTTTCCAGAAAGAGCACGTCGTGCCGGAAGTCGACGCTTACCGTTACTCGAAAATTGCCGCCTTAGCAAAAGCCGCCGGAAACGAAACGGCAGCATTCACTCCGACGGTGGACAACGTTCTCGAACAGCTCGACAAAGACATCGCGGCCGTTCAAGACGTGGTCGGCGACAGCCTGCAATTTGTAATCGCCATGCCGATGTCGACGCGCGCTATTTTGAGCAAGGCTAGCGGCGTACAGCACATGCTCGATGTAGGCGACTTCAAAGCGGGTGAATTTAATAACCGTGTAAAACTCTATAACGGTATCCCGATTATTACGGCACCGTCGGCGCGCATGCAGACGGCGTACAAATTCAATGACGGCGTAACCAGCGGCCAAGAAAAAGGCGGCTTTGAAAAAGATACGACGGCGAAAGCGATCAACTGGATTGTAATGTTGCAGGGCGCGCCCATCGCAGTATCTAAAACCGATACGCTGCGTATTTTTGACCCGATGACCAACCAACAGGCGACGGCTTGGCGCATTGATTATCGCAAGTTCCATGACGTATGGGTGCCGAAACATCGCCTTGCGGGCGTTTGGGTAAACACCGGAGCATAAGGGTTTAGAGGGGGTGGAGTTGAACATGTTTAAGTTGCAGAAGTTGAATGTAATTAAAGTTGTAGAAACAAAAAGCGCGCGCGATTATTTGCTGGCGCGGGGTTATGTTGAGATTGCCGCCCCCGCACCTAAACAAGCGACGCGTAAAAAGGCTGAAAAATGACCTTTTTAGAGGCGCTGGGGCTCGTCGTTAAGGAGATGACCGGGAAAGACGTTCCGGAGAGCGACTTTGGCTTGATCCGGCTTTTAGCCGATGACGCAAAAACGCATTTAATGAGCGCCACGAACCGGTCAAGCGTTCCGGTCGGCCTGCAGTACGTATGGGTTAACCAGACGGCGGGAAAGTACATCAACATGAAATTATCGGCGAAGGCGTGGAGCGCGCAGGACTTGCGTGTACCGAAAACGGTCAAAGAGGGCGACACGACGGTCGACTTTGGCGACGGTGAGGCGGACGCAAAAGCACGCGTCGGCGCAATGCTCGATTATTTGATGAAAGACAGGGATATAGCATGCTACCGGCGGCTGAAATGGTAAGAGCGGCGATTGAAAGCCTATACGACGGCGTGGCTACTGCAAAAGTGCTAGAAACGGCGAAAATTGACGCTAAAACGGGGCGACCGACAACAACGGAGAGAACGATAGCCCCGTTCCCGTGTCGGCTTTCCTACGGGCAATTACCGACGACGGACAGAGCGACGGGGGTGGCGGAGATGGCGCAGACGGTAAAACTGTTTTGTGCGCCGGAGCTTGCGATCCCCGCCGGCTCGGATATCGAGGTTAAACATCGCGGGCGCGTGCTGACGTTTCGCGCGTCGGGCGTTCCGGCAGTTTACGACAGTCATCAAGAGATCCCGCTTGAACATAAGGAGCGCCACAATGGCTGACGTTAAGTTGAACATTGACCAATGGAAACAGTTTGCGGAGGCTGTCGCGAAGTCAACCGATCAAAAACGGATTGACGAGGCTAAATCAAACGCGGTGCGACTAATGGCGGCGGCGTATTTGCGGGCGGCGATAAAAAAGACGCCAAAAGGGTTAGGCGGCACAGTCGAAATTGGCGGCGAAAAGAAGCGGCTGAAAAAAGTTGATAAAGAAAAGACGTGGAAAGCCGGCGAAGTTGACGAGCGTTACGTTTCAATTGGCGAAGGCGATAAAGAACGGGTAATACACGTTAATTCGGAGCACATGCAGCGGTCATGGGACGCGGGCAAGATTGAAAAAACATCTCGCGCGCACCGGATCGCGATCACCAACTCCGCGTCGTATGCTTCTTTCGTTAACGACGGGCACCGGCAAACGCCCGGGCGATTTATCCCGATTATCGGCAAAAAGCTTGTAAATAATTTCGTTGAGGGCAAGCACATCACGGAAATTGCGCAAGCCTACACCGAAAGCAAGGCGGGCGGAATTATCCGGCGGCAAACGTCGGAATTATTGAAAGGATTGAAAAATGGCGGGAAATAGAGATTTAATCGACGGAGTATCGGCGGCACTGTATAACGCGTTCGGCGTTCCCGTGTATACCGATTTTCAAAGACAAAACGCTATTTTCCCGTGTTTTTTCATTGAGAGGATCACGCACGGCGAAGATCAGGAGCTCGACCGTCGCTATTGGCGAACGAATCATTTCGACATTCACTATTTCGCAACGCGCGACGGGGTGGATATCGACACGCTGGAGTTGACCGACATCGCCGATACGATGACGCTCGTGCTGGAGTATATCGACGTAGGCGGCGCATTGGTGCGTGGGGAGCGTATGGAATGGAGAGAAACAGATGGGGTGCTGCACTTCTTTATTTCATACGACTTTCACATCATGCGGCCGCGCGAACGGGTCGAGGATATGCAGACGTTAGACGCGAAAGGGCGGGTGAACGATGGCAACGAAAAAAACTAAAGACGCGGAAATGTTTCTCGGCGCGGACATTCTAAAGTCGGCGCGGTGGCGGGAGTTCCGCGACCTTTTGACAATGGCATTAAAAGATGATGAATTCTACACGGCGGACGAGGTAGAGCAAAAGCTACATGAACTGCTTAACGCGTCTGTCCGTAAAGATATTAATAAGGAGGTCGAGTAAATGGCACTTGGTGGCGGAAAGTGGATTTTCCAAAACAAAAAAATGCCGGGCACTTACATTAATTTTGTAAGCAAAGATCGGGCAATGACCGACATCGCCGATCGCGGCTTTGCGGCGTTGGCGCTTGAGCTTGATTGGGGCAAAGTCGGCGAAATCTTTCGAGTAGACGCGGAGGATTTTCAAAAGCGCTCGCTCGAGATTTTCGGTTACGACTTCGGCGCGCCGGAAATGAAAGGGCTGCGCGAACTGTTTCGCAACCTTAAAACGGGCTACTTCTACCGTTTGAACGGCGGCGGGGTGGCGGCTAAAAACAGTCTGGCTACGGCGAAATACGCGGGCACGCGCGGCAATGACTTAATGATTGCGGTACAAAACGATCCGGATCACTCCGGCAACTTTATCGTTAAAACGCTGATCAAGTCGGGCGGCGGCTTGCGGACGGTTGATGAGCAAACGAACATTGCCGGCTTCAAAGATTTGAAAGAAAACGCCTATGTCACGTTTGCGAAAACCGGCACATTGTCGGTAACAGCGGGCGAAGCATTGGCGGGCGGCACGGCGGGCGACGCGGTAACGATTGGCGATTATCAAAAATTCGTAGGGCTTATTGAGCCTTACTATTTCAACATCTTAGCCTATCCGGGCGCCGATGAAGCGGTGAAAACGTTACTTGTAAACTTCACGAAACGGTGCCGCGAGGAAACGGGCGCAAAGTTCCAGCTCGTTGTTCACGGCTTGGAACGCGCCAACTATGAAGGCGTTATCTCGGTTAAAAATGACGTAAAAGACGAGGGCGCGGAAAAGGGCTCGCTCGTTTACTGGCTGGCGGGTAAAGAGGCATCGTGCCCGATTAACGCGTCCTGCACAAATGCATTGTATGACGGCGAATATACGGTTGATACTGCTTTGAAACAGTTTGAGCTTGAGAAAGCAATTACCGACGGCATGCTGACGTTCCATAACGTAACCGACAGCGTGAGCGGAAATGTTGTCGGCGATGTACGTGTACTTTCCGACATCAACACCTTTACCGAATTTACAAAGGACAAAAACCGTGATTTCGCGCTTAATCAAACCGTGCGCGTATTGGATAACGCGGCGCTTGATATTGCCCGCTTGTTTAATCGCTTGTACTTGGGCAAAGTGCAAAATGACGAAAGCGGACGCATTTCACTTTGGAAAGACGGCGTAGCGCTTTTTGAGGAATATCAACGCGTGCGCGCAATTCAAAACTTCCGCGAACAGGATTTACCGATCCCCACTCAGGGCGAGGAAAAAACGGCCGTTTTGTGGACGTTTGAGATCCAGCCGACGGCATGCATGGAAAAACTGTATTGTACCGTAGTCGTGGCATAAAGGGGTGATTTAGAACATGGATAATCTTCAAACAATGCTTGCAAAAGACACATTATCGGCGAAAATGGCGCGCGCCTTTATCACGACACGAGAGGGTGAACGCTACTTGCTTTTTCAGGCGAAAACGTTAGAGGCGACGCTCGAAAAGGAAAAAGAAGAGGTCGCAATTCTCGGCCGCATGCAAAAGGGGCACAAGTCCGTGAGCATGAAAGGGTCGGGCACTATGACCATTTATAAAAATACGGCGCTTTTCGATGATATGATGTTGCGGCTCGTTAATGAGGGCATCGACACTTATTTTGACCTGCAAGTGGAAAACGAAGATCCGACTAGTGACGCGGGCGGCCGCGTTGTTATTCTTACCGGATGCAACATTGATAAAACGACCGTAGCAAGCTATGACGCTGACGGAAAACTGTTAGAAGATGAAATCGGGTTTACTTTTGAAGGGGTCAAGATCCCGAAAAACTTCCGCATGCTCGACGGCATGCAAGCGTAAGGGGGTAGGACATGGCAGAGGAAAAAGCGCGCAGCTTAAAGGCGTTTATGCGCGAGGAGTTGTTGCGGCGCGAGCCCGTGAAATACGTCGCTTCTAAACGCATGAAAGACGACGACGGCAAGCCGATTGAGTGGGAGTTGCGGGTATTAACGAATGATGAAGTAGAGGAAATTGTCGACCGGAATACTAAACGCGTTCCGGTTAAAGGCACGCGTGACTTCAAAAAGGAGACCGACACAGAGGCGGTATTTCTTGATGTCGCGGTTGCCGCGGTCACTTATCCGAACTTGAACGATGGCGAATTGCAGGAGTTTTACGGAGCGGCGGGTGCGGAGCATTTACTGAAAAAGTTACTTACTCCGGGCGAATTGACCGACTTACTCTTGGCGGCGCAGCAAGCGTGCGGCTACGACATCGGCATGGGTGACAAGGTCAAAACAGTAAAAAACTCTTAACGCAGGGAGACGCGGAAACGTGCGTTGCGTATTTTGCGTTTATCAAATGCGGACTATTGCCGCACGAAGTAATGGAGTTGCCCGATTGGGAACGGGCGGCAGTAGTCGCGTTTATTGACGAGTACGCACGCGCGAAAAAGAAAGAGGCGGAAAAGCTAAAAAAGGGGTAAATTATGGCGACTATTAAAAACTTCATAATGCTACGCGACGGAATGAGCGCCCCGCTTCTTAAAATTGCAAACGCGACGGAGAAAGCCTCCGACAAGTTGAATAAATTCACCGGCTCGACCCGGGTGGCGGGTACGGCAGCGCAGCAGTCGGTAGGTAAATTCAATATGCTTGGATCCGTATTTGCGGGCAGTTTCCTTGCGGCTGGAGCAATCGCCGGAGCGCGGGCGCTCGGCTCGGCAATAGCGTCGGTGGGCACATCGGCGGAAGAGTTCGCGGGCATTCAAGCTCGGCTCGGACTGGTGGCTAATTCACAGAAAGAGGTGGCCGGACTTAATCAGGCTATCTTTGAAAGCGCACAACGGGCGCGCGGCAGTTATTTCGATATGGCAAACGCGGTTTCAAAACTGGCGATTAACGCTCGTGGCGCGTTCCCCGGTCCGGCGGAAGTGGTCGGATTTACGGAAGGCATTCAAAAGCTTTTTGCGGTTGGCGGTGCAAGCGTTGCGGAACAAAAAAGCGCGATGTTGCAGTTGACGCAGGCGCTCGGTAGCGGCCGACTACAAGGCGACGAATTTAGATCAATTTCTGAAAACGCGCCTATGCTCCTAAACATGATCTCGAAAGAGCTCGGCGTGACGCGCGGCGAAGTAAAAGCGTTAGCGGCAGAAGGCAAAATCACGTCTGCGGTCATCAAAGATTCAATCCTAAAGCATATGGGAGATATTGATGACGCATTCGCGAAAGTGCCGAAACGCTGGGGCGACCATTTCAAAAAGATTGGCAATATGGCGGTCGTGTCGTTCGCGCCTGTGTTTGGCGCAATTACACGATTAGCCAACAGTAAGAGCGTTCAAACCATCGTTGATAACGTATCGACGGCAGTGCAAAGATTAGCCCCCGTATTCATGGGCGCAGTAACGGCGGTAACGTGGCTGATCGATCAGACAGCCGACGGCTTAAACACGATTAACGCGGCATTTAACGAGCATAGCGTGTTAGTTAAAGGAGCACTAACGGCGGTAAGTATGGCCCTCGGCTATGCGGGCGGCATGATGTTAGTTACAGCCGGCAGAGCCGGAATATCGGCGGCGGCGTTGGCGTTGCATGCGGTTCATACATGGGCAGCGACGGCGGCGACCATTGCGCAAGCTTACGCACAAAGCGGCTTGAACGCGGCAATGTACGCGTGCCCGGTAACGTGGCTAGTCGGCGCGGTGGTCGGCTTGGTGGCGGTATTTTACGGTGCGGTGGCGGCGGTAAATTACTTCGCTGACACCAGCGTCTCGGCTACGGGCTTGATTTTCGGCGCGTTTAGTTTTGTGTTTGCTGGAATTTACAACATGCTGGTGATGGTTTGGAATCAATTTGTTATTTTCGCGAACTTCTTGGGCGCGGTTTTCGTTGATCCGCTCGGGGCTATTTATAATCTGTTTGCCGATATTTGGAACGGCGTTGTTTCGCTGGTAGCTGACGCGGTGAACAGCATTATCGGCTTGGTTAATAAGCTTCCGGGCATGAACGTCGGAACGGTAAGCGCGCCGACGCTTGCGCGCAAAGACATTGCGGGTGCGTTCACTTTGGGGCGCGCCGGTTATGTTGACGCTGGCAGTTGGGCGACTTCCGGTTACGCGACGGGCAAAAAGTTTGAGGACTTTCTCGGCAACATCGGTAACCCGAACGGCGCGTTTGGCACGCCTCCTAAGGGTGGCGCAAGTGACGTTGAAAACGCTATCGCCGATAACACGGCGGAGGGCGCGAAACAAGGTAAACGCGCAGCCGATGCGCTCGATAGCACGGTAAGCGATCTGAAATATTTGCGCGACGCGGCAGAGCGCGAGGCGATCAACCGGTACGTGAATGCGACTGTTAAAGTCGACGCGGGCGGCTTGCACGTCACGAGCGGCGGCGAACGCAACTTTGACGGCATGATGCGGGCGTTCTGTGAAAATATCGCGGAGGCGTTGGAGACGGGAACGGAGGGGGTTCTGAAATGAGTTACTACTTCTATTTAGGTGAGACCCTTCTTCCCGTCGCGCCGACGGCGATTGACACGACGATCAACGGCAAAAATACGACTATCAATCTGATTGATGAGGGCGAAGCGACGATCATCAAGGCGCCCGGACTTACCGATATAGCGTTCAAATTCATGTTGCCCAACCGTGAATATCCGTTCGCTAATTACGATACTTCACTTCGGCGCGGGTTAATTGATTACGCGGTCGGAGAAGTGGCGAAACGGTTCGGCGCGCGGCGGTTGTTTGGAAATTCGTTTTCATACAAGCCGGCGGCGACGTTTTTAGACGCTATAAAAGACGCGAAAGAAAACGTTAATCCGATGCGATTTATTGTTACTCGCATGAATTTTGACGGCGCGATGTTGTGGAATACCAATATTTTGACCACTATCGAGGATTACACGATATCGGAAAACGCCAACAACGCAACTGACATCGAAATAGCAATCAAACTGCGTGAATACGTTCCTTTTGGTACTCAAGAGGTCGAAGTCGTCAAGGATAAAGACGGCAAGGAGACGCTAAAGGTAAAAGAGCGGCGTTATACTCCTGATGAAAAACTTCCGGCGGCGGTAACGATTACAAATCAATTATCGGTGCTTGAAACGGTGAAAGGGGTCGGGAACGGCACGCTCGACTGGAGAGCAGCGGCAAAGCGGAGCGGGCTTGAAAATCCGCTCGCTAAAAACTTGAGGGGCAAGGTGGTTAAACTTGGATAGCTTCAAAATTATCATTCACAATAAAGAGGCTGACAAGTACTTTGCCCCCGCCGTGCTTGACGGCGCGGAGTTGTCGCTCGAGTTAACCGGAACGCCCGGGAAACTTGTTTTTTCGGCGCACAAAGACGAAATATTGGATTTCAAAGAGGGTGACACGGTGCAGCTGGTTATTGACGGCACACCGTGTTTTTTTGGATATGTTTTTAAGAAAAAACGCGACCGTGAACAACATATCGAGGTTACGGCGTACGACCAGCTGCGCTATTTGAAAAACAAGGACAGTATTACGTACAAGGGCAAAAAAGCAAGCGAATTGATCACGATGTTAGCGGAGGACTTTCAACTGAAAGTCGGCGACATATCCGACACAGGCTTTGTCATCGACAAAAGGACAGAGGATAACGTCACGCTTGCCGACATGATCCAAACGGCGCTCGACATAACGATGATGCACACTAAAAAGCTATTCGTATTATTCGACGACTTCGGAAAGCTGACGCTAAAAGAGCCGACGGCGCTATGGGTGCCGATCCTCATCAATAATCGAACGGCGCAGAATTTCGCCTATGAGAGCGGCATTGATAACGATACATACAACTTGGTTAAGTTGGTCACAGAAGATAAGGAAAGCGGAGAGCATAAAGCCTTTTACGCGCCGATGACGCCCGACGAGTTTGCAAAATCAGACGCAAAAAAGCAATGGGGCGTACTTCAAATGTACGAAAAGCTGGAACGCAACGCGCAAAGTCCGCAGGAGCTTGCAAAACAACTGCTCGCGCAGCATAACGTCGTGCGGCGGAAATTATCCATCGACGGCGCGGCGGGTGATATCCGCGTACGCGCCGGATCTCTGATTGCGGTATCTCTGGAACTCGGCGACGTGGAAATAGCGCAGAAAATGCTTGTGACAAAAGTAACGCACAGTTTTTCACATCGTGACCATCAAATGAATTTAACGTTGAGAGGGGGCGTGATTAATGCTGAATGAATCCCCCGCAAATTTAATTCGGGCAATGGTGGCACAGACAACGGCGGCGGGCAAGCCGTCGGATTTAGTGTTTGGCATAGTCACTTCTGGTGATCCGCTTGAGATAAAGATTGACGATAAACGAACGCTCGACGCTGATTTTATTATGCTTTCCGACATGGTGAGAGATTACGCGGTGGATATTTCCGTTTCCCACATGACGGAAACGAAAGGCGGCGGCAGCGGCGACGCGTCCTATGAAAGCCACGCGCACGCGTACAGCGGCAGAAAGAAAATAACCGTACATAACAAGTTAAAAAATGGCGAAAAGGTGATCATGTTGCGGCAAGCCGGCGGACAGTTGTTTTATGTACTTTGTCGCGTTGCGGAGCATGCGGAACTGACGGGAGAGTGGTTATAATGGGTCTTTTGCCCGACGAGTTTAACAATATATCAGTCGCGCGCGGCATTGACGCTACTCCGCCACATGCAACTTATCGCATGCAGATCGAGGCGGAGCGGGTCGATGGCGCATTAACTGATGAAGTCGAGGCGGTAAAGCAAGCCGTGTACAAAATTCTAAACACGGAGCGGTACAAGCATATTATTTACTCGCCCGATTACGGGCATGAATTAACGGGTTTATTCGGTTTGCCGCTACCTTACGTATTGCCGGAGATCCCCCGACGCATTCGGGAGGCGTTAATGGTCGATGACCGGATCACCGATGTTGACCGGTTCGACCTTAAACATGATAAGTCCGGAAACGTAACGGCAAAATTCGTTGTACATACGATTTACGGCGCATTTGACGCCGACAAGGAGGTGATCGTCGGTGTATGAAAAACAAACGGCTGAAACCGTCAGAAAACGCATGTTAGACGCGGCAAGAGCCGGCATTGATAAACGGGAAGGCAGTATTATTTTTGACGCAACGGCGCCTGTTTCGATTGAAATTGAGCTATTGTACGCGGCGCTTGATTACTACTTAAAAAACACGTTCGCAGATACGGCAGACAGGGAATTTCTGATCGAACGCGCGAAAGAGCGCGGTGTTATCCCTCATAAAGCGACGAAAGCCGTCGTTAAGGGGCGATACGAGCCGATCTCGGCGCGCGTTGTGGTTGGCGCGCGTTTTTCGTGTGAAGATTTGAATTACAAAGTTATTGAGGTTAAAAAAGACGGTTACATGCTTCTCGAGTGCGAAACGGCAGGGCGCGACGGCAACCGGCAAGACGGGCGATTGATCCCGATTGATTTCAATATGGGCTTACGGGTCGCGGAAATAACGGAGGTAACCGTGCCCGCGGTCAACGATGAGGACACGGAGGTTTTCCGAGAGCGTTTTCTCGCGTCGTTCGACCTTCAATCATACGGCGGCAACATTTCGGACTACAAAGAAAAAGTCGGCGCGATCTCGGGTGTCGGCGGCGTTAAGGTCTATCCCGTGTGGAACGGTGGTGGCACGGTTAAAATCGTCTTTTGCACGTCGGAAAACAAAACGCCAACGGCCGAATTTATCGCGCAGGTTCAAGAGGCGGTCGATCCCGAACCGTACCGACAAAAGGGCGTCGGCATTGCGCCGATCGGGCATTATGTAACGGTTACCGGAACGACGGATAAAGCAATTAACGTTAATCTTAAAATATCCCCGCGCGACGGGGTGGTGCTGGAGGACTTAAAGCCCGCCGTCGAGCAAGCGATTCGCGACTATTTGGCGGGGTTAAATCGCGGCTGGAAAATGACGCAAACGGTAACGACAAAACGCTTTGAAAATACAGGTTTAGTTGTCCGCATAGCCCACATTGAAAGCGCGATTTTAGACGTGGCGGGCGTTCTTGATGTTGAAGGTACGACGCTAAACGGGTCGACACGAAACCTTGAATTAGGAACTGACGAACTCGCCGTTTTGGGGGCGGTAAATTATGGCTGATACCTTGCGCAAGTCGCTTGATTTACGGGCAGCTTGTATTCGGCGATACTTCCCCGACGTACTCGCTAACGCAGCGGAGTTTATCGCGTACGCTGACGTAGTAGAGCCGGAGCTCGATATTGTCATTCAAAATTTGGTTGGCAACGCGCTAAATACGTTTGTTTTGGATATTGACGAACGGGGCGCGCGGCGGTGGGAGGAAATGCTGAAGTTAACGCCCGCCGTCGGGGCAACACTCGAGGAACGCCGGCAGCAGATTTTAGCGAAGATCAACGCGCAACTACCGTACACGATCCGGAACTTTCAAAAAATGCTGGACGCGACTTTTGGCGTTGGCGTGGTGACGGTAAGCGTTGACCATAATAACTATGCGGAGTGGCTGAGTATCGCGCCGGGCGAAAATATCGATCAGGACTTTTTAACAACGTACGCGCGGCAGGTTACGCCCGCTAATTTAACGCTTAACTTGCGTACTGATCACGCGGTTACGACGGCAATACGACACGGCGGGGCGGCTATTACGTACGAGTACATCACGATAGGGGGCTAAACATGGCTACATGGAGTAAAACGCGCGTCACCGATGACGGCTTGAAACTAAACGCGGAGGCGGTGGCGAACAATAAAAGCATTAATATTTACGCGGCTAAAGGCGGTACGGGCGATAATTTAACACTCGATACAATGCCCGTAACCTTCGACATTGCGGGCGTTAAGCAGAAAGATAAAGCGGTTATCGTTACTTTACAGATCGATAACAAGGGAGCGCAGAGCGAACAGACGTTCAATCGGATTGCTTTGTTTGCCCGCCTTGACGCGGGGGCGGAAGTTAAAACACCGTACGCGGTAGTGGAAAGCGACACGCTGGAGAGTATCCCCGCGCGGTCGTCGCAGTATAAGGTCTTGCGTGTTGACATCGTTCTGGCTTATACAGGCGCGGAAAACGTAACCGTCACGCCGACGATCCAACTCGGCATTACGGAAGAGCAAGCGCGCGTCATCGTAACGGCTTCCGTCGGCGACCATGACGGCGATCCGGCAGCCCATCAAGTCATGGCGCATAACGTAAACGATACGGCGGCACCGAAAGGTAATAACGACACGATCCGCGGGCTTTTAGACGGTTTAGCGAACAGAATTAAGGCGATCACGGGCGGCGTGCATTGGTTCGACGATCCGGATATTACACTAGCGAAAACAAAAGAGCGGCTCGACGCATTGAATATCCGTGTAGGAACGCTTGATTTTATCCCGAATAGCCGGATCGGCACGACCCAAAGCAAGATCGCGACGCTTGGCTATAATGGTCGATTTGACAAAGAGCGGCTACCGTCTGGGGTTGTTTATGAAAGCGATTTCGATATTTATGCTGGGTGGTCAAGCGGATATGCTAAACAGCCGGGCGGCTTTCTTATTCAATGGGGCACAATTCCGCAAGTTGGGTATCACGGAAAAGCAACGGTATCGTTCCCCCGCAGTTTTTCGTCTGTTTTTACGGTCATTGCTTGCCCGTCTGGAGATCCCGTATATCCGCAAGATAACGGCACCTTTCATGTAGTGAGTTTTTCGACCTACAACTTTAAGGTTCAATACAGCGGCGATAATAATCCGGGGCCTAGTGGAAACTGGATCGCGCTCGGCAGAGCTTAAAGAGGTGGGCACTATGGGCGATATCTTAAACGAAAAGCTTACTCTTGATGTTGACATCGTAAGCGAAAAGATAACGGCTGACGTTGACCTTACCCGTCCGCTGGTTATGGGCCTTGGCGAGAAAGGCGCAAAAGGCGAACGAGGCCCACAAGGACCAGCAGGGCCGCAAGGTCCGCAAGGACCAGCAGGGCCACAAGGGCCGATTGGCAAAACTCCTGAATTTTATTTAGAAAAAAGCGGCGATTTATACGTTGATGAATATTGAGGGGGCGTAAAAAATGGCGAGAAAACACTTAGGAAATATCAAAGGGCCGAAAGGCGACAAGGGCGATCAGGGCCCGCAAGGGTTACAAGGCATTCAAGGCATACCGGGTCCGAAAGGTGAAACCGGACCGAAAGGCGACCGAGGCCCGCAGGGTGATCCGGGGCCGCAAGGGTTGCAAGGTCCACAAGGTGAGCGCGGACTGCAAGGACCGCCGGGCAAAGACGGGCAACAGGGCATTCAAGGCGTTAAAGGTGATCCGGGTAAGCCGTTCCGCTTTTCAAAAGTATATTCAAGCGTAAGCGAAATGAACGCGGCTTTTACGAGTGACGGCTTAGAAGAGGGCGCGGTCGTTTTAATCTCAACAAAAAACGTTGATGATCCGGATAACTCGAAAATGTACGCCAAGGGCAAGACGGCGTATACGTTTCTAACTGACTTAAGCGGCGCGAAAGGTATTCAAGGGCCGCGCGGCGAGCAAGGCAAACAAGGCATTCAAGGCCCGGCGGGCAATGACGGCGCGCAAGGTCCGGCTGGTGAACGAGGTCCGCAAGGCCCGGCTGGTCCGCAAGGCCCGGCTGGTCCGAAAGGCGATAAGGGCGACGCTCCGCAGGTCACTTTTACTTTGGATAGCGACGGCAACCTTTATTATGAAGTCGTTTAGGGGGTGATCCTGTGAGAATACTTTTAGGTCGAGTAAAGGGAGATAAAGGCGAACGTGGGGCGCAAGGACCGAGAGGTCCGCGAGGTGAACGCGGTCCGCAAGGGCCGCCGGGCGAACCGGGGCAAACGGATATATACACAAGGGCGGAAAGCGATGCACGGTATGAGCTAAAAGGAGAAAGCATTGATTTTCAAGAGTTGGCGCGGCGCATACCGACTTGGCAATGGAAAGTAACGTTGCCGAAATCCGCCAATCAGACGGTGACTGCGACGGTCGGTAATACATCGTATTCGGAGACGTTCTACGCGCAACAGGGCAGCCGCGTTGGAATTACCGTTAAGAGCGATCCCGGATACGTTCCGGGGAAACTCTCCCATACCGACTTAACGCTGGCGGGCGATGTGGCAGTGACCGTGACGGCGGCAACCGAAAGCGAAGAAGTTGAGACAGGTACATTCGTTGCGCGGGCGGGCAGGAACTCGACGTTCGAAGTTCCGCCAAAGGTCCACACGTTGAAAATCACGGCCGGCGGGATTGTGAAGTTCTGTCATGTCAAGCCACAAGCGACGGTTAAGATTGTGCCCTTTGGCCCGACATTTGACGAATCTTGGTATCCGGACTTGCTCCACATCGAGCCCGTGCCCAAAGGCGATCCGATCATTGTGCCCATTGTTGACGGAACCGGATTCAAAACAATCTTCGGGATCGAAAAAATCGAAGGCAATATCACGATCGAGTGGTCGCAGGAAATCAACGAGCACGCAGCCGACTTTGACTTGACTAAATACCTTTTTTAGCATCTTTTGAGGGTGCTTTTTTAATGAGGCGAATTTTATGGTTAAAGAGATGAATGAATTTATGCACGGCGTGTCGGAGGCGATGACACGCCTTGCCGACGCATGGTGGGTGAAGTCCTTTTTTTCCGCCGTAGGTAGTGGGGCG
Source organism: uncultured Veillonellaceae bacterium (assembly GCA_945876385.1). Lineage (GTDB taxonomy): Bacteria > Bacillota > Negativicutes > Veillonellales > Negativicoccaceae > CAMCNU01. Next base: position 15,981 of record CAMCNU010000011.1, on the reverse strand, counting down.
ATCTGGCTAATACATCTTAAACACGTTCAAGTCTTGGGCGTGTTTATTTTATTGGTACTGATAGACCTCACTACAAAATGGAGCGCAATTACTTATCAAATGCTCATCGAGAAAGGGGCGAAGCCTGAAAATATATCCGGCTTTGATAAGTGGATATTTATTCCGGTAGCATTCGCCGAGGGGCGCGTATCTTCCCGATTTTGTCGGAACGGCTTTTTTTATAAGCTCGTTACCTACACGATAGCTACGGCGGCGGGTTTTTGTTGGGATTTTATGACGGGCGCGGGTTTTGCCGTCAATCTCGTCTGGATGTATTTAGGCGCATCGGAATTTTTATCTATTCTGGAAAACATGCGTGACGGGGGCAACGTTGCTATGGGGCGCTTTTTGGATCTCGTGAAAGATAAAGTCGAAAAGAAAATTAAAATGTAATTTCAGTTAATGGGGGTAACTATGAAAGTATTTATTAATCCGGGACACGCTCCGAATGGCGTGCCGGATCCGGGGGCGGTCAATCCGGTAACGGGTGATCGCGAATGCGATTATGCTTTGACATGCGGCGAGCAAGTGAGGGACTATCTCATTGCCGCAGGTTGTAAAGCCGCCATGCTCCAGTCGGACAGTTTAAGCGAAATTTGCGAAACGTCAAACGCGTGGGAAGCGGATGTTTTTGTGTCCATTCACTGTAACGCCTTTAACACGATGGCGCGCGGAACGGAAACGCTTTATAAGTCGGAATCGGGAAAAGTATTAGCGGAGTGCATTCAATCTCAAATTATTAATTCCGTTGATACGCTCAACCGTGGAATTAAGCAGAGAGGCCGTCTCTGGGTGCTAAATTCTACCAATGCGCCGGCTGTTTTAGTCGAATTGGCGTTCATCGACAACGCGAACGATCTCGAACTTCTGAAAACGCAGTTAAAAGCCTTTTCTGCGGCAATAGCGCGCGGCGTGACTGATTATGCCAGACGGTGAATAAAAGCCTGTAAAATGCGCGGATTTTGTTGACGTTTTTAAGGCGATAAACCCAAAGATTTGAAATAAGAAATAATAAATAAGAAAGTTTATGCCAAGACCTTGACACATGTTATAACACGTGTTATAATAAACACATAAAAGGAGGGAGGGGGATGACGGGCAAAGAAATCTACCGTAAGTTAATTAAAGCGGGATGGATAGAAACAACAAGTAAAGGAAGTCACCGAAAGCTGAAAAAAGACGGAAAGACAATTATTGTGCCGTATCACACAACTGAATTAGCAAAAGGCACAGAAAGGGCGATTATGAAGCATGCGGGGTTGAAATGAAACCCCGCATGTAATTCACGGTCTGGGGGTGTAAACTATGAACAAAACATATCCGGCAATTTTTACAAAGGAAGACTCCGGTAAATATGCAGTTTCCTTTCCTGATTTAGGTGGGTGTTATACTTGCGGAGACTCTCTTGATGAGGCGATGGAAAACGCCGCAGAAGCGTCAGGATTGTTTCTTATTTCTGCATTGGTGGATGGAGAAAGTCTTCCGGAGCCGTCAAAACTGGAAGATGTTATATGTGATGAAAACGAAGTTGTAACATATGTCGTTGCAGATATGAATGACACGCAAGACTTGCGCAATAAAACTTTAACAATTCCCGCATGGCTTGATGAGGTGGCTCAACGACAAAAAATAAACTTTTCGGCTGCGTTACGGGATGCGTTAATTCGGCAAATAATGTGACTAAAATATAAATTGATTTTATAAAAGGACGAAAGATCGTCCTTTTATATTGGCGAAACACACGCTTACTTTGATTGCGGTAGGAAAAACAGGCTGTTTTTTCATAGTTGGCGTGTCTTGCTAGGAAAAAATAGCGGTTTTTTCATAGGTAGTGACGGCAGATGTTTCCAAAATGGAAATATCTGCTTTTGATTTAGGACATCGTTATTTCATAAAATCGCTAAAACATGAAATAACGATGTCCCTTATTTCATAAAATCGGTGAAATCTGACATATGGCAATTTTAACTTGTTTTCTATATATGGTATGTGAATAAATTGCACATACCATAAAAGAGGTGAGGACGATTGATAAAAAGATTTTGGCGTTTTGTGCTTGCGGCCTGCTTGGCGTGGGCCTCTTGTGGTGGCTCACAGGCGGCGGAAATTACAACGGACGAATTGAGCAGGTTAGAGAACAACTTAGTAGTGATCGAGTCAGAGTTGAGCGCATTAGAGAAAAACAATCAGACGCTATCTTCCGAGTTGAAGTCAGCGCGACGCGACTTAACAAAGTCGAAAAACGAATTGACAACAGCGAGCGACTTGTTGAAGATAACGCAAGACGAATTAGCACAGCACGAGAAGCAATTGCAGACAGCAAACGAATTATTGAAGAAGTCCGAGCAAGAGACAAAAGCGGAAAATAGGCGCAAGCGTATTTGGCAACTGGTCGCGATTGTGGCGACGGTATATGCGGCGGCAAAATGATGAAACGGCAAAAGTATACGAGGAGCGGATTGAAATAGTGCCCGCCGGACGGACTTTAGAGACGTTTTTTAGTAGGTGGCGGCGTCAAAAAATCGTCAAAAATCGTTGCTAAAACAGGTTAAAATGAGAAAATAAAAAAGCGGCGCAAATAGCAATTGAGGTCTGTATATTGCTGATTTGCGCCGCTTTGATAAATTCTGATTTGAGAAAGTTTATTTGCTGTACAACTCGATGATGAGTGTTTCGTTGATATCGTTGGCAAAGGGGAGTTCTTCGCGCATCGGCATCCGCACGAGCGTGCCTTCCCATTTGTCCAGATTCTTTTCAATGTAGGGCAGTTCGAAGGTACGGATGTCCTGGAAGCTGGCCTTGTACATTTCATTGCTGCGGTTCGCTTCTTTGAGCGAGATGACTTGTCCCGGTTTGACGCCGTAGGACGGGATATCGACGCGTTTACCGTCGACGAGAATCAAGCCGTGGTTGACCATCTGCCGTGCCTGGCGAATCGAGCGGGCAAAGCCGATGCGATAGACCAAGTTGTCCAAACGGGTTTCCAGCAGGAAGAGCAGGTTTTCACCGACGATGCCTTCCATTTTCCGCGCTTTATCGTAATAGCGATAGAACTGACGTTCCAGTAAGTTGTAAATCGCTTTCACTTTTTGTTTTTCCAAGAGCTGCAATCCGTATTCGGATGTCTTCTTTTGACGCTGCTCTTTGGGTTGCCGTTTTAACGCTTTCGGATGGCCGTAGATATTCAGGCCGAACCGGCGGCTGGTCTTAAAACGAGCGTTCTTGTTTGTTGCCATGTACATCACCTCGTATAAAAATAGATAGCTGTCATTTACAGCTGTTCAATCATAGCATACCGCCGCGGTGTTGTCAACTATTCACGCAGGACGCAGGCCATGAGTTGCGTCCGACCGTTGCGGTCTTGGCGGCGGTGGATGCCTTGGAGTTCCGGTTCGAATCCGGGGAGGGCGTTCATCGCGTCTTCGAGGGCGGCGAAGTAGGCGAGGACGTTGTCGTTCCAGCGTTCGCCGGGGGCGAGGACGAGAATACCCGGCGGGTAGGGGAGGACGCTTTCGAGTGAGATGCGTCCGCGGACGTGGTCAAGAGGGATGAGCTCGCCTTGGCCGCGGGTCAGGGCGTCATTGGCATCGCGCATGGACATCGCGACGGCGGGGAAGTGCTCGCGGGCAAAGAGCAGACGTTGCAGGCGATGGATGCGATGCGTGCGGTAGACGGCATGCAGTTCGGTGCACAGGCGGTGCAGGCCGTAGTCGCGGTAACGGGGCTCTCGCCGGACGAGGTCGGGAAATATCTCGGTGAGCGGCGTATCCGCATCGTAGGCGGTTTCGAAGGAGGCGAAGAGGTCGACCATGCGGGTCATTTTGGCGGCGGTTTCCGCCGGCGTGACGAGAAAGAGGAGTGTGTTCAGGTCGGCTTTTTCGGGGGTAAAATGCCGGGTCTGGAAGAATCGGGAGAGAATCATCGCGGGGATGCCCGACGGATCGTAGCGGCCGGCGTCGGCTTGAATGCCGGGGGTGACGGCCAGCACTTTGCAGGGGTCCAGGCAATATTGCCCCGCGGCGATGCCGGCCAGTCCGTGCCAGTCGGCGTCGGGGGTGAGGGCAAAGTAGTGCGTATCGGACAGCAGCGTATCGGTGGGAATGTCCTGCCAAGGAGTACCGTCGACGGTCGGCGGCACGAGCGGACGGATGTAGCGCAGCCGGCGCAGCATGTCTTTTTTCGTTTCCGTCGTGAGCCGCGCGGTTTCTTGCCACAGCGTGTGGCCGTGGGGGGCATCGTGCATGGCGGCATTCATGTCGAGCGAGGCGAAGAGCGGGTAGTTCGGCGAGGTCGAGGCGTGCAGTAAAAAGGCATTGTTAAATTGTTCGTGCGTGACGTAGCGGGCCTGGCCGCGCAGGTGGTCGTCTTTTTTGTGAATTTGCGAAGTCTGCGCCAGTCCGGCCAGTTGTTTGTGGACGGATTGGGTGACCAAAATCCCCGGCGCATGTTCATCGAGCGGCAGTGTCAGCGGGCTCATCTCCGCGAGCAAGGGCAGGAATTGTTCGTAGCCGACCCAGGCGCTGTCAAATAAAATGTAGTCACACAGGTGGCCGATGCGGCGCAAGATGTCGGCCGCACTGTAAAAGATGCCGTCATAGGTCGAGAGCTGGAGCGCCGCCAGGCGAAAGGGGCGCGGCGCACGGGCGCGCTCGGGGTCGATGGCGGCGACACGCGCGCGTAAGGCGTCCTCGTCCCAGGCCGCGGCGGGGACGCCGCCGATAAGGCCGTAGGCGTTGCGTTCACCTTCGAGGTAGACGGGGGTGGCGCCGGCGAGAATCATCGCGCCGTGATAGGCGGATTTGTGGTTGTTGCGGTCAAAGAGGACGATGTCGCCCGGTGTGAGCAACGCGCCGGTGCAGACTTTGTTGGAGGCGGAGGTGCCGTTGAGTACGAAGTACGTCCGATCCGCATGAAAGACGGCGGCGGCATGGGCTTCCGCTTCGTCGGCGACGCCCTCATGCGTCAGCATGTCGCCCAGTCGGCTGTCCGAAGAGGACAAATCGGCCCGAAACAGATTCGCGCCGAAGAAACGGTAAAACAATTCCCCGCCGGTCGTGCGTCGGTAGAATTCGCCCGCATGATGCCCCGGCGTCGCCAGCGAGGTCTGATCGCCGCGCGTATAGGCAAACAATGTCCGCACAAAGGGCGGCAAGAGGCTGCTTTCATACGCGGCAGCCGCGCGCAGTACGTCTTCGGCGTCGCACAGCGGTGCATAGCCCGGCGCCGTAAAGGCGGCAAAGCGCGGCAGAGCGGGCACATCGGCAAAGCGTGCCGCCAAGTCCTCATCGGCAGCATCGAGAATAACGGCACTGACCCGTGCGGGGTCAGCCGTCCGCGGGTCGCAGAGCGTGGCGACCGCGGCCAAACGGTCGTGTGGCAGGGAAACGCTCACCGCCAGTGGTAATACTATCATCACAATCTCCTTCCTGATTTCTCTCCGTTACGCCGTCGCGATTCGGTCGCGGCGTGATTGTCCGTTCGATAACGAATTAGTACTATTATACTATATTGCCGTATCGCAATGCGTTACGTTGACGCGTCGCTGCGCGGGGCGTCATCGTCGCCGCGGTTTGTACCGGGGCGGTGAGGCGCGAAAGGTACAGGCGTGCGTGACATGTGCGTGTGCCGTGCCCGCGTCAGCGAGCCGCTGTGAGCGGAGCCGTGCGGTGTCGCGTATATCTCTGCCGTGGCGGCGATATCTTGACGCCGCGACAGGACGGCGACACGGAGTAAAAAACGGATTGACATTTGGCAGGCAACCACGTACAATAAAGGAAATGAAATGACGGTCACAATCGTCGTCATCTTTTAACCTAGTCCCGTGAGGCTAGAAAGGATGGTCGGTCAGGTGTGTTTTGGCTACCTCTTTATCGCGGGATAAAGAGGTTTTTTGTGTGAAGGAGGAGCAGGTATGAGCAGTTGGCGAGGACGCTCGTTGGTGGATTTGGCGTCGCTTGCGCCCGCCGATATCGAGACGGTGCTGGCGCATGCGCAAGTGATGAAGGCGTTTATTGCGCGGGGCTACAAAAAGATGGATTTGTTGCGCGGCAAGTCCGTAGTCAATGTATTTGCCGAGGCGTCGACACGGACGCGGAGCTCGTTTGAGCTGGCAGGGAAATACTTGGGCGCGGATGTGATTAATATCAGCCAAAGCACGAGTTCGATGACAAAGGGCGAAAGTTGGCGCGATACCTTGATGACGCTGGCGGCGCTCGCACCGGATGCGTTGATTTTGCGGCACAGTGCATCGGGGGCGGCGGCCTATGCCGAAACCCTCGGCCGGACGACGGGAACGGTCCCCGTTATTATCAATGCGGGAGACGGTCTGCATGCGCACCCGTCGCAGGGACTGCTCGATTTGTTTACGGTGCGGGAGCGCAAAGGGACGATTGCGGGGCTGACGTATGCCATTGTCGGCGATGTGCGGCATTCACGGGTGGCGCGCAGTGATATCCAAGGCTTTTTGAAGATGGGAGCCAAGATACGCCTCATCGGCCCGCGGACACTGGTGCCGCGCGAGTTTGCCCGCGAGGGGGTCACGCTCTACGACTCGATTGAAGAGGGCTTGCGCGACGTCGATGCGGTGCAGATTTTGCGCTTGCAGACGGAACGGGCGGCGGCGGGGTTCATCCCGAACCGGCGGGAATATGCGCGCGTGTTCGGCATCAATACCGCGCGGCTGGCGGTGGCCAAGCCGGATGTGATGATTATGCATCCGGGTCCGATTCAGCGCGGCGTCGAAATCTCGCACGAATTGGCCTATGCGCCGCAGACGTTTTTGCAGGAGCAGGTGCGCAACGGTCTGGCGGTACGGATGGCGATTTTACATTTACTGTTGAACGGAGGGGAAGGCATTGAAGCACTTGCTTAAACACGCGCAGCGTCTGGACGATACGGGCGCGCTGACGGAGACGGATATACTGATTGCGGACGGCGTGCTGGAAGCGATTGCGCCGGGGATTACGCCGACGGCGGAGATGACGGTGGAAGACTTGCACGGACGGCTGGTCGTACCGGGACTGACGGATATGCATGTGCATCTGCGCGAGCCGGGGCAGGAGGCCAAGGAGTCGATTGCGTCGGGGACGCAGGCGGCGGCGGCCGGCGGGTTGACACGGGTTGTCACGATGGCCAATACCTCGCCGGTCATCGATTCATTGGCGGTGCTCAATGCGGTCAAGGAACGGGCGCGCGAGGTCGGTCGGGTCAAGGTCGAGGTCATCGGTGCGATTTCGCAGGGCTTGGAAGGGAAAGTGCTGTCGGATATGGGGGACATGGCGCAGGGCGGCGCGGTCGCGTTTTCCGATGACGGGCATTATGTGGAAAGCGCCGAGTTTATGCGGCGGGCGATGGAATACGCGACGACGTTCGGCAAGCCGATCATCGACCATGCGGAAGATATGACGATGGCCGGGCAGGGTGCGATGCACGAAGGCCGCTGCTCGGTCGAGCTCGGTCTTATCGGGCGGCCGCGGGTGGCGGAGGATGTCGCGGTCGCGCGGGATTTGATGCTGGCCGAACTCACGGGCGCGCATGTCCATATTGCGCATTTGAGTTCGGCGCGGGCAGTCGAATTGGTGCGGGCGGCAAAGGCACGCGGCGTGCGGGTGACGACGGAGGTCACGGCACATCATTTGGCACTGACGGATGAAGAATTGCGGCAATATGATACCGCGTTCAAGGTCGCGCCGCCGTTGCGGGAAGAAAGCGACCGGCTCGCGCTTCTGGCAGGCTTGGCGGACGGGACGATCGACGCGATCGTGACGGATCATTCGCCGCATGCGGACGAAGAAAAAGATGTCCCGTTTTGTTGCGCACCGAACGGCATGAGCGGTTTGGAAACGTCGCTGGCGGCGGTATTGACCTATGCGGTAGCGCCGGGGCATGTCTCGCTGGCACGGGCGATGGACGCGATGTCGGCCGCGCCGGGACGCATTCTCGGTATCGGCGGCGGGGTGTGGGCGGTCGGCGCACCCGCCGACTTGACGGTCATCGATACCGAGGCGGCATGGACGGTCGATCCGCAGCAGCTGTATACGCAGTCGCGGTACACGCCGTTTGCGGGCAAGCGGTTGGTCGGTCGGGCAGTCGCGACCTGGGTGGACGGTCGCCTTGTGATGAAAGACGGTGAAGTCAAGTGAGAGACGGATATTTATATTTGGACGACGGCCGTACATTCGGCGGATATTTAATCGGCGGACACAGCAAGCCGGCGGAAGTCGTCTTTACGACGGCGATGACGGGGTACGAAGAAGCGTACACCGATCCGTCGTACATGGATCAGATTTTGACGTGGACCTACCCCCTCGTCGGTAATTACGGGACCTCGCTTAAGATTCGCCAAGGCGAACGCCCCGCGGTCAGCGGCGTCATCGTTTCGGAATTGACCGCCGCGCCGAATAATTGGGAATCGGAAGGCACGCTGGCGGAGTTTTTGGCGGAATACGGTATCCCCTGTCTGGCGGGGGCGGACACGCGGGCCATCGCGCGGGCCATTCGGGAAGAAGGCACGCCGCGCGGCGTGCTGGCCGGTGCCGATGAAGCGGCGCAGGCGGCGCAGTGGCTGGCAACACCGCCGGCACATGACCAGATTTTGCGGGTCACGACCAAAGAACCCTATACCCTCGGCGACGGCACGCATCGGGTGACGGTCATCGATTGCGGGGTCAAGCGGCACATGCTGGAGCTGTTGTGTGCGCAGGATTGCCGCGTGACGGTGCTCCCGGCGACGGCGACGGCGGAAGACGTCATGGCGACCGCACCGGACGGCGTATTTGTCAGCAACGGACCGGGCGACCCCGCCGATGCGCCGGGGACGGCGGATACCTTGCGGGACTTGCTCGGCAAGGTGCCGATGCTCGGTATCTGCATGGGGCATCAGCTCCTTGCCTTGGCACTCGGCGGTCGGACGGTCAAACTCCCGTTCGGGCATCGGGGCGGCAATCATCCCGTCTTGCATCTGGAGACGGGAGCGATTACCATGTCGTCGCAAAATCACGGCTATGCGGTCGAAGAAGCAAGCTTGCCCGACGGCTGTGAAGTCACGGAGCGTTCGTTGCACGACGGTACGGTGGAAGGGTTCTGCCACCGCGGGTATCGCGTGCGCGCGGTGCAATACCATCCGGAAGCCTCGCCGGGACCGCGTGACAACGAAGAGGTATTGGCGCAGTGGATTGCATCGTGGCAAGGAGGCCGGGTATGAGAAAAGAGATTCATAAAGTATTGGTCATCGGCTCGGGGCCGATTGTCATCGGGCAGGCGGCGGAATTCGACTATGCCGGTACGCAGGCCTGTCTGTCGCTCAAAGAAGAAGGTTGCGAGGTCGTCCTGATTAACAGCAATCCCGCGACCATCATGACGGATACCGACTTGGCCGACCGTGTCTATGTCGAACCGCTGACACGCGAATTTGTGACGGCGGTCATCGCGGCGGAACGGCCGGACGGCCTGCTGGCGACGCTGGGCGGGCAGACGGGACTGAATCTGGCGATGGAGCTGGCGGAAGCGGGCATCTTGGAGCAGTACGGCGTGACCTTGTTGGGGACGCACTTGGACGCCATTCGCAAAGCCGAAGACCGTGAACTCTTCAAAGAGGCAATGCAGCAAATCGGGCAGCCGGTCCCGGAAAGCCGGATTTGCCATACGGTCGATGAGGCCTTGGCCTTTGCGGCGGAAATAGGCTATCCGCTGATTATCCGGCCGGCCTTTACGCTGGGCGGTACGGGCGGCGGTGTCGTCCACAACGATGCGGAAATGCGCGAAATCGGGCAACGCGGCTTGGTGTTGAGTCCGATACATCAAATCCTCGTGGAACGCTCGGTCGCCGGTTGGAATGAAATCGAATACGAAGTCATGCGCGACAGCGAAGACAACTGTATTATTATCTGTAATATGGAAAATATCGACCCCGTCGGCGTGCACACGGGCGACAGCATCGTCGTCGCGCCGAGTCAGACGCTCACTGACGGACAGGCGCAAATGTTGCGGACGGCGTCGCTCGATATCATCCGCTTCCTCAAAATCGAAGGCGGGTGCAATGTCCAGTATGCATTGGATACCGAATCGAACCGCTACTATGTCATCGAAGTCAATCCCCGCATGAGCCGTTCGAGTGCGCTGGCGTCGAAAGCGACGGGCTATCCGATTGCCAAAGTCGCCGCCAAAGTCGCGCTGGGGTTGTCGCTGGGGGAAATCACCAACGCGGTGACCGGCAAAACCAAGGCGGCGTTTGAGCCGGCGCTGGACTACGTCGTTATCAAAATCCCGCGCTGGCCGTTTGAAAAATTCAACTTGGCCGACCGCGAGCTCGGTACGCAGATGAAAGCGACGGGCGAAGTCATGGCACTCGCGACGAACTTGCCCGCCGGCTTGCAAAAAGCCGTCCGCTCTCTCGAAACGGGTACGGATGCGCTCTACTTGCCGAAACTCGAGCACCTGTCGCACTATGATATTAAAATGCTGTTGCGGCGGGTCGACGATGAACGTCTCTTTGTCATCGCGGAAGCCTTGCGGCGCGGGTTTGAGCCGGAAGAAATCGCGCGGGTGACGAAGATTGACATCTTCTTTATCGCGCAGATTGAGCGGATCATCGACTGCGAACGCTGGCTGATGAACGGCGGCTTGACACCGGAGGCGGTGCGGCAGGCGAAGTACCTCGGTTTCAGCGATCGGCGGATGGCCGCGCTGGCGGGTGTGGAGGAAGCGGCGGTCAAGGCACTTAGGGAGCAGGAAGGCATCGTGCCGTCGTATCGCATGGTCGATACCTGTGCCGCGGAATTTGCGGCAGATTCACCGTACTACTATTCGGCGTACGGCGTCGCCGACGAAGTCCGACCGCAGGGGCACAGCGTGATGGTGCTCGGCGCCGGTCCGATTCGTATCGGGCAGGGGGTCGAGTTCGATTATTGCTCGGTGCAGGCGATTCGTTCGCTGCGGCAGTACGGCTATCGCTCGATTATGATTAATAACAACCCCGAAACCGTATCGACGGACTTTGACATGTCGGACGCGCTGTATTTTGAACCGTTGGCGGCCGAAGACGTGCTGGCCGTCATCGACAAGGAACAGCCGGAAGGCGTCATCGCCCAATTCGGCGGCCAGACGGCGATTAATCTGGGGGCACAATTGGCGCGTGCCGACGTCCCGATGTGGGGGACGGATATGGACGGGGTCGATTTGGCGGAAGACCGCAAACGTTTTGACGCGTTGCTCGCCGAACTCGGCATCGCCCGTCCGCGCGGGTGCATGGTGACGGGATTGGCAGAGGCGCAGAGCGCAACGGCCGAACTCCACTATCCGTTGATGGTGCGTCCCAGCTATGTCCTCGGCGGGCGCGCCATGCAGATTGTCTATCATCCGCGGGAGCTGACCGCGTACTTGCGCGAGGCGGTCATCGCCTCGGCGGATCATCCGGTACTGATTGACGAATACGTCGTCGGGCAGGAGCTGGAAGTCGACGCACTGTGCGACGGGACGGATGTATTTATTCCGGGAATCATGGAGCAAATCGAACGCGCGGGCGTGCATTCGGGCGACAGCTTTGCGGTATTTCCGCCGCAACATGTGAGCACGGCGATGACCGATCGCATCGTCGATTGTACGGAACGGATTGCCAAGGCGCTGCGGGTGCGCGGGATTGTCAATATCCAATATATTGTCGCGGACGAGCAGCTGTACGTCATCGAAGTCAATCCCCGTTCCAGCCGGACGGTACCCTTTATGAGCAAGGTGACGGGGTACAATCTCGTCGCGTTGGCGACGGGCATCTGTGTCGGCAAGACACTGCGGGAGATGGGCGTGACGCCGGGACTCTTGCCGGCGCCGTCGCATGTGGCGGTCAAAGCGCCGGTATTCTCGTTTGCCAAACTCGGCCTGGTCGAAATCGCCCTCGGGCCGGAAATGAAATCGACCGGCGAAGTCATGGGGATCGGGGCGAATTATTCCGACGCGCTCTATCGGGCGGTCGTCGGTGCGCATATGCGCATCCCCGACGGCGGCTCGGTGTTGATTACGGTCAGCGACCGCGACAAGGAAGAAGCGGCCGCGCTGGCGAAGGAATTTATCGAGCACGGCTACCGCATCATGGCGACGGAAGGCACGGGCGAGTACTTGCGACAAGCGGGCGTCGCGGTGGATATTATCAATAAAATGCACGAAGGCGGCGACCGGACGTGCGCGACAGTCCTGCGCGAAGGGCAAGTGGACATGGTGGTCAATACCATCACCTACGGCAAACGGCCGGAACGGGAAGGATTCCGCTTGCGCCGGCTGGCGGTGGAACTGGGCATTCCCTGCTTGACGTCGCTCGATACGACCCGCGAGGTCGTGCATGTGTTGCAAAATCGTAAGAAACAGGATTTACCGGAGGTCAAGGCCTTGCAGGATTATCGGAAAGGGTGAGGAAATGGGCATCGTCGAAACGGGACGGGTCACGGCACAGCGTCGGGTCGGACCGCAGATGTGGCAAATGCGGCTCGCACTGCCGCGTATCGCCGCCGCGATTCGACCGGGACAGTTCATTCATTTGCGTCGGGACGGGGCGCATGAGCCGCTGCTCAGGCGGCCGTTCAGCCCCTCACGGGTCGATGCGGCGACGGGGACGGTCGAGCTGATTTATCGGGTCGTCGGCCGCGGGACGGCCGCGATGACACAGTGGGCGGACGGTACGGCGGTCGATGTTCTCGGGGCGCTCGGCACGACATTTACGCTCGGCGGTCGTCTGCTCATGGTCGGCGGCGGTGTCGGTATCGCGCCCTTGATGTATGCGGCGCAGGAATGCGCGCCGGAGACGGTGACCGCACTCATCGGCGGTCGTAATCGCGACGAAGTATTTTGGGCGGAGCTCTTTCCGCCGACGGTGACGGATATCCGCATCGCGACCGATGACGGCTCAATCGGGCATCACGGCTATGTGCCGGAACTCGTCCCCGCCTTGCTCGAAAGCGGGGCCTATACCCGCGTCCTGACCTGCGGACCGGCGGTGATGATGCGGGCGGTGGCGGCTATGGCGGAAGCGGCCGGCGTGCCGTGCGAAGTCTCGCTGGAGCGGCGCATGGGCTGCGGGACGGGCGGTTGTTTGGCCTGCGTCTGCGATCGACGTGCCGGCGGTCATGCCAAAGTCTGCCTCGACGGTCCGGTCTTTGACAGTCGGGAGGTGCGGCTATGAGTGTCAATATGGCAGTGGATTTTTGCGGTATTACCCTGCCGACGCCGGTGATTGCCGCGTCGGGGACATTCGGATTCGGTACGGAATACGCGGACTACGTCAATCTCGACCGCATCGGCGGCATCGCACTCAAAGGGCTGACCCCTGAACCCCGCGCCGGCAATGCCGGTGTCCGGATTGCGGAGACACCGGGCGGGATACTGAATTGTATCGGCTTGGAGAATCCGGGCGTGGATGTATTCGTCGAGGAGATTTTGCCGTCCTTGCGCCGGCAGACGCGCGCGCCGCTCATCGCCAATATCTCGGGCAACACGGTGGATGAGTATGCGGTGATGGCGGAGCGACTGCAAGTCGAAGGGATTGCCGCCCTGGAGGTCAATATTTCCTGTCCGAACGTACGCAACGGGTGCTTGGCGTTCGGGGTGGATGCGGTCGCCGCCGCCGATGTGACGCGCGCCGTCAAAGCGCACGCCGAGCAACCGGTCATCGTCAAACTCTCGCCGAATGTGACCGACATCACCGTCGTCGCGCGGGCAGTGGAAGATGCGGGCGCGGATGCGGTCTCGCTCATCAACACACTGCTCGGGATGGACATCGATATCGAACGTCGCGTGCCGCTCTTGGGCAATGTGACGGGCGGACTCTCCGGCCCGTGCGTCAAACCGATTGCGCTCCGTTTGGTGTGGCAAGTCGCGCAGGCGGTACGGATACCGATTTGCGGCATGGGCGGTATCATGACCGGCGCGGATGCGATTGCGTTCATGCAGGCGGGGGCGGCGTGCGTCTCCGTCGGGACGGCGACCATCGTCGATCCGACCGCCGTCGAACGCATCGCAGGCGAAATGGAAGCCTGGTGTGCGGCGCACGGCGTGGAAGACATCCGCGACCTTGTCGGCACATTGCAGGTACCGACAGCCGCGCCGGACGTGTGCCCGACGGAATAAGGATACCGGCATGCATCGAGACGCTTCGCTGTCGTGAGGCGTCTCTTTTGGTATGCCGATCGGTATCGGCAGCCTTTTATTTTGTGCGGCGGACATGTGCATGTTCTGCGGTCGGCTGTTGTCAAAACGCACGGAGAAAAGCGATATGATATAATAATCGATACAGTCAAAAAGGAGATGATTTTGACTGTATCGTCATATACGATAGGGCCTAGAGCCACGGAGGCATGCAAAAGGGATTCTTTTGCAAGAGAGGGAGAACGCTCGTTGTAGCGGAGCGGGAGGTGCTTTTGTGGTTCAGCCGTATCGTTTTTTTCATATTCATCCGAGCTTTTTTGCGCGTCATCACGACAAGTTTCCGGCCTTGATGTATCGCCATATGCAACATAAAGGCGCGACGTTTTATGTCGTGTTTCGCGACGGACTGTATTGGGCGATACCGCATGTACATGATGCGGAGCGCTATCGTCGTCGCGCGCAGGCCATGGTGCGCAAAGGCAAGCGGCTGAATACGGTCGTCTTTACCGAGAGCGTGTCGCCGCATACGGCGTTGTTGTTACAACAGGCATTTCCGCTGTTGCCGTTGTACTTGTCGACCGCACTGACGGATGCATCGGGTATGCCGCTACGCCTGGCCGATGCCGAAGAGAAACTGACGGACAAGTGGCTGGTGGGGCAGATGATTCGGGCGGGGAAAGGGATACTGCCCTTTGCGGCGGATGTCGAAGGACTGCGCGAAAGCTATCGACGGGACGGAGAAGACATCGAGCTGTGGGTTCGTTTGATTAGCGAAACCCCCGCAAAGGCACAACTCATTCCCCGCTACTCGTCGTTCGGTGATGCCGTGCGTCGGCGGCTGGCGGGAGATAGAGCCGATTCTTGTGCACTTGATTGAAATTTGTGGTGGTGTTAATCTGACTGCAAATGCATACAGTGAGATTGGGTAAAAATTTTATATTTATTTCACTATGACTAAAATGCATTTGAATTGCAGCAAAATATGTGGTATGTTTAGGACAGCAAGACCGACGGCACCCCAGGGAAAGATGCGGATACCGTCATTTTGACCATCGAGTCACGGAGGTATACAATGCAACAGCATGCTGCAATAACGACAGTAATGGGAATATACCCGAATACACCTCGTTCGAGAGGTGTATTCGGGTTGTTTGTTTGCGCAGATGCTCGGGAGGAGGATGCGATTACCGGGGAAAACGTAGCATGAACGCAGGGATGCGGTAATAGAAAATGGAAACTAAGAAGTAAAATGTAAGGATTGACCGTTGAGTCAGGAGGCGTAGAGTATGAAAATCGGATATCGTAACAGTGCGCTGGCATTGGCCGTATTGATGGCATTGGGTACATCGGGCGCATGGGCGCAAAACCCGGCGACACCGGCAGAGCCGGCATTGACCAAAACCGAGGCGACCGGTTTGTTTGCGGCGAAAGAGTATGAAGCGACAGTAGATAAGATTGAAGACAAAGTCGAAACGTACGGCATGGACATCAAAAATTTGAAAAAGAACAAAGTCGATCAGGCGACGTACGATGCGCAGCATCAAGAATTAAAAGATTGGATTGCAAGTGAGACACAAGATCGCAAGAGCAATGAAAAAACGCTGAACAGGGAAATCAAAAAAACGAATGACGCGCTGGCCAAAACCAATGAGGCACTGACCAAGGCGGCGGAAGGCATCGACGGCAAAGCTGATAAGACGTATGTAGACGGCGAACTGGCAAAGAAAGTCGATCAGGATGCGTTTGCCACCATCGAAGATAAAGTCGAAACGTACGGCATGGACATCAAAAATTTGAAAAAGAACAAAGTCGATC
>CAMCNU010000010.1 GCA_945876385.1 uncultured Veillonellaceae bacterium | reverse complement strand
TCTCCCGGTTGCGGTTTATCTCCCGGTTGCGGTTTGTCTCCCGGTTTTATTTCTGTCTCCGCTTTCAATACCCCTTTGCCATCAGCATCGTTAAAGCTCATATCTGCCAACTTCATCGACTTCGCAGAGGCTGTCAATCCATCTGCAATGCCGACCTTACCCGTCAGATTTTGCGCATCTGGGCCCTTCTTGGCAACCGCATCATAATACAGTTTTCCTGCCAATGCAGTCAACGTCTTACGCACTTGCGCATTATCATTCATGGCGATACCTGTATTGTCTGTCAACAGGTTAATCGTCGCCCCGGGTGCAGCCGTCTTAATATGTGTAGCGCCGGCCTTGTAATCCGTTTCGTTGCTGCCATCGCCTTCATGTGCATAGTAAAGGTTTGCATGACCCTCAAAATTATCAATTGTAATCGTACGGGCATCTTTCTGAATAATACTACCGTCTTTACTGATCAGTTGAGAAACAATGGCCGCCGGAGTCGCGTTTTTACGACCGTTTTGCTCAACATAAGCGCCTTTCCCCACTTCTTCATTCATCCAATACGCGCCGTCGCCGATGTACAAATTCAAATCCCCACGCAACGGTTCAATCTTGTCCGAATAATCTTTCATTCCCCAAAGGTCCAACGAAGGCATCCCATGGAAGAATGATTCTTTCGTATTCAACGCAATATTAGTCTTGGCACCGTTGTATGACGTAATACCACCAATGATTTTTACCGAGCGAGTATCGGACGTAGGCATGACCTTGCCATTTTCATACTTCGCATTGATATTGACCGTACTTCCGCTCAGTGCCCCGATAGCCGCGTACCCTTCACCGACGATGCGACCGCCGCCGATGGAAATTTTACCTCCTTGCAGTGCTTCCACGGCTCGCCATTGGTTGGAGTTAATATCCACCAAGCCTTTGATATCAAGCTCTGCTGTTCCGGCATTGCCCCGCACTTCAATAGCGCCGAAATCATCGTATGCATGTACATCAATCTTGACTTCATGACCGACCTTGTCATCATTTTCGATAATCAACTTTGCATTACCGGAACCGCTGCTCCACTTTCCATCATCAGCCATGCCCAAAACGAAAATCCCTCGTCCCTGCGACCGGGGGCCGTTCGTATTGATCTCGAGTCCGGATAAGTTCTTCAGTGTCAACGTACCGCTTTTTACAAAAATGCCGTTCGGATTGACATCGGCACGTTTGCTTGTCGCGTTGAGCGTCAAACGGTGCCCTCCCATGTCAACACTGCCGACACGGTCGCCATGCCATTGAAGCGCGCCAAATACCCATTGGTTATATCCTTGGTCAACGAAGGCCTTACCGTCCGTACTGACATTCAGCACAACATCTTTGCTGAAACTGTAGTTTCCGTCACCTTTCGTCGCACCTGCTTTTTTCCAAGCCGCACGCACTTCTTTCCCATAATTATTATCTTCAATCAACGGCACATTCCAAACCGTTGCTTCCGGCTGAATATCGTCGATATCTTTCTTTTGAACATATCCCTTGCCGTCAATATCCGCAAAGCTGATAGCATCATGCATCTTCGTTTTGGAAGACGAGGTGAGTCCTTCCGCAATGCGCACCGTACCGCGCAAATTACGTTCGCCTTCTTGAGTCCCCTGGCTCTTGTATGCCTCGTAAATCAATTTGTGTGATAACGTATTCAGAACTTGATGCACTTCTTCTCCATTGCCCAAATCAATCATACTTGCATCGGTTGTTAATTGGATTGTGCTTTCAGGTGCTGCCGATTTGATAATTGTATTGCCCGCAGCATAATCTTTGTCTTCTTTGCCGGAAGCCTCATGTTTATAAAAAACTTCGATATTGCCATTCAACTGATTAATCGTCAGCGACTTTTTATTATCCTGCAAAATCGCGCTGCCTGCACTGGCTGCTAAGCTGGCCAATACATCATTTACCTTTCCTTCCGTCGGCCCCCAAGAAGTATTCTCCCAACGGGCACCGTCGCGCAAATACAAATGCACGTCACCATTCTTGTCCTGAGCGGAGTCAAGCATGCCTTTCCAATATGATTCCGCTCCTCGCAAGCCAATGTAAACGTCACCCTTCTGATTTTCCCAATTTCTCGTCTTAATATTCCCTTCGAGTTGCACCACTTTAGCCCCGGCATCCTCATCCGAATTCATACCGACCATTATTTTTGCCCCGGTAATATCGATGACGTGCTTCAACGCCGTTCCTTTGGTCGCAGTCGTTTTCAAGATACCGCCACCGATACTAACAGTACTCCCTTGCTTTGCAGTAATACCCTTATCCGGTGCATACATCTCGACTTCACCTATGGACACTTTCGCATTTTTCGCCAATGTAATCCCATGGCGGAATTGTGTCTGCGGCTCCATCGAGAATTTGCCGCCCCGCTTCGGCGGTGTCGGATTTTTATCCCATTCATCCCCTGCTAATGAGGACAATTGACCTTCACCGACAGTCAATTTCCCGGAAACAGTAACAGCTGCATTATCCTCCAAACGAATCGCATGAACATCTCCAACGCCCTGCAAATTCATCGCTACATCCCCGTCAATGTCAACCTTCGCGCCATTATCTGCAAATACACCGACAACTTCGCCATTAGTTACATATCCTTGCTTCAAAATGAATCGCGTGTCTTTAACACTTGCATTGATTTGAAGCGCTTGATTCCCAAAATTCGTGATGCGTACAGAGTGTTCGGGCGTCGCCTGCACCCCGTACAAATAAGAGTCTTCAATTGACAGATCTTTCAGCTGTAGTGCTAGCGACTTTTTATTCAAATCGATGACGACATCTTTATTCTGATGATTATCCGACACAATTGCATACGGACCGTCATCATAAAAATTGTCTTGGGTGATATTCACTACGCGGTCAGCATCCAACTTTGTGCTCATCGCAATCGGGCCATCCGCAGCTGCTGCAGTCCAGCTAAATGTACCGGCAATCACAGCAGACAATACTCCTGCTGCCAAAAGGTGGCGTTTTTTCCCTCTTCCGCCAACAAATATTGCTTTCCCTTGCATAATGCTCCTCCTTCAAAAACGATAAATAAAACCGGTCGATTGATAGAGGGATTGCAATTGCATGCTTCTTACCAATTTTCCCACCTCCTAATTTTCAAACACCCTTTCTTTTTCCCTCTATAAATCATTTTTATTATAATCGAAAAGAACTTACTGTTTCAACTTCTTATGTGAGAATTCCTGCTTCAATATGCAAAATCCGCCAACCGATATCATCAAATTCGTTACTTTTACCAATTTTGTGCCTTCTTCCTCCCTAAAAAATAAACAAAAATTACTTATAGTGCCTATTAATAATCAAACTTTTTGTTGTTGTGATTTCTCGCCTTTCACCCTACCCTCGTACTTTTCCTCTATACATCTTAAGAACGTTCCATTTCAACAGTCGGTACGGATTTTCCGTACACAGATTGCGAATGCGGTACGTACGTCATGTGTGTACATATCATGCTCCCTTGCGACGGTAGCCAAGCAGACACCGATACACGGAAAAACATCGGCATTGCGTCATTTTCGACACACGAGGCGTCTGTTCTCATACATCTTTCTCTGTGCCGTCTGCCACACCAACGCTCGGTGCCGCGAATCGGTCGCCCGCAGATACCTCGACACGAAACCGCGCCATGCGCGCGATTGCCGGCACAAGCCTACCACCGCCGTTCGTCTGCGCAAGTTCTGACCGCCGGGGGAGGCGGCCGTCGCTTGCGTCACGCTCATCACCGCCGCCCTATATCCGCCGCCGCGCATACTTCCGTACGCCGTACCGGCGATTGCACCGGCGTATGCGGCCAAACGCGTGCGGTATGCTATAATACAAGTACTTAAGTAAAGGAGGAACGACCATGCGCAATTTTTGGAACGGTCGGCTGCTGTTGGTACTGGCCGGTATTGCCGTATTGGCGTTGGGTATCGGGTGCGGACGAGCGGACAAATCGGCCACTTCCGCCGCGTCCTCGCCGCTGCCGGTACAGGTCGGCGTCTTACGACTGGCCAGCTCGGCGCCGCTGTTTATCGGCTTGGAAAAAGGATTTTTCGCCGAGGAAGGTCTCGCCGTCGAGCCGGTCTGGTTTGACGCGGCCCAGCCGGTCGCTGTCGCTACCGCCGCCGATGAAGTACAGGTCGGCGCATCGGGCTTGACCGCCGGTCTGTATAACCTGGCGGCGGGCGGCAAGGTGCCGGTCCTCGTCGCCGACAAAGGGCGCGAGACGGCCGCCCACTCGGGCAGCGTGCTGGTCGTGACCCGCGCGCAATATGACAGCGGGGTACGGACGGTGGCGGACCTCGTCGGCAAGCGCATCGGCAATACGCAAGCGGGATCGAGCTACCAGTACATGCTCGGTGCCATTCTCGAGCAGGCGGGGCTGTCGGTCAATGCGGTCTCCTACGCGAACCTCGGCAAGGTCGGTGCGATTGTGGCGGCGTTGCGCAGCGGGCAAATCGACGGCGCGATTTTGAATGAGCCGCACGCCTCGCGTCTGCTGGCGGACGGCACGGTATGTGCGATTGCGACGATCGGCGAGTTGCTTCCCTGTCAGGTGTCGGCGATTTTCTATGCGCCGTCATTTGCGGCGGACAGCGAACGGGGGACGGCCTTCATGCGCGGCTACATCCGCGCCTGCCGCTACTACTGTGATGTCGTCTTTGCGCAGACCCCCGAAGCACGAGACGCGGATCCGCGCTATCGCGAATTGATTGACATCATCGCCCGCTACACATCCACACCGCCGGAAGAAATCGGCCGCATGCTCCCCTATATCGACCGGGACGGCGCGCTGGATGAAGCATCGATTGCGGCGCAAATCGACTGGTACCGCGCCCACGGCTACATCCGCGAGGCACTGGCGCCGGCCGACATCTTGCGGACGGATATCCGCTTGCGGGCGGCCGAGGAGCTGGGGGTGATGCCATGACGGGCGAGTCCTTTTTCTTTCGCACCTCGGACGATACGACGCTGCTGGTACAGCGCCAAGGCAGCGGTCGCCCGCTCGTCTTTCTGCATGACTGGCACAGCTCGTCACGTGTCTGGGAACGCAACGTGGAGGGACTGGCCGCCGAACGGCAAGTGGTCACACTCGATTTTCGTGGCCACGGTCGCTCGCAAAAGACGCTCGAAGGCCATACGCTGACCCGCTATGCCCGTGACGTCCACGAACTCATCACGGCGCTGGGTCTGCAGGATGTCGTCCTCATCGGCTGGGGGCTTGGCGGCTCGGTCGCGCTGACTTGCTGGCAGGAGTTCGGTCGCGACGGACGCATCACGGCGCTGGGGCTTTGGGATATGACTCCCTTCCCCTACAGCGATGCCGGCTGGAACAGCCATGAATTTGCCGGCTTTCAGACGCAAGGTGCGACTCATCTCACGGATGACCTGCTCACCGACCGCGACACGTTTCTGCAGCATTATTTCCGTCGCTGGTGGCATCAGCACCGCGTCCCCGACGGCGCGGAATCGCTCGCCGAAGATTTGCGTGCGACGCCGCCGTGGATTGCGCTGGCGATTTATTCCGCGTACCTGCTGACCAACACGGCGGACATCTTGCCGACGGTCACGGTGCCGACGCTGGTGCTCGCCACCGACAACGATGTCTTTCCGCAAGGCCTCGTGCAGGCCAAGTACCTGCTCTCGCGCTTGCCGCGCGGGACACTGCACGAACTCACCGGCGGGCATGCTTTCTTCTATGAAGACCCCGCCGCCTGTAACCGTTTACTCTTGTCATTCAGTCAAACCCAACGAGGAGGTTTCCTATGAGCATTGCGATTCCGGAACAATTCAAATCATTTTACTATCGGCATTTGACCCACTACCCCGAACTGGACATCGACCCGAAGTCTACGGCACTCTTGATTGTGGATATGCAAAAAGAATTTGCCGACGACACCGTCGGAGAGGCACTCACCTTCCAAGCGGACGGCACCTGGGACGAATGGCAGTACTTCCGTACGCGTCTGCGCGAGACGACCATCCCCGCCAATCGCCGCCTGCTGGACTACTTCCGCAAGAGGGGCATGCGCGTCCTCTTCGGCCGCATCGCGTGCCTGTCACCTGACGGCGAGGACCGCGAGCCGGTACAAAAATCCGACGGCTGGAACGGGATTTTCATTCACCAGGACTCCGTCGAAGCGGAAATGGTGGACGAACTGACCCCGCAAGCGGGCGAGCTCGTCTTCAACAAAACGACCGACAGCGTCACGACGGGGACCAATCTCCTGCGCGTCTTGCGCAACCTCGGCATTCGCACGGTCGTCGTCGGCGGTATCGTCACCGACCAATGCGTCGCCGGGACGGTGCGCGGCCTGGCCGATGACGGGTTCCAAGTCATTTGCGTCGAAGACGCTTGCGCGGCAGGCGCGGAAGATGTCCACGTCGCCGAGCTCAAAATCATGAACCTGATTTATTGCCAAGTCCTCTCCGGCGAGCAAACGATTGCTCTCTTGGACGCCGCGCAATAATCCGCACACAAAAAGGACTCACCGCGTATATAGGTGAGTCCTTTTTCGTTGCCGTATGCGACGGCGGACGCCTTACAAGCTTGCCAGACAGGCCGCCATGCCACGGCGAAAAGCGGGCACGCCGCCGTTGGCCGGATGGCGCACCGCCGTCACCACAAGTCCCGCGTCCTGCAGTGTCGTCGCGCTCTTGCGGCCGACCGCGATAATCCGCTCCGGTCGCAGCAGTGCCAAGAGTTCTTGTGCCAAGTCCAATCCCTGCGCCAACTCCGCCGCCGTCGGGGTGCGATTGGCAAAGACTTGCCCCGCGGGATGCGGGTGAAAGGGAAATATATTCCACAACGCAAATGCCGTCGGCGCGAGCCCCGCATCGAGCAGTGTCCCCCAAACGACCGTGTCCGTCGGTTCGTTCATACCGAGCGTGCGCCATGTCGGTTTGGGCAGGCCGGCGGGCACACTGGTCCGCAGGGTACCGGCCGGCACGGTGTCGGGAAATACGTCCGTCGCCGTCACGCGCGGATGATGTCCCAGCAGCATCCGTTCGCACGTGAGCGGTATCCCGCTGAAGCGACAGCCGAAGTACCCCGCCGCCTCCGCGATGACGAGGATCCGCGCCGACCGCCGCGTCCGCCAATACGCCGTCAGCCACTCCCGCCGCCGCGCCGCCGCATCCGGTGCGTCCACACCGGCCACCATGCCGTCGTCATGCCACGGGTTCGTCACCGTCGCACTCGAAGGCACTTGCGCCAAGCGCCGTTCCCACGCCGTCCAGTCCGCCATCATTTCCTCCTTTCTTTCGTCGTATACAGGACGCCGACTTCCGTCGAGGCGACCGGTACAAACGCCGCCGCGTACGGTTGCCGTTCAAAATCGTCCACCAATTTATGATCGACGGCAATCGAGAGCGTTTCGCCCGCGGCGAGCCGTCGCTCGATATCCGCCGTGTACTCGCGCGGCATCGTATACTTGCCCGCCCACGCGCCCGTGATTTCTTCCTTCAGTAGCAGCAACGGCTCACGGTCAATATAAAACGGTATCGAGGTCGCATACCACCGATAAAAATACAGCTCTCCCGGCGCCGTTGCCAAAATCGGCGCGCTCGTCCGTCCCGAGCGGGTATCCATGTACTGCGGGAGCGCCGTCAGCATCACGACGAGCGTCATCAGTGTCAAGCCGACAACCGCGCGTGCCGCCAGTCCCGGTGCACTCGCCGTCCGCCAGGCGACCAGTATCAGCACCGCCACGGCCGCCGCCATCCCGTAGACGGGCATCGCCTCCGTGACAAAGCGGCTTGCCGCCACCCCCCACAACACCAGCAACAGCAATACCGGCACAGTCAACCAACCATACGTCCGTCGCGCCGACTCCCGCGCAATCCGGTCCCAACCCGCCGCCGCCAAAATCACCAGCGGTACGACCGCGATATAGGCGTAGGTGATGTACTTTGTCTGCATCAGCGAATAAAACACCAGTGTCGTCAGTATCCATGCCCCCGCCAAAGTAATCCACGGCGTGCGCTCACGCCGCACGAGCCACCACTCGCGCAGCGCCAGCGGCGTCCACGGAAACACCGACAGCGGCAATACCAGCAAGTAATAGTACCACACGTTTTGCGCCGGATGCTCCGAAACCGTCGCGCGGGTAATATTGTGCAAGCCGATGAATCCCAGCAAAAAGTCTGCCCCGTGCAGGACGTACATCGCCCCGTACCAGGGCAAGGTGACCGCACACCAAGCGAGAATTCCCGCCGGGTCGAACAGCCGTCCCCAGCGCTTATCGCCCTCGCGCCACAACGTCCATACCAGCAGTATCAACCCCGGCAACACGAGTCCGACGGGGCCTTTCGTCAAGCAGGCCAGTCCCGCCGCCGCATATGCCGCCACCATCCAGCGACGGCTGTCCTCCATCATACCGCGATACGCCGCGCCCATCGTGATGACCGTCCACAACAGCAGCGGTGCATCCGTAATAATCGAGCGGCTGATCGGCTGAAAGGCAAACGCCGTGAGCAAAAAGCCCGCCGCATACCAGCCGACTGCCCGCCGCCCCGTCCAGCTCCACGCCAGCCGCCCCGTCAAGACGACCGTCAGCGCGCCCGCAAGCGCCGCCGGAAAGCGCGCCGCCGCTTCATTGAGACCGCCGACGGCAAATGCCGCCTCCAGCAGCCAATACGTCAAAATCGGCTTATCATACCAATACGCACCGTAAATCTGCGGCGAATGCCAATTCCCCGCCGCAAGCATTTCCTTGGCCGTCAATGCGTAATTCGACTCCACCGGGTCGGTGACCGGCAGCGCCCCGTTGCCGATGACGAGCGCCAGCAGCGCCCCGATGAACCAAATGCCGTACGTCAGCCGGTCATTGTGTTTACCGTGAATCCCCACACATCACCTCGCCAGGTCCAATTCCACCGACACCGGGCAGTGATCCGACCCGTGAATATCCGGGAAAATCGACGCCTCTTTGACCTTGTCCGCCAAGCGATCCGAGACGAGGAAGTAGTCAATCCGCCACCCGATATTGCGTTCGCGCGATTTGGCGAAATAACTCCACCACGTATACGCATCCGTCACATCCGGATACAACAGGCGAAACGTATCCGTAAACCCGCCGTCGAGCAGTTCCGTCATGCGGCCGCGCTCTTCATCCGTAAAGCCCGCATTGCGGCGGTTCGTCTTGGGATTTTTCAAGTCGATTTCCTGATGCGCGACATTCAAATCACCGCAAACGACGACCGGCTTGTCCTTGTCCAGCTCCTGCAGGTAGCCCTGAAACTCCGTCTCCCATTCCATCCGATAGTCCAGCCGCGCCAGTTCGCGCTGGCTGTTCGGCGTGTAGACCGTCACCAGGTAATGATCCTCGTATTCGAGCGTGATGACACGCCCCTCCTTGTCATGCGCTTCCTGATCGATACCGTAGCGCACCGAGAGCGGCTCGTGTTTGGTAAAAATCGCCGTCCCGCTGTACCCCTTGCGTTCGGCACTGTTCCAATATTGGTAATACCCGTCCAGCTCCAACTCCAACTGATGCGGTTGCATTTTCGTTTCCTGCAGGCAGACGGCGTCGGCGTTCAACTCCGTAAACGCGTCCATAAACCCCTTCTTCATCGCGGCCCGCAGACCGTTCACATTCCATGAAACATAGGTACGTATCATTGTTTCCTCCTTATCGTCAATTATGTCTATTGTATGCAATCGGAGCCCCGCTTGTCAAAATCCGTCTCGCGCGGCGCCCCGAAGGCTTCCCGAAACGCCGCCACCTGAGCCGCCGGCATCACCAGCACCAATTCATCGCCCGCCCGCAAGACGGCATCCCCGTTCGGTACGGGCGACTTGCCGGCACGGCGGATTTCCCGTACCAGGACAAACCGTCCCCATGCGACATCGCGAATCCGCCGCCCGACCAGCTCGCTGTCCGTCTCGATGACCGCGGTCAATTCCGTTTCCGCCTCCGCCCTTGCCAAGGGGGTCCGCCGCTCGCGCCGCAACAGATTGGCCAGCAGATAGGTATACACGGGCGGCTTGCCGCAGGCATTGGCCACCATGTACGCCACCAGACAGACGACCGCCAGCGGCAAAAAGCATTGCAACGACTGCGTCATCTCGACCAAGAGCAACATCGAGGTCAGCGGACTGCGCACGACAGCGCACAAATACCCCGCCATACCGACCACGACAAAGAGCGGCAATTCGGCGGCCGGCACGCATTGCGCGACAAGTGCGCCGAGCAATGCCCCTTGCACCAATATCGGCAGAAAAATCCCGCCCGGCACGCCCGACGTAAACGACAGCAACGAAAATACCAACTTGCCGGCAAAGAGCCACAGCAAAAACGCCCACCCCGTCGGTACCGTCGCGACCGTTTCCACCCAGCGATGCCCGCTGCCGAGCCATTCGGGGGCGATGAGATAGAGGCCCGCCGCCAAAACAAATACCGGCACGGCACGCCAAACGATGTACGGATTCCACCGCGCATACAGGCGATAGCACCGGTCCATGACATACATATACAGCGCCCCGCCCGCACCGAGTACGACGCCGAGCAAGACCAAACCGCCGTACGCAGACAGCGCGGGCGCGGATATCGGCGGCAAGACGAAAATCGGCCGCAATCCGAACACATATTGCGCAATGGCATCGGCGGCAATCGACGCGGAAAAACAGGCGATGACCAATTTTTTCGACACCTGCTTGTGGATTTCTTCCAAGGCAAACAGCACGCCCGCCAGCGGCGCATTAAATGCCACCGCCAGTCCCGCGCCGGCGCCGGCCGTCAAGAGATAGCGACGGTGAACGGTCGCCGCACCGAGCCGCGCGCCCGCCCATTTCGCCGCCATCGCCCCGAGCTGAATGGACGGACCTTCCCGTCCGAGCGACAACCCGCCGAGCGCCGAGACCGCCCCGCCGCCACACTTGGTGAGAATCACCCGCACCGGCCTTGTGACCAAGTCGCCGTTGGCCTCCGCCGTCACCTGCGGGATACCGCTGCCGCCCGCTTGCGGCTCATAGCGGATGAGAAATCCCGCCGCCCATGCGAGCACCACGCCCGCCAGCGCCAGCGGCACCGCGTACCACGGCGATCGGGCGACCAACTCCGTCGCGTACGCCACCCACGACTCCGCCGCCTCGATACCGTACCGATACGCTACCCCGACGATTCCCGCCGCGACACCGACCAGCACGCCCTGCACCAACAGCGCCGATTCCGTTCGGATGTCACTGCGCACCGTCTCCTGTTGCCTGATAATCTTCATACCGTCTTCCTTTCTCCCGTTTCATTCTACACGCTCCCCGTCCGTATCGCAACGACACCCGCCGTACACACTGCCGCCCGCTGTGATATAATGAACAAAAACTAAAGGAGCGTACCAGTATGAATCGAATCGTCATCAGTGTCATCGGTCCGGACCGTGTCGGCATCATTGCCGCCGTCTCGCGTGTCCTCGCCGATCGCCACATCAATATCCTGTCCATCAACCAAACCATCCTGGACGGATACTTCAACATGATCCTCATCGGCAGCCTGCCGGAGGAAAGCACCGATATCCGTCAATTGCAAAGCGACCTCACCGCGCTCGGCGCCTCGCTCGGTGTCGACATCCGCGCCCAGCGGGCGGACGTATTTGAGCAAATGCATCGCATCTAGGAGGCACCATGCTGGACATTGCTGAAATTCATCATACCCGCCGCATGTTCGACGAAAACCGTCTGGACGTGCGTACCATCACGATGGGCATCTCCCTGCGCGGCTGCATCACGGAAGACGGCCGTGCACTGGCGGAGCGGATTTACGATCACATCTGCCGCACGGCGGAACACCTCGTCGCAACGGGCGACACCATCGCCCGCGAATACGGGATTCCGATTATCAACAAACGCGTCTCGGTGACACCGATTGCGCTCATCGCCGAGGCCAGCGACCTCACCGACTATACCCCGATTGCCCGGGCGCTCGACCGCGCGGCCGCTACCGTCGGTGTCGACTTCATCGGCGGCTTTTCCGCCCTGACGGAAAACGGCATCACCCGCGGCGACCAAATCCTGCTGGACTCCCTGCCCGAGGCGCTGGCCTCGACCGAACGGGTCTGTGCCTCGGTCGCCGTCGGCTCGACCAAAGCGGGGATTAATATGGATGCCGTCCGCCAAATCGGCACCATCGTCAAACAGACGGCCGCCCTGACCGCCGACCGCGACGCGCTCGGTTGCGCCAAACTCGTCGCGTTTTGCAACGCCGTCGAAGACAACCCTTTCATGGCGGGCGCGTTTCACGGTATCACGCAGGGCGATGCGGCGATTCACGTCGGCGTCTCCGGCCCCGGTGTCGTCAAACGTGCACTCGAAGACGTGCGCGGCGCGAGTTTTGACGTGGTGGCGGAGACCGTCAAGCAGACCGCGTTTCGCATTACCCGTGTCGGCCAGTTGGTCGCCCGCGAAGCCTCGCGCCGGCTGGACATCCCCTTCGGCATTATCGACCTCTCGCTGGCACCGACCAGCGCCATCGGCGACAGCGTCGCGCATATTTTGGAAGAAATGGGACTGGAAAGTTGCGGCGCGCCCGGCACGACGGCCGCACTGGCCCTGCTCAACGACGCCGTCAAAAAAGGCGGTCTCATGGCCTCGGGGCGTGTCGGCGGTCTGTCGGGCGCTTTTATCCCCGTCAGCGAAGACCTCGGCATGATTGAAGCCGTCGAACGCGGCTCGCTCTCGCTCGAAAAGCTCGAGGCGATGACCTGCGTCTGCTCGGTCGGCCTCGACATGATTGCCGTGCCCGGCACGACGAGCGCGGCGACGCTGTCGGCCATCCTCGCCGACGAAGCCGCCATCGGGATGATTAACAACAAGACCACCGCGACACGCATCATCCCCGTACCGGGTAAAGACGTCGGCGACGTGGTGGAATTCGGCGGCCTGCTCGGCTATGCGCCGATTATCGCCGTCAACCGCTTTGCGGCAGACGACTTCATCGCGCGCGGCGGGCGCATTCCCGCGCCGTTGCGCAGCCTGACTAATTGACGCGAGCGGAAACGCTCCCGTCGGCACACAAAAACGGACGACAATATTGTCGTCCGTTTTGATTATCCCCTATTTTGTTATCATGCCCGCCGCCGGCACCACATCCTCTCGGATACGCGGCCCACACAAAGCACCGCGCGACGCCGCCGCCATATCACCGACCGCGATGATACGCCCTGCGCCCGACAGCACATCACAAAAAAAGAGTGCCCTGCGGCACTCCCCTTGCCTTACCCTCGATAGCGCAGACAGACGGCCGCTCCTTCTGCCGGCCCGTCCGCCGCCCGCACCGTCCAGATTTCGTCCCCGACGGCGACCCGGTAGCTGTATTCGCATCCCAAGTACTGCCGATACAGCACCCGGCCGGCAATCCCTTCGTCCGCCCACTCCCACTGATCGGGACGAACGGGATACACACCTTGCGCTTGAAGTGCGGGTGCGACATCTCCCTGCCAGCACAGCGACGGTGCCGGTTTCGGGACAAATCGCTCTCCTTCCCAGCGTCCTTCGACCAAGGTATACTTCCCGACAAACGTCGCCGCAAAGCAGGTCGCCGGTCGATGATAAATCCGCTCCGGCGTATCGATTTGTTCCGCCGCCCCGTCTTTCATCACCAACAGCCGGTCCGCCATCGCCATCGCTTCTTCCTGATCGTGCGTGACATAAATCACGGTCGCCCCCGTCAGCCGATGTACCTGCTTGATTTCTTCGCGCATCGAGAGCTTGAGCTCCGCATCCAGTGCCGACAGCGGCTCATCCATCAACAACACCCGCGGCTTGGCGACAATCGCCCGCGCCAGTGCGACGCGTTGCTTTTGCCCGCCGGACAAGGCCGCCGGATACCGCTCCGCAAGAGGCGCGATGCCGAGCGTGGCCATCACTTCGTCGGCACGGCGCGTACGTTCCTGCGCCGATACACCGCGCATCTCCAGCGGAAACTCCACATGCTCACGCACCGTCAATAGCGGCCACAGCGCAAACGACTGAAAGACCATCCCCCAGTTGCGCGTTTCAATCGGGCGCGTATACGCGGCATCGTCGATGACTTCCCCGTCCGCCGTGATGCGTCCCGCCGTCGGCCGCTCAAATCCGCCCAGCAAACGCAGCAATGTCGTCTTGCCGCACCCCGACGGGCCGACGATGGCCAAAAACTCCCCGCTCGCAATCTCCAAATCGAGCGTACGAATCGCCGTCACCTCGCCGTACTCTTTCCGTAGTCCTTCGATGGTCAGTTGCATACCGGTCCTTTCCTCACTTCACGCGGCGCGAGCGCCATGCCCCGCCGGCACGCCACAACAAGTACCCGCCCGCAATCGCCGCCACCAAGAGTGCCGAGACGGCATCCGCCAACGAATACTCGCCGCCCTGCTGCAAACCGAAAATCGCCAGCCCGATCGTGCGGACATTGGCGCCGGCCAAAAGTGACGACAAGGTCAGCTCCGTCGAGGCGGAAATGGCGATAAAAAACGCCGCCGCGCCCATTTGCGACGCCATCATCGGCAGCAGTATCCGCCGCCACCGTATCCGGCGTGAGGCGCCCGCCACCGCCGCCGCCTCTTCCTGCGCGGGCGCAATCGCCGCCAGCGCCGCCTGGCTGCCCTTGATTTGCAAAATCAAGTACCGCGTCACATACGCGATTAACAAAATATGTACCGTACCGTACACGCCGCGCATCGTCCCCCAATGAAAGATGATGGCCAGCGCCAGCACGATACCCGGCAACGCATACGTCAACGACGCCGCCTGCTCCAAAAAGTGTACCGTCACATCCCGGCCTTCGCGTTGCCGCACGGCCACCCATGTCCCGACCGCCAGACAAATCAGTGCGGTTGCCGCCGCCAGTCCCACACTTGTCAGTGCCGCGCGGCGGATGCCGTCATTGGTCAGTACCGTCACAAAATGTTCCGCCGTCATGTTTTCCCGGCGCCACGGCGCACCGTAGTACGTCGTTGCCGCGTTCATCACAAGCGCTACAAGCGGAATCATCATCCCCGTGCCCAAGACGATGAGCGCACTCCCCTCGAAACACCGCCGCACGGCCGGGCGAAATTCCACCCGCGGCCGCGCGTCTTCCCACATGCTGTCGGAGATGCGGCTCGTCCGTAAAATCCGATGCTGTACCCACGCCGCGGCCAGCACCAGCACCGCCAGTATCACCGACAAGATGGCCGCATCGTGAAACGCGGCCGGACCGAAGCCGATGGCCTTTTCATAAATATACGTACTCAACACCGGCACGCCCGACGAAATCCCGAGCAAGGCCGGAATACTGAAATTATCCACCGCCGCCAAAAACGCCAGCATCCCGCCGCCCAAGAGCGCAGGCAAGATATGCGGCAAGGTAATCACAAAAAAGGAACGGCGGCGACTGCACCCTGCCAGTCGCGCCGCCCACTCCCATTCGCGGGGGATTTTGCGGAGCATCGTCACGGAAAACAAAAACACGAGCGGCACATGACACCAGCCCATCGTCCAGATGATGCCCCACAGCGAATACAAATCCACCGGCCCGATTCCGCACCATGTCAGGATGCGGTTGACACCGCCGTGCAACGACAGCAAATCGCCCCACGCAATGGCAATCACATACGACGGAATGACGTACGGCGCCAGCGTCAGCACGGTCAGCCAGCGTTTGTGCCGGATATTGGTATACGCGACCAACCACGCCAAGTACAGACCGATGACCATCGCCATCGCCGTCGATACGACCGCGATGACAATCGTATTCCACGTCGCCCGTTGCGTGCGCTCTTCGGCGATGAGCGACTGCATCGCGGCCAGCGTCAGCTGTCCGTCCGCATTCGTCACGCTCATCACCGCCAGCTGCCACAGCGGCAGGATAAAGCACCACACCGTCACCGCCGCGACCGCCGCACCGACCGCGATGCGCCGGCTTCCTCTACTCATACCGTCACCTTACGCCTGAAACAGTCGGGCGAACGCTTCTTTGTCCGCCACCCGTTCACGCACCATACGGCCGATATCCGCCGGCAATGCGTGCAATTCCTCCACCGACCGATACCCCTGCGGCGGCGCGACATCTTTGCGAATCGGTGTATAGCCGATGCGGGCCGTCACTTCCTGTCCCTCCTTGGACAAAATGAAATCCACGAACGATTCCGCGGCCTTGCGATGCGGCGTTCCCGCTACGATACCGATTGGTTCGGTAATCACCAGCGAGCCCTCCTGCGGATAAATGAATTCGACCGGTGCGCCGGCGGCTTTCGCCCGATGCGCCAAGTAATCGACCACGATGCCGACGGCCTTTTCTCCCGACTGCACGGCCTTTTGCACCGCGCCGTTACCTTTTTCCACCTTGATTCGGTTTGCCTTCAGGCCTTCATACCAGCCCCAGCCGAGCGTATCCTGTTGCAAAATGACCCCGAGATTGTACGCGGCCGCTCCGGAATAGAGCGGACTGGGCATGACCAGCTGATCGGCATACGTCGGCGACAACAAATCCGTCCAGCGCGTCGGCCGGTCGCTGATTTTCTCCGTATTAATCATCAGTCCCGTAGCCATCGCCTTGGTCCCGACATACATATGCTCCGCATCATAATATGCCGCATCGATGGCCTTGAGTTCCGGCGATTCGTACGGCGCCAACAGGCCTTCACCTTTCAATCCCTCAAATGTCGAAACATCGGCGACCAAGAGTACGTCCGCCTGCACGGCGCCGACTTTTTTCTCCGCCATTACCTTGCTGATGACTTCTTCCGTGCCGCTACGGAAGGTGACCACCTTCACCTGCGGATACACTTTGTTGTACGCCTCAATCAGTTGCTGTACATCTTTTTCCGGTTGCGAGGTATATACAACCAACTCGCCCTGCGGTCCGTCCGTCGGCGCCGCCGGTTCCGGCCCGCCGCATCCCGCCGCCAGCATGGCCGCCGCAACCAATCCGCAGGCCCATTTTGTCCACTTCATCCAATTCCTCCTCACTGCAATCCCTACCGACTCCATCTGTCGGCAGTATACGTCCGCGTTGTCAATCCCGCGTCAATATCCTGTCAGTTTCTCTCGTGTCTCTCTATTATAACACTATCCACCTGCCAAAGAGGCGTCCCGCCACGTCAAAACGGCTCGACCGTAGTCGAGCCGTCATCATCACATACGTTAGACGAGCGGTGTCACCGTCCGTTCGACGATTTGCGCCGTTTCATAGCGGCTGTACACCCCCTGCTTGTTTTCAAATACGCCGTCCGCGGCGAGCTTGTCGCCGACCGCCTTGACCGTCGCGGCCGTCAGCCCCTCCCGCGGATGGGCAATATGCAACATGGCTTTGGCACCGCCGGCGCGAAACACGAGTTGTAATGTCTTCACTGTCTCACCTCCTTTCTGCATCTCATTTCTCACCCTCAGCGCGAGAGCAGCGTCGCCTCGACCTTGACAATCTCCTTCAGCGTCCGTTCCTGCAAAGAGCCCAGAGCTTCCGCGGCCGTGAACAGCTGCTCGTCGGTCGCCGATGCGGCGATATTGCCGAATGTCAGTCGGCCGTTTTTCATTTGGCCGTTGCCCGCATCATACGTCGTCACCATCTGCAAGCGACGCGAGATACTTGTTGCCGTCATGCACTCACCTCCTTTCACTGTCTATATTCCCGTTTGTCACGAAACGCAAGGTAATCCGTATCCGTTTTGTATCAGCAGGCGGCACGCAGTATGCGCGCCCACACTGCCGCCGCCTCTGTCCGAAGCCAGCGGCATTCTTCCGGATGCGTCAAAAATCCCGTCTCCAGAAGTACCGCCGGCATCGGCGTCATACGCAAGACATAAAAATCCGCCTCCTTGTACCGTGCCCCGTCCCGCACAGGCGGTGACGGCTCTCGCCACACCAGCCCCGCCGCACACGCCTCCCGTGCAATCCGATTTGCCCAGTCGCGCGCCGCCGCACCGGCCGCGGGGTGGACGTAGATTTCCGCACCGTGTGCCCGTGTATCCGCCGCCGCATTGGCGTGGATCGACAGCAACCTGTCCGCACCGAACTGCGTCGCCGTACGCACGATTTCCGCCAGCGAATCGGATTGCAAGATACTGCAGACTGCGATATCCCGCAACGCCTGTGCCGACGCTTCCGCAATCGCCGCGGCCACTGCCCATTCCGGCGTACCGTCCGCCCCCACCGCCCCCGGGTCGGGCACGCCGCGCGGGGCATGGCCCGGATTAATCAAAATCCGCATCCGCCTCACCGCACCGGTATGTCAATGCGACGGCGCGACCGTTCCGTTTCTTCCGACAACCGGCGGACCAGCTCTCCGAGCAGCCACACCAGCAATCGCAACCAATCATCTCGTGTCATACATCCTCCTTTCTCCCTGCGTTCACCCTCTATATTCCCGTCCCCCGTCAAAACGCAAGGCCGCGCATAAAAAATCGCACAAAAAACACCGCACCGAAGTGCGGTGTGTCTGTGATAGTACTCTCAGCGATACAATCCCATCGCCTCGACGGCCTTGCGGTAGGTGACGGAGGCTTTGGCGTGCGCCTTGTCGCGCCCTTCATCCAAAATCCGCCCGAGCTCCGGACTGCCGACCAGCTCATGGTAGCGCCGGCGAATCGGTTCGAGCTCGCCCACCACCAAATCGGCGACATCTTTTTTGAGCGTGCCGTAGCCCTGTCCGTCGTAGTCGCGTTCCAATTCGGCAAAACTCTTGCCGGAAATCGCCGCATGGATGCTGAGCAGGTTAGATACGCCGGGTTTGTTTTCTTTATCATAACGGATGACGCTTTCCGAGTCGGTCTGCGCCCGTTTGATTTTGCGGACGATATCGTCCGTTTCGTCCAACAGGTAAATCGTCGCCGTCCGATTGTCGTCGGACTTGCTCATCTTCTTCGTCGGTTCTTGCAGGCTCATCACCCGGGCGCCGCCTTTCGGCGCCCACATTTCCGGGACGGTAAACACCTCTCCGTAGCGATAGTTGAACCGTTCCGCCAGCGTGCGCGTGATTTCCATATGCTGGCGCTGGTCTTCCCCGACCGGCACCAAATCCGCCTGATACAGCAAAATATCGGCCGCCATCAGCGGGGGATAGGTCATCAGTCCGAGCGGAATGGAATCTCCCTGTTTGCGTGCTTTATCCTTGTATTGCGTCATGCGCTCCATCTCGCCGACATACGACGTCGTAATCATCACCCAGCCGAGCAACGCATGCTCGGGGACCTCCGACTGCACAAACAGCGTCGCCTTGTTCGGGTCAAGTCCCGCCGCGAGATAAATCGCCGCCAGCTCCGTCGTCCGCGCATGCAGCTGCGCCGGCTCTTGCGGCACGGTAATCGCGTGCTGATTGACCACGCAATAGTAGCACTCATGCGTGTCCTGAAACGGAATGAAATTCTTCAGTGCCCCCAAGTAATTGCCCAGCGTCAAATCGCCGCTCGGCTGAATCCCGGAAAATATCGTGTTCATACTGCCCTCTCCCTTACTATTCTACCGTGACCGATTTCGCCAGATTGCGCGGTTTGTCGACATCCGTACCGCGCGTAATCGCCGCATAGTACGCGAGCAATTGCAACGGGATGACCGCCAAAATCGGCGCGACGTACCGATGTACGTGCGGAATCCGAATCACATGATCGGCGGACTCGGCCAACAGCGGATCGTCTTCATAGCCGATGGCGATGATAATCGCTTCGCGCGCCGCCACTTCTTGCATATTATTGTACATCTTTTCACGGACATCGTCCTGCGTCACCAGCGCGATAATCGGCGTCCCCGCAACCACCAGCGCCAACGTGCCGTGTTTGAGCTCCCCGCCGGCGTACGCCTCGGCGTGGATATAGGAAATTTCTTTGAGCTTGAGTGCGCCTTCCATGGCGACCGCATAGTCAATCGAGCGGCCGAGGAAAAACGCGTCTTCGACAAATCCGTATTGCCGGGCAAACATCTTGATCGCGTCCGTGCTTTCAAAGACGCGGTTCGTCTTGTCCGGCAAGGACAGCAAGCCCGCGACGATGGCCTGTTCGTCGGCCGCGCTCAAATTCCCGTTCAATCGTCCCATGTAGACCGCCAACAGAAGCAGCGCCACCAACTGTGTCGTATACGCCTTCGTCGAGGCGACGGAAATCTCCGGCCCCGCCATCGTATAGACCGCCGCATCCGACTCGCGCGCAATCGACGAGCCGACCGTATTCGTAATCGCCAGGCTCTTTGCGCCGCGCCGTTTGGCCTCTTTCAATGCCGCCAGCGTGTCGATGGTTTCCCCCGACTGGCTGATGGTAATGCAAAATGTCGATGCATCGGTCAACGGATCGCGATACCGATACTCCGAGGCGATATCCACCTCGACGGGAATCCGCGCCAACTGCTCGATATAGTACTTGGCCACCAGTCCCGCATGATACGCCGTCCCGCAAGCCGTAATCAGGATTTTGCGAATCCCCGCCAAATCCGACGGCTGCCAGCCCAGCTCGTCAAAGTACACCGACATCGTATCCTTGTCGATATGCGTCGCCATGGTATCGCGAATCGCCTTCGGCTGCTCGTGGATTTCCTTGAGCATAAAATGCTCATAGCCGCCTTTTTCCGCGGCCTCCGCCGTCCACGTCACCCGATAGACTTTCTTGTCGACCGGACGCCCTTCGCGGTCCATCACTTCGACCCCGTCCGCCGTCACGACCGCCAGCTCCCCGTCATTGAGGATGTAGGTGTCGCGCGTCCGCTGAATAATCGCCGGAATATCCGACGCGACAAAATTCTCGCCCTCGCCTAGTCCGACAATCAGCGGGTTATCTTTTTTGACACAAATCAATTTGTCCGGCTCATGGCTGTCCATGAAGAGCAGCGAGTACGAGCCTTCAATCAGCTGCAATACATACTGTACCGTCGCCAAAAAATCACCCTGATCGTACTCGGCGCACAGATGCGGAATGATTTCCGTGTCCGTGTCCGACAGGAAGGTATGCCCCTTGGCCATCAGCTCCTGCTTGAGCTCCATAAAATTTTCAATAATCCCGTTATGCACGACGACAAAACGCCCGCTCGCATCGGCGTGCGGGTGCGCGTTGAGATCCGACGGACGACCGTGCGTCGCCCAGCGCGTATGGCCGATACCGACCGTCCCGTGAATCGGATGCGTTTCGATATACGCCGCCAAGTTGTCCAGCCGGCCCACCTTTTTGCGAATCTCGATGGCGCCGTTGTCAAAGCATGCAATCCCCGAGGAATCGTATCCGCGGTATTCCAATTTGCGCAATCCCTCAATGAGAAACGACGCCGCATCACCGTGCCCGATATATCCTACAATGCCGCACATATGTGCCTCCTGTCCCTGCCTCCCGCCGTCGGAAGGCATGTGATTTCCTGTCAAGTCGCAATCAATCGACTGTCAATGTCATATCAAATACTGTATGTATTGTAGCGTAAAACCGTTTGAAATACAACTTATTTGCCCGCCGTATAGCGTCCGACGGCACTCACACGGGCCTTAGGCGCTCTGCTGCCAGCACACTCGCCACAATACCCGCCGCCTCCATCAGCAATGCCTGTGCGGCCGCCATCCCCGTCGGCGACGTATCGACCAGCCACTGCCCGAACGCGGCCGCCGCCAAGTACAGCGACAGCCCCGCAAGCGCCGCCGCGGCGCGCCGGCGTTTCGTGCCGGGCGCACGGACGAAGTACAGCGCCCCGTACATCAGCGCCGCCACCGGCGGCACCAGCGTACGCATCGCCGCCAGTATCATCCCCGCGGACACTGCCACGACATCACCGTCCGCGATGACACCGCTCCACGCGGCCGCTATCTTGACACCGACAACCGCCGCAAGCGGGGTCAGGTAGGGCACGCCGACTAATACGCCGACCAGTCGCCACAGTCGCCGCCGGCCTCCCGTCAGCCGATTATCGACCGCCGTCACCGCCACAATACCCGCCGCCAACAGCGCATACCCGATTGCCATCGCCACCATACCTGCCGCCGAGGCCGGTGCCCATTCCTCCGTCTTTTCCCACACGACCAGCGCCCCGAGCACCGCCATCGCCCACGGCACCCAGCAGGCCGTCTGTATCGCCGCCGTCCGCCACACCGACGACTCCCGGCGCGCCGCGCCGACCGCCCCCGCCAGGACAATGTACAGCAATCCCGCCTGACCGGCCGTCAGCCCGAGCGCCGCCGCGGCCGCAGGAATCCCCGCTACCACGAGTGCGGCCGCTATCCATTTATATATACGTCTTTGCATCGTCCACCTCACCTATTGCCTGTATTATATCATGAACCGCTCCCGCCCACCGCCGATTGTCCGCCCATGGTATAATAAACGGATAGGAAATGATACCGTCTGTCGCTGCGGCGACAGCATAATGACAAGGAGTAACCATGACTACATTTACCACGCTCGGCGTGATTCCCGCCCTCTGTGACGCACTTGCCCGCACGGGCATCACCCGTCCGACCGACATCCAGACCCGCGCCCTGCCGCTCGCCTTTCAAGGACGCGATATTTTGGCGCACAGCCGCACCGGTACGGGCAAGACGCTGGCCTTTCTGCTGCCGCTCTTGCAACGCATCCGCAAAGACGAAGCCAAAGAGCAGGCGCTCATCCTCGCCCCGACCCGCGAACTCGCCCGCCAAATCGCCGTCGTCGCCCGACCGCTCGCGGACACCGTGGGTATCGACCTCGTCACCGTGACCGGCGGTGCGACACCGGAAAATCAACTCCAAAAACTCAAACGCCGCCCGCAACTCATCATCGGTACGCCGGGGCGTATCCTCGACCACCACACGCGCGGCGCGCTCATTCTCTCCTCCGTGCGGCATATCGTCCTCGACGAAGCCGACCAAATGCTGGCCATGGGATTTCTGCAGGATATGCAGACCCTGCTCGCCGCCTGCGGCAAACCGCGCCAGCTGCTGCTCTTTTCGGCGACACTGCCCGACGCCGTCCGGCGCCTTGCCAAAAGCGCCATGCGTCGCCCCGTCTCCATCAATGCGGGCAGCGGCACCGTCGTCCTCGACGCCATCGAACAGCGCATCTACCTCATCGACGAAGACCGCAAAACCGCCCTGCTCCGCCACCAATTGCAAGCATTCAACCCCTACCTGGCCATCATCTTTTGCAATACGAAAGAACGCGCCACCACGCTGGCCTATGAACTCTCCCGCGCGGGCTTGCCCGTCGAAGAACTGCAAGGCGACATGTCGCAAAGCGCGCGCAATCGGATTTTGCGTGATTTTGCCAAGGGGCGCTTCCCCTACCTCGTCGCCTCGGATATCGCCGCCCGCGGCATCGATATCGACGGCGTCTCCCACGTCTTCAACTACGACGTCCCCGGCGATGTCGATTACTACATCCACCGCATCGGCCGCACCGGTCGGGCGGGGCGCGACGGCCTTGCCTGCACCTACGTCACGCCGCGCGACATCGGCAAACTCCGCCGCATCGAAGCGCGCATCGAACAGCCGCTGACCAAGTACCGCCCCGACGGCACGGTACAAACGAAAACCCCGCGCGCCCGCAAGAAAAAAGTCATCCTGCCGGGCGAATACCGCCCCACCAAGGACAAACTCCACAAACAAGAACACGGCGGCACGAACACCCGCCGTCGTCGCGCCGGCAGTACGAACACGCGCAACCGCAAGACCGCCAAACGCAGAAAGCGCGGCCGTCGATGAAAGCACTCACATTACCCGAGCTTCATGCCCATCTCACGGAGGCGCTGGTCGCCTTCGACGCGTATTGCCGCCGCCGCGACATCCGCTATTCGCTCTGCGGCGGCACCCTCATCGGTGCAATCCGCCACGGCGGGTTTATTCCGTGGGACGATGATGTCGATGTCATGATGACCCGCACGGAATACCGCCGTCTTCGCCGCTCGTGGCAAGATGACCCCGACCCCGACTACGTCCTGCTCACGGATGACCCGTCCGCGCCCGCCTTTGCCGGCGAAAGCGGGAAATGGTACGCCCGCGCAACCGCGCCGCACACCCCGACCGACGACTACGACATCGGTCTCTTTATGGATATTTTTATCGCGGACGGCCTGCCCGACGACCTCGCCGCCGCCCAAGCGCATCTTGATACTGTCCACCGTCTGGGGCGCCGCTATCACAGCATGTACAAACGGCGTCAACGCGTTCCCTGGCGACTGCTGCAGGCACTCATACCGTCATGGCGGCCGCAACGGATATACGAAAAACTGGCACGGGAAATCGACCGCTACCCCGATACGCAGTCCCATGTC
Source organism: uncultured Veillonellaceae bacterium (assembly GCA_945876385.1). Classification (GTDB taxonomy): domain Bacteria; phylum Bacillota; class Negativicutes; order Veillonellales; family Negativicoccaceae; genus CAMCNU01. The sequence goes on along the minus strand of CAMCNU010000010.1, from coordinate 24,395 downwards.
GCCTTGCTGCTCGGCTCGGGGCATGACCTTGCGCGGGAACTCATCCCGCGGCAGTACTTCGACAAGTTTGTCGAACTCTCGTTTGGCGGTCATCGCGTATCGGCCATCGCCGACTACGACGCCTACTTGCGCCGCTACTACGGCGACTATATGACCCTGCCGCCGGAAGCCGAACGCCGCTCCTATCACACCCGCAACCACATACTCAAGCGCCCGTAACACAAACGGCATCGAGTCATTGACCCGATGCCGTTTTTGATGTCGTACTTCATTATTTACGCGCGGCGACGGCGCAGACCGCCGCATACTGCGCCTGATTATCCATCTCCCGCGCCGCGTCCGGCGGCACGACGACCGTGCGTACGTCAATTTCGTCATACAAATGCGTCGGGATATCGTCCCAATACGCCTTCGGATTCTCCACTTGCGCCGCGGTCAAGTACTGCGGCAATACAGCGCGAATCCGTGCGCCCGCCGCCGCCGTCCAATACGATACACCGAGCAACGACGGTACCCGCTCCTCCGTGACCCGCATGCTTGTCACCCGTCCCGCCGCATTCGTCACGGGCACCCACTCGGCCCCCTCTTCCCGCCGTTCGATGAGGTAGTAGGTACTGTGCGTCATCGGCACCAAAATATCGTCAAATACGACCACATCGCCGTCGATGACCAACGTATCGCCGAACCGGTCCGCCGCACAGGCAAACGAATAGCGATTATTATATCTCGCATACTGCGGATTGTGCACCAGCTCGACACCGTACGCGTCCGCCAAGTACGCAAAACGCTCCGCCCGATACCCCGTCACCACGATAATCTCCGTGATACCGTTACGTTGCAAGAAACGCAGCGTATGCTCCAGTCCGGGCAGACCGCCGACCGTGAGCAAAGTCTTGCTCGTCGTCGCCGTCATCTCGCCGAAACGCGACCCCAATCCCGCCGCCAATATGATTGCATTCATCTTACCGCCATCGACTCCATTCCCGTTTCCAGACTGCATACGGTGCGGCCGTCCACCATGCGCCGACCATGACACCGCACGCCGCACCGATCGCCGCGGTCGGCGGCCACATACCGGCACCGACCGCACCGAAAGCCACCGCCCACACACTGTACGTAATATTCAATCCCATCGCCCGAATCGGCCCGATGGCCGCAATTGCCAGATAATACCACCGGTAGCTGACCGTACCGACCAAGGCCGTCAGTGCAACTCCCGTCAGTAACATCGGCTCGCCTGCCAGCCGCCCCCATGTCGGCCACAGTCCCAAGAGCGGCAACACGACCGCCACATACGTCAGGCCCGATACCGTCTGCCGTATTTGGAGCGCCGTCTCCGCGCTCACATCATGCGTCACACCGTAGGCGCAAATCACGCATTCCGCGCCCCAACCGAGCGCACAACCGAGACCGAAGAGTACCCCCGGCACCAGCGCGTCCGCCGCCGTCGGCATCCCGCCGAGCGCCATCATCGACACCACCGCGACGACCAGCCCCGCGCCCATATGACGACGGAACGAATCCAACCGACACAACAGCGCCAGCCACACCCCGATAATCGGGTACAGCGAAGACACGACCGCCGCCGTCCCTGCGCCCGCATAGCCGATTGCGAGCAAATAACAGCTCATCCCGAGCGGCCCGCCGCACCACGCCGCCAACAGCATCAGGCATCCGCTCCGTGTCCCGAGCGCGCGACGCATCTCCAACAGCCCGCGACGTCCACGCCAACAGGCGAGCCACACCGCCGAGCAAATATCGTGCCAGGCAACCAAACACAGCGGCGCCCACAGTCCGAGCGCCGGTAGGGTGCTTTGCGTGAGCAACCAGCCGAGCAAGACTGCGTCCAGTCCCCAGCAGATTCCCGATCCCAGCCCGTAGGCGGCGCCTTTCCCCGACAGCCGATTCACCGCGCCGCCTCTTGTCCGTCCGCCGCATCGAGCGCCCAACCGTAACGCACATGCCCCTGCGCCAAAATCCGCATCGCCGCCTGCAGGCGCCGTTTCCCGTACGCCCCGAACGAAACGCCGTGCTGCTCCTTGACCGCCGTCCACACCAGCCACAGTACATGCTGGAACCATTCGTACAACAGCAATTTTTCCGCCCAGACTTCCGGCGCCGTCGGCATACCGTACGCCGCCAAGAAAGCGGCGCGCGCTTCGGCTCCGAGCCCTGCCTCACTCATATACGCCGCCACATCCCACGCGCGATCGTTGTACCCCGAATACTCCCAATCCAGCAAGTACAACCTCTCTCCGGCCAAGAGCCAATTCTCCGGTACCAAATCATTGTGTCACGGCACCCGCTCGGCACCCAGCTGTACCGACCGCCGCTCAAGCTCCGGCAACACACGCGCACAGACCGCATATTGCGGGTACCGCGTCGGACTCACCGGCGCCGTCAGCATCGACACATACCGCGCATACTCCGTCCGAAATGAAAAATCCGCCGTCATGGTAAACGCACTCTCGTGCAACTCACGCAACGTTCTCGCCACTCCCGCCAGCACGTCCGGTCGTGAGGCAAGCCCGCCGCCGAGCGTCCGTGCACCCTCTACATACGCCGTGACCTTGACTCCGTCCGCATCGAAATACAGTACCTGAGGATGCCAGCCGTACGCTTGCGCCGTACGCGTGTGTACCTGTTCCCGCTCGCGATTGACCATCGCCCCCGTTCCCTCGCCGGGGATGCGCACCACATAGCGCCGCGCGCCGTACGCACACAAAAAATTCCGGTTCGTCATCCCGCCGACCGGCCCCGTCGATACCACCTCTTGCACCGCTACGCCCAATACCTCCGCCAAGATTTGACGGGCGCGTCGCTCCTGCGTACTCCCTGCCGCCATACCGCCTTGTCCTCCGACTCTCGTGATTATGTAAAATTATATCATGCTTTGTCATTGTTCCGTCAACGTAATGATTGGCGCATGAAAAAACGGGGCTTTCGCCCCGTCCGTGCTACTTGATTGACCGCATCGCGGCCGCCACCCTCTCCGGTGTGATGGCCGCAACCGTATCCCGCCGCCCCGGTGTCGTCAACACGCAGCAATGCTCCCGCCTCAGCGGTCGCCAGTACGGTGTCTTTTGCCGCATCAGCGCCACCTGCGGCCGCCTGAGCAGTGACGCCAGATGCATCACCGATGTCTCCACCGATACCACCAAATCACTCGCCGCAATCATCGCCGGTAACTCCCAAAACCCCTCCGTCGCACTGAAGAAATACGTCCGCGGAAAATGCTCTTTGCCGATCATTTCTTCGACCGCCGCCCGATCACTCGGCATCCCGTTAATCAACCAAATCGCCTGCGCCCACCGCGTTTCCTGTTGACAACATGCCAGCAAGCGCGCCGTATGTCCCGACGGCCACGTCCGCTTGCGGTTCTTGGCAAAGGGATTGACCAATACCACCGGCGTTTTCTTCGTCCGTCCGTACCCCGCCAAGACCTCCGCCGCCCGTGTTGCGGCGGCTACCGGCACCCGCATCGTCGCTACCTGTTCCCAGTCCGTCACGGGAACATCGGCAAACGCACGGAAAAAGTCCGCGTACATCTCGATGACATGTCCGTATGTCCGGTCGCGATACCCGACCGTCACATCGACCGCCGCTCGATAGGCACGCGTATCACTGCCCAAACGCCACCAGCGCCCGCGTAATTCCCAAGCGATGATAAGTGCCTGCGGTGCCATCTCCCGTGCCGCCTGCGCGACCTGCAGCCGCCCGCGTCCCGCGAGCGAGATGACCGCATCATAGCCGACCGCCCGCGCCTTCGCCATGACAGCGGCAAGCTCCTCGCCCGTATACATCTCGGCGTACACATGGCGAAATAATCCCGTGTCCGCCGCCCACTCGCAGATAATCGGATTGACCAACTGCCCGCCGCCGCGATGAAAGGGATTACCGTGAAACGCCTCGTCAAACATCGCATCCCACACCTTGCCGGGATACGCCGCCTGCACGGCACGCAACACCAAATGCTGATAGCTGAAATCCCCCAGCGCCATCGGCAACACTACCAATATCCGCTCCGCCTGTCGGAACCGCTCCCGTACCTCATCCCGTGTCATCATCCGCCTCACCCCGCCATACTATGTTATACTCATACTATCTATTATATCGTATACGAAACATGAAAATTTGTATACGAAACATGAAAATTTGTAAAAACACGTTTCTTTGTCCCGCAGAAAGGAACCTCTATGCACATCGCTTTTGTCATGAACGCCGCCCACGGTGGCCGTGGCGGAATGGAACAAGTATTGCAAACCATCTCTCGCGAACTTCGCGCTCGCGGCCATGTCTGTACACTCCATGCGATTCTTCCGTTCTGTCATCATGAATTTACCCTATCGTTTTCCGACACATACATCAGCATGGCGGTACCAAGACTATTACGCCGTTCTTCCCGGTGGCGGCCGCGAGCACTGTACCGCCACTTTGCCCGGCAAGCAACTGTCGACATCTTGTCACATCTCGCCCAACGCCCGCCGGATATCATCATGTGGGTCGATTTAGACAGTCATTCACTTCGTGCCGCCGATTTGCTGGCACGATTTCGACACCAGTGTCCCCACACACGCCTCATTGCGTACCCGCACAACCGCATCGAAACGACGCTGCAACGTCATCCGTCTCTTGCGCGGCAGTTTTTGCAGACCGTGGATGCCGCGCTCGCCATCAGTTCGGGAACAGCGGCGGCATTACGACAAATCGCGCCACCCGATTTCCCCGTAATCACGATTTACAACCCCATACCGACAGCGTCACCTGTACCTCGCCCCGAAAGCGAAACACGTTTTGTATATATCGGCCGAATGGACAAAAACAAACGCATCATCGAGCTGCTCACTGTACTGTCACGGCTGCGAGGACGCTGGCGATGCGATTTCATCGGCTCAGCGACTACTCGCACCTATCAATCGCGTATCGAGGAAACCATACAGCGCTACGGACTTCAGCATCATGTACGACTGCACGGCTGGCAACAAGACCCTTGGAGCACACTGTCCTGCGCATCGGTAACGTTGCTGCATTCCCGTTCGGAAGGTCTGCCGCTGGTCCTGATGGAATCTATTATGCGCGGCATCCCCTGTGTCGCGGCAGATTGTCCGACCGGACCTGCCGATATTATTCAAGACGGTCAAAACGGTTGGCTCTATCCGCTGAATGCTGAGCACCAACTCGCGCAAATACTGCAAGAAATCATCGACGGTACTCGGCCGTTACCCGCATCGGAAACCGTCCGCGCAACTGCTGAACGATTTGAAACAGACACAATTATTACCCGATTGACGGATACATGGGAACACATGCGTTACTCTTCTACCCCCCCCCGAAAATTGATACCGTGTTTTGTATATATATCCACACACAAAAAGGAGCTCTTGCGAGCTCCTTTTATGTTGCCTGTATGTTGCGCGTGCCGCCGTCCATGGGCGACGGTCGGTTGACTTTTGTCTTGTGCGGGCGCATCAGGCGTCAGCCCGGGCCTGCGCTTCGCGGGCTTTGCGTTCGGCGACTTCCATGTCCCACATCCGTTGCATACGCAGGTAGGACTGCCGCCGCTCTTTGGCATCGTGTTCGGTCTTGGCAAAGAGTTCTTCCGCCTTTTCGGGGAAGAGCTTTTGCAATGATGCATAGCGGACTTCGCCGAGCAGGAAATCGCGGAAGCTTTCTTTCGGTTCGCGCGAATCGACGCGCATCGGGTTCTTGCCCTGTTCCGCCAGGGTCGGATTGTAGCGATAGTTGCACCAGTAGCCGCAGGCAACGGCACGGCGTGCTTCTTCCTGCGAGAGGCCCATGCCCGCTTTGAGGCCGTGCGCGATACACGGCGAGTACGCGATAATCAACGACGGGCCGGGGTAGGCTTCCGCTTCGGCAATCGCTTTGAGTGCCTGCGTGCGATCCGCCCCCATCGCAATCTGTGCGACGTAGACATAGCCGTAGGTCATCGCCATCATGCCGAGGTCTTTTTTCTTCGTCTGCTTGCCGCCCGCGGAGAATTTGGCAATCGCCGCCGCGGGGGTCGATTTGGATGACTGGCCGCCCGTATTGGAGTAGACTTCCGTGTCGAGGACGAGGACATTGACGTCCGCGCCCGAGGCGAGGACATGGTCCAGTCCGCCGTAGCCGATATCATACGCCCAGCCGTCGCCGCCGAAAATCCACTGCGAGCGTTTGAGGAAATAGTCCCGCCGCGAAAGCAGGGATTCGAGTGCGGGATTGCCCGCCGCTTCGGCGTCGAGCAGGGCGAGCACGCGATCCGCACGGGCACGCGTATCCGCACCGAGGTAGCGGTTGGCGTGCCAGTCTTCGAGCGCATCTTTCAGTTCCCCTGCCGGGAGCGTGGCCAGTACCGTTTCGACGTCGGCCGCCAGACGGTCACGTTGGGCTTCCACGCCGGCAAACATGCCCAGTCCGTATTCCGCGTTGTCTTCAAAGAGCGAGTTTGCCCAGGCCGGCCCGCGGCCGTGGCTGTCGGTCGTGTACGGGATACTCGGCGAGCTGGCGCTGTAAATACTCGAGCAGCCGGTCGCATTGGCAATCATCATGCGGTCGCCGAAGAGTTGGGTGACGAGTTTGATATACGGCGTTTCGCCGCAACCGGAGCAAGCACCGGAGAATTCAAAGTACGGTTTTTGGAATTGACTGCCGGTGACGGTATTCGTGCGCAAGGGATTTTTCTTTTCCGGGAGTGCCATCGCGTAGTCCCAGAGCGGCTGTTTGTCGATTTCGTCGGCGAGCGGTCGCATGACGAGCGCCTTGTCTTTGGCTGGACAGACGTCGACACAGTTGCCGCAGCCGTAGCAGTCTTCCTGCGAGACCACGATGCGGAATTTCATGCCCCGCGCGCTGGTCGCTTCCTTGACGATAAATCCTTCCGGCGCGGCGGCGACTTCGTCATCCGTCGCCAGTACCGGCCGTATCGTCGCATGCGGGCAGACAAAGGCGCACTGGTTACACTGGATACAATTTTCCGGAATCCACTCCGGCACGGCGAGCGCGGTGGCGCGTTTTTCGTATTGACTCGTGCCGGTGGGGAAGGTCCCGTCCGCACAGGGAGCAAATACCGATACCGGCAAATCTTCGCCTTCCTGCCGGTTCATCACGTCGCAGATGCGGGTGATGAAGTCCGGCCGCTCGCGCGTCGAGACAGTCTCTTCAGCGACGATTGCATGCCGCCAGTCTTCGGGGATCGGCACTTCCTGCGCCGCATGGACGCCCGCATCGACCGCGCGATGGTTCATCGCGACGATGGCGTCGCCCTTGTGGCCGTATTCGCTGACTATGGCGTCCTTGAGATACCGTACCGCATCGTCCAGCGGCACGACGCCCGACAGCGCGAAGAACGCCGCCTGCATAATCATATTAATCCGTCCGCCCAGGCCGATTTCGCGGGCGATTTTCGCCGCGTCGATGATATAGAGCTTGGCGTGGAGCTTGGCGAGTTTGCGGCGCATCATGACGGGGAGTTTTTCGCTGAGCTCGTCGGCTGTCCATGAGCAGTTGAGCAGGAATGTCCCGCCGTCTTTCATGCCGCGCAGGAGGTCATATTCGCGGACGTACGCCTCCCGATGGCAGGCGATGAAGTCCGCTTCCTGAATGAGGTACGGCTTGCGGAGCGGATTCGGGCCGAACCGCAAATGCGAGATGGTCACGCCGCCCGATTTTTTCGAGTCGTAGGAGAAGTACCCCTGCGCATAGAGGTCGGTATGGTCGCCGATAATCTTAATCGCGCTCTTGTTCGCGCCGACCGTACCGTCCGAGCCGAATCCCCAGAACTTACACGCAATCGCGCCGTCGTCGGGTGACTGGCAGGCGATGCGCGCCAGCGAGAGGAAGGTGAGGTCGTCGTTGATACCCAGCGTGAACCCGTGGCGCGGCTTGTCCGCCGCCAAATTGTGAAAGACCGCCAGCAAGTCTTCCGGCAAGACATCTTTCGACGAGAGTCCGTACCGACCGCCGACGACTTCGACGTCCGTGCGGCCGCCGTGGACGAGTGCCGCCTGTACATCCAAAAAGAGCGGTTCGCCGTAGGCACCCGGTTCTTTCGTCCGGTCGAGCACGGCGACGCGGCGCACGGTCTGCGGCAGCGCGGCAATGAAATGCCGAAGCGAAAACGGCCGATACAGATGCACCGTCAGGACGCCCGTCTTTTCGCCGCGGGCGTTCAAGACATCGACCGCTTCTTTGGCGACGTCGCAGACCGAGCCCATCCCGATGACGACGCGCTCGGCATCGGGCGCACCGTAATAATTGAACAATTGATAATCCGTGCCCGTGAGCGCGTTGATTTGCTGCATATAGTCCTCGACGATGGCGGGGAGCGCATCATAGTAGGGGTTGGACGCTTCGCGGTTTTGGAAGTAGACGTCGGGGTTTTGCGCCGTCCCGCGAATCACGGGGCGTTCCGGTGTCAGCGCCCGCGCACGGAAGGCCGCCAGCGCCTCCCGATCGACCATGCCCGCCAACTGCTCGCGATCGAGCACGCGAATCTTTTGGATTTCGTGGCTCGTGCGGAACCCGTCAAAGAAATTGATAAACGGCACGCGCCCCTTGATGGCCGCCAAGTGCGCCACCGCGGAGAGGTCCATGACCTCCTGCACGCCTTCTTCCGCGAGCATCGCGCATCCCGTCGCCCGCGCCGCCATCACGTCCTGATGGTCACCGAAAATCGACAGACTGTGCGACGCCAGCGACCGCGCCGCGACGTGGAACACCCCCGGCAACAATTCGCCCGCGATTTTGTACAGATTCGGAATCATCAGGAGCAATCCCTGCGAGGCGGTGTAGGTCGTCGTCAACGCCCCTGCCTGGAGCGCCCCGTGAAACATCCCCGCCGCACCGGCTTCCGATTGCATCTCGACCACCTTGACCGGCCGGCCGAACATGTTTTTGACGCCGTTGGCCGCCCACTCATCCACGAGTTCCGCCATCGGCGACGACGGTGTAATCGGATAAATCGAAGCGACCTCCGTAAAGGCATACGAAATATACGCCGCCGCGGTATTCCCGTCCATTGTTTTCCACTGCATACAACCACCCTTTCCGTCAGTCAATCTCTTTCGTTTGAGGACAAATCTCTTGCTATCGACGCAAATTAATAGTAAGATAAAGGTATGATATTCCTCAAATGCATAGATAGTGAATACTGTTGCAAGTCGGTCGCGCGTCCTCGCGCCCATCCTGCCGAACTTGCTATTATTATAATGCATTATTTGCTCGTACTCAACGCTTGGAAAGGAAGGTTGTTATGGATTTTCATCATTTAAAATATTTCACCGAAGTGGCGCGCCACAAAAGTTTCAGCAAAGCGGCGCGGCATTTGCATATTTCCCAGTCGGCCATCAGCCGTACCATCAAAGCGCTGGAGGAAGAGCTCGGCGTGACGCTGTTCTTGCGCAACGCCAAGGCGGTCGAACTGACGGACGCGGGGACGCTGTTTTTGAATCACGCCAAGCGCAACGTCTTCATGTTTGAACATCTCAAGACCGACTTTGAAAACGAATTCAAGCTTGAACAGGGCTCGATTCATCTCGGCCTGCCGCCGATCACCGATTCCAAAGTCTTCGCCCGCTTAATCGGCGAATTCAAGAAAAAATATCCGCAAATCGACGTGGAACTGTACGAATACGGCTCGAAAAAAGTGGAAATCGCCGTGCAGGAAGGCCTGACCGATGTCGGCATCATCTGCACCGAACCGAAAGACAACTACGAGTCGCTGTTTTTGTTGCGTGACCCCGTCTGCGCGTTATTGCCGGCGACGCATCCGCTGGCGGCCAAAGAGATTGTCTCGCTCAAGGAGCTTGCCAACGACAGTTTTGTCCTCTATCGTGACGATTTCAACCTGCACGATGAGATTATCGCCCAATGCCAGGCGGCCGATTTCACGCCGAAGGTCATGTTTGAAACGGCGCAACGCGACCTCATGATCCAGACGGTCAGCGCCGAACTCGGGGTTGCGCTCTTGCCGGAGCGCCTCTGCCCGACGCCGGAAGAAAACGGCAAGGCCGGTGAGGACGTCGCCGTGCGGCCGCTGGTCGGCACGCCGATGATGCACCGTCTGTATGCCATTTGGCGCAAGGGGCATTATCTGTCGCATGCGGCCAAACTCTGGCTCGAATTTACGGAAAAACAAATCCGTCGCTACCACGGCGGCGAAACGCCGACCCGGCCATGAGTGCGGACCGTCGGCTCTTGTCGTCGCGTCTGCTCATGATCGTACTGCTCGGGGCGGTGGCCTTGCTCTCCCTCGCGCTGGTTCGCCAGCAGCAGCAAATCGATGCGCTGGAGCGTGAGGTCAGTGCGCTCAGCGCACATGACGCGGGCGCACCGCTGGCACGCATCGCCAATCTCGAAGGCATCGCCAACGCGCACACCGAACACCTGCGCGACATCGACCGCAAAGTCTATCGCTTGCGCGTCGATCAGGCCGACCTCGACTGGCGCACGACGACCAACCGCTGGGATATCGACGCCCGCCGGTCGCCGCGATGACGGCGGCCATGTACGCATCGCCAACGGTGGTGCGAGAGAAGGGACGTTTTCTCCACCCCTTATATACAATTGTTCTAGCTTTATGAGAAACAAAAAAGGGCAAAAAAGGGCAGGCGCAATCATTGCCCATTATCATTTGCGCAATAAAAAAGCCCGACAGGGAATTCGGGCAAGGCGGATCCTTTATCCACCCTCACTTATATTATATCACGTCATTTTGTGCAAAAACTTCACACACTCAAAATCCATGGCGACGTGCAGCCCAGCGCATGGACTGCACGCCTAGGTGACGCTCCCCAGGGGCAAAGGACTTCTAAGCATAACGCCTACTCCCATTCGGGAACCCAGCCTATTTCCTTCACAAGAACATCACCTGTGCCTGCATTTATTATACCATAAAAATCCGCGCCCTATTTTGTCGGCGCCAACAGCTACTCGAAAGCTACTTGCTCGCGCCCCGCAACTGTTCGGTATTCCCTAACAGTTCACCTACTCGCCGCGTATACGACCGCCACGATCGCGACAATCTGCCACGCCCTCTTTTTCCGCTCAAGGCTCGTCCGCTTTTTGAGTTCGTCTTTTTTCCACTTGATTAACGACTGCTCGGATTCTTTCAAGGCTCGCTCTGTCTGCGTTAAGTGTTGCTTCTGCTCGATCTGCAACGCTTTCAACTGATTTATTTCCGCTTTCAATTCGTTGTTGCTGGCGTTCAAGCCGCCCGACGCTGCCCTCAATTCGTTGATTAAGTTCTCCCGCTCGTTCGTTCTCTGTTCTAGCGCGTTCAATTCGTGCGTTAGCGTCGACCATTCCTCCGCCGTCAACACTACTGGAGCCGCTTTCGCCGAAAAGCCACCAAATAAAAACGCCGCCAAGAATAGCAGCAACAAGCATAAGGATAATCTTTTTCTTTGCAATCGTTCTCACCCCTTTTATAGTATGTGTAATTTCTTCACATACCATATATAGAAAACAAGTTGAATTTGCCATATGTCAGATTTCACCGATTTACCGATTTTATGAAATAAGGGATCTCTTTATTTCATCTTTTAACGATTTTATGACATAAGCAATTATTCTAAAGAAACGCTTTTTTATCCAACAAAAAAACACTCTCGAGAGTGCTTTAAATTTATTTAAAAATACATCTTCAACAACAGTTTAATATTTGCAATATCCGCCTTTTCAAGCCTGCCCATTTTTCTTACTAGATCAGTATCGTATAAAGCAATACGTTTTGACAGCCTCACTGTTGATTGACATGCAAATCCCACAGATTCCCATCGGAGAATCTGATATTCACCGGGGAAATCTTTGCGCGGCTCGTGCTTCGTAACTTTAGCTCCGATAACAAACGCTTCATTTTTGTCCAATATTACAGCCGGGCGTTCTTTCCAATCGTCTGAATCTTCATACTTGAAACGAACCCACCAAACCTCCCAGACATCAGCCTTCATCGGCATCGTCCGTTGGCAAAATCAGCACGCCGTTCTTATCATGATACCCGATATATTCTACATCAATGCTAGGTCGCGATTCATGAGAAAGATCTTGTGTGTCAAAAAACTCTTTCATCAATTTTTTCTCTATAACGACATTTCGCGCGTTCTCATCATACACTTGTCTCCAAGGCGTTCCTTTTTGATGAGTTAGCTCTCTAAGCCCCCATGCAGAATAGCGAAAATATTTATGCATTACAGCAGTAAGCAGATCAACTTGCTCATCACTGAATACAGACACGTTATACTCGCCACTCACGTGCTCAATGGAACCTGGCCCGTACGATTTAAATGCATTATACACTGACGGTGCTACCGGACCATGCTGCCATGCTTGCAGATCTTCTTCAAACAAAGGTTTTTCCAGACATGACAAGCTATACCCTTGTGCAAAATACAACAATTTATTCAATTTCATATTGCTTATTCTTGCTCCAAGAACACGGGAAGAATCAACGAAATAATTCGCCACATCAATTGCTTTCAACATGGTCTCACCTCCTCCTACCAAAATCAGTATACATTTTGCTCATCATCAAGTCAATTCCGCCACGACGCTAATTTTTTCAACTTCACCGCCTTTTATTCTAACTTCGTGAAAGCCCCGATTTTTACGAAGTTCAACATTTGCAAATTAAAAGGCCTTGCCGCTCGCATAGATAAGCAAGGCCTTTGCGACTCCTCGCGTAGATTTGTCGCGTTCACCTGCTCGTATTTTAACATCTGCATATTTTGCTTTCAACTGTTTCCATTTTGGAAAACGTTCAGCTTTGAAAAAACGATGCCCTAAATCAAAAAGCAGATATTTCCATTTTGGAAACACCTGCCGTCACTACCTATGAAAAAACCGTTATTTTTTCCTAGCGACCCTCGCCACCTATGAAAAAATACATGATTTTTCCTACATCGTACTTTTGCCGCCCGTTCGCTTAAAAACGGCCACAAAATACACCCCATTTTCACCATAAAATAATTTTTATGACAACTTTATCGCAAATAATGTCTGCCCGTCATTTTATGCCATTTTTCGTTTGTTTCGATACAACGCCCCTATTTCTGCTGATTTTTATACCACCTCGCCTTGCCGCGGATAATTTCACCGCCAGACCAGCGAGGCGCGCCCTCTTTCAGCACTAATAAATCCCACCGTTCGCAAGTGCTGTCTGGTCCGTATGGTGCATGCGGCCATCTTCCGTCTTTATTGTCCGCCGCCTCCGCATGTGTCATTACATGTTGAGTGTCAATCGGGAGTTCCAGTTCTTTACAAAGTGTCGCAATGATTTGCGCCATGACTTCTATCTGTACATCTGTAGGCGGATACTCGCCGAGATTTGTTTCACTGTTTGCTCCCAGTGCGCACTCAAGCGCAATGGATACACTTCTGCTGTTCCGACGATACGTTGCCGGACGATAATCGGTTAAATATGTAATTGCCGACCTAATTTCCCCTTTACCATTAACAGACAAATGATAGTCATCAAAGAATTGGTCATACCTTCCTGCCGTCCAGTGTGCATATAAAGTATCAATTTCTCCCTTGGCGGCCTGTGCCAACCATTTTACTTGTTCTAGTGTCAATGTATTCATATAGCAATTCCTTTTCTTATTTTTTCAGTTTGTTATACAAGTTTGTATTCAGCAGTTCAACCAGCTTGTCCATGTGCTTGTTGCCTGCGTCGCGCAAGTTTTCGGTAATAGAGATTGCTTCGTGATAGCAAAAGTAGCCTAGCACAAACGTCATGACAGTAAGCGGCAAGTGTAACCTCATTGCGTGAAACATTCTGTCAAGATGATAGGCTGTTGCTATGCCTATGCCAAACAATACGAATTTACTAATAAACCCGCCAATCATCAGACGGCTGGTTAGCTTACCGTCGTTAAACGCCAGCAAAATCGCCTGCACCTTATCAATCGTTGTTATTCGGTCTTGCGGTACGTCGTGTAACAATAAATACTGATTGCCTGCGGCCAACCAACGTGTAGCAACATCTAAACTTACCACCCAAAAATACGCTGTTGCAATCGTGCCGTATACGCCCGTTAATTGCGCATAGATACCATCTACCGCTACCGCAACCGCGCTTGCAACTGTTGCTTTCGTTTCCCAATTGTGCGCCAGTGCCGACATCGCTCGACACAGATATTCGCCTGCGTCGATAGCGTCAAGTACTGCCATGAGTGTTAATGCATAAAACCAACGATGTGGTACTGTCATTTTTCGGGCAATTCGCCCGCGCCACTTGTCTAACATCTCTCACCTCGATAAATAAAAATGGTAAAAGGCGGGGAAGTCCCCGCCTTGTTATTACCAATTAAACCGTTCTTGCGCTGCCTGACGTCTTTTCTTGCTGCCCTCGTTATCGATTGCTCGCTCGAATTGTGACTGTTTTTTACGCTTGATTTCGTTGTTCACTCGCTTGGCGGATATGCCGCGTTTCTTGAGTTCTACCAACAACTCCGCCATTCTTTCTGTGTCATCATCTTCTTTCGCACGAATGAATTCGTCAATCAGTCGGGTATCGCCCATTTTCTTGATTGAACGTTCTTCTTGTATCATGCGCGCCTTTTCCGTTTCGACAGTTTCGTCAAGCGGCTTAAAACCTAATGCTTTCATTGTGCGTGTTCCTACGCCGTCGTACTTAGTCGCAAGTCGTCCGCGCGTCGTTTTGCGCTCGCCGACAATCGCCTGTGCAATGTTGCCGAGTGCGGGCGACAACGCTTTAACGGCTTCAATCTCGTTGCCATACGACAGCTGTTTGAGTGATTGCAAGGTAGATTGCAACACAATCCCGCCGACAAGGCTTGTCATAAAGTCGCCCATATCGTACCCGTACTTCTGACCGCGCAACGTCTTCGATACGTCACCGCCAAAATCGCCAATACCGATACGACGTCCGACATCAAGATTGGCAAGCGCGGGTAATCCATGGAATCCGACTTGTAAAAATCCAATCCAGAACGGATCCCCGTCCGCCCACAGATAGCATTTTTTCTTGAGATACAATTCGGGATCGTCGTAATCGTCGCCACTTGCGGCCGCAACAACTGCCGCAAGGAACGGACAGACGACCGCTGCCCAACCAGGAATGCCGTATGTACCCGACATGAGTAACGGTATCATCAGACGCGCTCGCTGTGCGTTTGTTCCGTGTCGAACCGTGTTCATCATGAAACTCAACTGATTGACAGGGAATTTCATGAATTGGAACAACATTTGCGTAACAGGACCGCCAGCACGTATAAACAACGGCGCGTTATTGATACCATAGTCAAAGTTAGCTTCGTCGTTAATATCGCGTGCCAGTTTCACGGCTTGCGCATAGGACATTCCCTCGCGTTTCGCCTTATCCAGTGCCATTAACGCGGTTATCTGCCGTACCTTTTGCTCCGACCATGTGAACGCCGCCAGTGCATAACTTGCCATCTTTTCGCTACGGTTCTTGTCATACCCTGCACCCGTTTCCAACCCCAGCTGTGTATCAACGCCTACATCTTTTAGGAACTTCACTTCTTCTTCCGTGAAATTCCCTTTCGCCCAATGTGCCTTGATTAGCGGTTTAACCCCCAGTATCGTTACGGAGTTCATCAACTGCGTTAAGTTGATAGCTGCCGATGATACATTGAGTAACCCTAGTTTCAAGACGGCCGCATACGTCATTTCTTTGTTCGCAAGCATCATCGCGGGTCGGTCTGTACCCAACGCGCGACTCAATCGCCCGCCGGTGAACGAATTGAGCGTTTCGTTGAAAAACTGTTCTATCCGCGTCGGATTGCCGTTCACGTCATCGATGTACTTCTTGATATAAAATTCAAGTCCGCCACCTTTTGATTCGTCAACGGGGACGCCAAACAGCTTTTCAAATTCACGATACGCGTTGTTCTTGAATTTCTCCAGCGCAACATAACGTGTCGCCTGCATCGTGTACATGCGCAATACATGCAACATATCCAGCGAATAGCCTTTTTCTCCCGTTCGTTCCATTGTTGCCCCAAAGAAACGGTGACCTGCTTTTTTCTTCAGTATTCCCCTTGCCATTTCGCGCGCTTCTTGTGAAGATACTTCATACTTATCTTCAATCGCGCGGATAGCTTGTTCATATTTCAGATTAGACAATGCAACGCCACCGTTGCCGGGTACGCGGAACGTTTTCGGACGGATAACGTATTCACGACTATCCACGGGCGCGCCTGAATTCATTGCTTCTTCATACGCGGCAATAACGCCATTATCGTATCCCATCTTCTTGAGTTCGTCGCGCGTGTACGTCTTGTTCTCCTTGCGGGACTTATCCAGCAAGTCCTGCATTTTATTGAACGCTTCTACCGCATCGCGCCGACTACGATAAGACGCTACCTGCGTGATGTGTTCAATACCCGCGGGGTCTGTCGTTTTTTCGTACACCGACCAATCCTCAAACATGTGATGAAAATAGCCTTTGACCTTGTGCATAGGCTCATCAATCGATGTGTAGTTTACTTGGTAGCTACCGTCTGCGGTTACATCTTCGTGATCTACATGCGCGCCAGTTTCGTCTGTAACTTCCGTAACTTTAGCGTATCTTGACTGCAACAGCCCCTGCAACTTCTTGCCCGTCATTTCTTCGCGAGTGTGAACGTATTGCTGTGCAATGCGGTATTTTACTTCGTATTTCCCGCTCGCAAGTTTCCTGCTGTCGAGTCCCTCTACAAACGTATTATCTTTCAGTGCCTGCAATTCTTTTGCCGTCACAATTCGATGATACGGTGTCATGTTGCGTTTCGTTTCATCGACTTTACGATAATATTCGTCGTACAGTTTCCGTGTCGCTAAATAAGCGTCAATAACAGGCTGTTCAACGTTTTCTTTGCGCAACTCATCAGCGGTAAACTCAACTCCGTCCAGTTCGCCTTGCTCGATGATGCTATTGTACACATTGCGCCGTTCATCGCTGTCAAGATTCTTGCTGATTGCTTCAATCTGTTCGTCCACTTCATCGCGCAACCGTTGCAGTTCCCGACTTGCGTCTTTGCCCAGTGACGTAAATACCCGCAACGTTTCGTTATGCTTAGCTAAATGGTCGGGCGTCATAAGCGTATGAGACATCCAGTTAAACGCCTGAATATCGTCACGAACGTGAACGCCCTTGCCCGCTTTCATTCCGCGCTTCACAAGGGCGTTATTCATACCCTCTGTAAATTCAGAAAGCAGTCCCGCGCTGTCTTCGCGGATATCCTCGGACGTACGTACAATCGCGTCGTTCGTTTCTTGCACCGTCGAATACTTGAGTCGTTTGCCCTTGTTATCCGTCCAGTTGCGCCCGTACAACTTGCCCTCGCGCAACTTACTGAATTGCGCGTTAGCGTTACCGTGTACAAGGTTCGCCACTTTTGCTAAAAAGTCGTGCAACATAGTGAACAACTTTTGTAACGTGCCGCTCGGCTTACTGCGTTTGTGTTCCCATTCCGCATACCAATCCGCGGCGCGTTCTTCAATCTCAAGTGCCGTTGGATTCGTGTTGCCCTCTTTCGCAAGACGTTTGCGCGTCGCCTTTTCGATGAACGCCCATTCTTTAGGCGTGTACAAACAATCCTTGGCAAAGTGCAGTTTTTCGTGTCCCAGCGTAAACGGATTCGCCATATCCGTAAGCGTGATTTCACCTTTACGATATGATCCGCGAATGCGTCTGCCGTCGGGGCGGCGCATTTCGCCCGTTTCCGTAATAACCAGCTTGTTACCGTTGCTAAAGGTAATCTCATACCCGTTATCCGTTCGTGCGACGTTTTGTCCCTTAAACGCTTCTTGTACTTCGCTTTCGCTGTACTTGTGCGTTTCGCTTTCGCCCATTGCGTTAGAATAGCGTACTTCGTTTCTGTTGCGGTAGGCATTGACGATATGTTCTTCTAAGTCCTTAGGACCTTTTACCGTGTTGGGTATTTCCTTTTTAGCCTTGTCAAATTCCGCAAAATCTTCTGCTGTGTTTTCACTTTCTTTTCCCTTGTCATCTTTTTCGTTGACGTGAGTAAAATCTTTTGTTATACTTGATTCATCAAAAGGAGAATCTGTATTCTTGGCGGGGGTCAAAATTGCCCTCGTTGTTGAAAACAATGATTCTCCTTTTTTTGCGTTCCAATATAACAAATTGCCCGATTGCATAGCGGCATAAAGACGTTTGACGTGGTCCCTTGGTGATACAGTTATTACCTTATGACTATAGTCCAACGGATACTTGCCTGCCCAATCTCGCACTCCCGTGTTTGTTTGTATTTTTGCATAGATTTTATCGTCAATTTTGCTAAAAGAAACAGCTATATTAATCGGACTTCCTGAAACCTCAATTGACGCAAATACTAAAAATCCGTCCTCAATAGGAACGTCGTGAAACTTCCCGTTCTCCCCCCTCTGTCGATTGACAACTACCGCCGCGGGACTAGACAGCTCAAGTGGCAACTGCTTCAACGCCTCGGCCATCACCTCACGACCATGACGCTCACCGTGTTTGTAATTCAATATTTTGTCTAATTCACGAACATTAATCCGCACCGGTAATCGCTTTGCACCAAACATTTCAACCACAACAGGGCAGTCCATAACAAGGTACATATTCTTCCACTGTTTTTTGGGAGTACGCGCCAACCAATCCACTTGTTTCGCCCACCGCGCTTGGTCTTTATCCAGCTTTTCCTTGGACGCTGCAAGGGCTTCTTCGCGCCATTCTTCGTCGGTCTTTTCGTGCGTTTCATCTTCTTCAACCGTCGAATACTTGACTTCATCCTGCCCGTCTTGCGTTTCTTCGGCTGTTTCTTCAGTCGTTTCTTCTGTCGTTTCTTCTTGCACGTCTTTTACGGGCTTGATATCTTTCGGCTCGTCCTTGAGAAAATCCTCGTACGGATTGAGTCCTGTCTGATAGTCGCGGATTTGTGAGATGTGGTACGCATCGCCCATATCGTCGATGAGATAATGCACCTTTTCCCCGTCTTTGTTTTTGCCGACAAAGTAGCTACGGATGATTGTTGTTTCACCGTTTATCCGTACCGTCGAGTTCGGCGGTACTTGCTGTGTCAACCACGTCGGCGGTTTTTCGGGATTGCGCTTGATATCTTCGATGATTGCGTCGCGCCGCGTCCGTGCTTTATTGAGTGCTTCTTCGCCCGTGAATTTAGCGTCCTTTTCCGTTTCCCATGTGTCAATCGCGCGTTGGTCGTTCGCTATCATGTTCTCACGACCTTTAATCTGTTTAGGGAGTTCGTTGTTGATTAATGCACGCAATGAGGACGCGCTGATTGAGCCTTCAATTGTTTTGAGGTGTGCCTCTGTTTTGCCGTTGCTGATGTATAACTCAATAGAAAAATTCACCTTTTTACCGCTGATGGTCAGTCCGCGGTAGGTCGCAAGTTTTACCTTGTCGCTTCCCTTTTTCCGCATATCGGACTCCAGCCTGCGGATAGCGTCAACTTCTTTTTCGTCGTCTTTGCGTCCCTCGATAACAAGCTGATCATCGTTCTTTATCGCGTCAAGTTTCTTGAGACTTTGCAAGTCTTTCTTGTGTTGGTCGATATCTTTTTCTGCGCGCTTGGCTTCCGCTTCTTGTAACTCTTTTGAACGATAGAACACCTTTTGTGCGGCTTCCAGCTTCTTGACCTTTTTGTCCAGTCGATTTTGCTCCATGAGTCGGTTATCTTGCGCCGCGGCCGATAGCGTGAGATAGATATCGCCCTCTGCTCCGCCAATGCTTGACCCCATGCTTTCGTCCATTTCCAGCGTTCGTTGCGTGCTGTTTTTGTCAGTAATTGCGTTAATAAAGCTTGACTTGATTGCAAGACGATTCCAGCGTACAACGTCCAAATCGGTAAGATACCGATATTCCGTAACAGTATTCCATTGGTTCTTTTGTCGTACGGCGCGCCCTTGAGATTGGGCAAGTTCGCCAGGCATCCATGGTGCATCCAGCTGATGAATTGCTTTCAAGTTGTGTTGCATGTTGATACCTGTACCCAGCATAGAGCGCGTACCGATAACAACCTTTACCTTGCACTCACTGACTTCTTCGGCAATCAGTTTTTTCAAGTCGTCAGTAGTCGGCTGCTTGCTTAACTTGTATTTACGCTTGTACTCTTTCTTGAGTTGTGCCAACGCACCCGCGTCGGACGATAAAACAACAATCTCATCTTCGGGAATACCGCGGTTTACCAACTCGTCTTTTAACGCTTGTGCCACGTTCCACCCGGCAACTTTTACTTTTTGCACCTTGCCATTTTCGTCACGGACTGCAAACCCGTCACTGCCGCGTTCAACAACAGAACGTTCGTCAGATACGCCCTCTTGCAAGAACACCGCCTGACTCACCTTGTCATGAAACTGATACTCTTGCAGAATGTTGTCCGCGCAATTTTGAATTTTAGAGCCTGCATAATCCGCCCCGCCAACCAGTCGCGGATCTAACCCCAGCTGACTAAGCTTGCGCATAGCGGTTAGCGGTTCACCCTCGTATCCCAATTGACTAAGCTGTTTTTTTACTGCACCAGAAGCCTCTGCATATCGCTTGGCCGCCTTTTCAATGCGCTTAGTATACGCATTCATCTCTTCTGTCGTTTCCGACCGTACATTGACAATCCTATGGTACGGTACGTCGGTAGCATCTTCCGTTCGTCCGTTTTCCAGTTCGTCTTTTACATCATCGGGAATGTTCTCATCCGTGAGTGCATACCCTTTTACCTTGCGTGCAGTAAATTCGGGCATTTCGTTTGCTTTCACAAAGTCAAAGTACATGTCATACATGCGCTTGAGTTCGGGTAAGTTTTTGAACCCGATAAACCGCACTTCGTCTTCATACTCACCCGTCGGCTTTTTGCTTAGCGCGCTGTCGGCCTGTGCATATGTTGCAAACCAGCTATCAAAGGACGCAATACCCGCCGCTTCCATTTCGGGCTTCATTACATATCTCATCATCTGATAGAGTTCTGTCGCCGTATTGGTAATCGGTGTGCCTGTAAAAAGATATACCCCGCGCCCAAATCGCTCTTGAACGTTTTCAACAAGCATTCGCAACTTGAGTGCCATATCCGACGCGCTTGTTTCAATCCCTTTTACGCTACTGCGCGTTATCAGACCTGGTTTCTTAAACTCATGTGCCTCGTCAACAAGCATTTGGTCAATTCCCAAGTCTTCAAAAGGAATGTGCTTTGCGGCAGCTACACTTGCGCCGTACTTTTCAAGCAACGACAATTGGCGCGTCAATGACTGCACCAGTTCTTTTACTTCAAGACTGTCGCCCTTTAGCCTGCGGATTGCCGTTTTAACTTCTTTATCCGTCGACTCAAGTTTTCCGTCTACCAAATCCCAAATTGCCGGCGGAATGGTGACGTTGCTCGACGCCTGTTCCAATTGCTCGCGGATTTCTTGGCGGACGTTTTGTTCCGCCTTGGTGTACGCTTCATCAGAAAGCATGAACAGTCCCACTTGCGAGTGCGGCGCAACGATAATATCCCAGTCGCCGATCATCGCTTCCGCCAATTCACCGCCTGCCTTATCACCTTTTTCTCCAATTACAAGGATTTTTGCGCCAGGATATTCCTTTTGAATGTCTTCTGCAACAGCTTTGTAGTTGGCTGTTTTTGCCAGCAGCAATGTTTTCTTGGCAAGTCCCAAACGTTTTGACTCCATCGCCAGCGCGCCCATAACATAGGTTTTGCCCGTGCCGACTTCATGTGCAAACAGTCCGCGCCCCTGCATCAATCCTTTATAGACTGCGTTTCTCTGATGTTCGCGCAATCTAAATTCTTTTTCCTCAATTTCCGCACGCATGCCGGGGAACGTCATGTGACTGCCGTCAAATTTAGGCGTATAGAAACTGTTGAAACGATAGTTGTAGCTATCCGACAGATGCTCGCGGTGAGGTCCCGTGCGGATAAACTCCTGCCAGTCGTCAAGCAACGTTTGCACCATAGAGTTAGCAAGTCCTGTTGCTTCTTCATTGAACGTAACAACAACTTGACCGCCTTCTTTTGTCTTGTTGTTGACGACAATTTCCTTGTTTCCTAATGCTGCCGCCAGTACTTTGTTGAACGTTATGTCTTGCGCGGCTGTTTCTCCTACGGAAATATGCCACTTCTTGCTGCGCGCATTGTGTCCTGCGGGCAACGCTTTAATGTCTACATGTACGGAGCAAATACCGCCCGCCATTGATACCTGTACTGCTTGCGACTCGGTAATTCTCCCCTTTAACCACTCGTTTACGTCTTTACCGTACAACTCTTGAATGATAAAGTCGCGGTAAATATCGGTCTCAATCCACGACGCGCCAAATCCGATAGTAACTGCGTTCATCGGTACACGTTCGGGCAATACCGCATTCAACGCCTTGATGTTACGCTGCACATCTTTGTTGCCGTACTCAAGCGCGTTTTGTGCTTCATCAAGTTTTGCGGCAATGTTCCCGTTGATGTACTTTTCTTTTGTCTGCCAGCTACCGTTAGGCGTTACATATCCTAGGTCTTGCTCAATCAACGCCTTTGTAACGTCCTGCTCGGATTGTTTTGTCAATTCGGCAATGCTCGATACGTCAATATCGCCTGCCGATGATGTCATGATAACAGCCTCGGCAACTGTCGGATTTTTAATTACCGCTGTTTTTCTGACCGTCGGGCGTTTCATAATTTCGCTCGGATTACCGTCCGCATCTTCCAGCGACGACAATACGGACACGCTGCCGTCACCCGCTTTAATCAGTGCTTTGTACGCCTTGGACGTGCGGATAGACTTGTCCCCCTTGCGGGCAATTTCATAGCCTTTTTTCACCCGTTTACGCAATTCTGTTGCGTCTTTTCCTGCCGTATCCGCCGCCAACAATGCGCGGTAGTCTTGTGCCAAACGCAACAATCCCGCGACCTTGTTAAAGTCTGCGTCTGTTGTAATCCCCAGTTCTTCCCGCGTGATCTCAACGGCCGCGCCATCGACGTTACGATACAAGCGTTTATCCTTAACCGTAATCGTGCCGATTTTAGCGTTTGTCGTCGCTGCAATGACTTCCTGCTCTTGGATTGACTGTGTGCGCGACGTAATAATGTTCTGCGGAATCCCCTGCAAGGCTTTTTCAAGTATCGGCGCAATCTCGCCGTTTTCCTGAACAGTGAAACGATATTTACCTGACCGCCAATTCTTACTCGCGGATACATTACCTAAAATGTTCTCGGGGTGTGCAATGAAATACTCATTCATCATTGCGCCGTCATTAACGGCCTCTTGCGCCCGATGACGGTTTCCCCCAAACTTCTCGTTGTCAAGAATATTAGGCACTTCTGCACGCAACCACTTTTCGCCGCTTACATCGTCAATTCGATGTTCCCGCTTTTGCAAGAAGATGACATCAGCAACAACGTCTGTCCCTGCAAACGTTCCCGCGGGCAATCGATACGCGGCAATCAGTTTCGCGTCTGCCGCCAACTGGCGACGGATACTGCTGTCCGCCTTATCCAACGTACCCGCCGTCGTGATAAACGCAACAATCCCGCCAGGACGCGCCTGTTTGACTGCTTTTAAGAAGAAAAAGTCATGCAACAACGGTCTGAATCTGTCGAATCGTTGTTCGCCCGTCTTAAAGCGTGTAGACGAAAACGGAACGTTACCGATGACTAAATCAAAGGAATTGTCCCCGCTACGGTTCTGTTCGTATCCTTGCACGCGGATATTCGTTTTCCCGTCTGCGCCGTACAAGAGTTGCGCCATACGCCCCGTGACGGTATCAAGTTCAATACCCGTGATGTGTGCGCCGTCTTTGTACATATCGGGCAATTGCATGATAAAGTTACCGACACCCATAGACGGCTCAAGAATACGCGCGTTCTGTTGCAATCCCATTTGAGAAATAGCCTGCCACATGAAATTAACGACCTCGGGAGGCGTAAAGTACGCCGTATCCGTGCTGTTTTTCATTGCGGTAATTTCTTCATCTGTGAAATGCTCTCTCATCCACTCCTGCGCGTTTCCGTCCAGTCGATAGAGACGGTCTGTCATTCCGCCCCACCCGCTGAATTTAGACAAAGATTCTAAATCTTCGGGTTTGACGGTAATGCTGTTCATATCTGTAATACGTCCGTTGTCGGTTAACCGCAAATAGGTTTCCATTGCCGCGCGGTTATTCTCAAATCTAGTATTGATGTTTTGCAGTCCTTCGTTGAACGCAACGCGGTCTTCCATCGGGGCATAAAAACGCCCACGACGCACTGTCGCGGGCTTTGGCCTTTTGTTTTCTACTCTTTGAGTCTGTTCATCAGACTGTTCGCTTCCACTTCGTTCATTGTCTGCGCCAGTCCGTTCCACGCTTCCTCGGCTTCCGTCATCGTGTTCGGTATCTCGACCGGTAGCGTCAGTTCTTCCTCAGTCGGTCATTTTTTGCGGACAGTTCATACATGCTATCCTTTTCTGTTCTC
>CAMCNU010000009.1 GCA_945876385.1 uncultured Veillonellaceae bacterium | reverse complement strand
GTGCGGGAACGCTAGCGTGTGAACGGGGGCAGGGTCGGCCTCATTTTTAGCGGGGGAATTTACGGCGTTCAGGCCGCGACTGTGGGGTGGGGCAGCGCAGGGGTGTGCGGGGTAATGGGCGGGGGCGGCGGTGCGTTGCGGTTGGGGGACGTGAGGGATGACGGGGACGGCGCGCGTGGCGGGGCGGGTCGACGGGCGGCCGGTGGTAGTGTGTGTGATGTGCGGATGCGCGGAGTTGTGTGCGGATATGTGTGGCGCGGCGTGCGGTGCGGTGATTGCGCGCAGTTTTCACGCGGCGGCGTGCGGGTGACGGTGATGCGCGGGGGGCGGAAAAGTGATGTGGTATAATAAGACAGATATGGTAAAGGTGGGACGGTATGCGGGTAATCGGGATAGATCCGGGTACGGCGATTTGCGGGTACGGCGTGGTCGAGCGGACGGGGTCGCGTTTGCAGGTATTGACATACGGCGTGATTCGGACGTCGCCGCAGCTGCATATGGCGGCGCGGTTGGCGAAGATTTATACGGGATTGACGGATTTGATTGCGCAGTATCAGCCGGAGCGGATGGGTGTGGAAAAGCTGTTTTTCAGTCGCAATGTGACGACGGGGATACCGGTCGCGCAGGCGCGCGGGGTGATTTTACTGTCCGCGGAAATGGCGGGGCTGCCGCTCAGTGAGTATACGCCGAATGAAATCAAGCAGGGCGTGGTCGGTTACGGGCATGCGGATAAGCATCAGATGATTGCGATGGTACAGCGGCTCTTGGGGATTCGTGAGACGATTCGTCCCGACGATGCGGCGGACGCGCTTGCGGTGGCGATTTGTACGTTGTTGCGCGAGCGGCAACCCATGCGGCAAAGGAGTAGCAGATGATCGGATATGTACACGGAACGGTGGTGCGGTTGTGGGAGCAGGAATGCCTGGTGGATGTGCACGGTATCGGCTATCGGGTGTGGATTCCCGCGTCGACGCGGGCGACGCTCAAAACAGGCGAGGACGCGTTGTTGTATACGCATTTGCAAATTCGTGACGACGGGTGGTTTTTGTACGGATTTGCGACGGAAGCGGAGTATGCGTTGCACGAGCTGTTGTGCACGGTGACGGGAATCGGGCCGAAGGTGGCGGTCGGGATTGTGGCGGCGATTCGGCCGGAGGATTTTTATACGGCGATTCGCACGCAAAATAAAGCGGTCTTGACGAATTTGCCGGGAATCGGCAAGAAGTCGGCGGAGCGCCTGCTCTTGGAGTTGAAGGACAAAGTCGGTGAGTGGCCGCTCGATGCGGAGTCCGCGGATACGGGGCATACACCCGCGGCGGCGGGAGCGGTCGCGGAGACGGTGGCGGCACTGTGCCAGCTGGGGTATACGGAGGCGGAAGTCGGTCCCGTCGTCATGCGGTTATCGGCGGAGTATACCGATACGGGCCGTTTGCTTACGGCGGCGTTGCATGAGTTGGGCAAGAAACGGGGGACATAATGGACGAAGAACGAATCATCGGACGCGAGGAGCTTCCGGCGGACGGTTGGCAACAGAGTCTGCGCCCGCGCCATTTGTCCGACTATATCGGGCAAGAGACTTTGAAACGCAATCTGGCCGTCTATATCGCCGCGGCAAAACAGCGCGGCGACGCCCTCGACCATGTGTTGCTCTACGGTCCGCCGGGACTGGGCAAGACGACACTGGCCGGCATCATTGCGGCCGAGATGGATGTACCGCTGCGCATTACCAGCGGGCCGGCCATCGAGCGGCCGGGCGATTTGGCGGCGTTGTTGACGAATCTGGAGCCGGGGGATGTGCTTTTTATCGATGAGATTCATCGTCTGTCGCGGAGTGTGGAGGAAATCCTGTATCCCGCGTTGGAAGATTTTGCGCTGGATATTCTCATCGGCAAAGGCCCCGGTGCCAAGTCCGTGCGTATCGATTTGCCGCCGTTTACGCTGGTCGGCGCGACGACGCGGGCGGGGGCGCTGGCAGCACCGCTGCGCGATCGTTTCGGCGTGATTCATCGGCTGGAGTATTACCGGCCGACGGAGGTGCAGCAAATCATCGAACGGGCGGCGGGCTTGCTCGACATTGCCATCGACCCGTACGGCGCGGCCGAGATTGCGCGGCGTTCGCGCGGGACACCGCGGATTGCCAATCGCCTGCTCAAGCGGGTGCGTGATTTCGCGCAGGTGCAGGGCGACGGGGCGATTACCGCCGAGATTGCCGATGTGGCCTTGGCCGCGATGGAAGTGGACAAGCAGGGACTGGATGCGATTGACCGCAATGTGTTGCGGGCGATTATCACGCAGTTCGGCGGCGGCCCGGTCGGAATTGATACGATTGCGGCGGCGGTCAGTGAAGAAACGGCGACGATTGAAGACGTGTATGAGCCGTACCTGATGCAAAACGGCTTTTTGCATCGGACACCGCGCGGACGGGTAGCGACGGCGGCGGCGTATGCGCATTTGGGGATTCCCTATCCGGAGAGAAAGACGGCCGGTGATTTATTTGCGGGCGAGGAATGAGGATGGGCAAGATGCTGATGATTGCAGGGGCGGCGCTGATTGTCGTCGGTGCACTGCTGCATTTCGGCGGGCAGTTTCTTTCGCTCGGCCAATTGCCGGGCGATTTCAAATGGACGCGGGGCCATACGACCGTATATGTGCCGTTGGCGACGTCCGTATTGTTGTCGGTGGTGCTGACCGTATTGGCACAATTATGGTTGCGGAGATGAGTTATGACGAATAACATATGGCTGGGCGCACTCTTGTGCGGCGTGTTGCTGATCGGACACGGCGCGGCGGAGGCGGCTTCGGTCAAAGGGGCGCCGGAAGCGCCGAGCAAGACGGCGATTGCAACGCAAGTGCGGGGCACGCAGGCGACAAAAGCAGTGCGGTCATCGCGTGACAAACGGAGTAAGCGTGAGGTGCGCAAGGCAGACAGCAGTGTCAAAGGCGTGACGCGGCGGACGGATGCGCGGCGGGAGACCGCGACGGCGACACCGGAGGCGGCGCTTACACGGGCACAGACCTTGCCGCTGGTAGGCAAGGAGTTTGTGACGGAAAACGGTCCGCCGATTGCGGTCGGTATCGGGCGCGGAGTCAGCGCGGCGACGGTCGGAGCGCACGGGTCGTTTACGGTATTTGACGGCGTGCGCAAGTGGAAATCGTTCCCCGCGGGGACGAGCATTCGGGTGACGCGTGTGGGCGATGTCCTGCAGGTCAACGGGACACCCGTCGGCAAAACGGTGTACGTGCGCGGGCATGATGCCGATGTCGTGACTTATGACGAGGCGCCGTATCGGGGGATTTTGCGGCTGATTCCGACGGTCGGTTCCGGCGGCGTGACAGTGGTTAATGAGGTGCCGCTCGAAAGCTATCTCTACGGCGTAGTACCTAAAGAGGTGTCGCCGTCGTGGTACCGCAACGCCCTTAGGGCGCAAGCGGTGGCGGCCCGTTCGTATGCGTTGGCGCATCGCGGGACGTACGGCGCACAGGGGTTTGACGTGGTGGATACGATTGCGTCGCAAGTGTACGGCGGATTGGCGGCGGAGACGGAGCGTACGACCAAGGCGGTCAACGATACGCGCGGCGAGGTGCTGGTCTATGACGGCCGTCCGATTGACGCGATGTTTTTTGCGCACGGCGGCGGTTATACCGAAGACAGCGAAAATATCTGGGGCAACGCCATCCCGTACTTGCGGGCGGTGGAAGAACCCTTGAACGCCTATACCAAACAGCCGTGGCGGGTGAGCGTGTCCCTGACGCGGCTGGCGGCGGAGCTGAAAGCCCGCGGCTATGATGTCGGAGAAATCCGCAAGATTCAACTGTCCAAATTGACTAAAGCGCCGATGAAAAAAGCCGACCGCGGCGTATCGGGGCGGGTCAAAATCATGGTCATCGAGGGTAAAAAAGGCAAGAAAATCATCAGCGGCAATTTGTTTCAGCAGATGTTCGACTTGCGCAGTACGATGTTTGATATCGAAGCGGGCAAGAAGGGCTGCATCGATGTCGTCGGCTACGGCTACGGACACGGCCTGGGACTGTCCCAGTGGGGGGCGCAGGTCATGGCGCAAAATCGGGATGACGACGACTTGTACTACCGCACGATATTGGCGCATTTTTATCGAAATACGGAATTGAAAAACTGGTATTGAGAAGGGATCGAATGGACGTACGGGAATTTGATTATGTATTGCCGCCCGAGCGGATCGCACAGACACCGATCGAGCCGCGTGACGCCTCGCGGCTGTTGACGTTGGATCGGCGGACGGGCGCAACGACGCAGGGGACGTTTCGGGATATTTTGGCGGAGGTGCGCGAGGGGGATGTGTGGGTATTCAACAATACCCGCGTGTTGCCGGCGCGTTTGTACGGTACGCGGCCGACGGGCGGCCGGGTGGAAGTCCTGCTCTTGCACCCGCTGGGGAGCGATCGCTGGGAGGTCTTGGTCAAGCCGGGCAAGAAAGCCTTGCCGGGGACGGAACTGTCTTTCGGCGACGGACTGACGGCGGTCGTAGAAGACCGCACGGATTTCGGCGGCCGCGTGGTGCAGTTTACGTATACGGGTGACTTTAAGGCGCATCTCGAGGCGGTCGGAGAAATGCCGCTCCCGCCGTATATCCATCAGCGGTTGGAAAATCGGGAACGCTACCAGACGGTATATTCCGCAGTCGACGGTTCGGCGGCGGCGCCGACGGCGGGGTTGCATTTTACGCCGGAGGTATTGCAAGCGCTCACGGCGCGCGGTGCGGATATCCGCTACGTGACGCTGCATGTCGGCTTGGGGACGTTTCGGCCGGTGAGCGTGGAGCGGATCGAAGACCACACGATGCACGAAGAGACCTATGCGGTCAGCGAGGAGACGGCGGTGGTGGTCAATCGCGCCAAGGCGGAAGGACGACGCATTGTGGCGGTCGGTACGACCTCGGTGCGGACGCTGGAGTCCGCCGGTGCGGACGGCACGCTCAAGGCCGGCACGGGGACGACGGAATTATTTATTTATCCGGGATATACATTTCGGATGGTCGATGCGATGGTGACGAATTTTCACTTGCCGCAGTCGACGTTGTTGATGATGATTAGTGCATTTGCGGGCAAGGAACACGTACTGGCGGCGTATCGGGAAGCGGTGGCGGCAGAGTATCGGTTCTTCAGTTTCGGCGATGCGATGTGGATCAGGTAACCGATATGGCAGTCATACGATATGAAGCAGTACATACGGATGCGCAAACGGGGGCACGGGCAGGACTTCTGCACACCCCGCACGGGACGTATCCGACACCGATGTTTATGCCGGTCGGCACGCAGGCGACGGTCAAAACCCTGGCGCCGGAAGAGGTGGCGGCGACCGGTGCGGGGATTATCCTCGCCAATACGTACCACCTCTTTTTGCGTCCGGGCGCGGACTTGGTCGCCGAGGCGGGCGGCCTGCATCGCTTTATGCAATGGCCGCGGGCCATGCTCACCGACAGCGGCGGCTTTCAGGTGTTCAGTCTGGGGGCGATGCGCAAAATCAAGGAAGAGGGCGTCGAGTTTCGTTCGCACTTGGACGGCTCGAAACAATTTTTGTCGCCGGAGATAGCGACCCGCGTGCAAATGCAGCTGGGTGCGGATATTGCGATGGCGTTTGATGAATGTATTCCCTATCCGGCCGACCATGACTACGCCGCCCGCTCCACGGCACGGACGACGCGCTGGGCCGAGCGCTGCCTTGCGGTGCACGATCACCCCGCGCAGGGGATGTTCGGCATCGTGCAAGGCGGGATGTATGCCGATTTGCGGCGCGAGAGCGCGCGGCAACTGACGGCGCTGGAGTTTGACGGGTACGGTATCGGCGGCCTTTCCGTCGGCGAGCCGCATGAGTTGATGTATGAGATGCTGGAGGTATCGACCTCGCTGCTGCCGGCGGACAAGGCGCGGTACCTCATGGGCGTCGGTACGCCGGACTGTCTGGTCGAAGGCGTCTTGCGCGGCGTGGATATGTTTGACTGCGTCTATCCGACACGGGTCGCCCGCAACGGGATGGCGATGACGCGCGAAGGACGGCTCAATATCAAAAATAAACAGTACGAGCGCGAATTCATCCCGCTGGCGGACGACTGTGATTGCTATGCCTGCCGGCACTATACGCGGGCGTATATCCGTCACCTGTACAAGGCGGAAGAAATCTTTGCATTCCGTCTGCTGAGCATTCACAACCTGCATTTTCTCCAGCAACTGATGCGGGACATGCGGGAGGCGATTTTGGCGGATAGTTTTGCGGACTTTCGCGAGGCGTTTTGGCAGCGCTGGGAACGCACGGGCAAACCGGCACAAAAATAATTGTGCAGGCGTGCGTGGATTATGATAGAATAAAAAAGAATGTACAGGGGGGGACAATATGAATGAAATCATGCCTTTATTCAATGCGGCGTGGCCGTTTCTGCTGATGATCGGGATTTTTTATTTCCTGCTCTATCGCCCGCAGAAAAAAGAAAAAGCGGAACGCAAGCAGTTTTTGGAACAGCTGTCGAAAAACAGCAAGGTGATTACTGTGGGCGGATTGTACGGTACCGTCAAAGCCATCAAAGGTGAGATTGTCGTACTGCAGATCGCGCCGAAGACGGAAATCCGTGTCGCCAAAGCGGCGGTACACAAGTTCCAATATGAAGAAGAGGAAGAAGAAGTCGCCAAGGAAGTAGCGGCGGCCCAAGACGATGAGGCGACTCATGGCAAATGAGACACCGACGGCGCAGGAACAAAAAGCGGTTCTGCGCCGCTCTGTTTTACCGTTGCGCAGGCAAGCGGCGGCCGATACCGCCGGCGTACGAGCAATCGCCGAGCGCCTGTTGCAGCGGCCGGAATGGCAGTCGGCACGGACGGTATTGGCCTACTTGGCGCTGCCTACGGAAATCAGTATGGACACGGTCATCGGTGCGGCGCTGGCAGCAGGGAAAACGGTGGCGGTGCCGGTACTGACGGACGAACGCGGCGTGATGCAGGCGGTGCGGCTGGTCAATCTGACGGCCGTCACGGCAGGCCGTCTGGGGATTCGCGAGCCGCAGGAGCGGTCGGCGGTCATCGCGCCGCAGGCAATCGACCTCGTGCTGGTGCCGGGGACGGCATTCAGCCGTGACGGTGCACGCCTCGGTGCGGGCGGCGGCTACTATGACCGCTACTTGCCTAAGACGCAGGCGTTTCGCGTCGGGATAGCGGCGGAATGTATGCTCACCGATGACGTGCCGCTGACCGGTACGGACGCACGGATGGATGCGGTCGTGACGGAAGCGGCATGGTATACACCGCGCGAGGGCGCGGAGAGGAGGAAATAATGCGCATCAATGAAATGTTGAAATTTGCGCTGGCGGTACTGGCTATCATCGGCCTGTTTGTATTCAAGGTCGGCGACTTGGCGGGCTCCATCAAGCAAGGGTTGGACTTGCAGGGCGGCACGCATATTGTGTTGGAAGCCAAGGACACGGATGTACACGCCGTGACGGATCAGGACGTCGACCAAGTCGTGAAGATTATGGAACGACGGATTAACGAAATGGGGCTGACGGAGCCGGTCATTCAGCGCGAAGGTTCGCGTCGTGTGATTATCGAGTTGCCGGGCGAACGTGACCCGGAAAAGGCGATTAAGACCATCGGCAAGACGGCGGTGTTGCAGTTTAAAGACGAAGACGGCAATGTCCGTCTGTCGGGGGAAGATTTGGCCAATGCCAAGGAAGAACTCGGTCAGGGCAATCAACCGCTGGTATCGATTGAGTTCAATGACGCGGGCGGCAAGAAATTTGCCGAGCTCACGACGGAAAATGTCGGCCGGCACATCGCCATCGTCTTGGACGGCGAGATTTTGACCAATCCGGTCGTCAATGAGCCGATTGTCGGCGGCAAAGCGGTCATTACGGGCAACCGTTCGCTGGAAGAAGCGAAAGATTTGGCGATTTTGCTGCGCAGCGGGGCGTTGCCGGTCAAGGTCGAAGTCATGGAAGTCCGTACGGTCGGACCGTCGCTCGGGCAAGACTCCAAGGACAAGAGTGTCCGCGCCTTCAGTATCGGGTTGGGCTTGATTGTACTCTTTATGTTGGCCATCTATCGGGTCAACGGTTTCATCGCCAATGTGGCACTGCTGGTGTATGTCTTGCTCTTGCTGACGATTTTGAAACTGCTCAATGCGACACTGACCTTACCGGGGATTGCGGGGGTCATACTCTCCATCGGGATGGCCGTCGATGCCAATATTCTCATCTTTGAACGATTTAAGGAAGAAATCGCCGCGGGCAAGGTCTTGCGGCTGGCGATCCAGGCGGGCTTCAAGCGCGCGTTTGCGACGATTTTCGACGCCAATATGACGGTCATGATTACCGCGTTGATTTTGTTCGTCATGGGCAGCGGGACGATTAAGGGCTTTGCCGTCACGCTCGGTTTGGGCGTGCTGGTCAGTATGTTTACGGCGATTACGGTCAGCCGTACCTTGCTGATGATGCTCATCAATGCCAATGTGGTGCATAACCCGTGGCTCTTCGGCGCACGGAAAGGAGGCTATGCGAAATGAAGTGTAATTTTGTCACCTATCGCAAATGGTGGTTTACCATCTCGGGCCTCTTTATGATTCCGTGCATCGTGTCGATGTTTTTATTCGGATTCAACTGGGGGATTGACTTTACCGGCGGGACGATTTTGGATTTGGAGTTCAATCGGCCGGTGACGGTAGCTGAAGTCCGTACGGTACTCGAGCAGGATAATCTGCAGTCGAGTACGA
The DNA here is from genome assembly GCA_945876385.1 of uncultured Veillonellaceae bacterium. Classification (GTDB taxonomy): domain Bacteria; phylum Bacillota; class Negativicutes; order Veillonellales; family Negativicoccaceae; genus CAMCNU01. Next base: position 50,861 of record CAMCNU010000009.1, on the reverse strand, counting down.
TTCAGCTGACGGGCAGCACGGACAACGAGAGCGGCAAATCGGTCATGATTCGTACGCACAACTTGACGGCGGAAGAAGCCAATCAGGTCATTGCGCATGTCGATCAGGGACTGGGCGGCGCGACCGTCAACCGGATTGAAAGTGTCGGTGCGGTCATCGGCTCGGAAGTCACGGAACACGCGATTTTGAATTTGTTGGTGGCATTTGCCGCGCTGGTCGCGTATATCTCGTACCGGTTTGAATACCGAATCGGGATTTCCTGTATCACGGCGATTACACACGACATCATCGTCGTGCTGGGGGTATTCTCCTTCTTCCAATTGGAAATCGACGCGTCGTTTTTGGCGGCGATTTTGACGGTCATCGGGTATTCGATGAACGAATCGGTCGTTATTTTCGACCGCGTTCGTGAAAACCTGCGCACACATCGCAAGACGGACTCGTTTGAAGTGCTGGCCAATGACAGTATTACGCAAAGCATCACGCGGAGTATGTACACGCTGACGACGGTCCTGTTTGCGGTCGGTTCGCTCTATTTCTTCGGCGGTGAAACGACGAAAAACTTTGCCCTTGTCATGCTGGTCGGATTTATCAGCGGGGCGTACTCGTCGCTGTGTATCGCGACTTCGCTCTGGGTGGTCTGGAGAAACTATGACGGACGTCGGCATCACAGCCTCCGTACGCAACAAAACGCATAAGCGTGACGGTAAACGGCGCCATACAAAAAGCTGTCCCTTTCGGGACAGCTTTTTTGCTGGTGTGACTATTCGTCAAAGCAGGTACAATAGGTCAATGTCTTTTTGACCAGCGGGAACAAACTCTGCCCTGCGACGTCTTGCGCCGCCTCGTGACCGGCCAACACTTCAATCAGTTTGAGTGCAAAGAAAGGCGCCGTGAGCGGGCCGCGGCTGGTGACGACGTTGCGATCGACATAGACGGCGTCTTCGTGTGTGACTTTGAAGCCGACCCGTTCTTCACAGCCGGGATAACAGACGCCTTCGATTTCCGCGGCGATGCCCGCCGCATTGAGCACGATGGGGCTGGCGCAAATCGAACCGACCACTTTTCCTTGCCGATAAAAATCGGCGATGAGGTCGGTGACGCGTTTGTCCGCGGCGAGCGCTTCCGTGCCGCCGAGACCGCCGGGGGTGATGACCGCCGCATAGTCGTCGGGGTCAATATCGGCGAATAATTTATCCGCGCGAATCGGTACGCAATGATCGCCGAAGGTGTCGAGCGAATCACCGATGGCGACGGTGTCGACGAAAATATCGGCACGCCGCAAATACGTCGTTACGATTAACGCTTCCGTTTCTTCATACCGTTCACTTAACAGAACCATGACTTTTTTCACAATACCACTCCTTTCTGATACTATATAGTATAGCAAAGAAGTGACAGTTCGTCATGACGGAGGAGACATATGGAAATCAATGAGATGATGAGAATCGATGCCTTTACGGAGCGTTTGGCGTCCGCCGACCCGACGCCCGGCGGGGGCGGTGCGGCAGCGCTGGTCGGGGCGCAGGCGGCGGCGCTGGCGGAGATGGCGGCCCGCATTACGGCGAAAAATCCGCGGTATGCAGAGGTGGCCATGGAGATGGCGGACTGTGCGACGCAGGCGGCTGCGTATCGCCGGCAGCTGTTGGCGTTGATTGCGGATGATGCGCAGGCGTTTGCCGGATGGATGGCGGCGTGGAAGCAGCCGGCCGATGCGCCGGAGCGCGACACGCTACTGCGCGAGGCCTCGGCTACGGCGACGGAAGTCCCGCTCGTGCTGGCGGAGACGGCAGCGGCCGTCGTCGTGCTGGCCGAGCGGCTGTTGCCGCAGGTGACGGCGGGGATACGCGCCGATGCGGAGCTCGCGGTCATCTTCGGGCGTGCCGCCGTCGAAGGTGCGCTCTGCAATGTCCGTATCAATATGGAAGGTCGGCCGCACGATGCGACGCGGAGTGCGTGGGAAGAAAGGGTGCGAAATGTATTGCACCGTGCGGGAATAAACGGAACATAACAGATAACATGTCGGGATTGTTCACCGCTTGGTGAATGTCCCGATGATTTTTTGTCGAAAACGGTCGAAATGCGGTGCAATCGGTAGGGGATTATGGTATTCTATAGGGTGAAAGAAAGGTGAACAGAATGCCGAGATTACGACGAGTCGAGCGCATTGCCGCGCTGACGAAAATGTTGACATCACGACCGCACGAATTGATACCGCTATCGTACTTTTGTGCGTATTTTGATATTGCCAAATCGACGCTCAGTGAAGATTTGGTTTCGATTCGCAAATCGTTCGAAACATTTTCGCTCGGTGAGATCGAAACGGTTTTCGGAGCGGCGGGCGGCGTGCGTTACTTGCCGGTACGTCGCGGCAAAGAAGCGGCCGAGGTGCTGGAGCGTATCGCGGCGACCTTGGCGGACGAAGAACGGATTTTGGCGGGAGGGTTTCTCTACATGTCGGATATCCTGTACAACTGGTATTGGATGACGGCGGTGGGGGAAATTTTTATGACCAGATTCCGTCATGCGCGTCCGGACTGTATCATGACGGTGGAGACGAAAGGAATCTTGCCGGCCATGATGGCGGCGCGGGCGTTCAACCGTCCGCTCGTCGTCGCGCGACGTGACAGTCGGGTGACGGAGGGGTCGTCCATCGGGATTAATTACGTGTCCGGTTCGACGAAACGTGTGCAAACGATGTCGCTGGCCAAACGTGCGCTCTCGGCGGGACAGCGGGTCTTGATTATCGACGACTTCATGAAAGCGGGCGGCACGGCCAAGGGCTTGATGCAGCTGGTGCATGAGCTCGGCGCGGAAACGGTCGGCGTAGGGGTGCTGGTCGCCACCGCCGAACCGGCGCACAAGCTGGTGGAACAGTATACGCCGCTGCTCGTCCTGCACGGGATGGAGGACGGTGCGACGCGTCCGCATATCGAGCCGCAACTGCAACGGACGAAGGAGGAATAGCGTGGGCAAATGGATGGCGGCCGTACTGGCAGCCGGTAAAGGAACACGGATGAAATCGCGTCACCCGAAGGTGTTGCATCGCGTCGGCGGGGTGCCGATGGTCGAGCGCGTACTGGCGGCGGCCGACAAGGCGGGCGTCACGGAGGCGGCGGTGATTGTCGGTTTCGGTGCCGACGAAGTACAAGCCGCGTTGGGCGATAGGGTGACGTATGTCCTGCAGGCCGAGCAGCTCGGTACGGGGCATGCACTGCAGCTGGCGCGCGACGCACTCGCACCGGCGGATTTTGTGCTGGTGGTATGCGGTGACACCCCGTTATTGCGGGCGGAGACACTGCGCGAATTGGTAGCGGCACATGCCGCGGACGGGGCGGCGGCGACGGTGTTGACGACGCGGCCGGCCGACCCGACGGGCTACGGTCGAATCGTGCGCGGCGCGGACGGCCGTGTGGTGCGGATTGTAGAAGAAAAAGACGCCGACGACGCGACGAAACGCATCACGGAGGTCAACACGGGAACATATTGTTTCCGGGCGGCGGCATTGTGGGACCAGCTGGCGCGTATCGGTTGCGACAACGCGCAAGGCGAGTACTACTTGACGGATGTCATCGGGCTCCTGGTGGCGGCCGGCGCACCGGTGGCGGGAGTCGTGTGTGCCGATGCGCAAGAGACGCTGGGGGTCAATTCCCGGGCACAGCTGGCAGTGGCCGAGAAGGTCGCGCGGGAACGCAAACTGGCGGCACTGATGGCAGACGGCGTGACGATTGTCGATCCGCAGACGACCTATGTCGATGAGACGGTGGAGGTCGGCGCCGATACCGTACTGGAGCCGGGGACGATACTGCGCGGTGCGACGGTCGTCGGTCGTGATTGTGTCATCGGTCCGGCGACGGAGCTGGCGGACACGACGGTGGCGGACGGCGCGCATATCCATCGGACGTATGCGCATGAATGCCGCATCGGTGCCTGCACACAGATCGGTCCGTACGTTCACCTGCGGCCGGGAACGGTACTGGCCGATCGGGTGAAAGTGGGGAATTTTGTCGAAGTCAAAAATTCCGTTGTCGGCGACGGCAGTAAATTGCCGCATTTGAGCTATATCGGCGATACCGATATGGGCGCGCATGTCAATATCGGTTGCGGCACGATTACGGTCAATTACAACGGTAAAATCAAGCAACGCACGACAGTCTGCGACGGGGCGTTTGTCGGGTGCAACAGCAACCTGGTCGCACCGGTGACAATCGGGGCGGAGGCCTATATCGGCGCCGGCTCGACCGTCACCAAGGATGTCCCCGCACGGGCGCTCGCGGTCGGTCGCGCCAAGACGCTGGTCAAAGAAGGCTGGGTCACGGACGATACGTATAAAAAATAAACGAAACAGATGATGAATACGTGATGGATTCTGACAAAGGAGATGCATTATGGCAGTCGAAGACGGAAAGCAATTGAAACTTTTTACGGGAACGGCACATCCGCAATTGGCACAGGAAGTGGCGGACTATATGGGAATCCCGTTGAGCCAAGCGTTTTGCGGTCGGTTCAACAACGGAGAAATTCAGGTCATGATTGACGAAAGTGTCCGCGGCAAGGATGTATTTGTCATTCAGCCGACCGGCACGCCCGCCAATGACAACCTGATGGAACTGTTCATCATCGTCGATGCGCTGAAACGGGCTTCGGCGCAACATATTACCGCGGTGGTACCGTATTACGGATATGCACGGCAAGACCGCAAGACACGCGGGCGTGAGCCGATTACCGCAAAACTCGTGGCCAACCTCATGGCGACGGCCGGCGTGACCCGTCTAGTGACCATCGATTTGCATGCCGGTCAGATTCAGGGGTTCTTTGACCAGCCGGTCGACCATCTCATGGCCGCGTCGATTTTGGCGGAACACATCCGCAAGCAAGAAATCGACGACCTGCTGATCGTGTCGCCGGACTTGGGCGGCGTGACGCGGGCGCGGGCGCTGGCCGATCGCGTCGGTGCGCCGATTGCGATTATCGAAAAACGCCGGCCGCAGCCGGGAGTGGCGGAAGTCATGAACTTAATCGGCTCGGTCGAAGGCAAAAACTGCGTCATCGTCGATGATATCGTCGATACGGCGGGCTCCCTCGTCGAAGGCGCGAAAGCATTGGAAAAATTCGGCGCGAAATCCGTCCGTGCGGCGTGTACGCATCCCGTACTGACCGATCCCGCCATCGAACGCCTGCAAGCCTCGAATATCGAAGAACTCATCGTGACGAATACCTTGCCGCTGGCACCGGAAAAACAGATTGACAAAGTGACGGTGCTGTCCGTGGCCCCGCTCTTGGGCGAAGCCATCATGCGCATTTTCCACAATGTGTCCGTCAGCAAACTGTTTGACAAGTAAGGGCGTGTCTTGTGATCATGGTAGTCGGCCTGGGCAATCCGGGCAGCGAGTATGCACAGAGTCGCCACAATGCGGGCTTCATGGCGGTGGACACTATCGCCGAACGCCACGGCGTGACGCGGTGGAAAGAGGAACAGCGGGCATTGACGGCGACGTACCTGCATGCCGGTGAAAAAATCATGCTGGTCAAGCCGCAGACCTTTATGAATCTGAGCGGCGAGGCGGTCGGGCCGTTGGCGCGCTATTATCGCATTGACCCCGCGGATGTGTATGTCATTTATGATGATATGGATTTGCCGGTGGGGCAGTTGCGCATTCGGGTCAAAGGCTCGGACGGCGGGCACAACGGGATGAAATCGATTATTGCGCACCTGGGAACGAAGGACTATCCCCGCTTGCGCGTCGGTGTCGGCCGTCCGGCACCCGGTTGGAGCGTCATCGACCATGTTCTGGCGATGCCGCGGGAAGAAGATGCGGCGGCGTTTCAAGAGGGGATTGCGGCAGCGGCTACCGCCGTCGATGCGATTGCCGAACTGGGGCTCGACGTCGCGATGAATCGTTGCAATCCGCGTCATCACGGCAAGGCGGAAAGTCGTGCACACGAATGAAACGGAAACCGATACGCAAAGGGCGTTCGGGAATGTCGGTCAAGGCTGTCATTTTCTGCGGCGAGCGCTTGCTTATATTGCAAAAAGAAGATAGAGAGGGGCGTCATCCGTGGGAGTTTCCGGGCGGCGGGCTGGAGTTCGGCGAAGATTTTGCCGCGGCGTTGCGGCGGGAAGTCCGCGAGGAGACGGGGCTTGTCGTCGATATCTTGGGGCCGATCGGTTTGTGGGAATATCGGCGGACAGCGTCGTCTTATTTGACGGGGGTAATCATGGCGTGCACGACGACTTCGCGCGAGGTGCGGCTGTCCAAAGAGCACGGCGCCTATGCCTGGATTTTGCCGGAAGAACTCGCCTCGTATCCGCTGCATGATTCGCTCAAACGGGCGTTGGCGCGGATTTCGCCGGATAAATTGGCCGCGGCGGTGACGCTGGCACGGCGGCTCAGCGGAGAGTCATTATGATACAGATTTGGGGATTGAAAAAATGTCGGGACACGCAAAAAGCGCTCCGCTTTTTCAAGGAGCGGCGGATTCCCGTGCAATATACGGAGCTGACGGAAAAAGGACCCGGCAAGCGGGAATGGGAAAGCATCATTCGCGCTATCGGGCGGGCGCCGATTCAGCGGGACGGGCGCGCGTTTCGCGAGGCGGTGCCGGCGGGAACGAGCTTTGATCCGCTCGTGCTGTTGTGCACGCATCCGACGGTGGCGGTGACGCCGCTGGTGCGAGACGGTCGGCGGGCGACCGCGGGACTGTGCCCCGATGAATGGACGGCGTGGTGGAAGGAGGCGCAAGCATGAGCGGCAAGCTGATCGTACTGGAGGGCAGTGACGGCAGCGGTAAAGAAACGCAGGCGCGCCTCTTGGCGGCGCGGCGACAGCGTGACGGCGAGCCGACCCGCATGGTGACCTTTCCGAATTACGCGGGGGAGGCGTCCGCGCCGGTACGTATGTACTTGGCGGGGCGGTTCGGCACGCGTCCTGAAGACGTCAATGCCTATGTCGCCTCGACATTTTATGCGGTCGATCGTTTTGCCTCGTATCGGGAAGACTGGGGCGCGTTTTATGAAAGCGGCGGCACTATTATTGCCGACCGCTATGTGACGAGTAACATGGTCCATCAAATGACGAAGATTGCGGATGCGGCGGAATGCGAGCGTTTTCTGGCGTGGCTCGACGATTTGGAATATACGAAATTCGGCTTGCCGCGTCCCGATGCGGTGATTCTGCTGGATTTGCCGCAGGCGGTGACGGCGCGGTTGATTGCCGAGCGGGAAGGCCAAGACGGCGGGGACATTCACGAACGCGACAGCGCCTACTTGCGTCGTTGTCAGGCGGCGTATGACGTATTGGAAGCGCGCTACGGGTGGCGGCGCATTCCGTGCAGTACGGGCGGAGAGTTGCGCAGCAAAGAAGACATCCATGCGGAGGTATGCCGCGTGCTGGCCGATATCTGAGTAATGGAAAAGACACTGCGGTGTCTTTTTTTGTGCGCGGATGAGCGGGGACACGGGACTGCCGCACATCGGGCGCAGGCGCAGTCGGGCATACGAAAAAAGCCGCGAGCGATTGTCGCGGCCGAGTACGGTCAGTGCGGTTCCAATTTATCTTGGTGGGGAATCAGATGCCCCTGTGCATCTTTGTAGTAGTGCGCTTCCGCGGGGAAGTGATCGGTCTTGGGGGCGGTAAACCCGCGGCCGATGACGTCGGCGGTCGGCGTAATGAAGATAAACGCATTCGGATCGATGGTCGTGATGACCTCCTTGAGACGGGCGATTTGGGTGAGATTGATGACGACAAAGACGACGCGGCGTTCCTGATGGGTAAATGCGCCTTGCCCGTGGAGAATGGTGACGCCGCGGCCGACATTACGAATGACGGCATCGGCAATCTCGTCGGGCCGGTTGGATATGATAAACGCGGTCTTGCGTTGATTGAGGCCGACGACGACCTTGTTGGTCATCACCGATTGGATGTACATGCCGGCCAGCGTGAGTACGGCGAGTTCCAAGTTGAAGATGTAGGCGCTGATGGCCATCAGAATGACGTTGAACCCGAAGATGATGCTGCCCATTTCAAAGGAGTAATATTTTTTGACGATGGCGGCTACGACATCCAGGCCGCCGCTGTTGCCGTCATAGCGATACATCAACCCCGAACCGATACCGATGAGGACACCGCCGAACACGGCGGACAAAATCGGGTCGCTGATGTGGGTGCGTAGCGCCAGAAACGCGGTCGAATCGACGGCGATAGAAATCATCACCGTACCGAAGATCGACATCAGCGTGTAGCGATGCCCCAAAAAACGTATCGCCATGAGCAAAATCGGGATATTGAGTACCAAGTTGGATATCCCGAACGAGATGCCCGAAATGTAGTAAATGATGATGGCGACCCCCGACATCCCTCCGGAGAGCAGGTTGTGCGGAATATAAAACATGTTGAGACCGAGGGCGTAGATGAAACAGCCTACGGTAATCATGAGCATGGTTTGCAAGGTGCGATTCATGATAATCCTTTCCGTAATCCGTGCGGTTCATTGTCGAACAAAATAAAATCAAGTATACTAAGAAGGTGACAACCGCGCGACGCAAGTGCGGCGCAGGGGTTGTCGTATGTCTATTATACCTGTAACGATATCGTTTTACCAGGTGAGGAAGTGGATTATGCTGGAAGAATTGGCACCGGCCAAAATCAATTTGGCGCTGGCGGTGCTCGGTGTGCGTGAGGACGGCTATCATGAAGTGGATACGGTCATGCATTCCGTCGAGCTCAGTGATTCCGTGTACCTGATTCCCGCGGCGGATACGGTGTTTTCTTGCGACCGTTTGGAGCTTCCGTGCGGGCCGGGCAATTTGGCGTATGAGGCGCTCAGGCTGATGCGGCGGTATACCGGCCGGCGTGACGGCGTGCATGTGCATTTGCGCAAGCGAATCCCGCACGGAGCGGGGCTGGGCGGCGGCTCGGCGGATGCGGCGGCGGTCTTGCGCGGGCTGAATCGATTGTGGGAGTTACAGTTGTTGCCGTCGGAGCTTCGGTTTTTGGCGCGGGAACTGGGAACGGATACGGTTTTTTGTTTGGAGGGCGGCGCAGCGCGCGCCACGGGGCGCGGCGACGTATTGACGGCATTGCCGGTGCTGGCGCCGACGGAATTGATTATCGTCAAGCCGCCGCTGACCGTTTCGACGGCCGCGGCGTATCAGGCCTATGACCGTGCGTCACGTACGGGGACGGTCGATGTCACGGGCATGGTCAATGCCCTGCACGGCGGCACGACGGGCATGGTGCGGCGCCGCTTGGGAAATGTATTTGAGTCGGTGCTGCTGCCGCAAGAACCGTTGCTCGATGAAGTCAAACGGGCGTTCGTCAAGGCGGGCTGTCCGGTCCTGATGAGCGGGACGGGGGCGGCATTTTTCGTCATCGCGGAGAGTCGCCGCGAAGCGCGCTTGCTGGCACAGCGGGTACGGGAGCGGCATCCGGATTGGCAATTGTGGTGTACACGGACGAGGGGTGGTATACAGGATGAAACATAATGACACACGACGGCTGCAGCCGATTTCACTGGACGAGTATCGGCCGCTGCGGGAAGTGGTCGCGGAAACACTGCGGCAAGCGATACAGGAAGGCGTGCTCGCCCCGGGGGAACGCCTGATGGAAATCCATTTGGCGGATGAGCTGGGGGTATCGCGCACACCGATTCGCGAAGCGATTCGGGAACTGGAGGCGGACGGATTTGTCGTCATGATTCCGCGGCGGGGGACATATGTGGCGGATATTTCGCTGAAAGATATTTCGCAGGTCTTTGAAATCCGCTCGGCGTTGGAAGAACTCGCGGCGAGCCTGGCGGCGGAACGAATCACGGATACGGAACTCGAGGAATTGGAACGCTTGCTTCGGGATATCCGCGTCCATATGGATGAACAGGATTTCGAGGCGATTATCGCGGCCGATGTCCAATTTCATCAAGTGCTGTACGAGGCCAGTCGCAATACCCGCCTGATTGAGATTATTCATAATTTGCGCGATCAGATTTTGCGGTTCCGATCGGTGTCGTTGCACTATCCCGGACGCTTGGAAGAAACGTGGGAAGAGCATTGCAAGCTGGTTGAGGCGATTGCGGCGCACAATGCGTCCCGTGCGATGAAAATCGCGGCGATTCATATGGAAAATTCTGAAAAGACGTTGCTCAAAGGGATTGCGGAAGATAAAGAGGCGGCGGACTTTATTCACGAACTGCACCGGCGGGAGCGCGAATGAAGCCGACGACGTTAGTGTTTCCGTTACGGGCGGACGGGGCGGTGCTCCTCGGACGCAAGCGGCGCGGTTTCGGTGCGGACAAATGGAACGGTTTCGGCGGCAAGGTGCAGGCGGAGGAAACGCTTCGTGCCTGTGCGGTACGGGAGCTTATGGAAGAGACGGGTCTGACTGCAGAGGCGGCGGACTTGACGTGGTGCGGGGAGTTGCAATTTTCCTTTGTCGAGAGCCCGGAGCAGGACCATCCGGCACGGATTTACTTGTTGCGCCGGTTTACGGGCGAGCCGCAACTGACCGACGAGATGGAGCCGCGCTGGTTTGCACCGGACGAGGTGCCTTATGCGCAGATGTGGGCGGCGGATCGGTACTGGCTGCCGCGGATATTGGCGGGCGAACGGATTGCCGGCGAGATTGTGTTCGGGGCGGATGATACCGTGCAGGAGTGCCGGTTGCGGCGGATTGAGGAACTCGATGTGGCCGCGCCCTGATTGGCCGACGCGGCTCTTGGCGTGGTTTGCGCGGGAAGGGCGCGAACTGCCGTGGCGGGAGAACCGGAGTGCGTATACGACGTGGGTCTCGGAAGTGATGCTGCAACAGACGCGGGTGGAGGCGGTGCGGCCGTATTATGCGGCGTGGTTGCATCGGTTTCCGACACCGGCGGCGGTGGCGGCGGCTGACGAGAGTGATATCCTGCATGCGTGGCAGGGACTCGGCTACTACCGACGCGCGCAGCATTTACAGCGTGCGATGCAGGAAGTAGTCGCCCGCTACGACGGATGTATCCCTTCGTCGCGCGAGGCGCTTGCGGCCTTGCCGGGCGTCGGCCCGTACATGCTCGGCGCAATCCGTTCACTGGCGTTCGGTGCCCCCGAGCCGGCGGTGGACGGCAATGTGCTGCGTGTTTTCGCCCGCCTGTACGGGATTGAAGACGATGTCTTGCAGCCGGCGACACGCCGCCGGGTGACCGCACTGGCGCAAGAGGTCATCCCGCACGACGCGCCGGGGGCATTCAACGAGGCGTTGATGGACTTGGGCGCGCTGATTTGTACGCCGCGGACACCGCACTGTGCCGACTGTCCGTTGCAGGTCGATTGTGGTGCGCGCCGCTCGGGTCGGGAAACGGTGCTGCCGGTGCGCAAGAAGAAAACGAAACAAGTCACGGAGCGGGTTGCCGTGGCGGTGATTGCCCATGCGGGACGTTACCTGCTCCACCGCCGCAGCGAGACGGGGATGCTCGCCAAGATGTGGGAATTTCCCGCCGTGACGGGACGGACGCATGCCGCGGCGCTGGCGGGCCTGTGCGCTGCCCGCGGGCTGACAACACCGCACGGCGTATATTGGCGGCATCGTCATGTATTTACCCATCGGATTTGGGAGATGCGGGCGTACCGTTGGGAGATGGAGGCAGCGTTGCAGGAGGATGAATGCTGGTACACGCGCGACGAGCTTTTGACCATACCGCTGGCCGGGCCGCACGCTAAGTTGGCGGCCACATTGGCCTAAAGGAGAACCATGAACTATTGGGTGTTGTTTCATATACTTGTCATCGGTCTGATTCCGCTGCTCAATGCGTGGAATTATGCGTCGCTCGTTACGGAAGGGGATAGGCGCCGGCGGCGGCGCAAGTATACTGTCATGGCGGTATGGCTGGCGGCGGCGGTCGCGGGGGGCGGCTACTTTATTTATTATCGGGAGGCGTATCTCTCGCTGACAGGGACGGCGGCAGTCGTGGCGGCGTATGCGGCGACGATTTGGGTCGTGGCGCAGTCGGTCTTGTGGATACCGCTGGTGCTCATGCGTCTGGCGGCACTTGTCGGCGGTAAGCGGGTCTGGAACATCACGGCGACTTGTCTGCTGGCGGCGGTATTTGCCGTATCCGCATACGGCGCGGTGGACGGACATCTGCACTGGGAGCGGGAACGCTTGGAAGTCATGTCGGCGAAATTGCCGCCGAGTTTTGAGGGATTGAAAATCGCCCTGATTGCCGATACGCACATCGGTCCCTACTATCGTCTCGACGATTTGCGGACGCAATTGGCGGACGCCAAGCGCGAGCGGGCGGATTATGTCATCATTGCGGGCGATCTGATTGACGAAACGGATCCCGCGGTGCTGGCGGAGCTTACGGACATCATCAATACCGAGGCGGCGCATTTTACCTACGGAATCGACTTCGTCTGGGGCAATCACGAATATTACTACAATCGGCCGCGCGTCGCGGAAGCGCTTCATGCGTCGCGGTTGCGGATTTTGGAAAACGAACATTACGAATTGCGCCGCGGCGATGCGGGCATCATCGTGGCGGGCGTGGACTATCCGTTCGGCACGGCCGCGACACGGGAGAAAGAAATTGCCGACTTTACGGACGCGGCGCTGCAAGGCGCACCCGCTTCGCAATTTCGTCTGTTGATTGCGCATCATCCGGACTTTCTCAAAGCCGGATTTGACCGCGGGGTGGATTTGATTGTGGCGGGGCATACGCACGGGATGCAAATCAATATCATGGGGCGGCCGTTTTTGCCGCTCTATACATATAATCGCGGCGTATTTTATGAAGGACATTCGGTCGGCTATGTGACACGGGGGACGGGGCATTGGTTCCCGTTTCGTCTGGGCTGTCCGCGGGAGTTGACGTATATTACGTTGCATGCGGGCAAATAAAAAACGAGGCCGCAGGCGGCCTCGCAGGGAGCGGTCAGGGTAAACGTCGGGCGGCTTTAGCCATAAATCGTTCACTGTCGACCTCGACGCGGGTATGCGTCCCGCGGGCGATTTCTCCGGATTCATCACAACAGGAAAAGCGAAATTCGTAAGTGCGTCCCTCGTGGCGAATTACCTCGGCAGTAGCCGTGACCGTCATGCCGACCGGAGTGGCGGCGATATGGTCGAGGGTAATCCGTGTGCCGACGGTGGTCGCGCCTTGGGCAAGGTGCGCCACCAAGGCGGCGACGGCCGCGCCTTCGGCCGCCGCGGCAACGACGGGAGTGGCACAGACCGCAAGCGTACCGCTGCCGACGGCCGCCGCCGTGCGTGCCGGGGTGACCTCGAGACGGCAGGTGCCGGTAAGTCCGATAGTATGCATAGGATACTCCTTTCTGTAACAGGATGTTTATTATTGTACCTGCGGCGCGAGAAAAAGTCACGTCCGTGAAGGATGGCGGCGGTTTGGTGCGGGCGGACGAATATGGTATAGTGAGAACACGTAACGGAGGTGTGAAATGCGCGGAATCATCGTGGTGTACTCGTATACGGGATATACGCGGCGGGCGGCGGAGGCGGCGGCGGAGGCGAGCGGCTGGCCGCTTGCGGAGCTGACGGTCTCACCGCCGTACACGGGCGGCTACTGGCAGATGGTGGCACGTATCGGCGGTGAGATGGTGTGTGGCAGCCACCGCGCGGTATGTCCGGCGGCGGATGTCGTGGCGACGGCGGAGCGCGTCATTTTGGCGGTGCCGACGTGGTGGTTTACCTATGCGTGGCCGTTGCACAGCTGGGTGCGGGAAGCGTCGTGGGCAGGGCGTCGGCTCTATGGGCTGGTGACATGCGGCAGTCGACCGGGGCACAGCGGCGAGGAGTTGGCACGTGACAGCGGCGGTGCGCTGGTAGATATACTGGTCGTGCGCCAACGGCAACATCCCGCACCGGACAAGCAGGAAATTGCGACATGGGTCAGCGATGTCGTCATGAAGGAATAGAAAGCGAGGACTCTATGCACTATATCAGTACGCGCGGCGGCGCGACAGCCGATGCCGCGGCGGCGTTGGTACAGGGATTGGCGAGCGACGGCGGCCTGTATGTGCCGTGCGAATTGCCCGCGGCACATGATTGGCTTGCGACCGGGGCGTGCGGCTATGCTGACTTGGCGGCGCAAATCGTCCGCCTGTTTTTCGGCTGTGACGACGACACGGCCGCTCGCTTGTGCCGGGCCGCCTACTGCGGTACGTTTGCCACTGAAGATGTCATCTCGCCGGCGCCGCTCGGTGACAGTATGCATGCGGTGGAGCTGTTTCACGGACGGACACTGGCGTTCAAAGATTTGGCGCTCTCGCTCTTTCCGCACTTGTTGGTGCAAGCCAAACAGGATTTGGGAGATACGGAGCACACGCTCATTTTGACGGCGACGAGCGGCGATACGGGCAAAGCGGCCATGGCGGGATTTGCCGATGTCGCCGGTACGGACATCATGGTCTTTTATCCGGCGCACGGCGTCAGTCCGATGCAACGGGCACAAATGCAGACGCAGACCGGAGCCAATGTGCATGTCGTCGGAATTGACAGCAACTTTGACGACGCACAGCAATTTGTCAAGCGCGTGTTTTCCTCGCCCGATATGCGTGCCCGAGCGGCGGCGGCGGGGGTGGCATTTTCCAGTGCCAACTCAATTAATATCGGCCGCCTGATTCCGCAGATTGTCTACTATATTCGCACGTATACCGAGCTGGTCGGACGCGGCGAGTTGGCGGCGGGTGAGACCTTTGATGTCGCCGTGCCGACGGGCAACTTCGGCAATATCCTGGCGGGGTACCTGGCCAAACGTATCGGTGTCCCGATTCGCCACCTGATTTGCGCTTCGAATGAAAATCACGTCTTGGCGGACTTCTTTGCGACCGGTGTCTATGACCGGCGTCGGGCATTTCATGTGACGAGTTCCCCGTCGATGGATATCCTGCTCTCGTCCAATCTGGAGCGGTTTTTGTACTATGCGACAGCGGGCGATACCGAGCGGGTCGCGCAATTGATGCGGGACCTGCTGACAAGCGGGCACATGGCGTTGACGCCGGCGGAGCGGCAGGCGACGGAGGACTTCATCGGCGGCTGGCTGACGGACGAGGAAACACTGGCGGTCATTCGGAGCGTGTATGACCGCACACGGTACCTGCTCGATCCGCATACCGCGGTGGCGTACGGCGTCGTCGAACGCCTGCGTGCTCGCGGTTTGGTCGGTGACCGGCCGGTGGCGGTGATGGCGACCGCGCATCCGTACAAATTCCCGGAAACGGTGGCGGCCGCACTCGGTGTGGCGGCGGGGGACACCCCGTATCGCACCTTGGACAGGCTCGCCGCCTGCACGCAGATTCCCGTGCCGACAGCGTTGGCGCAATTGAAGGCACAGCCGGTCCGTTTCTCTGCGGTCATCGGCAATACGGATATGGAGAAAGCCGTGACCGAGGTGCTGCAGGCACTGGCGGCGAAAGGACAAAAGGCGGGCGATTGACAGGCAGAATGAAACGGGAATGGAGCGAACGCGAAGAACGATATATCAAGTGGGGGCTGTTGGCACTGCTGGTCCTCCTGCTGGCCGGGATTCATTGGGTGGATCCGGCCTTTTATCCGACCATTTGGGGGCTTTCCCAAAGCGGTGACTTCAGCGGCACGGTGCGCTATCTCAAGAGTTTCGGCACGGCCGCTATGCTGGTCAGCTTTCTGATTGATGTCATTATCAATATTGTCGGCTTTTTGCCCTCGATATTTTTATCGACGGCCAACGGATTGGTTTTCGGTATCGGATGGGGAATTTTGATTTCCTGGGTCGGTGAAACGGTCGGCGTGATTATTTCCTTTTGGATGATGCGCACACTGTTTCGCGGTATGGCGGAGCGCTTGATTGCGAAAAACAAGATGCTCACCAAACTCGACCGCTACAGCACGATGTGGGCGATGGCGATTGCGCGGGCCGTACCGTATTCACCGAACGGACTTGTCACGGCGTTGGGCGCGCTTTCGAGCATATCGTATCGTGACTACATCATCGGCTGTTTCCTCGGCAAATTGCCTTCGGTGGCGATTGAAGTCATCGTCGGTCACGACCTCGTCAATGCCGATGAAAACCGCATGCGCCTGACCGTGATGATAGTCGGCGTGACCGCCGTCTACGGCGCGCTCTGGTGGTGGACACAGCGCCGCAAAGCACGGACGGAAGAATAGAACGGAAACGGACAATAGTACAGGAACAAAAAAGGACTTGCCTAGGCAAGTCCTTTTATTGATTGTTGATTACAGCAGTTTGCGCAGTTCTCGCGGTGATTTGGGCGAGAGATACGCAGGCGGAATGTCAAAGACCGTGAAGCATCCGGTCGCGCCGTGAGCGGCGAGGCGCATCAGCGCCCGCGCGTAGGCGACGAGAACGCTTGCGGTAAAGGACGGGTTGCTGTCGAGTTTGAGACTGTACTCGATGACTTCCGTCTCCGCGGGTTTGGTTTCCCCGACACGCAGGACAAAGCCGCCGTGCGGCATGGCGCTGTGGTCGCGATCGAGTTCTTCCTGACTGACGAAATGGACGACGGTTTCATAGCCGTCGAAGTAGTCGGGCATGGTTTTGATGGCCTGCTCGACGGTAGCGGCATTGGCGCCGTCCGCCAAGACGACGTAGCATTCGCGCAGATGCGATTCCTGCGCGCTGATGTCGGCTTGTTCGCCGCGGCGACAGCGTTCGAGACAGGCTTCTTTCGGGACGGTGTATTGCTTGGCGTCGGCGACTCCCGGAATGCGGCGAATCGCATTCGAGTGTCCCTGACTGATACCGCGTCCCCAGAAGGTGTAGTTTTTCCCGTGCGGGAGGACGGCTTCACCGTACAGACGCTGCAGAGAGAAGAGCCCAGGGTCCCAGCCGACGGAGATGAGTGAGACTTTGCCCGCCGCTTTGGAGACGGCGTCAAGCTCGGTGAAGTGCTCTTCGACTTTCGCGTGGGTGTCAAAGCTGTCCACGATGTGGAATTTGGCCCCGATGTCGCGAGCCTGGGTCATCAGGTCGTTGGCGGAACCGCCGCAGAGCATGAGGACGTCGATTTGACCGACGAATGCGTCGAGTTTGTCCATCGTATAGACGGGGGTGCCGCCGGCGCTTTGTACGCCCTCGCGGCGCGAGAAGATGGCGACGAGTTCGATGTCGCCTTGGCGGGCGGCGGCGAGTTCTACACCGCGCGCCAGATTGCCGTAGCCGACAATGCCGATTCGTAATGTATGCATAGTATCATCCTTTCTTTTTGTGTGTGAATATTATAGCAAATTATCGGTCGGATGCAATATCTTTTTTGCCGATTCCGCGGTCGGGCAGAGTGAGATAAATGTTGGTATAATAGCGGTAAGGTACGAAGGGGGAATGAGGGTGCATATCGTAACGATAGAGGCGGAAAATTATCGGACGTTTCGACATGTGCGCATGGCGTTTCATCCGCAGTTGAATTACCTGGTCGGATCGCATCGCATCGGCAAGTCCAACTTTTTGGATTTGCTGCACACCTTGCACACGGGGACGCGTTTTTTAGCGACGGATTTTTTGGATGTGCGCCGGCCGCTTCGTGTGCGGCTGACGCTCCAGTTGAAAGCGCGGCACAAGTTGCTGACGGACGGACAGCCGTTGGCGGATGAGGACGGTTTTTTGCATTTGGAAGTGACGCAGCGCCCCGATGAGGAGCTGTTTACGATTGTGAATGTCGAGACGGGGCAGCCTGTCGATCGCATTTGGCTGCATCGGTTGCGGTATGTGGCACATATGCCGTCGCAGCTCGGACGGACGGGGATGGAGCCGTCACGGCAGGCGGCGTACAAGCGGTCGATTGAGGGGTATTTTGCCGAGCGCGGGGAGGCGGCGCTGGAGTTGTTGGCAGAGCTGGCCCGACGGACGGGTGTACGGGCGGAAGAGGTCGCCCAAGCGACGGCGCAGACGGATGACTGGCTGACGTACTTGCATACGGGGGTCCCCGATGAACGGGCAGCGGCGCAGACGTTTCGCATGTTGCTCGCGGCGGTATTCCAGTTGGTGACGGAGCTGGCGGAGTTGCGCAACCGGGACAGCGCCTTTTGGGAGAATAATCTGCTGATTGATGAGCGCCATCGACGATACTTGCCGTTGGTCATCAGTATTGACGAGCCGGAAATCCATCTCCACCCGTTTTTGCAGCGTTCGCTCTTGCATTTTTATCGGGATATTATCGCCAATCAAAGCCGATTGGTCACCGACTTGCTGTCGTATTTTTTGGGCGTGGACGGGCTCGAGGGGCAATTGTTTATCGTCACGCACTCGACGGATTGTCTGATTGACGATTATCATTATATTATGCGCTTGTATCGGGATGACAAGGGACGTGTGCGGGCGGCGTGCGGCGCGGAATTTTCCTTTGCGCCGGATGTGGAAAAGCATCTGGTGATGCATTTTCCGGAAATCAAGGAGGCGCTCTATGCCCGCTCGGTCCTGATTGTCGAGGGGGAGACGGAGTACGGTGCGTTTTTTGAGTTCGGCAAATCGCTCGGTGTGCATTTCGATTATGTGGGGATTTCGCTGATTAATGCCCGCGGGGAGAGCTCGATTGCGCGGATTGCGGAGTTGTTCCACCGGTTCGGACTGGGGACGGTTAAGCTGTACGATCGTGATGTCCGTGAGCAAGTCGGCGAGATGCCGGATACGTTTTTCACGGAAGGGCCGTGCTTTGAGCTCGACGTGGTGAAGCATTTGCTGGCCAATCGCGGGCTCAAAGAGCTGCGTTCCGTGGTGCGCCTTATCGGCGGCAGTGACGGGCAGGTGCGGCGCGAGATGGCGACGAAGGCCGCCCGTAAGTGGAAGCCGAACGGCAACCGGTATTTCGGTGCGAAGAAGTTGAAAAATATTTCGGGACGCGATACGGACGGTTTGACATTTTATTATTTTGCCTGGCTGTACAGCAATAAAGGCGTGATTGTCGGACGGGCGTTGGGACGGATACTGACGGCGGAGATGATACCGCATTCATTTCGACAGGCGATTGCGCGGGCGGCCGAGCTGGCGCGTTAGGAGGAGCGATGGAACAAGTCGATTGGGGAGAGGTCATGGCGACGGCGGCGGCCGTGATTGCAGAGGAAGAACGCAGTGTGACGGCGCAGGCGTTGCGGCAGGAGGTAGCAGGGACAGACGATGCCGTAGAGACGGCGCCGCTATTGCGGGGAATTGCCGCGCTCGCGCAGGCAGGGCAGGCGGTGCCGACCGTGTGGGCGGCGGCTGCGTCGCGGCAGGCGTGGCGGGACCGAGAGGACTTGCGTGCGGAGGCGGCGATGTGGTTGACGGGCCCGATGCCGGCGCATCATCTACATGCGGAGTTGTTTGCGGCGACCGCGCGCGAGGCGTATCGGTTGACGCAGTTGGCGGCGTGCGCACAGGGGCTGGCGGCATTGGCGTCCGTTCCGGAGCAAAGCGCTGTTCCGTTGGCGGAGATACTGCCGCCCGATATCGTGCCGACGGCCGATGTCGCGGACGCGGCGGGCGGACGCTACCTGCTGCTGTGCGGTGAATCGGCGCAGATGTGGGTAAATGCGCAGGGCGCGGTGCGGCGGATACTGGGGATGACGTCGCGCTACGGTATCGCCGCGCCGTGTCTGGCGGCGGCGTTGGCGGAGTTCGATGCGGTGCGCCGGGCATAAACTGCGTGCATGCAAAAAGGACGGGGAATCCCGTCCTTTTTTGTGTGGCGTTTTCTGTCAGGGGGCGTGCCGATTCGCATTACCTTGCGTTGTCGGTATATCGGTCAGCGGCCGACGGTATTGGTGAGCGTACCGATGCCGTCAATCGTGACGCGCACGCGGTCGCCTTCCCGCAAGTAGGCGGGCTCTTTCTGCGCGCTGCCCGTACCGGCCGGCGTGCCGGTGAGGAGGATATCGCCGGGGAGCAGGGTCATGACGCGGGAGAGGTCGCTGATGATTTCCGTGACGGCGACATGCATCTCGTCGGTACTTGCGCTCTGGCGCAACTCGTCATTGACATGCGTCGTCAGATGAAACGGCGTCTCGCGCGCGCCGATCAGGACATAGGGACCGATCGGGGTAAATCCGTCCAATGCTTTGGCGTAAAACCATTGCTGGCGGGACTGCTGCAGATCCCGCGCCGTGATGTCATTGGCGACGGTGTAGCCGAATATCGACGCCGCCGCCTCGTGCGGCGTGACATCCTTGGTGACGGCGCCGATGATGACGGCGAGCTCGCCCTCGTAATCCGCCTCACTCGTGCAGTCCCCGTGCAGCGGGACGGTATCGCCGCAGGCAATCAGTGTCGTCGGCGGTTTGCTGAAGTAGACGGGGGCGGCCGGCATATCGCCGCGTCCGTCGGGATAGTTGCGCCCGATACCGATGAGATTGCGCGGCGGCAGGAAGGGGATCGTGACGGTGACCTCCTCCAGCGCGGTCGCCAGTTCGTGCCCGCATTCGTCTTCGTGATATTGCTGGATGGCCGCGCCGAGTGTGACCAGCCCCTCTTTGCCGGCGGTGATGAGCTCGCCCAGCGAGGCCGGCAGCGGGATGAAGTAGCGTTCTTCCAGGTCGGCGGCGCGGAGTACGGCGCGTACCGGCGCGGATGTCTCGTCCGGCTCGATGACGACACCCCACTCGGGCGATCCGTAATAAGTAAATGATACACAACGCATAGACAGACTCCTTTCCGATTCATTCGGATTGATTATAGCATGCGGCGGCGAAAATCGCTTCATGAAGTGCCAAATATATGCGGCTGTGGTACAATACTAATAATTGGTAGGCACATATGGGAGGAAGAAGAATGGAAGAGCGGAAAAGCAGTAATTTTATTGAAAATGAAATCAATGCCGACATCGCCGACGAGGTGTATGCCGATCAGCGCGTGCATACCCGATTTCCGCCGGAGCCGAACGGCTACTTGCATATCGGACATGCCAAAAGTATCTGCCTGAATTTCGGACTGGGAGAAAAGTATCACGGCAAGACGAATTTGCGTTTTGATGATACGAACCCGACGAAGGAAGAAGCGGAATACGTCGAATCCATCAAGGAAGACGTGCGGTGGCTGGGGTTTGAATGGGAAGGCGAAGCGCATTTTGCGTCCGACTATTTTGAACAGATGTATACCTATGCGCAGCAGTTGATTCGCGAAGGCAAAGCCTATGTAGATGATTTGAGCAGTGAAGAAATCAAGGCCTATCGCGGCGATTTCAACACGCCCGGCAAGGAAAGTCCCTGGCGCAATCGCAGTGTCGAGGAAAATCTGCGGCTCTTTGCGGAGATGCGCGACGGCAAGTACGGCGACGGGGAGAAGGTCTTACGCGCCAAAATCGATATGGCGGCGCCGAATATCATCATGCGCGACCCCGTGATGTACCGCGTCCTGCATGCGCATCATCACCGGACGGGAGACCGCTGGTGCATCTACCCCTTGTACGATTATGCGCACCCGCTGTCCGATGCGATTGAAAATATTACGCATTCGATTTGCACGCTCGAATTTGAAGATCATCGGCCGCTGTACAATTGGTTTTTGGAAAGCTGGCCGGCCAAGGAACATCCGCGGCAAATCGAGTTTGCCCGCTTGAATGTGACGACGATGATTACCAGCAAACGCAAATTGCGTCGGCTGGTGGAAGCGGGCATCGTGTCCGGTTGGGACGACCCGCGGATGCCGACGATTTCGGGGATTCGCCGTCGCGGCTATACGCCGGAAGCGTTGCGGGATTTTTGTGAGCGCATCGGTGTCGCCAAAAACGACAGCACGGTCGATATCGGACTGCTCGAGTTTTGTGTACGGGAAGACCTCAAGACGAAAGCGCCGCGCTTGATGACGGTGCTCGAACCGCTGAAGGTCGTATTGACGAATTATCCCGCGGACCGGCAGGAACTTTTGCCGGTGGAAAACAATCCCGACGACCCGCAGGCGGGCGTGCGGGAGGTGCCGTTCGGCCGCGAGCTCTATATTGAGCGGGCGGATTTTATGGAAGAGCCGGTAAAGAAGTTCTTTCGTTTGGCACCGGGCAAGGAAGTCCGCTTGAAAAACGCCTACATCATCCGTTGTGACGAAGTGGTCAAGGATGCGTCGGGCGAGATTGTCGAGCTGCGCTGCAGCTACGATCCCGATTCCAAGAGCGGCACGCCGGGCAGTCAGCGCAAGGTCAAGGGCGTGTTGCATTGGGTCAATGCCGCGACCGCGGTGCCGACGGAAGCCCGTTTGTATGAGTATCTCTTCAGTCCGGAGGACACGGCTGATGACCGTGCACCGGAAGAGAAGGTCAACGAAGCCTCGCTCCGCGTGCTGGCGGCATTGGCGGAACCGGCCATTTTGGAGTATCCGGTCGGGACGCGGTTCCAATTCATGCGGCAGGGCTACTTCGTCATCGATACGGATACGACGGCGGGGCATCCGGTCGTGAACCGCATTGTCGGGTTGCGCGATACATGGGCGAAAATCCGGGCGCAGAAAGCATGAGGAGGACGCACATGAGACGGATCTGGATCGGTGCGTGTGCGGCGCTGTGCGTACTGGTCGGCAGCGTGCAGGCGGCGGAGTGGCGCATACCGGGTCTGGGCGAGATGACCTTACCTGCCGGTACGCAGGTCGAGGTCGGGATGCCGGCATCGGCACCGGAGCGAAACTGGAATGCGCGCTTACATCGGCACGGGATTTACGGCAGTGAATACTACCTCTTGCGCGGGCAGCGCGAGGCGGATTTTGCCTATGCGTGGGCGGCGCGGATTCCGCTGGATGCCGCCTTTGTGCGGACGGAACGGGTAGCGGTAACGCCGTCGCGCGGGGCTGTCGTACAGGCGGCGGGGCAACAGCGTTTGCCGATGCTCACGGTCAAGCAGACGCGCCGTGAGGTACCGGCCGATCGCGCGGAGCGGCTGGCACGGGCGTCGGCACTGGCGGCGCAACTTTGCGGCCCGCAGGTGCAATGGCTGCAGCCGTTTGCCAAGGCCGACGCCGAAGGCAGTGTGCTCTACGGGAGCTGGATGCGACCGTGGCGCGAACACGGGGTGCAGATGGACCAGTACTATCACGCGTGGTTGATTGACAGAGGGACGACGGTCGAGATGTTTTGGCTGGTGACGGACGGTCACCATCCCGCGTGGACCAAGGCGTTGACACAGGCATGGCAGTCGCGCAAAGAAAGCCGCGGCCGCTATTTTTCAAAATGACATTTGACAAACGCAAAAATCGTAATTGACAAGGGCCTGACCCTTGGTTATGATAGAGGCAAGATACCATCTCAGTACTTGAAAGGGGAACAATCACATGGCAAAATTGGCAATTGTATACTGGACGGGCTCGGGTAATACCGAAGCGATGGCACAGGCCGTCGACGAAGGCGCACGCGACGCGGGCGCGGAAACGGAACTGTCGTTTGTGACGGACGTAACGGCCGACGATATCGCGGAATATGAGTACATCGCACTCGGCTGTCCGGCAATGGGTGCCGAACAACTCGAAGAATATGACTTCGAACCGTTTTTTGCAGAGTTGGAAGGGAAATTATCCGGCAAAAAAGTCGTCATCTTCGGCTCGTATGCTTGGAATGACGGAGAATGGATTGAACTCTGGTCGAAACGGGTGACGGACGCGGGAGCGGACTTGGTTGCCGACCCGGTCAAAGCATTTGCCTATCCGGGCGATCCGGAATTGGAAGCGTGCCGCGCATTGGGCAAAGCCTTGGCGGAAGCGTAATGATGAAACGCCACGAATGTCGTGGCGTTTTCTTGTATAGAGGACAGGGAGGACGACATGAGAGTAGCGGTGGTGTATTGGTCGGCGACGGGCAACACGGAGGCGATGGCGGAGGAGGTCGCGCTGGGGGTGCGTGATGCCGGCGCCGAGGTGCTGCTGGCGGAGATGAGCGAGGTCAAGGCGGACGATATCGCCACCTATGATCGGATTATACTCGGCGCGCCCGCGATGGGGCTCGAAGAAGTGGAAGAGTTTGAGGTGCGCCCGTTCACCGACGCGTTGGTGCCATCGCTCGACGGCAAAGAGGTCGGGCTGTTCGGGTCGTGCGGCTGGTCGCGCGGCGAATGGCTGCTCAAGTGGGCCAAGGAGTTGGCCGCCGCCGGGGCGACGTTTTTGCATGCACCGGTACGCGGTGTCGGCTATCCCGATGCGGAGGTGCTGGCAGAGTGCCGTGAGCTCGGCGTCGTCATGGGGACCGTATACCCCGAAACCTGAATCCGTCCGTGCGACAGGTCGCGGGACGGTTTCGTTCTTGGCAGCGGGGGCGGATATGATATAATAAATAAAATAGACTGCTTGTGCGCCGCCGCCGGTCAATGACGGCGCCACTACGGCGAACGATGAGTGACTACAGGATACGGAGGAATGATCATGGAATTAGCGGAAGACAAATTTGCCAAAGAAGGCCTAACTTTTGATGACGTATTGTTGTTGCCGGGGGCGTCGGACGTATTACCGCGGGATGTCAAGGTCGATACCTGGTTGACACGCAATATCCATATGAATATCCCGATTATGAGTGCGGGGATGGATACGGTCACCGAGTCGGGAATGGCGATTGCCATGGCGCGTGAAGGCGGCATCGGTGTCATTCATAAGAACATGACCATCGAGGAGCAGGCGTATGAAGTCGACAAGGTCAAACGCTCCGAACACGGGATTATCGTCGATCCGATTTTCTTGAGTCCGGATCATCTGCTCGGCGACGCGGAAAACCTGATGGCCAAGTATCGTATTTCCGGGGTGCCGATTACGGTGGACGGCAAGTTGGTAGGGATTATTACCAACCGGGATATGCGCTTTGAAACGGATATGAACAAACGGATTGCCGACGCGATGACCAAAGAAAATCTGGTGACCGCACCGGAAGGCACGTCCTTGGAAACGGCGACGCAGATTTTGCGCGAGCACCGCATTGAAAAACTGCCGCTGGTCGACAAGGACGGCTATTTGCGCGGATTGATTACCATTAAAGATATCGAAAAAACGAAAAAATATCCGAACTCGGCGAAAGACGGCAACGGCCGGTTGCTGGTGGCGGCGGCCATCGGCGTCGGGGCGGATATGATGGAGCGGGCGGAAGCGTTGGTCGCGGCCAATGTCGATGTATTGGTCGTCGATACGGCGCACGGGCATTCAGCGGGCGTCATCCGCTCCGTGAAAAAGTTGCGTGAGGCGTTCCGAACGGTCGACCTGATTGCCGGCAATGTCGCGACGGGTGCGGCTACCGAGGCGTTGATTGAAGCGGGTGCGGATGCGGTCAAGGTCGGCATCGGACCGGGCTCGATTTGTACGACGCGTGTCATCGCCGGTATCGGCGTACCGCAGATTACCGCGGTATACGATTGCGGCTTGGTGGCGCAACGTTTGGGCGTACCGATTATTGCCGACGGCGGGATTAAGTATTCCGGCGATATGGCCAAAGCCTTGGCGGCGGGAGCGAATGCCGTCATGCTGGGCAATCTGCTGGCCGGCACGCAGGAAAGTCCGGGCGAAACGGTCATCTACCAAGGCCGCAGCTACAAAGTGTATCGCGGTATGGGCTCGCTCGGCGCGATGAAAGCGGGCAGCAAGGATCGGTATTTCCAGGAAAATCTGGACAAACTCGTACCGGAAGGTATCGAAGGACGTGTGCCGTACAAGGGGACGGTCAGCGATACGATTTACCAAATAATCGGCGGCCTGCGTGCCAGCATGGGCTACTGCGGTGTGCCGAATTTGGTGGCGATGCGGGAAAAGACAAAGTTTGTGCGCATTACCAATGCGGGCTTGATTGAAAGCCACCCGCATGACGTAAATATCACGAAAGAAGCGCCGAACTACAGTATGAACTGATGCAAGTACAACAAGTACAAGAACAGCGCGTGTCCGTACTGGGAGTGGGGATTCATCCGCTCTCGGAGGCGGACGCGTTGTCACGAGTGACCGCATGGCATGACGCAAAAGAGGGTCGCTATATCGCGACGGTCAATGCGGAAATCGTCATGCGGGCGCAGGTCGATATGCAGTTGGCAGAGGCGTTGCGGCAGGCGGATTTGGTGTTGCCGGACGGCGCGGGCGTCGTCTGGGCGGGGCAGGTGCTCGGCACACCGTTTCCCGAACGGGTGGCGGGGATTGATTTTATGACGGCGCTCATTGCGCGGGCGGCGGCGCGGCAGGAACGTGTATATTTTCTCGGCGGCAAGCCCGGTGTGGCACAAACCGCGGCCGAGAAATTGCGGCAAAGCGTGCCGGGATTGGTTGTCGCGGGTGTGCGTGACGGGTATTTTCAGGACGACGAGACGGAATCCATTGTGGCGACGATTCGCGAGAGCGGCGCGCGCTATCTGTTCGTGGGGCTGGGCGCACCCAAACAGGAATGCTGGGCGTGTGCCCGACGGGCATCGTTGCCGGGCGTGACCGCCGTTTGTGTCGGCGGTTCGTTTGACGTGCTGGCCGGTCATTTGCGGCGGGCGCCGTTGTGGATGCAGCGACATCGCTTGGAGTGGCTCTATCGGGTGTACAAACAGCCGAGCCGCTGGAAACGTATGGCCGTCTTGCCGCAATTTATCTATGCCGTTCGCCGCGAGGCGAAACGGCGTAATAACCGCAGGGGAGGTTGAGCGGTGGGGATTCGAATCGTCAAGGAAGGGTTTCCGTTTATCGGCGCGGCGTTGGTCGTTACCTTGCTCGTCGGTGCGGGAATCGGCCGGTACTGGGCGATACCGCCCGCCGTGCTGACGTTGTTTTTTATCTTTTTCTTTCGTTCGCCCGCGCGTGTCGTGCCGACCGATCCCGACGTCATCGTGTCGCCGGCGGACGGCCGTGTCATGGCGGTCGAGATAGCGACGGAAGAACTGTTTATGGGAGAACCGTGCCGCAAGGTGACGATTTTCCTGTCGGTATTCGATGTACATGTCAATCGTACCCCGATTGCCGGCGAAATCAAATTCAGACAATATACGGTCGGCGGATTTCGTCCGGCATACCAAAAGACGGTCGGTTTTGAAAATGAACGGCATACCATTGCCCTGGTCAATGAGCGTCTGACGGTTGTCGTTACGCAGATTGCGGGGATTTTGGCACGACGGATTGTGTCGTGGAAAAAATTGGGCGACCATCTCGAGAAAGGGGAGTTGTACGGTATGATTAAATTCGGCTCCTGCACGGAGGTCTTTTTGCCGCAATCGGTCGAGGTCTGTGTCCGCAAGGGCGACAAGGTCGTCGGGGGCGAGACCGTCATCGGGAGGATACGGAATGAGTAAACGCTACTTGGCCAATGCCTGCACGGCGGGCAATATTATTTGCGGGACGCTGTCGCTCGTGTGTACGATGCACGGAGAATATACCGGCGCGGCCGCGGCCATCTTGGCGGCGTTGGTGTTTGACGCGATGGACGGACGTGTCGCGCGGCATTTCGGCGTGGCCAATGATTTCGGGCGCGAGCTCGATTCGCTCTGCGACGTGGTATCGTTCGGGGTGGCGCCGGGGATCTTGCTGTACAGTTGGCAGCTGCATGCGGTCAGTGCGTTGGGAATTGCCGCCGCGGTGATGTATGCGGTCTGCGGCGCGATGCGGCTGGCACGATTCAACTTGAGTACCGATACGATTCACGGCTTTTTTATGGGTTTGCCGATACCGACGGCCGGATGCCTGGCCGCGACCTATGTCTTGAGCGGCGTGCGCCTGTCGGAATGGATTGTCGCCCCGATGGCGATGTGGATTGCGTGGATGATGGTCTCTGCCGTCCATTACCCGAATTTCAAAGAAAAAAGTCCCGATCCGTTGCAGAAAAAAGCGATTGCGGCGACGGTCGCCGTCGGCTTTTGCCTGCTGTGGTGGAATGTGGCGCTGTGGCCTTTTGTGCCGTTTTTGATGTACTTTATTTTCGGTCTGTTGAATACCTGCTGGAACCGTTTGGCGCATTGAGCGGTAGCGGCGTGCACCGATGTGTGCGCCGCGCCGGACGGGTGCATTGCCGTAAGGCATAGGAGTAGATGCTATGTATATTATGGATATCATCATGATACCCATTCAAATCATCGTCATTTTCTTTACGTTCTATTATTTTCTATTGGCGATGTTCGGATTGTGGCGCAAGCGGGAAACCAAAATCACCACCCCGGAAAAGCGTTTTGCGCTGATTATTGCGGCGCATAATGAAGAGCAAGTATTGGGAGAATTGATTGACAATCTCTACATGCTCAACTACCCGCGAGAACTGTACGACGTTTATGTCGTCGCGGACAACTGTACCGACAGCACCGCCGAACTGGCGCGTGCGCACGGCGCTATCGTCCATGAGCGTTTCAATCGGGAGTTGGTCGGCAAAGGCTACGCGATGGATTGGATGTTTCGGCGGGTGCTCGATTTGGATGTCGAATATGATGCGTTTTGCGTCTTTGACGCGGACAACCTCGTTCATCTCGACTTCCTGACGGAAATGAACAGTCGGCTCTGCAAGGGCGAAGTCGTCATCCAAGGCTATCTCAGCGCGAAAAATCCGCGCGACACCTGGGTATCGGCGACCTTTGCCATGGCGTTTTGGGTGGTCAACCATCTGTGGCATTTGGGCAAGTACAACTTGGGTCTGTCGACCGCATTGGGCGGTACGGGGATGTGCATCTCGACAGCGATTATCCGGCGGTTCGGCTGGGGCTGCAACTGTCTGACCGAAGATATGGAATTTTCCATGAAAGTACTGTATGAGGGCAACGTCCGCACGACGTGGGCGCACGATGCCATCGTCTATGACGAAAAACCGCTGACCTTTATGCAGTCATGGCACCAACGCAAGCGTTGGGCGCAAGGGCATTTTGACTGTGCGGGGCGCTATATTCCGCGGCTCTTGGTGCGCGGATTACAACGCGCGAACATCCGCCAGCTGGACGGCATCATGCAACTCTCGCAGCCGTACTTCATGCTGATCTCGACCTTGTTCCTGCTGGCCTCGTATGTAAATTTGTATACACCGTTCTTCACGACGTTTTTGTACAACGGTGTCCTGTTGCCGATTGAATTTTGGACAGCGCTGGGGATTATCCAGTACCTGCTGCCGGTGATAGTCCTGTGGAAAATCAAAGTGCCGTGGGGCGTGTGGGTCTACCTGCCCCTGTATCCGCTGTTTTTGTACTCATGGGTACCGATTACGTTCCTCGGCTTTATCGACCGGCACAAAAAAGAATGGAGCCACACGCAGCATACACGCAGTATCTCGCTAAAAGATGTGGCCTTGCATTTGGGTGAGAAAAAACAGGAGTAACTATGCATATTTTCATGACCAACGATGACGGCATTCAGGCCATCGGGCTACAACGCTTGGCGCGGGAGTTGGCCAAGCATGTCGGCCGTGTCACCGTGGTGGCACCCGATCGGGAACGCAGTTCGTGCTCATCGTCGTTGACCTTGCGCGAGCGGTTGTATTTGAAAGAATACTTTCCCGGCGTGGCGAATTTGACGGCGTATTCGTTTACCGGCACGACCGCCGACTGTGCCAAGTTCGGCTTGGCCTACCTGCTGGAGGATGACAAACCCGACTTGGTCGTATCCGGAATCAACAACGGCTACAACTCGGGAAGCGATGTCATTT
This sequence comes from uncultured Veillonellaceae bacterium, assembly GCA_945876385.1. Taxonomy (GTDB): domain Bacteria; phylum Bacillota; class Negativicutes; order Veillonellales; family Negativicoccaceae; genus CAMCNU01. The sequence goes on along the minus strand of CAMCNU010000009.1, from coordinate 21,382 downwards.
ATTCCGGGACGGTGGCGGGCGCACTCGAAGGGCATCTGCTCGGGATACCGTCATTGGCTGTCTCCGGTACCTACATGGACGAAGATTTTTTGGAACGGGCGGTGCCCTTTGTTCGGGACTTCGTTCAACGCGTATTCGTAGAGGGTCGGTATGACGGCTTGCTTAATCTGAATATTCCCGATATTGTCGACATCGGCTGGGAGCGGCTGAAAGTATGCCGTGTCGGCCAACAACACTACCGCAACGCCATCAGTCCGTTGCTGGATGAAGACGGGCAGATTTATTATCATGTGGCGGGCGAGTATGTGACCACCGGCGCACCCGATACGGACGTACATTGGTTGCATCAAGGATACTTGACCGTTGTGCCTTTGCAGTGGGAAACAACCGACGTGGCCAAGCTGCCGGAAGTCGAAAAAATAGTACAGGAAAACTGAACGAATCGGTTGACTCGCCTACTGAAATATGATATGATTTTATCGTTGACAGATAAAGCCGGAGTGGCGGAATTGGCAGACGCACCTGACTCAAAATCAGGCGGGTAACACCGTGGGGGTTCAAGTCCCTTCTCCGGCACCAGTCAAATATATCCGTAACCGTGAGGGCGGATTTTTTTGTGCGCAAAAATCTCGTTCGCGTAAAGAAGATATCAAGATGTGCCGTGCGGCATGTTTTGGTATCTTTTTTATTGTAGGGAGGTGGCGGCGCTCGATTGCGAGATAAAATATATTTGTGACATCGTATAGCGGTGGCGATATGCAGGCAAATGACGAAACAGACAGGATGCTGGCGTCTGCACTCTGTTGCACAATGCGAAAACGCCCTACAGGCAATGCCTGCGGGCGTTTTTTGTGGTGGAGATAAGCGGGATCGAACCGCTGACCTCTTGAATGCCATTCAAGCGCTCTCCCAGCTGAGCTATACCCCCATAACATAGCTAAGTATACGAAAGATTGGGCGATTTGTCAATACTTGTCGGTGATTTTGGCGTGTCGGGATTCTTGCATATCGTAGATTGGGGGAGGCATTGCGGCGCGGCGATGCATGGTATCACCGGGACTTGCATGGACGGTCGAGGGGTTGCTTTTTAGCACTGCCGGCGATGGCGTACGGATGGTAGTGGTGCGGATATTGCCCGCATGGTGAGGGCGCACGTGACAATCAAGGTATATCGGCGAGAATGCCGGCGTCGGACGCGACAGGCGTTTGCGCAGGTAAGGGAGGCGCGGTCATACGGAGGGATGTTTGGTATAATACAAGTAAGTGAGTAGGAGGCGATAGAGATGAAACGAATCGGCAGTTTGTTGCTGGCGCTGGCGTTGTTGGGGACTGCGTCGCCGGTGGAGGCGATTTCATTCGGTGTGGGAATCGGGTTCGGACGTGGTGGCGGCGTTTTCGGAGAGGTCGGCACGCGATTTCCCGATCGGGAGGAGTGCTGTGAGTTGCCTTCCGTCCGCTTGACGAAGGCGCAGCAGGCGCAACTGACGGCGGCGCAAGCGGTGACGAGGGAAATCGGCTACGGGGTGTATGAGACGACGGTGACGGGCCCTTCGGCTAAGGTGGCGGAGCGCTTGCTACGCAGTCTGGCGGCGGAGGGCTGGCTGGCGACGGCACAGCGGCTGGCACCGGAGGGACAGGAATTGATGTATATTACCGCGTTGCCGACGGATCGGTTGAGCATGCATATCATCGGTGAGCGACCGGTATCGGCTCTTTATTGGCAGGCGGCGTTGACGGTGACGGAACGGAAGGGCCGGACGGTCATCATATGGGCCAGCCCGGCACGGTCGGTGCGGGAGAAGGGCATGGACCGAGTACGCGGCGAGGAGCTGCAGGCGCGTCTGGTGCAGGCGTTGGCGCAAGCGGCGGCGCGATCATGACGGGATGTGCGTATCATGCGGACAGAGGAGGACAGTGACGCATGCGATTTATCCATACTGCGGATTGGCATTTAGGCAGGATTTTTTATGAACAGTATATGACGGCGGATCAGGAGTATGTGCTCGGCCAGTTTCTTGAGTTGGTCGATGAGTGGCGGCCGGATGCTGTCATCATCGCCGGTGATATTTATGATCGGGCGATTCCGCCGGCAGAGGCGGTGCGGTTGCTCGACGAGGTGCTGGGGCAACTCGCGGCGCGGCGGGTGTCGGTGATTGCCATCAGCGGCAATCATGACAGTACGGAGCGGATCGATTTCGGCAGTCGGTTGATGCGGGCGGGCGGCGTCTATATGTACGGTGTCGCGCGTCCCGATACCGCGCCGGTGGTGTTGCATGACGAGGCGGGGGCGGTGTATATTTGCCCGTTGGCGTTTGCCGACCCTATGACGGTGCGGATCGGTTTTGATGCGCCCGAGGTGTGCGACTATGCGACACTCCTGGCCGAACAGGTGCGTCGGTTTGCGGCGCAGATTCCCGCGGGGGCACGGTCGGTTGCCGTGGCGCACGGATTTGTAGCGGGAGGCAGTGAATCGGAATCGGAGCGGCCGCTGTCGGTCGGCGGTACGTCGCAGGTGCCGTGGACGACATTTGCGGGATTTAGCTATACGGCGTTGGGGCATTTACATCGGCCGCAGAGTGTGGGCGCGCCGACGGTGCGCTACAGCGGTTCGTTGCTCAAATATTCATTCAGTGAAGTGACGGACGAGAAGGGCATCGAGTGTGTGACACTTGCGGCGGACGGAGCGGTCAGCCGCGAAACGGTGCATTTGCGTCCGCGGTATGATATGCGTATTGTGGAGGGGACATTTGCCGAGTTGATGAGTGATGCGGTGCCGGTCAGTGAGGATTACTTGCTGGTGCGCTTGCATCAGCCGCAGGGGGTCGTGGACGGTATCGGCCGTTTGCGGAAAAAGTTCCCGCGGGTGCTCGGTATCGAACCGCTGGAAACGGCACAGCTGACGACGTCGCCGCGGCCGCAGGATATACGGCGAGCAGATAAGACGGAGTTGTTTGCCCGATTTGTCGAAGAGGTCGGCGGCGCGCCGATGACGGAGGCGGAGAAAGCGGTCATGACACGGATTTGGCAGGAAGTATTGACGGAGGGCGAGCAATGAGACCGTTACGATTGGTCATGCAGGCATTCGGTCCGTATGTCGAGCGGCAGGAAATCGATTTTACCGCCTTGGGGACGCGGCAGTTCTTTTTGGTGCACGGGCCGACCGGCGCGGGCAAGACGACGATTTTCGATGCGATTTGCTATGCCTTGTACGGCGCGACAAGCGGCGCGGAGCGGGATGCCAAACACATGCGCAGCGATTACGCACCGGTGGAGCTGGATACGGAAGTGGTGCTGGATTTTGCGGTTGGCAGCGAGCGGTATCGCGTCCGCCGCACGCCCCCGCGCGAGGTACCGAAGAAGCGCGGTGACGGCATGCGGCTGGCACCGGGGACGGCGGAATTGGCGGCGATTGACGCAGAGGGTCGGGAAGTCCAATCGCTCGGCGACAAATACGTCAATCAAAAGATTGTGGACATTATCGGTTTTGAGGTCAGCCAGTTTCGGCAGGTGGTGTTGCTGCCGCAGGGCGATTTTCGCAAGTTGTTGCTGGCGGGGTCGGATGAGCGGGAAGCGATATTGTCGCGCTTGTTTGCCACGGATATTTTTGCCCGGGTGACGGAGCGGCTGCGCGATCAGGCTCGCGAGCTGACGGAAACGTATCGGGAGCATAATACAAAAAGAGAGAGTTACTTGGCCGTGGCGGAAGTCGAATCCGTCGAGGCGCTGGATGCGCAAAGTCGCGCCTGCGAAGAAGCGGTACGGCGTCTGCAGGCGGAGGCGGGCGTGCTGCATGAGGGGACACGCAAGGCACAGCAGGAGTTGGCCGAGGGACGGAGACAGGACGAGCGTTTTGGCGAGCAGGAGCAAAAGCAGCGTCGCCGGGCCCAGCTGGAGCGCTTACGACCGGAGATGGACGCGTGTGCGGCACTGCTCGGTCGCCTGCAACATGCAGCGGAGATGCAGGATCGATACACAGCGTGGCAGGCGCTGACCGAGACCGGCAAGGATATCCGTGCGCAGTGGCAGGAGGTACAGGCGCATCTGCCCGAGTACCGCGCCAAAGCGGAATATTGGCAGCAGGAACGACAGGTACTCCGCGATACGGCCGCCGAACAGGAGCAGCGGGTGCAGGAGCTGGCGGATTTGCGGCGGCGCGACGAAAATCGGCGCCGTTTACAAGACATCGAGCGGCAGGCGGCGGCGGCCGCACAGGCAGCACAAACGGCACAAGCCGCGCTGGCGGCTGCCGAACAGCGCAAGGTAGAAGCCGATGCGGCATTGGCCGAGTGCGAAAATGAACGACAAAATAATCGGACGGTACTGGCCTTGGAACAGACGGCGCAACAGACAGCCACAAATGCCCGTCGTCAGCTGCAGGCGTATGACGCATGGCGGCAGGCGGAAGACGAGGCCCGGCAGGCGGAGCAGGTATTGGCGGAGTGTACGGCCAAGGCGGCGGCGGCCGAAACGGGCGCCGTCCGCGCGAAAACCGCATGGGAACGAATCGTGTTCCTCCAAGAACAGGACCGTTTGGCGACATTGGCGGCGGATTTGACAGACGGCACGCCCTGCCCCGTTTGCGGCGCCTGCGAGCACCCTCGCCCGGCACTTGCGGCGGAGTACGTTCCGAGTGCGGCGGAAGAAGAAGCGGCCCGTGTGGCCTTGCAGTCGGCGCAAGAGACACTGCAGGCATGGCACACGCGTCGTGCGGAATGCAGTGCCCGGGCGGAGCAGTTGCGGGCGGAGAGCCGCCGCCGCGGAGAAGAAATCGGTACCGACACGCGAGAGACGCTGATGGCGGCGCTGGCCGATGCCGAGCGGTTACTGCATGATGTAGAGGCGGCGCAGGCCGCGCAGCCCGGACTGGAACGGGACTGCCAGCAGGCACAGACGGCAGCGGCCGCAGCCGCACAAGCCTGTGAGAAGGCGCAAGCAGACAATCGCGATGCCGAAACAACGGCCGCACGACTGGCGGAGCGGGCGTGCGCGCTGGCCGAAGAAGTCCCCGAAGCGTGGCGTGACGGCAACGAATTGACGCAGCGGCTGACAGCGCTGGAGCAGGATATATTGGCGTATCGTCGTCGTCGCGAAGCCTGCGACACCCGCGCCGCCGCAGATGAAGAAGCGTATCGGCGGGCGGCGCAGCAGGAAGAAGACTGCCGGCGGCGATTGGCGGAGTGCCGGGAGCGCTACCAAACAGAAAAGGACGCACTGACGGAGCGTGCGCTGGCACTCGGATTGGACTCGTTGGCGGCAGTCGGGGAGGCGCTGACCGAATTGCCCCGCCGGCAGGAATATGAACAAAAAGTCGCCGATTATCAGTTGGAATGTCGGCGCATGGCGGCGGATTTGGCGGCACTTGCGCAGGAGTTGGATGGACGCGCACGTCCGGATGTGGACGCGCTGGTGCAGGCGGAAGCCGCTGCCGTTGCGGCGGAAACGGCCAAGCAACGCGAGCTGACACAGGCGCAGGAACAACAAAAGCAGTATGTACACTGGGGAAATCTGTATCGGCGCGAAAGTGAAGCGATTGCCCGCTTGGATGCGGAGCACGCCGTTGTCGGACGGCTGGCGGCACTGGCCGGCGGCACGGATACGTCGGCCGCGGCGAAGATGACGTTCCAACGTTACGTCTTGGGTGCGATACTGGATGAGGTATTGGTATTGGCCAATTCCCGTCTGCAGGACATGAGTCACCATCGGTACCAACTGAAGCGGGAAATGCGTGCGACCGATCGCCGTTCGACGGAGGGACTGGAGCTGGCGGTGATCGACCGTTGGACGGGAAATGTCCGCCCCGTCAATACGCTGTCCGGCGGGGAGACGTTTTTGGCGTCGCTCGCGTTGGCGCTGGGGCTGGCGGATACCGCACAGGCCTATGCAGGCGGCTTGCGGATGGATATGATGCTCATCGATGAAGGATTCGGTACGCTTGACGGCGAGGCGCTCGACGAGGCGATTCGCGTACTGCTGGAATTGCGGACGGGCGGTCGCCTGGTCGGCATTATCAGTCATGTCGACGAATTGCGGCGGCGAATCGATACCCGTTTGGAAATCCAAAAGACGGAACAAGGCAGTCGTGCACGTTGGGTCCTGGGATAGTTGGCGACGCGCCGTCGGTGTGATATACTGAATGAACATATCGAAAAATATGAGTATATAGACGATGACGGGGAGGGAGAATATGGCATTTCATTTTGCGCACAGCAACTTCAATGTGCTGGATTTGGAGCGGAGCATCCGCTTTTATCGAGAGGCGCTCGACTTACACGAGGTACGTCGCTACGAGGCCGAGGACGGCAGTTTTATCCTGGTGTACTTGGGTGACGGCCGCGGCGGGTATGAGTTGGAACTGACGTGGCTGCGTGACCGGACGGAACCGTACAATCTGGGCGAAAATGAATTTCACTTGGCATTTGCGGTAGACGACATGGAGACGGCGCATCGCCGACATGAAAAGATGGGCTGTATTTGCTATGAAAATCCGGACATGGGCATCTACTTTATTGCGGATCCGGATCAGTATTGGTTGGAAATCATTCCGGCATCATGAGTACGGCTACATGGACCGCACGCACCCGCTTGGTACTCGGTGACGGTGTAGACCGGCTGGCGCGGTCGGGGGTGGCGGTATTCGGTCTCGGCGGAGTCGGCTCGTATGTGGCGGAGGCACTTGCCCGGGCGGGCGTCGGTCGGCTCGTCCTGGTCGATTCGGATCGGGTGAGTGAGACGAACCGCAACCGCCAGTTGCCCGCACTGGTGTCCACGGTCGGACAATATAAAACGGAAGTCATGGCGGCACGGATTCGGGACATTCATCCCGCTTGCGCGGTGACGGTGATGACGCGGCGGCTGGAACCTGCGGATACGGAGTGGGTCGGGGCGCTGGCGGTCGATTATATAGCGGATGCGATTGATTCGGTCGCGGCGAAAACGGCCTTGATTGTGACGGCACAAGCGGCGGGGATACCGCTGATTTCCGCGATGGGGACCGGCAATAAATGCCACCCCGAACAACTGGAAATTGCCGATATTTACGCGACGGAGGTGTGCCCGCTGGCACGTGTGATGCGGCGGGAGTTGCGCCGACGGGGGATTGTTTCCCAGCAGGTGGTGTATTCGCGGGAAGTACCGCGTAAGCCCGTATTTGCACCCGGCGAGGAGACGGTACCCGGATCGGTATCGTTTGTCCCGTCGGTGGCGGGACTGTTGATGGCAGGTGTGATTTGCCGCCGATTGGCGGGGATAGAAGCGAAAGGAGAGGTATAGGATGAAGGCAGTGCTAACGATGGAAAACGGCGGGACGGTGACGATTGAGTTGTTTGCTAAGGAGGCACCGGGGACGGTGGACAATTTTGTCAAACTGATTCGCCAAGGTTTTTATGACGGGCTGGTATTTCATCGGGTCATTCCGGGATTTGTCGCGCAGACGGGATGCCCGTTGGGGACAGGGACCGGCGGACCCGGGTACACCATCAAGTGCGAAACGGAAGGTAACCCGCATCAGCATATTCGCGGCGCGGTTTCGATGGCGCATCGGGGAAAAGATACCGGCGGCAGCCAGTTCTTCATTTGCTTTGCGCCGCAGCCGCATTTGAACGGCGTGCATACGGTGTTCGGGCAAGTCGTTGAGGGGATGGATACCGTCGACGGCATTCAGCAGGGAGACCGAATCGCTTCGGTGACGGTAGACGCCGCGGACGCACAATGACACGCGTCGGATTGCGTACGCCGGAGAGGTTGAACGGAATCGGAGCGGCTTCGTATTGCGGCTTTTCGCAGGATTGGTACGCGGATGAATGGCGGCAACGGGCCGGTTGCGGACCGACGACGGCGACGGTCTTGCTGGCGTATTGTCTGGGGCGTGACGGCGATTGGCCTGTCATCCGTACAACGGACGAGGCGCGGCGGTATATGGACCGTCTCTGGGAGTACGTGACGCCGAGTTACGGCGGATTATACAAGACCCGCTGGATGGCGGAAGGATTACGGCGGTACTTGGCGGCGGAGGGGATTGCCCGCTATACGGTGGAGATGCTGGCGGTCTCGATTTTGCCGTCGCATCGTCCCACGCCGCAAGAGGTTATTGCATTTATCCGGGACGGACTGGCGGCGGATTCGCCGGTGGCGTTTCTGAACCGTCATGCCGGACGGGAAGCGGAACTCGATACGTGGCACTGGGTGCCGATTGTGGAGTTGCTGACGGCAGGAGAAACCGTGACGGCGGTGTGTGTGGATGAGGGACGACGCAAATCGTTCCGGCCGGCGGCATGGCTTGATGATACATTGTTGGGCGGCGGGTTTGTGTACTTGCGCCCGACTGCGGACAGACAGGATGTGACAGGATGAAGATCGCAAATCAAATTACGGATACAATCGGACATACGCCGTTGGTGCGGTTGTCGCGCTATGCGGCGGCGCGTGAATTGGGTGCGGAAATCGTGGCCAAGGTGGAGCGGGGAAATCCGGGCGGCTCGGTGAAAGACCGCATTGCCCTGTCGATGATTGAAGCCGCGGAAGCGGACGGTACCTTGCGTCCGGGCATGACGATTGTCGAACCGACGAGCGGCAATACCGGCGTCGGTCTGGCGATGGTCGGTGCAGTGAAAGGATATCGGGTGATTTTGGTCATGCCGGAAACGATGAGCGCGGAGCGACGCAACCTGATGCGTGCCTACGGTGCGGAAATCGTATTGACGCCGGGTGCACAGGGCATGCAGGGGACGCTCGACAAAGCGCAGGAATTGGCACGTGAGCTGACGGGGGTGTGGATTCCGCAGCAGTTTGCCAATCCCGCGAATCCGGCGGCCCATCGGCGCACGACGGCGCAGGAATTGTTGGCGGATACGGACAGCCGCATCGATGTGCTGGTCGCCGGTGTCGGCACGGGCGGTACCGTCACCGGGTTGGGCGGTGCCTTGCGTGAACATATTGCCAATCTGCATGTGGTCGCCGTTGAGCCGGCGACGTCGCCGTTGCTGTCGCAAGGCCATGCGGGCGCGCACAAAATCCAAGGTATCGGTGCCAATTTTGTGCCGGAGGTGTTGGCACAAGACAGCTATGATGAAATCATCACGGTGGCCAATGAAGACGCTATCGACACGATGCGGGCGCTGGCACGGGAGGAAGGCATCTTGGCGGGGATTTCCTCGGGCGCGGCACTGGCCGCTGCGCGGGAGGTGGCCCGGCGTGAAGAGATGCAAGGTAAACGCATTGTGGTGATTCTTCCCGATACGGGGGAACGGTATTTATCATTGGGGATATTTGACGAGCAGTGACAGTAAAAAACGTGGCGCGTTTCGCCGCGACGGTCGAGCGCGCGGAATGTACTGTCGTGCGGCAACAGGAGCGGCAGCGATGAGTGAACGGGCACAGACCGCAGGATCCGCTCCGGCAGAATCGGTTTCGCCGGGGCGAATCGGATGGCTGGATACGTTGCGCGGGGCGGCCGTCATCTCGATGGTGGCCTACCACGCGCTGTGGGATGCGGTGTACCTGCACGGCACTGCGATGCCGTGGTTTACGGGGACGGTCGGCACGGTGTGGCAACAAGCGACCTCTCAGCTGTTTATCCTCATCGCGGGTTTTTCGTTCGGTCTGGATCGCGCACCGTGGACGCGCGGGGCGATGTTGATTCTCATCGGCGGCGTGATTACGGGCGTGACGAGTGTCGTACAACCGCCGGGAATTCACTACGGCATCTTGACGCTGTTGGGGGCATCTATTCTGCTCAGCGCGGTAGGTCGCCATGTGCGTGCGCCGTATCCGCCGCTTGTGGGGGCACTTGTCGCCGCGGTATTGTTTGTCGTGACGCGGCGGACGGCGGACGGCATCGTCGGTATCGGCGTATGGTCGGCGGCGGTACCGTTCGGGTGGTACGAGACGGATTGGGGCGCATTTCTCGGCTTTCCGTCGGCGGATTTCGCCTCGCTGGACTACTTTCCGCTCATCCCGTGGTTCTTTTTGTTTCGCGTCGGTGTACATCTGCAGCGCATGTACCGGCATACGGAGTGCAGACCGTCCGCCGGCGGTGCGGCATGGTGGGGGCGACACTCGTTGGCCGTCTACTTGCTGCATCAGCCGCTGTTGTACGGGCTGGCGGCACTGGTCGAGCAGTTGTTTCCGTGAATATGGCAGCACAATAAAAGGCTTCCGACATCGGTCGGAAGCCTTTTATTGTGTGAAGCGTGTATCAGTTGCTTTCAAAGAACGCGCGGTACGCGAGATAGGCCGCATACGCGTCCGCTTTTTCGACGAGCTCGAGCGGGGCGTGCATGCTGAGCATCGGCACGCCGCAATCGACGACTTCGCAGCCCCAGGCCGCCAAGTACAGGGCAATCGTTCCGCCGCCGCCTTGGTCGACTTTGCCGAGTTCGCCGATTTGCCACGGCACGTTGTTATCGTTGAAGATTTTGCGCACTTTGCCGACGAATTCCGCATTGGCGTCATTGCTGCCGGATTTGCCGCGTGAGCCGGTGTACTTCGTCAAGGCGATGCCGTAACCGGTGAGCGAGGCGTTGTTGCGTTCCATGACATCGGCAAAGGTCGGATCGAGCGACGCGGTGACATCCGCCGAGAGGATTTCCGTGTGCCGCAGGGTGTCACGCAGGGCACGATGGTCGTCGTGACCGCACAGCGCGAGCATGTCCATGATGAAGTCGACGACGTACGAGGAGTTGACACCCGTGTTGCCGTACGAACCGATTTCCTCTTTGTCCGTAAAGAGTGCGACTTGGGTTTTGCGTCCCGGTGTCGCCGCCAGAATGGCCTCGAGATTGCCGAACGAGCAGACGCGGTCGTCGTGCCCGTGCCCCATGATAAAGGCCCGATCCAAGCCGACATCGCGTGCGTCCTGCGCAGGGACGACTTCGAGCTCGGCGCTGGTGAAGTCTTCTTCTTCGATGCCGTATTTATCCGCCAGTAAGCGGAGAATCATGTCTTTGGCGGAGGTGTCGCCGTCGGCATGACCGCCGATGACGGGGAGCAGCATCTCGCCGGTGATGGCGTCGCCGACTTTTTTCGTCGCCTGGGTCTGCCCGAGATGCGGCAAGATGTCCGTGATATAGAGGACGGGATCGTCCGCGTCGAGACCGATGGCGACATCGACGGAGGCGCCGTCGCGCGTCACGACGACGCCGACCAAGGCCAGCGGCATTGTGACCCACTGGTATTTTTTGATACCGCCGTAATAGTGCGTTCGCAAGAACACAAGCCCTTCTTTTTCGTCGAGCGGATTGGCCTTGAGGTCAAGTCGCGGCGAATCGATGTGAGAGCCGACCATTTTCAAGCCGGTCGTCAACTCGTCCGTACCGATGACGGCCAAGATGACGGATTTGTGTTTGTGATGGTAGTAGACTTTGTCTCCGGGGTGAAGCGCGGTACATTCACTGAGCGGGCGAAAGCCGGCGGCTTGTGCCTGCCGGACGATTTCCCGGCTGGCCAGACGTTCCGTGCGGGCGACGTTCAAAAATGTTTTGTACCGGTCACCGTAGGCGTGGCAGGCGGCGCGTTCTTCGTCGTTCATGCGTTGCCATACGGTTTCCGTACGACTGTATGGTTTCATGGAATCACTCCTTTAATTGATGATGTCTATCAGTATACGCTGTTTGTCGCATTCGGGCAAGTCAGCCGACGACAATCAGGCGGACCCCGAGGGCGAGCAACGCGAGCGCGAGCAGTAGCAAGATGCGCCGCGCCCGTACCCGGCGGGCCAGCCCCGCGCCGACCTGCGCGCCGATCAGCGCACCGGCCCCGAACCATGCGGCGTACTCCCAGAGAATATGGCCCTGTACGGCATGCGAGATGACACCGACGGCGGCCGATACGGTGAGCACAAAATGGCTGGTAGCGGTCGCGATATGTGTCGGAAAGCCCAGCAGGTAGACCATCGCCGGGACGTGAATGACACCGCCGCCGATGCCGAAGATACTGGAGATGAAGCCGACGGCCAGGCTGATGAGAATCCCGCCTGTGACCGAATAGGAAAAATCGCGCGTCGTGCTTTCATTGACGGTATGCCCCGCGCGGATATTTTTCCACAATAACAGCAGGGCAATCGCCGCGAGCAAGGTGCCGAACGAGAGGCGGAACCCCGTGCCGCTGAAATACGACGCCAAGGCGGCACCGGCGACAGCACCGGGGACGGTGGCCAGCGCAAACTGTACCCCCGCATCGTACTTGATTTTGCGCTGACGGATGTAGGCGTATGTGCCCGAAAGGGCGTTGCACAGGACGATGGTCAGCGACGTACCGACAATCCATGCCGGCTCCCAGTCGAAGAGAAACAAGAACAGCGGCACGAAGATGATTCCGCCGCCGGCACCGATTAGTGTACCGAATGCGGCGACCGCGATACCGATGAGCAGGTACAGCAGGCCGCAGGCAAGTGATATGGTCAAGATAGTCTCCTTTACGGTAATGAGTGTTTGTCTGTATTATATCATGACCGACACGGCGCATTTACACGCGTGCAAGAGAATGGGTATAATAGCAGCAACGGAGTGAAAGTCAGGAAAGGGGTGTCGGAATGGTACGAAAATTTCATGCCTATCGATGGGATGAAGTGCCGGTACTGGTATACAAAGAAGAAGCGGATACGACCTTTCGCGATGTCAGTCGCCAAGTCCTGTTTGAGGGCACGGAAGATATTCCCTGTCAGTGGCGGTATTTTGAAGTGGCCGCGGGCGGATGTTCTTCGCTTGAGCGACACGAACATACGCATCATGTGATGATTTTCCGCGGTGCGGGGACGTGCCTGGTCGGCACGGAGGTGACGCCGATTGAGCGGGGCGACTTGGTGACGATAGAATCGGGCGAATGGCATCAATTTCGCGCGAACCGCGGCGAAGCGCTCGGCTTTTTGTGTCTGGTCAATGTCCGGCGTGACCGTCCGCAGACACCGACAGCGAAGGACTATGATGCATTATGTCGCCGGCCGGCAGTGCGGCGGTTTTTGGAGGAATCAAATGAGAAATGAAGAATCGGATACATCGTTGCGGGCGAGATTGACACCGTTACAGTATGAAGTGACGCAGCATGCGGCGACGGAGCCGCCGTTTGCCAATCCGTATTGGGATACCGACGAGCCGGGGCTGTATGTCGATGTCGTGACGGGAGAGCCGCTGTTTGTGTCGACGCATAAGTTTGACGCGGGTTGCGGCTGGCCGAGTTTTGACAGAACGATTGCAGGGGCTCCCGTGACCGAGCATCCGGATACGTCCATCCCGTACATGCCGCGCACGGAAGTACGAGGACCCGGCGGGCATCTGGGGCATGTCTTTGCCGACGGCCCGACGGAAACGGGACGACGGTATTGTATGAATTCCGCGGCGTTGCGGTTCATTCCGGCGGCGGAGTTGGAGCGGGAAGGATACGGAGAGTATGCGGCGTTGCTGGCGGCTGGCGCACAGGGGGACGACAGCTCCGAGGACCGCTGACGGCTGACTGATTGCGGGAAATCCCGCCGAGCGGACAGATTTCTTTTGTCATGGCGGGTATTTGTTGCTATAATAAAAAAGATAGGAACCGAAATGTAAGAAACGGAACGCAGTGTGTGCAAAGGAGGAGTGGCATGACGGACATAGCGGCCGGCTTGACGGCCGTACGCGACCGCATTCGTGCGGCACGTATTCGGGCCGGTCGGGTCGATCGGGTGGAGCTGATTGCCGTCACCAAAAATCACCCGACGCAAGCCGTTATCGAAGCGGCGAAACAAGGTGTGACGCATGTCGGCGAAAATCGTGTACAGGAGGCGGCGGAGAAGATATCCGCCTATGACGGTCCGCCGCTGACGTGGCATTTAATCGGCCATTTGCAACGCAATAAAGCGGCACAGGCAGTCCGATTGTTTGACTTGATTCATTCGGTGGACTCGGTACGCATTTTGCGGGAAATCGACAAGCAAGCGGCCAAGGCGGACAAGGTACAGCGTATTTTATTGCAGTTCAATATCGCGGAAGAACCGTCCAAGTACGGATTGCGGTTGTCCGAGTATGAAGAGATACTGACCGCAGCGGCGGATTGCCCGCATGTACGGATTGAAGGACTGATGTGTATGGCCCCGTTGGCGGAAAATCCGGAGACGGTGCGGCCGGTGTTTTGTGTCGCGTACCATGTCTATGACGAGTTGCGGCGGCGGTTGCCGGCAGGACAGGTGCAGTATCTGTCGATGGGGATGAGTAACGATTTTGAAACAGCTATCGAGGAAGGTGCCAACTTGGTACGGGTCGGTACGGCCATCTTCGGGGCACGTGAGTATTGAGGAGGATTACCATGGCGTGGAAAGGCAAGTTCAGTTGGGGCGGATTGTTGGATAAAATCAATGGAGAAAAGGCGGACTATGAGGATGACTATGAAGACGGCTATGAATACGCAAGCACGGAGTCGGGAGATGATGCCGAGCCGCGTCACGTTCCGGCGGTATCTCCCGTACAACAGACAAAGGCATATCGTATGATTATCGTAGAACCGTACAGTTTTCAAGATTCGTCCAAGGTGGCGGATCACTTGATGCAGTACCATCCGGTGCTGATTAATCTGGAAAAGACGGAAGAAGAAATCGGCCGTCGGCTGATGGATTTTGTCGACGGTGTGGTCTATGCGCAGCACGGTTCGCTGGAGCAGGTCAATGAATTTATTTACTTGGCCGTGCCGAACAATATGACCGTCGATAAGGAAGACTATACCTATACCAAAGCCACCGCGGGGTTCGCCGCGGACGGCAACGCGACATCCGGTTTCAGTGCGGAGTTGCCGAAGTGGCAGGACCGCACCTGATGCCGACACTCGGTATCATCGGCGCCGGCATGATGGGCGGCGCGCTGATTCGCGGGGTGCTGGCGGCGGGGTTGTATGCGCCGCAGGATATCGTCGTACAGGGACGGACGCCGGAGCGCAGTGTGGAAGACGCCGCTACGTACGGCGTGCGTGCGGCGCAGACGCCGGCCGATGTGACGGCGTGCGATGTCATCGTACTCGCGGTCAAGCCGGACGTCGCACCGAAGGTGCTGCAGTTGCTGTCGTCGCAGGCGTATACCGGTGTGCTGGTGTCCGTCGTGACGGGATGTACACTGGCGACGCTGGCGGCGACCGTGCCGACGTATACGTGCGTACGGGCGATGCCCAATACGCCCTTGGCCGTCGGGGCGGGATTTACCGCGCTCGCGGCACAGGCCGGTGTCGCTCCCGATGTGGTCGAAGTCGTACGGCGACTCTTTGCCGCATTGGGGGAAGCGGTCATTGTGGAGGAAGCGACATTGGAACGCTTGGGGGCGCTGGCCGGTGCGGGGCCGGGCTATGTCTTTGTGATGCTCGATGCACTGGCGGATGCCGGCGTGCGGATCGGCTTGCCCCGTCCGTTGGCGTTGCGAGCGGCCACACAGACACTGTACGGCGCGGCGTATATGCAACGCGAGAGCGGACTGCATCCGGCGGCGTTGCGCGACCAGGTGACATCACCGGGCGGTACGACGATTGCGGGGATTGCCGCCATGGAGCGGGAAGGCATTCGGACGGCGCTGACGGAAGCGGTGCTGGCGGCATACCGTCGCAATGCGGAATTGAGGCAGTCGCATGAATGAGCGCGAGAAAATCGGTCGCTATTTTGCCGCCGGCGGCGCCGGCGAGCAGGCTGACCGCTTGCTGGATTTGGCGGCGGCGGTACGCGGCGGACGACCGTATGCGGTGAGCGGGTTTATGACCCCGCCGGCCGGGCAGATTGCGAGTACGATTGTCGCCCATTTCCCCAACCTCGTCGCTGACGAATGGGGCGGCTATCCGGGGGCGGAGCGGACGAAAATCATGTTCCGTCGAGCGGAGTATCGCGGCGAAGCGGATTGGCAAATCAGTGCCGTTCGCGCCGAATGGGATGCACGGTATCGCCTCGTCGGTCATCGCGATGTGTTGGGCTCGCTCCTCGGCTTGGGGCTGGAACGCGACGTATTCGGAGATGTGATTATGCAGGGGGCGACGGCACAGGTGGTGGTGGACACGCCCCTGTCGGGATACTTGCTGACGGAATGGAAGCAAGTCGCCAATGTCGGCATTCGCGTGACGGAGCTGGCGACGACGGAGATTGTGCCGAAAGAAGAAACTTGCAAGGAACTGCGGGCGACGGTCGCGTCACTCCGCTTGGATGCGGTCGGTGCGGCGGGATTCGGGATTTCCCGTTCGAAGATGGCGGCGGCGGTCGCGGCGGAAAAAGTCCGCGTCAACTGGCAGCGGGCCAAAGGACCGGCGCAGACACTGGCGGTCGGCGATGTGATTTCGTTTCGCGGGCGCGGACGGGTCGTGTTGGCGGAGCTGACGGGGACCAGTCGCAAAGGCCGTGCGGGCGTACGCTTGGAACGCTACCTATAAAGGAGGAAATACTATGTTAACACCGATGGACATTCATAATAAGACATTTGCAAAGGGCTTGCGCGGGTACGCGTCGGAAGAAGTCGACCAGTTTTTGCAGGAAGTCGTCAACGATTACGAAAAAGTATATCGCGAACATCGTGAAATGGAAGAAGAAATGGATTTGCTTCGCAGCAAATTGAAAAACTATGAAACAATGGAAACGACGATGACGTCGACTCTGATGATGGCGCAAGAAACGGCGGAAAATGTGCGGGTCAATGCGCGCAAGGAGGCCGAGCTCATCATCGGTAATGCGGAAGCGGAAAAAGAACGGATTTTGCGCGACGCCGCCGAGCAGGTACGTAAATCGCAGGAGTGCTGCAATCGGATGGTGACGGACATCAATGTATTCCGTGCCAAACTGCGTTCGCTATTAGCGTCACAAATCACGTTGGTCGATGAAATGGCACCGGATATTACGCCGGTTGCGCCGGAGACAATCACACCGACAGTGGCGGACTGCGCCGCTTGCGAGGCACCCGAACCGGGAGGTGAGGACGATGTCGACAGTGAAGACTGATTGCCGCCCCTCGGCACATGCCGGCTGGGTGACGGAAGTGCAGACACCGTCATTACGGTTTTCCATGGCGGTCAACGAAATCTTGTATCAAGGCAAGTCGGAGTTTCAAGAAATTATCGTGGCGGATACGAAGCAATTCGGCCGCGTGTTGTCATTGGACGGCGTATTTCAGACATCGGACGCGGAAGAGTGGGTCTACCATGAGATGATTGCGCATGTACCGTTGTACATGCACCCGCATCCGGAACGCGTCTTGATTATCGGCGGCGGTGACGGCGGCTCCGCCCGTGAAGTCTTGCGGCACCCGGAAGTACGCGCGGTCGATATGGTGGAAATCGATGCGGAAGTCATCCGCTTGGCGAAGCAGTATTTTCCGCAGATTGCGTCCGCGTTGATTGCCGAACCCGATCGGTTGCATGTCACTGTCGGTGACGGCTTGGCCAAAGTGGCCGCCACGGAAAACGAATATGATGTCATTATCGTCGATTGCTCCGACCCGATAGGTCCGGGTGAGGGACTGTTTCAGCGGCAATTTTATCGGGATGCTTGTCGGGCGCTCAAAGCCGGCGGCCTTTTGGTACAGCAGACGGACTCGCCGTTCTTGCGGGGGGCGCTGGTACACGATATCGTCCGTGTGATGTCGGACGAGTTTGCATATGCACGGCTGTACTTGGCGGCGATCCCGATTTATCCGAGCGGGATGCATTCCTTCATGCTCGCCTCAAAAGGCGAAGACCCGTTGACGGCACTGCGTCGTCCCGTCGATATTGCGCCGCTGCGCTATTACAATGACGCGATTGCCAAAGCGGCCTTTGTCTTGCCGAATTTCGTCAAAACATTGTTGCGCGAGCGCCCGCAAGAGTAATCGGCGGCGTCGCCCTTGACAATTCATAGACGAGATGATAACATATAAGACGTTCCGATTATTTTAGCCACATGCGGTAGTCGGTACTATGGTGGGTATGGTGAAGTGGTTAACACGGCGGATTGTGGCTCCGTTATGCGTGGGTTCGACTCCCACTACTCACCCCATAGGGGTATCGCCAAGCGGTAAGGCAACGGACTTTGACTCCGTCATGCGGTGGTTCGAATCCACCTACCCCTGCCACGATCCATTAGCTCAGTCGGTAGAGCACCTGACTTTTAATCAGGGTGTCCCGCGTTCGAGTCGCGGATGGATCACCATGGTAAATCAACGCCTCGGTCATTGACCGAGGCGTTTTGCATGCACAAAGCGATATATCGAAGACATTTGCTTGCTGCCC
Source organism: uncultured Veillonellaceae bacterium (assembly GCA_945876385.1). Taxonomy (GTDB): domain Bacteria; phylum Bacillota; class Negativicutes; order Veillonellales; family Negativicoccaceae; genus CAMCNU01. Next base: position 3,199 of record CAMCNU010000009.1, on the reverse strand, counting down.
CAGTGCGCAAGGCGGGTTAAGAATGTCGCCGTGCGGGGCGCAAGATTTGGTAGCCGAGCGCGTCGGGTATCGCGGCGCCGACCGCGATACCCAGTGAGACGAGTAATGCCGTGACACCGTTTTGGGCGGCGGGGATGATGTCGGCCTGTGCCAGCGAATTGATGTGAATAATCGAGAACAGCAGGCGGTAGAGCAGGACGCCCGGAATCAGCGGAATCAATGCGGGGATGACGACGATAAAAATCGGAGCGTGGAAGCGACGGGACAGCACAAAACACAGACTGCTGATACCGGCGGCACCGGCAAATGAGGCGGTTGCCAGTGACCAGGCGTCGTTGATGAGAAGGACATTGCGAACCTCCATCGCGAGCATCGCCGCAGGAAAGATAATCGGGATGAAGCGCTTCGGGATATCAAAGATGACGGAAAAGCCGACCGCGGCAAGACCTGCAGCCAATGCCTGCGTGATACGCAGCGCCTGCGGGACAATACTGATAGCGGTGAATTGCGGGAGCGGACAGACCGCCAGCGCACTGACGATGCCGAAGGTAATCGATAAGATGAGTAACGTCGTGTGGGTCGCACGGGTCATTCCCGCGGTCAGATAATTGTTCAACAAATCATCGATGGCGTTCATCAACGGCACGCCCGGGATGAGAAAGAGGGTGCAGGCAATCATCGGCAGCCACGGCGTCGAGGAGGACGAGATGAGGACGGACACATACGCCGTAATCGTTGCGACAGCAGCAGCGAGCGCGATTCCCAAGTAGCTGTTGAGACCGCAGCGGGTCGCACCGTGCCGGACGAGACCGCCGATGGCCGCCGCGAGTGCCGTATAGACAGCGGCGGCGATGTCACCGCCGAAGAGTATACAAAATGCGCCGCAGGCGATACTGCCGGCGAGCGTACGTACGGCGGCCGGATACAAGCGCTCACGACTTTCTTTGCCGACCGTCCGCAGGGCGTTGACGTAGTATGAATAGGCGAAACGATACTTGAGCGCTTGCCGATTCAAAAAGGTCAGGCGCAGCATTGTCGTCATGTCGACGCTATGCTGCAAGCATTTGCGAAACATCGTGACCGATCGCCGCGACGTATTGACATTGACCATAATCGTGCTGTAGGTAATATGGATTTGGATATCCTCCCGGCGAATATCCAAATAGCGCGCCGCGGCCAGCATACTTTCGACCAAGCGTCGCGAGCCGGAGCCGCTTTCCATCAGTAATTGTCCGATATCCAATAATAAATTGATTTTTCCGTGTAATGTCAAACCGATATCGTTCTCTGCCGATTGCGGTGTCATCGCTGCCTCCTTTGCCGCGGACGTCGGAATACAGTGCGAACAGTCTCATTGTCGCCGGTTTTGCCCGCATGCGTTTACAGTATAGACCTACCCCGACGGCGATGCAATCGGAAACGGGGGAGTATCCGTCATCAAAAAAAGGAATGAAAAAGAAAACAAATGAGAAAACGTCTTGCATAAAATTTTATTTGCTACTAAAATATAAACAGGAATGATAAAAAGAGGGCTGGAAACACCCTTGCTCCGACCGTTGTCGCCGTGCGTTACATTGACAGGTAAAGCACTAAAAGTTATAATAAAACCAACTTATGAACGGATTGGGGAAGTGCGTACAGTCAAAAGGAGTTGAGACGGTAGTGTCTAGTGCATTCGGTATCTCTATTTTAATCTTTGTGGTCACCTACGTCGTCATTATGACGGAGAAGTGGTCACGAACGACCGTCGCACTGGTCGGCGGCATCTTGATGGTTCTGACGGGGCTCATTACCCAGCAAGAAGCAATCACCCACTTTATTGACTTCAATACATTGGGGCTGTTAATCGGGATGATGATTATCGTCGCCGTTGTCAAACGCACCGGTATGTTTGAAGCCTTTGCCATTTGGGCGGTAAAAGTCACCAAGGGGCGTTCCGCACAACTCCTGCTGATGTTTACCTTTTTGACGGCCATTGCGGCGGCTTTTCTGAACGCCGTCACGGCAGTACTGCTCATTGCACCGATTACCATTTCGTTGACGAAGTTTTTGAAGATTAATGCCATGCCCTTCCTGATGATGGAAGTCTTGGCCTCCAATATCGGCGGCACCGGCACGATGGTCGGCGACCCGCCGAACGTCATGATCGGTTCGGCGGTCGGGCTGACCTTTATGGATTTTGTGACGAACACCGGCCCGCTGGCGGTCATTGTATTGTTGGCGCTGGTCCCCGTGATGATGTTGATTTACCGCAAACAACTCAAGCACGAACCGTTCAAGCAAGAATTACTCGACAAACTCGATTCGAAAAAACAAATCTCGGACTGGAAACTGTTCTACCGGTCACTGGCGATTATGATACTGACGGTATTCGGTTTTGCCATCCATCACTATGTCGGTTTGGAAACCGCGACCATTGCGATGACCGGTGCGATTGCCATTATTGTCATGACAGGCGAATCGCCGGACGAAGCATTGGGCGAAGTCGATTGGGGATCCATCTTCTTCTTCCTCGGTCTCTTCATGCTGGTCGGCGGGATTGAATCGACCGGCGTCATTACCTGGGTGGCGCAATGGGCGGTCACCCAGACGCAAGGCAATATCGAAATGACGGCCTCGCTGATTTTGTGGATCAGCGCCTTGGCCTCCGCATTTATCGACAACATTCCGTTTACCGCGACCATGATTCCGCTGATTAAAGAAATGGAAGTCATGATGGGCATCAATCTCGACACGCTCTGGTGGGCACTCTCCATCGGTGCTTGCTACGGCGGCAACGGGACCGTTATCGGCTCCTCGCCGAACGTCATCATCGCGGCGTTGGCGGCCCAGAACGGATACGATATGTCGTTCAAGAAGTATTTCATAATCGGCTTCCCGGTGATGATATTCACGATTATCCTGGGGCATCTCTACATTGCTTTCCGGTATTTCTGATACCTCGGCATCGCAATGAATACGCAAGGCGGCTGCAGGCAGCCGCCTTTTTGCATGCCTGTGTGCAGTGACTATAGAGGTAATGTGATGAATGGATAAAAGAGATAAAATCGGCTTGACAAAGAATTTGCCTCGTGCTAACATAATAAAGCACCGTAGCAGTCGGGCATGGAAGCTACTGATGACGAAATAAAAATCACAAACATGCTTGACAAGACGATTTCAAAAGTGCTATACTTACAAAGTCGTCGCAAGGCGCACG
>CAMCNU010000008.1 GCA_945876385.1 uncultured Veillonellaceae bacterium | reverse complement strand
CCAAAGCGGATACCGCGACTGCAGCTGCCAAGGCAGCTGATGCGAAAGCGGACAAAGCTGCAGAAGCGGCCAAGGCAGCTGATGCCAAAGCGGGTCAAGCCGCGGAAGCCGCCAAGGCAGCTGACACCAAAGCGGATACCGCGACTGCAGCTGCCAAGGCAGCTGATGCGAAAGCGGACAAGGCAACGGAAGCTGCTAAGGCAGCTGACACCAAAGCGGGTCAAGCCGCGGAAGCCGCCAAAGCAGCCGATGCCAAAGCCGATAAAGCGGCCGAAGCTGCCAAGGCAGCCGACACCAAAGCGGATAAGGCCACGGAAGCCGCCAAAGCAGCTGATGCGAAAGCAGACAAAGCGACGGAAGCAGCCAAGGCAGCCGACACCAAAGCGGGTCAAGCCGCGGAAGCCGCCAAGGCGGCCGATGCCAAAGCGGATAAGGCCACGGAAGCCGCCAAGGCGGCTGATGTGAAAGCAGACAAAGCTGTAGCAGACGCCAAGGCAGCTGACACCAAAGCGGACAAGGCGGCGGAAGCGGCCAAGGCAGCTGACACGAAAGCAGATACCGCGCTTGCCGAAGCGGTGAAGCATACGACCGTCGTCGCGGGCAGTCAGATTACCGTCACGGAAAACACGGGCGCGAACGGCGGTAAAGCGTACACCGTCGCGGCCCAAACGGGTACCATCGGCGGCGATAAGGATGCCAACCTCGTTACGGGTGCTACCGTCAAAGCGGAATTGGATAAACTGGCGAACGGGGATGCACGGTACCTCACGGCGGCCAACGTGAACGCATGGCAAGGTAAACTGGGTACCGGCAAGGTGACAGCTGACGACAAGGGGCTCGTGACCGGGGACACCGTGAAAAAAGCACTGGGCACCCTCGCGCAGGCGGACGCTGCAAATCTCACACCGGCCAATGTCACCTCGTGGCAGGCCAAACTGGGCACCGGTAAAATCTCTGACAACGACAAGGGACTTGTGACCGGTGACACGGTGAAACAATATGTGGATGCTAACAAAACGACGGTCAGTGGAGATGAAGCAAAAGGCATCACGGTCACCAAATCCGGCAGCGACTACAAGGTCAGCCTGGGCGATACGCTCCGCGCGGGGGCGGTCACCGTCGGCGGGGCAAAAGGTAGCGAAGCAGTCACGGGGCTCGCGAATACGACGTGGAACGCCGACAAGATTACATCGGGCAGAGCCGCGACCGAAGACCAGCTCAAAGCGGTAGATACCGAAGCGAAACTCGCGCAACAGGGCGTAGCCGCGAATCGGGATGCGATTTCCCTTTTAGGGCATCGCCTTGGCGACATGGACGGACAACTCAGTCGCGTCGGCGCGGGGGCGGCCGCGTTGGCCGCGTTGCAACCGCAAGACTTCGACCCCGACCACAAATGGGACTTCTCCATGGGATACGGGAACTATCGAAGTGCACATGCGATGGCATTGGGGCTCTACTATCGTCCGAACGAGTACACACTCTTCACTCTGGGGACAGCCCTCGGCGGCGGAGAAAACATGATCAATGCGGGCATCAGCCTCAAAATCGGACGCGGCGAATACACCACGACCTCCAAAGCGGTCATGGCCGGAGAAATCCGAGAGCTGAAACGCCAAAATGCGCAAATGGCGCAAGAAAACGAATCCGTCAAACACGAACTCGAACTCCTCAAAGCCCAAGTAGCGGCCCTGGTAGCAAAGAAATAAATCACCGACAAAAACACCTCGCATCAAGTTTGATACGAGGTGTTTTGTTATTTCTGCCGGTAAGACGGGCGGCAGCGACAATAGAATCGGTATTGCGAATGCCACCCCTAGCGCGGAACCGTCTGTGCTATAATGAAACCGTCTGCACGTCATCGAAACCTTCAGGAGGTACAAATGGTAAAATCTGTGGAACCGCAAGTGGCCGACTATATCAACGGTCAGCTCAAAAGCTATGGATTGGATTATAAATTAGAGCAAGAATCGTTGAACAGTGAAATCGATAATGCGCTCAATCAATATTATTCCAAAAGCGGGGGCAAAGGCGGCAATCGTCCGGATGCGAAGCTGTTATTGCGGGACGGTAAGATGCACGCCTGGCCGATTTTGATTGAATACAAAGGCTACAAAGATAAATTGGTGAAACTCGACAACCAAGGTAATATCGAAAACCGCAAAAAGAACAGTGAATTTCATTTCCAAAACATCAACTCGTACGCGGTTAATGGGGCGGTTCATTATGCGAATGCGTTGCTGCATTACACCAACTATCAGAATATTATCGCCATCGGCGTGACAGGATATCAAGACGCACAGGGGATACTTCGGCATACTATCGGCGTCTACTATGTCGCCAAAGACAATTTCGGCTTGGGACAAAAAGTCGGCGAATATACGGATCTGTCCTTTCTGAAAGCAGATCATTTTGATGCATTTACACAAAAAATCGCAGAGTTGTCATTGTCGCCCGACGAACTGGAACAGATGCGTCAGAAGCGGGAAGGAGAAATTTCCGTCAGTCTGACACGTCTGAACAACGATATTTATAAGAACGAAAAAGCCTTGAGCGAAAATGACCGCGTGTACTTGGTCGCGGCGGCGATTATGGCGACGTTGGGCGTTCCGGGAAAGGTGGCGCCGCTGGAAAAAGACGATCTTCTCTCCTCGACGGAGCAAGGAAACACCGACGGGGAGATTATGATTCGTAAAATCCAGGCGTTTTTGAATGAAAAGAAATTGCCGGAGCGCAAAAAAGAATCCGTCATTCGCACTTTGACCAATACCTTGATCACAGACAATATCAATCGCCCCGTGAACGGCGAAAGTCAGCTGAAACGTGTCTTCGGGAAAATCGTGGATGACCTGGGCATCTATTATAAAATCGGACTGAATACCGACTTTACGGGCAAATTATTCAATGAAATGTACTCGTGGCTGGGATTTACGCAAGATAAAGTCAATGACGTCGTCCTGACACCGTCGTATGTCGCCCGCTTGCTGGTCAAGCTGGCGCGCGTGAACAAAGACTCTTATGTATGGGACTTTGCTACCGGGTCGGCGGGGCTTTTGGTGGCGGCGATGAATGAAATGTTGGACGACGCGCAACAGCAGATTCCCTCTCCCGACGAACTGGCGAGAAAATCGGCCCATATCAAAGCACAGCAACTGTTGGGGTTGGAAATTCTGCCGAATATCTACATGTTGGCAGTCTTGAATATGATTATGATGGGGGACGGCTCGTCAAACATTCTGAACGAAGACTCAATCCAACACTTTACCGGTGAGTATGGCTATGGCGCACCCGGGTCGATGTTTCCGGCGGATGCGTTTGTGCTCAACCCTCCCTACTCTGCGGAAGGGTGCGGGATGGTTTTTGTTGAAAAGGCATTGTCGATGATGAATAAAGGCTATGCCGCGATTATCATTCAAAGCTCGGCCGGTGCCGGCAAAGCGGCGGACTATAACAAACGCATCTTGCAACAACACACTCTCCTTGCCAGCATCAAGATGCCGATGGATCTGTTTATCGGCAAATCAAGCGTGCAAACCCATGTCTATGTCTTTCGGGTAGGAGAGGCGCACACGGCGGATGATATTGTCAAATTCATCGATTTCTCCAATGACGGTTACACGCGGACCAATCGCAAAAAAGCGGCCGTGAACCTGCGAGACACCGACCGGGCTAAAGAGCGATATCGGGAGGTGGTCGATTTGGTACGGTACGGCAAAGAAAAACTGCATATCTTTACGGAAGATGAGTATTATGAAGGGCATATCGATATACAGAGCGGCGCCGACTGGAACCAATCCGCCCCTATCGATAAGACACCGACATTGGCCGATTTCAAAAAAACGGTGGCGGACTATTTAGCGTGGGAAGTGTCCAACTTGCTGCAAGCGGCGGGAGAAAATGATGCCTCGGGAAAATCGATGCCCCACTGAATGAAAAGCTGCAAGACGTTCAGTGGGGCGAGTACCGATTGGGAGATTTGTTTACAGGAGAAAGCGGAGATTTTGATATTCAGAAAGACCATATTAATAATAAGGGGGATTTTGTTGTTACGGCAGGAATTGCCAATCGAGGGGTTCTAGGTAAAACAAATGTAGTTGCAAAGGTGTTTCCGGCAAATACAATCACAGTAGATATGTTTGGCAATGCTTTTTATCGGAACTATCCATACAAGATAGTTACTCACGCGCGTGTGTTTGCTTTGCTTCCCAAAGAAAAAATTTCCGATGGACAAGGACTGTTCATCGCTAACTCATTGTCTTTCCTAACCAAGTGTTTTGGGTATGAAAACATGTGTTCGTGGCGAAAAATAAAAAACTATCGACTGCGGCTCCCACATAAAGACGGCCGGATTGATTTTGAATTTATGGATGATTTTATCGCCGAGCTGGAAGCTCAGCGCATCGCCGAGCTGGAAGCTCAGCGCATCGCCGAGCTGGAAGCGTATCTTCTTGTCAGCGGTTTAACAGATTATCAATTGACGACGGCGGAAGCCGAGGCAATTGATAATCTGAATTTTGGCAATAAAGGGAAAGTTGTTTGGACGGAGTATTGTTTGGGTGACCTGTTTAAGATTGCGCCCAGTAAATGGTATAAATTGACTAACGATGAGATATTACATCCTGAGGGAACGGTTCCCTTGGTGTCGAATTCTTCGTCGGCAAATGGGGTCATGGGGTTTTCGTGTCTGCCTGCAAATAATGCCGGTAATGTGCTAAGTTGCTCTGATACAACACTTGGGGCGGAAACCATGTATTATCAAGGAAAAGGCTTTATCGGCTATCAGCATATACAATGCTTAACCCCTAAGTTTCAAGGATTTGGCAAGGAAACGGCTTTTTGTGTGATTGCAGCGAGTCGGAGGTCAACGGCAAGCAAGTATAGTTACGGTGCAAAATTTAATCGTAACGAGATGAATCGGACTAAAATCAAATTGCCTACAAGAAATGGTGACATAGATATTGAGTTCATGAGGATTTTGATTTCCGCCGTTCAAAAATTAGTCATCAAAGATGTAGTGGAGTATGCCGACAGAAAAATCAAGGCAACGAAACATGTGGTAGCAGGCAAATGAGAACTCGCAAGTGGCCGGTACGGAGTATCCGTGGCGGCCGTTTTTGTATGCGGGTGGCGCGTGGGGCAGGGCGCGCTATGGTATAATCAAGGCATGAAGGAGGACGGTATGCAACGACAGGATATACAGATGGCGGTCATCGATTTGGATGAGACGTTGTTACATGATGACGCTTCGATTTCGGCGTATACGCACGAGGTGCTGGCGCGGGTGCGCGAGCGCGGGGTGCGGGTAGTGATTGCGACGGGGCGGATGTTTTGTTCGGCGCGGCAGATCGGGCGTTCGCTGGGGCTCGGTGATGTGCCGCTGATTGCGTATTCGGGCGGCCTGATTGCGCGGTGCGAGTCGGGGGAGATTTTGTATCATCAGCCGCTGGATCTCGCGACGGCCAATGAGATTTTGGCGCTTGCGCGTGAGGTCGCCGCACCGGTGCAGGTGTACTTGCATGACCGGCTCTTGGTGCCGGCGTATACGCCGGATGTCGAGGCGTATGAGCGGCATTGTCAGGTGAAGGCGGAGGTCGCGGGCGAGGCGATATGGCGGCTTGCGGCAGCGCCGACGAAGATTATTTTTAATGAACCGGATGCGGTGAATATGGCGCGGCTGGCGGCGTTGTTTACGGAGCGGTTCGGGGGGCGGCTGACGATTGTGAAGTCGTCGGCGCAGTTTTTCGAGATGGTGGCGCCGCATGTGAGTAAGGGGATTGCGGCCGAGCAGTTGGCGCTCCGCTACGGGGTGGATCTCGCGCGGACGATGGCGTTCGGCAATGCGCAAAACGATATGAGTATGCTGCGGGCGGTCGGCTGGCCGGTGGCGGTGGCCAATGCGATTGCACCGCTGCGGGAGATGGCGCGGGTGATTGCCCCGTCAAATGAGGAGGACGGTGTGGCGCAGGTGCTGGCACAGGCGGTATTGGGGGAAGAACAATGAGCGAGTTTCGGTTGTTGGTCGTGACGGGAATGTCGGGCGCTGGCAAGTCACAGGTCTTGCATTGTCTGGAGGACATGGGGTATTTTTGCGTGGATAATCTGCCGCCGGTATTGATTCCGAAGTTTGCGGAGATTTGCCGGCAGGGCGGCGCGAAGGTACAGCATGTGGCGCTGGTGGTGGATATCCGCGGCGGGGAGTTTTTTGATGCGTTGGCGCAGTCGCTGGAGCAGCTCGGCGATCAGCAGATTGATTATGAGGTGATTTTCCTGGAGGCGACGGATGAGGTGCTGATCCGTCGTTACAAGGAGACGCGGCGGGCGCATCCGCTGGCACCGCGAGACCGGTTGCTGGTGGGGATTCATCGGGAGCGGGAGCGGCTGGCGCAGGTGAAGGAGCAGGCGCAGCATGTCATCGACACGTCGCATATGCGACCGGCGGCGTTGCGGGATTTTTTGCAAAAGACGTTTTCGAGTTATCGGCTGCCGGAGGGGTTCGGTGTGACGGTGGTGTCGTTCGGGTTTAAGTTCGGGACACCGCCGGATTTGGATGTGATGTTTGATGTGCGGTTTTTGCCGAATCCGTACTATGTAGACGAGTATCGGCATGCGACGGGACGGGTGCCGGAGGTGGCGGCGTTTATCGCGGGGCATGAGGTGACGAAGCAGTTTATGGAGCGCTTGTTGTCGTTGATGGCGTTTTTGGTGCCGCAGTACCGCAAGGAGGGCAAGGAGCAGCTCATCATCGGGGTCGGTTGTACGGGCGGTATGCACCGGTCGGTGTGGGTGGCCGAGGAGTTGGCGAAGACGTTGGCGGCGGATTGGCCGGTGCGTGTGGAGCATCGGGATTTGTATCGCAATGAGGTGCGGCGCGATGTGTGGGAGGATGAGCCGCAGGCAAAACCGACGAAAGAAGGGAAGGCGACATGCGATTGTGGCGCTGGTTGTATCCGGGATTAAATATTAAGCGATGGATTTTTATGTTTTCCATCGGGCTGATTTTGGTGATTTTCGGTGTGACGATGATGTTCAATTACCAATTTTTCGGCGTGGTGGAGGAGTGGCTGTTTCGGGTCGTCTTTGAGATGACGGGGCGGTACAACTATGCGGTGCTGGTGGCGGTCGGCGGTGTGGTGACGGTCATCGGTGCGGTGCTCATGATTGTGGCGTTTCGCTTGCTCATGCGGCGGATTTTGGACAGTATTGCGCCCGATCGGACGGGGGCGCTTGGGCATTTGCTGTTGGAGCGGGCGCGGCGCGATCGCGGACCGTCGGTGGTGGCCATCGGCGGCGGGACAGGGCTCTCGACGCTGCTGCGCGGGATGAAAAAACGTACGTCGCATTTGACGGCCATCGTGACGGTGGCCGATGACGGCGGCTCGAGCGGGCGCCTGCGCGAGGAGATGGGGATTATTGCACCGGGCGATTTGCGCAATTGTCTGGTTGCCATGGCGGAAAAGGAAACGCTGATGGAAGAGGTGTTTCAGCATCGGTTCGGCGGGACGGGGACGCTGGCGGGGCACAGCATGGGCAATCTGTTTTTGGCGGCGCTGATGGAGCGGTATCGCGATCCGGAGACGGCGCTGGAGGCGGCGAGCGAGATTTTGAATGTGCGCGGTAAGGTCGTGCCGTCGAGCACGGCGCGGTTGCGTTTGCGTGCCGAGATGGAGGACGGTACGGTCGTGGACGGCGAGTCGCGCATCCCGCAGACGGGCAAGCGTATCCGGCGGCTGCATGTCTTGCCGGAGAATCCGACAGCGGTGCCGGCGGCGATTGCGGCGATGGCGGAGGCGGATATCATTACACTCGGCCCGGGAAGCCTGTATACGAGTGTCTTGCCGAATTTGCTCGTGCCGGAGATGGCATTGGCCTTGCAGCGCAGTCAGGCAATCAAAATCTATATTTGCAATGCGATGACACAGCCGGGCGAGACGGACGGCTACACGGTCAGCGACCATGTGCGGGCGATTTTTGAGCATGTGGGGCCGGGCGTGGTGGATTATGTACTTATCAATGACCATCTGCCGCCGGAAGAAGTCTTGGCGCGGTATCGTCGGCAGGGTTCGCTGCCGGTCGAGGCGGATACGGATGTACTCAAGCGGATGGGGCTGAAGTATGTGCGTGCCAATGTGCTGGCGGCGGGGCCGGCGGTGGCGCATGACAGCGATTTGCTGGCGGCGGCGTTGGTGGATGTGGCGCATGCGGTGCATTCGGATGTGCATCCGCAGCTATTGGATTATTATTTTGAAAGTGCCCGCTAGGGGCAAGACGGAGGCTATCGTGTCCTTTGCGGAAGAGGTCAAAGATGAATTGGCGCGCGTGAGCCCCGAGACGACCGCGGGCGAGCACGCGGAAATGATTGCGCTGTTGCGGATGGGGGCGCTGCTCAAAATCACGCCGCGCGGGGCGACGGTGGAATTCATGACGCATCACAACCCGACGGCGCGCAAGATGTGGCAGTATCTCAAGCAGCTCGGCGCGGTGTCGCCGAAGGTCGCGGTGCGGCGCAGCACACATTTGCGCAAAAAAAATCTGTATACGCTGGAAATCGCCGACGGGGCGGCGGGGCTGGCGTTTTTACGGCAGGAAGGACTGTGGCCGTTGACGGCGGTCCATGACGAGGCACGGTTTACGACGCCGGACGAGCGGCGCGGCTACTTGAGCGGGGCGTTTTTGGGGGCGGGCTCGGTCAACCGCCCGCAGGGGGATTACCATTTGGAAATCACGACGCGCTCACCCGTGATTGCCGAGGTGATTGTACGGATGTGGCGGCATTTCGGGGTGCACGGGCGGACGGCCACGCGCAAGGAGGACACCATCGTCTATGTCAAGGACGGCGAGCAAGCGGCGCGGCTCTTGCAGGTGATGGGGGCGGATCAGGCGTATTTGCAGTTTGAAAGCGCGCGTGTGGTGAAGGACGTGCGCAATCGGGTCAATCGTGTGGTCAACTGTGAGACGGCGAATTTGCAAAAGACGGTGGACGCTGCGCTCAAGCAGGTGCGCGATATCGAGACGATTCGCCGGTATCGGCCGCTCCATACGTTGCCCCCGCGGTTGCGCGAGGCGGCGGAGTTGCGATTGGCACATCCGGAGGTACCGCTGCGCGAGCTGGTCGCGGAGCTGGACGGGCGGATTACCAAGTCGGGACTGTACCATCGCTATCGGAAACTCGCGGCGTTGGCGGAGGAACTTTCGGCCGAGGGAGAGGAGCAGGGATGAAGATGAAATCGCTGGGAAAGCTGTTGGTCAGTCTGCTCAGTCTGGGGTCGATGGCGGCGGTCGGCTGGGCGCAGGGAGTGGCCGCAGCGTACCCGACCGCGACGCGCAGCGATTGGCAACCGCCGCTTTTGGCGTTGCCGTTGTCGGTGACGACGGTGGATCGGAACGGACGGCTACTCTTCTCCGACAGCCCGGAGACAGTTCGTACGCCGGGAATAGTGTTTCGCGGGACAGCCGAAGGGCATACGCGGCTGTATTTTTATCATGTGAACGGGACGGACAGGCCGCTTCGGTTGGTCGTCTACGGACTCAGTGAGCGGGCGATGACGGTCGGTATCGAGCGGGACATCATCACGCCGCCGAGTCGGGAATGGCTGAAAGTCGGCCACCGGATTTCGCGCGATGAGCTCACGACGCCGCGCCGTGACCGCGTCGTTCGCTTGCAGGCACAGCAGCCGGGGCTCTTGCTGCGTGAGCGGGAGATTACCGTCAAGCCCGGCGAATTGGCGAGCGGTATGCTCGAATGGGAGAGCGCGACACCGTTTGCGGTCGCGGTCGCGATGATTCCCGAGGGACGTGCCGCACGCAAGTACTTGCATTTTTGGCCTGAGCAGCCGCTCGATGCGGTGCGGTTGCGCGGGACATTTGCCGTCCGGCAACGTGATATCGTAGCGGGAGATTATCGGCCGGCGCGCGATCGGACGCGGATGATTACGCTGGCGGACGGCGTGCATGATACGTTTTTGCAAGGCCGCGATGAAATCAGCGGGGAAGCGACGGAAAATACCGGTAACTACGGCTTGCGCTACCGGATACTCATCCCCGGCGGCGGAGACGGACGCTACCGGTTGTACTTCAATCCGCAGGGCGGCATCTACGCCGGTGATATCGCCGTCGAACAGCACGGCCGCCGGCGCGTCGTCAGTCTGGCCGGTGAGACGGACGGTCATCCCCTCGGCTACGGCAGTACGACGCAGACAGTAGCGATTGCGGATGTCGATGCGGGTGCGGATGTACTCCTGCATTGGATGCCGCCCGGCGCCTCGAATCTGCCGGTCCGCATTTGGCTCGTACCGCTGACCGAAGACACGTCGGCACCCGCCACAGCGCCGGAATAAGCAAATCATGCATAGGCAAACATCCTGCCCGATGACTCGGGCAGGATGTTTTGTATACCCGTTATCGACGCACGGGAAAATGAGAATAGACAGGTGTCGGGAGATTATCGTCCATAACGTATTTCGCGGGGGAAGATAATTCATGCAAAAAACAGGCAATGACGTGTTAAGTATAAGACTTGCGTTTTGTTTAACTTCTTGAGTATAATGAAAATGATTTCAATTACTTAACAAGGAGGAAATGCAATGAAACAAGGGAAAAAGACCGCGGCGGTATTGGCCGCGGCAATGTGTGTCGGATTGACGGCGGGCGCGACGGAAGGAGTCGTATCGCTTGACCCGGTGATGGTCCTCGGGGTACGTGACGTGACGACGGCGGACGGCTATGCGTCAACGGTCGCGACGGTGGGGACACTAGGCGAATGGTCGGTGATGGAGACACCGTTCAGCCAGACGAATATCACCCAAAAGACGATGGCGACATTTAATGACCCGAGCCAGCCGAGTGTAGCGCCGTTGGTGCAAGCGCCTTCGGTACGCAGCAGCAGCTCGACGATGTATAACGATTTTTCGATTCGCGGGCAGTCGGCCAACTCGTATCAATTTCGCGTCAACGGGGTACCCGGTATATTTACACAGATGAATTTGGGAACTTCATTTGTCGATCGGGTGGAAATTATTTCCGGCCCGACGATGGCAATCAACGGTACCGCTTCGCATGAATCGCCCGGCGGGAGCATCAACTTGCTTTCCAAACAAGCCGGCGACAAGGACCTAACGGCGGTGACGTTACGCTCGGCAGGAAAGAGCACCATCGGGCTCAACCTGGACGCTTCCGCCCGCTTGGGTGAGCAACGGGACTGGGGTGTCCGACTCAATGCGGAGTACACGAACGGAACGACGGGAATCAAGGATGAACGCCGTGATAATAAGGATGTGTACCTGAATATCGATCACCATGACGATACCAGCCGAACCAACTTGCTGTTGGGATACCGTGACGTGACGACAGAAAAACCGCAACGGTATTTCAACTTTGAGTCGGCGGCCATCAATCGGATGATGGATGCGCCGGACCATCATCAAAACTACAGTTTTGAAGGACAGCATCTGTCGATGAAGACAACCGCTGCCATATTGAATCACCAGCAGCGATTGAATGCGCATGTGCTTGCATTTGTCAACGCGGGGATGGCGACGAATGACGGATACAGCTATGTCATGACGCAGTCGTCGCGGATTGACATATTGAATGCGGCGGGTGATTTTGAACGCAATTTGTGGAATCAGCCGTTTAAGTTGAAAAATAAGTATTTACAAATCGGCTTGCGCGGCGATATCCAAACCGGAGAGGTCAAGCACAATTGGAATATTGCCTGGGATAAGGATTGGTTGCAGGAGTTCTGGGGGATAACGAAGAAGACGCGGCCGATTGTCAAGGACGGGAAACCCGATTTGGCGCAGGAAGTCATTCGCGGCAATATATTTACGCGGCAGTATACGCTGACCGGTATGCCGGAAGCCCAAACCCCCTATGCGCCGACGCGTCGTTCGCAGTTTACCAGTGTCACGGCCAGTGATACGATGACATGGGGCGATTTCCAACTGCTGGTCGGCGTCCAACGGGCGACCACCAATGTATTGTCCGTCGGCAACGGCAGCCGGGTCAAATCGTCTGCGACGTCGCCGATGTACGGGTTGCTGTATAAAGCCAATGACAATGTATCGCTCTATGCGTCGCATGCGGAAAGTTTCGGTAAGGGGACTTTGGTCGGTCGCGGATATATCAATAACGGCGAAATCTTGCCGCCGGAAAAAATGACACAAAATGAATTCGGTGTGAAATATTGGAAAGACGGTGTATTGGCATCGCTGGCGTATTTTGATATGGAACGCGATGCCAATATCGAAGTGCCGGGCAAAGATCCGCGTACGTCGTATTTGCGGCAAAACGGTCGCTCCGATTTCCGCGGGATTGAAGCTTCGGTATCGGGGATGCAGTTCGGCAAGCTCTCGCTTACGGGCGGCGTGATGTATCTCGATTCGAAGTATGCGAAATCGAAAACGGGGAATTTGGACGGCAAACCGGTGAGCGGTGTAGCGAAGTGGAGCGGTATCGTGACGGCGGAATACAGCCCGAACGAACAGCTCGATATCATCGGGCGCATGGTGTATACGGGAGAAGCCAAGATTTATGCGAAAAACACCACACAGTTGACCTTGCCGAGCAGTGCGGTGTTTGATTTGGGCGTACGGTATCGTTTCGGTGACGACCAAGCGCCGGTCTTGAATGCCATGGTATACAACGTCGCGGACAAAAATTATTGGTTGCCGCGTCCGGGATATAACTACGGCATTTTGAGCAATCCGCGGACGTATTCCCTCAGCTTGACCTGGTCGTTTTAAGTGAGACTTGTACAGATAGGGAGGCAGGTATGAAACAGTGGTGTAAGCAGCTCGGCATGCTGGCGCTGTTGCTTGTCATGCTGGTAGTCGGCGGGTGTCAATCGGCGACGGAGCAATCGGCACCGGCGGTGCAGACACAGGTGATTACCGACTCGATCGGCAGGGAAGTGACCGTGCCGAAAGACGTCCGGCGCGTGGCGGTAGCCAATGCGTATAATACGGAAATCATCAATGCGCTCGGGGTGATTGACCGTGTCATCGGAGTGGACGGCAACATCTATCAGGATCAGGGCGGCTACGGTAATCGGTTCGGTGCGGATGCGGTCATCGGTAAAAGCCAGCGGGAGCTGAATTATGAAAAAATCATTGAGCTCAATCCGCAGGTGTTGATTTTGACCGGCAACGGTGCCGTGCAGGAAGCTGCGGAAAAGCTGGAGCCTTTCGGGATTGCGGTATTGGTCGTGGATGCGTATTATACGGATCAATTCGGTAAAACTTGTGATATCATGGGGAAACTGTTTAACAAGGAACAAGAAGCGGCGGAGTTGAAGCATTTCTTCTTGGACAAGTTGGACTATATCCAAACGCAACTCAAGGACGTACCGAAACGGTCGCTGTATTTTGAGTATCGTCGCATCGGGAATACGACAGTACCGGGAGATTATTTCTACTGGATGGTGGAGTATTCGGGTGCACACAATATTTTCCGTGAGGCCAAGGCGGTCGGTATCGACCCCGAGCAGGTCGTCGTGATGAATCCGGAGTATATCGTCAAGGTGTCGGATCCGATTTCCAAGTCGAATTATATCCCGCCGACAGTAGAAAAGACCGATGAAATCAAGGCGGAGTTGGTCGGCCGCCCGGGCTGGGATGAAATCGACGCCGTGAAGAATGACCGTATTCTGCTGTTGTCGCATTATGTACACGGCGGCGCGTCGAAGCTGGTCGGTACGATGTATATCGCCAAGTTCATGTACCCCGAATATTTGCCGGATTTGCATCCGGAAGAAGTATTCAAAGTGTGGCTGGAAAAGTACCAGCATTTGGATTATATTGCAGGGCATACGGTGCCGGCATTCGGATTGGATGAGTAGCAGAGGACAATGCGGCAGGCTCGGCTTGCCGCATTCGTTATGTCAGGCGGAGGTGGCACGGCGAAAGTGATGGAAACGGAATTATTTGCGGCGTATCGACAATATTACCGAAAAATCAAACTTATACTGGTCCTGGCGCTCATCGGGATTTTGGTGACGGCACTCGGCGTACTGGTGCAAGGCGCGGCGGATATCTCGATACGCACGGCGTTGCAGGCGGTGCTCAAGGGCGTGACGGGTACGCCGGATACTTGGACGGCGCAGGATAAAATTGTCCTTCTCATTCGCCTGCCGCGGTTGATTATGGCGATGACGACAGGCGCGATGTTGGCAATCGCGGGGGCGGTCATGCAGTCGATTACCCGTAATCCGCTGGTGAGCCCCTTTACGATCGGGATATCGGCGGCGGCGACATTCGGCGCGAGCCTGTACTTGCTGTTCGGGTACATGCTGGGCGGTGTCAGTGAAATCGGCGTCATGGGCGGTGCCTTTGTGATGTCGACCATATGCGCGGCGGGGGTATACGCACTGTCGCAAAAAGTCGGTACGGGGGCGACCGCATTGGTGTTAATCGGTATCGGAGCCAACTATATCTTCAGCGCGGGCACATCCATATTGCAGTTTTTCGCAGAAGAACACAAGCTCGCCATGATTGTCAATTGGACCTTCGGCAGCTTTACGGGAGCGGATTGGGGGCAAATCGCGGTGATGCTTCCGGCGGCTCTTTTCGGCGGAATCGTGTTGCAGCTGTATGCACAACGCCTCAATGCCATGATTGCCGGTGATGATGACGTGCTGCAGACCTTGGGGACGAATCCGGAGCGTTTGCGCAAGCGGGTCGGACTGACGGCGGTATTCGTGACGTCGATTACGATTTGCTTTACGGGGATTATCGGGTTCGTCGGCTTGATTGCGCCACACATCGCACGCATGCTCGTCGGCAATCAGCATCATTATTTATTACCTTTTTCGGCGTTGTTGGGAGCGTGGCTGGTACTGTTGGCGGATGCTGTCGGGCATTGGATTTTGGCGCCGGTTGTTTTGCCGGTCGGCGTTGTGATTGCATTTGTCGGGGTGCCGCTGTTTATGCATTTGATTCTCCGCGGCCGCGGGCAGCAATGGGAGTGAGGTGAGCGCAGATGGTTTCGGTAGAAACTTCGGCCGGCGCCGGTGAATTGGAGTTGCGCGCGGAGAATATTCATTTTGCGTACCATACGTCCCGCCCCGTGCTTAGCGGTGTGGGGATTTCCGTGCGACAAGGAGAATGGCTGACATTGCTCGGACCGAACGGCACCGGCAAAACAACCTTGCTCAAGTGCCTGCTGGGGCAATTGTCGCCGCAACAAGGCACGGTACGCTTGGACGGTACACCGCTGGCGGCGGTGCCGGAGCGGGAGCGGGCCAAACGGATTGCGTATGTGCCGCAGATGACCAAAATTCCGTTTGCGATGCCGGTCGTCGATGCGGTGTTGACCGGACGGCTGGCCTACTCGCCGTATCGATATACACAAGAAGATCGTCAGGTCGTCGCCCGGGTAATGGAGCAATTGCATTTGCATGAGCTGGCGTTTCGCCCGATCAACGAATTGTCCGGCGGTGAACGACAGCGTGTATGGATTGCGCGGGCGCTGGCGCAGGAAGCCAAGTTGATTTTTTTGGACGAGCCGACGACAGGGCTCGACCCGGAAAATCAAATCGTGTTGCTGGATACCGTCCGCCGGCTGGTGGAGCGGGGCGGTGTCGGTGTATTGACGGTATTGCATGATTTGAATTTGGCGGCGATGTATTCGGATCGGGTGGCCTTGCTATCGGGGATGCACATGTTTGCGCAGGGGACTCCGACGCAAGTGATTACGGAGAAGATTATCCGTGAAGTGTACCATGTCGATAATGAAGTGCTGCAGTTTGACAGCGGTCCGCATGTGCGGCTTTTGCGTGGACGTATCGAATCGTGAGCGATTGAAAAGCGGTATATCGTGAATGGTGGAATGGTATAAAAAAGACTGCCCGCTATGCGGGCAGTCTTTTTGTATTGGTCAGTCAGTCGCGGAAGTACGGTTCTTTCGCGCGTGGTGCGGCGCCGCTTTTGTTGCGGCGCGCGCCTTGCTTGCGGCGGGGCGGGCGGCCGTTCGGGCGGGACGATGCATCGCTCTCGCCGCGACGCCGGTAGGGGCGTTTGCCGCTTTTACGGTCGTCTCCGCGTCGGCTTCCGCCGCCGCGCGGTGCGCCTTTTTTGCGCGCAAGCGGACGTTCCGCGGTAATCTGAACGGGGGTGGTGTCCGGTTCTTTGACGAGCAGTTTGATGGCGGCGGCGACCAACTGTACGGAGTCGATAGCGCCGAGCAGTTCTTCCGCGGAGGCGTAAAAACCTTCCAGCTCACCGGTTTCCGCCGTGCGAACCAAGTCGGCCAGCGCGGTTTTGCGGTTACCTTCCAGCACGTCCGCCAAGCTCGGTGCATGGCGGCGGGTGATGCGGCGGCGAATCAGATGCTCGATGGCGCGCAGGTGTTCCATTTCCCGCGGTACGACAAATGTGGTGGCCAAGCCCGTTTGCCCCGCGCGACCGGTGCGGCCGACGCGATGGACGTAGCTTTCCGGATCTTGCGGCATGTCGTAGTTGTAGACGTGAGTCACCCCGCTGATATCGAGGCCGCGCGCCGCGACATCGGTGGCGACTAACAGGTCGATGGTGTTTTCACGGAATTGGCGCATGACGGTGTCGCGTTTGGCTTGCGACAAATCGCCGTGCAACCCTTCCGCCGAGTAGCCGCGTTTTTTCAAGGCTTCCGTGACTTCATCGACGCGGCGTTTGGTGCGCCCGAAGATGATGGCCAGCTCCGGATTTTGCATATCGAGCAGGCGACAGAGAACGTCGAATTTTTGCCGTTCCGGAATTTCGATATAGTCCTGGTCGATGAGGTCGATGGTGACCTGGGCCATTTTCATGGTGACATGTTGCGGTGCAGTCAAAAACTTGTCCGCCAAGGCCCGAATGGCGGGCGGCATGGTTGCGGAAAAGAGCAGCGTCTGCCGTTCGGCAGGGGTGGCCGCGACGATGGTTTCGATATCTTCGATAAATCCCATGTTCAGCATTTCGTCGGCTTCGTCGAGGACGACGATTTGGACTTGGTCGAGGGTAATCGTGCCGCGACGCATGTGGTCCATCAAGCGTCCGGGAGTGGCCACGATAATCGGCGGCTCTTTGCGCAGGCTGCGCAGTTGTCGTCCCATGTCCTGCCCGCCGTAAATGGGCAGTGCCCAATGCGGTAAGTATTGCGCGAGGCGGTTGATTTCTTCCGCCGATTGAATGGCGAGTTCTCGCGTCGGGGCGAGTACCAGCGCGACGGGGCCCGGTGCTTGCGGCGTCGTGCGCTCTAAAATCGGAATCCCGAAGGCGGCCGTCTTGCCCGTGCCGGTTTGCGCCTGACCGATCAAGTCGGCACCGCTGAGGGCAATCGGAATCGATTCCCGCTGAATCGGTGTCGGTTCTTCAAATCCCATATCGTTGAGTGCCGTCAAAATCGGCCTTGATATTGTTATTTCTCCAAAATGTTCGAGCATATAATCCTCCTTTGTAATCAATCTATTATATCATATCCGGCTGTTGTCCGGCAGAAAGTGCGCATCGGGTGAAAGTCTAGGGTACGGACATCGACGGCATGTCGGCAGGTTGCGTATGCGGGGGCGTGTAGTATAATAAAAAGGTAATGACAGTGAGACAACAAAGGATACAGGTATGACAGATTATCTATGGGTAGCGGCCGGCGGTGCGGTCGGTGCGGCGGCACGACATGCCATGACGGTGGCTGTCGGCGCGCGGCAGTTTCCGTGGGGAACTTTTGCAGTCAATGTCTGCGGGGCGTTTTTGATCGGTGTGATTGTATTTGCGTGGGAGCGGTACGGCGGTACGCATGAGTCGGACTTGTTATTACGGGTCGGTGTGTGCGGCGGTTTCACGACATTTTCATCGTTTTCGTTGGATACATGGCGCCTGCTGGAACAAGGAAACGTAGCGTCGGCCGTCGTGTATGTACTGGCGTCGGTACTGGTCTGTTTGGGTGCGTTGCGGTTCGCGCGGATGATATTCGCCGGATAGGAGGACAGCATGAAAGCGTATATACGGAAAAATCATGACGGGCAGGCGTTTGATCGGCATATGTATGCGGCGTATGCCGGCTTTCGCGAGCGCTGTGAAGTACAGTGGTACACGACAATTCATGCCGTCAAGGAAGTCGCGACTGATGATGTGATTGTCGGGACGTATACGGATATTCGCGATTGGTTGGAAACACGGCGGATAGAGATTCCCAATCTGGATTATCCGGAGGAGTTGCGCGAGTTTTTGGGGCGCAAATTGTGGCAATCGACGCTGTTTACCGTGACGAACGATGTGGACGCGTGGCATGTTTTCGTCAAGCCGGTGAGCGAGGGGCATCGGTTTCGCGGGACGACGCTCGATGAAACGGATGATTTGATTAAATTGGGCGGCCTGGTTACGGACATCGCGATTTGGTGCAGTGAAAAGGTACAGTTTCTTTCGGAATGGCGGGTCTATGTCGTGGACGGTGTGGCCGTCGGGATGAATTTTTATGCAGGAGACTGGCAGATTTTGCCGGATACGGAGACGATTCGCGCGGCGATTGCGGCGTATCGTTCCGCACCGCGCGGGTATGCGGTGGATTTCGGTGTCGATGCGCAGGGGCGGACGCTCTTGGTGGAAGTAAATGACGGTTTCGGGCTCAGTAATTACGGGCTGTTGCCGCAGTTGTACGCAGAGTTGCTCGCGGCGCGGTGGACGGAAATGGTGGCACCGGCAATGGTGACGGAAGCGGACACGGCGGCGGATACCGCGGCGGTGACGGAAGACGTGTGAGGTGCCGCGGCTTGCGTGCCGTGTCGTCGGTCGGCAGCAAATGCGCGCAGCGGCCGTGCACAAGCAGCTTACGGGCAATATAAAACGGTACCCCGTTGAACTCCGAGTGGGTTCGACGGGGTACCGTTTTGGCTGTCGGCGTTCCGGAGGTATGTGGTGGGCGGTCTCGCCGAGTTTCTATCGTAACCGCAGGGCGCTTGCCGACGCGGAGGCGGATACGGCGCAGGTTCCCTTTTGCCCGCTCGCATCGGGCGCGGTGTCAAGAGGCAAACACGCGGAAGTAATGGGTCACCGGGTAGCCGTTGCAGTCGCGGGACATGCCGAGCGCGGTATAAAATCCGTTGGAAACGGGGTCGTTCTCGTCAGTGACCAAGACGAGTTGCCGCACGTCGGGATAGCGCGCGAATGTACGATGCATCAATGCCGTCCCGATACCGCGCCGGTGATACGCGGGCAGGACAATCAAGTCCTGGACGTAGAGGATGTATTCCCCGTCACCGACACAGCGGACAAAGCCGACCAGCTTGCCGTCATGAAACGCGCCCATTACATACAGCGACTGCGCAAATGCGCGTGCGAGGCGGGCGGTATCCCCCAGGTAGTTGCTCCAGCCGTTGGCGCGATAGACGGTGCATACCTGCTCCATGTCGCGCGGTGTGAGCGCTTGATAAACAATCGTGTGCATAGTCATTCCTCCTCTTCGGATGGTAGTGTCGTTTACTTTATTCGCCGTACAGGCGGATACTCCTGCAGGAAATTGCGCTGTTGTGCGGCGCACGAGAAGTCCGGCGGCGCTACCGCTCGCGGTGGCGGCAGATGCGTGGTCGGCGCGTGGCGGGCGTGGTATAATAAATACCAGTATACGAGGACAGGTGGCAGGACATGAATGAACAGGCAATCCGGGCGTGCCGGGAGTTTTTGACGGCACTGGGACTGGATTTACAGAAAATGGATATGGAGCGAACGCCGGAACGAGTGACGGCACTCTATGAGACGCTGTTTGCCGGTGTCGGTCGCGACACGCGAAGCGTGTGGGGCGAGGTTTTTTCTTCCGGTTATACGGGAACGGTCATGGTGCGCAGACTGCGCTTTTATTCGCTGTGCGAACATCATTTGTTGCCGTTTTTCGGGACCGCGGATATCGCTTATGTGCCGCATGAAGGACAGGTCGCGGGACTGTCCAAGCTCGAAGCGCTGGTGAAGCTGCTGTCACGACGGCCGCAACTGCAGGAGCGGTTGACGGAAGACATTGCCGCGGCCATTGCACGGGATTTGGCGGCGGACGGAGTCTGGGTGCGCTTGCAGGCGGAGCATTTGTGCATGACGATGAAGGGCGAATCGGCCGCCGGTACGCGAATTACGACGGTGGCGGGGCGCGGCGCGCTGGTGCCGGGTTCGGAAGAAGAAGCGCGCATTTTAGTACGGATGGGAGAAACGGATGAAACGAAAGTATGAATTTGCGGACGGCAAACGCCTGACAGTGGGCGAACGGACGCTGGTGATGGGCATATTGAACGTAACGCCGGATTCGTTTTCCGACGGCGGACGCTGGCAGGACCCCACGGCGGCGGTGGCACATTTGCGGGAAATGGAGACGGACGGAGCCGATTTGATTGATGTCGGCGGTGAATCGTCGCGGCCGGGGTTTGTCCCGATGCCGGCGGCGGAGGAAATCGAGCGGTTGGCGTCGCGGTTGCCCGCAGTCGTCGCGGCGGCGACCGTGCCGTTGTCGATTGACACCTTCAAAGCCGAGACGGCGGAATGGGCATTGACACAGGGGGTACATATCCTGAATGATATCTGGGGCTTGCAGGGAGACCCGGAGATGGTACAGGTGGCGGCGGCATACCAAGCGCCGATTGTCATCATGCACAATCAGGACGGGACGGTATATGACGGCGATATCATTGATGCCGTGGCGGCGTTTTTGGCGAAATCTATCGAGATTGCGCTGGCGGCGGGGTTGCGCGAGGAGAATATCATTCTCGATCCGGGCATCGGTTTCGGCAAGACCGCCGCGCAGAATATGGAAGTATTGCGACGGATCGGCGAGTTGACCGCACGATTGCCCTATCCGTGGCTACTGGGGACGAGCCGCAAAGGCTTCATCGGTCAGGCGCTCGACTTGCCGGTGACGGAGCGCATGGAAGGCACGGCGGCGACTTGCCTGTACGGACAATTGGCCGGGTGTCATATCCTGCGGGTACATGATGTCAAGCCGATTGCACGCATGGTGAAGATGGCGGATCGGATTACGGGACAGGTGGCGTATGGACAGCATTGAGTTACACGGTATCCGTGCCTACGGTTACCACGGCGTATTCCCCGAGGAACAACGGCTGGGGCAGGAGTTTGTCGCCGATGTGCGACTGGAAGCGGATTTCGGCGTGGTCGGTCGCTCGGATGATTTGGCGGACGGTATCGACTACGGTGCAGTGTATGCGGCAGTCTGCGCGGCGTTGACCGGTCCGCCGAGTCGGACACTGGAACATTTGGTGACGGGTATCAATGAGCGATTGCTGATCGAGTTCCCCCGAATCGAGCGGGTCACAACCAAGGTCTACAAGCCGCACGCGCCGCTGACGGGGGCGTTTGACTACGTGGCGGTAGAGCGGACGGCCGCCCGATGACGCGCTACTATGTCGCGCTCGGCTCCAATATGGGCGACCGCCTGGCGTATCTGCGTGCAGGAGTGCGGGGTATGTCCGCGTTGGGACTGGAGGTTGCGGCGCTGTCGTCCGTTTATGAAACCGCGCCGTGGGGCAATACCGACCAAGCGGCGTTTTTGAATGCGGTGGCGGCAGTGGACAGTACCTTGTCGCCGCGCGGCGTATTGTTGCGCCTGCAGGCCGTCGAAACGCACGCCGGACGGCGGCGGGACATTCATTGGGGACCGCGGACGTTGGACTTGGATTTGCTTTATGCGGACGGGGTCGGTTGGCATGATGCGGTACTGACGTTGCCGCATCCGTATTTTTGGGAGCGGGGATTTGTCTTGGTGCCGCTGGCGGAGGTTGCGCCGGACTTGACGTATCAGGGCGAATCGGTACAGGCGCGCGCGGCCGACCGTACAGACGGGGTTCGGCGGGTGGCGCGGCGGTGGCTACAGTCTGTCGATGAATGACAGGCGGTATAGAATGAGGGGCGGCTTCGCGAGGCGGAGCCCTTTTGGCGTGAACGGGAGAGACTATGGTACGGACAATCTGGAATCAATTGGATACGTCGGCGCGCTGGCAGGAACTGTGCGGGTTGTTCGGGCAACGCGGCGCGTACTTGCTCAGCGGCGGGACGACGGTACAAGCGACGGCGCTCGTAACGGCGGGACTGTCACGCCGGCAAGCGCCGTTGTTGGTGACCGTGCCGGACAAGGCGACACGGCAGCAATGGCAAGCCGACTTGCAGGGGTGGAGTGAGATTCCGGTCTTGCCGTTCCCCGCGCAGGAGACGCAGGACTTTACGGTGGCGGCGCACAATCCGGAGGCGGATATCGCCCGCATGAAAGCGTTGGCGGCACTGCAAGGGGCAGCACCCGCCATCGTGCTGGCGACGATGGACGCGACGGCGTATCCCGTACCGGCGCCGGAGGCTTTGCAGGCGGCGACGACAGTGCTTCAGGTCGGGATGGCGGTCGATCGGGAGGCGCTGTTGACGACATGGATTGAACGCGGCTATGAACGCGTCGAGCAGGTGGAGCGACCGGGTCATTTTGCCGTGCGCGGGGAAATTGTCGATATCTATCCCGTACAGAGTGAGATGCCGCTGCGTATCGAGTTTTTTGATACGGAAATCGACAGCATTCGCCCCTTTGATTTGGTGACGCAACGCTCGTCGACGGCGCAGCAGGACGCGGTGATCGGCCCGGTCACTCCGCCGCCGGGGACGGTGCCGCTGACGGCATATATGGCGGACGGTGTGTGGGTATGCGCAGAAGCGGCGCGATGCGCGGAAGAAATCGGTGCGCGACGCAAGGAACAGGGGGGCGCTGCCGGGGTACTGCGCTGGGAAGAGGTGGCAACTGTACCGCGTTGCGCCTTGTTTTTCTCCTTGATTTCACAGCGTGTACCGCAGGTCAATCTGCGCGGCCGCTATCCGTTTGAAGCAAACGGCGTTCCCGCGTTGCGGCGGCAATGGCCGCTGGCGGTGCAGGAGATCGGCCGCTATCGGGACAGCGGTCGGGCGGTAGTGCTCGCCACGGGCGATGAAGGACGCCGGGAGACCTTGCGGGCCGTGCTGGCCGAAGCCGGCGTACCGGTGTATGAGGATGTCACGCCGGGTCAAGTGACGCTCGGCATAGGGGCGCTGTCGGCAGGGTTTGAGTGGCCGCAGGAAGGACTCGTCGTCTTGACGGACACGGAACTCTTCGGCGCGCCGAAGCGCCGCCGCCGCTCGTCACGCAAGTCGGGCAATGAGATTCGCTACTTTTCGGATTTGGCGGCGGGGGACTATGTCGTGCACCAAGTCCACGGAATCGGCCGTTATACCGGCGTCGAGACGATTGTCACCGACGGCGTCCATCGGGATTATCTGCGCATCGAGTATGCGGGGGAGGATCGGCTCTTTTTGCCGACGGAACGCATCGGCCAATTAGAAAAATATATCGCGCCCGACGGCAGTGTGCCGCGCCTGCACAAAATGGGCGGCGCCCAATGGACACGGACAAAGGCGCGTGCGGCGCAGTCGGTGGCGGAATTGGCGGACAAGCTGACCGCACTGTACGCGGAGCGCGAATTGGCGCAGGGCTATGCATTTCCGCCGGACACACCGTGGCAACGTGAGTTTGAAGAGGCGTTTCCGTACGAAGAGACCGCCGACCAACTGCAAGCGACCGCGGAAATCAAGGCGTCGATGGAAGCGCCGCAACCGATGGATCGGCTCTTGTGCGGCGATGTCGGTTTCGGCAAAACGGAAGTGGCGTTGCGCGCGGTATTCAAAGCCGTCATGGGCGGCAAGCAGGTCGCCGTACTGGTGCCGACGACGGTGCTTTCGCAGCAACATTATCGGACATTTATGGAGCGCTTGTCGCCGTTCGGGGTCAGTGTCGGTGTACTGAACCGCTTTACGCCGCAACAGGAGAAAAAAGAGCTGCTGCGTCGAGCCAAAGCAGGACGACTGGATGTCCTCATCGGGACGCATTCCCTGCTGAACAAAAAGGTCGATTTTGCCGATTTGGGGTTGCTCGTCGTGGATGAGGAACAGCGGTTCGGCGTCGTGCAAAAAGAAAAATGGAAGGCGCGTGCGACAGGTATCGATATTTTGACTTTGTCGGCCACGCCGATTCCGCGGACATTGCATATGTCGTTGGCGGGGGTACGGGAGATGTCGGTCATCTATACGCCGCCCGAAGAGCGCGAACCCGTGCAGACCTATGTCACCGAAGCCAAGGACAGCACCGTGCGGCAGGCCATAGTCCGCGAATGTGAGCGCGGCGGGCAAGTGTATTTTCTCTACAACCGCATCGCGTCCATCGGGCGCATGACGGAGCATTTGCAGTCGTTGTTGCCGGCGGGGATTGAACTGGGTATCGCGCACGGATCGCTCAGCGGCGAACAGCTCGAGCAGGTCATGCAGGATTTTTATGACGGCGATATTGACGTCTTGGTCTGCACGAGCTTGATTGAAAACGGGCTTGACCAGCCGAATGCCAATACCATCATTATTTACGACGCGGACCGACTGGGGCTGTCGCAACTCTACCAGATGCGCGGTCGCGTCGGACGCGGTGCGCGCGAAGCCTATGCGTACTTCCTGTATCGTCCGGATAAAATCTTGAATGAAGCGGCGGAGAAGCGACTGTATGCGATTCGCGAATTTACCGAGCTCGGGGCGGGATTTAAAATCGCCTTGCGGGATTTGGAAATCCGCGGCGCGGGTAACCTGCTCGGCGCGGAACAGCACGGCAACATGGTCGGGGTCGGGTTTACGACCTATTGTGCGATGCTCGATGAAGCCATCGCCGCCAGGCAGGGCACGGAGCCGCGTCGCCGGTCCGTCCCCGCCCCCGTGCTGGAGCTCGATGTCGAAGCTTACCTGCCCGATACTTATATTCCCGACGAAGCGCAAAAACTGGAAATGTATCGCCGCTTGGCGGAGATTACCACGCCGTCGGAGTGGGAAGATGTGACGGACGAACTCATCGACCGCTTCGGTACACCGCCCGCGCCGGTGGAAATGTTGCTTGTCGTGGCCAAGTTACGGATTACGGCGGCGCAGGCGGGTATCGGATCGATTCGCGAGCTCAGCGACAGTGTCGAGATTCTCTGGAGCCGACCGCAGGCGATGGCGGATTGGGATATCGGTGCCGTGCCGGATGTAGTGATGAAGCGGATGCGATTTTTGCCATCCGATATTCCGCGTGCTAAAATAGATAAGATACAGTGGCAAATGCCGACGATGGACTTTTTGCCGCAAGTACTGGACGCATTTTTACAGAAACGTACGGCGGAGCCGGAGGGAACAGAGTGAGTAAAGATACATTTTTGCGCGGGGCATTTATCCTGACGATGGCGGGTATCATTGTCAAAATCATCGGTGCCGCCAATCGGATTTTATTGTCGCGCTTGTTGGGCGGGGAGGGCATCGGCCTCTACCAGATGGCCTATCCGATTTATTTATTGGCGTTGAGTATTTCGTCGGCGGGGCTGCCCGTGGCGATTTCGATTATGGTGGCGGAAAAGAACGCCATTCGTGATTATATCGGCGCACAGCGCGTGTTTCGGATATCGGGGATCGCCCTGACCGTGACGGGGTTGGCCTTCAGCGCATTGCTGTATGTCAGTGCGGGCTGGCTGGTCGATACGGGACTGGTGCGTGACCCGCGGGCGTATTGGGCGCTGATTGCGCTCTCGCCGGCGATTTTTGTGGTGACGATTGTCTCGGCGTTACGCGGCTATTTTCAAGGCCTGCAACAGATGACACCGACCGCCGTCAGCCAAATCATGGAACAACTCGTGCGCGTGGTGACGATGATTGCATTTGCCGTCTTGCTCTTGCCGTACGGCTTGGAATACGCTGCCGCCGGCGCGACTTTCGGTGCGGCACCGGGGGCCCTGGCGGGGCTCTTGGTGCTGTTGGGGTATTATTATGCCGACCGCCATGCCCGCAAGCGTGCCCTACTCCAACAAGACACCTCGCTGCCGCGGGAGCGATTGACAAGCATCCTCAAGCGGCTGATTGTCTTGGCCTTGCCGGTGTCGCTGGCGAATATCATGCTGCCCGTGGTGGCCAATATCGACCTCTTTATCGTGCCGCATCGTTTGGCGGTGGCCGGCTATTCCGTAGAGGAATCGACCGAGCTGTTCGGGTACTTGACGGGGATGGCGACCTCACTGGTCAACTTGCCGACGATTCTGACGGCATCATTGGCGGCCAGTCTGGTGCCGGCCGTCTCGGCGGCGTTTATGAAGCATGATACGGAGCGCATTTATCAGCGGACGGATGTGGCGATGCGGATTGCCAACTTGCTGACGCTGCCGTCCTTTGTCGGGATGGCGGTGATTGCGACGCCGATTTCGCAAATGCTGTATGCGACGCCCAACGCGGGGCCGTCGATTCGCATTATGAGTTTGGGGATTTTCCTGCTGGGGATTCAGCAGGTGACGACCGGGATTTTACAAGGCATGGGGAGGACAGCCATCCCGTTGATTAATATGGTGGCCAGTGCCGGCGTCAAAATCGTATTGGGCTGGACGTTGACTGCGATTCCCTGGCTGGGTATCGAAGGCGCGGCCTGGGCGACCAATGCGGATTTCGGCGTGGCGGCGGTGCTGAATCTGTACTTCCTGCATCGGTACTTGCGCTATCGGATGGATTACGGACATACGTTACGGATTGCGGTCGCGGCCGGCGGTATGGGAATTTGTACGTATGCCGCGTATGTCGGACTCTACGGCGTGCTGCACAGTAACACGTTGGCGACGCTCGGTGCTATCGGTGTCGGCGTGATCGCATACACAATCGGCCTGGTGCTGGTCAAAGGCGTCTCGTCGCGCGATGTCGCCGCCATTCCGAAAATCGGTGCCAAGGCGGCGGCCGTGATGGCGAAATGGGAGCGACGCGCATGAAGTGGGAACAGTGGTTACAGCAAGCGGGCTATGATCCCGCCCGGGGCTATCGGGTGACCGACAAGCGACCGGCGTATTCGCCGGTACCGGTGCTGATTCCCTATCCGGATGACGAGCAGTATGACGTGCTGGCGGCACGTGCGGCACAGGCGCCGTTCTTTGTTGTCAGCGAGGATGCGGTGCGCCGTGTCGGGACGGACGAATGGCCGGACGGTGAGGTTGCGGCGGTGATTATCCCGCCGACGGTCGAGGAGAGTGCCGCCGTACAGCGATTGGCGGAGGCGGTCGCGGCATTGCGTGCGCCCGACGGCTGTCCGTGGGACCGCAAGCAGACGCACGCGTCGCTCCGGCGTTACCTGCTCGAAGAAACGTACGAAGTGCTGGATGCGATTGACCGCGAGGACATGACCGATCTGCGCGAGGAGTTGGGCGATTTGCTGCTGCAAATCGTCTTTCATGCGCAATTGGCGGCGGAAACGGGCGTATTTACCTTGGCCGAGGTGGCGGAAGATGCGGCCCGCAAGATGGTGTACCGTCATCCGCATGTGTTTGCCGCCGACGGTGCGACGGACGCCGAGACGGTCAATCGGGATTGGGAAAATCGTAAACAAAAGGAGAAAAAACGCAAGAAAGTGTTGGAAGGCATGATAAAAAGCTTGCCAAGTCTTGTTTTTGCGTGTAGAATACAAGAGAAAACAGCGCGTGTCGGGTTTGATTGGACGTCAGTAGAACCGGCGTGGGAAAAAGTACGGGAAGAGTGGCAGGAAGTTCGTGCAGCGATGCATGAGGCTGATCCGGCTCATCTGGAAGAGGAATGCGGTGACGTGCTTTTTGCTACGGTGAATGTTCTGCGGCATCTCGGAATCGAACCGGAAACCGCATTGCGTCGCGCCAATGACAAATTTTGCCAACGATTTGCTCATGTGGAGGCGCGCGTGCAGGAATCCGGTCGGGCGTGGGATGACGTGACGCCGGACGAACTGGATACGTACTGGAAGGAAGCCAAGCACTTGTCATCCGACAAGTGACTATCCGGAGCTAGCTCCGAACTTGCTCGGTATGAGCACAGAGTCAAAGGAGGACTTGTTATGAACAAAACTGAGTTGATCGCCAAAGTAGCGGAACAATCCGGCTTGACGAAGAAAGATGCGGAAAAAGCGGTAAAAGCGATTTTTGAAAGCATCAGCGACGAATTGGCACAAGGGGAAAAAGTACAAATTATCGGCTTCGGTACGTTTGAAGTTCGGGAACGCAAAGCTCGCGAAGGACACAACCCGTCCAATCCGAGCCAGAAAATCCAGATTCCGGCTTCCAAGAGCCCGGCATTCAAAGCCGGCAAACAGCTGAAAGAACGCGTCAACGTGAAAAAACCGGCGAAAAAAGCACGCAAAAAATAAGCATTGACACAAAAAAGACACCTGCGGATATCCGCAGGTGTCTTTTATATTGTCACCGAGCGCGGCAGACCTTGGCCAGGCGGGAGGCGTAGTCGCCGGCCGTCTTGCGAGCGAGGGTAGCCGGTGCATGTGTACCCGTCCGCAAGTAACTGTAGCGGGAAATTTCTCTGCCGTCAGCGGTGTCATAAAGCGTGTAGGTGACGCCGATGAGGTGCTGTAATTCCCGCCGGGCGGGCGTGTTGTAGGGGATGTAGTCGACATACGGTTCGTAGCCGACGACGTCACCGTCTTTGTCGCGAATCGGCACGTAGGTGATGTACGGTCGCCAATCGACATAGCCGGCGGTCATCACGGGGAATGTTTCCACACGGTGAATGCGGACATCGAGTATCGCTTGGGCGGCAGTCGGTGCGGCGGCCTTCTCCGTGACGGCCTCTGCCGCGACAGGAATTAACGGCGCATCGGTCGCAAAACCCTTGGCACGCAATTTGTCGGTGACTTGCGCGGGGAATTCATGAAGCAGCGGAGCATACAGCTCTTGGTTCACCAACTCGGGGGCAAATTGAACGTGGACTTCAATGTGTTTCAAATCGGCAAACGGATAGTCTTCGGCAAAATAGCCGCCCTTTTCCGCTTGCACGGACAGTGTCATGACACAATACAGTACAGCAAACAAAACCGGCAATCGTTTCATCATCATACCTCCTTGGGAATTAACATGGGGAATTCACACGAGCGTGCGGTGCGGATACGAAAAAACGCGCGACAAGACGGGTTGCCGCGCGTGTGGGGGTCTACTTATTCCGCTTTGTCGCGGCGGGTGCCGACGATGGTTTTGCCGTCATAGACTTCGCCTTCAATATCCGGATGCAGGCCGTATTGGATGGCCCATTCATCTTTGTACTTCAGTGCTTGCTGATGAATATCATGGATATGGTCGGCCGTGCGGACTACTTTGCCCGGGACACCGACGACCAGCGAATTCGGCGGGATGACTTGGTTTTCGAGGACCAAGGCGCCGGCGGCGATAATGGAGCCGCGGCCGATTTTGGCGCCGGTCAGGACGGTGGCGCTCATGCCGATGAGACAGTGGTCTTCGACGACGGCGCCGTGCACGATAGCGCAATGACCGACCGTGACATAGTCCCCGATAATACAGGGGTAGTTGTCCGCGACATGCAGGCAGGCCAAGTCTTGAATATTGGTGTTGCTGCCGATGGAAATATAGTCGACATCGCCGCGCATGACAGCGTTGTACCAAACGCTGCTGTACTTGCCGATGCGCACGTCGCCGACGACGACGGCGCCTTCGGCAATGTAGACTTCCTTGTCAATCGTCGGCGTGATCCCTTTGAATGAATTGCCTTGATATGTATACATATGGATACCTTCTTACCGATTATTTTTCGGCCGCAAGTTGCGGCGCACGGGTCAACAAGTTCACGGCTTCGGTGACGACATCGTCGACGATGTCCCGCGCGGATTCGATGCGGGTCAGGCGATTCAAGCCTTGGCCGACTTGGACCAGACCGTTTACTGTATCGCCTTCGACGGCGGCCAGACGGTTCGTCCCGCGCGTCAATTGCGAAAGGACGTCATCGGCCGCACCCTGGCGTTCGAGCTCCAGGTACTTGTCGGTAAATGCGCTGCGCAGGCCGCGGACGTTGTTGGAGCGGGTGAATCCCGTCACGCGGGTGTCCGTATCCGTCGCGTCCATGATGGCTTGTTTCGCATTCGGATGCAGGTGGCATTCTTCCGCCAAGAGAAAACGCGACCCCATTTGCACGCCGTCCGCGCCCATAATCAAGGCGGCGGCCAGACCGCGTCCGTCGACAATCGAGCCGGCGACGACAATCGGAATCTCGATTTCGGGGATGACATTGGTCATCAGCGCCATGGTCGTCAGCATGCCGTCATGGCCACCCGCTTCAAAGCCTTCGATGACCAGTGCGTCAGCGCCTTTTTCTTGCACGCGCTTGGCGAGCTTGACACTGGGGACGACGGGAATCGCCTTGACACCCGCTGCATGCAACGGTTCGAAGTACGGTACGGGGTTGCCCGCGCCGATGGTCGCAAAGGCGACTTTTTCCTCGCAAATAATCTCGAGGACATCGTCTTTATTCGGTGCTTGCAGCATCAGGTTGACGCCGAACGGCTTGTCGGTCAAGGTTTTGGTCCGGCGAATCTGTTCGCGAATGTAGTCACTGCTTTGACCGCCGGTCGCAATGACACCGGTCGCACCGGCATTGGCAACGGCGCTGACGAGGTCGGACTCGGAAATCCAAGCCATCGCGCCTTGAATAATCGGGTAACGAATGCCCAACAATTCGGTAATACGTGTTTTCATGTGCATCTCCTCCTGCCTGAAGGCAAAATGAAAATTATAGATATTCTTTAGCTTTATTATAGTAGAGGACGTGTTGAAATAGCAAGAATTTTGTTGCAAAAAATGCAATTAAAAGAATGAAGTTTCTTTTTACGAATGCATGGGGGTGAGTGTCAGGTGCATGGTGACATGCGGATGACCTTCGTCCAACGTTCGTTCGCCGGTGGCGCGATAGCCTGCACGGGTGTAAAACGGGACGGCATGCGTTTGGGCCGAGAGCGTAATACCGCGTGCCTGTTGTGCACGGGCATAGTCGGCCGCGGCCGCCAGCAGGCGCTGACCGAGGTGACGGCCTCGTGCCGCAGGCAAGACGGCGAGACGACCCAGGTGCCAGTCACCCGTCGCGATGTCCCGATACAAACGGCAGGTGCCCAGCGGCATGTCGCCCTCATAGGCGACAAAGTGCACGGCGCGTGCGTCAATCGCATCAAATTCCTGCAGGTATCCCTGTTCTTCCATAAAGACGGCGGTGCGAATAGAGCGCGCCGCGTCAGGCAGTATCGTATAGTGACGAATCATCCGTTTTCTCCTTTGCGCGTGTCCTTTTCTCCATTATACGGGCAGCGGGAGGGGGGAGCAAATCGACCGATGCGGCGAGGAGTAAAAACGGGCAATGTTTTCTCGGTTGACGGATTGTATTCGACAAGGGGATTTGCTACAATAGGTACGGAAGTAAATTTTTTTAGCGTCGGGTGGACACTTTTTGCCCCGCGGGATAGAAAGGAGAGAGCGCCATCAACGTACTGGAATCATTAGTACCGGAATTGCTGACGGAAGCGGAAACTCGCTATCGTCTCTTGGCGGAGATCGCACTGACCGGTCCTATCGGTCGGCGGGCGTTGGCGGATGCTCTTCGGTGGTCCGAGCGGACGGTGCGCGGTGAAGTGGCGCAATTGGAAGCGGCGGATCTGGTCGCGGTGTCGCCCGGCGGGATTGCCGTCACGACACAGGGGGAAGGCGTACTGGTCGCGGCGGCCGAGTTGTTTCGGACACGCCATTCGACGGGATTTTACGAACGGACACTGGCGCAGCGCTTGCACTTGCCTGCGGTCACGGTAGTGCGCGGCGATTCGACCGACCATCGACCGACGCAAGCGCGGTTGGCGCAGGCGGGGGCGCTGTTGGTTGCCGGTCGGCTTTCGCCCGGGGCGGTGGTCGCGGTCAGCGGCGGGACGACGCTGGCGCTGCTGGCGGATGCGTTGCCGGATACACAGGTGCCGATTATGGCGGTGCCGGCGCGCGGCGGTTTCGGTGAACAATTGGAAACGCAGGCCAATGCGGTCGCGGCCAAAGTCGCCCGCAAGACCGGCGGCGAGTATCGGATGCTGCATGTGCCGGACGGATTTTCGAGTCGGATTATCGAGCTGCTCAGGCAGGAAGATGCGTCGCTCGATGAAGTGGAAACACTGATTGCCCGCGCCGATATGCTGGTCATCGGTATCGGTGAAGCCTTGCGGATGGCGGAATTGCGCCAAATCCCCGAGGCGGAGCGCCGGCAAATCCGGTCGCGGCGAGCGGTCGGCGAGGCGCTGGGCTACTATGCCGATGCCGCCGGACAAATTGTGTTTCATCGACCGAATGTCGGTGTGACGATGGACATGTTGCCGCATATTCCCGATGTCATCATCGTGGCGGGCGGCTCGCACAAAGCCGCGGCGATATTGGCGATGGTGCGGGCGGGTATCCGCGGTCATTTGGTGACGGATGAAGGGGCGGCAAGTGAGTTGACGGCTCTGCTGTCTAACGGCGACACAGAGCAAGACTAGGAGGAAAAATTATGGCAACAAAAGTCGGAATTAACGGATTCGGACGAATCGGACGGAATGTATTGCGCGCGGCCATGGCAAATGATGCAGTGGAAATCGTCGCGATTAATGACCCGGGCGATATTCAAGCGCTGGCGCATTTGCTCGAATATGACTCGGTGCACGGACATTTGGATGCGGATATTCAAGTCAAAGACGGTCATCTCTATGTCAACGGCAAGATGATTTATGTATACAAAGAATTCGATCCGGCCCAGATTGCCTGGAGCGATGCGGGTGTCGATGTGGTGGTGGAAGCGACGGGACGTTTTACCAACGGAAACGACGCGAAAAAACATTTGGGCGGTACGGTGAAAAAAGTCATTATTTCCGCGCCGGCCAAGGAGGAAGATATTACAATCGTCATGGGGGTCAACGAAAGGGAATACGACCCGGCGAAACATCATGTGATTTCCAATGCGTCCTGCACGACGAACTGCTTGGCGCCCTTTACCAAGGTATTGCATGAGAAATTCGGTATTCGTCGCGGGTTGATGACGACGGTACATTCGTATACGAACGACCAACGGATTTTGGATTTGCCGCACAGCGACTTGCGCAGAGCCCGTGCCGCGGCGGAAAATATTATCCCGACCAGCACCGGCGCCGCGAAAGCGATTGCGCTCGTATTGCCGGAATTGAAAGGCAAGCTGAACGGATTTGCGATGCGGGTACCGACGCCGAATGTGTCGATTACGGATTTGACGTGCGACGTGGAAAAGGAAACGACAGTGGAGGAAGTCAATCAGGCGCTCAAAGAGGCATCGGAAGGCGCCTTGAAAGGTATCATGGACTATTCCGACAAACCGTTGGTATCGTCCGACTATAACGGATCGCCGGCCAGCTCGACGGTGGATTCGCTGTTGACGCAGGTCATCGACGGCACCATGGTCAAGGTCGTGTCCTGGTACGATAATGAATGGGGCTATTCCAATCGCGTCGTGGATTTGATTACCTATATCGGTAAACAGGGACTGTGATAACGGGGTCGCCGCGGCGACCCTTTTTTACTGGAGGCGGTTATGCGAAAACAAACGGTGGATTCCTTGTCGGTGCGCGGAAAAAAAGTATATGTGCGGGTGGATTACAACGTGCCGCTCGATGCGCAGGGGCAGATTACGGACGATACGCGCATTCGGGCGACGTTGCCGACATTGCAGCAGTTGCTGGACGGCGGGGCGGCATTGATTTTGGCGTCGCATCTGGGGCGTCCGAAGGGCAAGCGCAACGAGGCGTATTCGTTGGCACCGGCCGCGGAACGCTTGGCGCAGCTCCTGGGACGACCGGTGCGGTTGGCACCCGATTGCGTCGGCAAGGAGACGGAAGCCTTGGCGGCCGCGTTGCAGCCGGGGGAGGTGTTATTGCTGGAAAACGTCCGTTTTCATCCGGAAGAAGAGGCCAATGATCCGGCCTTTGCCCGCGCCTTGGCGGGACTTGCCGATGTAGCGGTCAATGACGCCTTCGGGGTTTCGCATCGGGCGCATGCATCGGTGGTCGGTGTCGCACGGATTTTGCCGATGGTCGCCGGACACTTGGTTGCGCAGGAAATTCATTTTCTCGAGGATACGGTGACGCGGCCGAAGCGGCCGTTTGTGGCGATTATCGGCGGGGCGAAGGTGTCGGATAAAATCGGCGTGTTGGAGCGTTTGGTCAAGATTGCCGATACGCTGATTATCGGCGGCGGCATGGCCAATACATTCCTGTTGGCGCAGGGATACCGTGTCGGCACGTCGTTGGTCGAAGAAGACGCGCGCGAATTGGCGCAGCGGGTACTGCAGACCGCCGAAACGGACGGCAAAGCGGTCTTGTTGCCGTGTGATGTGATTACCGCCGCCGCCTTCCGACAGGAGGCCGCGCCGCATCTGCATGCGGTGGCGGACGTACCGGCGGACGAGATGATTTTGGATATCGGGCCGCAGAGCGCGCAGCAGTTTGCGCAGGCGATTGCGCCGGCGGCGACGGTTCTCTGGAACGGTCCGATGGGGGTCTTTGAGTGGGAGGCATTTGCCGGCGGCACGAAGCGGGTGGCCGAGGCGGTCGCGGCTAACAGCGGCACCAGCATTGTCGGCGGCGGTGATTCGGTCGCGGCGATAGAAGCGTGCGGACTGGCCGACCGCGTGACCCATATTTCAACGGGCGGCGGCGCGTCGCTGGCCTACTTGGAAGGACAGGAGCTGCCCGGCATCGAATGCCTGGCGGAGGAGGTTTGACATGAGAACACCCTTGATTGCAGGAAATTGGAAAATGAATACGCTGCCGGCGGAGGCGCGTGTGTTGGTTGAAAGCTTGCGTGAACGCCTGCCGTCACCGGCGGCGGAGGTACTGGTGTGCCCGCCCTTCGTTTCTTTGGCGACGGTGGCCGAGGCGCTGCAAGGCAGCGCGATTGCCTGGGGCGCACAGAATCTGTATTGGGAAGAAAGCGGCGCGTATACGGGCGAGATTGCGCCCGCCATGCTGACCGCCTTGGGCTGCACCTATGTCATTTTGGGGCATTCGGAGCGGCGGCAACTGTTTGCG
This sequence comes from uncultured Veillonellaceae bacterium, assembly GCA_945876385.1. GTDB lineage: Bacteria > Bacillota > Negativicutes > Veillonellales > Negativicoccaceae > CAMCNU01. The sequence continues at coordinate 31,189 of CAMCNU010000008.1, read as the reverse complement.
GAAACGGATGCGGATATTGCCCGTAAAGTCGCGGCGGCACTGGCGCACGGACTGACGGCGATTGTCTGCGTCGGCGAGACGGAAACGCAATACGAGCGCGGGGAGACGGAGGTACATATCCGCCGACAGCTCAGGGAATCGCTCGCCGGTGTGACACCCGCGCAAGCGGCGAAGATGGTGATTGCGTATGAGCCGATTTGGGCAATCGGTACCGGCAAGTCGGCGACGGCAGAGACGGCGGAGTCCGTCTGCGCGCTGATTCGCGATGAACTCTCGGTGCTGTTCGGGGCGGCGGTCGCGGACGGTATCCGGATTTTGTATGGCGGCAGCGTCAAGCCGGACAATATTGCGGCCTTGCTGGCCAAGGACAATATCGACGGTGCACTCGTCGGCGGCGCCTCGCTCAAGGCGGCCGACTTTGCGGCGATTGCTTGCGGGAAGGAGGCCTGACGGATGGGGAAACTGGCACATCCGGTGATGCTGGTCATTATGGACGGCTGGGGATGCGGTGCTGCCGATGATCCGTCAAACGCCGTCATGACCGCGGGACTGCAACATATACCGGAATGGTTGCAGACGTACCCGCACGCGAAATTAATCACCAGCGGTGAGAAGGTCGGCCTGCCGCCGGGACAGATGGGCAACTCGGAAGTCGGTCATTTGAATATCGGCGCCGGCCGCGTCGTACTGCAACAATTGAACCGCATCGATGCGGATATTCGTTCGGGTGACTTTGCCCGCAAGCCGGTCTTGGCAGAGCTGTTGGCAACGACGGCGGCCTCCGGAAAGGCGTTGCACTTACTGGGATTGGTATCGGACGGCGGCGTTCACAGCCATCAGGAACATTTGCTGGCGTTGGTGCGGGCGGCAGCCGCGGCAGGGATTCGCGACGTGTATGTCCATGCATTTTTGGACGGACGGGATGTCCCGCCGCAAAGTGCACCGAAGTATCTGCACTATGTCGAAGACGAGATGCGACGCATCGGTGCAGGAAAGATTGCCACCGTCAGCGGCCGCTACTATGCGATGGATCGCGATAAACGCTGGCAACGTACCGAACTGGCCTATGATGCAGTGACACGGGGGCAAGGCCCGCGGCGCACGAGCATCGACGAGGCGTTGGAACGCTCCTATGCGGACGGGGTGACGGATGAATTTGTCGTGCCGGCGGTCATCGGCGATCCGGTCGTGATGCAGGAAGGGGACGGCGCAGTCTTCTTCAATTTCCGTCCCGATCGGGCGCGACAACTGACTGCGGCGTTGGCGGAGCCGGCATTTGACGGTTTTGCCCGCGAGCAGATCGGGATTCGCTTGATTACGATGACAAGGTATGAAGCGACATTCAGCGAGCCGGTGATTTATGAAAAAGAAAGCCTGCGGCATACCTTCGGCGAAGTGGTCAGCGACGCGGGTTATACGCAGCTGCGGATTGCGGAGACGGAAAAGTATGCGCATGTGACGTATTTCTTTAACGGAGGCCGCGAAGAACAATATCCGGGCGAAGATCGGATTTTGGTACCGTCGCCGAAGGTCGCGACCTATGACCTGCAGCCGGAAATGAGCGCCTATGAGATGACGGATCGCTTGCTTGCGGAAATCGAGCAAGAGAAATATGATTTTATTATTTTGAATTTTGCCAATTCCGATATGGTCGGCCACAGCGGCAGTCTGGCGGCGGCGCAAGCGGCTGTCCGCACGGTGGATACGTGTCTGGGCAGGCTGTGGGAGGCCTTCCGCGCAAAAGGCGGACAGATTCTCGTCACGGCCGATCACGGCAACTCGGAGCAGATGTGGGACGAGGCCAATCACAGTCCGCATACGGCGCATACGACTAACCCCGTACCCGTGTTTTTGCTGTCGGAGCAGCATCGTGAAGATTGCTTGCAAGACGGCATTTTAGCGGATTTGGCACCGACCTTGCTGGCATTGGCGGGGATAGAGGCGCCGGCGGAAATGACGGGGAAATCATTGTTGATAGCAAAGGAGAAGAAATGATGATTGTAGATATTCATGCCAGAGAGATTTTGGATTCACGCGGCAATCCGACCGTCGAAGTCGATGTCTTGCTGGATGACGGCACGCGCGGTCGGGCCTCGGTTCCTTCCGGCGCCTCGACGGGCGTATTTGAGGCTTTGGAACTGCGTGACGGCGATGCACGCTACGGCGGCAAAGGCGTCCGCCAAGCGGTTGAACATGTCAATGAAACGATTGCGCCGGAGCTCATCGGACTGCCGGCCGGCGAGCAAGTGTTGATTGATTCGATTTTGTGCGGTCTGGACGGCACGGACAACAAAAGCAATCTCGGTGCCAATGCGACCCTCGGCGTCTCCATGGCGGTGGCGCGGGCGGCGGCCAAGCAAGCGAATATGCCGCTGTATCGCTACTTGGGCGGGATGTTTGCGACAGAACTGCCGGTACCGATGATGAACATTTTGAATGGCGGCGCCCACGCGGACAATAATGTCGATTTGCAGGAATTTATGATTATGCCGGTCGGTGCGGAAACCTTTGCGGATGCCCTGCGAATGGGGGCGGATATTTATCACACGCTCAAGCAGGTCCTCAAGGGGCGCGGTCTCGTCACGGCCGTCGGCGACGAAGGCGGTTTTGCGCCGAATCTGTCCTCCAACGAGGAAGCCCTGCAACTCATCGTGGAAGCGATTACGCAGGCGGGCTATCGTCCGGGAGAGGATGTCCTCTTGGCACTTGATGCCGCCGCATCGGAATTCTATCAGGACGGGGCGTATGTATTCAGCGGCGAAGGGGTCACGCGTACGGCGGCAGAGTTGACGGATTACTATGCGGACTTGGTGGACAAGTATCCGATTATTTCCATCGAAGACGGCATGAACGAAGAAGACTATGACGGCTGGAAGCTTTTGACGGAGCGTCTGGGCGACCGGGTACAGCTGGTCGGAGATGATTTGTTCGTGACGAACAGTACCCGTCTGCAAGACGGTATCCGGCGCGGCATTGCCAACTCGATTTTGATTAAGGTCAATCAAATCGGTACGCTGACGGAAACGTTTGAAGCGATTGAAATGGCCAAACGGGCCGGCTATACGGCGGTCATTTCGCATCGCTCCGGTGAAACCGACGACACGATGATTGCCGATATCGCGGTCGCGGTGAATGCGGGGCAAATCAAGACCGGCGCGCCGGCACGTATCGATCGCGTCGCCAAGTACAATCAATTGCTGCGGATTGAAGAAGAGTTGGAAGGCGTATCGCTCTACGAAGGCGCCGCGGTTTTTTATCACTTGCAGCGTTGCGTATGAGCGACCTGCTCGCGGTAGTGAGAGAACGATGACGGCACCTCACGCGGACCGATTTCGGAGTCTCCGAAGTCGGTCCGTTTTTGACTGCGTCGAGATTGGCGGATGGTTATCGGTATATTGGCGTTCGCTTCTTTCTTATGGTAAAATAAAGCCGTAACTAAAAATCATTATTGGTTGGCACCGAGGAGGGAGGAAACTGCCGTAGACAGTTATGCAGCCGAATGACGGATTGCGGCTGCCACAAGGAGGAGGATTCATTGAAACATGTGTTGGGCAAGTTGTTGCAACTGTTCATCACGCTGGTCGGCGTCAGCTTTTTGACGTTCAGCCTGACGTACCTGGCACCGGGCGATCCGGCCTTGATGGTATTGGAGGCGGGCGACACGATTGTCTCGCAAGAGATTATCGAGCAGACGCGTGAAGAGATGGGGTTGAATCGGCCGTTCCTGGAGCAGTATGGCACATGGTTGCTCAAAGCCATGCAGGGAGACCTGGGAATGTCGTATTCAGGGAAACGTCCTGTCATCGACCGGTTGATGGAGGGCTTCTGGGGAACAGCGTTGTTGGCGGCGACCGCATCGCTCCTGCAAGTGCTGATTTCCGTGCCGTTGGGGATATTGTCCGCTGTCCGCAAAGGGACCTGGGCAGATTCGGTGATTCGCTTCTTTTCGTTTATGGGCGTATCGATGCCGAGTTTCTGGGTCGGTCTTATTTTGCTATATGTCTTTGCGGTCAAACTGGACCTGTTCCCTGTCGGCGCTTCCAGTGTACGTTTGGATGCACTGGTGCTCCCCGCAGTCACATTGGCCGTATTCGCGTCTGCGAAATTCATTCGGCAGATTCGGACCGTAGTATTGGATGAATTGCAACAGGACTATGTGACGGGCGCTCGGGCGAGAGGCCTGTCGGAACGGACTATTTTATGGAAGCATGTCTTGCCGAATGCGATGCTTCCGATGATTACACTTTGGGGATTGAGCTTGGGCTGGATGCTGGGCGGCGTGGCGGTCATCGAAATCGTCTTTACCTGGCCCGGTATGGGTAATATGGCGGTGCATTCCATCGGCATGCGTGACTATCCCCTGGTGCTGGGATTTGTGCTGTGGGTGGCGATAGCGTATACGGCGATTAATTTCTTTGTCGATACCTCGTATCGCTACTTGGATCCCCGCTTGCGGAAGGGGGATGCTTCATGATGGCGTTTGTATGCAACCATCGGCGGTTTTCGGTATATACGACACTGGTCGTATTGGTCGTGCTGGTGGCGATCTTTGCGCCGCACTTGACACCGCAAGATCCGTTTGCGACCGACTTGAGAAATGTACTGCAAGAACCGTCTTCGGCGCATTGGCTCGGAACCGATAAAATGGGGCGGGATATGCTCTCGCGTCTGATTCACGGTACACAGGCATCGATTTTTATGACGGTGATGCTCGTCATTTGCACCTCGATTGTCGGCACGACGGTCGGCATGATTGCCGGCTACTTCGGCGGCAAGACGGAAATGCTGCTGATGCGGTTTACCGACATTATGTTGTCGTTTCCGGGGATTATCCTGGCGATTGCGATTGCGGGGATTATGGGCGGCAGTATTCTCAATACCATCTTGGCACTGGTCGTGGTAAGCTGGGCGAAATACGCCCGCCTGGTACGCAGTATGGTCGTCAAACTCCGTAACAGCGACTTTATCATGGCGGCCAAGTTGGGCGGGTCGACGACGCTGATGACGCTGTTTCGTCATGTGCTCCCCAATGTGGTACCGATGGTCGTGGTCACCGGCGCGATGGATATCGGGACGGTGATGATGGAAATCGCGGGTCTTTCGTTCTTGGGATTCGGGGCACAGCCGCCGACACCGGAATGGGGCTTGATGCTCAACGAAGGGCGGCAGTATATCCAAACCTCGCCCTGGCTGATGATTTATCCGGGCTTGGCGATTTGTATCGTGGTGGCATTATTTAATTTCTGGGGCGACAGCCTGCGGGATTTGTTGGATCCGCGTAATGCGGAGTAAAAGAGAAAGGGATGACAGTAATGAGTAAACAATGGCGTAAATGGGTCAAATCGGCATGCATGGGGATGTGTGTAGTGGCGGCGGCAGGTCTGATTGCTGGCTGCGGCGGCGACGAAAAAGCGGGCGGCAATCCCGAGCAATTGACCGTCGGCGTGACCAACTTTGCCAATACGCTCGAACCGACGGAAAACTATTTCAGCTGGGTCGTCATGCGTTACGGTCTGGGCGAAGCCTTGGTCAAATTTGACGAAAAAATGCAGCCGACTCCGTGGCTGGCCGACAAATGGGAAATCAGCCCGGATAAAATGACATGGACCTTCCACATTCGCGACAATGTCAAATTCTCGAACGGCAATCCCTTGACGGCGGAAGCGGTCAAGGCCTCGATTGAACGCTCGTTTGCCAAAAACCCGCGTGCGAAAACATTCTTTGAATATACGAGCATGGAAGCGGACGGTCAGAACTTGATTATCCATACGGACAAATCCTACCCGAATATGCCGGGCTTCTTAGCGGACCCGCTGTTCCTGATTGTGGATGTGACTTCGGAAGCGACGCGGAACTTCTCGACGGAAGGACCGATTTGCACGGGACCGTACACGGTGAAATCGTTTACCAAAGAAAAAGCCGTCATGGAACGCAACCCGAACTACTGGGGCGGCGAAGTACCGTATCAGACTGTCGTGATTCCGTCGATTGACGATCCGAACACGCGTGCGATGTCGTTGCAGTCGGGCGACGTCGATATGGCGGTCAATATCGGTGCGGGCGATATCGCGCTCTTCCGTGACAAGAAAGATTACCAAGTCGATGAAATCGCGTCGTTGCGTACCGTCTTGGCGCGGATTAACCAAAAAGGCATCTTCGGCGACAAGCGCGTTCGTGATGCGCTGATCTCCGGTTGCGACCGTGAGGCGTACAATAATGTCTTGCTCAAAGGCACCTTTATCCCGGGCAAAGCACCGGTACCGCCGTCCATGAACTTCGGTTTTGACGAACTGGTCGACCACAACTCCTATAATCCGGAACGGGCGAAACAGCTCTTGGATGAAGCGGGATGGGTGGACTCGAACGGTGACGGTATCCGTGATAAAGACGGTCAAGACCTGAGCGTACGCTTTGTCGTGTACAACAGCCGGGCGGAATTGCCGCTCTATGCGGAAGCGGTACAGGCGGACATGCGCAAAATCGGCATGGATGTCAAGATTGAAACGGTCGACTACAACCTGCTTGACCAAATGGGCATGGACGGCGACTATGACCTCATGATTTCCAATATCACGACCGCCAATACCGGTGACCCGGAAGTGTACTTGCGCTGGTACTGGCAGACCAACGTAGACGGCAGCAACCCGCAGAACGGTTCGGGCTACAGCAATCCGGAATATGATGCGACACTCGAAGCGCTTTCCGTCGAATTTGACCCGATGAAGCGGCGGGAATTGATTATCAAAGCGCAGCAGATTCTGCTCGATGACAGCGCGGCATTGTTCCTCGGTTATCCGATGACCAATATCGTTGCCAAGAGCTACCTCGACGGCGTCAAGATGTATCCGTCGGATTACTACTGGGTCACGAATTTGATTAAACCGGCGGGCAAGTAAGATGACCGCAGCAGCACATTTGCTGGACATTCGTGAGTTGGCGGTGAGCTACGGCGACGGGGTGCCGCCGACGATTGCCGATGTCAATATTACGCTGGACAATGGCCGCACGTTGGCCATTGTCGGCGAATCGGGCAGCGGTAAGACGACGGTCATCCGGGCGGCATTGGGATTGCTCCCCGGCGAGGGGCGCATCTCTCACGGAACGATGCATTTTGCAGGCGAAGATTTGCTGCAGTACACGCCGGAACAATGGCGGAAGCTACGCGGTAAAGAGATTTCGATGATTTTTCAGGACAGCGGCAATATGATGAATCCGATTCAGACCGTGGGGCATCAGTACATCGAATATATCCGCGTGCATGCGGATATGACGCACGACGAGGCGTATGCCCGGGCGGCGGAGATGCTCACGCGGATGAATTTGCAGGCGGATACGGTGATGCAGAGCTACCCCTTTGAACTCTCCGGCGGCATGCGGCAGCGAGTCGGGATTGCGATGGCGATTACGTTTCGGCCGCAGCTGCTCTTGGCGGATGAACCGACCTCGGCGCTCGATGTGACCACACAGGCGCAGATTGTCGAAGAGCTGATGTATGTCTGCCGGGAGCTGGGAACGGCGCTGATTATCGTGACCCACAACATCGGTGTGGCCGCGCATATGGCGCACGACTTGATGGTCATGGCGGGCGGTAAGGTCATCGAATACGGTCCGACGATGGAGATTATCACGCATCCGTCATCGGCGTATACGCGTAGTCTTCTGTCCGCCGTTCCGGAGCTGGGAGGTCGACGCTATGCCTGATACGATTATGGAAATTCGGCATCTGACCAAAACCTTTCCGCTGGCAGGCGGCGGTGAGTTGGTAGCGTGCAATGATATTTCGCTCACGGTCGAGCGGGGCAAGACGCTCGGTATTGTCGGCGAGTCGGGAAGCGGCAAATCGACACTCGTGAAAAACATCATGGGCATATACGCACCGACATCGGGAGAAGTCATCTTCCGCGGTCAAGACGTGACAAAAATCAAGGGCAAGGAAAAACGAGAGAACTATCGTCATATCCAGATGGTATTCCAAGACCCGACCGCGGCCTTTAATCCGCGCATGCGGGTGCGCGATATCATTTGTGCACCGTTACGCAATTTCGGCTTGATAGCGCGGGCGGAGGTGGATGCCAAGGCACGCGAGCTCTTGCGGACGGTCGACCTGCCGGAAGACTTTGCCGGTCGCTATCCGCACAATATGAGCGGGGGACAGCGGCAACGGGTCGCGATTGCACGGGCACTCGCACTCGAGCCGGAAGTCATCGTCTGTGACGAAGCCACCAGTGCGTTGGATGTATCCGTCCAGGACAAAATCATCCAGCTGCTGGTCAAATTGCAAAAGGAAAAAGGGATTACCTACATTTTCATTTGTCACGATTTGGCGCTGGTGAGCCTTTTCAGTCATCACGTGGCGGTGATGCACCGCGGCGAAGTGGTGGAAGAACTCGACGGCGACAAATTGGAAGCGGCCGCGCATCCCTACACGAAACAATTGCTTGCGTCCGTGTTCAGTGTCAAAGATACGATACGTAATCATCAAGGTGCCGTATCCTGACGGCATCGTGACAACTGTGTACAAACAACTTGTCGTGGCCGGTGTGTCGCGGCAAGTTGTTTTGTTATCTCGCATGCATAAGGGGGGAACAAATGGAAGCACACACAGCACCGTTGACACATCGGCAGTTTTTGGCGGTGACGCTGCCGCTGATGCTCTCGACGGCGACACAGCCGTTGCTCGGTGCGGTCAATACCGCGATGATGGGGCACATGGAGGATGGCCGCTATATCGCCGCGGTCGCGCTCGGGGTCATCTTGTTCAACAGCATCTATTGGCTGTTCGGTTTCTTGCGGGTATCGACGACAACCTTTGCCGCGCAGGCATGCGGGCGGCACAATTCGGAAGACTCGACCGTCGCGCTGCTGCGTCCGGCGCTGCTCGCACTTCTTATCAGCGCGGGTGTGTGGGGAATCTACCCGTGGCTGTTTGACTATTATGCGGCATTTATGAATCCGGGAGACGACGTCGTCCGCTTGATGAAAATCTATTGCGACTGGCAAATATGGGGCGCGCCCTTTGTGTTGGGAAACTATGTATTACTCGGGTGGCTCATGGGGCAAATGCATGTGCGCACCAATGTCGCCATCCAAATCTCGACGAACGTGCTGAATATCGTACTGGCCGTTCTCTTTGTCTACGGCTGGGGGTGGAACATCGTCGGGGTGGCGGCGGCGTACCTGATAGCGCAAGCCTGCGGCTGTGCGGCGGGGATTGCCGCCATCTGGCGCGTCCGTGCAAGCCTGCGCCTCTCAGCGCTCGTCCGGCGACAACTCTCGCGCGCATCCGCGTACGTCGATATCATCAAGGTCAATGCCGATCTGATGATTCGTACGCTCTGCCTGCTCGCTATCAATAACTTGTTTGCGCAGACCGGCAGTCGTCTCGGGACAGACGTGCTGGCGGCGAATGCGGTGCTGTTGGAGATTATTTTTATCATGGCGTATCTTGCCGACGGTATCGCCAACGGCATGAGCGTCTTTACGGGCATGGCACGCGGACGGAGTGATGTCACACTATGGCGGCGTACGCTGACCGTCGGCCTGCATACGGCGGCGGTCTACATGGGACTGACGGCCATCGTGATGGCCCTGACGGGGGACGTGTGGATTGCGTTGATGACGGACCTCTCCCACATCATGGCGCTGGCCCATCAATACCGCTGGGCACTCATCGCCTATCCGCTCTGCGCGCCCGTCGGGCTCGTACTCTACGGCATGTATACGGGCATCGGCGAGACGGCATCGATTCGCAATATGATGCTGATTGCGGTCGCCGTCTTTGTGCTGGGCGACCTCTGTCTCACGGCGCGCTGGGGGAATGACGGCCTCTGGCTGACCTATGTGGGGACTTACCTCTTGGAATCCGTCATCCTTACGGCATTCTTGCCGAAAGCACGCGCGCATTTTGCGTGAGAAAGACAGCTGCAAAATCAACACCAAAGAATCTCATATGTTGCCTGTATAGGTGGATGTCAGAACATAAACCGCCGAGACGAAAGTCAAGGCGGTTTTTGCTTGGCAAGAAAATGGCGGCAGACCTATGTCGGTAAAGGGGCGAACGTCAAAAGGGGTAGGAAGGGGACAGGCTCGTGCACCCCCGGCGAGAACGGTAGCGTTAGCACGGCAATAGAAAACGCCCGCAGGAGCGGGCGCGTAATGATGTTGACGCGGTGCGGCAATAGCATGCCGCCGGCATAAAAATGGATGCGGACAGCATGCCGCTAGAGTCCGCGCCGACGTTGAGCGCCGGTACGACAGGTTCGCCGCCGAGAATGATGTGAGCCTTGCGCGGGCGCGCGAAATTCTCGACCGGCGCGAACCGGCCGAGTTTCAGATGACGCTCGCCGATTACATCAAGGAGGCGAAACGCCTAGACCTCGACGCGGCGCATATCCGCGCGCTTGAGAATGCGTCAATGCGGGTACGCGTAGAGAATATGACGTACGAAGAATGGAAAGCGAAATACGTCAAGCCGAAAGATGACGAATGGCTTCAAGCAAAGCGGCGCAGTATGGTATATTATAATCGAGCAGTGGACAATGAGCCGTTGATATCGGGTGTTGTTAAAAAGGTAAGCGCAGATAATCAAATGGAGCTAGCCGGGTGGGATTTTCGCATTAAGGGTAAAGAATCGTACATGCGAAAAATTCAAAACCGCTATGAAAACGGGCAAACCGATTACCGGTCAAGCGACATCGTGCGATATACCATGGTTACAGGTGGCGATACGCTGGTATCGAAACTAAAGCGTGTAATAAAAGGTTTAGCGGCGTTGGGATATGAGACAATAGAAGTAAATAACTTCTGGCTGGATACATTGAATCCATATAATGTCATCAACACGGTCGTAAAAGCACCGACCGGACAACGGTTTGAGTTGCAGTATCACACGCCGGAAAGCCTAGAAATGAAAGAAAAAATTCATGTGCTATATGAAAAATGGCGCGTGCTCGAAAAAGCATCACCAGAAGCGAAAAAGATTCAAAGTGACAGGTTTTGCCTAGCGGAGGGGTTAAATCCGCCAGATGATATCGAGGAGGTGTAAGATGAAATCGATTCAATATGTGGAATTAACAGACCGACGGCATCGTGGAGAACTTGTACGTCGTGAAGGCCGAAAATGTTATGAATTTGAAGAGGGTAAATGGGTAGAAAGTACAATCATGATAGGGTACTTATGGCCGGATAGCCCTGAGTTTGGAATGTACAAAGAAATTTCCGAGGGAGAAGCGTTAAAGAAGTTGGGTATTGAAGCATAAAACCGCCAAGACGGAAGTCAAGGCGGTTTTTGTGTGCAAGAAAGGAGACACGATTGAACGAGTAGTAAAAACGATTCCCGTTGAACGTGGGAAGTTGTACGTTACCGGCGCGGGCGAGCGCTATCTATTGGCGGATTGCCGGGCGGAGATTGAAATACGCCAGGAGCTGATTGACGTTCCGATGGGGGAAGTGTTGCGCCGCGACGGGTGCTACATGCGAATTGACCTACCCCGTTGTGAATTGATAGACGACCTCGACCTATTAAGACGCTTAGGCGTCTTTTTTGATTGCCTTTTTCGCATTGCAGGCGTAAAAGAACAAGACCGACACCGGCGGGAGTGGCCGCCGAAAAACAAGCGAAACGGGAAAATTGCCGGCGACATAGAAGTAATAGGATAAGGCGCGATATATCATCGCTATCTGGACAAGTATGAAAACGGAAGCGGACAATAGTGCTGAAACGCCGTGGAAATAGGGCAAGCATAGACAACATAAGGTGACATATATGAACCCGGCGGGCAACAGAAAAACTCCCGCGGGGCGCGGGAGTTTGACGCTTTTTAACGCTTGTTGACCTTTAGAAAAATGAAATGGCGGAGAGGGTGGGATTCGAACCCACGAGACGGGGTTGCCGCCTACCTGATTTCGAGTCAGGCTCCTTCGGCCAGCTCGGACACCTCTCCGCAATAACAGTAGTATAATATCATATTTGTCGCGGGTTCGTCAATCAGACGGCACGCTTTTTTTACGCCCTGCACGTCGCTCGCGGAAAAAGCGTCGCAGGAGTTCGGCGCATTCGGTTTCCGCGACGCCGGAGACGACTTCGACTTGGTGGTTGAGGCCGTCATGCGTGGCGATATTGAACAGGCTGTCGACGCCGCCGCCTTTGACGTCAAAAGCGCCGTAGACGAGACGCGCGATGCGGGCATTGACAATCGCCCCCGCGCACATGGGACAGGGCTCGAGAGTGACGTAGAGTGTCACGTCGCCGAGGCGCCAGCGGCCGAGACGGCGGCAGGCGTCTTGGATGGCGATGAGTTCGGCGTGGGCGGTCGCATCGGGGCGTGTTTCGCGCAGGTTGTAGCCGCGTCCGACGACTTCACCTTCTGCGACGATGACCGCGCCGATCGGGATTTCGCCGGCGTCATAGGCGCGTTGCGCTTCGGCAAGGGCGAGCCGCATTCCGTCAAGGTCGGTCATAATGCCCCCTGCGGCAGGACGTAAAATTGGACGCTGCACCAGTGTGCGATACTGCCCGCCAAGACAAAGCAGTGCCAAATGACATGGGCGTAGGGACGATGCTTGGCCATGTAAAAGAGGCAACCGAGAGAGTAGAATACGCCGCCGACGACCAGCCAGATGAGTCCCGCCGCCGGCACGGTGCGCCACAGGTCGGGGAGCAGCCAGAGCGCGAGCCAGCCCATACCGAGGTAGCAGAGTGTGGACAGCAGGCGAAAGCGGGCGGCAAATGCGAGCTTGATACTGACGCCGATGGCGGCGATACCCCAGATGACGGCGCTCCAGCGAATGCCGGTCTCGCCTTGCAGGACAATCCACAAAAACGGGGTATAGGTGCCGGCAATCATGAGATAAATCGCCGCATGGTCAAAGCGCCGGCAAAAACGTTGCCACTGCGGGCGGGAAAACACGCTGTGATAGACGGTACTGGCGGTATACAGCGTGAGCATGCAAAGCCCGTAGACCCAGACGGAGGCACGGGCGGCGGCGGTGTGAGCAGTGCCGTAGACGGTATAGAGACCGGTACCGAGCGCGCCGAGTGCCAAGAGGATACCGACGGCATGGGTGATGATGTTGCCGATTTCGGCGCGAATTGTGGTGGTGAGGGTCATGAGAGCCTCCTTTCTGCTTGCCAATCAAGATACATGAATGGGAAATCGCGGCCGGGATACGCCGTCGCTCAGTCGGCAAAGACGACTTGATTGTCCGCAAAGGCGGCAATCCGAACCAGCGAATGTAATGCATAGCCGGCGCGGCGGATGCGGTCCGCTCCCGGCTGAAAACTTTTTTCGATGCCGATGCCGATGCCCGCCACTTGCGAGCCGGCGGTTTCGACGAGACGCGCCAGACCGAGCGCGGCCTCGCCTTGCGCGAGAAAGTCGTCCACGATGAGCACGTGCTCACCGGCACCGAGAAATTCTTTGGCGACGGTGACTTGGTAATCGCGATCCTTGGTATAGGAATGGATCTGCGTCCGGTGCAGGTCGTCGGTCATGACACTTTGGCTCTGCTTGCGGGCAAAGACGACGGGCAAGTGCAGTTCGTAGGCGGTAGCCAGGGCGACGGCGATGCCGCTTGCTTCAATCGTCAGGATTTTGGTGAGCGGTCGCGCGGCAAAATGTTGTGCCATGCGCTCACCGATTTCACGATAAATATCCGGGTCGAGTTGTTGATTGATAAAGCTGTCGACTTTCAAAATCCGATTGTCGATGATGATGCCTTGGCGGCGGATTTTGTCTTCGAGTAAATACATAGAGGGCACCGTCCTTTTATTTTTCAAGTTAGCACGAACGGACGGGAATGTCAATGTAGCGTGGCGGAGCGGGAAGGGGGTAGCGGTGTGGCGGAGGGCGCTGTCGGGAGAGACTGTTGACAAATGGACACTCGTGGTATAATACAAGCGTGGTGAACAGGTATGTCGCGTAGCGGCGACCGAGAGGAGGATATCTGATGAAAGTATACAAGACAGCACGTACATGGGCATTGGCCTTGGCGTTTGCCGGTATCGGCGGCGCGGCGTTGGCCGCACCCGCACAGGTCAGCTATTTGCAGGTGAGCGCCTGGGATAATTCGGCCGCACAACTGACAGTCAACCGTCAACTCGAAGCGGTGGCAAATGAATTTGCCGCGGAAGTGGCAGCTATTCCGGCGAAGGGGGACATGGACGGTTTCGGTTCGTTGACGATGAAGAAATCGGCGGAAACGGAGCGCTGGTTGAGCGTCGCGGTCGAAACGTATGTGATTGCGCCGCAGCATGCCAACGGCGTGGCGCGGATAGATATGAAATTATTTGACAAGCAGACCGGCACGCAAGTGGATGCGTATGAGGCCTTGGGATGCGATGCCAAAACAGTACGACAGGCCGTCTGGCAGGAGCTGCTGCACATGCAACGGCAGGGCGTCAGCATCGACCGGCGGACACTGTATGCCAAGCTCGCGGACGGCAACTATCGTCCGGCACTCTTTTTGAGCGCCAACGGGCCGGCGGTCTATTTCCAGCGCGGTGAAATCGCCGCTTCCGCGGAAGGAGCGATTGTTGTCGTGTTGCCGCATATCGGTGACGGACAGAAATAAGTAGAGAACGGGGAGGAGGAATCGAGATGAAAAAAGCATGGGCGGCATTGGCAGTGATGCTCTTGTGCGCCGCGCCCGTCGGTGCGGCTATGCCGACGTTTGTCGATACGTCGGGCTTGCTGACGGCACAGGACAAGCAGGTGATTCAATCCATTATTGAGCATTATGCGACGGGGCCGCGCCTGTTGGCGGAACGCATGGACGATGCGGAAGACGCGATCGAAGATTACTTGGAACGGCAGTACGGTGACGACGTCTATGATGTGTACACGAAATTTCGCCGCGGTGCGGATGAGCGGGTGTTGTTGGTGGCGGAACGACAGACGATGCGACTGGATCCGCATCATGCGTTCAGCGGCGAACGACTGACGGATGTGACGGGCAGTCTGACCTCGACCGATCGTACCCGTATCGAAGAAATTCTCGCGGAGATGACGGCGCGCGGAGCAGGTATCGATGCGACGGAAGATGCCGTGGAACGGTACTTGGATGACCGCTACGGGCATGATTTTTATGAAGTGGATATCGTGCGTTCGGCAGACGGGTATCGCCTGCTGATTACGGCCGACTGATAGGGCATGGAAGAACAGCCTGCTTTCCGATGTGGGGAAGGCAGGCTGTTTCGGCGTCACGACCGCGCGAGACGGGAGGAAGCCGTGCTGTTCGGCGACGGTAGGCGGACGACTACCGCCCGCCGCGACATCATATCGATAAAGTTTGCTTGCGCTCTTGCAAAATCGTGCGAAGTAGAGTAGACTAATGATAAGGATATCGAAATCCTTGCATATAGTAGTGATACAGAGAGGGGTATTCACATGGCATTTACATTACCTGATTTACCGTATGCATTTGATGCGTTGGAACCGGCGATTGATGCACGTACGATGGAAATTCATCATGATAAACACCACCAAACGTATGTGGACAATCTCAATGCGGCCTTGGCGAAGCATCCGGAATGCGAATCGCTCAGCTTGACGGAGTTGGTGACCGGGTTGCAACGTTTGCCGGAAGATATTCGCACGGCCGTGCGGAATAATGCGGGCGGGCATTATAATCACAGCCTGTTTTGGAAGATGATGACGCCGGCGGCACAGAGCCGTTTGGGCGGTGCGATTGAGCAGGCGATTACGGAGCGTTTCGGCTCGTTTGACGCGTTCAAGCAGGAATTTACCGACGCGGCGAAGTCACGTTTCGGCAGCGGTTGGGCGTGGCTGGTCTGGGCCGACGGCAAATTGCAAGTCGTCTCGACCGCCAATCAGGATAATCCGCTGATGGACGGACAGATTCCGCTGTTGGGATTGGACGTGTGGGAACATGCGTACTATCTGAAATACCAAAACAAGCGCCCGGATTATATTGCGGCATTCTTCAGTGTCGTCAACTGGGACTATGTGAACGAATTGTTTGCGCAGGCACAACAATAACGTGTCGCTTTCGACGCCGGTTGCGGGAGTTCCGCAGCCGGCGTTTTGATTACGCTTGCGCAAATACAGGAAGTATATTACAATACAAACAAGAGATAGAACTTTATCGATATAGCGGAGGTGGATTGTATGTTGGACGTACTCGTGCTGGGAGGCGGTGCGGCAGGGCTGAATGCGGCTCTGTATGCCGCGCGCAAGGAGCTTTCGGTGGCGGTCGTCGCCGAAGGTGTCGGCGGACAGATTCTGAATACAAAAGATGTAGATAATTACCTGGGTTTGGCGGCGATTGCGGGCGGTGAGCTGGTTGACCGTTTTTATGCGCATGCGCAAAAATTTTCGATTCAGTGGGTGACGGGACGGATTGACGGATTGACGGTCAATGCGGACGGTACGTTTACCGTGCGGACGTCGGACGGGGCGGCGCATGATGCGCGTACGTGTATCATTGCGACAGGACGGCAGAGCCGCAAGCTGGGTATTCCGGGAGAAGAGTCCTTGGCGGCACGCGGGGTCAGCTATTGCGCGACGTGTGACGGGCCGTTTTATCGTCGTAAACGGGTGGTCGTTGTCGGTGGCGGTGATTCTGCTGTCGAGGCGGCGATCGATTTGGCGAAAATCGCTTCGGAAGTGCATATTTTGATTCGTTCGCGGTTGCGGGCGGATGAAATCCTGGTGCATAAAATGCGTGCGGAAGGTTCCATCCGTGAATGGCATCATGTCATTCCGACGGCGGTCAACGGTGAGCGCAAAGTCGAATCGCTCAGCGTACGCAACACGGATACGGGCGAAGAGTCGGTCATTGAGACGGACGGCGTATTTGTGGAAATCGGCGGCGAGCCGAATACCGCATTTGTACCGGCGGAACTGGCTGTGTCGAGCGAACGGGAAATCATCGTCGATCGCAGCGGCGCGACGAATATTCCGGGGCTGTTTGCGGCGGGAGATGTCACGGATTATCCGCAGCGACAGATTATCATCGCCGCCGCCGACGGTGCCAAGGCAGCATTGGCCGCGCATGCGTTTTTGCTGCACGCAAAGTAATGCGGATGACCAAAGCGCTTCGGGCGCGCCAGCTCGAGATACTGGAGACGGTGTACGGCGACCGACGCACCGCCCTGAACTACGGCTCGCCGTTTGAGTTGTTGGTGGCGGTGGTCTTGTCCGCGCAATGTACCGATGAGCGTGTCAATGTCATTACTTCACGCATCTTCCCGCGGCTCAATACACCCGCGAAGATGGCGGCACTGACGCAGGCACAAATGGAAGAAGAAATCCGCGATTGCGGGCTGTATCGTAACAAGGCGAAACACTTGCTCGCGACGGCGCATATTTTGCTTGCGCAGTACGGCGGTGAGGTGCCCGAGACGTTTGCGGAGTTGGTGAAGCTTCCCGGGGTCGGACGGAAAACGGCCAATGTGCTGGTCAGTATTTTATTCAATCAGCCGGCCATTGCTGTGGATACGCATGTATTTCGTGTCTCAAGGCGCCTGGGATTGGCCAAGGGAGAGACGCCGGAAGCGGTCGAGCAGGAGTTGATGAAACATATCCCGAAAGACAAATGGAGTGCGGCGCATCATTGGCTGATTTGGCACGGGAGGTTGGTCTGCAAGGCGCGTAAACCGTTGTGCGGAGAATGTCCGCTGCGGGAGGTGTGTCCGTCGGCGGCGCCGGCGTGAGCGTTTCATAGACATCGCTACCGAGATTCGTTATAATACCAGTATGACGACAGGAGGGGATGACAATGAAACTGAGTTATGCGGAACCGGGATTTATTGCTGAACTGACATGGCGTGGACTGCCGGTCTTACTGACGGTCGAGCCGTTTGCGGAAGCGGATGCTGGCGCGGCACAGGCGTATGCGACGGAAGTGTGGGACTGGCTGAGTGCGGAATACGACGGCATTGAAGAGTATTTGCCGCAGATTGTCGGCATCAAAAATACACATTGGCTGGAAATCGGAGAACCGGAGTGGACAGCAGCACAAATGGCGGACAAAATCGTGTCGGTCGAGGCGGTATATGCCCGTCGCGACGAAGGTATCATGGTCTATCATGATGTCGGCGATACCTTTGGGGACAAGGCCTTGGTGTTGATGTTTTCTCCGCGGTATGAGTTCTGCGGAATTCAGCTGTTATAAAAGGCCGTACGGCCTTTTTATTTGGTCAAAATCAGAAGTGACGGGGGCATAGATGGTACAAGGGAAGGCGCATTGGCAGAAGCGGTTTCGGGACGTCGGAATCGAGCCTGCGCAAATCATGAATGAGATTTGGCGCGCGCATTATGTGGATCAATTGCTGTTCAGCAATCCGGTCAATAAAGCGTACGGCGTAGATGAAACGGTCATCTACCAAGCCGCACAACAGACACAGGACCGATTCGGCGCGGTTGCCGGTGATGCACAGGACTATATCCGTGTGTACGGTACGGCAATGGCGGCACCTGCGCATTTATTTGCGCCGCGGCGCCAGTGGAAACGTGCGGCGGCATTGCAGGCCTGGTGGCGGCTGTGGGGTGAGGGCAAGACGGCGTTGCTTTGGCACGCGGATCGCATCCTCGACGAGTTGAAGGACGCGGATTCAGTGTTCGGTATCGGCCGCGTATTCGGACTGGCGGACGGGGCGGATACGGCTCACCGCTGGCAAGCGGTCTACCCGCAGGTGCGGTGGGTGACACGTGAGGAGCTCGGCGCACAGCGTTTCGGGTATATCCATGTGGTCGGCGATGAGGCGCAGGCCTTGGCGGATTGGCGGGAGGCTTGCGGATACCTTGCCGACGGCGGCGTGGCGACGGCGATGGTAAAGTGGGAGACGCTTGACGAAGGGGAATCGTTACCCGAGGCGTTGTGCCTGACAGAACGGGTCGCGGGAAATTGGCCGCGGATATGGCTGGTACACGGGACAACACCGGGAATCGGTGCGGCGGCGTATCGGAGCGGGTCGTGGCATATCGACCGTGACAATGCATCGGCGCGGCGCTACTTGGCGCCGCAGAATGAGCTGCGAATCGGCACCTTGGCGACGCCGGTATCGCCGGCCGGTGTCACGCGGACGGATGTCCTGTGGGCGGATGATGCCCAAGTCGGCAATGAGTACTTAGGGGCGCCGACCGGGCAGGAGCGCCGCCGGGGCGTTGTGTTGCAGGCGGGAGATATCGTAGTCGCGCCGCACGGCGACAGTTATCGGGTGGCGTTGGTGCCGAGGGAGTATCCTCCTGCGGCGACGGCACTTACGGTGTTGCGGCCGCTGACACCTGAGAAAGGGAGACAGCTGTTCGGCAGTTTGTTGCAAGAAGCGACGCGTCGTCGGTTGGCGGCGGTGGCGCAAACTGAAAAAACGCCGCTGGAAGATTGTGTTTGGGAATGGCTGCCGCTGCCGGAGCCGCTCCCGACCGAAGCGCAACTGCAGCGGCTGGAGGATACATTGCACGCCATGGCGCAGATGAGGCGGGCGTGGCAAACGGCGGTGGCTGACGAATGAAACGGATGCTAACAGCGTGCCTGCTTGGTGTCGCGTTCTGTGCGATGTCGATACAGGCGGCAGATATATGGGCCGGTGAAGCGTCGCCGGAAGTGTCGATTATTGCACCGGATTTGCGCAGTGCGCAAAAGGTGCAAGCGATGGACGGGAACAGTAATGAAACGCTGCTGGCGGCGTACGGTGCGCTGGCGGCATATGCATCGGAGGCGGACGGAACGGCGGAGCGGACGTTGCGGGATGCCGGCTGGTCGGTGGAGCGGGTGACGACGCCGCATGCCCATTTCATTGTCGGATTGTATCGGCGTGATGCCGAGACGGTCGGCATGGTCGGGATTGCGGGAACGGAGCGTAAAATCGACGTATCACTGAATTTGCGCAGTGATTTGGTGCCGCTCGGCAATGCGACTCCGGGGCGCGTTCACGAAGGTTATCGGCGGATTGCGGCGGAAGTGACGGCATCTCCGTCCGTGCGGCAGCTACTGGCGGCGGCACCGCAGCGTATCATCGTGACAGGGCACAGTCTCGGCGGCGCGGCGGCCAATTTGGTCGGGATGCAGTGGGCGGACGAGGGGGCCGTTACACGGGAGCAGTTGCGGATTGTTACCTTTGCGGCGCCGGATATGGGCGATGCAGAGACATTGCAGCGTCTGGGGGAGTATCCCGCGGTGAACTATGTCATGCATGCCGATATCATTCCCGATTTGATTCATTGGCTCGGAAAAGGCTACGGCGCCAATCCCAACGACGTCCAATGGGATATCCACACCCCGCCGATTCGTTTCCCGCATGCGATGGTGCGCTTTTTGGATGAGGCGTGGTACCAGGCGGCATTGACATTCCCGTCCGTGCTGGTGCAACCGGATTTTGCCGATGTATATGTCGCATCGCCCGATGTGGCGGAGCGGATGTCGATGTCGGACGAGTTGCAACGTGCGTATCGCTCGACGGCGATTCGCAGTATTCGCTTGCCGCAGGGAGAGCGCGTCGTACGGGAGTATCGGCCGCAGGATTTGGGCGAGGCACGGGCACGGGCACGCACACTCGGCGCCCAAGAACTGGTGTGGATACCGCTGGCGGTGTATCCGGACAAAGAGGACCCGCTCCGCACATACGGCCTGGAGGTGACGGTAGTCCGTTACGATTTGCGTAGTGATGCGGTGCGTTCATGGGAGAGTCGGGTTTTGACACAGGGGGCGTATACGCTGTTTCCGCTGTTGCATGACTATGTGCGTTCCGTCTTGGCGGAAGAGGCTGAGGAGTCGGCGCTGCCGTCGTGAATGCAAGAGGTATGTTATAATAAAGAAATCGAGAGAAATACATGCTGACAATTTCGAGCACGTTGCCGCCGGAGGCATCCGTATACCGGGCCTTGGCGTCACGTTACGATCGCGGCACCTTATCGCATGCGGTATTGCTGATCGGTGAGGACGGCTTGGGCGGACCGGAAACGGCGCTCGCGCTGGCCGAGGCCAAGACGGGTCTTATTGTACGTAACGACATTGCGACATGGG
Organism: uncultured Veillonellaceae bacterium; assembly: GCA_945876385.1. Lineage (GTDB taxonomy): Bacteria > Bacillota > Negativicutes > Veillonellales > Negativicoccaceae > CAMCNU01. Next base: position 10,204 of record CAMCNU010000008.1, on the reverse strand, counting down.
AGCCGACATGGAATAAAAAAGACGAGTCCACGTGGATGTGGGCAAGAGCCGGTCGGATTTATTATGTGCGCCCCGCGCCGACGGGGATTTTGATTGACCAAATCGCCCGCTTGCAGGAGGCACTGACCGCGCAAGCCGAAGGGGAGCGTTGGGTGATTATTCGCGGGGCGGATGCATTGCGTAAGGAGGCGGCCAATCGTCTGTTGAAGACATTGGAAGAGCCCGCGCCGCGTCTCTTTTTTCTGTTGACAGCGGGGGCGAAAGAGGGCGTGCTCCCGACGATTCTTTCGCGGGTGACGCAGTACGCGTTGCAGCCGCGGACGCGGGACGAGTTTGCGGCGCTGGCAAAAGACGGATTCTTTGCAACGGTTTCGGCAAACGAGGACGCGTTGTACGATATCAGCGGCGGCAACCCGGGGCTGGCGCTTTCGCTCGCCGGCAAGGGAACGGAGCTGATGCAGGCCGCGCGGGAGTTTTGGTTGCGCTTGACGGACAGTCCGACTTGCTATGCGGAGGGAGTCCAAGAGGCGGCGAAATGGGAACGGGACTATGCGGTTCTGTTGCTGCGGTGGTTGACGGTCATCGTGCGCGATATTTTGTGGTATCGGGTCGGCGGCGACAGTCGGCACATCCGGTGTCGTTTTTTGGTACAGGATTTGCCGCGGTTGGCCACATTGTGGTCGGAGGACGCGCTGCTGGAGGCGGAAGAAATATTGCGGGAGGCATTGCATGCCCACCGCCTGCATCTTTCCGTCAAGCTTATTACGGATATGGTGCTGCTCCGATTGACAGCATTGCCTAAGGGGGAAGTGAATGCAAACGGTGGTAGGCGTCCGCTTTAAGCGGGCAGGAAAAATATATTATTTCGACCCGCACGGACTGACGGCGCGTGCCGATGACAATGTCATCGTCGAAACGGCTCGGGGTCTGGAGTACGGGCGGATTGTCGTCGGGCCCCGGCGGGTGCATACCAAAGAGGTGACGCAACCGCTGAAGCCGATTTTGCGGTTGGCGACGGATACCGACGCGGCGCAATTGGCGGAAAATAAAGAGCGGGAAGTCGCGGCCGCGGCGATTTGTAAAGAAAAAATCCGGCAGCACCGGTTGCCGATGAAGCTGATTACGGCAGAATATACATTTGATTTAAAAAAAGTCGTTTTCTTTTTTACGGCCGACGGACGAGTCGACTTTCGGGAGTTGGTACGGGATTTGGCGGCGACCTTTCGGACGCGAATTGAGTTGCGGCAGGTCGGTGTGCGTGACGAAGCCAAAGAGTTGAACGGTATCGGTCCCTGCGGTCGGCCGCTGTGCTGTGCGAATTGGATGGCGGAATTCGATTCGGTCTCAATACGGATGGCCAAAACGCAGGGATTGTCGCTCAACCCGACCAAAGTGTCCGGCCTGTGCGGCCGACTTATGTGCTGTTTGCGCTATGAAAACGAGCAGTACCAAAAAGGCGGAGATTTGTGCAAGGATTGTGCCTGCCCGCACAAGAAGAAACGACAGACGGCACCGCAAGTCGGTCAGTCGGTGCGCATAGACGGGGAAGACGGGACGATTTCATTTGTCAACAGCAACAAGCGGACCGTGCAGGTGCAATTGGCTGATCAGCGGTTGCGAGAAATGACGTGGGCGGAGCTGGAACGTCGTGAGTGACAGAGCAGGCTTTACTTTGCGCGACGGGGAGCGTCTGGATGACTTGTATCACGGCGGGATGCGCATGATTCAGCACCCCGAAGTGTTTTGTTTTTCGGTGGACGCTATCTTGTTGGCGCATTTTGTGACACTCAAGCGCGGGGACCGTGCTTGGGACTTGGGAACCGGCACGGGCGTGTTGCCGCTGTTGATGACCGCGCGGGCAGATATCCATGTGGATGCGGTGGAAATCAATGCCCATGCGGCCGATCTGGCGCGGCGCAATTTTGCGGGGAACGGGCGGAGCGGACAAATCACCTTGCGGGAAGGCGATTATCGTCACTATCGGGAGTTGTTTCCCGCCGCACAGGCGGATGTGGTCGTGGTCAACCCGCCGTACATGCCGGTTTTTGCCGGTGCCGGCAATCGCCGTGCGGCGGTCAATGCGGCGCGTCATGAGGTGACGGCGACCAAGGAGGATGTCTTGGCGGCGGCCGTCTACCTCCTGCGCTACGGCGGCCGATTGGCGGTTGTCCAGCGCGCCGATCGCGCGGTCGAATGGATGTGTGCGATGGAAACTTTGCATCTGCGTGTCAAACGATTGCGGTGGGTACATACCTATGTCGACCGACCTGCCAAGATGGTGTTGATAGAAGCGCGTTGGCACGGCAATGCAGGAACGGAGATATTGCCTCCGCTGGTGCTGTATCGGTCGCCGCAAGTCTACACGGACGAAGTGTGCGCCATGTACGGAAAGAAGGAACTGCTGTGAAAGGTACAGTCTACTTGGTACCGACGCCAATCGGAAATTTGGCGGATATGACATATCGGGGTGTGGAGGTATTGCGCAGCGCGGATACCATCGCCTGCGAAGATACACGACGTACGGCGCTGTTGTGTGCGCATTATGATATCCATACGACCTTGTTTTCTTATCACGAGCATAATAAAGAACAAGCGGCGCCGCTATTGCTGGAGCGGTTGGAAGCGGGCGAATCCGTCGCCGTGGTCAGTGATGCGGGAATGCCGGCCATCGCCGATCCGGGGAGTGATTTGGTGGAACGTTGGCTCGCGCAGGGCGGGGATGTCGTGGCCTTGCCGGGGGCAAATGCAGGGCTGACGGCACTGATTGCCTCCGGACTGTCCGCGCGGGAGTTTCATTTTATCGGATTTTTGCCGCGGACGGCGGCCAAGCGTGATGAGGTCTTGCGGCGACAGGCCGATGACCCCGCCACGCAAATCATCTATGAAGCGCCGCACCGTTTGGCGGAAACCTTGCGGGCGATACAGGCGAATTGGGGCAACCGTGCGGCGGTCTTGGCGCGGGAATTGACGAAAAAGTTTGAAACTTTTTATCGCGCGGATATCGAGACGCTGTTGGCTACGGACACGGTGCAGTCACCGCGCGGCGAGTATGTTGTCTTGGTGGCGGGGGCTTTGCCGACAGCAGCGCCGCCGTTGGTGCAGGACGATTGGCCGCAGGCGGTCGCGGCGCACATGGCGGCGGGTGATACGTATAAAGAAGCCTGTCGCAAAGTCGCGCAGTGTGCGGGGGTCTCGCGCCGCGACGTCTACGGATATTGTTTGGAAACAGTCAACACAAGGGAGGGCATATAATGGATGCCGAACAACAAGGTCGAAAATTTTATATTACGACACCGATTTACTACCCGAGTGCCAAATTGCATGTCGGCCATACATATTGCACGACGCTGGCCGATGTGGCGGCGCGCTACCACCGTCTCTGCGGGGACGATGTGTTTTTCTTGACGGGGTCGGATGAGCATGGACTCAAAATCCAACAAAAAGCCGAGGAACAGGGGATTACTCCGCTCGAATACGTGACCCCGATTGTCGACGGATTCAAGAATTTGTGGAAAAAACTCAACATCAGCAATGATGATTTTATCCGGACGACGGAAGAACGTCATCGCCTTGTTGTACAGGATGTATTCCAAAAACTGTATGACAAGGGGGATATCTATAAATCGGAATATGAAGGCTGGTATTGTGTGCCGGATGAAACGTATTGGCCGGAGAACAAACTGACGGAAGAGCATGTGTGCCCCGATTGCAAGCGGGAACTGATCCGGGTCAAAGAAGAAAGTTATTTCTTCCGCTTGAGCAAGTATGCGGATCGCTGGTTGGAATTTATTGAGGCGCATCCGGATTTTATTCAGCCGGAATCCCGTCGCAACGAGATGGTATCGTTTGTCAAGTCGGGATTGGAAGATTTGAGCGTGTCGCGAGCCAAATTTGACTGGGGGATTCCCGTGCCGTTCGATCCGTCGCATGTCATTTATGTGTGGATTGATGCCTTGAGTAACTACCTGGTACCGATCGGCTACGGTACGGACGATGACAAATTTGCCCATTACTGGCCGGCGGATTGCCACCTGGTCGGCAAGGAGATTTTGCGTTTCCATACGATTATTTGGCCGATGATTTTGATGAGTCTGGGATTGCCGCTTCCGAAAAAAGTGTACGGCCACGGTTGGTTGGTAGTCGAAGGCGAGAAGATGAGTAAGTCGCTCGGCAATGTCGTCGACCCGATTCCGCTGATTGATGAGTTCGGTGCGGATGCACTCCGGTACTTTTTGACGACGGATATTATGCTCGGTCAAGACGGTAATTTCAGCCGGCGGCGCTTGATGCAAAAAATCAATTCCGATTTGGCTAATGATTTGGGGAATTTATTGCATCGGACACTGACTATGGTGGAAAAATATCGGAGCGGTCAGGTGCCGGCACCCGATGGCGACGTTTCCGCGGAGATTGCGCACGCGTTGGCGGACAATGTCCGGCTGGCCGAGGAAACGCGGCAGGCGTATGTCGCGGCGATGGACGAGATGGTGATGAATACGGCGTTTCGCGAAGTATGGACCTATGTGCGCGCACTGAATAAGTTCATCGATGTGACGGCACCGTGGACACTCGCCAAAGAAGGCGCGACGGCGGAGCTGGACGCAGTACTGTACCGATTGATGAGCGGGTTGCGGGAAGTGGCCGTACTGGTGGAGCCGGTCATCCCGACCGCGGCGCGTACGATGTGGAACGAATTGGGGCTTGACGGAGAACTGTCGCTGGCGCGATTGGACACGCCGTTCCCCGCAGGGGTGACTGTTCGGAAAGGCGCACCGTTGTTCCCGCGGTACGAAATCGAGGAAGAAACGGCTTCCGCCGAGCCGGTGCAACCGGCGGGTACGGATGCTGCGGCGTCGGAGGCAGCAGCTGTGCCGGTTGTTCCCGAAATGACGATTGACGAGTTTCAGCGTGCCGATTTGCGTGTGGCGGAAGTCATCGCGTGTGAAAAGGTCAAGAAGGCGGACAAATTGTTGCATTTAACCGTTTCACTCGGTACGGAGACGCGTAGCGTCGTCAGCGGGATTGCCGCGTACTACCGACCGGAAGAGCTGCTCGGCAAGCATGTTATCATGGTGACCAATCTGAAACCGGTCAAGTTGCGCGGGGTGCTGTCGCAGGGGATGATTTTGGCGGCGGTTCATGATGACCGCTTGGAATTGCCCTTTGTTCCCGGGTTGCCCGCGGGAAGTCAGGTGAGATAATGTTATTTGATACCCATGCCCATTTATATGATGAAAAGTTTCAGTATGACCGCGACGAGATGTTGGCGCATATTTTTGAAACGGTAGAGTATGTGGTGGTGCCGGGGGAAGATTTGGAGACATCGGCCGCAGCGCTGGCGTTGGCACACGCACATCCCCAATTGTACTGTGCGGTCGGCTACCATCCGCATCTGGCGAAAGAGATGACGGACGAAGCTTTTGCGCAGTTGGAAACATGGACCGCTACCGAAAAAAAAGTCGTCGCCGTCGGTGAAATCGGCTTGGATTATTACTATGACAATAGCCCGCGGGATGTCCAGCGGGATGTCTTCACGCGACAAATCCGCTTGGCCAAGCGCCGCGGGTTGCCGGTGATTATCCACAATCGGGACGCACATGGCGATGTCATGGCGATTTTGCGAGCGGAACGGGACGAATCGCTGTTCGGTATTTTGCACTGTTACAGCGGCAGTTATGAGATGGCGACGGAGCTGATCGGCATGGGATTTTATATTTCCTTTGCGGGGCCGGTCGTGTTTCCGAAGAGCACCAAGTTGAAAGAAGTCGCCGCGCGCTTGCCGTTGGAGAAATTGTTGATTGAAACGGACAGCCCCTACTTGACACCGCCGCCGTATCGCGGTCGTCGTAACGATCCGTCGCGCGTGTACTATGTCGCGGAAGAGTTGGCGCGGCTGCATGACGTCGCGGTTGAAGAGGTCATACGAATTACCAACGCCAATGCCAAAGCGGTGTACGGTATCGCGTAAGGCAGCCGCTTGGGACGGCCTTTGGCTTACGGAAAATATCATGCAAACGTGCGCATTCGGTGCGCACGTTTTTGTATGTTACAATGGAGAAAATACAGTCGAGGTGAAAAGATATGTTGACGGCACGATTGCGACAAGTGGTCGCGGCGGTACCGCGCGCCGAGGTGGTTGCCGATATCGGGACCGATCATGCCTATGTGCCGATTCGCTTGGTGCGTGACGGTATCGTTGCGCGCGCGATTGCGACCGATGTACGGGAAGGTCCCTTGGAGGCGGCGCGGGAGCATGTCCGTCGACGGCATCTGCAACAGCGTATTGCGTGCCGGCGGGGCGACGGATTGGAGGTCATCCGCCCGGGGGAAGCGGATGGCGTGATTATGGCCGGTATGGGCGGCGAGATGATGACGCGGATTTGGGGGGCGTCGCCGCAGGTGGTCGTATCGCTCAAGTTTGCCGTATTGCAACCGATGAGCCGATATGCGGAGGCGCGGCGCATGCTGCGCACGGCGGGTTGGCACTTGGCAGACGAATGGCTGGCGGCGGAGAAGAATAAAATCTATCGTGTCATGTATGCTGTCAATCAACCCGCAGAAGAACAGCGGTACCCCGCGTTGATGGACGAGGTCGGTGCGCGGCTGTGGGAAAAGCGTGACCCGCTGTTGGGGCGTTTGTTGGCACGGATGGTCAGGCAAAAGGCACGGTTGCGGGACGGTTTGCTCCAAGCACAGCGCCCGCGTGCGGATGCGGCTGAGAGAGCGGACATACTGACCGCGGAGATTCAACAACTGGAGGAATGGATATGGCAGTACAAGTCAGAGATATCGTAGCGGCGATGGAGGCATGGGCCGACCCCGCCTGGGCGGAGTCGTGGGACAATGTCGGCTTGCTGTGCGGTCGACCGGAGGATAGGGTCGGCGGTGTCGTCACCGCACTGGACGTGACGGACGAGGCGCTGTCCTTAGCGATAGAAGCGGGCGCCGGTATGATCGTCGCGCATCATCCGCTGTTGTTTCGTCCGCTGAGGTCGTTGGCGCAAGGCACACGGGTGACGAATACGCTGGCACTGGCACAGCGGCACGGCATTGCGGTATTTGCCGCGCATACCAATTTGGATATCGCGCCCGGCGGTGTCAATGACATGCTGGCGGCGCGATTGCAGTTGACACGCTTGCGCGGATTGCATGTCACGGGGCGTGAGGAGTTGTACAAACTGGCCGTATATGTACCTAAGTCTCATGCGGATTCCCTGCGTGAGGTATTGGGGGCGGCAGGAGCCGGTCATATCGGCAGGTATAGCCACTGCAGCTTCAGTGTGGGCGGCCAAGGTCGGTTCTTGCCGGAGGCGGATACGCATCCGTATATCGGCGCGGCAGGGCAATGGGAGACCGTTGCGGAAGAGCGGATTGAAACCGTGGTCGCGAAGCGGGCACTGGAAGGAACGGTGGCGGCCATGATGGCGGCGCATCCGTATGAAGAAGTCGCCTACGATGTCTACCCGCTCGTTGCACCGGGGCAAGCGATTACGCTCGGTAAGGTCGGCGAGTGGGACACGCCCTGTAGCGGTGCAGAGGCCTTGCAACGGGTGAAAGAGCGACTCGGGATTCCCGTGTTGCGATATGCGGGCGACACGCGGCGAGAAGTGCGGACCGTTGCGCTTTGCAGCGGTGCGGGGATGGAGTTTTATCGGGACGCCCTGCGCGCAAAAGCCGATTTGTACGTGACGGGAGATGTTCGGTATCATGATGCGCAAGACGCGGCGGCGCAAGGATTGTTGGTCGCCGACGGGCATCATTTCTATACGGAACAGTTTATTGCCGAAGGCATCGCCGGCTATCTGCGGACTTGTGCGGAGCGGCAAGGCTGGTCATTGACCGTTATCGAGGACCATACCCGTCAGGATGTGTTTTCATTTTTATAAGGAGATTACGTTCAATTACGTCCGTCGGGAGGCGGACGTTTTTTTAAATGCAAGTGAAATCGGGAGAGAAACGGCGAGAATCGCTAAAAGCAAAAGAATGTGGTATAATTAAACCAATCAACAAACAGGAGAGAAACGGAGAGAATATATTTGTATGCAACGGAATTTGACAATTGAAGAGCGTGCACAATTAGAACAGCGGTTACTTTGGCAATCAGCCGGATTGATGTTTATTATCGCATTGGCGGCGACATGGTTCGGGATTATGACGAACTCGCAGGCGATTTTGATTGACGGGATTTTTTCATTTGTGGCGGTGGTCATCAAGTGTTTGATGATTATGACCTCCAAGTTGACGACGCGCGAATCGAGTGCCAAGTTCCAATTCGGGTATTGGCAATTTGAGCCGCTGGTGCTGATGGCGGAAGGCGGGTTTACCCTGATTATCGTCATCTATGCGTTGATTAACGGTCTGGTCAGTATTTTCAACGGCGGTCACCATATGGATTTCGGTTTGGCGATTGTGTATGCGGTGATTTTTACAGCGGCCAACAGCGGCTATTATTGGTATGTTCATCAAGTCAACAAACGCCTGCGGTCGAGCCTGATTCATTTCGACAATATGAGCTGGCTGGTTGACGCGGCGCTGGCAGGGAGCTTGTTTGTCAGCTTTGTGGTGGCCTACTTTGTTGAACGGACGCAATACGGCTACTTGAGCGTCTACGTCGACCCGTTGATTTTGGTGCTGCTCGCACTCTCGATGTTGCCGATTGCACTCAAGATACTGGTACCGGCGGTCAAGCAGGTACTGGGGATGGCACCGCTGAAGTTGCATGAACAGGTACACGGCGTGATGGATGAGTTTATGAAACGCTATCGGTTCAAGGACTATGTCAGTTCCGTGCAACGGTACGGCAAAATCGAATTTGTTGAAATCGATATCTTGATTGACAAAAACTATCCCGTGCAACAAGTCGAAGACTTGGACCGTATTCGCGACGAAATCGATGCGGCACTCGGCGGCAAATCGGTACAGAAGTGGCTGACCATTACGTTTACGACGACCAAGCGTTGGATGGCCAAAGACTATGAGTCGGAGGAGGATTGACAGACGATGAGTAGACGGACTTTGGCGGATGTCGTGCTCGCCGGTGCGGCAGGGGATGCCATCGGCTATCCCTTGGAGTTGCTGACGGTTGCGCAAATTCGTCGACGTTACGGCAATTACGGATTGCGTGCGCCGATTTTCCGAGAGCCGGCGTCGCAGGCACTGGCCATCGGTGTAGCGACGCAGCTTACACTGGCCACGATGGACGGTATTTTGTGGTCTCGTGACCGTAACGATTCCCTCGAAGCCGGTATGTACCGCGCCTATATGCGCTGGTACTATGTCCAAACCGGACGGGAGCCGCGCTACGGTCAAAAGAGCTGGCTCAAAAAACAGCGCTATGAAGTGGATTTCAATTTGGCCAAGGTGCCGGAATTTGCGTTGCCCCGTCGTCCTCACCCGACGACATTAGACGCATTGGCGGCGGCCGACGATAAAGAACTGCGGACGGCCACGGTCGCACATAACGACAGCGATGCCATGCTGTGTATGACACCGATCGGTTACTATCGCCGAGGAGATGCCGAACAAGCCTATCGTGATGCCTGCCGTTGCGCGGAATTAATGCAGACGGATGCCGCGGTTATCGGTGCGGCCGGGACTGTAGCCGCACTCTTTGCCAGAATATCCGCGGGAGACACCTTGCGCCAAGCGCTGCGCTATTGCAAGAAAGCAAGCGCGACGTGGGGCACCCCGGAGACGGTGGTGGCGGCGCTGGATACCGCGACGCGTGCGGCCGAATCCATTCGCCGCACACGCAGGGCGCTCACCGACAAAACGCAATGGTGGTACTATGTAGACGCTTTGGATGAAGTAGGAACGGAATCTACCGCCGAAACGACGCTGGCGATTGGCCTTGCATGCGCCTTGGCGTACCGCGGAGCTCGGTATGCGGTCTTGGCGGCGGCCAACCAAAACGGCAACTCCGCGGCGGCTGCATTGACAGCACAGTTGGTTGCAGCCAATCATACGGAAAGCGAGATTCCGGCCTATTGGCTTACGCAGCTGGAATGTCGCCGGCAATTGCAGCAGTTGGCGGCGCAAGTGGAAGCTGTCCGCGAAGAATCCGCAGCGGACGAACAAAAAGGGTGAGAAATAATTTTCATAAGCGCTTGACATTTTCAAAGTGCAAGTGCTATACTTACAAAGTCGCTACAAGGCGCACGGTTCTTTGAAAACTGAACAATGCAAGCAAGAACGCCAATGTGCG
>CAMCNU010000007.1 GCA_945876385.1 uncultured Veillonellaceae bacterium | reverse complement strand
ACCTACGACCGATCGGTTAACAGCCGATTGCTCTACCGACTGAGCTATCAGGGAAGGATAAATAAAATGGAGCGGGAAACGAGATTCGAACTCGCGACCCTCGCCTTGGCAAGGCGATGCTCTACCACTGAGCTATTCCCGCAGACCGATAAACGAATTGTAACATATCGACAAATTGCCTGTCAAGATGCTCGTCCGTTACTCAGATAGAATACCAAAAGCGCCGACAGTTGTCAAGCACGGAGCGGATTTTTTCTTGTCGCCGGGGAAATTCCCGTCTGCTTGACCGGGTCTCTGTTTTTGCGTACACTAACACATAGGAGGTCGTATGAAACAATATCACTGGCGCGGCTGGGCGGTCATCATCGCTGTCGGCTGCCTGATGTGGCTGCTCAACGCATGGACACCGCTGCATCGTGACGACTATGAATATGCATTGATTTGGGGTACGACGACCCCGATTGCCGGTTGGTCGGATATATGGCACTCGCTGTACTTGCATTATTTTCAGCATGGCGGGCGCATGGTCGCCTTTTTTATTTTGGATTCGTTTTTGTGGTGGGGCAAGACGTATTTCAATATCGCCAACGCACTGGCGTTCGTACTCTTGCTGCTCGCGCTCTACTGGCATGCGTGCGGGCGTGTCACCCGCCGCATCGAGCCGGGCATCTGGCTGACACTAGCGGGGATGGCCTGGCTCGCGCTCCCGCATTTCGGTGAAGTGGTGGTCTGGATGTGCGGCTCGACGGTGTACTTGTGGACGGCAATGTGGATGGTGTACTTTTTATTACCGTATCATCTCCATTTACGCCGCCCCTTTGCGGGACACGGCTACCGACCGGTCGTGCCGATGTTCATTCTCGGTGTACTCGCCGGCTGGGGGCTGGAGAATGCCTCGCTGACGACGGGCCTTCTCGCCATCGGTGCGACACTGCTGTCCCGCCGCCGCCAAACGGCGCAGCCGTGGCAATGGGCGGGTATCGCGGGCGGCGTGCTCGGCTTTCTCGCGTTGGTCGCGGCACCGGGCAATTTTGTCCGCATCGACGGGGTCACGCATACCCTGGCACGACGCCTCGGCAATCAGATCGCCGGCAATGCGGAAATGTTACTGTATATTTTGCCCTTGGTCTTGCTGGCGGTCATTGCCTACCGCCTGCTGGCGGTCGCGCGGGTCGGCCGTGACGATATCACGCCGCACCGCAGCCGCATCGGGCTCGGATTGACGCTGGGCGTCACGTTGTTGCTCGCGCATTCGTATCTCACGACGGGGTACTTGGGGGCGGGACTGCGGGATATCCTCTTTTACCATGTGCTCACGCCGCCGGGACTGGCCACGGCAAAGCTCTATCCGCGGGTCGGCAATCTGACGGGCGGGCTGGAGGAATACGGCCTGTACTTGGCGGTGCTTACCTTCATCTATCATGACATGTTGCGGCGTCTCCGCCTGACCAAGGCCGAGACACGGTCCGCACGGCGGGCGGTGACTTGGCGCCGCTTGTGGCGGGAAGAACCGGATGTACGCTTTGCCACGGTACTCATCGGCATGTCTTTCGTCAACAACCTGATTATGCTCGGCGCACCGACCTTTCCCGCGCGGGCGACGTTTTTCTCGGTGTTGCTCTGGCTGACGGCACTGACGATACTCATCCGCATGCCCGCCGTACGTGCGGCACTGACCGTACATCGCACGCATTGGTATCGGCTGGCCGCACTGACCATGGTGCCGTTTATCGCGGCGACGGTATATTTCACCTATCGGATTCATGAATCGGACGCCGCCCGCATCGCCTATATCGAGGCGCAAACCGCGCAAGGTGTCACGGCGATTGCGGTCGACCCGATTCCGTTTCCGCAGCGCATGCTGCGTCATATTTTCTATATTGATTGGGACAACGGCGTCTCGGCAGGCGGACTGAAAGCCTACTACGGACTGACCGAACTCTCACTCACGTCACCGCCTGTGCGGTAGCGCAGGAGAAAGGAGTCATGATGAAATCATTGTTACGTTGGACGATGACGGGGCTGCTCGCATCGGGCATGCTGGCCGTGCCGGCCGCGACGGAAGTGCAAGCTGTCAGCTGGGGCAATATCCTGCGCGGGGCCATCAATGTCGGCAGTACGCACGCCGCGGTCGATGCGATGGATCGCGATCAGGACGGCATGCTGCGCGAGACGCAGGCACGCACCGGTGTCTACCAAAACGAAGCGTACCAGCAACGCGCCAAAACGATTATGCAGCATTTGCAGGCGACGGGTATCCCGCAGCGACAATATGTCATCTATGTCAATCCGTCGGACGACATCAACGCGTTTTGTACCTTGGCCGGTGTGGTATCGGTCAACAAAGGCTTGATGGATATCATGGACGATGACTGTCTTGCGTTTGTCCTCGCCCATGAAGTCAGCCACGGCGAGCATCGCGACTCGGTGAACGGGATTACGAAAAAAGTCGCTCTCGCCAACGCCGCGGGGGTCGCATTGGGGAATACGAGTGCGGCCGAAGCACTGGTCGCCAATATTGCCCTGCAATACGTCAACAATGAAGTCTTCACCATGGGACAGGAAAAGAACGCCGACAAACTCGGCTTTGCCATTTTGGCGGCCAGTCCCTACAATGTCGGCGGGGCGGCGGCCGCGATGCAGTCACTTCTCGAGTACAACGGTGACCGCGGCGCACAGGGTATCGTGCGCATCATCGCACCGAATACGCATCCGCGTTCATCCGATCGTGTCACGGTCGCGCTCGACCGCCTGCATGAATTCTCCGGCGGGCACGTCAGCGTCCGCGGGGAAACAGTCCTTGTCAACGGCCACGAAGTCCTCACCGCCGCCAAAGCGGGGCGGTATTCGGCGGCCATGCGGGCCCAGCTGGCCGGCGGCAAGCTCGCCCGTCTGTTCCGCGACAACACGGTGACATCTCCCTTCTTGAAAGGGCGCACCGTCATCATGGGGACGACCCCTGTCTATACCGCAGCGACCGCCCAAGAAGGGCAGACCATCGTGACACGGTTGGCAACGGCGCTGGCGCCGAAAGCCGCCAAGACGCCGACAAAACGTCCCGCCGCCACGACGGAAAATGTCCCTGCCGATACGGGAAAGACGACCGCCGTCGACAAAACCGATGACGACATTCGTGACCGCGTGCAGGCGATTTTGCACAAATGACACCGTTCACCCCATCATGTCCATATAAAAAGGAACGTCCGCGGACGTTCCTTTTTTGTGCTGCCTGTTGTTGTCACCGAGATGGGGACGCTGTCAATCCGAGCCGCGCCAGCAGTCGCACAAAACTGCGGACGCCGTACAAGCCGTCCGCCGGATTGATGTGCGCGGCCGTCGTTTCCGCCAGCGCCTCATCAATGAACGCCGCCGCGACCGCGACTGCTTCCGCCACGGGAACCCCCGCCTCGACCGCCGCCAGCCAGACCGCGTTGAAGTAGTCCCCGCTGCCGCTGAACGCCGCCGCCTGTCGGGTAAACGGCACCGTGCCGTGCTCCCCCTGCGCCGTCCGATAATAAATCCGCCCCTGCGCCGGGTCGTCCGTCGGGCAATCCGTGATGATGACCGTGGCAGGTCCTGCGGCCGCCAGCCGCTCCGGCCACTCGGCCAAAGCCGCCCCCGTCGTCTGCGGATGTTCGCCCAAGAGCAACGCCGCCTCGGTGACATTGGGCGTAATGACATCGGCCGCACGAATCAAGCCGCGCATCTCGTCAATGACCCGCCGCGGTAAAGTCGGATACAGTGCGCCGCCGTCACCCATCACGGGGTCGACGATAATCTTCGCCCCGCGCTGCCTCCGCGCCGTCAAAAACGACCGCACCGTCGCAAACTGACGAAAGTCGCCCAGACTGTCGATAAAGCCCGTCATCACGATATCAAAGTCGAACTCCTCGTGCCGCTGTTCCCAGCGGGTCAGCGTCCCGTTCAACTCCTCCGTCAGCGGCCGATAGACGTAGTCCCCGTACTGAAATCCGTGGCTCATCATCGCCGTCAGCAGTACCGACACCCGATGCCCGCTCATCATGAGCAGCGGCTGCAGCACATTGACCGTGCCGACACCGTGACCGATATAATCATTAATCAATAAAATCCGTCTACGCATCTTCGTCCTCGGCCAGCGTCCGATTCAACTCATCGAGCGACAATTCGAAACTCGGCGCGAAAATCTCGAGGAAGTCTTGTACTTCCGGTACCGCCGACTCCGCCAGTGTCGCCCGAATCGTCGCGTACGCTTCATCAAATTCCGGATTGCCCGCGGCGCGTTCCTCCGCGCATTTCAAAAACGCCGACAAGGTATCCGCCGCCTTGACCAACGGCCACAACTCGTCTTCTTCGGGTGTCAGCACATACGGCGCGAAATCCGGCGCCAAGTCCGGCGGCAACGTGCCGTACAACTTGCGCACTGCGGCCACCTCGATGGTCTTGTAAATCGCCCGAATGTCATGATTAAAATACTTCACCGGCGTGGGCATATCCCCCGTAAAAATCTCGCTCACTTCGTGGTACATCGCCAACACCGCCGCCCGTTCGGGCGACACCTGTCCGCCGTGCCGCCGATTGCGCAAGACCGCCAGCGCCTGGGCAATCATCGCTACCTGCAAGGTGTGTTCCTGCACATTCTCCGGCACATGACTGCGCATCAGCCCCCAGCGCCGAATGAATTTCATGCGGTTCAAGTACGCAAAAAAATGGCTCCGTTTCATACTCCGACAATCTCCTTATCGTCCGGCCGGACATAGCGCACCAGCCGCAATGCTCCCGTTTCGTCGCCGCACAGCTCCGTCACCGCGCTCTGGCGATACTTGACCGCAAAATCCGCCTCTTCCCGCAGCCATTTTTGCAAGTACGGGTGATGGCTGACCATGAGGATATCCGTCAACCCGCGCTGCGCCGCCTCCAGCAAATGTGCCCGCAACGGTGCCCAGTCCGAACGCAACAGCGCATACAGCGCCTGCACTTCACGGATGTCCGTCCCGCCGGCGCGGCATTCGTCGCGCACGAGTTCCGCGGTCTGCCGCGTCCGCACGGGCGGACTGTAGTAGATTCCCAGCCGGCCGCCGGCGATGCATTGCGCCAGCCAGCGCCCCATGCGTTTTGTTTCCGCAATCCCCGTCGGTGTCAAGGCCCGATGAAAATTATCAATCGGCGGCACGGCGTCCTGCGCATACCCGTGCCGCATCAAGTAGACCCGCATCATCGCGCATGATGGGCCGCGTGCTGCATGCCCTGCTCCAACAACCGCACGACATGGTCGTCATCGAGGTAGTACCACGCCACCTTGCCGTCCTTGCGAAAATCGACCACCCGTGCCTGCCGCAGCACCCGCAACTGATGACTGACGGCCGATTGTTCCATGCCGATATCGGCGGCTATCTCGCCGACACAGCGTTCACCTTCGACCAATAATACTTGCAAGATGCGCAACCGTGTCGGATCGCCGAGCACCTTGAAAATCGACGCCACTCCGTACAGCAAGCGTTCGTCGCCGGCCGCCTGTGCAAAGACGGAGCCGCCTTCCGTTTCCTCGGTCGGCACCTCGCAAAACGCCCCGTGATGATGTGTTTCGATGCGCATCATGCACCTCCTTTCCCGCTGTCAATACGGACCGCCTCCGCCGGGCTTGTCTCGCCCGTCGGATACACCTCACCGATGCTGCGCCCGTCCACCAAAATATCCGTGATGACCGCATTGCCGTCCAAGACCCGCAATACCGCCACGAGTTCATGCCGAGGGACGTATTTGACCGTCGGCTCGCCCTTTTCTTTTTCCTCCGGCGTCAGCGTGTCGGAGACATCGACTTCATCTTCCGCCGTATATTCATCAAACGGGATTTGTTGCAATTTCTGCTTGCCGATATAGTAGCGATCGACCGGCAATTGCAAATCCACCGCCCCGTCACGCACCCCGCTCCACGCCTGCGTCATCAGGTAGTCGCCCTGCGCCGGCACACGCAAGTCCGCGCCTTTTATCATCAGCATACCGCTTGCATCGGGCGCCACCACGACATAGACCCGTTCGCCACGTTCGGGCGGATTGGGATTGAGCCAACGCGCCTGCCACTCCGGCACGAAGACACGGATATAATCCGCATCGTTCCCGTAGGCGGACAGCCGCACGGGCAGTTTGTACTCGGTGCCGTTTTGCGCGACCTCTTCATAGCTGCCCTTATATCCCCCAATCAGCGCCAGCTGTACCATCGCCACGACGGCAAACAACAGCCACCGTTGCCATTTAGTTGTCGTCATGGTCCGCGCCTCCTTTGTCCTCATGATCTACCCGCACCGACTTCGGCATGACCGGCTGCTGCCGACCGAACACCGGCATCTGCGGCGGTTGCGGGCGCGCGGGCGCCGTATCGCGCCGCGTCGGGCGCACTTCGGTCACCTTCGGTGCACTCCCCTCTGCCGGCCGCTCCGTTGCCGCGTCGATATGCATGCGCCGCCGAGCGGAACGAACCTCCCGCCGCATCGTCTTGTCCCGTCGCCGCAGCCGCCTGTCGAACCACAGATGCGCCGCCAATATCACCAGTCCGGTCGCGACGAACGCGATACCGCGTTCATAATCCGTAAATTGCGAATCCGCCAGCCGTGCCAAGATAAACAGTCCCGCCATCACGAGACCGATATCCGTGCGGACCAGCTGTTGCCGGCGGATACCCTGCCACAGCATCCATCCTGTTGCCAGCAGGTAATACCCCATCATCACGACCGCCGTCAGCGTATACCCGACTTGGAGCGCCGCCAACCCCGTCCCGACGACCACCAACAGCGGGAATACCCCGATGGCGGTCAGCACAAACGGGCGCTGTGTCCCCAGCCACCACCACACCACGCCGGTCGCAAACAGTACCAATAGCAGCATCACGATCGGCCACAGCGTCGGCGTCTCGTTGCCGATACCGACCCACGTCGCGCGCATCGTACTCAGCAGCATGCCGCCGATGAGCGCCGCACCGCCCAGCCAGCGAAACGGCAGTCCCCACAATTTGTCCCGCCCCGGCAAGAGGCCGACATACAGTGTCAGCGTCGCCATGACCGCGAAAAACGCCAGACTGACCAGTGCCACATCCAGCAACGTCCACGCGTACGCGGCATAGACCGCTACGCCGTACGACCAACCGAAAAGCAACATCTCCTTGGCGCGCGAGCCGTCTTTGTACAACAGGTAAAAATACGGTACGGCCGCCGCCAACAGGAGCCACACCAATTGCCGCCCGAACCAGGCCTGTTCCGCCCCGTCGGCACCGCAAAACGACGCCGCGAGCAGCACATAAATCGACGCGGCCGCCACCGAGCGAAGCAAGTATACCGTCGGCAACAGCAAGAGGGCCGCCCACACCGGCGCCTGCCATTCGTCGAAACGGTTGACCGCATACATACTGTCCGCGAGCCAAAACGCCCCCGGCAACAACAGCGCGTGAAAGACGCCGACCGCCTCGCGCCACGCCGGGGAAATCTCCCGCCGTGCCATGACCGCCGCCACGCCGACCAGCGACACCGCCGTCAGACCGACCAGCCAGCCGAGCCGCGTATCCCGCGCGATGTCGTACCACTCTGACGACGCCAAAAGCAATATACCGAGCGCAATGCAAATCGCCGCCAAAATCGGCCAAATCACGGTCCACGCCGTCTTGTTCGGCGCGACTTCCCCGTAATGCACCCGCAATCGATCCGCCGCCTGCTCATCAATCAGCCCGCGCTCCACCCACTTCGGCAGCTCCTCATACAACCATCGAATCTGTTTTTCCATACCCCACCTCTGTCCGTCGATAGAAAAAGGCGGACTTTCGTCCGCCCTTGCACGTTCATTTTACAATTAACACCGGACACGTCGCGTGACTGACAATATAGCTCGACACCGACCCCATAAAAATCCCTTTAATCGGTCCCAAGCCGCGGCTTCCCATGACAATCAAGTCCGCATTGTTCTTTTCGGCTACCATCGCCAGCGTGGGTCCCGGCGATCCGACTTCGAAAATCGTCTTGACCGGCACTTCCGGCGGTATCGATTTGACCATGCTTTCCAAAATTTCCTTGCCCTTGTCTTCCATGTCCGTCGCCATTTGCTCCGTCACATACCCCGCGCCGCTCGGAATCTGATCGAAACCGGAAATCACCGACACGATATTGGCCACATGACAAATCAAAATCGTCCCGCCCGAGAGCTTCGCCAACTCGACCGCATGATGCAACGCCCGTAAGCCGTTGTCCGAACCGTCCGCCGGCACCAGAATTTCTTTGAAATCAATCATCAGTAGTTCCTCCTCGCTGTTGTGTTATTTTACGACCAGCACCGGCATCGGCGCCTGCTGCAACACATATTTCGACACCGACCCGAGCAACACGCCGCGCAACGTACCCAGCCCGCGGCTCCCCATCACAATCAAATCCGCCTTGACATCCTTGGCGACCGTCACGATATCTTCCCGTGCCGTACCGTTGGCCAGCAGCATGCGCCGCCGTACCGCCGCCGGAATCGTCTGCGCCGCCCGGCGCAAATCCGCCTTGGCCAGGCTGATTTGGTGCGATGTCAACCCCGTATACTTATCTTCGTCGGGCGCCGGCTCCGCCGGCAACTCCGTCACGCCGCGATACGGCTTGACATCGCCTTCGAGTCCCACCAGCCCGCCGACATAAAACTGCTGCTCCAAGACCGACAGCAACACCAACTCGGCGTCAAACCGCTGCGCCAAACCGGCCGCTTCCGTAAGCGCGCGCGCCGCGTTCTCCGAGCCGTCCGTCGGGACGAGAATTGTCTGAATCGTATGCATATGGACCTCCTCTACTTGACGACCAATACCGGCACCCGTGCATGTCGCACCAAGTACCCCGATACCGTGCCGACCAGCATGCCCGCGACCGTGCCCAGTCCGCGGCTGCCCGCCACAATCAGATCGGCCTGCCGCTCCTCGGCGAGTTGCGGCAACACTTCCCGCGGCGAACCCGTTTCGTGGACGATTTCACAGTCAATCCCGTCCGGCACCCGTGCCGCCGCCATCTGCAAGACCTCGCGGCTGTATTGTCGCCGATAGTCGTTGAGCGACTCGGCGTGTACATCGCTATCGGTCGAGGCATCCGCCGCATCCATATGGCGCGGGCGATTCAGCCACGCAACGGAAAAGTACTCTACATCGACCACATGTGCCAAAATCAACTTGGATTGGTACTTTTCGGCCAGACAGACCGCCATATCGACCGCCCGATGTGCATTTTCCGAGCCGTCGACAGCGACTAAAATCGTACGGTACGCATTCATAGGAAATCCCCTCCTCTTACTTTGTATTATAGCACGACCGCGCACCTTGCGCACCGTCTGCAGCGCACAATCCCGCCGACCGGGCAAAAAACCGAGCGGAATCCGGTACATGACTTGCCCTCATACCGTAAGCGCGGTACAATAATGATATTAAAAAGGGAATCGGGCGCATTCGCCCGAACAGGGAGGTATCATATGAAACCACATTACTCGGCCTTGCTCGCCGTCTGTGCGCTGCTCGGCGGTGTCGCCGGTGCACAAGCCGCCGACATGGTCACACTCAACCCGGTCGTCATCACGGCGACCCGCTCCGCGAAAGCGGAAGTCGACGTACCGATGTCGATTGAAATCATGCAAGGCGAATCGATTCGCCGCTCCGGTGCCACAAATCTTCACACTGCACTCGCCGGTGTCACCGGCGTCGCCTACAAGTCATTCGGCGCGGCCGGTGGCCACATGGGCACGATGAGCAATGAAATCGCC
This sequence comes from uncultured Veillonellaceae bacterium, assembly GCA_945876385.1. GTDB lineage: Bacteria > Bacillota > Negativicutes > Veillonellales > Negativicoccaceae > CAMCNU01. The sequence goes on along the minus strand of CAMCNU010000007.1, from coordinate 64,979 downwards.
ATTCGCGGCATCAAAAACGGTACGCTCGTCATGATTAACGGCAACCCGATTAATGCGCGCGGCAAGTACTATCTCGACGCCATTCCGACCGAACGCATCGACCGTGTCGAAGTCATCAAAGGCGGCGGCTCGGTACTCTACGGCTCGGAAGCGATGGCCGGTGTCATCAACATCATTACCAAGGACGATGCACCCAGCTCGCTCACCCTCGGTTACGGCAACTACGGCCAACGGCAGGCCGACCTCAACCTGAACATGGACGGCTTCTCGCTCGGCCTGCATCGGGAACATTGGGGACTCTTGCAACACGTCACGGAACTCGACAATTTCCGCTACGCGGATTTGCCCGGCTCGCGCAAAGACTCGCTCCACTTGGGTTATCGTTTCAGTGATGAGCTGAGTGTATCGTTTGACAAATTCAAATCGGCGACCGATTACGAATACTACTACTTCACCAAACCGACCAATCCGAAAAACTGGCCGGGCAAAATCGGCGACCTGCAACAATACCGCACCTACACCAGCGACCAGCGGCTTTTCCAAATCAACTACCAGCGTGACGACTTCACGGCACGCGGCTATTACAACCGCGTCTTCATGCAAGCGGACGGCGGCAACTTCTACAAAATTTCCCGTGCGGGCGCACATAACCCCGCCAAAGGCAAGGACCGCTTCTACAATACCAAAGAAGAAAATATCAACTACGGGTTCGACTTGCAAAAGACCTGGCGCGGAGCCAAGACGGACTGGATTGCCGGCATGACCTTCCAGCACGAATTTTACGACACATCTCTGTATGACAACGGTGACGACCAATACAGCCGTGATATCTGGGCGGCCTACCTGCAGGCGGAACATCGCCTGAACGACCGCGACACCGTCATCCTTTCGGGGCGTGAAACCAAGACGCGTAACTCGACCGCCGGCATGGATTACAGCAACTTTTCCGCTGCGGGACAATGGATTCATCGTGTCAATCCCGATGAAAACTGGTATCTCAACGTTTCGCAATCGTTTATCATGCCGACCTTCAGTCAGATTTTCGGCCGATCGGGCAGTGCCGTACCGAATCCGGGCTTGAAGCCGCAAAAAGGCATCAATTACGAAATCGGCTACAAAAAGGTGCACGAAGACCACCTCTACCAATTCGCCGTCTATCACGCGCGCATCAAAGACAACATCAAAGTTGAGCTCGATAAAAAAGGCGGTATTCTGCAAGGCTATCAGTACATCAATTCGGAATTCAAAAATACCGGCGCGGAACTCTCGATGAAGTACCAAGGGGAAGGCCCCTGGTCGTATCGCATCGGAATCTCCTACAACAACCCGCTCTACAAAGACAACGGGGCCAAAGCCAAAAAACCGTACTGGGATCGCAGCTACGGCCGCTGGCAAGTCAACGGCGCCTTGACCTACGTGCAGGGACCGTGGAGCAGCACACTGACGGCCGCCTACCTCGCTGACCGTGTCGGCAGTCCGTCCAGCAATCACTCCTCGCCGGAAAAGCCGTACCTCTTGACGACGTGGAACACGACCTACCGGTTTAACGATCAAAACAGCCTGTCGCTGCGTATCGACAATGTGCTCGACCGGGAAGACAATGTGTCACACTCCGGCACGTACTATCGTTCCACCCCGATTAACTACCTCTTGTCGTATCGCTACGAATTCTGATTTTCACACCGACGAGCAACGGATTTCCGTTGCTCGTTTTGTGTGTCGATTTTCTGTACTGCATACACGTACGCCACCCGCACGACAGCGCAAATCCGACGTCGTACACCCGCCGCGATGACCGCGATACATACAAAGCGCGCGACATACTCGAGCTCATCTCCACATTCCTCTCTTGATTTGTTACCCAATTAGTTGTATCATGTTTACAATAATAAAAGGGAGGGATTTTATGTATCCGTCACATTCACAACATCCTACCGTCATGTTGGTACAGGAGGCCGTACTCGTGGCACTGATTGCCATCGGTGCCTTCATTCGTCTGCCGCTGGTATGGATGGATTATTTTGACTTGGGGCCGCTCTTTGTCCTCTGGTCGGGTTACCTGCTCGGACCGTGGCGCGGGGCGCGCGTCGTCGCCGTCTACACCCTGCTCGGGCTGCTCGGTGTCCCCGTATTCGTCGAAGGCGGCGGCCTCGGCTACATCCTGAAACCGACATTCGGCTACCTGCTCGGCTACATGGCGGCCGCTTGGCTGGCGGGGTACTTGGTTCGCGGGCACGAACAAAGCGGTTGGCAGCGATACCTCTGGATGACATTCCTGTGTTTCTGTGCGGTATATGTGTTCGGCATCGGTTACAAATGGTTTCTCGTCAACATCTACTTCAATGAAGTCCTGCCGCTGTGGGCGATTATGTCCGCTTCTCTGATTCCGATGCCCGCCGAAGTCACGCTCTTCGGTCTGGCCAGTTTCCTGGTCGTCCCCAGGTTACATCGTGAAATCGCATTTCAAACGAAGGAGTGAGCGCCGATGAACTACCTTATCAGTGCCACCGATACGGACGCCGGCAAAACATTCGTGACCGGCACACTGCTGGCCATGCTCACCGGATGCGGTCGCCGCGCGGTCGGCTTCAAGCCGGTCGCCAGCGGTGCCGTCAAGACGGACGGCCGCATCATCGCGGAAGATGCCTCGTTTTTGTTGCAAATGGCATCCCTCGACGAATCCTACCGTCCGCTGATTAATCCGTATGCCTTCGTCCCCGCATTGGCACCCGATTTGGCGGCACGGCTGAGCGAGGTGACGGTCGATGCGGATGCATTGGTGCAGGCATACCGTCGGCTGACCGATACCTTCGATGATGTCTTGGTCGAAGGTGCCGGCGGCATCACGACTGCGCTGGCACCCGACCTTACCGTGGCCGACTTGGGGCGAATACTGCGACTGCCCGTGTTGATTGTCTGCGACAATCGGCTCGGCGCGATTAATCGACTGCTGACGACGGTCTATTATTGCCAAGGGCAGCAATTAACCGTCAAGGGAATTATCCTGAACGGTTGTGACGATCCCGACTCCATCTTGGAGCGGAGCAATCGCGCCGCGATGGAAGCCCGCAGCGGTGTCCCCGTCATCGCCGCATTGCCGACGTATACGGGCGAGATGACACCGCAGGCGCTCGCCGCGTGGGCGGGTCACACCATCGACCGAACGGCGTTATTCCCCTAAACCGCACCCACGACACACGGACGATTGTCCCTTTCGGGCACGCGCACGTTAAAAGGCTATGAATCCATGATTCATAGCCTTTTATGATGCCGATCTATGCCTGCGGCAGCGGCCCGTAGACCGCTTCATGTAACAGGATGACGCCGTCGATGTAATGATGCGACGAACAATAGCGATACGCATCGGGGATACGCAAGATATGTCCCTCCCGCACGGCGGGAAGATCCGCATAGGCGCCGTCGCCCGCAAGCGCCGCCGCGAGCTCGTCCGCCGACTGATTGCCATGACTGACGGACGCCACTTCCGGCAAGATGAAATAGTCGGGGTGCGCCCGCACGACCGCTTCCTTGCTCAAATGGTCGCCTTTTTTGAGGCCGACGATGGCCGCTCCGTTGCGCAGGCCCGCATCGGTCAGCACATGATGCGCCAATCCGTCGGGACTGCCGAACGCCCCCTGCACCGAATAGGCAAGCCCCACAGGACGTTTCTCCGGCGGTACATCAGCCAAGCGCGCGGCAATGCGTGCCGCCCCGTTTTCAATCCGTGCCGCCATCTCCTCGCCGCGCGCCGATTCATTGACTGCCGCCGCCACAATGCGGATTCGCTCGACAATCATCGCCCGATTTGTCGCGACGGGAAGCACCAGGACAGGTATCCCCAATTCTTCCTGCAGATGCAGCAAATGCTCGTCGCTGTCCTGCACGATAAGCAAATCCGGTTGCCGCGCAATGATATATTCCGGCGTGAGCCGTCCTTCCCAGCGGGACTCGACCGCCCGCGCCGCATCCCGGCAGAGCGAATCCTCCCGCGCCGCATCGGCCGATACCGCCGCCATGCGGGCCGGACCGACCAGGCCCAACGTCAAATCCTCGAGATTCGTCGTATTGGCAATAATTCGCTGCGGTACATGCGTCAATGTCACCATCCGTCCCGCACCGTCCACAACGGTGTAGCCGCCCGTTGCCGCCCGTTCCTGCGGCATGCAGGCGACCAGACACATCAGCACCGCCGCCAGCCATACGGCACACCAACTTCCAGGCCGTCTCATCAGAAGCGATACTTCACGCCGACTTGGTAGTTAAACGGCTGTGCGTTGTAGCGGGACGACACATGACTCGTGATGTCCTCACGGTTGAGCAGGTTGTCCGCATCGAAATACACTTCCCACGCCTCATTCGGTGTGTACGCCGCATGGAGCGATGTAATCAAGAGCGGCCGCACTTCTTCCTGGTAACTCGACAGCACGCGCTGGCCCGTGTAGGCCGCCTGCAGAGATACCTGCCAATCATCGTTTCGATAGCTCACGCCGCCGTTGAGCTGCAAGCGTCCGTAGTCACGCTGCCAGCCCTTTTTCGGGTAACGTGCATCGTAAAACTTCGGATTTTGCACGACAAGCCCCCAATTCGAATGCCAGTTCTCATTGTGACGGACATCGACGGAGATTTCCAACCCGTGGTTCTTCGTGTCTTCATTCATCTGTCTCGGGACACCGTTTTTATCTTCCTTGAGCCGCATGAAGTTTTTGACGTCACTCTTGAAGACGGCGACTTTCCACAGCGCATCACCGCGTTGCGCCTTCACCCCGAATTCATAATGCTTGCCCGTTTCCGGTTTCAAATCGACATTACCTTTGGCCGAACCCGCCCCGAAGAGGGCATCCATCGTCGGCAAGGTAAAGGACTCGCCGTACGACACGAACCAGCTGGCATCGTCACCCATCCGATGCAGGAACTGTACCTGCGGGGTAAACTGCCGGAACTCCTTGTCTTTCGGAGAATTGGCCGTCCACGTCTGCCGCGCCGAGAGCGTCAGCTGATTGCTGCCGCCGAGCTGGCGTTCGTACGAACCGTAGAGCGAGAACACGTCGCGCGAATAATGCGGATGCGCACGTTCTTCATAGCCGTAAAACCGTCCGTCATTCAGATACTTCCCGTCACTGCCTTTCATACCGGCGCTCTTACCGTTCCATTTCGGCTTATCCTGCGTGAGCAGGCTGTACGTACTGCGTTCCCAGCCACCGCCGAGCAACACGACCGTATCGTCCCCCTGCCATTCCTTGTGCAAATCGAAACTCGTCGTCCGATCATCCGATTCATACAAATACTTGCGGTCGAGAACACCGATCAGTTTCGGCGATTTTTTCGATTCATAGTCCCAGTAGGTATACCATGTCGTTCCCACATTGCGATGAACGGCAAATGTCGCCCCCAAGCCGTCTTTCTCATATTGCAAGGCGCCCTGCCAGTCTTTGCGCGTGATATCGCGACTGTCATAGATGGATTCTGCGGTCTTTCCCTTCGGATGGACGGCATACCAATACTCTTTGCCGTAGTTGTAATTCGAATGCGCGACCCGCAACGACAACGCGTCGCTGAATCGGTACGTCATACTTCCCGTATACTTTGTCCCGCCGGTAAAATGGAAAAACTTACCGTAGTCGGACGGTTGCGAGATATTATTGACACGACCTTTTTTATCAACGACAAAGTTCGCACCGAATTTACCTTCGCTCACCGTGACGGCATAGCGCTGCTGACCGAAATTGCCGGCCGACATCGATACCGTATTTGTCGTGCCGGGCTTGGTGATGATATTAATCACGCCGCCCGTCGCGTCCGAGCCGTAGAGTACCGCCCCGCCGCCGCGCACGATTTCAATCCGGTCGACATCTTCCACCGGAATCGCACTCAAATCCGCATACCCGTTGCGGAAATTGAGCGATACGCCGTTCAACATGACGAGCGTGCCGCGCCGTTTGCCGCGAATCAAAAACTCGCCGCCCGACTCGCCGACGGGATTGGCCTTGTAAATGACCCCCGTCGTAAACCGCAACGCGTCCTGCACTGTCGTCGCGCCCGTGTTGACAATCTCCTGATGGCTCATCACTTCCGTCGTCGCCGGCACATCGATATCCGCCTTGCTGTACCGTGTCGCCGTGACAATCTGCGGTGCCAGTGTGACCACTTCTTCGGCACCGACCGTATTCCCCGCACCGGTCAGTACCGCCACCGCTAATACTGCTGCTGCTGTGTTGGATTTCAATGAATCCGCCTCCTCTCTGTATATGCATATCTATCTTAATCAATATCCTTATATTTGTCAAAAATTTTTCCGGGCAATATTCGCCCGCTCATCATTCACTCCTCGCGCACCGCCTGCCCGTTCCCCGCCGATACGCTCGTGTGTGCCCCGATAGCCGATTTGCCTGCTGCGGACGGTCATGCTAGAATAGTAAACATTGATATCATATTTTTTTGAGGGAGGAAATCAGATGAAACACTCATTGTATGCGGCCTGCCTGCTGTGCGCTGTCACGGGAATCAGCGCAACGGCGGCCGAACCCGTCATGCTCGACGGCATGGTGATTACCGCGACCCGCACGCTCGAAGACGCACAGCGCGTACCGGCGGCCGTCACCGTCATCACCAAAGAAGACCTCGCCAAACGTCCGACGCAAAATATCGCGGATGCATTGGCACACACGGTCGGCGTCTATCGCGCGCCGGTCGCCGACGGCAGCCTCGGCGCGGAACTGTCCGTACGCGGATTCGGATCGGGCGACATCCTTGTCATGATTGACGGGCAGCCGGTGAACTCCAGCTGGAACGGCAGTGTCGATTGGCAAATGCTGCCGACCACCGGCATCGAACGAATCGAGCTCGTCAAAGGTGCGGCCTCGTCGCTCTACGGCGGTCGTGCGGTCGGTGCGGTCATGAATATCATCACCGAAAAAGGCGGCGACGGCTTTGCCGGCGATATCCGTCTGTCCTACGGCTCAAACGGTACCAAACGGGGTGCCTTTGACCTGAAAGCCGACATCGAAGGGCGCTGGACATTCGGGCTGGGCTACGAACGTCGTTCCACCGACGGCTACCCGAACTATTTCTTTGACGTCCGCAAGGACAAAAAGGCGCAAACGCCCAGCGCCTTCGGCGACTTGCCGACATCGGCCCGCCATCGCTACATCTACGGCAGCCCCGGCGACAAACACAACGAAACCGATATCGCCAAACTGCAAGTCGGCTACCGCTTGGACGACAGTCGCTCGCTGGACTACCGTTTCAGCCACAGCCGCCACACCTACGGCTATCGCAATCCGATTTCCTTCTTGCGCGACAAGGACGGTAATCCGGTATTCAACGGTACGGTCGCCGTACCGGGCGGCACGGTCACTGTCGAACCGGGCGATTTCCTGCATTACAGCGGTGAATACGTCATGGATGTCCATCGCTTGCAATTCAGCGATACGACAAACAAGCTCTACGCGACGCTCGGCTATACCCACCGCGACAAAGACGGCTACAGCACACCGGGCGCCGCCCCGTCGGACTTGACCGCCGCCCGGCTCAATGACTGGAACGGGCCGGGATGGTACTCCTTCTACCCGAGCAAGTCATATGATTTCAATATTTACAAAGAATGGGAAACGGACAACCACAGCATCGTGGCCGGTTACCATTTCCGCCGCGAATCGTTTGCCCAGACCCGCTATGATGCGGAACAATGGCGCGACCACAAGCACGGGCTCACCCCCTACGAATACAACGGCGGCAAAGGCACGACCCACGCCGTGTATATCCAGGACCAATATCGCGTGGACGATCAGCTGACGGTATACACCGGCCTGCGCTGGGATCGTTACACCAAATCGGACGGCTACAGCCACAAACTCAGCAAAGGAAAATGGAGCGAAAACGATTACGGCAGCGGCACGTACACACAGCTCAGCCCGAAAATCGCCGCGGAGTACAGCGTCTCGCCGGAAAGCACCGTCTATATCTCCTACGGTAAAGCCTTCAACCCGCCGGTGCTGTACCAAGTCTACCGGAACAGCGGCAGTACGAAGCCGAACCCGGACCTCGGACCGGAACGCACCACCAGCGTGGAAGCCGGCTGGAAATGGCACAACGAAGAGACCGCCATCGAGTTCGGTCTCTTCCGTGCCCGCACCAAAGGCTATTCGTACTTGGCGACCCGTAACGGTGTCAGAGCCTACTACAACTTTGACAATCCGGTGACCCGCCGCGGCCTGGAACTGTCCGTGACGCAACAACTGCATCCGGACTGGTCCGCGTACGCCAACTACACATTGCAACGGGCCGACGATGACGGTGACACCATCTACGACATCCCGCGGCACCTCTTGCACTTCGGTATCGAATACAATCACCGGCCGTGGAATATCCTGATTGACAGTACCTATGTCAGCGCGCGCCAAGCGGAAGACGATATCACGGGCGCACTGCGTTCGGAAGACGCATTCTTCCTGACCGACCTCAGCCTGCGCTATGCCGTGACGCCGGAGCTGACCTTGCAAGGCGCGGTAACGAACCTGTTCGACCGACAGTTTTATGCGGTGGAAGCCGCCCGCGGCCGCGCCTACACCGTATCGATGCAGTATCAGTTCTGATGCGGGCAATAAAAAACGACGCAATGCGTCGTTTTTTATTGTCTATATTTCCGGCTACTTATGCGCCGCCGGTCGATTGCCCCCTTGTTCCGGCCGTATCGGTATGCAGCTGCATGGCGCTCCCCTGCCAACCGCGCCGGGTCAATTCCCGTTCCATGTATACGATAAGCTCGGCCGAGGTCCGTATCTCCCGGTCCTGCTGCACAAAGTGAAATCGGCGGATTGTCAATGTACCCGCCGCCGCATCCCACGTGCCGACGGGAATCCGCTGACCGTCCTTGAGGTCGGTCGGGATATAGGCGTACAGCCGCCCGTCCGCCAGCGTGACTGCCACCGGCTCGGCGAGTACGCCCTCATAGCCGTCAGTCCGTTTCTCGCGCAATTCAAAGCGTGCCAACATCACCGGCTCGACGGCCTTGATATCGGTCGGCACAATCGCCAAGGCGCAGATATAGCTCTCATCGTCCGCGACCGCCAGCCACGTACCGATGATGGCGTGATTCTCATTGTCCTGCGTCCGCTGTTGGGTAAGCCACCACCCCCAGATGAGAACGGACAGCAAGGTGATGGCCAACCATATCCGCTTTTTTTGACGCGACGTCAGCCCCGCAGTTTGCGCCATATATTTTTCCCGTAGAGAACAACGCCGGTCAAGGCGGACGCCCAGAGCGGCAGGTAGCCCATGACGACGGCTTCAAAATTGGCGATATGCGCCTGCGCCATACCGAACCAGCAGAGCGGGCAGGCCGCCGCCCGCATCGTCAGCCAACACAGACCGACCGCTACGGTCACTATCCGTTTGTACGACGGTAATCGCATCTCATCGCCTCCTTTTACTTTGTGAAATACTCAACACCGGCGGCAAATATCGGCTGTTCTTTCCGACCGCTGATATTTTGCGCCAGGTACGGACCTGTCCGCTCGCTGTGCGCCATCTTGCCGAAGACGCGGCCGTCCGGACTGGTCAACCCTTCCACCGCACCGACGGAACCGTTCGGATTGTAACGTCCGTCCATCGTCGGCCGCCCTTCGAGGTCGACGTATCGGGTCGCGATTTGCCCCGCCGCCGCCAACCGTGCCAATTCCTCCGGAGATGCAATCAACCGCCCTTCCCCGTGACTGATCGGCACGGTGTGCAGCTCACCCTCCCGACACCGCGCCAACCACGGCGAGGCGGAGCGGGCGATACGGGTCGTGACATACCCCGACACGTGCCGACCGATACGGTTATACGTCAGGGTCGGCGAATCCGCCGTCAGTTCACGGATATCCCCGTAGGGAACGAGGCCGAGTTTAATCAACGCTTGGAACCCGTTGCAAATACCGAGAATCAATCCGTCCTGTTCGGCCAGCAAGCGCCGTACCGCATCTGTCAGTGCAGGATGGCGGAAGAGTGCGGCGATAAATTTACCCGATCCTTCCGGCTCGTCGCCCGCGGAAAATCCGCCGGGAAAAGCCAGTATTTGTGCGGTGCGGATGGATTTCGTCAAGGCCTCGACGGACTCCTGCAACATCGTCGGCGTCAAGTTGCGCACGACGAGGATGTCCGTCTCCGCTCCCGCCGCGGCAAACGCGCGTGCCGTATCATATTCGCAATTGGTCCCCGGCATGACGGGGATAACGACTTTCGGGCGCGCTGTCCGTGTCCGCACCGTCGGCGCGGCAATCGGCGTCACAGCAGTCGGTGTCGTCACCGCTTCCGCCGCATCAGCCGTTCGCGGGAAGACGTCGTCCCAGACGGATTCCCATGTCTCCCCGAGTGCGGTCACATCGAGCGCGACATCGTTCCAACGCAACTCCGTACCGCCGGTCTGCCCGATAGTGCGAGCCTGCCCCGCCGCCGTCCACATGTCCGCCGTTTCCCTATCCGTTTCAATGAGCCAGCCCGCCGCTTGCGGAGCGAACAATTCCGCCGCCTCGAGATTGACCAAGTCGGCGCCGATGCCGTTGCCGAACGCCGCCCGCGCCAATGCCGCCGCCAATCCGTCCGTCGTGAGCGCACTCGCCGCATAAATCACCCCGCGGCCGATATCGTCGTAAAGCCGATCCGCATGCGCGGTAAACACCCCGATATCCGGCATGCCGTCCTCGTCCGTCGGGACTTGCGCCCAGACCAACGCATGAGCGGGCGCCTTCCACTCCGGACTGACCACATGGTCGGCCGCATCGGTCGTCACGGCAAACGACACCAATGTCGGCGGTACATGTAAATCCATAAAGGTACCGCTCATCGAGTCCTTCCCGCCGATGGCACCGATGGCCAAATCCTGTTGCGCAGCAAAGGCACCGAGCAAGGCCGCGACGGGCTTACCCCACGAGGCGGCCGTCCCCAGTTTTTCAAAATATTCCTGCAAGGTCAAATAGACTTTGCGCCGGTCGCCGCCCAAGGCGACAATCCGTGCCACCGACCACAGCACTGCATAATACGCACCGTGGAACGGACTCCACGATGCCAAGTACGGGTCAAATCCGTGCGCCATCAGGCTCACCGTCGCCGCGTCGCCCGTCGGCACGGGAATCAGCGCCGCCATGCCTTCCGTCGGCGTCATTTGGCGTTCACCGCCGAAGGGCATCAGTACCGTACCGGCGCCGACCGTGCTGTCAAAGCGTTCCGCCAGCCCGCGCTGGGAGGCGACTTGCGGCGAAGTCATCCGGGCGCGCCATGCTGCGGCCACATCCGTCACCGCCGGCGCGGCAAAATAGTCTGTCGCCGCCGGTGCGGTGACACTCGCCGCCGCCCGTCGCGATGCCCCGTTGGTCGCCAAAAACGACCGCGCCAAATCGACGATCGTCCGCCCGCGCCACGTCATCACCAAGCGCGGCTGCGCCGTCACTTCGGCAATCACCGTCGCTTCGAGATTTTCCTCATCCGCATAGCGGCAAAATGCCGCCGCATCATCTGCCGCGACGACGACCGCCATCCGTTCCTGTGATTCGGAAAGTGCGAGCTCCGTCCCGTCAAGTCCCTCGTATTTTTTCGGCAAGGCATCCAGATTGATGCGCACGCCGTCCGCCAGTTCCCCCACAGCGACGGACACGCCCCCCGCACCGAAATCGTTACAACGGCGAATGAGGCGGGTGACCCGTTCCTGACGGAAAAGCCGTTGCAACTTGCGTTCTGTCGGGGCGTTGCCTTTTTGGACTTCCGCACCGCGCTCCGCGAGCGAATGGATATCATGCTCGACGGAAGAACCCGTCGCGCCGCCCAATCCGTCACGTCCCGTACGGCCGCCGACCAAAATCACGACATCGCCCGGTGCCGGCGTCTCATGCCGCACGGCCGCGGCCGGCACGGCACCGACGACCGCGCCGATTTCCATGCGTTTGGCGACATAGCCGGGGTGGTAGTACTCCCGCACTTCCCCCGTCGCCAACCCGATTTGGTTGCCGTAGGAGCTGTAGCCCGCCGCCGCCTTCGTCGTAATGACGCGCTGCGGCAATTTGCCGACCGGCGTATCCGCCAGCGCGGTCCGCGGATCGCCGCTGCCGGTGACGCGCATCGCTTGGTAGACATACGCACGGCCGCTCAGCGGGTCGCGAATGCACCCGCCCAGGCACGTCGCCGCGCCGCCGAACGGCTCGATTTCCGTCGGGTGGTTATGCGTTTCGTTTTTAAACAGTAAATGCCAATCTTCCTTGCCGTGCGCGGTATCGACTTCCGTGCGAATGGTGCAGGCATTGATTTCATCCGAGATGACCCATTCTGTCAAGCCGCCGCGTCGCCGCAAGTCGCGCGCCGCCAACGTCGCCATATCCATCAGCGTCACCGGCCGCGTCGCCACCGCGTCGCCGAACACCGCCGCCCGGGTATCGAGGTAGCGCGTATACGCCGCCCGTATCGGTGCGGTGTAGCGCCCGTCGGCAATATCGATGCCGTCCAGCCGCGTCGCAAAAGTCGTATGCCGGCAGTGATCCGACCAGTAGGTATCCAGCACCTTGAGCTCCGTCAGCGTCGGATTGCGCTTTTCGACCGCACCGAAATACTGCTGAATGACTTCCGCATCGGCCGTATCCATCGCCAACCCCAAGCGACGAACCGCTTCGTGCAGCGCCGGACGGGTATAGTCAATCCAGCCGTCCGCGACCGCCACATCCGCCGGCACCCGCACCTCCGACCGCAAGCTTTGCGGCACATCGGGCGAAGCTTCGCGCGATTCGATCGGGTTGATTAAATGCCCCTTCAGGCGCACCCATTCCTCCGGTGTCAGTGCCCCTTCGACGACATAGACCGTCGCATACGCCACCACCGCCTCACAATCCGGATCGAGCAGGCGCAGGCACTGGGCCGCCGAGTCCGCCCGCTGATCGTATTGTCCCGGCAACAGTTCCACCGCGACCGCATGCGCCGTCGGAGGGACAGTGAGTACGTCCGTCCACACATCTACCGGCGGCTCGGCAAAGACGGTCGTCCGCGCCCGCGCCATCAATTCGTCGCCGACACCTTCCAGATCGTACCGATGCCAAATACGCAGCCCCGTGACCTTGTCCAGTCCCAACTCCGTCCGCCACTCATGTAACAGCCGCTCCTCGGTATCCGCTACCGCCGCCCGCTTGGCCACATATATCCGCTTGCTCATTGCGCTCCTCCTTTAGTCCCCGCTCTCGCTACTTGCCCGTGATTGCCGCCGGCAACGGCGCCGGAAGGCGCTTGCGCCGCCGTCCGCGATATACCGCCGCCGCCCCGGGCAATCGTTCCCAATAGCCCGTGTCCGCCTGCCGCCGATCGGCATGACGACTGCGCCGCCACCGGCTTCGCACGCCCCGCCGCAACCGCGCCAGCCGATACGGTACATAAACCTGCCCGAACACCTCCGTCTCCCAGGCAAACTGGTCCGCCACGGGATCGATCTGATGCCGGTGACGATGATCGTATGTCGCGTGAATCACGCCGTCGGGTGTCAATACCAACGTCGCCATCGTCCACGACGAACGCCCGCGATTCGTTTCCGTCCAAATCCGCCACAGCGTATGCACCGCTCGCGCCGCCGCTTCGATTTCGACCGTGCGGCGCTCCGCCGTCGTTCCCGTCCGCCAGTCCGCATCTTCCCAATACACCGGCGACCGCGAAGTCTGCGGCAAGTAGTAATAATAATGCAACGGATCGCCCGACATCAACGTCCGCCACCAGATTTTCCGCCACGGCTCATGCACCAATGCAGACACCGTTTGAAAGACGTTTCTGTACGCGCCCTGTAATGCGTCGTCCATGTCATGCCTCCTTCTCTGCCCTCTATTGTATCACGCATGCGCCCCTCACGGCATCCCCGCAAGCAAAATGCACGTGACCCGAAGGCCACGTGCATCTCGCCGTGCTTACTTGTGTGGTGATTCGGCTTGGGCGTCGCGCGGATGCACGACGTGCAGCACCCGTTGCGGATACGGGATACTGATGCCCGCCGCTTCCAGCTCTCTCTTGATGGTCTGCATCAGCCGATAATACGCCGACCAGTATTGCTCGCGCCGCATCTCCGGATTGGAATAAATCCGCACGCTGTTCTCTCCGAACTCGCGAATCCCGATATCCATCGTGCGGGCATTGAGGACCGCTTCATCTGCTTCATAAATCCGCCGTAACAAGTCAATCGTAACCTGCGGATCGTGTTCATAATCCACATCGAGGTACAACTCCATACACCGCGTCGGATGCGTGGAATAATTCTTGACGACGGACGAGGCCATCACCTGATTGGGGACGATGACATTCTGATATCCCATCGTCTTGATATTGGTGTGCATCATCGTAATCGCGGTCACCGTGCCGTCATTGCCGCCGACAGCGATATAGTCCCCCACGCGAAACGGCTTGAACGCCAAGATGAGAAGGCCCGACGCCAAGTTGCTGACATTGTCCTTGAGCGCCAAGCCGACGCCGAGACCCAGACCGCCGATGGCGGCCGCAAACGACGTCGTCGGTACGCCCATCTTGCTGAGCGCCGCGATAATGACCACAATCAGCATCAGGAAATAAATCAATTGCCCCAAAAATCCGCTGACCGTCGGTTCGACATTGGCGCGATCCATAATCCGCCGCGCCAGACCTTCAATCCGGCGGGCAATCCAAATCCCCACCAGCAAAATCACCAGCGCCGCAATAAAATCCATCAAATGCGCACTGAGATAGTTCCATACATATTCCATGCCGGCCTGCCACCAGGCAACCTGCTCGACCACGCCTTCTTTTACTTTTTCCGTGTGCTCGCTCGCGACCTGCGCGACCGTCTCCGCTTTACTCTCCATCTAGCCGTCTCCTTACTGTATCGTCATCATTATTAATGTCGGCGGGCCAATTACGATTCATCCGCCGTTTCGCCTTGTGCTTCGAGCTCGCCTTCCGTCGCCAGGTAAATATCGCGGAGCGCCTGCTCCATCGCTTCACTCATCTGCCAGAATCCGCGCCGCCGCGCCTCAAACAATGTCTCCGTAATCTCATGCAACGCCCACGGATTGACCTCGCGCATCCACTGCCGCACCTCTTCGTCCAGCACGTACGACTCGGCAATGCGGGTATAGAGCGCGTCATTCATCACCCGCGACGTCGCATCCCAGCCGAACGCAAAGGCCGCATTTTTGGCCAGCTCCAGCGCCCCTTTGTAGCCGTGTTTCATCATCCCGCGGATAAATTGCGGATTGAGCGCCTCGCCCTGGATGACCTGTTGAAATTCTTCCGCCAGACTGCGCACCGCGACCTGCGTCCGCGCCGACGTATCCCCGACGTACGACCGCGGCGTACGACCGCCGACAGCACGCACTGCGGCAATCATTCCGCCGTGGTAGGCGTTGAAATCGTCGGAACTCATCAAATGCAAATCCCGTGTATCTTCGTTTTTGACGGTCACGTCCAGCGTCGCCAGCCGCCGCCGAAAGGCGGCGGGATTGGCATGTGCGGTGCCCGTTTCATCATAGGCGTAGCCGCCCCAGGTGACATAGGTATCCGCCAAGTCGTCGTCCGTCTCCCAGTTCTTCTCATCGAGCAGCGCACTGACTCCCGCACCGTACGCACCGGGAGGGCAACCGAAGACGCGGTAACGCGCCTCGACGAGCGCCGTTGCGGGATCGATTCCCTCCGCCTCGGCCGCCGCCACATCCGCGCGAACATGCTTGGCGAGGTAGTTGAGCGTATCCGGCTCATCGAGCTCGGCCACCAGTGCCACCGCCCGATTGACCAGGCTCACCGCTTGCGGCAGCGCATCGCGCACCAGCCCGCTGATACGGGCGGTGACATCGATACGCGGCCGACCGAGCTCTGCCGTCGGGATTAATTCCAAGCCGTCGATTTTGCCGCTGTCTTTGCGCCAAATCGGCCGCACGCCGAGCAGGTAGAGGATTTCCGCCAGACATTGGCCGTTGCTGCGCAAGTTCGGCCCTGCCCAGACGATAATCCCGACCGTTTCCGGATAGTGCCCCTCATCCGCGACGTAGCGTTCGAGCAGCTCGTCGCCCAGTCGCACACCGAAATCCCACGCCGTCGGGGTCGGCAGGCGGGACGGGTCCACTCCGTAAAAATTGCGTCCCGTCGGCAATACGTCAAGGTTTCCCGACGACGGCGAACCGCCCGGCGACGGTTCGATAAAGCCGCCGCCGAGTCCGACCGCAATCGCGTCGATTTCACGCGACGTGTCCGCAATGCGCGGCACGACGACCGTACGGATATAATCCGCATACGCCGCCAAGTCCTCGGTCAAGGGGACCGGCGTCTCGCCTAGCCGCGCCACGTCCCACTCCGCGTCCGCGAGCGCCTCCAGCCACTCCTGCGTCACGGCACGCACCTGTGCCTGTGCCGCCAACTCGTCCGCCGTCAAGGCGTCCGTCACGAGCAGACCGGGGTACGATACGCCCAATGCGGCCGCCACCGTTTCGGCCAGCGACGCCCGGTCGGCCTGCGGTACCGCGGTCACTTGGGCGACCAAGTGCAACAGCTCCGCCCCTTCCGGCGCACGACCGAGAATATGCAGTCCCGTCCGGCTGGAGCGATGGGCGATGGATTCCATAAAGAGATGAATCGCCAGCACATAATCCTCCGCTCCGCGCGCCCGTGCATCGGCGAAATGCTCCGTCATCCCGAGTGCCGCGATGAGCTCGTCGATTTTGGTCAGTACATGCTCGATGCGGTCGGGCTGGTAGGTCTTGGCATGCGTATATTCGTCCGCCAGCGGCTCCATCTCTTCCCACCGCCCGTACAAACCGCCCGGTGCGGCCGGCGCGGGCAGGTAGCCGATGAGGGCGGCATAGCCGCGTCGTTTGGCCTGAATCCCCTCGCCGATGATGGTCACGAGGTAGGGATAAAGATTGGGCATTTCGTCCATCGTCAACAGGGGGTAACAAGTATCCGAAAGGCCGACCTGCTTGCCGGGCAGCCACTCCTGCGAGCCGTGCGTCCCGATATGCACATAGGCGTCCGCCCCCCAAATCGTTTGTAAGTAACGATAAAACGCCAAGTAGTGATGCGTCGGCGGCATCGTCGGACTGTGTATAATCGCCGACGGATTTTCACCGAAACCGCGCGGCGGTTGCAGGCCGATGTAGATATTCCCCGTGACGAATCCCGGCAAAATCAGTCCGTCCTCGTCCGCCATGACATCGCCCGGCGCCGGCCCCCACGCCTCTTCCAGTTGGGCACGCACGGCCGGTGCCAGTCCCGCCTCATAGTCCGTCACGGCGGCATTCGTGATATGCGTCGCGGCCGCCGTCCGCGCTTCACCGGCATAGGTACGGTCATTCGTCATATGGCTCATCACCGCTTGCCACAAGGTCGCCGCATCGGGCGGCAAGGTACCGACATCGTAACCTTCCGCTTGCAGGCGCTCCAGGATGCGCCACAGCGACGCGGGGGAATCCAAGTCCGCCGCACACCCGACATGGGCGTTGTTGGCGGGATAATTATGCAAAATCAAGGCGACTTTTTTCTCCGCATTGGGCAGGCGCCGCAAGCGCGCCCAGCGCCGGCAACGATTGACCAGCAAGCGAACACCGTATGCCCACGCCGCCCGTGTCGCCGTGCCGTCCGCATCCTGCTCCTGGTGCGACACCACCGGGCCGTGGACGATGCCGTCATGCTCGATCATCGCCACCGTCGACGACACTTCCGTCGGCGTCAGTCCCGACGTCGATTCGCGCCAAGCCTCGTAGCTGCGCCGCGCATGATAGGCCTGCAAGACCGGCACACCGAGTGCCGCCAAAAAATCGGGGTCGGTCGCCCGTCCCAGTCGCATCGACATGCGATGATGATTAATCAAGACATCCGGCACGGTCTCGCCCGCCGCGTCACAGAAAAACGCGCGGGCATTCGCATCGATGGTCGTGCCCTGCGCCGTTGCTTTTCCCCAATGTGTAAACAACGCCAGGACATTCATCCCCGCTTCTTCCACGGCATGAATCAAGGTATCGTAAAATTCCGTTTTGCCCCACAGCCAATCGTCCCGCAAAAAGAAAAATCCGACCGTGTACCGGTCCGGCCGCCAGTGCCGTGCCTGATACTCCGCCAGCGTCCCGTACGGCGCTTCGCCCGGATAGTACAGCCCTTCTTCCCGCTGGGCAAGCGGCGCCGGCGCCTCACCGCCGCGACCGAGAAAAGTCACCGCCAAGTACTGCCACAGCGCTTCATAATTGGCCAAGCCCCCCGCATTCAAGTATTCGTCTATCCGCGCTTCCTGCGCCGCCGTCACGTCACGCCGCCGCCATGTCTCCGGTCCGTGCGTCAAGTACACCCAGTGCGGTACGCCCGCCGCCGCGAGCGCCGCCCCCAGCGGTTCGGCAATTGCATGGCCGCCCATCAGCGAAATCACGACCAGCACGGCATCCGACCAATCGTGCGCCGCCCACTTCGCCGCATTGGCATCGGTAATCCGCACGACGGTGGCGGGCAGGTCCTCCCCGTCCGCACGCCGCGCCGCCAGTGCCAAGCCGACCCGTTCCGCCTGCGATTGCGTATTCGTCAGCCAATAGATATGTCCCATTCGTCACCCTTCTTCCTGCTGTTCTTGTGTCTTGCGTTGCTTGTCGTTCCAGGCGCCGATTGCCCGCAAAATCCGTCCGCGATCGTGCGCCGTGAGCTCCTGCCAATCGACCGGCACGATACTGTGCAGTCCCTGCCGATTGCGCAGGCAGAGCTGCCGCCAGTCCGCCGAGACCCCCGCCACCGCCGCATACGGCACGATGAGGTAGCGCCGCCGACCGAGCGATGCGAGCATCTGCAGACCGATGCCTTCCTCGGCGACGGTCACCGTCATCTCCTCTTCCCGCAAGCGGCACAACACCGGCCGCCGACAATAAATCAGCCAGATACACATGAGCACGCCGATACTGTATTCGACCGCGAGCGAAGACACCTCCGTCCGGTATGCGCCTACCCCGAAAATAATCGCCATCACGGCATAGACCGCCTGCGCGGGGAACGCCGCCCGTGCGGCCGTGTCCAAACACATTTCCTGTTGTTGTCCGTCCATAATCCCTCCTTTATCTATTGTACGGATTTTCCGTCAGCAGCGCAAATCACCGCATGTTGACAAATTGACAATCCCGCCGCGTCGCGGGTATAGTAATACTATACATTGATAACCGTCGAATTAACAAGAAAGGGTGAAGCTTGATGCATGCGAAACACGTACTGTTCACACTGGCGGCAGGTCTTGCGCTGACGACCGTGCCGCTCGCCGCCGTCGCGGCCGTGCCGGTGCCGCCGCAGATGCCGGCGCAGGCGCGCGCACTGTCGCCGCACCATCCGCAGGCAGCCTACTACTACCTGCTGCACTGGATTGAAGACGGCACGATCACCGCCCGCGAAGGTATGGCGACATGGCAATATATGACCTTCCGCTATGACCGTCGGCAACGCGATTTGGTCGCGGTCGAAGGCATGACCCGCGACGACCGTCGCGCCTATATGCGCGCCCGCCGGGAAGAACGCGGCAATCCGATGACCGAATTTGCCCGAATGAGCAATTTGAGTCCCGAACGGGCGCGGGTACTGATGAATCTGTTCCACGGCAACGGCAAGGGCGACAAATATGCGGAATCCTGACCGCGCATACACGCGCTCACTGTTTCGACTCGCTCTGTGGACGATGCTGGCAGCACTGCTCTGTGTACTGCCGAGCCTCGTCCCCGTTCGCGCCGCCGAGGTGCTGATTGTCCCGATTCACGGTGAAATCGACAGCGGCACCGCCGCCCATGTCCGTCGTGCCGTGCATCTCGCGGAAACACGGCAAAGTGTCATTCTCCTCGATTTGGACACATTCGGCGGCGAAGTCGCTCCCGCGACGCAAATCCGCGATACCTTGCTCCGCACGAGCGCGGCGACGATTGCCTATGTGCACCCGCGGGCGTGGTCGGCCGGCGCGCTCATCGCACTGGCCGCCCGTGAGGTGGTCATGGCGCCGGACGGCAGTATCGGCGCGGCCGAACCGATCCCCGCGACGGAAAAAACGATTGCGGCACTGCGCGGTGAATTTGCTGCGACAGCACAAGCGCGCGGGCGCAATGCCGAGCTGGCCGCCGCCATGGTGGACAAAACGCGCGGCGCACCGCCCTATGCGGCCCCCGGCACGATCCTGTCCCTGACCGCCGCCGATGCGGTCAGCGCCGGTATAGCGACCCGCACGGCACAGGACATCGACGACCTGCTCGCCGCCTCGCCGTGGTCTGCGGCGTCACGCCATACGGTCGCGCCGGAGTGGACGGACCGACTGACGGGCTGGCTGTCATCACCGATTTGGCAAATCGCCTTAATCGGCATCCTCTTTGCCGCGTTGCTCGCGGAAATCAAAACCGCCGGCTTTTCCGGCGGCGGATTGGTCGCGGCGGTCGCCGCCGCCTTGCTGCTGGCCGGCCCGTGGCAAGCGGGCACCGTCGGCTGGCTGGAGCCCGTACTCATCGGCGGCGGGATTCTCCTGTTGCTCGGCGACCTGCTCGTATTCTTCAGCGGCTGGGGCGCGGGCACGGGACTGCTGCTGATTCTGGCCGGCGTGTACCTGCTCCTGGGCGGCGGTACCGGCGCGCTGTACCTGACGCTCGGCGGATTGATTCTCGCTGTCGTCCTCTTTGCGCTGATGGCCCGCTACCTCTCCGCCGGCCGGCTCTGGCACCGCCTCGCGCTCACCGCGCGCAGTACTTCGATTGACGGCTACGTCAGCAACGCGGACTATTCGGCCTACCTGCACGCGCGGGGCATCGCTGTCACGCCGCTGCGACCGGCCGGTACGGTCCGCATCGACGATACCCGACTGGATGTCGTCACCCGCGGCGAATTTATTCCGGCGGGCACCCCCGTCCAAGTCATTACTGTCAGCGGCTCGCGCATCGTTGTCGCCGCTATTGTCTAAAAGGAGTCTATGATGAGTATCCTCTTACCCGGCATGAGCGTCTTTCTGATTATCATCGCCATCTTTATTTTTCTTCACTTTGTCCCGCTCGGTCTGTGGATTTCCGCGTTGGCGGCCGGCGTCAGCATCGGGATTTTTGATTTAATCGGGATGCGCCTGCGTCGCGTCCCGCCGCGCACGATTGTCCTGCCGCTCGTCAAAGGGTTCAAGGCGGGCCTTGATGTCAATGCCGCCCAGCTGGAAGCGCACTACCTGGCGGGCGGCGATGTCGATCGTGTCGTCGATGCGCTGATTGCGGCGCACCGTGCCTCCATTCCGCTGACATTTGAGCGTTCCGCCGCCATTGACCTGGCCGGCCGCAACGTGCTCGAAGCGGTCCAAATGAGCGTCAATCCGAAAGTCATCGAAACGCCGATCATTTCCGCCATGGCGAAAAACGGCATCGAGCTCAAAGTCCGCGCCCGTGTCACCGTTCGCGCCAATATCGACCGGCTGGTCGGGGGCGCCGGTGAGGCGACCATCATCGCGCGTGTCGGCGAAGGTATCGTCACGACGGTCGGCTCGTCGGAACGGCATACGGACGTCTTGGAAAACCCCGACCACATCTCCCGCACGGTCTTGGAAAAAGGCCTCGACGCGGGAACGGCCTTTGAGATTCTGTCCATCGATATTGCCGATGTCGATGTCGGCCGCAATATCGGCGCGGAACTGCAAACCGACCAGGCCGAAGCGGACAAACGCATCGCTCAGGCTCGTGCGGAAGAGCGCCGCGCCATGGCCGTCGCCAAA
This sequence comes from uncultured Veillonellaceae bacterium, assembly GCA_945876385.1. Lineage (GTDB taxonomy): Bacteria > Bacillota > Negativicutes > Veillonellales > Negativicoccaceae > CAMCNU01. The sequence continues at coordinate 43,282 of CAMCNU010000007.1, read as the reverse complement.
GAACAGGAGATGCGCGCCCATACGCAGGAAATGCAGGCGGAAGTCGTCCGTGCACAGGCCGAAGTGCCGATTGCGCTGGCGCAAGCGCTCCGCGAAGGCAATCTCGGTGTCATGGATCACTACCGCTTGCAAAACATCCAAGCGGATACGAAGATGCGCGATTCCATCGCCGATCCGGGCGACCCCTACGAATCGAAATCGGGTAATCGCTGATGGAAATTCTGGTCGTACTCCTGGCCTGGGCGCTGATGGGCGTCATCGGCCGTTTCTTGCAGTCGCCTCCCCAACAGAGCAAGACGGAGCCCTCCTCCCCTGTGACAGAGGAGGACATGCCCCGCTGGCTGGCCGATCTCACGGCGCGCTTGGAAACATGGGCGGACGAAACCGACGAGGACACCCGCCCGCATGCCCCCGCACCGACCGCTCCCCCTGCCGTCGTGCCTGCCGATGTGACGGCACCCGCCGCACACGCCGCGACGACAGCGCCGCCCGCCGCGGTGCGCCCGCCGCGCCCCGCACGCCGCACGGCTGTAACGGAAAAAGCGGCCTACCCTGCCGTACCGGCGATCGACGTCGCGCCGGCCCGCCGGCCGCTGACCCCCGCCGAATGGCGGCGGGCGATGGTCATGGCTACGATTTTCAATCCGCCGCGTGCGGAAGACCCGTACCGCGGGCCGGAATAAATCGTAACAAAAAAAGGAACGTAACGACACGTTACGTTCCTTTTTTATACACCGCCATCAGACGGCGCGCAGCATCCGCCAAATCCCTTTTCCCGCCCAACGGGCAATCGTCATCTTGGCATGGGTCTTCGTCAGCCACATCCCCAGCAGACTTTTGCCGACGCGCCATTGGACTTTCAAAATCTTGCGTCCGACCGCGTAGACAATCGCCAGCGGAATCGCGGCCAGGGCCACACCGCCGAGAACCAAGAGAACCGCACCGAGAATTTTGCCGGCGCTCCACGTACTGTTTGTTCCTGTCATTTGCTCACCTGCTTTCTCCGTTTCTCATTCTCTCTTTACTATACCACCGATAGTCCTGCCCGTCCAATGTCGGTTATCGTTCCGTTTCGTACGGCCAATCGATGATACCGCCGAGGTTGGCGACATCCGTATAGCCCAGCTCCGTCAACCGACGCACGGCCCGCCGACTGCGCGCCCCGCTGCGACAGTAGACAAGCACCTCACTGTCCGTATCGGGAATCACGCGCGCCGCGCTGTGCTCGTCGATGCTCCCCAGCGGAAGCAATACGGCATGCGGCAAATGACCGCCGGCGTACTCGTCCGGCTCGCGCACATCGAGCACGATCGCCGTGTCCAATCGGGTCTTGGCCTCGGCCGGTGCGATTGTCCGCACCGCGCCGCCGCCGAACAGCTGTGAAAAGAATCCCATATTGTCCTCCTTATTTAATCGGACATACGCCCGACGCGCATTCTTCTCTGTCGTCCAAAATCTCAAACTCGGCGCCTTCGTTGCCCGTCGCCTGTTCGAAATAATTGAGCAGATTCGGGTTGAATTCTTTCATCGAGGCCGCCATCACTTCGTACTCTTCTTTCGTGATACTTTCATACGGCGCCAGCTCGTAGCTGTGATCCGTCAGACTCAGGAACGAGCAGGCCAGCATGTTGTCCCAATTGTCGTAAACATTGCGAGCGACCTCATCCCATTCGTCGTCTTTGATGGAAATCGTGTTCGAGCTGTTTTGCTCCGTGTAATACTGCTGGAAATCGTAGTAGGTCTGCAGTTGTTCCGCGGCACTGACTTCGTACTTCGTGCGCGCGTTCGGCGCATGACACGGGAAATCGATGACCTTCGTCCGCGCGTCCGCCATCGTCTGCCCGACTTCCGGATGCACCGGCCAACCGAGCGCTTCCGCCGTCTTGGCCAGCGGGTCGGACGCATTGACGCGAATGCGGCGAATGAAATATTCCGAGTGCGAGTAATGCAGTCCCGGGCTGACCCCGCCCGCTACCAGCGAGAGCGTACCTTCCGGCTTGACCGCCGTCACGAGCAGCGGCGTATTGATACCGAGTTCGGCGGCGTATTCTTCCGCGGCGGCGCGAATCGCCTGATGGAGATTTTTCATCAACTCGATTTGCTCCTCGCGCCCGTAGCCGAGTTCGGCCATCGCATCCTGCCAGCCCGTCATCGAGCAGCCGAGCAGGCGGTCGCGTTGGTGGCTGACATTCCAGTCATGCAATTCCAAATCGATGCAGGTCATCCGCAGGCATGCCCGTGCGCTCAAGCGCTCCGCCGCCAGCAGTTCGTCGCGCAGCAGGCGACCGTCTTTGACAAAGGCTTTGATATTGACCGTCGTCAAGTTGCAGACGGAATTGCGCGGCAGCAGGATTTCAAAACAGGGATTGAGCCCTTCGAAATCCGCGCGCCGGCGCTTGCCTTCCGCCGCATTGACAAAGCCCGGTTCCCCCGTGTAACGCAACGTCTCGAAAATGTGACGCAAGCGTTCCCAGGAGGGTTTTTCTTCAAAGAAGATACTGTTGTTGCTCATGAAACGATGGTACTTGTTCGGCGGCAAATCGGTCTTGGCCTCGATGACTTCATCATCGTCGGGCGACACGATTGCCGTTTCCGCCGTCCGCCGTACCCCGCCGACGACGACATTTTCCCCGATGATATTGCAGATATCGAGGACATGTATCGGACGCAGGCGGCCGTTTTCCGGTGCGGGTGCGTACTCTTCCGTCGTCAGTACCTTGTGGATTTTGGCAAACATCGTCGCCAGCGACTCGTAGCCGGAGGCCGTCCCGCCGAACGTCTTGAGGCGTTCGCCTTTCGGCCGCACGCCGTTGTAATTGATACGGATATGTTTCACCCGACGGTAATCGTGGCGGGTGTGAATCGCCAGGTAAAATTGCAACGCCTGCACCCAGCCTTCTTTCGAGTCGCCGACCACAATCGTCGCGATATCGTCCGTCCGGAACAAAATCGACGTCGGATCGACACGCTCACTCGACGGGAGCGGCTCAAAGGGCAGGTTTTCCAAGACGACATCCGTCCGGAAACGCGGCAGTTTGGCCACGTCGCGTTTCAAAATGCGAAAGCCCACGCCCGTACCGACCATCAGCAGGTAGAACAAATCGACAAACGCCTGCATATTGTCCATGACGGTAAAGGCACAGTTGAAGTTGGCACAGACCAAGCTCTCGGACGCATCCGAGCCGCCGATCCACAGACTGCGCCCCGAGATAAACTGGCGCAGGTTGAAGACATTGTCAAACAACGCCTCCGCCTCTTCCTGCGACTCCTTCGCCAAGCGGCAATTATACGTCAAGGCCCGCGTCACGGTCTCTTTCCACGTTTCGCGGCGCCCTTCCTCTTCGAGCCAACGCGAATACGTCCGGTAGTACACAAATGTCGCCAGCTGGCTCATATGTGCGGGGAACGCCGGATAACGATCCAAAAACTCCTCACTGAATCGGGTAAATACACTCATGCTGAATTCCTCTCTTCCGTAAATGGTAATTCCATTATACTACTCCGGTCCATAAATACAATATGTGGTATAATGCCATTTTCGCATATCCACATATCGTTGTTTGCTCGTGTGACGTCGGCACGCGCACGGCGCGGCTTTGCCAAGACCGCCCGCGACGTGTACAATAAGAATATCTACGGGAGAGGGGGCAGCATATGCAGTACAGTTGGGAAGAGGGAGGCATCGTCCGCACAGGTGTCACTGCACTCCGGGTCGTGCCGACCGCACCGCAGGGGCTGATTGTCTGGTACCACGGCTGGAGTGCGACCGCAACGGGGCAGCTGACGCGCGCCCGCATTTGGGCGGCGGCCGGCTGGGAAGTCATCGTACCGAGTGTACCGTACCATGACGACCGCGGCGCCATCGACTATGAAGCGGCAGACTCGTATCCGCTGTTTTGGGAGGCGATTCTCCGTCAAGTCGGGGAGGCCGCCATCTGGACGGACTACGCCGCCGAGCGCGGCTACGACGCCGTCATCACGGCCGGTCATTCCCTCGGCGGCTGTACGGCGCTCGGTGTCGCGGCGCATACACCTGCCGTGCGCGCCGTCGTCGCCATGAACGGCTCGGGGCATTGGCCGCTGACGCATCTCTTCATGCAAGCACGTTTCGGCGTACGCTACGACTTGGCCCCCGAATTATCCCGCGAGATGGAGACGATGTCGCCGCATCATTGCGTCGACAACATGACGTCGCAACGGATTCACCTCATGCACGGCGTGCACGACACCACGGTCGACGCCCGTGCGAACAAAGCCTTTGCCGACCGCCTGCAAGGGCGCGGCGGCACGGTTCTGTGGCAATCCGTCCGCGACGTGGGACATGCGGTCACGACGGGCATGATGGATGATGCGTTGCCGACGCTCGACGCCGCACGGTATTGATAAAGGAGGTCATGATGTATATTTCAGTCAACGGGATTCGTCTGGCATACGAGGTCAGCGGTACGGGAAAGCCGCTGCTGCTCTTGCACGGCAACGGCGAGGACAGACATTGTTTCGATGTGCTGGCGCCGCTCTTGGCATCGCGCTACACGGTCTACGCCGTCGACAGTCGCGGCCACGGGGAAAGCGCGGCGACGGACGAATATGACTATCGGACGATGATGCACGATGTCGCGGGGTTGATTCGCACGCTCGAATTGGGCGCGGTACGCATCCTCGGTTTTTCCGACGGCGCCATTGTCGCGCTGATGCTCGCCATCGACCACCCCGAACTGGTTTCACACCTCATTCTCTGCGGGGTCAATCTCTCGCCGGCCGACTTCAAGCCGTCCGTATTGAAAAAATTGCACGTCCGCTATCGGGAAACGCACGACCCGCTGCTCCGACTGATGCTGACGCAGCCCTTTATCGATTATGACGACGTCCGCAAGGTCACACAACCGACCCTGGTGGTCGCAGGCGAACGGGAGTTTTTCACGCCGGAATCGTTCGACGACCTGGTCGCCGCTCTGCCGCATGCACGCTTTCTGCGGATGCAGGGGCATGACCACGGCAGCTACATTCACGGCAGCGATGCACTCTACGCCGAGGCCGATGCGTTTTTGCAAACGACTTGACCGCCGGAAAGGATAACCATGGAACAGTATGAAATCGGTGATATCGTCACCATGAAAAAACCGCATCCCTGCGGCAGCTACGACTGGAAAGTCTGCCGCACGGGGGTCGATTTTCGCATTGATTGTCTGGGCTGCGGGCGCTCCGTCATGATTGCCCGCCCCAAATTTCTCAAAGCGGTGCGCCGTGTACGGCATACCGCGGAAACGGAGGAATCATGAACCGACTCACACGCCGTCTGCTCGGCTTGACGCTGGGCGCATGTCTCACTGCCGGCACGGCGCTGCCGGCCGATGCCCACGCACTTTGGCTCAATCTCACCGCATGGCACAGCACGATGCGTACGGACGGGGCGATGACCCGCACCTATGTCGGCTGGGGTCATCACTATCCGGTGGACGGCCTGACCGACCGCTCGACCTTTACCGACCTCACCGTCACTCGTCCGGACGGCACGTCCGTACCGTTTGCCTTGGAAACGGAAGGCATCTCCTCGGCCACGCTGCGCGAAGAGATGCCGGGTCTGTACACCGTCTCGGCGGTCCGCCATCCCTCGATTAACACGACCTACCGCAAAGACGGGAAATTGCACAAAGCCAAGGGGCCGAAAACGGACTTTGCCGATGTGGTATCATCCGTCTACTCGCGCCAGTTTGCCACCGCACTGTGGCAAGTCGGTGCCGCATCCCCCAAGGCGCCCCGCCCCGTCGGGCATACGCTCGAACTCGTGCCGCTGGTCAATCCCTACACCGATGCGCATTACGGCGGCACCCTGCCGGTACAACTGCTCTGGGAAGGGCGCCCCGTCCCTGCGACGCAAATCACCGCAGTACATGCGGGATTTTCCGCAGGTGACGATATGTCCCAACGGATTCTCACCGATCGCAACGGCATCGCCTACTTGCGACTCGATGCGTGGGGCGCATGGCTCTTGAAGGCGCGTGTCGAACGCCCCGCCCAAGGCGCGATCGCCGCGCAAGCGGATACCGAGGTCTACTACACCTCGCTGACCTTTGCCGTCCCCTGACGCAACACCATTCGACCCGCCTCCTGCATACGGGAGGCGGGTTCTTTATCTTTATATAGCGACAGCAAAACGGCACCGACTCCGATTGTCTTCGAAGTCGGTGCCGTGCGTAGTGACAGTGCCGCGCCGCCCGGTCAACTGTGGCGATGCAAGGGGTGATGATGCCCCGGCGTAATACAATAGTAGCCGCCGCAGATATGGCAATGCAATTCCGTACAAACGTCGGCGGTCAACGGTGCCGGCTCGCCTAAGCTCCGCTTGCGTTCATAGAGGGAAATCGCATGCAGCGCCACCAAGACGCTCCCGCCGTTGTGAACGATAGCCCCCGTGACGGGCGACAGCAATCCGAAGAAGGAGAGGACGACGCCCGCGATATTCAATCCCAGCGCGATGAACAGATTGATATGAATCGTGCGCAGTGTCGCCCGCGCCAGTGACACGAGGTAGGGCAGGCGCATCATATCCTGCCCCGGCAAGACGATATCCGCCGCCTCAATCGCCATATCGCCCGCCGTCCCGCCGATGGCGATACCGGTATGGGCCGTGCGCAGTGCCGCCGCGTCATTGATGCCGTCGCCGACCATCGCGACCCGCGCGCCCGCCGCCTGCATCGAGCGAATATGCTCCGTTTTGCCGTCAGGCAGCAGCCGGGCATGCACTTCATCGACATGTGCCGTCACGCCGACATGCGCCGCCGTTTCCGCGTTGTCGCCCGTCAACATGACCGTACGGATGCCGCGGGCGCGCAGCAGGCCGACCACCCGCTCCATCTGCGGACGCAAGGTGTCCGCCAAACCGACGGCGCCGAGGCATTCGTCGCCGCGTGCCACCCACACGACAATCATCCCCTGCAGGCGCGCTTCATGCACCGTGTCGCCCAGTTTCTCATCGACCGCGACACCCTGACTTTCCAAGTACCCTTCGCTGCCGACATGCACCGCGCGACCGTCCGCGAGTACGGCGGAGACCCCCTTACCGCTCGCTACTACAAAATCACGCACCGCCTCCGGCACGAGCCCGCGTGCGTCCGCCGCCCGTCGAATCGCCGCCGCCAGCGGATGCTCGCTCTCGCGTTCCGCCGCCGCCGCGACCGCCAGCACTTCCTCTGCGGACCATGCGCGACGCGGCCAGACTTTTGCCACCGTAATCTCTCCCGTGGTCATCGTACCCGTTTTGTCGATGGCCACCGTCGTCGTACGACCCATTTCTTCCAAGGCCGCGCCCGACTTGATGATGACACCGTAACGGGTCGCCTGCCCGATACCCGCCACCACCGCGGTCGGCGTCGCGAGCGCCAAGGCACAGGGACAAAAGACGACGAGTACCGTCACCGCCCGTACCGTCGCCTCCGCCACGGGTACGCCCAGCGCCCACGTCACGACAAAGGTCGCCAGCGCGAGTATGATGGCTGTCGGTACCAGCCACGTCACCCACCGGTCCACCGTCCGCTGTACCGGCGCGGTATTTTCTTCCGCCTCCCGCAACAGCCGCGCCAGCCGTGCAAACGACGTATCCTGCCCGACCTTCGTCGCGCGTATCGTCAGCGCGCCGAAACCGTTGACCGTACCGCCGTACACCGGCGACCCCGCCGCCTTGTCCGCGGGATACGATTCGCCGGTGAGCATCGCCTCGTTGACCGCGCTCGTACCTGCCAGGACTTCGCCGTCCACGGGAATCGTTTCCCCCGGCCGCACACGCAATCGATCACCGACGGCAATCGCCGTCACCGGCACGACCTCTTCCGACCCGTCCGCCCGCAGACGGCACCCCGATTGCGGCGCGCTCCCGAGCACCTCCGTCAGACCGCGTCGCGCGCGGGCGACCGTTTTCTCTTCCAGTATCTCTCCGAGCGCCATAATCCAGGCCACTTCCGCCGCCGCAAATACTTCACCGAGCGCAATGCAGGCCGTCATCGCGATACTCACCAAGAGCGCCGATGTCAATTCCCGCTTGCCCAGCCAATACAGTCCGAGATAGTACAGCGGCAATCCCGAAATGAAAAAGGTCACCCAACTCGGATCCCACTGCGGTACGGTATCCGTCAGATGATAATACGCCGCCCACGCGACAAAAATACCGGACACGATTGTCGCCGGCACGCCGCGTGCCGCTGCCGTCCACCGTTCCAACCCGGCGTTGATGCTCATATGCTGCCTCCTTCTCGCTTCACATTCTGCTGATGCTCATCTTGTAGTGTCATTGTAACGAAAACCGTCCCGCCTTGCGATAAGCAAAACGGGATACTTGTTCGTTAATGAACATTTTGTTCAATTTGTTCCGTCACTATGTTACAATACAAGCAAGTATGATGACCGCAACCTGTCATCACGAAGGAGGAATCATGGACCGACGTCAATCCAAAACCCGTGCGGCGATATTTCGCGCCTTTACCGACCTCATCGGCAAGTACGCCTATTCGCAAATCACGGTACAAAAAATCATCGATGCCGCCGATATCGGCCGCACCACCTTTTACACTCATTTTGAAACCAAAGACACTTTGCTCAAAGCACTCTGTGAAGACTTGTTCGGACACATCGTCAGCGGGGCGGGTGCTGCTTGCCCGCTGCCGACACTGACGCCGAGCGACAGCGACTACCGTGCGTTTGTGACGCATATTTTATACCATTTGGCGGACAGAAGAGAAGCCTTCACCCGTTTGCTCGCCTCGGACAGTCGCGACCTGTTTTTACGCTATTTCAAAGAAGAGCTATACCGCCGTCTCGCGCCGCTCTGGCTCCGGGAAGGGAGCGCTCCGCCGCGCGATATCCCCGCCGACTACCTGCTGAACCACTTCACTTCGTCATTTGTCGAGTCGATGGACTGGTGGATTCGCCACGGCATGCACGAATCACCCGAAACCGTCACCGAATACTTTGCCGCCGTCATCGACCCCGTCCTGACTACCGCGCCGCCGATGCAGGCACAGGATACCGATGCGCACAGCGGGATACCCGCCGCGGCCCGCACGGACACATCGGCCGCCGTCCGTCGGCGCGGGCGGGAGCTCATCCGTCGCTACCGCCGCGAACACCGCAATCGCCCGGCACCGACTGCCTCATCATCTTCCGACGCGGCGCAGCGCTGACCGTATCGGTAAGCGGTATGGACAAGCAGGTACGCCCTGCCCATACAAAAGGACCTCGGCACAAAGCCGAGGTCCTTGTTCATGAAGATGTAGGGGAGGTATCGTCCGCATGTTCCGATGTCGCGGATTGCAGACGTTCTACATACGCCCGCGCGGCCTCCCGACTGGCCTGTCGGGACGCATCACGCCGGGCGGCACGTTCCGCGGGGGTCTGCGGCACGACCGTATCAGGTGCCCCGCAACCGTCCGCCGCACACTCCCGGCAGGTACTCCAATCCGCATCGGCACGCCGCCAAAATCGCACATACACGCCGGCGACCAGCGCCAACAGCACGCACGCGGCCGCCGCCATCAGCCAGGTCATCTGCCACCGCCGTCAGCGATCCAGCTGTCCCAACTGCCACAGCGCCGCAAACACTTCGCGATCGGCATGCGCCACCCCGTCGACCAGGTGCACCGCGCCGACCCGATATGTCACCTCGCCGTCGATTTGCAAGGTCTTTTGCGGAATACTCAACAAGTAACGATGACCGAGCCAATCAATCACGACCGCTTCCTGGTCCGCTTGCCAGCCGATGTCCGCCCCCCAACGGGTCAATATGTCCCGTACAGGATACACTGTCGCCTCACCGACCGTCGTTCCCGACGTCAGACGCGGCATGGCATCGGCTGTCGGTGTCGGCAGCGCAGGTTGCGGCTCCGCTGCTACGCGCGGCGACTCCGCCTTGTCTTCCTGCCCCACGGCGTCTTGCCGCGCGGCCGCTTCCGCCGCCGTCTCCGACAACACGACCACCTTGTCCGGTACCGTCTGCGGCGGCAATGAACTGGTCACAATCGTATAAAATACCAGCAAATCGTTATTCAATACGGCCGCCTTGGGCATCTCGCGCCCCGTCGCGTCGGTGACTTTCGTCCGTGCCAAGCCGTTTATCAATAACCGTTCATTGGCGCTCACCCCGTCATCGCGGAAGTAGTCCGCATCGACGCCGTACACCGCACCGGTCAACTTCGCCGCAATCGGACGCGCGTCCTCTTTGCCCGCCTTCGTGAATACTTTCAGCTCGTCGCCTTCCCGCCATACAATCGGCGTCCCCCATGTTCCGCTCGCCGTATCCGCTTCGCGCAAATCTTGCCGCGCCCACGTGGTTTCCGTGCCGTCCTGCAGCTTCACCGTCAGCTGTGTATCCGTCACCTTGACCACCGTACCGACCGCCTGGGTATACCCCGTGCCGTCACTTTGCGCCGCCACCGGCAAGGCCAACATCCCCGCCAGCACCAGCGCCCATCCGTATATTTTTTTCATTTGTATCGCTCCTCTCCTACGTTGAGTATACCATTGCCCGCCGCACACCGTCAAAAAAAGCACCCGACCGGGTGCTTTTCCGCTGCACTTACACCTGCGGAAGCGGTATCTCTAACGGTACAAATTGTAAATAATCCGCGCTCGTCAAGTACAGGCGAATACCGTCACACTCCTGCGGCACCTGCCGAAATGACTGCTCGTCGTGCAGATGACCGTAAATATACTGTGTCACGCCGTAACGCGCCGCCGTTTCCATCATCTCCGTCGGCTCTTTGCGCTCGTTGAACGGCGGATAATGTGTCGTCGCCACCAACTTGGTATAGCCCGCCTCACGCGCCAACGCCAGCGACCGATCCAGCCGGCTGACCTCCCGTGCAAACACCGTCGCATCCGCCTCGGTAAACCGCTGATCGCCCGGCGCAATCCAGCCGCGCGTCCCGCAAAGCGCCACATCGCCGATCGGAATAAAATTATTGTACAAAAAGAGCAGCTTGCCGCCGGTCACCCGCGTCATTTTCCCCACGCTGCTCCACCAGTAATCATGATTGCCGCGCAACAAAATCTTCGTTCCCGGCAACTCCGCCAACAAGTACAAATCGGGAACGGCTTCTTCCAGCCGCATCGCCCACGAGATGTCCCCGCCGATAAAAATATAATCGTCCTCACTCACCCGATCGCGCCAGGCACGGATGATTTTCTCCCGATGGTTCGCCCAGTGCGGACCGAACACGTCCATCGGTTTGGCGGGAGGATCTCCCGATAAATGTAAATCGCTCAATGCAAAAAACTTCATTACTCACCTCTCTGCCCGCCCCAAATCGAGGCCAGTTCCCGCCGCACGCGTTCTTGCTCGGCGGCTGCCGGCGCCTGCGTCAGGCCGTATCCCATCAACAACGGGCCGGTCACACCGCGCGGCACGACTTTACACACTCCCTGCGCCGCCGGATAAAAGAATAAATTATAGCTGTCACACGTGCCGCCTGCCGGCGAAGTCACGTGACAGACCAGCTCGCGAATCCGATCCGCCCAAACCGCCAGGCTGCGCTCTTTCTCCAAGCGGAAATTGAACTCGTGAAAGCCGCCGACAGGGTCATCCGACAACGTCACCCGCACGTCGCCGTCTTCCCACAGCACCGCCCCGTCCAATTGCGACGGCCGCACGGCCTGCATGTAGTCAATCGCTTTCAGACCGATAATCTGCATGTGCGGATGACGAATGCTGCCGCCGGATACCGGACCGAAATTGCGATACAAAATCACGGAACGAAACCGCCCCTGCGCCGACATCCGTTGCCACTTGTCCCAAGCGAACGCCAAAATCCGCTGCCAAGCCGCAGGCGTATAATTCGTAATATCCCCCTCATGCGCCGCCGTCTCCACGACCACGGTCATTTCGGTATCGCGCAAGACGGGGTACTTATTTTTGAGCCAAATCCGGTCGTCTTCCTCCGCCAAAATATCCGTCAGCTGCTCACGCGCACAAAACGGGCACGGATCGTGACGGGCACTGCGCGGTTTGCCCGACGCCAGCTCCGAATCAAACGCGAGCGACCGACTCATCGACCTTCTCCTTTCCGTTGCATCCGCATCGCCCGTGCGGTATCCCACTGCCGCCGCCAATCGGGCGGTGTCGCGCCGCCCCAGGCAACTGTCCCGACGGCGGTCTCCACACGCGCTTTCACGGCCTGCAAATCATCATATACCTGCCATTTGGCGCGGACTTCTTCGCGTCCGTGCAAGCGCAGCAGGTAGGCGGGGTGAAACGTCGGCATGACCGGCCGCCCGGCCACACCGTCCATCCCCGCCCAGTCAATCCATGTCCCCCGACGTCTGACGATGCCCGGCGCGGTCTTGGCAAACGGTGCCGCAAAAAATGTCAACGCGGCCTTGCCCAAGGCCAGAATGGCGACGGGGTTGACCGCCCCTATCTCCTGCAACAACCACCGCCGTGCACAATGCAGTCCTTCCGCCGGCGTCGGTGTCCGGTTGCCGCGCGGGCGACATTTGATGACATTCGTCACATACACCGCCTCGCGACTGATGCCGACAGACGCCAACGCCCGATTGAGCAGTTCTCCGCTCGGTCCGACCAGCGGCACACCGTATTCGTCTTCCACAGCGCCCGGCCCTTCACCGACAATCATCAGCGGCGCCGAAAGCGGTCCCGTATAGCCGGTCGGGCCGCGATTGCCTTCCCGGCACAGCGGGCAATCCCGACATGCCGCCAAAGCCGCCTGCCAATCATCGGCTACAGCCGCCGGCGGCGACGCAAAGAGATTTCCTTCTTCCATGGTCTTATTCGCCCGCCATCGGGCCTTGATCCTGCCGCGATGTCATGTCGACAAATCGCGTCCATTGCCCGTGGAAGTACAACTGAATCGCACCGGTGGCGCCGTTGCGGTGCTTGGCGATAATCACTTCGGTAATATTTTTACTTGCGTCGTTTTCCTCCGGCTGGTAGTACCCTTCCCGATACAAAAACGCCACGATATCCGCATCCTGCTCTAGCGAACCCGACTCGCGCAAGTCGCTCAGCATCGGCCGCTTCACCTGCCGCGATTCCACGCTGCGGCTGAGCTGCGATAACGCAATCACGGGGACTTTCAGCTCCCGCGCCAAGCCTTTGAGCGAGCGGGAAATATCCGAGATTTCCTGCTGGCGGTTTTCACTGCGACTGTTGACACGTCCCTGCATCAACTGCAAGTAGTCGACCACCACCAGATCCAATCCCTTTTCCGCTTGCAGGCGGCGTGCTTTCGAGCGCATTTCCGTCACCGTAATTCCGGGCGTGTCGTCGATATACAACGGCGCACCGTACAGCACCGTCGCCGCGTTGGTCAATTTCTCCCACTCTTCATTGGTCGACAGCTGGCCGGTGCGAAGCTTGGCCGAATCGATGAGCGCCGTCGAACACAACAGTCGCTGTACCAATTGTTCTTTGGACATTTCCAGCGAGAAAAACGCGACCGTCTTGTTCAAGCGCAACGCCACATGCCCGGCGATATTGAGCGTAAACGCGGTCTTGCCCATGGACGGCCGCGCCGCAATCAAAATCAAGTCGGACTTCTGCAGGCCGCTGGTCAAGCGGTCCCAATCGGCAAACCCCGTCGCCAAGCCCGTGATACCGCTCTTGTTATGATATTTTTGGCTGATTTGCTCGAGCTCCGTCTGCAGGACTTCGCCCAGTGGCGACATCTCTTGCCGGCGATCGTCTTTGGCGACTTCCAAGATGCGCCGCTCCGCCGCATCGATAATATCTTCGACATCGTTTTCCGCCGCATAGGCCTCGGCCGCCGTCGTGTCCGCCGCCGTAATCAAGTTGCGCAGGCGGGCTTTTTCCTGCACGATGACGGCATGACGGGCGATATCGCTCGCCGCCAGCACATGGTTCGGCAAATCCGTCACATAGGACAGGCCGCCGACACTGTCGAGCTGTCCCAATCGGCGTAATTCTTCCGCCACCGTCAGGATATCGATACTGTCGCCGGCAAATTGCAAATTGCGAATCGCCTCAAAAATGACCGCATTCGCTTCCCGATAAAAATCGGAACTGCGCAACATGTCCGTCCCCGTAATCGCGGCATCTTTGTTGAGCATCATCGCACCGAGTACGGCCAGCTCCGCATCGATATTTTGGGGCGGTACTCCCTTAATCATCGTCGTCCTCCGTCAATTCCCGCCACGCATCCTGCACCGTAGCGATCCGGACAATCCGCATTCCGGCATACGCGTTGTCAATCTCGTCGGTATTCTCAATCGGAATCAGCATTTTTTTCATACCGGCGCGCGCCGCGCCGTACGCTTTTTCCCGCACCCCGCCGATCGGTTTCACCGCACCGCTGAGCGAGATTTCTCCCGTCAGGGCGACATCTTGCCGCAACGGCGTCTGCGTCACCGCCGACATCACCGCACAGGCAATCGCCGTCCCCGCCGACGGACCGTCGATTTGACCGCCGCCGATGACATTGACATGGATATCGTACGCGTCGGCATCTTGCCCCGTCAACATGCGCAACACCGCCGTCGCATTGAATACCGAATCCTTGGCCATCGAGCCCGCGGTACTGTTGAACCGTACCTTGCCCTTGCCGGCTTCCCGCGCCGGCATCGCCGCCGCTTCGACCTCAATCGTCGCGCCGCGATACCCCGCCACGCCCAGACCGAATACATGCCCGATACGCCGCGCAGACGACGCCACCTCGCGCCGCTCCGGCGTCAAATGCGCCGTCCGTGCCACGCGGCGGACATGCGCCGCGGTGACATGCACCGCTCGGGGGTCGCCGCCTTCATACAGGGCCATCCCGTACGCATCCGCCAGCAAGTTGACCGCCTTACGGCCTTCTTCCGTATAGGCGGCAATCGCCGGTGCCACGTCATCGTCCACCGTCGCCGCAAGCTTGGCCGCCGCCCGCACGACGATGCGCTCCACCTCCGTCGGCGACAGCGGCGCAAAGTACACTTCCGCACAGCGTGAACGAATCGCCGGACTGATTTCCTCCGGCAATCGGGTTGTCGCCCCGACGAGAATAAAATCCGCCGGTGCACCGTCACGAAACAAGCGGCGGATATATTCCGCGACTTGCGGGTCGTCTTCGTTATAATACGCGGACTCAAAATACACGCGCTTGTCCTCGAGCACCTTGAGCAGCTTGTTGAGCAGCATCGGGTCCATCTCGCCGATTTCATCGATAAACAAAATGCCCCCGTGCGCCTTCGTCACCAGCCCCGGTTTCGGCTCCGGCACGCCCTGATCCGCCAGTTCGCGCTGCGCCCCCTGATAAATCGGATCATGCACCGAGCCGATAAGCGGATTGGTAATATCACGCGGATCCCAGCGCAATGTCGTGCCGTCCGCTTCGACAAACGGCGCGTCCTCGCCAAAGGGTGTAAAGGCAACTCCTTTGGCCGCTTCCAGCACCAGCCGTGCCGCCGTCGTCTTGCCGACTCCCGGCGGGCCGTACAAAATCAAATGCTGGGGATAGCGCGTCGCGACCTTGGCCATCATCGCCGCCACCGCTTCTTCCTGCCCGACAATCTCCGCGAGCGCCTGCGGCCGTACTTGCGCCGCTACCGTCGTCGTCAGGCTGACCTTCTCCTTGGCCTCGAGCTCACGCAATTTCTCGCGCGTCCGCGGCGTCTCCGTTTCACCGGTTTCCTCCGCCAAAATCTGCAGCCGCAGCTCCCGCATATATTCCTGATTGCGCTCTTCGATGCGGTCGTTGACCTTGTTTTCCAGACGCTCTTCGACCGCCTGCTGAATCAACAAATCCGTCAGCCGGTCTTCCGTGCGTTCCAGCAACTCCGACACTTCCGCCGCACTCGGCACCGGAATGTCATCCTCCTCAAAGACCATCCGCGCCAATCCCGCCAGCCGTTCACGCGGATTATCCGTGTGCAAGTACGCCAGCGCATTATAGCGGCCGGCCTCCAGCACGATTCGTTCCGCGCCGATCATGCCGGCAAATATCCCGCACAGCGCATTGATTTCCCGGCGCAATTCCTCTTCCGAGCGGGTGCTCATATTCGCCCGCCGCTCACGGAAGCGTTCCAGCAAATCCTTCACGATTACTCCTCGGCCACCACATGGACACGGATTTCACCCGTGATTTCCGGATGCACCCGCACCGGCACGGTAAAGGTCCCCACTGTCTTGAGCGGCTCTTTCAATTCGATTTTCTTTTTGTCGACATCCAAGTCATACGCCTCTTTCAACGCCGCGCTGATGACCTGCGCCGTGATGGAATTAAACGCGCGACCGTCCGCGCCGAGTTTCAGGCCGACGGTGACTTCCACCTTTTTAAGTTCCGCCGCCAAAATCACCGCTTCGTCATTGGCGACTTGGCGCTTGTGGGCGCGTGCCGCCATTTTTTGTTTGGCGTCGTTGAGATTTTCCTTCGTCCCTTCCGCCGCGAGTCCCTTGCGAATCAGGAAATTGCGGCCGTAGCCGTCGGCCACCTCGACGATTTCTCCCGCCTTGCCGACTTTTTTGACATCTTGCAACAACACGACTTTCATGATGATTCTCCTTTCTTTTGGGCCCGAATCGCGGCCACTACCATATCGCGGATTTCCGCCGGCGTGCGATCCGTAAATTTCGCCGCCGCCACTGTCTGATGTCCCCCGCCGCCGATGGCTTCCATCGCCAACTGGACGCTGATTTCACCGTCGGAGCGCGCGGACACGCTGTATCCTTCGCCATTGTAATAAATGGTAAAACTCGTATGAATGCCTTCCGTCGTCACCAACGAATCGGCAATTTGCCCCGCCAAAATCTGGGCATGCGGCGTATCATCCGGAATCGTCGCGCAGACGATATCATCGTCAATGCGCTCGGCTTTCGCCAAAATCTGCGCCCGCATCCGCATCGCATCGAAATGTATCGCAAACAGATCGTGCACCAACTCGGTATTCGCCCCGCTGCGTCGCAAGTAGCTGGCGGCATCAAAGGTGCGGATACCCGTCGCCTGCGCAAAGTTTTTCGTATCGACAACCAATCCCGCATACAGTGCCGATGCTTCGACTTCATTCAAATCGACATCGTCGGAGAAATATTGGAGCAACTCCGTGACCAATTCACTGGCCGACGAGCTGGACGGTTCCAAGTACGTAATAATCGGGTTCGGCACGAACGCATTACTGCGCCGGTGGTGGTCGATGACCACCCGGGTCTGTACCCGCTCCACCAACTCCGGCATGGCGAGCATCTCCGGCCGATGCGCATCGACGACAAAGAGCATCGCATTCGGCGTGCAATACGCCTCCGCCTCGTCTACCCCGATAATCAACGGAGCCAATTGCGGGTCACCCGCCACCATTTTGAGCATTTTTTCGACATTTTGCCGTTGCGGGCTGACGACGATATGCACCGGCGTCCCCACGATTCGCGCCATATGTGCGACACCGAGCGCCGCACCGAGCGCGTCATAGTCCTCGGACGCATGCCCCATGACGAGGACATTGTCCGCCTGGCCGACCAGCTCCCGCAACGCCTGCGCGACCACACGTGCACGCACGCGCGTATTTTTTTCGACGGCCTTACTCTTGCCGCCGAATGTCTTCGTATCCTCGGATAAGCGCACGACCGCCTGATCGCCGCCGCGACCGAGTGCCAAATCCAGACTGAGCCGCGACTGCTCCGCCTGCTCCCGGAATGCGCCTTCATGATAGGCGCAGCCGATACTGAGCGTCACCGGAATCCGGTTGACGGTGTGAATTGCGCGCACCTTGTCGAGAATGTCGAAATTCGTCGCCATCAACCGATCGAGCGACGCCCGGCTGATGCAGGCGATGTAGTTATTGTTGCTGTAGCTTTTGATAAACCCGTCCAAACGGTCGAATGTATCCAACACGCACGTATTGACCTCCGACCACAGCGCGGAACGCTGGACTTCCGTCAACTCCGACGTGATTTCCGTCAGATTGTCGATTTGGATATAGCAAAACGCCGGCATGGCCGCTTCGCAGGCCTGCCTGCGCTCTTCGGCTTCCGTGATGTCGTCAAAGTACAGCAACAGGTAGCCTTCATCACCGTCCGGACGGTCGCGCAAATCCAGGTATTTGTAAATCACCCGATAATGCGCATCCTTAATCCGCGTAAAGAAATGCCCCGATTTGCCCCACAGCTTGGCCAACTGCGTATCCGGTACGATTTTTTGCAGGCGTTCGCCTTCTTCGATATCCTCCAGCCAATCGCGAAAAACGGAGTTGCCCCAAACCAAGTGACTTTTTTGGTCGATGATGGCAATCCCGATAGGCAAGTTGCGAATCGCATAGCTGGACGCTTCCGTCACGCCCGTCGAGACACTGTCCAAGTACGCATTAATCTGCTCATCCTGATCGGATTGCGTCTTTTTGAGCATCCAGTATACGCCCACCGCCAAAATCGCACTGAGCACCGCCACAATCGGATTAAAGCAAGCAATCACGCCGAGCAGGGCGACAATCATACCGCCGTACACCCTCTCACCGCGACGTTTGCGCCAAATGTCGCGCAGTTCCATAGTTCCCCCTTACCGCCTTACGCGGCGGCGACCATCGCCTCAGCGATATTGTCGCCGTTTGCGATAATTAATCGCCATGTCGATCAGTCCGGCAAAGAAGAGCATCGCCATCACCATCGGCACGAAGACGCTCAATACCAGACCGACCCAACGCAACCATTTCCACTGCGGGAAGCGGCGCACCCACCAAAACAGTACGGCCACGCCCTGCACCCACAGCATATACATACAAGCGACCTTGATATTGGTCGTGACAATCTCCGCCGCCGCACCGAAGTCCGCCCCGAAGTACCCGACCAGTATCGCCGCTACATACACATACAGCGTCGCCCGCGGCATTTCCCATTCCGCGACCGGCGGAAACGGCGGAATATCGATGCGCAAGCGGCGCAACACCGCACGGGAAATCAGAATATTGAGATACGCCATCATCGCGCCCGCGGAGATGACGACAAAGGGCATCAGCAGCTTGATTTGTGCCTGCTGCGCCAAGTAGGCGTCTTTGGCCTGCTTGAGCTCGACGGAATTATACCCCATCGAGTCCAGCGTCCGGAACGCCTGCTCCGTCGCCTGCGCCATCGTCTGCTGGTACAACTCGAAAATATTCACCCCCATGACGTACAACGACAGGAAAAATTGCATCGCAAACCCGAGCAAAAACACCGTCATCGTCACCAGCATGAGCCGTCCCCCGCCCCAACGGCGGCGATAGCCTTCACCGAGTGCGATCCCCATCGTGCCGAACAAGAGCCCGATTCCCGTCGCCAGCACCGGCCCGACCGTCATCATCAAAATCGCCATCGCGGCCGCGACCGCCATCGACGACCAACGCATCCCGTGGCGCACGCCGAGAAACGCAATCGGCGCCGGCCAAACCAGCAGCGCCACCGTCGACAACAGCGGCACATAGATACCGATAAGCGAAAGAATGACGGCGATCCCCACCGTCATTCCCGACTCCGTCAGCGCACGTGTAGAAGAAGTGCGCGGCGTCATTAATCCACCTCCTGAATAATCGGCAAAATCATCGGACGTCGCCGGGTTTTTTCATAGATATAGCGCGACAAGGTATCACGCACTTGTGTTTTGATGACATTCCATTCCTTGATATGATTGTCCGCGCACCGGTCAATCACCGCATCGGCGCGCTTGCTCATTTCCCGAATCAGCGCCTCCGAATCACGCATATAGATGAATCCGCGCGAGACGATATCCGGGCCGGCGATAATGCGCCCCGATCCTTTTTCCATGACCATCGTCACAATTACCATGCCGTCCTGCGACAGTTGCTGGCGATCGCGGATGACGATATTGCCGACATCGCCGACCCCGAGGCCGTCGACATAGACCTTGCCCGCTTGGACTTTATCGCCCATGCGACCCGATTTGGACGTAAATTCAAAAATCTGGCCGTTATCGCCGACAAAAATATTTTCCTTCTTGACCCCCATGCCTTCAGCCAATTCCGCATGCGTCCGTTGCATCCGGTATTCGCCGTGCATCGGGATAAAATACTTCGGCCGCAAAATCGACAGCATCAACTTCAATTCTTCCTGCGATCCGTGCCCCGACACGTGGACATTCTGTTCGCGGCCGTGGACGACCTTGGCCCCGCGCCGCATCAGCTTGTCAATCGTCCGGCCGACACTCGTTTCGTTCCCCGGAATCGGCGACGCCGACAGGATGACCGTATCTCCCGGCCGAATCTGAATCTGGCGATGCGAGCCGTCCGCCATCCGCGACAGTCCCGCCATCGGTTCACCCTGACTGCCCGTCGTGATAATCAGCACCTGATCTTCCCGATAGCGTGACAATTCATCCGCTTCGATGAATGTCCCTTCCGGAGCTTTGAGATAGCCCATCTCGCGTGCAATCCCGACGACATTGACCATCGAGCGACCGAATACGGCGACCTTGCGCCCGTTGACCAGGGCCGCATCCACCGCCATCTGGACACGCGATACATTCGAGGCGAAGGTCGCCAAAATAATCCGCCCTTTGACCCCTTCAAAGACACGCAACAGCGCGTTGGCGACGATTTTCTCCGACGGCGTATGCCCCGGCCTCTCCGCATTCGTCGAGTCGGCGCAATAGACGAGTACGCCCTTATTGCCCAAGTCGGACAATTTCTGTATATCCATCAACTTGCCGTCATCCGGCGTGTAGTCGATTTTGAAATCGCCGCTGTGGACGGCGACCCCGACCGGCGTGCGGAAGTAAATCCCGCAGGAATCGGGAATCGAGTGATTGACGTGGAAAAATCCCACCGTAAACGCACCGATTTTGATTTCATCGCCCGCCTTGACCACATTGAGTTTGTACTTACCGATGCGTTGCTCCTTGAGCTTGCCCTCAATCAGTCCGCAGGTCAGTCGCGTCGCGTAGACCGGCGCGGAAATCTCTTTGAGCAAGTACGCCAATGACCCGATATGGTCCTCATGCCCGTGCGTGATGACAATCGCGCGGATTTTGTCCTGATTTTCCACCAGGTACGTAAAATCCGGAATGACGATATCGACGCCCAACATATCGTCGTCCGGGAACGCCAAACCGGCGTCCAGCACCACCATGTCGTCGCCATAGCGAAAGACCGTCATATTTTTCCCGATCTCGCCCAGTCCCCCCAAGGGGATAATTTGTAATTTTCCTTTTGCCAAGAATAAAACCTCCTGTACTGTAAATTTCCGATGCACTGCTCTCGTCTTACGATTCCGAACAAAACTCGTCAGTTATTATTATAACATAGTCCGCCCGCCTCGTCCTACTTTTCCCGCGAGGACGCGTCGACAGACCGCCCGCCCGGTTTCGCCCTCCCCCGCCTGTATGATGAATACCTCCCGCGAGAACGACGGACCGCCCATCAATGAATATTTATTCATTTGATTCTTCATCACTATGATAACGCCTGAACAATTGCTCAACCGTCCTTTGTTTGCACCGTTGTCGGACCGTTTGCCCGCATGCACAAAGCAGATTATCAGCATTCTTTCAAGTCATATCGACTATCCCGAACCCGTATCCGAAAATGCGTCTATTGTGCTTGTTTTACGCGATATCGACGCATATAATCGGTACGATAAACAGATTCGGACATCGAATCGGATAAGGGGTTTTTATGATGATGAATGAAAAATTATGCATATTGTTGCTCGCGGCGGCCACCGTCGGCGGCACGTCCTTTGCGGCCGACTTGGAACTGGCTCCGGTCGTCGTATCGGCCGATCGCATCGCGGTGCCGGGAGCGATGGCGCATGAAACGCTGGCCTCGTCCGCGGTACGCACCCGTGAGGATTTTGCCCGCAGCGGCGTACAAACACTCAGTGCCGCCTTGCGTACAATGCCGGGCGTGAGCATGTCGTCGTTCGGCGCCGACCATGTCGACTACGGTAATCACGGCACGGAAGTCCGCCTACGCGGTGCCTCCGCGCCCGCGACCGTCTTGTTGAACGGCGTGCCGCTGGCCGTCACGGCCCGCCTGCCGCTGTCCTCATTGCCGCTGGCCGCCGTCGAACGCATCGAAGTCTTGCCGAACGGCGGTGCCGCCTACGGTACCGGCGGGGCGATTAATATCGTGACCGCCGCCCAAACGCACGGCACGGACACCCGCCTGGACCTCCGCCGTTCCGACCGCGGTGACCGCACACTGGCCGTAGACGTAGCGGCGCCCGCCTGGCATGTCGGCGTCCGCCACCTGCGCGACGGCGGTACGGAACAAACGTCGCCCGCCGATGAACGCGGCATCTACGACCATCGCCGTCCGGGGCAGCAGACCTCGGTCTATGTAGCGGGCGAATTGCACCCGCGCTGGAGCGTCTTTGCCAATCACAGCAGTACGCGCTCAATCTGGGGCGATACCGACCCGCGCGGCACGGAAACGTGGGACGGACGCTGGGCACTCACCGCGAACTATCTCACCGCCGTCTACCATACCGACCGCACACAATTGACCCTCGGCTACGGCGATCGCACACGGTATTACACGACGTACCGGGCGGACGGCCGGACGGAAATCAGTGATACGGATTACCGCGCCCGCACTTGGCGCGCCGATTGGCGTCAAGAGTTGGCCCGCAATCCGCACGGCCTGTGGACACTGCGCGCCGCCGTCGGGACGGAAGAATACCGCGGCCTGCGCGGGAGCACGCGACAAGGGCGACGGACGCAATGGGACGGCGAGCTGGGCTATCGCTGGACGCCGAATGCCCGCTACGAAAGCCGCTTGGCGCTGGGATTCTCCCTCGTGGATGATTTCGCCGGCCGTACGCACGCCTGGCTGCCGAAATGGGAGCAATCGTATCGCCTCTCCGCCACCGACGAATGGTATGCCGCCATCGGCAAATCCTTTGCCATGCCGAGCGTGAGTGATTATTTCAGCAATATGAGTCGTCTCGACGCCCACACGCCCGAAACGGCACGACGCTACGAAACGGGTTGGCGTCGCAGCCACGGTGACAGCCGATGGCAAGTGGCGGTATTCCATACCGATGTCGACCACAAAATCGAAAAACAGCGCAAACGCGGCAAGATTCATATCACCCGCATCGGCCAAGTCCGCACTGACGGTATCGAGCTGTCCTATCGCTATCGCCCCGCCGCCGGCTGGTACGCCGACGCGACGCTGACCTATGCCGATGCCCGTGAACAAGACAAAGCGGGCGCGCCCTTTGTCCGCAGCGGTGCGCGCTGGCAAGCGGCGGCCGCCGTCGGCCGGCACACCGCACAGTGGGACATCGAGCTGAACGGCAACACCCTCATCGCCCGCCCGAACGGCATCGGCAACCTGCTGCTGCTCAATCTCCATGCCCGCTACCGCCTCTCGGACGCGGCCACGATGACCCTCGGCATCGACAACCTGCTCGACCGTCGCGATTTGGCACGGGACAGTCGCCGCTCCGCATTCTATACCGACCCGCGCCGCATTACCCTTGGCGTGGAATACCGCTTACGCTGAGAAGGCCCCTTCCCCTTACGGGAATTTCCCTATTTACCGCAATACAAAACACCGACCGCAGTCGGTGTTTTTCTTATGCAATGACCGTACAACCCAGTGTCGATTTCATTTCCGCCAGCGCCCACGTATGCGCCGCCGCGTCGAAACTCGCCACATGCCGCGCATCGACCGTCACCTTGTAGCCGAGATTGCGTGCGTCGGCGGCGGTATACAGTACGCAGATATTCGTACAAACCCCCATGAGATGAATGTGCGTCACACCCTTTTCCCGCAGGGTAATATCCAAATCCGTGCCGAAAAATCCGCTGTAGCGGCGTTTGGCTATCCGGATGTCTCCCGCTTGGGGAGTCAGCTCCGCGATGATGTCCGCACCTGCCGTGCCTTGCAGACAATGTGGCGGGAACATCGCAAATTCGGCATCGTCCGGCCGATGTGAATCACACAGATAGATGACCGCATCCCCGGCCGCCCGGCGCGCCGCCAATGCCTCGCGCACCGCCGGCACGATGGCCGCACCCGCTTCGCCGCAAGTCAACGCCCCGTCCGGCGCAATAAAATCCTGCAGCATGTCAATCACCAATACCGCTTCCATACCGACCCCTCCTTACTTTGTTTCCGTCAATTCCGCCGTACAATGCGGACAACGCCGCGCCTGTAAGGCAATCTTACTGCAGCAATACGGACATTCTTTTTCCGTGACGGCTTTTTCTTTCGCCGGCCGCATCCGCGCGAGCAGTCGGATGACCAGGAAAATCACGGCCGCAATCACGAGAAAATCGATGACATTGTTGATAAACAGGCCGTACTTGATAATCGGTGCGCCCGCTTCTTCGGCTTCCGCAATCGTCGCATACGGTGTCGACGACAGATTAATAAATAAGTCTCTAAAATTAATCCCCGACAACAGCATGCCGATCGGCGGCATAATCACGTCACTGACCAGTGAGCTGACGATTTTGCCGAACGCGCCGCCGATAATGACACCGACGGCCATGTCCACCACATTTCCCCGCGCGATAAACGCTTTAAAATCTGCCAACATAGGTATCCCTCCTCATCTGTTTATTGTAGAACGGACGAAAGGGTTATGCAAGTATCCCCCCGCCTGCGACAATCGGCGCATACACACCGTAGAGCAAGGCCCAGATACCCGCACCGATGAGTGCGCCGACCACGGCGCCGTTCATGCGAATCGCCGCCAATTCGTCTTCCGTCTTGGTAAAGATAAAGCGATTGAGCCGCGCTTCGTCATACGCCGACAAGACCTCGGCGACCAGCTCGCCCAGCTGTTGCCGATACTGCATACCGTAACGGACGATACCCTCCCGGATGCGTGATTCCGTCGCCGCCATGCGCGCGTCATCACCCAGCCACGCATCTATCTTCTCCTCTACCGATTGCGACACCGCCGTCGCAATCGGTTCGACGTCGGCCAAGCGGGCGGCGATTTCTTCTTCGAGCCATCGTTCCAGCGGGCATACCGCCAGGACCCGCTCCAGCCACTGTGTCCAGCGGGCTTGCCACACCGCATCCGCCGCCAGTTCAGCGACCTTGTCTGCCAGTGTCGCGGCCGCCGCCGTAGCCGTCGGTGAGGTCCCGTCACGCCATGCCGCCGCCTGTGCTTGCACCGCCGCCAGCACGCTTCGTGCCGCATCGTCGTACGACAGCCAGCCCGTCCACTCGGCCAAACGCCGTCCCCAGTGCGCCCAACCGGCGGCGGTTTCTTCCCGCACGGCCGCCGCCAGCAGTGCGGCGACGAGACGCACGGCGGATTCCGTCTGCGACCGCCGCTCCACCGCCGCACCGAGTGCCCCGACCGTCCGCATCGCACCTTGTCGCGCTGCCCACAAAGCGGCCACCCGCGGCAGGGTCAGGTAGGACGCCGCTTCGCGACGCACCACGGTCGCCAGTGTCGCGGCGAGCGTTTCCGTCGGCACGCGCTTGGCCGCGGATACCGCTGCCTTACGCACATACGAGCGGACCGTGCGCCGATGCGTCTCGTCCTGCCGCCATGCACGCAACCGGCGCGTGACGTCGGCCGCGGCGGCCAATTCTTCCCACAACGAAAGATTCAGCAAGCGCTCTTCCATCCAGCTCCGTATACCGGCAATGACCGCCTCGCGCTGACGGGGAATCAACGCGGTATGCCAGCGGATACCGAGCGGTCGGGTAAACAACGCCGCCACCGCAAACCAGTCCGCCAGCGACCCGATCAGTGCCACTTGCGTCGTATAGTACAGTCCCTGCGTCCAAGCGGACGGCGCCTGCAGTTCCAGTACGCACGCCGTCGCAAACAGCACCGCACTGCCTGCACAGACGAGATGTGCCTGCCGCCATTTACGCATGAAATGCACCGCCCCTCAGCCACCACGACAACACAAAAAAGATCGCCCCGAGCACACCGCCGATGACCGTCCCCGTGATTCGTATCATCGCCGCATCGGCCGCGACCTTGGCCGCCGCCATGTCCGCCATTTGCGCGCCGCTGATGCGCGACAACTCACGTTCGACCGCATCGCCGAGTGCATTCCGCAACCTTGGCAGCAGTCGCGCCGCCGTCCCCATGAGCATCCGCTCCGCTTGCCGCCGTCGATGCGGTGCTTGCCACAAACGGCGCACCTGCGCCTCTACCGACTCCAGCAGTCCGCGGACAATCGGTTCGCAGGCGGTCGGCGTCCACACCTCCGGTAGCACCGCCGGCCAATCGACTCCGATCCGGCTCACGATATCGTCCGCCCGCTCGCGCCGGCGCGCGTCACGCTCCCATTTCCGCGCCCGGCGCAAGAGCCGGCAGCGCACACCGCGCACGGCCTGCGGCGAGGCAAGTGCTGCCGCACCGTACGCCTCGATTCGTGCCAACACCGACGCCGCCACCGTCTCCGCCGTGCGTCCGTTGGCCGTCCACAAATGGTAGCGCCAGGGATGCTGGCGGCGTTCCGCCTCCCACCAACGGCGAACGATGTCCGTCACCGCGTCCCGTGCCGCGTCAGACCGCAGTAGCGATGTCCATACGGTTGACAGCGCTTGCACATCGGCCGCCGTCACCTCGTCGGCAAGAGCACGACAAAGCGACGCCAACCGATTCGCCGCAGGAGTCCCTGCCGATGCCGTCCATGCCGTCCGCCGGGGAGGGCCGAAACGCGCCATCCATACCGCCGCCTGCCGGATCACCTGCTCGCGTCGGCGCGGCCACTCTGCGGCAAGATGCGCGGCCAGTGTCTCGGCCGGCGCACACCGTTGCACCATCCGATACAGATGCCGCGCGGTCAAGAGCTCACCGACGACCATCTGCCGCCCCCACGCCACAATCCGCGGCTGACTGCGGGCAATCCAGTCCGTCCGCCAGCGGATACCGAGCGGTCGCCCGAACAGCGCCTTCAGCGCATACCAATCCGCCAGCCCGCCGACCAACGCCGCCATCGCGGCATGTGTCACGAGACCGCCGACCCACGTCTGCCGATACGGAAACGCCGCCGGCAATAGGACTGCCGTCACGACCAGCAGCCATGTCGCCCGTTTGTTGTAGGACATCCGTCTCAACGACTGCGACCGCCGCCGGCCATCGACCATACCAACAGCGCGATAAAGGCCAGATTCGCCATCATCCCGGACAATACCCCGACCGCCGCCAGCATATTAATCCCGACCAACCCGACAATAAACAGCATGCTGCCGCGCACGTCGGCATAGGGATCGCGCCGCAAAATCAGGTACGAACCGATTAGAATCACGAGATTGACCCCCATCGACACCACCAACAGCGGATACATATCCACCACCAGACTGCCCGCCAGCATCAATCCCAATATATATAACCAACTTCTCGACATCTCACACCCCCTGCCGCACGTCACCGTCGCGCAGCCCGGTCCACACGGGTACATCCCGATACTTCCAGCGATAGTAAAGCGACGGTTTCCACGGCGCGCCGTTGCGATGAATCGGCACCAAGAGCCGCCGCACCGTCACCCGTTCCAAAAAGTCCAGCACGCCCCATTCCTGCGCCGGACCCTGCCGATCGTCCACGGGGAAAAACGCCACATCCGTCACCATGCCATCCAGCGGTGCCATTTCCCGCAGAAACATCGCCCGCATGGCTTCATTGTCCGCCTCGGGTTCACCCGTCCAGTGCCACCAGTTCAAATCCCCCGCATGAAATATCCGTCCCTGCGGCGTCGTCACGGCATACGAGCCGCCCGTATCCGTCGAGCCGTAGGTCCGTACCGTCAGGTCGCCGAGCGTCACCGTATCGCCCGGCGCGACGGTGGTGACCTTCTCAGCAGGCAGACCGTCCGCCCGGCATTCCGCCGCCAGAACGATACCCGCCGCGTCCGCCGCATACTGCGCCAGCAACGCGGGCGCATAATGATCGGCATGGGCATGCGTCACCAGCCACCACACCGGCCGCCGCCCCGCCGTCAAGCGTGGCAGATGCCCCGCCGGATCCTGCCACGCATCCACAATCACCACGCCGTCATCCCATTCGACAGCCACACCGCTATGTGCCAATAGATAAATATTCATCCGTTCACTCCTTACCTGCCATCATATATATTGAATCATTTCAATTATAGCACGATTCGCACTGCCGCACGCCTTGCGTATCGGCAAACGAATGCCGTGCACGCACTCTTCTTGCATGCGCAAAACGCATCGCCGCTTGCGGCACGGTTATTTTCTCATGGCGGTTTATGTTACAATATAGATACTAATCTATACGGAGGGATGATGATGAAAGGTTTTGCAATGTTGGCCCCCAACGAAGTGGGCTTCTTGGAAAAAGACGCACCGACACCGGCCGCACGGGATGCGCTCGTCCGCCCGCTGGCCGTGTCACCGTGCACCTCGGACATTCACACGGTCTACGAAGGGGCGATCGGCGAACGCCACGACATGATTTTGGGGCATGAAGCCGTCGGCGTCGTCGTCAAAGTCGGCGCGGAAGTGCGTGATTTCGCCCCCGGCGATCGCGTCATCGTACCGGCGATTACCCCCGACTGGGGCGCGGAACGATCGCAAGCCGGCTATCCGATGCATTCGGGCGGTATGCTCGCCGGTTGGAAATTTTCCAACTTCAAAGACGGCGTCTTCGCCGAATGCTTCCACGTCAATGACGCCGACAGCAACTTGGCGACACTTCCCGACTGGCTCGCACCGGAACACGCCGTCATGCTCTGCGACATGGCGACGACGGGACTGCACGGCGCGGAAAACGCCGACATCGGCTACGGGGACAGCGTCGCGGTCATCGGCATCGGCGCGGTCGGTCTGATGGCCCTGCAAGGGGCGGCGTTGCGCGGTGCGGGCACGATTTTTGCGGTCGGTACACGCCCCGTATCCGTCAAGGTCGCCAAACAATACGGCGCCAATCATATCATCAGCTACAAAGAAGGTCCGATTGATGAGCAAATCCTTGCGCTGACCGATGGCCGCGGCGTCGATCGTGTCATCATTGCCGGCGGGTCGGTCGACGTCCTTGCCCAAGCAGTGCGCATGGTCAAACCGGGCGGCATTATCAGCAATGTCAACTACTTCAGCGGCAGCGACACGCTGTCCATCCCGCGCGCGGAATGGGGCGCCGGCATGGCGCACAAGGAGATCCGCGGCGGTCTGACCCCCGGCGGCCGGCGGCGGATGGAGCAGCTGCTGGCGATGATCCAAGCCGGCCGGCTGGACGTAGAGAGCCTCGTCACCCATATCTTCCACGGCATGGACAAGTTGCCGGACGCACTCGCGCTCATGCGCAACAAACCGGCCGACCTCATCAAACCGGTCGTCCTGCTCGACGAACAGTAATCGCGTATCACCAAACGCCTTGCGCACCGCAAGGCGTTTTTGCATGCCCGTTTGACGTGCATTTGACAATGCCGAGCATCCTCTTGACACACGTCGGTCGCCGCGCGCGCCGTCCTTCCGCGTCTTCTTTCGCCGACGTGGCGGCAGGTGACCGCCTCCTCCCCCGCAAAGTTTTACCGAGACCGTACACAATTTGACCGTCGCTTGGCTGTGATGATGACATGGCCTTGCTATACTGAAAGCAATCAATGATTAAAGGAGGATATTATGCATTCGTACGTATCTCGTTCATTCCTGGCGGCGGCTATCGGCTTGGCGCTCGCCGCACCGCTTGCCGCACAGGCGGCGGACTTCGACGGCTCCGCGCGCCGCAGTGTCTACATCAATCCGGCCGCCCACGCCCAGTGGTCGCAAGCGCAGGAACGCCGCGCCCAAAGCGCGGAACACACCGGCATTACCGTATTGCCGATTGACCGCGCCAAATTCTGGCAGGGGCAGCGATTTGACTTTGAAGTCGAAATCGCCGCGACCGACCTCACCGATGTCCGCATCACGCTCAACGGAAAACCGATCGAAACAGTACTCGGCGGCCGGCTTACCCGCACCGTACATGATGACTACACCTCACTGCGCATCGACAATGTGTCGTTTGCCAAGACCGGTCCGGTCACACTTTCCGTGAGTGCGGTCAGCCCGACCGGTACGTACCGACGCACCGTGACCTATGATGTCGTACGGGAAAAAGCGCCGAAACGTGCGAAGAATGTCATTCTCTTCGTCGGCGACGGCATGAGCATGCAGGTCAAGCAAGCCGCCCGCATCTTGTCGCGCGGGATTACGGAAGGCAAGTACGACGGCCTGCTGGCCATGGAGCAGATGCCCGCGATGGGACTGGTCACGACCTCCGGCTACGACTCGATTGTCACCGACTCGGCCAACAGCGCCTCGGCGTACAATACAGGCCACAAGTCCGTCGTCAACGCGATGGGCGTCTATGCCAACCGTACCCCCGACCCGCTCGACGACCCGAAAGTGGAAAATATCAATGAATTTATGCAACGCACCCGCGGCATGAGCGTCGGCATGGTCACGACCTCGGCCGTCACGGATGCCACTCCCGCCGCCGTCTCGGCACATACCCGCCGGCGCGCGGAAGAGCCGTTTATCGCGGCGGATTTTCTCGCCGAGATGCACCGCCCCGATGTTCTCTTGGGCGGCGGGGCGCGCTCGTTCCTCCCGCTGTCGACTCCCGGCTCGAAACGCAAGGACGAACACAATATCATCGCGGCCTTTGAAGAAGCGGGCTTTACCTTTGCGGAAAACCGCACCCAAATGCTCGCCGCTCCGAAAGATAAACCGCTCTTGGGGCTGTTTACCATGAGCCATATGAATGTCTACATGGATCGCGAATTCCGTCCTAACCCCGAGGTCACGAAAGGCTTCAACGATCAGCCGAACCTGGTGGAAATGACCGCCAAAGCGCTCGATCATCTCAGCCAAAATCCGAACGGCTTCTACCTGATGTCGGAAGGCGCGTCGATTGACAAGCAGCTCCACACCATGGACTGGCAACGCGCCGTCTATGACGCCATCGAATTCGACCAGGCAATCGCCTATGCCCGCGACTGGGCGAAGGCACACGGCGACAACACCCTCATCGTCGTCCTCGCCGACCATGCGCACGGTTTGAGCCTGACGGGTACCTACCATGAAAACGACGGCAAGACCGGCCGCGAAGGCGTACGCACCTACGGCGCCGCCGGCTGGCCGACATTTGTCGACAAGAACGGCGACGGCTATCCGGACAATCCCGATCCGCGTGTCACGCTGGCCTTCCAATACGCCAACTTCCCGGACCACTACGAAAACTATCGTTTCCAAGCGAAACCGACCGCACCCGCGATTGTCGGTGAAAACGACAAAATCATTGCCAATCCCTATCGTGCCCCGCAAGGCGCACGCTACATCGAAGGCAACCTGCCCCAGTACCTCGAAACGCAGGAAGTCCACTCCGCCGATGACATCATCGTCATGGCGGAAGGTCCCGGCTCGGAATACTTCCGCGGTGTCATGGACAACACGGAAATCTTCTTCGGAATCATGCGCGCCCTGCATGCCGACGCGAAAGAGACGGCCAAATGAGCGCACGACTGTCACGGTATTCCCATATTCCGTATGTAAGATGGTGCTTCGGCATCATCTTACTTCTTTGTACGCTCTTGGCCGCCGTACCGGCGCAGGCGGCGCAGGAAATCCGTTTCGGTGACATGTACAGCGGCGCGTCCGCACGGGGTCTGATCCTGTCCGACCGACTGCGCAGTCTGGACGGTCGTGAGGTCACCATGTCGGGATTTATGGCACCGCCGCTGTCGCCCACCATCCGTTTCTTTGTCCTGACGGAATGGCCCATGTCGATTTGCCCGTTTTGTTCGAGCGATGCCGAATGGCCGGACAACATCGTCGTGGTCGAATTGGCCGAACCGGTGACCGCACTCCCCTTTGACGCGCCGATCCGCGTCACGGGGCGTCTGAGCCTCGGCAGCCGTGTCGACCCCGAAACGGGATTTGTCAGTCTGGTGCGGATTGCCGCCCGTCGAATTGATGCCTGAACAGGAGGAACGATGCTGGTACTCAACGATATTCATCATCTGTATCCCGACGGAGAAAGCACGCGGGAAGTCTTGACACTGCCGCACTGGGAAATCGCCGACGGCGAACAGTGGGCACTCATCGGGCCGAGCGGCTCGGGTAAATCCACTTTGCTGCACTGCATCGCGGGGCTGATTACGCCGACGCGCGGCACGGTCACGCTTGACGACGAATGCATATCCGCCGCCACGGAAGAAGTCCGTGCCCGCCGCCGCGGCGAATCGCTCGGCTACGTCTTGCAACAATTCAACCTGTTGTCCTCACTCACTGTCATGGACAATGTCCGCGCTGGTGCCTATTTCGGCCGTACCGCGGCAAGTGACGACGAAATTACGGCACTGCTGACAGAGCTGGGTATCGCGCATCTGGCCGGCAGCCGCAGCGATCGTCTCAGCATGGGCGAACAGCAACGTACCGCCATTGCGCGGGCGCTGATTAAACGCCCCCGCTACCTGCTCGCCGACGAACCGACCGCGAACCTCGATCGCGACAATACGAAGCGTATCATCGATATACTGCTGCAGTACAGCCGTACGACCGGCGCGACACTCATCGTGGCCACCCACGATCCCGCCGTCATGGCGCATTTTGCGCGGCAACTGCAGTTACCGCAAGGAGGGATATAATGCTGCGTCATATCGCATGGAGCGAATTGCGACGTTCGCCGCTGCAGACGGCGCTGCTTGTCGTCATCATCGCCCTGACCGTCGCCGCGTCGGTCTTTGTCGCCTCACTCACGCACGGACTCGTCCGCGGGCTGACGGTGGCGACCGATCCGTTTCCGCAACTCATCGGCAGTAAAGGGAGTGCCTACCAGCTGACACTGAACACCGTCTTTCTGCAAGACCGTCCGCTCGGCAACCTGTCGGCGCAAACGTTTGCCGATGTCAAAGCCAATCCGAATGTCCGCATGGCCGTCCCGCTCGCGTACGGTGACAACTACGCGGGCTATCGCATTGCCGGCACGGACGAATCGATATTTGCCTACGCCCCGCGGCCCAAGGACGCCCCGTGGCTCAAGGTCGCACAAGGTCGCGCCTTTGCCGCCCCCTTTGAGGCGGTCATCGGCGCACGGGTGGCCGAAGACGGCGCGCTCGCCATCGGTGATACCTTCCACTCCGTGCACGGCATGCACGCCGTAGGGCACGTCCACGAAGACCAGACCTACACGGTCGTCGGCATCTTGGCACCCGTCGACGGGCCGTATGACCAAGTCATCCTGACCGACATCCGCTCGATTTGGATCGCGCACGATCATCACCATGACCACGAGCATGACGCCCACAGTCACGCGACGGGAGATGCCGATGCGCATGACCACGAGCATGACGGCCACGACCACGCCGCGGGAACGACCGATGCGCATGACCACGAGCACGACGCGGACAATCACGTCGGCGAAGTCACCGCGATTATGATTCAACCCGTCGGCTACGGGGAAGCCATGCGTCTGGCACAGCAATTCCAATCCTCGCCCGATGCGCAGTTGGTCTTCCCGGCGCAGCTCATCATCCGTCTCTTTGCCTTGCTGGGACAGGGCGAAGAAGTATGGCGGGCACTGGCCGGCGTCCTGCTGCTGCTCACGTTGCTCATTGTCCTCTTCACGCTCTACCTGGCCGGCCTGCGGCGACTCCGTGAACGCGCCGTCCTGCGGATTTTGGGTGCGACCTCGGGCGAGTTGGTACGCATCTACCTCTGGCAAAATCTCTTTGTCATCGGTGTCGGCGCACTCGTCGGCTACCTCATCGGAACGGGCGGCTATGCGCTGCTGGCGACACTCACCGCCCACAAGACCGCCGTCACCCTCCCGCTCACTCTGCTCCCCGAGCCGCTCCTGATTGTGCTGGCGACGATTGTCATCGGCTGCCTTGCGGGACTGGTTCCGGCCTTCCTCTTGCAACGCAAAGACTCCGTCACCCGTCTCTGACGAAGTCTTCCCGGCACGACACACCGCGCCCGGCCCCTCGGTCGGGCGCGGTTCATTTTTCTCTCCACCTGCCGTCCGATTATCATCTGTTCGGGGCGATGCGTTCGATTGGCCGAAGAAATCCGGTTCACACACTGCATATGCCGCCTTGTTGCCAACATTCCCATGTTGCACGGCAAGAACACTTCGTATATAATAAATCTGTAGCTTATTTCATTATAATATTTTTAATGTATTCATTGCCCATTTTGCCTGCCGGCATGCACACGACCGCAGCGTACAGTCTGTATCGGCTGTAGATGCCGACAGCGTGGCCGAGAGGAGAAAACCATGACCGAAAACAATCTCTCCGAACTACCGATTGAAACAAACGATTCCGCGGATGACGGCGGCAATTCCTCAGCGGGATGCATCGGTTGCCTGATTATTCTGTTGATTATCTTCATGCTTATCGGCGGATGCATGCTCGTCATCGATGACGACAGCGACACCGCCGGCTCCGGCGATAAGCCCTCGCTTTGGTCAAGTCTGTTTATGCGGGAAAACGGGCTGACCTCCTCGGAAGAAGACGAAGCGATACGCAATTCCAAGGATCTGCTGACAGTCAGCATGAGTAATCCGAGCAGCGCGGAGTTTTTTGATGTGGCGGCCGAGCGACGAGATTTGTTGCAAGGCGACAAAGACACCGGCAAGGATATCATTGCCGTCACGGGAAGACTGCGCGGCACGACTCCCTACGGCATCGTAGTGGAGCAACCGTTCAAGGTCATGCTGACCTATCCGGGGCAATACATCCTACGAATAGAAGTCGGCGATGAGATGCCAGTCGACGTTTTGGACAGCGTGTACAACGACCCCGAATTACGAAAGGAATGGTAACACAGCCAATCCCACCGACGGAATACCGTACATCGGGTTCCGTCGTTTTTCTGCCCGCAATCTCGTAAGCACATGATATAATGAAAACGATTCCTGTATACTGAATAAGAATTACATGAAAGAAAAGAGGGATTCGATGAAAACAGGGAAGTTGTTGGCGGGACTGCTGGTCTCGCTGCTGGTGATTATCGGCGCGCATTATTTCGGCTCGGTCGATGTACCGGCCGCCGAAGTCACCGCGATTTTGTCCGCCGCCGTCACCGGCGCGGAATCGGGCGCGCGGGCGGTCTCGCATGTGCTCGTGGAGATGGTGCGCGCACCGCGCATCCTTGCCGGTTTTGCCGCCGGCGTCATCCTCGCCACGACAGGGCTCGTCATGCAGACGCTGACGCGCAATCCGCTCGCCGAGCCGTATGTGCTCGGTGTCTCCGCCGGTGCCTCGACCGGTGCGGTCGGCGCAATATTGCTCGGCTGGTTTTCCTTTCTCGGCGGCGGCGCGACGTATGTATCGGCCTTCTTGGGCGCATTGCTCGCGATGGCCTGCGTCCTCGTCTTGATGGGACGGCGGGATAATCCCGTCTTTCTCGTCCTGCTCGGGATGGGTATCAATGCGTTTTTCGGTGCACTCACGACAACGCTGATTTATTCGTCCAACAATGAAGCGCAGGTCCGCAGTGCGATGTTTTGGCTGGTCGGCTCGCTCGGCGGTCTACAGTGGTCGTCCGTCTGGCTGCTGGGTATCACCGCCGCGATTTGGGTCGCGGTGATTACGCTCTTTCACAATGATTTCGACCTGCTGCTTTTGGGACGTGACGCCGCCGCCCGGCTGGGGCTGAGCGTGCGCCGCCTCCAATGGCTGTTCATCGTACTGTCGTCGCTGGCGATTGCGATCGCCGTCGCCCACACGGGAGTCATCGGCTTTATCGGTCTTATCGTCCCGCATATGGCGCGCCGCCTCATCGGGCCGCAGCACCTGTCATTGGGACTGCTCTGTGCCATGACGGGCGGCACGATTCTCGTCGTCGCCGACACTGCGGCACGGACACTGTTTCGACCGGAGGAACTCCCCATCGGGGTCTTGACCGCACTCATCGGCGCGCCGCTCTTTATCGCGCTGATTCGTCGTGCGTACGGAGGTGAACGATAATGTGGGAGATTTCGCATTTACACTATCGCATCGCGCAAACCGAACTCTTGCACGATATCTCGCTGACCGTGCCGACGGGCGCACGATTCGGCATCATCGGCCCGAACGGTTCGGGCAAGACGACGCTGCTCCGTCACCTGTACGGTGACCTGCCCGCCGGCGATGCCGTTCACTTCGACGGACGGCCGATCGGCGACTATCCGCCGCGCGAATTGGCGCGCAAACTCGCCGTCCTCACCCAATTTGCCACCGATACGGAGGGAGCGCTCTCCGTTGAGCAATCCGTCCTCATGGGACGCTACCCCCATACCGACCGTTTCCTCGGCTATCGCCAACGGGACTACGACATCGCGCGGCACCACATGGACATCACGGGGACCCTCCCGCTGGCCGCGCGGACACTGGGCACACTCTCCGGCGGCGAACGCCAACGCGCCCAAATCGCGCGCGCCGGTACGCAAGAGCCCGACTCGATCATCCTCGACGAGCCGACCAATCACCTCGACGTCCGTTTCAAAGTCGAGCTCATGCAGCTCCTGCAGGCGTTTCCCGGCACGATTGTCATGACCCTGCATGACCTCACGCTGGCGTATCGCTACTGCGATACTGTCGCTGTCCTCGTCGGTGGCCGGCTCGTCGCCTGCGGCGCACCGACCGAAATCATGACAGAGGGGCTCCTGACCGACGTCTTCGGCGTGCCGTTCCGCATTATTGAATCCGACGGCAAACGCTACCCCGTCCTCGCCTGAATACACGCACACAAAAACACACCTCGCCGCATTCGAGGTGTGTTTTGTATGTGCATGATTATTGCAAGCCGTGAATTTCCTTGGCCAAGCGTTCGAGCGCGGCGACCGTGCGCACGCCCGGAGTGATTTCCGAGAGCTTGACGCGGATGAAATGCCCTTCTTTGACTGCCGTCATATTCTGCAGGGCGGGATTGGCTTTGAGTGCCGCGACCTTGCCGTCGAAATCATCCGTGTTGCGGATGCTCGTGCCGTAGTCCACGATGATGATGTATTCCGGATCCTGCGCGATGACATCTTCCCAGCTGGCTTTCGCCCAGGTTTTGTCCGTGCCCAGACCGCTCATGACGTTTTTCGCGCCGATGAGGTTCAGTACGCTCGTCGTATAGCCTTCAAACACGGTAAAGGGCTGTTCATCTTCCGAGTCATAAACAAATACACGTTTTTCCGGCAAGTTTTTGAGCTTGTCCTGTGCCGCCGCCAGTTGTTTTTTCTGATCGGCGACCCATTTTTCCGCTTTGTCCGATGCGTTGAAAATCTTGCCCAACGTCAGCATATCGGCAAACAATGTATCCAGTGTCGCATCATCCTTTTGCATGGAATCCGGTACATAAATCGGCACACCCGCTTCGCGGATTTTGCTTGCTTCGATACCCCGTTTGGTGAACGGTACCGGCCAACCGGTCGTGAAGTCCGGCTTGGCCGCGATAAAGACTTCATAGGACGGCCATTTTTCCGCGAGTACCGGCACCTTGTCATACGCCGCCTGCAGCGGTTCGTAGATATCTTCTTCCTTGAATGCCGTACCGGCCATCTGTTTTTCCAAGCCCAGCGCGAGCAACATTTCCGTCGTCGCCTGCGACATGGATACTGCCCGTTGCGGCGCTTGCGCGACCTTTTCCTGATAGGACGTGCCGTCCAGCTGCTCTTCCCATTGCACCGGATAGCCCGTCGATTGCGCCGTTGTTGCCGGCTTGTCACTGCCGCAGCCTGCCAGTGCGAGCACCGACATCGCGACAGCCGTTCCCAATAACCACTTCTTCATATGTCTCCTCCTTTATGCGGTCGCTCGTCTTCCACGAGCCTATGTCAATATTATAGCATGATTATATTTACATGCAAAATACAATCAATTGACACAGTCACCGCATGCGCTCCGGACATCAGGCGCCGTCAGCGCGAAGCAATCATCGCCGCCGTCTCCTGCGGCATCGCCCGCCGCAACGCGCTGTACAGCATGCCCGCCAGGATAATCGACGGCACCGCGCTCAACACTGTCGCAAAGAGCACATTGCCCGCCGCCCCGATGGCCATCGGCAAGGGATAACCGAGCACGAAGTACTTGAACGTCGAGCGGATAATCGGCTCCGCCAGACCGAAGATGATGCACGCCAGCGACGACACCGTCAGTACCATCGATTTCGTTTCCCCGCGCCCGGCGCGCCACCGATCCGCAAGCACCCCCGCCGCGTAGCCCATAATCAAGAATGAGAAAAACGTCGGAATCGCGCTCGTCAGGTACCCCGCCATCACATCCGCCAAGGTCAGCCCGACCGCACCGGCAAACGCACCGTACCAGCGCCCCGCCAGCAAGCCCGTCAGCAGGATAAAAGTATAGCCGATGTACACCTTCCCCGTCAAGCCGAACAAGAGCGGAATCTCCATCCGCAAATACACAAAAGAAATCAATGCCGCGGCCGCCATCATACCGGCCAATGTCAATTTTCGTACACCCATAGTTGTCCCTCCTCGACTGCTATCTTAGCAGACGACTGCACCGACACCAATGGCTAGTTTTGATTTACTTTGCCATGACAGATAGTTGGCGATACCTTGACATACTGCCGCGACCGCCGCCCGCCACGCCGTGCCGCCCAATCTGTCCGCCGCAAGCGGCTCATACCGACTAACACTCGACCCGATACGGCAACAATTCGGACGATGCCCGCAACCGAAGCGGTATTCGGACGAAACGATGCGTGTCAACGCAGGAGAATGAGATTGCGGCCAAAAGTGTGCGGAGAATGTACCCCCGATACGCCTCTGTCGGGGCACGCAGTGCGACAGGCGCATCGAAAAGGACTGACCCCGGAAGAGTGCCGAGGTCAGCCCGTCTAAAACAATCTTGATTTTTCTGCCCGACCGGGGGCGCAGTGTACATCTCGCCGTCGCTTTTCGCGGCGCTTATTTCGGGTGCACCATATCGGCGGGCACCACATAGCAGTCGTACTCGTCCGCCGTCACATAGCCCAGCGAAAGCGCCGCCTCGCGCAGACTGCTGTGCTCGCGATGCGCGGTCTTGGCGATTTCCGCCGCCTTTTCGTAGCCGATATGCGGCGCCAACGCCGTCACCAGCATGAGCGAGCGTTCGACACCTTCGCGGATGCGGTCTTCGTTTGCGGTAATCCCCGTCGCGCAGTGCACGTCAAACGAACGAAGCGCATCACCCAAAAGCCGCACCGACTCCAGGTACGCATCCATCAACACCGGCATGAATACATTCAGCTCAAAATGCCCCTGCGAGGCCGCCATCGCAATCGTCGCCGCATTGCCGTGCACGCGGCACGCCACCATCGTCAAGGCTTCGCACTGGGTCGGATTGACCTTGCCCGGCATAATCGACGACCCCGGCTCGTTGGCGGGAATCTCGATTTCGGCAAATCCCGCCCGCGGCCCGCACGCCAACAAGCGCACGTCATTGGCAATTTTCATCGCATTCATCGCCGCCGCCTCAATCGCGCCGTGATTGTACACAAACGCGTCCTTGGACGTCAACGAGTGGAATTTATTGGCCGCGGTCACAAACGGCATCCCCGTCTCCGCCGCAATCTCCGCCGCGACGGCTTCCGCAAAGCCGACCGGCGCATTCAGCCCCGTACCGACTGCCGTCCCGCCGAGTGCCAGCTCATAAAACCCGCGCTCGCTTTCCGCAATCATCGCCAGCGTATGGTCGAGCATCGATACCCAGCCCGAGATTTCCTGTCCGAGCGTGAGCGGCGTCGCGTCTTGCAAATGCGTCCGTCCGATTTTTACCAGCCCGGCATACGTTTCGCTCTTCTCTGCCAGGGTCGCGCGCAACTCGCGCATCGGGGTGTACAAGTACTCGTGCAGTGCCTGCACTGCGGCAATATGCATCGCCGTCGGGAACGTATCGTTCGACGACTGCGAGCTGTTCACATCGTCGTTCGGATGAATCCGCAGCGCACTGCCGCGTGCCGCCAGCTTTTCATTGGCGATATGCGCCACCACTTCATTCACATTCATATTCGACTGCGTGCCCGACCCCGTCTGGTAAATCACCAGCGGAAACTCATCCGGCCACTGCCCCGCCAAAATCTCATCGCACACCTCCGCGATGACGGCCGCCTTCTCCGCGCTTACCTTGCCCAGCGCCGCATTCGCCTTTGCGGCGCACTTCTTCAACACCGCAAACGCGCGAATAATCTCCGTCGGCATCTTTTTTGTCCCGATTTTGAAATTTTCAAATGACCGCTCCGTCTGGGCACCCCATTTGCGTTCCGCCGGCACCTTGACTTCGCCGAGCGTATCATGCTCAATCCGATATTCCATCCGTCTCACTCCTTTTCGTGAATTCCCTCTCTGTCCTGCTGTTATTGTACCATGCGGACGCGCCCCGCCGATACCGGCGCACAAAAAAAGACGCCGCAGCGTCTTTTCTTTTTCTCTTTCTCAGTCTGCCGAAAACGGCAACAGCGCAATCGCGCGTGCCTGTTTGATCGCCAGCGTGATTTTCCGTTGGTGCTTGGCGCATGCCCCCGTCACACGGCGCGGCAAAATCTTTCCGCGTTCCGATGTGAACTGGCGCAACAACGCGATATCTTTATAATCCAACTGTTCAATTTTATCCGCATCGATTTTGCAGACTTTTCTTCTCGGGCGTCTGCCACGTTCTCTTCTCATACTGTCCTCCTTCCCCGTTCGTTAAAACGGGATTTCCTCATCCGAAGGCCCTGCCGGCGCACCGAACTGCGTATAATCCGCCTTCGGCTCCGGCCGCAACCCGACATTGCCGTCTTTCGCGCCGGCCGCACTCGTACCGTAGCTCGCATTCGGGGCGACAAGATTGGCGACGACTTCCGTGACATACCGCTTTGTCCCGTCCTGCGCGTCATACGAACGCGTCTGGAACCGGCCTTCCACAAAAGTCCGTGCCCCTTTCGTCAGCTGCTGTCCGACCATCTCCGCGAGATTGCCCCACGCGACCACCGGGATATAATCCGTCGTTTCGCGTTGCTCACCCTGCGGCGTCACCCACGTGCGGTTCACCGCCACCGTGAACGATGCCACGGCGCGTCCCGTCTTCGTGTAACGTACTTCCGGATCCTTCGTCAGATTCCCCAATACCTGTACCGAATTCATCTTCTACCTCCGCTTACTTGTCCTGTTTGACAATTAAATGACGGATAATGCTTTCGTTGATTTTGATGACGCGGTCGATTTCCTTGATTTGGCTCGGGTCAATCGCAAACTCAATCAGCGTGTAATCGCCTTCCGTCTGTTTCTTGACTTCATACGCCAGACGGCGCTTGCCCATCCGGTCAATGTTGTTCACCGTACCGCCGTTTTTCGTAATCAGATCTTCGACGCGTTTCACCATTGCTTCCACGACGTCTTCCTCTCCGACCTTGACGATGAACATGACTTCGTAATTCTTGTTCATGTGTACACCTCCTCCATTGGACATATGGCCCTTTCTCACAAAGGGCTAGGAGCCGTATCCGAATCCGTTCGGATACATAGCTTATATATTATAACCGATTTGCTCCGACGGTGCAACTTTTTCACCGTGTGCGCGGTTTTCTTTTTCGCGCCGCACGTGTATAATAAATACAGTATGATAAACCGTACCGAGGAGGAACCCTATGCTGGTGGCATACAAGCACGACGAAGAACACAACTTGCAGCCCGTCGCACTCGACACGGCCGAAAAAGGCTCGTGGATTCACGCGACCGCGCCGACCGAGGCGGAGCTTGAGACCTTGGCCGCCATCAGCGAGATACCCACGAGCGAATTTCGCTCCGCCCTCGACCCGGAAGAACGCTCCCACGTCGAATGGGAGGACGAATTCATCTACGTCGTCATCAACACCCCGGTCCTGCGGGCCGAAGACAACAACTACGACACCTTGCCGCTCGGCATCTTTGTCACGCCGCGACTCTTCATCACCGTGACACTGGAAACCAGCGACGTCATCAGCGTCTTTTTGGAAAACCGGTTCAACACCTTCCGCACCTACAAAAAGACCCGCTTTCTCTTTCAAATCATGAGCCGCACGGCGACCCTGTTCCTGCGCGCCTTGCAGGAAATCAACCGCCGCACGGAAACCATCGAAACCCAAGTGCGTGAATCGATGAAAAACAAGGAATTTTTCCAGCTGCTCGAGCTGCAAAAATCACTCACCTACTTCACCAGCGCACTCAAGGCAAACGGCATCGTCATGGAAAAACTCTTGCGCCTGCGCAACAGCGTCCAACAACGCCCGATACTCAAGATGTACGAAGAAGACGAAGACCTCCTCGAAGACGTCATCGTCGAAAACAATCAGGCGATCGAGACCGTATCCATGTACTCCAACATTCTCATCAGCATGATGGACGCCTTTGCCTCAATCATCTCCAACAACCTCAACCGCGTCATGAAATTCATGGCCGCGATGACCATCCTGCTCTCCATGCCGACCGTCGTCTTCAGCCTCTGGGGGATTAATGTCCCCGTACCTTGGCAAGACGCCGGCTACGGCTTTGCCGCCGTCTTCGGCGTATCCATGGTCATCATGATGGCCGCCGCCTACTTCCTCTGGCGGCGCGACCTCTTTTGACAGTTGGAAAAAACGCGCGCCGATGATATAATAATGCTTGTTGGAGAGGTGTCCGAGTGGTTTAAGGAGCCGGTCTTGAAAACCGGTGATCCCGCAAGGGGCCGTGGGTTCGAATCCCACCCTCTCCGCCACCACACCGTCGGGAATGTTTCCCGCCATACGCAAACGATACGCCCGCGCCCGCGGGCGTTTTTTTATGTCCCTTGCAGACACAGGCAGGCTCTGTTATAATACAAGCAAAGGATAGCCTATGACATGTGCTGTGTCGGCTACTCCGAAAACTCAAGTGGCCGCCACAAGGCGGCCTTTCTCATGCTTACTTCTTGGTATTCATGAGGAGCACTACAAACGTACCGAACAGTATCATCATCGATATTGCTTCGTATACCGTCATAGTACCACCTCCCCTCATCACGAGAGGAGCGCCGACTTGCCATAGACTATCCGTACCCATCATACCACATCCCCGCGACCGATAGGATTGTTCCGCACACGCGGGTGTTTTGGGGTTTCGCGCACGTGAACCGTCATCCGTCCTTTTGTAATCAAGCAAATCTCTGACGATACGATGACTGCGTAGCCAATCATTTGGCATGGATATACTCATCTGCTAAAATAAAAACACCTCCAATAGAAAGGAGGTGTTTCCGCAATGGAGGCAATTTCTGTTTTATGGGCGACCTTTTTAGCCCCGCTTGCGGTCGGTATCATCCTTGCCGCCTACAAGGACTACCTGCGCCGGCGCAAATAAAAAGGGAAAAGGGACGGTAGCCGCCGTCCCTTTTCGTTTCCGCCTGTTAGCAATTTCTGTTTTGCCTGTCTTTATCTTAGCCTGTTTCCGCCGCTGCGTCAAGTCAATTGGCGTAGAATT
>CAMCNU010000006.1 GCA_945876385.1 uncultured Veillonellaceae bacterium | reverse complement strand
TGGTCCTGCTGACGGGGACGCCAAGCCCGCGGAGCCTGATGGACCTGTGGGCGCAGCTGTACCTCATCGACCGGGGCGAGCGGCTGGGTAAGACCATCGGCGCGTATCGCGCGACGTACTTTACGCCCGGTCGCCGCAACGGCTACGTCGTCTACGACTGGGAGCCGCGACCGGGAGCGGATGCGGCGGTGTATCGGCGCATCGCCGACGTCTGTGTATCGATGACGGCCGCCGACTGGCTGGCGCTGCCCGCGCGTATCGACAACCGCGTGGACGTGGAGCTGCCGCCGAGCGCGCGGAAACTGTACGCGCGACTGTTGCGAGACTTTGCGGCGGAGGTGGAAGGATCCGACATCACGGCGGCCAATGCGGCGGCCCTGACCGGCAAGCTGCTGCAGGTGGCGAACGGCGCTGTGTACGACGAAGACGGCGGGGCCCGCGAAGTGCATCGGGCGAAACTCGACGCCCTGGCTGAAATCCGCGACACGTGTGACGAGCCGCTGGTCGTCTTCTACTGGTTTAAGCACGACGCGGAGCGGCTGAAAAAGGCCTTCCCCGAGGCGCGGACGCTGGAGACGGAAGCGGATATGGCCGCGTGGAATCGCGGTGAGATACCGATGCTGCTCTTGCATCCGGCGAGCGCGGGGCACGGGCTCAACTTGCAGGCGGGCGGGCACGTCATCGTGTGGTACGGTCTGACGTGGAGCCTGGAGCTGTACCAACAGGCCAACGCCCGATTGCATCGGCAGGGGCAGACTAAGCCGGTCATGGTGCATCACCTGGTGGCGCGCGGCACGATGGACGAGCGCGTGCTGTCGGCACTGGCGGAGAAACGCGTCGGGCAGGACGCGCTGATAGCCGCCGTCAAGGCGGAGATTGGAGCGTGACGACATGAGCGAATTAATTTTTGCGCTGGCGTTAGTGGCGGGCGTTATTTTGGGGCGGCTGTCCCGACGATGCGAGCGGGCAACACGGACTGCGGACGCGGACGCGGTTAATCATCCGGCGCATTACACCGACGGGAAAATCGAGACCGCCGACTTCATCGAGGCAGGTCGGTACGATTGGTGGCTCGGAAACGCCGTTAAATACATCAGTCGCGCGGGAAAGAAAGACCCCGCAAAGACGATTGAGGACTTGGAGAAGGCTGTCTGGTATGTTGAGCGCCGCCACCGCTGGGAGCGAATGACGAAAAAGAAGCGGCGAAAGCGCATCACCGCGGCGGCCTATGCGGCTGACAAGAGCCTCACCGACCGCCGCGCGGCCGCGCTTGAGATGCTCGAGGCGGTGCGATTTCCGCCGCCCAACACGGCAGAAAATCCGACGCAGAGACGCGACTACGTGATGGCCGCGCTCGGAATGGCGCGGGCTGAGCTTGAAGCTGAGATTAAA
Source organism: uncultured Veillonellaceae bacterium (assembly GCA_945876385.1). GTDB lineage: Bacteria > Bacillota > Negativicutes > Veillonellales > Negativicoccaceae > CAMCNU01. The sequence goes on along the minus strand of CAMCNU010000006.1, from coordinate 74,770 downwards.
GACCTTAAAGGCGGTGAAGTCGATGAATGACGAAGCACGCGAGGAGCTCGTCGCGGTGCGCGACCTCGACCGGCGCATTGACGCCCTGCTCGCAGAGCAGAGCAAGCTGCGCCAACGCCTTTTTAGCCTCGGCGGCGGCGGTCAGTCCGAGCCTGTGAGCGGGACGAAAGAGAGCGACCTGTCCGGGGGCGTCGCGAAACTCGTCGACATGAGCCGAAAAATCGACGGGCTGGTCGATGCGTATGTGGACGAGTGCAAGCGGATCGAAGCGCGCATCATGGCGCTGGACGACCGCCGATATCGGCAGCTGCTGCGCTGGCGGTACCTGGCCGACCTGCCGCTGACGGAGGTGGCCGTGCGGATGCACTACGACTACGGATCTGTGCGCAACATGCACACGGCGGCGCTGGCGGCGTATCAGCAGAAATTTTTTTGCGGCCGTTACTGAAGTGATGCCACAAAATGACATTTGACCCTGCTATACTGATAGTATGAAACAGTAGCGCAATTATAGAGCGCGGCCGTGTTTCATGGTACTACCTCCTTAGTGTGAGAGCCGTCCCGTGTGGCGGCTCTCTTTGGTCAGGTGGTTTTTACTTCCTTTGCTCTTGACAGACACGTGTACACGTGTTATGATATGGTCAATAGAGGAGGTATGACGAGTGAGAGACAAAGATTTACTGAAGTTGCTTTTGAAAAACGGCTGGCAAGACGTAAGACAAAGGGGGAGCCATCATCGATTGATTAAAGGCAACAAGGTAGAGGTGATTGCGGTGCATGGTAGGGATGTACCGGCGGGCTTACTCAATGCCATCCTCAAGCGTACGGGGCTAAAGTAGTTTCGACGTGTCTAAAGGGAGGTTGGTGGCAATGGAATTTATTTATCCGGCGATTGTGCACGACGATGACGACGGGATGTGGGTGGAGTTTCCTGACTTGGTAGGGTGCAGTACGCAAGGTGATACGATTGAAGAGATTCTTACCAATGCCGCGGAGGCGATGGAGTTATACGTGCTGGGGTTATTGGAAGATGGCGAGAGACCGCCGGTAGCGACAGATCCGAAGAATATCAAGGCGGTGCCTGATAACTCGTTTGTGACGTTGATTCGGGCGGATGCGGATTTGGCAAAGAACACGAAGTCGGTCAAGAAAACGCTGACGATACCGGCTTGGCTGAATCAGCGAGCGTTGGATCAAGGCGTGAATTTCTCGAAAGTACTGCAGGAGGCGTTAATCGCTAAAACAGTTTGAACAACGACCCGCTAAGCGCGGGTTTTTGTTTGCGAGGAAATGATGAACAGTGAGCATTATGCGGACCCGACGGCGGAGACGGCCATCCGGCGCATCGAGCGCGGCGAGCGGGAGACCGCGGCGCTGGTGAAAGTCTTGCGAGACGTGTGCCGGCTGGCGGGGTATCGGCTGGTCGGGCATGTGAAGTTGGAAAAGATACATAATAAGCACCGATGAGGTGCTTTTTTTCGTGCTGTAAAAAGGGGGTGAGATCGGTGCAGAAAAAGAAGAAAAATCTGGGCGGGCGCCCGACGAAGATGACCAAGGCAACTATCGACAAACTGGAAGCCGCCTTTACGGCGGGCGCGACCATTTTACAGGCTTGTGACTGGGCGCATATATCGGCCGATACTTACTACAACTACGGTCGCGCACATCCGGGGTTTTTCGATAGCGTGGCGCAGTGGCGGGCGCGGCTGGGTCTTCGCGCCAAACTCAACGTGCAGCGGGCGATCGTTACGGGTGATGAAGATGTATCGCGCTGGTACTTAGAAAAGACGGACGACGACTTCAATCCCAAAAAGCGGTCGGAAGTGACGGGCGAAGGCGGCGGCGCGGTGCAGTTGGCGTTCGGGTGGTTAAGTGATGAAGACAAGGATTGAGATACCGTACGCGCCGCGGCCCTTGTGGAAGTCGGAGATCCATCCGGCGCTGGAGCGACACCGGTTCGCGGTGATCGTGGCGCATCGCAGGTTCGGCAAGACGGTCGGCGTGATCAATCATGTACTGAAAATGGCGCTTCTGTGCGAACGCCCGTCGCCGCAGTTTGCTTATATCGCGCCGTATCGCGTGCAGGCTAAGCAGATCGCGTGGAACTACTTGAAGTACTACACAAGCGTCATCCCGGGGCGCGAAGTGAACGAGTCGGAACTTTTTGTCGAGCTTCCGTCACTTCATGAAGGGCGCGTCGGGGCGCGGATCTACGTGAAAGGCGCGGACAATCCCGACAGCTTGCGCGGCAGTTACTGGGACGGGGTTATCCTGGACGAGTATGCGCAAATCAAGCCGGAGCTGTGGGGCGAGATTATCCGCCCGGCGCTATCGGACCGTGAAGGCTGGGCGGTCTTCATCGGTACGCCGAAGGGGCAAAATGCATTTTACGAGGTGTATGAGCGCGGCCGGGCGGATCCCGACTGGTACACCTGTCGCTATACCGTGGCCGACAGCGGTCTGCTGCCGCAGGCGGAAGTCGATGAGATGAAAAAGGACATGGCCGAGGACGCGGTGCGGCAGGAGCTTTACTGTGACTTCACCGCGTCCGCCTTCAATGTCTTGATATCGATCGACTTGGTGAGCGAGGCAACGCGGCGGCGGATCCTTGCGGAAGACATACGCGGGGCGCCGACGGTGCTGGGCGTGGACGTGGCGCGGTACGGTACGGACAAGTCGTGTATCGTGCGACGGCAGGGCCTGTGCATGTTTGCGCCGCTCCTGTTTTCGGGGGCGGATAATATGAAGTTGGCCGATATTGTGGCGAGAGAGATCGATACGCATGCGCCCGAAGCGGTCTTCATCGACGCGGGACGCGGTGAAGGCGTGATCGACCGTTTGCGGCAGCTGGGATTTCAAGTGATCGAAGTACCTTTCGGCGCCGCGGCGATCAAAAAAGACAAGTACGCCAACCGTCGCGCGGAGATGTGGGACAGTATGCGCGATTGGCTGCAGCGCGGCGGCGGTCTTCCGGAAGACGACAGACTGGCCGAGGAGCTGGTCATGCCGGAGTACGGGTATGACAGTCGCGGCCGCATCCTGCTGGAAGCCAAGGAGAAGATGAAAGAGCGCTGCGGCCGCTCGCCTGACGTGGCGGACGCGGCGGCGTTGACGTTTGCGGCGCCGGTCGCGGGTAAGTACTCGCGGCAACCGATGCTCGCCAATACGAGGTATGAGATTTTTTAAGTGTGAGGGGGATTCAAGATGTGTAAATTTTTGGGCAGTTTACTAGGGCTGGAAGCACCGAAGGTTCCGGAGTATAAACCGCCGGCACCGGCCGCGCAGGCCGTGAATTTAGACGACGGCAAGACCGGTGACGAGATGGCATCGGCCAATCGACGGAAAAAGCGCGGATTTCAATCGACACGCGCGCAGGACACGATCCTGGGCGGCGGCGACGGCAAGCGGACGCTGGGGTGAGTATGGATACGATTTTGGCGCGCAGCCCGACCGCGCGTGTGCGGCTGCATCGTGAGCCGGATCGTGCGCAGGCGCAGCGCAGGTTCGACGATCTGTTTCGTCGACGCGAGCCGTACATGAAGTGGTGGAAAGAGATTCGCGACTTTGAGCTTCCTTTTCACGGCGAGTTTGAAGAAAGCAAGGCGCAGCTTAAAACGCGCAAGATCTACAATCCGACCGCGCGCGACGCGGCGGGTGTGTTTGCGGGCGGTGTGATGAGCGGACTGACGCCGCCGAGTCGGCAGTGGTTCAAGCTGGCACTGTCGCGCGACGTGGACGATCGGACGGCGGCGCTGGTGCTGGACAGTCGGCAGGAGATCATGCAGGCGGTCTTGGCGCGGAGCAATTTCTATCATGCGGTCTATAACTGTTATTGCGACTTGCCGTTCGGGCAGGCGCCGCTGGGGATTTTCAGCACGGCGGACGGGGTGCATTTCGTACACTATCCGATCGGCAGTTACGCGCTGGGCACCAACGCGCAGGGTGAGGTGGACGTGTTCGCCCGCAAGGTGAAGATGACCGCCCGTCAGATCACGGAGGCGTTCGGCGAAGAGGCTTGCCCGCGCGCGGTACAAGAAGCGGCCAAGAAGAATACCGACACAAAATTCACGGTGTGCTGGTTGCTGGAGCCGAACGACGCGCAAGCACCGGGGCGCCGCGGCGCAAGGTCAATGCCGTATCGGTCGCTATACTGGGTGGACGGCGCGCGCGGATACTTGGCCGTCGGCGGTATGGAAGAGTGGGCGGTCCCCGTGGCGCGGTATCAGACGGTCGGCCTGGAGCCGTACGCAAAAGGTGCCGGCTGGTACGCGTTGGACGACAGTAAGATGCTGCAGGTCATGGAAGAAGACGTGCTGCTGGCGATCGAGATGGGCGTGAAACCGCCGATGCAAACGAGCGCAACCGCTGCTCACGGGTTAAATCTGTTCCCCGGCGGCGTGACGGTCAACGCGCAGCCGGACGCGGTGAAACCGCTCTTTGACGTACGTATGGACGTGGAGCATGTGCAAGCGAAGATCGGGCAAGTCGAGCAGCGGATTCGACGCGCGTATGCGGCGGATCTGTTTTTGATGCTGGATCAGATCGAGCGCGGACAGATGACGGCGCGCGAGATCATGGAGCGGACGCAGGAGAAGTTGCAGCAGTTGGGCCCCGTAGTCGAGCGGCTGCAGTATGAATTTTTGAATAAAACGCTGGAACGCGTGTACGGACTGCTGGATCGCGGCGGGGTGTTCCCGCCGTTGCCCGACGATTTGCGCGAAGAACTGGCGGATGCGGAAGTGCGGATCGAGTATATCTCACCGCTGGCGCAAGCGCAGAAGATGAGCGGGCTGGTGAATATCGAGCAGACGCTTTCTTTTGCGGGGCAGCTGGCGCAGCTGTATCCGGAAGTATTGACGAAGATTGACCCGATGGGGACGCTGGACGCGTACCACGACAGCATCGGCGCGCCGGCCGTGATGCTTCGGTCAACGGAAGAGGCGCAGGAAATGCTGGCGCAGCAGGCCGAGCAGCAAGCGGCGGCGCAAGAGCAGGAAATGGCGATGGCCGAGATGCAGCAGGCCGCGCCGTTGGCGCAGGCGGCGAAGAATTTGACGGACGCGGCCAATGACGGCAACCCCGCGATTCGTGAGTGGCTGGGGATGCCGAATGCGGGAGGCGGCGTATGACGAGTGAACGCGCGCGCCGGCAACGGCGCGAAGAACTACGAGTGGCCGCACTGGACCGCGCCGCCCTCAAGGCAGTGCTGGGTACCAAGGAGGGCCGCTGGTTCCTGATGCGGCTCCTTGACGAGTGCCGCGTCTTTGAGCGGACAATGACCGGCAACAGCTGGACGTATTTTAACGAGGGCGGTCGCGATGTCGGCTTGCGTTTACGCGGGCGCATCATACGGGACGGGCACGTGGAGTTATTACAGCTGGCGGAGCGCGAGTACATCCGCCAAGCCGAGAAGGTGAAGGAGGGACAAGCGGATGAACGAATCGGTGAATGAAAACACAGAGACACCGACAGCCGCAGAAACGGTAACGGACACGCCGCAGGACGCGGCACAGACACCGCAGGAGACGACGCAAGACACGCCGCAAGACACGCCGCAGGGCGCGCCTGAATCGTACGATTTCAGCGCGTTTTGTACGGACGGCGCGGAGCTGGACGAGGTAAAGGCCGCCGAGTTTTCCGAGGTGCTGAAAGCGGCGGGCATGACGCAGGCGCAGGCGAGCGCCGTGACCGAGTACGGTCTGGCGTATGCGCGTGAGATTGCCGCCGAGGTGAGCCGGCAGGCGGCCGAGGCACAGACCGCCGAGGTAGAGAGCTGGGGCAACGAGGCACGCGAGACGCTGGGTGCCGATTTTGACAAGACGGTCGCCAAGGCGGCCATCGGCGTGACGGTAATGGAGCGTGAGATACCGGAGCTTCGCGCGATGCTGGACGCAACAGGCGTCGGCAACCGCGTCGAGGCGATTCGCCTGTTTGCGGCGATTGGCGGTATGGTCGGTGAAGATACCGGACGCGCGACGGGACAGACGGCAGCATCCGGTGATGCGGCCGATTTTTATGACAATACCAATTTTGATTTGTACTAGGTAAGGGGGAAATTTTGATGGCAACAGTAGGACAACTCGCGCTGACGCTGGCGGATTTGCGCAAGCGGACCGGGGCGGACGGCAAGCTTGATTGGGTGCTGGAGGCGCTGAATCAGTCGAATCCGATTTTGGATGATATTCCGTGGATGGAGGGCAACCTTCCGACGGGCAATCAGACGACGGTACGCACGTCGATTCCGGAGCCGTCGCTCAGACGGATTAACCGCGGCGTCGACGCAACAAAGTCGACCACGGCGCAGGTCGCCGATACGTGCTCGATTTTTGAGGCGCGGTCGGAAGTGGATATTGAGTTATTGGCGCTCGCGCCGGACAAGGCGGCGTTCCGCCGTTCGGAAGACGTGGCGCATGTGGAAGGCTTCGGCCAGGCAGTGGCACGGAATATCCTGTACGGCGACTCGCTGACCAATCCGGACGAGTTCAACGGCCTGGGCGTGCGGTTCAACACGCTGAAAGGCGATAAGGGCACGCCGGGCTATCAGCTGGTATCGGCGGGCGGCACGGGCAGCGCGCTCACGTCGGCGTGGTTCGTCGGATGGGGCGAACGTACGGTGACGGGGATTTATCCGCGCGGGTCGTATGCGGGCCTTAAAGTACGCGACTTAGGCGAAAACGACGCAGTAGACCCGGATGGGCGCAAGTTCCGCGCGGTATCGACGCTCTTTACGTGGAAGCCGGGGCTTGCGGTGCGCGATGTGCGGTCGGTCGCGGCGGTGCGTAATATCAAGGCGGACGGCCTTGCGGCACTCGACAGCGACGCCAAGCGCGCGATGATTGAGAAGTTTATTTACGCGAAAAACCGCTTGCGTGATGTCAATACGGTCAAGCCGGTGCTCTACGTCAGCGACGATGTGTACACGTTCTTTGAGTGCTATCTCATCGACAAGACGAACGTGCACGTGACGCGGCAAGACTTGATGGGCAAAACGCCGCAGCTCTATTTGGCGGGGATTCCGGTGAAGAAGCTGGACGTATTGGGCGCGACCGAAGCGCAGGTTAAATAAGGGGGTGCGAATATGATTTACGATGCGGAAAACACATTCATGTATCAGCAGGACGTGTCGTCGGTCGGCACGTCGGGGGTAGATTCCGACGTCGTCGCCTACGGCAAGGGCGACGCGCAGTCGCCGCTGTGGCTTACGGTGACGGTATCCGAGCCGCTGACGGACGCGGCGACGGTGGCCGTGGAGACAGCGGCAAAAGCGACGATGGCGTCGAAACAGGTGCTGGCCACGTTCACGATGGCGAAAGGCGAGCAGGTGCTCAAGGCGAAGTTGCCGCAAGGCTCTTTGGGGTACTTGCGTGTGCACGCCGCGGCGACGTCGGGCAACCTCAAAGGCAAGATAACGGCGGCACTGGTCATGGATGCGTAATTATGGACGCGCTGGTGTACGGCGTGCAGGGATTGCGTCGTGCGGAGACAATGTCGGCCAATGAGTGCCGCGCGATGTTGGAGATGGCGGGCGTATCCTATCCGGATAGGATACGGCCTCGCTCCAAGCGTTGCGCGAGTTGGTGAGAAAGGTGCAAGGGGGCGCGTGAGCGCTCTCTTGTTTTTCTTGCCTTGACTAAAGACGGCGCGGCGGCGCCTTTTTTATTGACGGCAAGAAAGGACGGAGAACATGACAAATACGGATATCTGCAATTTGGCACTCTCGCATATCGGCGTGGGTACGATTCGGGATATTCACGACGAAACGGAAACGGCGCGGACGTGCGCTTTATATTACGATTTAACGCGGCGTATGTTGTTGCGCGAATACCCGTGGGGGTTTGCGCGACGCATTGAGCGGTTGGCGAAGACGCAGACGCGGATCATGGGGTTTCGTCATGCGTATATGTACCCCGAGTTGTGCGTGCATATCTATCGGCTGACGGACGGCACGCCCGATGCGTCGGAGCGCGTGCAGTATGAAGTGGTCAATCTGGACAACAGCACGAAGGTGATCGCGACCGACGTGGACGACGCGTGGGCGGATTATGTGTTTGACGTTACGGATCCGGACGTGTGGGATACGATCTTTGTCGAGGCGTTGACCCGTAAGCTGGCCGCGGATATGTGCATGCGCCTGGTCGGGAACGCGGGTCTGTTTGAGCAGCAGATGCAGATGTATCAAATGGCGCTGGGGGCCGCGATGACGCAGGTGGCCAAAGAGCGGCAAAAAGACCCCGAGCCGTTGCGTCGTTACGAACAGGCACGGTGGCGCTGATGAGCGGCAATTATTATCATATTCAACCGTCGTTTACGACGGGCGAGATTTCGCGCGACGTGGCGAATCGGGTGGATCTGGAAAAATACAAGTCGGCACTGCTTCGCGCGGAGAACGCGATTATTCGCCCGTATGGGGCGGTTTGCCGTCGCGGCGGGAGCGAGTATATCGGCGAGACGAAATACCCCGATAAAAGAACAATCTTAGTTCGTTTCGCAAGGGACGCGGAGAGCGCGGCGCTGCTCGAGTTCGGCGATAAGTATGTGCGAGTCTGGGAAGACGGCAAGTATATCGGCGTGGAAGTGGCGACACCGTTTGAGACACAGCTCTTGCCGCTTCTTTGTTTCGCGCAGTCGGCGGATACGTTGTTCATCTGTTCGGGTAAGTATCCCGTGCAGACGCTGATGCGCTACGGCGCGCGCGACTGGCGCATCAAGCCGTATCAATTCACGCATGCCTATTTTGAAGAAATGATGCAGGACGAGTTGGCGGAAGGTCGCGCGTATACGACGCCGGGGGTGTATACCTACACGGCGCCGGAGGCAAAGACATACGCAATTAAGGTCGAGGGCGCAGGCGGCGCGGGCTACGGTGTACACAAAGGCGGTAACGGCGACACGGACTGGAAGTCGGTGTACCTGTCGGCCGGCGAGCGCGTGACGGTGACGGTCGGCAAGGGCGGCGCGCGGCAGGGCGAGGCGGGCGGCGCAAGTTCGTTCGGGTCGTACGTATCGGCAGACGGCGGCGGCGCGGCGACAAAGGACGCGGACGGGAAAAGCGCGGGCGGCGGTTACGGCGGCGAGGGTGGCGTCGAGAAGACGGGGTGGTACGAAGGCGAAGAAGAGGACGGCGGCGGATACTATTCGTACATGCAGCCGGCCGGCAACGGCAGCGTGCGCGTCTCGGACGGGTCGGTGGTCAAGGTGCGCCCGACGGGCCTTAGAGGGAAGATATCTTTATCCGCGACGCACGATATTTTCTCGCACGAGTTAGTCGGGTCGCACATTAAAATCCGTCATCAGATGGATTCGGATTCGGCGACGCTCACGCTGAACGACGGGACGGATTACAGCCGCTCGGTGCGCGTCGGTGAGCAGTGGAAGATTGTGACGTCGGGGATCTGGACGGGGACGGTGACGATCGAGTATTCGGCGGATAATCAGGACTGGCGCGAGTATCGGCGGTATTCGTCGGATAAGAATTTCAATGCGACGGAGTCGGGGACGTTTGCCGAGCCGACGTATTTACGCATTCATAAAGAGGCGACGGGCGAATCGCTGACGGTGACGCTGACGCGGCTCCCGTACACGCACGAGGGCGAGGCGCGGATTACGGACGTGACGAGCGGCGGCTGGGCGACCGCCGAGGTGCTGGCACCGTTCGGGCAGACATCGGAGTCGGCACGGTTCGCGCTGGACGTGTGGAACGAGAACAAAGGCTATCCGCGCATTTGCAGCTTCTTTCAGGACAGGCTGGTGCTGGCGGGGACGCGGATGTATCCGCATATGGTTTGGATGAGCCGGACGGGGGATTATCCGAATTTCGGCGTGGAAAAGGCGAACGGGCAGGTGACGGACGACAGCGCGGTGGCGTTGTCGCTGATCTCGCGTGAGATGTACAATATCCGTCATCTCATACCGGCGCAGGATTTAATCGTGTTAACCGACGGTAACGAGTGGATCGTGCCGGGCGACAAAGCGGTCACACCGAAGTCGGCGCAGGTCAAGACGCAGACGATGCGCGGTGCATCGAATTGCGCGCCCGTGTATATCGGTAACCGTCTCATTTATGTGCAGGCGCGCGGCGGGACGGTGCGTGATTTAGGCTATACATACGAGAGCGACAACTACAACGGCACGGATTTGACGCTACTGGCTAAGCACCTGGTACAAGGACACGCGCTAGTGTCGGCGGCCTACGCGCAAGAGCCGGATTCGGTACTGTACTTAGTTCGCGATGACGGCGTGATGCTTTGTCTCACGATTATCCGCGAGCAGGACGTTTACGGCTGGTCGCACTGGACGACCAAGGGCGAGTATCTGTGGGTGGAAAACATCCCTGAACGCGGCGAGGACAGTGTCTACGTCATCGTGCGCCGCGGCGGCAAACAATATATCGAGCGGTTTAGGTCGCAAAAGGAAACGGATTACGCCTACGTCGACAGCTACGTCAAGGCGCGCGGCGGTAAGCTGGCGTGGCGGCACTTAAAGGGGCAGACGGTGCAGGTCGTCGCCGGCGACGCGTATACGACCGAGACGGCCGCCGAGCAGGCGCGCGCGGGGCAAGGCGTATGCGGTCTGGCGTATGAGATGAGGCTGGAACAGCCCGCGCTGGAGTTACAGATGAAGGACGGCACCTTGCAGGCGCGAACGGTGAAGGTCAATCAGGTCACGTTACGCGTGATGCATTCGTACGGCGGGAAAATCGGGTACACGTTCGACGTGATGGACGCCTTGCCCTATTGGGAGCGCGCAGCGTTCAGCGGCGATATTTTGGCGACAATGCCCAATACGGATGTGGGCTTTAACACGCGCGGCCGTGTGTGTATTTCGTCGCGCGAGCCGTATCCGTTTAACCTGTTGGCAATCATTCGGTCATTTACTATCGGCGGCGGTCATGTCACCACTCATAACGGTTGATGCGAGAACGCTCTCTCGTGAGGCGCTGGAGACGCTGGGGGGCGAGCTGCGCCCGCACGATTTGGAAGAGTGTACGGCGTTCGGACTGTCGGGCGCCGAGGCGGTCGTGCAGTCGGTATTTCATGAAAACGGCGTGTCGTATGCCGTACTTGACGAGAGCGGCCGCCCGGTGTGGGTGTACGGGCTGGGACTGGTGCCGCTGGACGGTGAGTACGGGATTTGGTGTTTGGGGCGGGATAATCCGTACAAACGATATTTTATGCAAGAGAGCCGCCGCGTGATTGACAGGTGGCTTGAGGACTATGCGCCGCTGGTTAATTACGTGTCGATGAGCAACACGCCGTCGCGGCGGTGGCTTACGTGGCTGGGCGCCGAGTGGGGCGGACGCGTCACGGTCGGCGGTGTGGAGTTTATCAAATTTATCTTAAGGGGGAATTAGCATGTGTCATCCGGCAGCGTTTTTAGTGGCGCAGACAGCGATGCAGGTCGCTGGCCAACGGGCACAAACGGCGGCGCAGGTACGCATGTATCAGGATCAGGAGAAGGCTGCGCTGGCGAATCAGAAAATCAGTGAGCGGCGGCAGGAAGATATGGCCGAGCAGTACGGCCGGGAAGAGAAACGGCTTCGAGACAATATGCGCCTTACGGCAGGACAAAACGCGGCGGAAGGCGGCAGTGCGGGTCTTGCGCAGGGCGGTTCGCTCATGGACGTACTGGGCGCATCGTACGGCGGGTATTTGCAAGACAAACAGGCGCTGTTGCATAATCAGCGCAACGACACGTACAGCGAATTTACGCGCGGCTGGGGGTACGGTGAAGAGGCGCGGCAGGCGAGAGCGGGTGCGGCCAATGCCAAGGCGGCCGGGCGGCGGGCGATGGTCAGTACGATTTTAGGCGCGGCGACACAGTATGCGGGAATGAAGGCGGGGCTGGCGTCGGCCGGGAAAGCAAGTAAGGCCGCGGGCGGTCTGAAGATGCCCAAGCCGATTACGGATGCGTCGGACAGGCTCACGAGCAGCTGGCGCACGGGCAGTTCGTTCGCGCAGAGCAAGCCGTGGCGTAAGTGGTGAAAGCACTCTTCGGAGTGCTTTTTTCGTATAGGAGAGAGCGATGAAGCTGGAGAGTTACAGACGCGAAGTCAGAGAGAATCTGGCCAACGGTATCACGCAAGCGCCGGGCAATCTCGAGACGCGAGGCGGTGAGAGCGAATCGTGGCAGGGGTTGGGTAAGGCGTTCGGCGTGATGCTGGGCGTGGAAACAAAACGCCGTGAAGACGCCGACGCACTGGCCGTCGTGAACGCGAACGCCGAGTACACGCGCCGGATGAACGAGGTGATGTACGGTGAGGGCGGTTTGGCGTACTTAGGCGGCAAGGACACGGAAGGCATGCGCGGGCGGTACACGGAGCTGGAAAAGAAGGTCCGCGAGGACGTGTATCGCAACGCGGGGATTCAGACAAAGCGTGGGGAAGAGCTGTACCGTAAGCACGCCGAGCAAAGTCTTGTCAGCGACGACGCGCAGATTCTCAAGCTGGAAGAACAGGGGCGGCAGCAGTATCTCAAAGACACTATCAGTAACGACATGGAATCCGCGCTGGAACGCGTGGTCGGTACAGGTTCTCTTGCGGCGGGATTTGCCGCGGCAGACAGGGCGGCGGCCTTACAGGATCCGTACGCGGACGCGGCGGGGATGGAGGCCGTTCGCCGCAAGGGGTATACGGACGTCGCCAAGCGCGGTATCGAGGCGGCGCTGGCGGCGGGTGAGTATGACAAGGTAACGACCATGATTGACGAGGCAAAAGACAGCGGCCTTGTCGATGCGGACATGTTGTCGAAGTTCGACAGCGCCAACAAGGAAAAGAAGATGGTAGTGACGGCCCGCGACAGCGCCAACACGATGGACGAGTATTTTGCGGCGCGGGGGATTCGATCCTGGGAAGTGACGCAAGAGCAATTCGCCGAGGCGTTTAATGCACTGTTTCCCGCTATGGGCGGCAGCCGTGCGGACGTGGTGGAACGATTCTTGCGCGCCATTAGGGGACAGGAAAGCGGCGGAAACTATGACGCAATCAACGAGAGCAACGCGGCGTCGGGAATCACCGCGCGCGGAGCGTATCAGATAACGGACCAGACGTGGGCGCAGTACGCACCGCAGGCAGGGTTAAGCGCCGACGCGCCGCGTACACCGGAAAATCAAGAGAAGGTCGCGCGCACGATGGCCGAGCATTACTACGACTTGACAGGCGGCGACGCAGCACAAATGGCGGCGTGCTGGTATCACGGTTCTCCCGTGACGGGCTGGTCGCAAGAAGCGCTCAATGCGCCGCAAGTATCCGACGACGGCACGGCGTATCCGTCGGTGCAAGAGTATATGGACAGCGTCACAAAACGGATGGGCGGCGGCCTTACCGAGGGCCAGCGTTACGAACGGCGCGAGCTGGCGTGGAAAGCATTTGCCGCGAAGGCAAGTGAAAGCAAGCGGCAGTGGTTGGGAAATCTAAAGGCGCAACAGCGCGCGATTGAGGAAAGCGTGGAAGACCTCCCGCCGCGCGAGCAGGCGCAACGGATTCGTGAAATGACGGCGGGCAATCCTGATTTGCGCGACACGTTCCGCGCCGCCTTACGGTCACTGGATATTGAGGGCGCAAAGGTGCAGCAGTGGCACATGGGCGCAATACAACAGGGCATTGCGCGGGGAGAGTTTATCGATGAAATGTCTGATGGCGAGTGGCTGACCGGCGCGGATAAGCTGGCGCGGATTTTTCAGAAACAAGGTTTACAGCCTACGTTTGAGCAGATGCGAAGCCTACAAAACGAAATCAATGACTATAACGCGGGCACGGGTAAATACGCTTACAAAAACGGTCCGACAAAGGAAGCGGTATTCGGTTTGCTGGGCAAGTCGATGGGTCCATCCGAGTTGGCGAAATACAAAGAAACGTGGCCGGGGGTATCGGTGGCGCTGGCGAAAGAAGTCGTGACGTATCGCAACAACAACAACGGCAACGAGCCTCCGCAGGAATGGGTCACTCGTCGGGCGGCGGAGCTGCTCGTTGAAAACACGGTCGGTAATCATACACGCGCGGATTTGGCGTATCGGTACGGTTACAGCGACGCGGTGGATATCGGCGGCGGGTATCGTCGGTATTACTTACCCGACGGACGGTATGTCGATGTGGCACAGAGCAACGAGGAATTTTGGCTGGATGAAATCGCCCGAGGGCAGCACAATAACGTGCCTTTTAAGGAGTGAAACATGAGCAACTGGAAAGCGTGGGAACAAGAGTTTTTAGCAAATGCGGATAATCCGGCGTTCGGATTACCGAAAGCCGTCCCGACGCCCACTATGGCCGACAAGCGGCCGCAGCAGGCGACACCGGAAGCAGGCGCCGGTACATGGGACGGGGCGAAGGCGTGGGTGGAAAAGGCGGGCGAGGATATCGCGAAAACGGTCGGTCGTTCGTATCTGTGGAGCAAAGAAGACTACAATCGCCGCGCAAAAGAGCTGGCAACGCGCATGGGCGTCGACGTCGATGTGGTCAGCGCCGCGGGGCAAGAATCACTGGAAGCGTGGGAACGTACGTTTGAGGTCATGGAAACGGGCAAGCGCGCCGACGAATTTGCCCGCGTCTGGAGTGACTGGGACGATATCTCCGCGACGGACCGCGCAATCCGCGTGCATAATTACGCGCCGATCCATGAGACGATGGGCGTCGTGGAAAATGCATTGCGTGGCGTGCGACAGATGGACGCGCAGCTGAAAATGTCGGGGCTGGGCGATGAAAAAATGGCGCGCGAGGAGCAGGGGCTGGACACGACGGAAATCGACGAAAGAATCCGAGAGCTAGCCGCCTATGCGCGGGCGCAGACGGGCGACGACGCATTTATTCACGATACCGCCGGTCAGGTCTATATGACGGCCGATATGACGGCGCGGTCGGGGAAAGAGATGCTGGTCGGTGCAGGGACGGGCGCGCTGGCGGGCGCGGCGGCGGGAGGGGCCGTAGGCGGTATCGGGGCGCTTCCGGGCGCGCATGCGGGATTTTGGTCGGGCGCGTTTCTCGGCTGGAACATGGGGCAGGCCAATCGGATGAACGAGATGTCGCGCGGCCTTGCTTATATCGAAGCACGACAAGGTAACGAGTACGGCCGCATGAGCGTGCAGGACGCCGCGACTTATGCGAAGGCCGTCGGGATTAGTGAGGCGGCGCTGGAGTTCGGTACGGGGATTATCGGCGCAAAGGCGCTGGCGATGGGGCGGCGCGTCGTCGGCAAAGTCACGGGCAAGACGGCGGCGGACGATATTATCCGTCGCGCGGCACGGGCGATTGCCACCGAGACGAACATCAAAGACGCGGCGAAAACGTTTCTGAAAGCGGGCGCGATGAGCGCGGGCGCGGAAATCACGGAAGAAGTATTGCAGGAAGCGGCCGGCAATGCGGTGTGGAACGCAATAGCGACAGGCACGAACGGCGCAAGGAAGATTCCGCTGGCGGATATGGTGGCGAACTCTTTGCAGGCCGGATGGGACGCAGCGCCCGCCGTGCTGGGGATGTCCCTGCTGATGGGGGCAGGCGCGAACGTTCGATTCGTTAATAAAGCAGCGCATATGATGCTGCCGGAATTTCAGATGCAAAAAGAGGCGGCGACCAATTCGATCGGTCGGCAGATGGTGTCCGATCTGATCAAGGATCGGGCGTCAAATCCGTTGTACAAAAAAGATCCCGAGTTATACCGGCAGACTGTCCAACAGGCGGCGGACAATGCAGGGGTCGGCGCGTTTTGGGCGGATGCGCAAACGCTGATGGAAACGGAAAACGGTCGTAACGTGCTGAATGAATTAGTGCGGCAGGGTACCGTCACAAAAGATGCGCTCAACGCCGCGATTGCCGCGGAAGGGCGCATTGAGATACCGGTAGGGACTTATCTGCAGGCCGATTTAACGGAAGAGCAGCGCAACTTGACGGAATCGGCGGCCACGTGGACGGAAGGCGGTATGCTTCCCGCGGAAATCACGCAACGGCGCAAAACGTTAGCCGAAAGCAAGTACGCGGCCGAGTTGCAACGCGAAATGGAACGTACGGCAAAGGCTATTGACAGTGTGGTCAATGCGGAATTTTCCGCCTTTTCCGATACGGACAAGGCGGCGGTACGGTCTGTTATGGCCGCCAATCCGACGAATTTACGCGAGGGGTACAAAACGGTACGAACCGGCTTGATCGCAACGCTTGACGAAATTACCGGCGGCGTTGAGAATATGCGCCGCCAACACGGGGAAGGCGTGGATGCGCTACCGTATGACGGCAACGGCGAGATGGTCGGCTGGGACGGCCGAGATATTCACTACTCGCGTCGGTTTTCCGCCAACGAGTTATGGTACAGTGATTTTTACCAAGCGCATGGTCGCGCGCCCCGCTGGGCGGAATATTATGATATCGCCCTGGAACAGTTAAAGCAGGACATTGAGCAGGCGCCCGACGCGGGCAACTATGACGAGGGCATGGCGCTATACGAACGGGGCAAAGAAACATACGCGCAATTGGAAGCGCTGGAAAGTTTGCGGGATGATATTTACCGCGTACAAGATACGGGCATGCTGACCTTGAAAGCGTCGCTGACGGATGACGGACTGGCCGTCTATCGCAAGGTGCAGGACGTGCTGACTTCGGTCGGCGGCGAGGCGGCGCAGTCGGCGGAGCAGGCCGCCTTTTTGTGGGCGAAACGCGCCGAAACGTTTGCCAAGATTATGCAAGACATGGGGCATAAAGAGTTCAGCGCGACAGATTATCTCGAGATGCATCCGATCTTTGCGGCGGATACATTCGGCGGTGACGAGAAGGCGGCACAGCCGTATTGGCAACTCAACGACGACGTAGACCCGAACGAGACACTGGAAATCATCGACATATCGGCCGAAGTAAAGGCGCACAAAGCATTAACCCGCAAGGATTTGAAGGCGAAATTGGCGCGCCTGCTTGGCGGATTTGACGACATGGTGTTCGTACTGAAAGACGATACGCGCATCGGTATGGGTAAAAAAGAAGCGAAGCACATCGCGTTTTCACCCGCCAGATTCAGGGGCAAAAGAAAGCAGATTAAAAATGCGACCGCTGCTATATTGTATGATGTTTTGCGCCACGCAAAGCGTATTGAGACCGGGGCGAATCGTAAAGCGGAAAAGAAACCGAGGGCAAAACAGTATCATCGGTATTATGCCGCGGTTCGTGTCGGGACCGGTATTTATCCGATTCGGTTAGTTGTGGAGGCGCGGGCCGACCAGCTTACGGTTAAAGGCGCGGAATTATTTTTGTACGACGTTATCCCGGAACAAAAAAAGAAGCAACAGCAGTCCGGCAGGAGTGACCTTAACGTCACCATGATGCCGCCAACTGCTGTTGCATCTGAAATTACTATACACGATTTGCTCAAAGGTGTCAAGGATATGGACGGCAATCCGTATCTGCAAGCCGACGAAGTACCGTCATCGCGCAAGCAGCGGCAACTGGAACTCATCTTGGCGGCAAACCCGATGCAGGACGACTATCACGTCGGAGTGCGCACCGTCACGGATATCCGCTCACCGGAAGAAGTGTTCGGCGCACGGGGGCAAGCAGACGAAGAAAATTACGTTTATCCCGACTTTACGCCCGAGGACGGCGCGGCCGCACTAAACGCGGGAGAGATTACCGTATACAGTTCACATCCGATTGAGGACGGCGGATTCGTCACACCGAGCCGGATGATGGCTAAAGACTACGCCGGATCTGGCAAGGTGTACAGTAAGCGCGTGCCGGTCGGGAACGTGGCGTGGCTGACGTCGGATGAAGGGCAATATGCACCGGTCGAGGATACATTCTTCCAATCGGAAAACGACATTGTGCGTTGGGATGTTGCGGGGATTGCCGGATACAAGGCATTGAGTCGTTGGACGAAAGCGGAAATCGTACGCGGGTTCGGTAAGTTGTACGCGGATCTGGAAAGCCCGGACGGTATTGCGGCGCAATCGGGACTTACGATCACGCCCGCGATTACGCTGGCGGAGATCGAGTCGTTACCGCGTAAGGTTTTAGTCGAACATTTTCTGCAATTCGCGCAACGGCAACGTACCGCGAGTGGTAAGTTTTTGAGCGATTTTTACGGCGTGGATCCTTCCGCCCTGCTCAAGCCCTTGTCGTATTATCAGGACTTGATGAAGACCGGCAAGGCGTCGCCGACACAATCACGGAATCGGCGCATCGTACGCGGCATGACGTCAATCGAAAACGGCAAACGGGTGATGACACTGTTCCGTGACGGGGCGAACTTCTCTACCTTTATCCATGAATCGGGGCATGTGTTTTTGGAAGATTTGCGGATGCTGGCGGAAAACGAAAGCGCCCCGGACTGGATCCGTAAAGACTGGGAAACGGTCAAGGGGTGGACAGGCTGGAAAGACGACGCCAAAGACAATACGAATGCGCATGAAAAATTTGCCCGCGGCTTTGAGGCCTATGTACGCGAAGGCAAGGCGCCGACGAAAGACTTGCGCGACGTATTCCGTCGTTTCAGAAAGTGGCTGAAAGGCATTTATGAAACGCTGATCCGGTTGGGTGAAGTCCCGCCGAAAGACGTGCAGCAAGTTATGGAGCGTATGCTTGCCGTACAGGATCAGATTGACGCGTATACCGCCGAGCGGGCGCTGGATGAAATCGTGGTGGCGGATGAAGCGCTGGCGAAAAGCAAGGAAGCGCTCAAGGACGGATTGTTTGAAGAAGTCCATCGGGAGATCACGGAACTTGCGGAAAACGAGGGCAAAATGCTCCTTGAATCGATGTTACAGTCCTGGCGCAACAAACGGCGCGAAGAACTTTCCCAATTGCCCATTTATCGGCAGGAAGCGTTGTATAACGCGTACGGCTATGACGTCATCAGCAAGTACTACGAAAACGAAGCGGCGTTCAAAGACGCGCTGGCCGAAGCGGGCGGCGGTCTTGACGAGCGCTTGGTGAAAGAAGAGGCCGCTCAACGGGCCGCGTTTGAAGAAGAATTATTGTCACCGGAAGCGCTGCAAGAGCGAGTGATCAAGCGAATGGCGTCGGATGAAGCGCAGGCGCTCTATACCGAAAAAGAACTGGCGCGGATCGAGCGGAAAAAACGGACGCTTGCGACAAAGTATATGGAGCTGCTTAGAGAGCTTGACGGCGAGGTATTGCCGAGACAACTCCATGACGGAGAACTCCCCGAGTCGCCGACAATGGCGGAACTGGTGGCAAAACCTGATGTCAACGTCGTCCATGTAACGACGCCAAAGGCGCTCGAGCCGCCGGCCGAGTTGGTAGCGGCGCAAAACGCGCGGGATGAGGCGTATAATGCCGGTAAACGCGGGAAGGACTTACCGGATAATCCGTATTGGGCGGAGTATCGGACGAAGGTGAAGAGGTGGCTGAAAGGTAATGTACCGGAGAGAGTAACACATCCTGAACTAGGCGTTATACAAATTAGCCGTAAAGGAATCGATCACGCACTTAGTACAGCTAGCACGGGAACACTTGATGTCGCAATGTTGCTGGGGTCGATTGACCGGATTTTAGCGAATAGCGTTGTTGTACAAAAGCAAAAAGATAAAAGAGGCGGAGGAGATGTACGTAGTGTAAGCGTTTTGTATGGCGTAGTACGTCTTTCAGGCAAATGGGTACTTGCTCGAAGTGTGGTAAAAGAACGTCTAGATGGTAGTTTTTATTATGATACGCAGTCGATAAATGAAAATAACATCGGAGATTGGCTCAAATCGGCCGAAGGGCAATTACCCGACGCATCCGATACCAAACACTCCGATGTTTCTACACTCAGTGTAGAAGAATTGCTCGAATTTGTCAAGGATAAAGACAAACCGTTGCCTGACGGATTTACGAATCGGGAACGGATCAACGAGATTTTGAGCTTCCTGATGAGCGAAGTGCCCGATGAAGTCGGCGCGAAAGACTCTATCCGTGAACTTGCGGGGCGTATTCGTAAGATCAAGGACACGGATACGAGCGGGTTGGAAAACGCGCGGGCGAAGTTAAAGCAAGACATACAGGAACGGTTGAACGGGTTGCGCCTGGTACGCGACAGCACAAAAGGCAAGATCCGACAGATCGAGGCGCAAGCAAAAGAGGCAATCTTACGCGGTACGGTAGGAGAAGCGTATACATGGCGGACATACCAGAACAAGGTATCCTATTACGGCACGCTGGCAAGCAAGGCCGCGGTTAAAGGCGATTATGCGACCGCCGCGGAAATGAAGCAGCGACAACTGTACCACGTGTACTTGGCAAAACACGCCGTCGCAGCCCGCGAGCAAGTCGAGAAGGATACCCGCCGTTTGAAAGAGAATTTACGACGGATCGGGCGCAAAGACGCGCCACTGATCCTGGACACGCAGTCGCGGTATTTTATCGAGCATGCGATGTATCGGTTAGGTTTGGCGAATACGGACGCCACGATGCCGTCTGACGGGTTTGAGTTGGCGGCGGTGGCGCGATTGCTGGATGTCGATGCGGAGTTTGGCGCAGGAACGGGAGAGATCTTGCCGGACGTCGTGCGCCAGTTATTCGCCGGCACGCGCCGTGACGAAAAGATGTGGCGACGCTTGACAATGGAAGAATGGGCCGATGTCGCCGAAGTGTTGCAGGTAGTGTATCGAGTCGGACGGCGAACGCAGGAAGGAGTGACGATCAAGGACGCAAGCGGTAACACGGTAGCGATCGAACAGGCGGCCAAAGAGTTACGCGCCGAGCTGGACGATCGATTCGGTCGTGATACTCGCGACTTGCGCAAAATCGAACAGGAGCGGACACTTCTTGATAAGGTCGTTCACACCGGGGGCGGTCTGCTGGCAGAATTGATCAAGCCGGAGATCATCCTTAATCGGTTGGACGGGCGAACGGATCAGGCGGGTTTGTTTCATCGGTATATCTTCGAGCCGATCTCGCGGGCAAGTGATACAAAACGGCAGATGACGGCGCAGGGTAAGCGCGATTTGCAGGCGATATTCTCTCGCCGATATAGCGCCGCGGAGTTGCGGGATATGCGGACAAAACGCAAGTATGCCGTAGGCGATCGGGCGCGATACACGAAAGAGGAAATCCTATGCGCCGCGCTTAATTGGGGAACAAAAGAGAACCGGCAGCGAACGTGCTTCACGTTCGGCGTCGGCGAGCGCGATATGCAAGAAGCGTTTGCCGAGATTCTTGATCGGCGTGACTGGGATACCGTAGAAATGGTATGGTCATTGCTGGATTGATACTTTGACGAACGCAGCAAGATCAACGAACGCGAGCGCGGCGTACCGATCAAAAAGGTCGCGCCGCTGGGGTTTGAGATCGGCGGTCGTTATTTTGAAGGCGGGTACTACCCGATTGTCTACGATCCGCAGCTATCCACGCGCGCGAGCGATTTGGAAGTGGCGCAGGAATTGCAACGACAAATGTCATCCAATGCGGTATTCGGTGCGGGGTTAGGTGCGACTAAGCAACGGCAAGCCGTGGTGAATCGTGAGTTGTTCTTGTCGCTTGACGTGATCCCGCGAGCGTTGAATGAGGCAATTTTGCATATCTCCATGCGCGAGGCGGTGCTGGATGTGGCGCATTTGTTGGATCATGGAGATTTGGCGGAATCGTTGCAAAAGATTATCGGCAACAGTCAATACCGCGCGCTTCGTCAATGGGTACGCGACTGCTGGCGCGAAGAAACGGAAATGGCGAAAGGACTGGAGATGTACGCGGAAACCTTGCGGCGCAATTCGGTCTTTGCGGTAATGGCGTATCGGACGACTACGGCGGCGCTGAACATATGCAACTTCCCGATGGCGGCGTGGGAGATCGGCCCGGCGCGTTACACGCGGGCGTTGTTGAAGTTTTATCTGCACCCGCAGCAATGGGCGCGGACGATTAAGGGAAAATCGAGCTTCCTGGCCGAGCGTGAGGACAACTTGGATCGTGACCTTGCGCGCGGTATGCGGATCGGCGGTAAGGAAACGACAGTCGCGGGCGTAACGCTACCGGTCGGCGTGCTTGCCGATGCAAAAAGGCAGATTGACCGATTCGGGTACTACGCGATCACGAAGACGGATTTGATGCTCTCTCTTCCCGCGTGGCAGGCGCGGTACGAGGACACGGTACGCGAACTCATCGAGCAGGGCGCAACGGATCCGGAACTCATCGAGGCCGAGGCGGTCTCCCGCGCGGACGAAGCCGTTCGACGGGTATGGGGATCCGGTGAAACGAAAGGTATGGCGCGCGTGCAAAAAGGCCGTATCATGAAGTACTTCACCCCGTTCTATACCTTTTTCTCCACGGTGCTGAACGCGCATATTGAAGCGGGATATGCGCTGAAAGACAGGGGCGATGTTCGCCCGCTGATTTCAACGGTATTCGCATGGATTATCCTGCAGGCGGCGATAGAAACGTTGTTGCGAATGTCGATTGACGCGCTGACGGGACGCGGAGATGATGATGACTTT
The DNA here is from genome assembly GCA_945876385.1 of uncultured Veillonellaceae bacterium. Taxonomy (GTDB): domain Bacteria; phylum Bacillota; class Negativicutes; order Veillonellales; family Negativicoccaceae; genus CAMCNU01. Next base: position 52,378 of record CAMCNU010000006.1, on the reverse strand, counting down.
TTCGATCGATTCATGAAAGAGTACACACAAAACGCCGTCGGCACGCTGGTCGGCGGTATACCGATCGTGCGCGACGCGGTAAACGGCATTACCATGCAACTGACGGGGGACTACTTCCCGTCGCGCGGCGGGCAGGTGGTAGCGTTGCGAGTGCTTGACGACGTATCGGAGTTTGTATCGGCGGCGAGCAGTGACAAAAAGGATTGGATCGACGCGGGTCGAGCGGGCGCGCGGATCGGAAATCGTATGGTCGGTTTTTCGGACACGCTCACGGATGCCGTGTTTACCTTTTTACGCGTGGCTTGCACGGATACGGACGCGACATGGGAAGAAGCGGTGGCGAATATGGTATTTGATCGTAAGGTCAAGAAAGGGAAATGACGATGATACAAGAGACGAAAACGAGCATTGTTTATGTCGGGGACGGCGTGCAAACGTCGTTCCCTTTTCCGTACCGGTATCGGGATAAAAAGGATATTGTCGGCTACATTGAAAAGGACGGGACATGGACACGCATCACGGGCAATTACGAGTACCACGACGGCGAAAAACGCTACGAATACCCGACAACGGGGGCGCCGTTGGGTAAAGGGGCGCGGTTGAAGCTGGTACGCGAGACGCCGCGGTCACAAGAACAGGACTTCGGCGATGCGCGGATCGAGAGCGCCTTTGACAAGATCACGATGATCCTTCAAGAGATGGGGGTCGGCGTGGCTGTCGGCGAGTTCGGCGGACTGATCCCAAGCGGACGGCCGTTTGCCTTTTTACGATTTAACGCTGACGCAACACGCCTGGAAGTTGTGGACTTGCCCGATTGGCAGGAGCATGAGCGCGTGGTATTGGCCGCGCGGAGAGAAACGTTGCAAGACGCGGACGATGTGCGCCGGCTGAAAGAAAACGTCGCGACGCTATACAAAAATTGGCGCGAGAAACAGACGCAGGCGGGGCAGGAGCTGGATCGTCATGTGGAAATCGGCCGAACGGCACTGGACGAACGGGCGCGGCACAAACTGGAAGAAATTACAAGCGCGGGCGCCGCGCAAGTCGGCGAGATCAAGGCCGCGTCGAATGACGCGAAATCGGTGCTGAAAGACGTTCATGCCGCGGGTGATCAAGTACGCCGAGACACCGATACGGCACGGGCGGACTTGCAGAAAATCGCGCAGGATGCCGTGTCGGTCATGGCGCAAAAGGGCGAAGAAGTCAATGCGCGCCTGGAAGATGCCAAAGGGCAGACGGCGCGGATCGAGGCGGCGGTATCCGCGGGCACATCGGCCGTGAAAGAGATGGCACGGTACAAAGATTTACCCGCGGAAATAGAACAGGCAAAAAGCGAATACGACGCGAAAGTCAAGGCCGCCACGGGAATACTGACGAGCGCGCAGCAGGAGCTGGAGAACGTCAAAGATACCGCACATCAGATTGCCGCTGACAGTGGGCTTGCGCAAGAGGCGATGACGAAAGCGGTCAACGCGGCAGCGGGGGCATTCGCCGCGGAGAGTGCAACACGCGCCGCCGCTAAAAACGTCGCCGCAGACGCCGCAAGCGCATCACGCGCAGCGGCCGAAGTACTCCAAGCCGAGAGCCGCGTCAATACGATCGCGCAAGGCGTACAGGATAACGCGCAGCAAGCCGCCGCGTCGGCAAGAGCGGCAAGTGCGGATGCGCAAACCGCAAATGAGCAGGCGCGCGCCGCCAACACGGCGCAAGTGGGAGCGACACAACAGGCGAATTTAGCAAAGAAATACGCCGATGAGGCCGCGGCCATTGCGGGCGGTGACGTACTGACGCAGACGAAAGCGGATGCGCGCTACCTTAAAAAGACGGACAAAATTGACGCGTACACGAAGGCGGAGAGCGACACGCGCTATGCCGGTAAGTCTTCGCTGGTCGGTCTTGCGACAACGGCGTACGTCGATGCGGCGGCCGCGGCGGTCGTGAAAGGCGCGCCGGAAGCGCTGGACACGCTGGAAGAATTGGCAAAGGCGCTCGGCGATGATCCGAATTTCGCGTCTACCATGGCGAAAGAGTTGGGCAAAAAAGCCGATCGGGCGACCGTGGAAAATGCGCTATTGGGCAAAGCCGATAAAGAAGAGATGACACGCGCGCTGGCAACGAAAGCCGATGCGACGGCACTGGCAGGCAAAGCCGACGCGGATGCGGTATATACGAAACAACAAGCCGATGGGAAACTGTCGACCGTGCAAGACGCCGTGACGCAGGCCGCGACGGAAACGATCCGACAAACGACATACACGAAGTCGGAGAGCGACGGGCGGTATCAAGCAAAAGGAAGTTATCTTACCGCCGCCGATATTAGCGGGTATATCACGGAAACGAAAGCTGACAAGAAATTTCAGCCTAAAGGCGATTATGCGGTAAGTACTAACGTCTATACTAAAACGGAAAGCGATAAAAGATACCAACAGAAAGGCGCGTATTTAGCTAAAAACGACGTTTATACTTCTACAAACAGAATTAAATTGCCGAACGGTGCAGAGATCGGCGTTGAGTGAGGAGAGAGTGTATATGAAAAAGTTTATTATGCGGTTATTGGGGATTAAGCCTGAAATACGGATTGAAACACGAACGGTAAAAGAAGAACAGCCGAACGGAAGTATTTTAATTGAAGCGGACAGTATTACGATTGACGATGTTGTTTTGGGGGTGGAATAATGGCACGAATTACAATCAAACGACCAAACGGCAGTATGGAATATGCGGAACTGACAACGGATAGATCACTTGCGGGAAACGATAGGCTCGTGGTAATGAAGAACGGCACAACACATTATGCAAAACTTGATACAGGCGTTAGTACGCATATGTACGTGGTGAAGAACGGACGCAAGTTATATGTGCAGAAAGAAGTTAACAAGCCTAAGCCGTATACATGGGTGCGAAAGATGGCTCCTGGTGGCTCTATAACGATTGAGCGTTCGGGGGTCTATTCGTTAAATGATCTGGAATTTACTCTTGCGTATGGAGATACACTCTCTCTTGAGGTAGGGAATATAGACTACTATAATGGAATAGCATACCTTGGTGTATCGAAAAACGGTAGTAGTATTATTTACTCAACTCAAATTCCACGCCAATTCTTAGGTGAGTTTTATGTTACTGTTACCTATTTGCACGACTAACGAGCGGCGGGATCAAATTTATGCACCTTTCACGGTGCTTTTTTAATGGGGTGAATTATGGATGAAATGAGTTTACGAGATAAGATTAAAAAATACACTACAACTCCACATCGATGGTTTTATGGCTTGTTGGCGGTAGCGGCACTTGACGCTATCGACGCATGCGAATATTTAGCGCGAGCGGCGTCCGCACTTGCGCATAATTGGGAAACAAAAACGACAGTAGCCGTCACAGCGGCAACTATCCTTGACAGTTTATATGCGCAACTAACGGGCGTGTACGGAACAATCGCAACGGCGTATTTTTGGGTAATCACAATGGATATTGTTACAAAATGGCTGGCGCGCGGTAATCAACATTTATTGGCGCACGGTATGACACAAGAGCAGATCACAACGATGGATAAAGTCGGCGCGATCGTGTTAGCTTTCAATGCTGGCGAATTGACTAGCCGCTTAATGCTTGGCGGTTTTGTTAGCAAATTTGTATTGTTTGGTATCGGCGTGGTTACAGCGGTCAAGCTGGATAAAATTTTTCACGCTATGAACATTCCGCTACCGCTTACCGTTCTGACTTTCGTACTTGGCTATTTCTGCTATCACGAGGCGATCTCTATTGCTGAAAACTTACGCGATGCGGGAAATAGTCATATGGATAAATTGGTTGAATTACTGAATACTAATATATTCAATAAATTAAAGAGGTGAAAATATGAACACGCTAACATTAGAACAGGTCAAATGGCTGGCGCAAGCGGCGCGCGGACAAATTGACGCTATTTACCACCATTGGACGGCAGGACGCTATAATCAATTTTTTGATGATTACCACTTATCTATTAACGGCGACGGGGAAATTCGTTCCGCAGTAACGTATTTAACCGATCGGCGATCCGCAACGTATATGCGCAACACGGGGAGCGTTGCAATCGCGCTGGAGTGTGCTATGGGCGCGATCGGTGAAAACGACTTAGGGCAATATCCGCCAACAGATAAGCAGATTGAAGTGCTTGCACAAGTGACGGCGGTACTATGTAAAGAACTTGAATTACCGATTGACATTCAACACGTAATGACACATGCGGAGGCGGCCGACAATAAAGACGGAAGATGGCCGCATGTGGCATACGGGCCAGATAGCACTTGCGAGCGGTGGGATTTATTGGTGCTGAAAGAGGGCGCGCCTCGCTGGTCTGGCGGTGAAATTATCCGCGGCAAGGCGAATTGGTATAAAAATCAGCAGAAATAGGGATATTGTGCTGAAACGAACGGAAAACGGAACAAAATGACGGGCAAATATTATTTGCGATAAAGTTGTCATAAAAATTATTTTATGATGAAAATGGGGCGTATTTTATTGACGTTTTTGAGCGAGAGAGCGATAAAGTACGATGTAGGGAAAATCGTGTATTTTTTCATAGGTGATGTGTCTTGCTAGGAAAAAATAGCGGTTTTTTCATAGGTAGTGACGGCAGATGTTTCCAAAATGGAAATATCTGAAAGCTTACTTGAAAGCTACTTGAAAGCTACTCGAAAGCTACTTGAAAGCTACTAGTTAACTTCGTAAAAAGTAGCATTTTCACGAAGTTAGAATAATTGCTTATGTCACAAAATCGCTAAAACATGAAATAAAGAGATCCCTTATTTCATAAAGGCGGTAAAATCTGACATATGGAAATTTCAACTTGTTTTCTATATGCGGTATGTGAATAAATTGCACACACTATAAAAGGGGTGAGAACGATTGGTAAAACGGATAAAATCATTACTTTTTCTCTTGTCGGTGTCGTTGTTTTTGCTTGTGCCGTCTACTTGTTCAGCGGCGTACGTCATGACCGAAGCGCAGATGATGCAGTGGCAGACGGACTTAAAAACCTTGGAGCAGAAAACGTCAGAGTTAGAAAAATTAATGACGATCTCCGGCGCGGACTTATCGACAGCACAGACGGCCTTGCTCGAATCGAAGAAAGAACAGGAACGGCTATCGGAGCAGTTGACCGAGTTGCAGGAACTCACGAAGAAGCAAGAAGAATCGTTGCAGACATCCGAGCGATTACTGCAAGAAACCGAGAACTCATGGAAGAAGTCCGAGCGACTGGCGGAGCGCGAGCGGCGGAAGTTGGAACGCAAAAAGACGATATGGGAAGTATTGGCGATCGCCGCGACAATAGCGGCGGTCGTTAAGTGAGTTAAAAAGAAAACAAGTCATGACACATTGATGTCATGATACGTGCGGGTGTAGCTTAATTGGCAGAGCGACGGTCTCCAAAACCGTTAGGTGTAGGTTCGAATCCTACCGCCCGTGCCATTTTGAACATAACGGAGCAGGCATTTTGTCCGCTCCTTTTTTTATTTGAAATAATTTTCCCCCTTTTTTCCCCCACGGGTAACTGCTAGAGCGAGAAACACTGTAATGACAGGCTTAAAAAGTAAAAACCCTACAGTTGGACGGACTGTAGGGTAAAAAGGGTGGTGGACCATCAGGGGATCGAACCCTGGACACCCTGATTAAGAGTCAGGTGCTCTGCCAGCTGAGCTAATGGTCCATAACGGTATTTATTGTAGCATTTGTGCGCGGATTTGTAAAGTCTTAATTTGACATGCGGGCGAAGAAGATTTCGCCCGCGTGCATGTCAGATGAGGGCGCGGTAGAGGTCTTGGTAGGTGAGGACGCCGCTCAGCAGGATGCGGCCGTCTTCTTCGACGGTGGGGACGTATTCGAGGGCGATGTCCATGCAATGCGCGTCGTGGGCGGCGATGACGTCGGCGTACTTCGCAGTAGTGAGGATGTCGTCCGCACCGACGAGGCCGATGACGTCCGCCCAGGCGCGCAAGACGTCGGGGTCGTTCATGGGTTGCTGTTCGCGGTAGGCGCCTTTGAAGACGCGGGCGACCCATTCGTCGGAGAGGTCTTGTTCGCGGGCGGCGCAGAGCAGGCGCAGCGCGTCGTACGAGGAGGCGGTATAGCGCAGGTCGGTCGCATTGACGCCGGAGGGTTTGCCGAGGGCGGCGAATTCTTCTTCTTGGGCGGGGGTGAAGAAGGCGCGGCGGGCGGGGCGGTCACGCCAGTCGGGGTGAATCTCCCAGCCGTACCAGTCGATGTCGAGGGCGATACCGTCCCGACGCAGTTGTCCGAAGTGTGCCCACGCGGTGTAGCAGTAGGGGCAGACGAAGTCAAAGTAAACGCGAATGTTGCGCATAGCAGTATCCTTTCCGCGAGATGTCGCTTGTGATTGTGTTCATTATAGCACGAAACGGCGGCGCAAGAGGGAGGCGGTATCGTCAGGTGCCGCTATCGCTGACAGAAGAAATAAAAAGCGAAGCACGCCGGTAGAGGGACGTGTCGCCGGAGGGAATCCGGCTTGCTGCGGTCGTCACTTTCTGCGTCGCCCAAGCGACACAGCGGGCCGGTGAGACAAGAATCCGGCTATTCTTTTGACAAAAGGTCGGGACATCGTGTATCATGTGTACACAAGATGCGGCAAGGGGGGAGCAAGATGGCGACGATACGGCGTAATATCAGTATGGATGACAAGACGTATCAATTGATTATGCAGCATGCCAAACGAACAGGAAAGTCAGTATCGGAAACGATGAGCACATATACCCTGGAAGGGATACGGCGGCGGGAACAGGCGGATTTGCGGACGTATTTGCTGGCGAATGTGCCTGTGGCCGATGCGCAAGAGTTGGAAGAGTTGACACATTTGTGCGATACGATTGATTGGTCGGACGAAGGTGAGGCTTGGTCGGTCGATGAGTTGCTACGCGGTTAGGTACACCAAAGCGGCACGTAAATTTATGACCAAGCACAAGCCTGTCGGTCTCCGTTTTATGAAGGCATTTGACGAGATAGCAGATGATCGGCAAGCGGTGCATTGGTACGATGTGGTCTCGATACGGGGCCGGGACGGGCTGTTCCGTTTGCGCATCGGAAAGTATCGGGCGATTTTTAAGGTCGATGACAATGATATGTTGATTGTGGTAGCTGTCATTGACAGTCGTGGTGATGTATATAAAAATCTGTAATCGCGAAAGCACCTGTACGGGTGCTTTTTGTATGAGGTGAAAAAGGGAACTCGGTGCCGGTGTCCGGCCGGTACGGGAGCGAGCCGTCAATCGAGGAGCTGATGCAGCAGTCGCCCGCATGGGCGAGCGCCGGCGGACGCAAGACCCGCCGGTGACGACAGAAGACCGCGAAGCGTGGCGGCGAGTACGCGGGGGTGTGCTATAATGAACACGGAGAGGGCGGGGAGCATTCCCCATTTTGCCCACGGGAATAAGGAAAAGAGAAACTGTGTTCATTGAGGCAACGGGAGGGGATACTATGCTGTTCATTCATTACCCGCGGTGCGGGACGTGCCGCAAGGCAAAGGCGTGGCTCGACGAGCATCATCTGTCGTATCAGGAGCGGGATATCGTCAATGAGCCGCCGACGGCACGCGAGCTCTGTGAGTGGGTCGCGCGGAGCGGTCTGGAGTGGACGAAGTTCATGAATACGAGCGGCCGGGCGTATCGGGCGATGGGCTTGGCGGAGAAACGGGCATCGATGTCGACCGAGGAGCTGGCGGAGCTGCTCTCGTCGGACGGGATGCTGGTGAAGCGGCCGATACTGGTGCTCGATGACGGGCGTGTGCTGACGGGATTTCGCGAAGGCGAGTGGACAGAGGCGCTGCTCGGTGAGGGGGCGACGTCATGAGGTGGGCGGATGTGGTCGCCTTGCGCCAATCGACGCGCGAGTTTACCGCCGAGATGCCGGCGCGTGACGCCATCGGCCGTATCGTGCGGGCGGGACGGATGGCGCCGATTTCGATGCATCGCAATGCGTCGTACACGATTGCGGTCGTGACGGAGGCGGATACTATCGATGCGTGGCGGGCGGAGTTTTGCGCCAAGGTAAAGGATACCGACCCCTTTTACGGGGCGCCGCTGCTCTTTGTCGTGGCGGGGGCGGCGGAGATTGAGCCGGAGATGCGGGCGGCGGATGCGGCGTGTATCGTCGATCATATGCTGCTGGCGGCGACGGCGGAAGGGCTGGGCTCGGTATTCATCTGCGGAGCGGTGCGCCTGCTCGGTGCGCAAGCGGACTATATCGGGCGCTTGGCATTGCCTGCGGGGACGGTTCCGATTGCCGCGGCGGCGGTCGGTCACGCGGCGACAGCGCTCCTGCCGCGGGAGGTATCGGAAATCGGCACGAATTGGCCGGATGCATAATACGCCTTGCACGGGCAGGGACTTGACACCTCGATTCCGAGCGAATCGGGGTGTTTGTCGTAGGGGAATTATTATATAGAAAAAGATAGATATGATATAATCGTATAGAGAATGATAATGTGTGTGTGAATAACAGGGTGAGCGGATGAAAGCAGTGAAACGGACATATGAACAGCCGGCGGTCCCGTTTCGGGTGGACGCGCCGTATGCGCCGAGCGGTGACCAGCCGCAGGCGATTGCCAAGCTGGCGCAGGGCATCGAGGACGGGCACTGGGCGCAGGTGTTGCTCGGGGCGACGGGCACGGGCAAGACGTATACGATGGCGAAGGTCATCGAGGCGACTCAGCGGCCGACGCTGGTGATTGCGCCGAACAAGACGCTCGCGGCACAGTTGGCCAGCGAGTTTAAGACGTTTTTCCCGGACAACGAGGTCGCGTACTTCGTGAGTTATTATGATTATTATCAGCCGGAGTCGTATATCGCGCGGACGGATACCTATATCGAGAAGGATGCGTCGATTAACGACGAGATTGACAAGTTGCGCCACTCGGCGACGATGAGCCTGTTTGAGCGGCGGGATGTGATTATCGTGGCGTCGGTGTCGTGTATTTACGGGTTGGGCGACCCGGAGGATTACAGCGAGATGGTGCTGTCGATTCGCCGCGGGCAGGAAAAGCCGCGCGAGGAGATTTTGCGCAAGCTGGTGTCCATCCAATATACGCGCAACGATATGAATCTCATCCGCGGGACGTTTCGCGTGCGCGGCGATGTGATTGAGATTTATCCCGTGGGCGAGACGGATCATGTCGTGCGGGTGGAGTTGTTCGGGGATGAGATTGACCGGATTGTCGAGGTGGATGCCTTGACGGGGCATCTCGTGACGGAGCGGACGCATGCGGCGATTTATCCGGCGAGCCACTATGTGACGACGGGGCCGAAGATGGAGCGGGCGCTGGCGTCGATTGAGGCGGAGCTCGACGCGCGGCTGGCGGAGCTGAAGGCACGCGACCGCTTGCTCGAGGCACAGCGGCTGGAGCAGCGGACGCGCTACGATTTGGAGATGATTCGGGAGATCGGGTATTGCTCGGGGATTGAAAACTATTCGCGGCATTTGTCGGGGCGTGCGGCAGGCGATGCGCCGTACACGCTGCTCGATTATTTTCCGGATGATTTTCTCATCATGGTGGATGAGTCGCATGTGACGTTGCCGCAGTTGCGGGCGATGTATGCGGGCGACCGGTCCCGCAAGGAGTCGCTCATCGAGTACGGATTTCGCTTGCCGTCGGCGGCGGACAACCGCCCGCTGACGTTTGACGAGTTTGTGGAGCGCATCAATCAGGTGATTTATATTTCGGCGACGCCGGCGGAGTATGAGCTCTCGGTGCAGACGAATATGGCCGAGCAGATTATCCGGCCGACGGGGTTGCTCGATCCGTCGGTGGAAGTACGGCCGATTCACGGGCAGATGGACGACCTGCTCGGAGAAATCCGCAAGCGTGTGGCGGCGGACGAGCGGGTCATGATTACGACGCTGACGAAGAAGATGGCGGAGGACTTGACGGATTTTTTGAAGGAAATGAAGGTCAAAGTGCGCTACCTGCACAGCGATGTGGTCACCATCGAACGGGCGGAAATCATTCGCGATTTGCGGGCGGGGGTATTTGACGTATTGGTCGGAATCAACTTGCTCCGCGAGGGGCTGGATATGCCGGAGGTGTCGCTGGTGGCGATACTGGACGCGGACAAGGAAGGCTTTTTGCGGTCGGATACGAGTCTGATACAGACTATCGGTCGGGCGGCGCGCAATGCGAACGGCCATGTCATCCTGTATGCGGATCGGGTGACGGACTCGATGGCGCGGGCGTTGGATGAGACGCAGCGGCGGCGGACGATACAGGAGGCGTACAACAAGGAGCACGGTATCGTACCGCAGACGATTCGCAAGGAGGTCAAGGATCTCATCGAGCTCACGAAGGTGGAGGACAGTGATTGGCGGGGCGATTACGATCGGCAGATGAGCCGGGCGACGGATGCGGCGCTGCATGCGCAGATCATCCAGACGGAGCGGGATATGCGCGCCGCCGCCAAGGCGCTCGAGTTTGAGCAGGCGGCGCATTGGCGTGATGTGCTCGGTACATTGCGGCAGGAATGGGCGGATCGCTTCGGGTCGCAGGCGGATGCGAAGTTTCAGGCGATGAAGCAAAAATCCCGCCGGCATCGGTAACGGAAAAGGAGCAGTATGAAGGACGAATTGGTCATCAAAGGAGCGCGGCAACACAATCTGCAAAATGTGGATGTACGCTTGCCGCGGGATACATTTATCGTATTTACGGGGTTGTCGGGCAGCGGCAAGTCATCGCTGGCGTTCGACACGATTTATGCGGAAGGCCAACGGCGCTATGTCGAGTCGCTGTCGGCGTATGCGCGGCAGTTTTTGGGGCAGATGGACAAGCCGGAGGTGGACAATATCGAAGGGCTGTCGCCGGCGATTTCAATTGACCAGAAGACGACGAGCCGCAATCCGCGCTCGACGGTCGGCACGGTGACGGAGATTTACGATTATTTGCGGCTGTTGTATGCGCGGGTAGGTCGGCCGGTGTGCCCGCAGTGCGGCGAGCCGATTTCGCAGCAGACGGTGGATCAAATCACGGATGCGATTTTGGCGTTGCCGGAACGGACGAAGTTCTTATTGCTCGCGCCGGTGGTGCGGGCGAAGAAGGGCGAGCATCGGCGGGTGCTGGAGCGCTTGCGCAAGGAGGGTTTTGCACGGGTACGGGTCGACGGCGAAGTACGCCTGCTCGATGAGGACATCGAGCTGGAGAAAAATAAAAAGCACGCCATCGAGGTAGTCATCGACCGGCTGGTCGTGCGGGACGGCATCGCCCAACGGCTGGCGGACTCGCTGGAAACGGCACTGGCGGTCGGCGAGGGGGTCGTGCTGGTGCAGGAGGTGGACGGCGCGCAGCATGTGTTCAGTCGGCATTTTGCCTGCCCGACCTGCGGGATTTCGCTGCCGGCGCCGGAGCCGCGGCTGTTTTCGTTCAACAATCCGTTCGGCGCGTGCCCGGTCTGTACAGGTCTGGGCGCCAGTCTGGATCCGGATTTTTCGCTGATTGTGCCGGATGACCGCGTGTCGTTTCGCGACGGGGCGGTGCGGGCGTTGTCAAGCAATCCGAATTCGTGGTTTATGGCGCAGTTGGTGCCGTTTTTGGCGTCGTACGGCTTGACGGTCGATGCGACGTATGCGGATCTCCCGCCGGAAGCGCGGGACGAATTGCAGCACGGGACGGAGCGGCTGTTTACCTTTACGTATGAAAATCTGCGCGGCGAAGTCAAGGAGTATCGGCGGCCGTTGGAAGGGGTCTTGCCGATGGTGCGGCGGCGGTACCGCGAGGCGTATTCCAACAGCCAGCGCGAAGAACTCGAGACGTACATGACGGAGACACCCTGCCCCGAATGCCGCGGCGCGCGCCTCAAGCCGGAGGTGCTGGCGTTCAAGGTCGGCGGGCTGTCGATTTACGAGTTGACGGAGCTTTCCATCGGAGAAATCCGCACGTTTATGGACGGGCTGACGTGGACGGAGAAGGAAGAACTCATCGCCGCCCAAATCAAGAAGGAACTCAGCGCGCGCATCGGCTTTTTGGTGGATGTGGGGCTGGGCTATCTGACGCTGTCGCGTTCGGCGGGGACGCTGTCGGGCGGCGAGGCACAGCGGATTCGACTGGCGACGCAAATCGGTTCGGGACTGGTCGGGGTGCTGTATATTCTGGACGAGCCGTCCATCGGCTTGCACCAGCGGGACAATGACCGCTTGCTGGCGACGCTCAAGGGCCTGCGGGATTTGGGCAATACGCTGATTGTCGTCGAGCATGACGAGGATACGATGCGGGCGGCGGATTACCTGGTGGATATCGGCCCGGGCGCGGGCGAGTACGGCGGCCGGGTGGTGGCGCAGGGATCGGTCGCGGACTTGATGGCGGCACCGGAGTCGATGACGGGCAAGTACCTGTCGGGCGAGCGGTATATCCCGATACCGGCGGAGCGGCGCAAGGGCAACGGCCACGCGCTGACGGTGCGCGATGCGCATGCGCACAACTTGCAGCATCTGACGGTGCGCTTTCCGCTCGGGGTCTTGACGGTCGTGACGGGCGTGTCCGGTTCGGGCAAAAGTACGCTGGTCAACGAAATATTGTACAAGAGTCTGGCGAACGAATTGTATCGGAGCTATCATCGGGCGGGCGAACACGGCGCCATCGAAGGGACGGAGCATGTCGATAAAATCATCGATATCAATCAGCAACCCATCGGACGGACGCCGCGTTCCAATCCGGCGACATACACGGGCGTATTTACGCCGATTCGCGAATGGTACAGCCAGACGCCGGAGGCGAAGCTGCGCGGCTACAAACCGCGGCGGTTCAGTTTCAACGTGACGGGCGGCCGCTGTGAGGCGTGCAAGGGCGACGGCATCATCAAAATCGAGATGCATTTCCTGCCGGATGTCTACGTCCCGTGCGAGGTCTGCCACGGTGCGCGCTACAATCGGGAAACGCTGGAAGTGAAGTACCGGGGCAAGAATATCGCCGATGTACTGGATATGACGGTCGATGAGGCGGTGGACTTTTTCGCGGAGCATCCGAGTATCGTCCGCAAGTTGCAGACCTTGCAGGATGTGGGGCTGGGGTATATCCGGCTGGGGCAACCGTCGACGACGCTGTCGGGCGGTGAAGCACAGCGGGTAAAGCTGGCGACGGAGCTGGCGAAACGCAGCACGGGCAAGACGCTGTACCTGCTGGATGAGCCGACGACGGGCTTGCATGCCGCGGATATTCACAAGTTGCTCGAGGTATTGCAGCGGCTGGTCGATGAAGGCGATACGGTGGTCGTCATCGAGCACAATCTCGATGTCATCAAGACGGCGGATTATCTCATCGACCTCGGGCCGGAAGGCGGCGCGGGCGGCGGCCGTATCGTCGCGCAAGGTACGCCGGAGGAGGTCGTCAAGGTCGCGGCCTCGTACACGGGGCGGTACTTGCAGCCCGTCCTCGCCCGTACGCGCGAGTTGATGCAACGGGAGGATTGATGCGGGAAATCAGTGACGCGCTGGCGACGAAGCTCAAGGCGTTGCCGACGACGCCGGGAGTCTACCAGTGGAAAGACCGGTTCGGGCGGGTCATCTATGTCGGCAAAGCGGTCAACCTGCGCAATCGGGTGCGCTCGTATGTCCGCGACGAGGCGAATCAGGGACCGAAGGTCCGCGCGATGATGAATCACGCGGTCGATGTGGATATCATCCTGACCAAGACGGAGATGGAAGCCTTGATTTTGGAGTCGAATCTCATCAAGGAGTATCATCCGAAGTACAACATCCTGCTCCGCGACGACAAGACGTATCCCTATTTAAAAATCACCGTGCAGGAAGACTATCCGCGGATTTTTATGACGCGGCGGCTCGTGCATGACGGTGCGAAGTATCTCGGCCCGTTTTCGCAGGTGGGGGAGTTGTCGCTGGTGATTAAGGAGCTGCATCGGCTCTATCCGCTCCGCACCTGCCGCAGTATGAAGGTCACGCGGCCGTGTCTGCAGTACCATCTGCAACGCTGTGAAGCGCCGTGCATGGGCATCGTCGAGCAGGCGGAATATCGCCGCCGGGTGGACGAGATTGTCGCGGTGCTGGAGGGCAAGGACAATACGCTGGCGGCGGACTGGACGGCGCGCATGGACGCGGCGGCCGAGGCGCTGGAGTTTGAGCAGGCGGCGCGTTGGCGCGATCGCTTGCGCGCGCTCAAGAGTATCACCCAACGCCAAAACATCGTCGCGCCCGACGGGTACTTGGACGTCATCGGACTGGCGCGACGGGAACAGCAGGTGGCGGCGGTGGTCTTGCTCGTGCGGGAAGGCAAGATGATCGGCAAGGAGAATTTTACGTTGAGCGGGTCGGCGGGCGAGAGCGATGCCGACGTGCTGGCGGGATTTATCAAACATTATTACGGGGCGGACGGCGTGCGGGCGGCCAAGGAGATTATCCTGCCGCAGGCGGCGACGGATGCGGCGCTGCTCGGCGAGTGGCTGAGTGCGAAAAACGGCTCGCAGGTGCGCCTGCAAGTGCCGGAGCGCGGGTATCGCCGGTCGCTCAAGGAGATGGCGCAGGAAAACGCCGCCAAGTTTTTGGCGGACAAGTGGCTGCAGTGGGAGCATCGGCGGGAAAAAGAAGAGGGCGCGCTGACGGAGCTGACCGAGCTCTTGGAGTTGGCGGACGTACCGACGCGCATCGAGTGCTTCGATATCAGTCACATGCAAGGCGCGGAAACGGTGGCGGCGATGACGGTGCTGACAGACGGCAAGCCGACGCCGAAAGAATATCGCAAATTCAAACTCAAGACGGTGCAGGGCAAGCCGGACGATTTCGCGTCGATGCGGGAAATCATGGAACGCCGCTACGGGCACGGTCACGATTGGGGCATGCCCGACCTGATCGTCATCGACGGCGGCAAGGGGCAGTTGCATGCGGCGCTGCCCGTGATTCGCGAGTGCGGGGTACAGGTCCCCGTAGTTGCGCTGGCGGAGCGCATCGAGGAGATTTACACGGAGGACAGTCCGAATCCCATTGTGCTCGATCGGCGCTCACCTGCTTTGCAACTGCTCCAGATCGTCCGCGATGAGGCACACCGGTTCGGAATTACCTATCATCGCAAATGGCGCAGCAAGCGCAATTTTCATTCGGTCCTCGACCACATCGACGGCATCGGCCCGAAACGGCGCAATGCGCTGTGGGAGGCGTTCCCCAATATGGACGCGATGCGGGGGGCGACGGTCGGGGAGCTGGCGGCGGTCGCGGGGATGAACCGCCGTGCGGCCGAGGCGGTCTATACTTTTTTACATGCGTCGGCGGACGAGAAACAGCAGATGACACACTGAGCGGTGTGTCATCTTTTTTTACATAAACTTGACACAAAGGGGGTAGGGATTTGACTGCCGCCGAGTAGAGTATAGACAGGTCAATCAGTTTCTCATCAAGAGAGGGTAAAGGAGGACTTATCATGAAACAGGCAGTACGGTACGGCGGACTTACATTGGCATTGGCAGGGGTGATGGCACTGGCGGGGTGCGGCGGCGACAGCGGCAGCACCGGTGCGAAGCAGGACGCGTTCGATTTGAGTAAAGAGGTGCATGTCATCTCCCGTGAAGACGGCTCGGGCACGCGCGGTGCGTTTGTCGAATTGCTCGGCATCGAAGTCAAGGAAAACGGCAAGAAAGTCGACCGCACCATTGCACAGGCACAGATTACCAACAGCACGAATGTCATGATGACACAGGTCGCCAATGACGAATATGCCTTGGGATATATCTCGCTCGGTTCGCTCAACGATACGGTCAAAGCACTCGATATCGACGGCGCGAAAGCGACCGCGGAAAACATCGCCGACGGATCGTACAAATTGGCACGTCCGTTCCATGTCGTGACGAGCAAGGCGCAAGCCATCTCGCCGGAAAGTGAAGATTTCCTGCGCTTCATCCACAGCAAGGAAGGCCAGAAAATCGTCGCCGACAACGGCTATATCGCGGTTGACAGCAATGCGGCGGACTATCAGCCGATGAATGCGTCGGGCAAGCTGGTCGTCGCGGGGTCCTCGTCGGTCACGCCGGTGATGGAAAAACTCGCGGAAGCGTACAACAAGCACAATCCGTCGCTGAAGATCGAAGTCCAGCAGAGCGACTCGACGACAGGGATTCAGGCGGCGATGAACGGTACGGCCGACCTCGGTATGGCGTCGCGTGATTTGAAAGACAGTGAAAAGGATAAAGTCAGTGCGGATGTCATCGCACGGGACGGACTGGCCGTCATCGTGAACTTGAAGAACCCGCTGACGAATATGAAAGCGGACACGGTGCGTGACTTCTATATCGGAGCCCTCAAGAAATGGAACGAAGCGAAATAATGACGACCGCGTCATGGGAAACGCCGCCCGATCGGGCGGCGAAATCCCGCTTGCGGGGAGAGCGCTGGATGGCGTGGTGGGTGCGTTCGATGGCGGCGATTGCGATTTTGAGCGTCGGCCTGATTGCACTCTTTATTTTTGCCAAGGGGATACCGCCGATTTGGACCATCGGCTGGCAGGACTTTTTGCTCGGCGAGACCTGGAAGCCGGGCGATGTGCCGCCGCAATACGGTATCTTCCCGATGATTGTCGGCAGTGTGCTGGTGACGGCGGGCGCCATGCTGATGGGCGCACCGGTGGCCTTGGCGGCGGCGGTCTACTTGGCGGGGTTCTGTCCGCCGAAGTTTCGCCGGACGCTCAACTCGCTGGTGTTGCTCTTGGCGGGGATACCGTCGATTGTGTACGGTTTCTTCGGGATGGTCGTGCTCGTGCCGTGGGTGCGTGAGTACGGCAGCGGTACGGGGAGCAGTCTGTTCACGGCGGCGTTGTTGCTGGCGATTATGATTTTGCCGACGGTGATTTCCGTCAGCGAGACGGCGTTTTCCGCGGTGCCGCAGCGGTACTATGAAGCGGGGCGCGCCTTGGGACTGACGCATGAAAAGACGATGGTCGGCGTCATTGTGCCGGCGGCGTCGAGCGGTGTCCTGGCGGCGCTGGTGTTGGGTATCGGACGCGCCATCGGTGAAACGATGGCGGTGGTCATGGTGGCGGGCAATCAGGCCGTGATTCCGTCTTCGATTTGGGAAGGAACACGGACCTTGACCGCCAATATTGTACTGGAGATGGGGTACGCGGCGGATTTGCACCGCGACTCGTTAATCGCTTCGGGTGCGATTTTGTTTATGATGATATTGTGCCTGAATACGGTCTTTCTGTACTTGCGTGAAAAATGGGTGAAGGTATGAGAAGCAAAGCGGAGCCGAAGGGCTGGTTTGAGTGGACGGTGCAGGCGGTCGTGCATGCGGGCATCGTATTGACGCTGGGGGTCTTGCTATACCTGATCGTGCATGTCCTGTGGAACGGCATCCCGTATGTCACGGCGGATTTGTTTGCGTTTCGTTACAATACGACGAATATGTCGTTGTTCCCTTCGCTGGTCACGACGGTCTACCTGGTCGCCGGTACGCTGGCGCTGGCGATACCGCTCGGTATCGGTACGGCGCTGTACATGACGGAGTATGCGCGGCGCTCGTCGGCGGAGGTCAAGCTGGTGCGTATCGCCAATGAAACGTTGGCCGCGATACCGTCGATTGTGTACGGGTTATTCGGGTTTTTGTTCTTCGTGACCTTTTGCCGGCTCGGCTACTCGCTGGCGGCGGGGATACTGACGATGACGATTCTGGTCTTGCCGCTGGTCGTCAAGACGACGGAAGAGGCGTTGCTCACCGTGCCGCAGAATTTGCGCGAGGGCAGCTACGGGCTGGGTGTCGGCAAGAAGGATACCATCATGAAAATCATCCTGCCGGTCGCGATGCGCGGTGTCATTGCCGGGATTATACTGGCCATCGGCCGCATCGTCGGCGAGACGGTAGCGCTGATGTACACCATCGGTACGGTAGCCGAGATACCGAATCATCTGCTGGCGTCGGGGCGCACGATGGCGGTGCATATGTATGCGCTGTCGGGGGAAGGCCTGCACACGGACAAGGCATATGCGACGGGCGTGGTATTGATATTGACGGTGCTGCTGATGAATGAAGCATCGGCGTATATTGTCAGGAAATGGAGAAAATAGGATGAGCGAGACGACATTTCAGGTGCGCGGGCTGAATTTGTTTTACGGCGATAAGCAGGCGCTGTTCGATGTGAATATGGATATCGAATCCCATGCGATTACGGCGCTCATCGGGCCTTCCGGCTGCGGCAAGTCGACGTTTTTGCGCACGCTCAATCGGATGAACGATCTGATTGAGTCGTGCCGCACGACGGGCGAGGTGCTGTATCGGGGGCAGGATATTTTCGCGGTGGAAGATGTCAATCAATTGCGCCGTGAGGTCGGGATGGTCTTCCAAAAGCCGAACCCGTTTCCGATGAGTATTTATGACAATATTACCTTTGCGCTGAAGTCGATGGGGATTCGCGACAAGCGGATACTCGATGAACGGGTGGAGCGCAGTTTGAAGCAGTCGTTTTTGTGGGAAGAGGTGCATGACCGCTTGCACGAAAACGCGCTCTCGCTGTCCGGCGGGCAGCAGCAGCGGGTCTGTATCGCGCGGGCGATTGCGGTCGAGCCGAAAGTGATTTTGATGGACGAGCCGACCAGTGCGCTCGATCCGATTTCCACGCGCAAGATTGAGGAGTTGGTGGCGACGCTCAAGACGCAGTATACGATCGTACTGGTGACGCACAATATGCAACAGGCGGCCCGGTGTTCGGATTACACGGCGTTTTTCCTGATGGGCGAAGTCATCGAGAAGGACCGGACGGAGGTGATTTTTCATTCCCCCAAAGAGCAACGGACGCATGATTATGTCACGGGGCGATTCGGGTGATGAAAGACGGCGTAAAGTTCGGTATAATAAGACAAAAGCGTGCGGCGGTGCGGCGATGACACTTCAGGTGGCACGCCGACGCGCACGATGAACGGAGTGTGCGGCAATGACGTTGGTATATTGTGTGGAAGATGATGTCAATATTCGCGAGTTGATGATATACGCGCTGGAGAGCCAACAGTTTGAAGTGGTCGGTCTTTCGGCGGGGGAAGAGCTCACGGCGGCATTGGAAAAGCGGGTGCCGGAGGTAATCTTGCTCGATGTCATGCTGCCCGGGGAAGACGGCTTGTCGATTTTGAAACGTTTGCGCGGGCGGCGCGAGTATGACGAGGTGCGCATCATTCTGGTGACGGCCAAAAGCGCGGAATACGATGTCATCACGGGACTGGACCTGGGAGCGGATGATTATATCTGCAAGCCGTTCGGGATTATGGAGATGATTGCGCGGGTGCGGGCGGCGTTGCGGCGCGGTCGACGGCGCGAAGAGGGCGACGAGATTTACCGGTATGCGACGATCGAGCTGGATCGGCGGCGGCATCGGGTGACGGTGGCCGGCGAGTCGGTACGCTTGACGGCGAAGGAGTTTGACCTGTTGACGTACTTGTTGCTCAATGTGGATATCGTCTTGTCGCGCGAGCAAATCATGGAGCGGGTCTGGGACGTGACGTATTTTGTCGAAAGTCGGACGGTGGATATGCATATCATGAGTCTGCGGCAAAAACTCGGCGACGCGGGCAAATATATTCATACGGTGCGCGGCGTCGGCTACAAGTTGGGTGAAGCGGTATGAAACGGAGTATCCGCGCGTCGCTGATCGGTATCAGTCTGTTGGCGACGATACTCGCGGTCACGGTGGTCATGTGGTTTTACTACGCCGGCGTGCGCGACGATGCGGAGCAGTACCTGCATCATCTGGTCAATGTCGTCGGCGAAGGTCTGCACGAGGCGGCGGATCCGGAGTCGTACCTGCGCGAGGCGGCGGCGAGTCTCGACGGCGATGTCCGTCTGACCTGGATTGCCGCCGACGGACGCGTGCTGTATGAGTCGTCGTATCATTCGGAATGGATGGAGAATCATCGCAGTCGCGAAGAGGTCCGCACGGCTATCGACCGCGGGGAAGGTGTCGGACAGCGGACGTCGGAGACGTTGCAGCGGGTGTCGTTTTATTATGCGCGTCAGTTGGATGACGGCTCGATTTTGCGCGGCGCCATCGACCGCGCGGGAATCTGGCGGCTGATGGCACAGGCCATCCCGGGGCTGGCGGTGTCGTTGCTCCTGGTCATCGGCGGGTGCGTCTGGCTGTCGCGCCGCTTGACGACGTATGTGCTGACGCCGCTGCGGGATGCGGAACGCTCGATGGCGGCGATTGTCGAGGGCAAGCCCGCACCGCTGGTGATGGGCGTACCGGAAATCGACCCGATCATCGGGCGGATTCGCGATCAGCAGGAGCATATCGCCCGTTCGGTGGAGGCGCTCCGGGAGGAACGCAACACGACACGGACGATGATGAACGCCCTGAGCGAAGGGGTATTGTTGCTCGATGAGCATTTGTGTCTGGTCGAATACAACTGCGCGGCGGAGATGATGTTTGATATTGCGGCGGCCGATCGCGGGCGACCGCTGGAGGAGTTGCTCTCCGATACGGACTGGCGGGCGGCCTTGCTGACGGCGACGCCGGAGGAAGATACGACGCGCCTGCTCGAACGCGACGGGCGGGTGTATCGCTTGATTGTACGTTCGACGCGCGACGCCCAGGGACGGCCGAATCGGCTGATTGTCCTGCGCGACACGACGACGGCGTACACGGCGGAGCAGCAACGCCGCGAGTTCACGGCCAATGTGTCGCATGAACTCAACACGCCGCTGACGGCGATTCACGGATTTGCGGAGCTCTTGTACAACGGGATGTACAAGGGCGATGCCGAAGTGAAAAATTTCGCCCAGCGGATGCTGACGGAGTCCGATCGTCTGCTCGAACTCATTCGGACGGTGATGCGGCTGTCGCGGATTGAGGAAGACCCCGCCCGCGAGCATCGCAAACGGGTATCGCTCCGGCTCTTGACGGAGCAGGCGCGCGAGCTGCTGGAACGCAGTATCGAGGAAAAGCGGCTGACTTTCCGCCTGCAGGGCGGCGAGGGCTACTTGTGGGGCGACCCGCAGTTATTGTATGAGATGGTACTGAACCTGCTCGACAACGCGGTCAAGTACAATCGCCCCGACGGCTATGTCGAGGTGCGCATTGAAAGTCGCCCCGATGCGGTCGATTTCATCGTCCGCGACAGCGGCATCGGCATCAGCAAGGAACAGCAGGAACAGGTGTTCCAGCGGTTTTATCGGGCGGATGTCGCCCGTTCGAAAGAAGTGGAAGGATCGGGATTGGGGCTGGCGATTGTCAAGCATATCGTGCGCCAGCATGACGGGACGATTGTCCTGACAAGCACGGCCAATACCGGCACGACGATGCATATTACGCTGCCGGTGCAGTCGCCCGCCGTTTTGACGGAAGGATAAAAAAGAGCCCGCGGGCTCTTTTTTGTATACAGAAGCGCGTACGGGTCGCCGCGGTCAACTTATGGTATAATGAAGAAAATATCGGGAAAAGAGGCGAGCAATATGACGAGTATGGCAGCACCGCAGGCATTCGGTAAAAAGTCCGACGATGTCATTTTCGGTGCGAGTGCCGCCGCCCAGGCGGCCGTGAAAGAGTACGGCGCGGCGGCGGTCACCAATGCGACTATCGGGGCGATTTTGGATGAAGAGGAGACGCTGGTCTGCCTGCCGACGGTCGAACGGGTCTACCGCGACTTGTCGATGCAGGATATCATCGCCTATGCGCCGATTTCGGGATTGCCGGCGTTTTTGGAACGTGTCTGTGATTGTTGTTTCGGAGCGTATCGGCCGCAGGCACAACTCGCCGCCGTGGCGACGGCGGGCGGCACGGGCGTGATTCACCACGTCATTCACAACTATACGGAGCCGGGCGACGCCGTCTTGACGGGCGACTGGTTCTGGGGGGCGTATCGTACGCTCTGCGAGGACAACCAACGCCGGCTGGCGACGTTTACGCTGTTTACGGACGAATTGACGTT
This sequence comes from uncultured Veillonellaceae bacterium, assembly GCA_945876385.1. Classification (GTDB taxonomy): domain Bacteria; phylum Bacillota; class Negativicutes; order Veillonellales; family Negativicoccaceae; genus CAMCNU01. Next base: position 30,500 of record CAMCNU010000006.1, on the reverse strand, counting down.
TCATCATGCGGATTTTGCGCGTGCGGTGCATGCGCTCGCAGATGCCCAGCGCCAGGTGACGGTGGTACTGAATACCCCGGCGCACAACCCGACGGGGTACAGCCTGACGGATGACGACTGGGATCGTGTCTTGGCCGTGCTGACCGAGGTGGCGGCAGATCCCGCCAAACGCGTCACGCTGGTCGTCGATGCGGCCTACCTCGATTTTGCGGGCGAAGGCGATGAAGCGCGGCAGTTCTTCCGCCACTTCTCCAACTTGCCGGAACGGTTGTTGGTCGTGGTTGCGTACAGCATGTCCAAGGGCTTTACGATGTACGGTCAACGCACGGGCGCGATGATCGGCATCAGTTCGTCGGCGGACGTCATTCAGGAATTTCGCGATATCAACCAGTTCACCAGTCGGGCGACGTGGTCCAATATCAGCCGCGCGCCGATGCAGCTGTTGGTCAATATCAGCGAAGATGCCGACTTGCTGGCGTCGTTTCGCCGGGAGCAGGCGCAGTACTTTGCGATGATTCGCGAACGCGCGGCGTTGTTTATGGAAGAGGCCGCGGCCGTCGGACTGCGGGTCTTGCCGTATCGGGCGGGGTTTTTCATCAGCGTGCCGACTCCGCATGCCAAAGCCGTCTGCGAACGCTTGCATGCGGATCGGATTTTCCTCGTGCCGTTGCAAGCCGGCGTGCGGATTGCGGTCTGCGCCGTACCGAAAGAAAAAATCCGCGGCATCGCGGGGAAATTGGCCGCCGCGTTGGCGGAAGTCGAACAATAGTTGACAGCCGACCGCAAATGCGGTATACTGGCTGAGTAATCGAATCAAGCAGGAGTCATCCGCTTCTCACCTTACACAACACTACGGTCGTTACTAAGGTCACAGCATCGGAATCAACGGGTGACGTATGTCATCCGTTTTTAATTGACTTGATTCACACGATAGATATCGGGAGGTGAATGATATTAGTAAAGAAGCCCGCATCAACGAGCAAATCCGCGTCCGCGAAGTGCGTCTGATCAGTGAGGACGGCGAACAGTTGGGAATCGTCAGTACGCGTGATGCGATGCAGAAAGCGGCGGATGCGCAGCTGGACTTGGTCGAGATTGCGCCGCAAGCCCGCCCGCCGGTTTGCAAGTTGATGAACTATGGCAAGTACCGCTATGAGCAGCAAAAGCGGGAAAAAGAACAACGGAAAAACCAAAAGGTCGTCACGCTCAAAGAGGTCAAGTTGCGTCCGAATATCGAAGACCACGACTTCTATGTGAAGATGAAAAATGCCCGCCGCTTTATCGCGGACGACAGCAAAGTCAAAGTGACGATTATGTTCCGCGGGCGCGAGCTCAGTCATCCGGAATTGGGAGAAAAACTGCTGGTACGGTTTGCCCGTGAGATGGAAGATGTCGCCTCGCAGGAAAAAGGGCCGAAATTGGAAGGTCGCAACATGACAATGATGTTGGTACCGAAAGTAGACAAATAAGGAGGCTTATCATGCCGAAGATTAAAACTCGTCGCGCCGCCGCCAAACGTTTCAAGAAAACGGGCTCCGGCGAATTCAAACGCAGCAAAGCATACAAGAGCCATATCTTGGAAAAGAAAACACATAAACGGAAACGTAATTTGCGGAAAGCCACACTGGTCAGCAAATCTGATCATAAACGCATTTCGCGGTTGTTACCGCACGCTTAATGAGGAGGAAGAAACATGGCCAGAGTCAAAGTCGGCGTCACCGCACGGAAACGCCATAAAAAAATCTTAAAACTTGCCAAAGGATATCGCGGCGCGCGTCATCGCCAGTTCAAAAAAGCCAACGAATCAGTCATGCATTCGCTGGCCTATGCGCATCGTGACCGTCGCCAGAAAAAACGCGATTTCCGCAAATTGTGGATTGCCCGTATCAATGCGGCAGCGCGTCAAAACGGCACGACCTACAGTCGCTTGATTGCCGGCCTGAACAAGGCGGGCGTCGAAATCAACCGCAAAATGCTCTCGGACTTGGCGATCCAAGATCCGGCGGCGTTTACCAAGTTGGTTGAAGTCGCGACCAAGGCGTAATGCCCGCCCGTACGCGGTGCAATTGACAGTGTACGGGGGAATATGGTACAGTAAATTGGTATAGGTGCGGGGACTGTCCCCGATTTTAGAATGAGCGAGGTGTGAACTATGCGCGATGCGGTAACACTTGCGTGCACGGAGTGCAAGCAGCGCAATTACCAGACGAACAAGAATAAGAAAAACAATTCCGAACGTCTGGAAATGAACAAGTATTGCAAGTTCTGTAAACGACACACATTGCATCGAGAAACCAAATAAGTTTTTCATGTAAGTTGACGGAATGAAGTAAACGGAGGATACGATGGCGAGTCAAAACACGACAGTGCAAAAAGGCGGCATCACTTCTTTCTTTCGCGGCGTCAAGCAGGAAATGAAAAAGGTCCAATGGCCGACCAAACAGGAATTGGTACGCTATACGATTATCGTATTTATTACAGTGATCTTCATTTCCTTTATCATCATGGCGGTGGATTTCGTATTTATGGAAATCTTCAAACTGTTTTCCAAGTTAGTCTGACGGGAGGGCAGGATGACAGCCGACAGCAATAAGATTAAGTGGTACGTCATTCATACCTATTCGGGGTATGAAAACAAGGTCAAAACCAATCTGGAATTGAAAGTCCAATCGCTCGGCATGACGGACACCATCCGGCAGATTTTGGTTCCGATGCATGACGAAGTCGATATCAAAGACGGCAACAAGCGCGTTGTGCAGCGGAAGGTGTTCCCGGGATATGTACTGGTGGAAATGGAAGTCAACGACCGCAGCTGGTACGTCGTGCGCAACACGCCCGGCGTGACCGGATTCGTCGGGACGACGACCAAGCCGACGCCGCTCAGCGATGAAGAAGTCGACCGCATTCTGCATGCGCAGGATCATGCGGGCGCACCGGTTCCGAAATTGACTGTCAATGTGGGCGATCGCATTCGGATTACCCAGGGGGCATTCACGGATCAGTTGGCCAATGTGTCGGAGATTTTTCCGGAAAAAGGCACCATCCGCGTACTGCTCGACGTATTCGGAACGGCAACACCGACAGAGTTGGATGCGTCTCAATTTGAGGCCGCACCTGAAATATACTCTAAATGACGTGCTCCGTACGGAGTGCGGGTGGGAGGACGTAACAGTCCGCAGGCACCACATCTTACCACGTAAGGAGGTGTAAGACATGGCAAAAAAAGTAGCAAAAATGGTAAAACTGCAAGTCGAAGCGGGGAAAGCCACACCGGCACCGCCGGTCGGACCGGCTCTCGGTCAGGCAGGGATTAACATCATGGCATTTGTCCAGGATTTCAATGCCCGCACGGCACAGCAGACGGGTCTGATTATCCCGGTAGAAATTACCGTCTATGACGACCGTTCCTTTACCTTTATTACCAAGACGCCGCCGGCGGCCGTACTGCTCAAAAAAGCGGCCGGCCTGGAAAAAGCGTCCGGTGAGCCGAACAAAAACAAAGTCGGCAGCGTCACGGAACAGCAGGTCCGTGAAATTGCGGAAACGAAGATGCCCGACCTGAACGCCAACACGGTGGAAGCCGCGATGGAAATGGTCAAAGGCACCGCTCGCAGCATGGGGATTACGATTAAAGAATAAGCGAAGAAGAGAGTTTCTCTCGAGGAGGAATTATGGCAAAAATGAGCAAGAAATATGCCGCCGCCTCCGCGCTCGTCGATCGTGACCAAAAGTATACGCTGGACGAAGCGGTGGCGCTGGTAAAGAAAACAGCGACGGCAAATTTTGATGAATCGGTAGACATGGTATTCAACCTGAATATCGATCCGAAGTATGCGGATCAGCAGATTCGCGGTGCGATGGTATTGCCGCACGGTACCGGCAAAACGAAGAAAGTCCTCGTCTTTGCCAAAGGTGCCAAAGTGGATGAAGCGGAGCAGGCCGGTGCCGATTATGTCGGCGGGGAAGAATTGCTCCCGAAAATCCAAGGCGGCTGGTTTGATTTCGATGTCGTCATTGCGACACCGGATATGATGGCCATCGTCGGCCGACTCGGTAAAGTATTGGGCCCGAAAGGCTTGATGCCGAACCCGAAAGTCGGTACGGTCACGATGGATGTCGCCAAAGCAATCGGCGAAGTCAAAGCCGGTAAGATTGAATATCGCGCGGATAAAGCGGGCAATATTCAAGTATCCATCGGCAAGGCGTCCTTCGGCGACGAACAGCTGGCCGAGAACGCACGGGCGATTTTCGACCGCATTCTCAAAGCGCGTCCGTCTACTGTCAAAGGGCAGTACATGAAGACGGTCACACTGAGTGCGACGATGGGACCGGGCGTACGTCTGGACCAAGCCAAAATGGCGGCGCCGAAAGAATAATTTACTATTTACACTTAGCTTAAGACCGGTGGTATCTGTAATGGGCATGGCCCGCCACCCGAGGCTGAGTACCGATCAGGATCGGTACGCGACCTCGTATTACGAGGTCGTTTTTTACGGCTAATGTGCTAAATACAACTCATGACAAAGGAGGTGTTTACATGGCCACACGCGTGGAAAAAGAACAGATTGTCGCGGATATGAAAGCGGAACTCGAATCCGCCAAAGGCGCAGTGCTCGTTGAGTACAGCGGTCTGACGGTCGCGGCGGCGACGGAATTGCGTCGGAAGTTCTTGGCACACAATGTCCGCTACCACGTCATCAAAAATACGTTGACGGCGATTGCGGCCCGTGAACTCGGTTTGGACAATTTTGCCGACGAATTGCACGGCCCGAACGCATTGGCGGTATCGGATACGGACGCGGTTGCTCCGGCAAAAGCGTTGAAAGAGTTCTTGGATGAATCGAAGAGCACTGCCATTACGATGAAAGCCGGCTTGCTCGACGGGCAAATGGTCGGACTGGATGCGGTCAAAGAATTGGCCGACCTGCCGAGCCGGGATGTCCTGCTCGCCAAAGTGGTGGGCAGTATGCAAGCCCCGATTACCGGTTTTGTCCGCTGCCTGAACGGCAACGTCTTGAACCTGGTATATGTATTGGAAGCGATTCGCAAACAAAAAGAAAGCGCATGAGCGCATAAGTATTGACCTGTAGGAGGGAAATTATCATGACTAAAGAAGAAATTATGCAAGCAATTGAAGAGATGTCGGTACTCGAATTGTCCGAACTCGTAAAAGCAATGGAAGAAAAATTCGGTGTTTCGGCAGCGGCTCCGGTAGCGGTTGCGGCGGCGGCTCCGGCAGCGGGCGGCGCAGCGGAAGAAAAAACCGAATTTGACGTCATCTTGAAAGATGTCGGCGCCAGCAAAATCAATGTCATCAAAGTCGTTCGCGAAGCGACCGGCCTGGGCTTGAAAGAAGCCAAAGCGTTGGTTGACGGTGCTCCGGCGGCAGTCAAAGAAGGCGTTGCCAAAGCGGATGCCGATGCACTCAAAGCACAGCTTGAAGAAGCGGGCGCGACCATCGAATTGAAATAAGGCAAGACGATAGGAAAAATCACTCTCTGCGGAGAGTGATTTTTTTATGGAAACTGACGGAAATCGCCTACCGCTCGTGCAATTGTGGTAAAATGAACATACATTACGGGAAAGGAGTCGCCTATGAATTCTTCATTGCCGCCGCAGCGTCCGTCGCGGCGCCGTCCGCGTTCGCATGCCGCTACATCGTCACACTGGGGTTGGAAGGTGGCGTATATTTTGCTGGTGATAGTCGTAGGGCGTCTGGCGTTTCTGGGTTACGATTATTGGCAGGCGTGGCAGGAGCTGGAGCGGGCGCGCGCGCAGGAGCAACAGCTGCTACATGAGCAGCAGCTGCTCAAGGAAGAAGAAGCGCGCTATCAGGATCCGCAGCAGATTGAAAAGGAAGCGCGCGAGCAGTTGGGGTTGGTGAAGGAAGATGAAGTGCCGTATGTCCGCTAAAAGTTGCATAGAGGCGCATATTTTCGTATAATTAAGGTACATTATTTTAAGGAGGATGTTCGTTTCGCATGAGCGTAGAAGTAGGGGCAGTTGTAGAAGGTGTCGTAACCGGGGTCGCCAAGTTCGGGGCGTTTGTCGAGCTCGCGGATAAAAAAGTCGGTTTGGTACATGTGTCCGAAGTGGCCCATGAGTATGTCAATGAGGTGTCCGATTACGTCAAGGTGGGGGACAAGGTGCGCGTCAAGGTGATGTCGATGGACGACAAGGGGAAAATCGGGTTGTCCATGAAACAAGCACAGGAACGCCCGGATTCCCGACCGAATTTTCGGCGAAACGAACATGAGCAGCATACATCGGGAATGAGCAATCGCCCGCCGCGCCGCAAACCGATGGGAGCCATGTCGTTTGAAGACAAGCTCAGTCGTTTTCTCAAGGACAGCGACGAACGGCTCAGTGATTTGAAACGTAATACGGAATCCAAACGTGGCGGACGAGGGGCGCGTCGTTCCGATTGATTGGAGGAAGCATCCCGCGGGGATGCTTTTTTATTAGGAGGAGAGTATGAGACAAGCCGTTTTAGATATCGGTACGAATTCGACGCGGCTGTTGGTGGCGGAGGCGTCCGCACAGGGCCGGCAAACGATTTGCAAAACCATCCGGACGACGCGCCTGGGGGACGGATTGAAACGGGGCGAGCGTCTGGGCGAAGCGGCTCGTTTGCGGACCTGCGAGGGCGTGGCGGAGCTGGTCGCCGTCGCCAAGGACTGCGGCGCGGTCACGGTGACGGCAGTCGGGACAAATGCCTTGCGCGAGGCAGCCGACGGAGCGGAGTTTGCCGTCGAGCTGGGGGAACTCATCGGCGCGCCGGTGCGCATTATCGACGGTGAAGAAGAAGCGCGCTACAGCTACTTGGGGGCGGCGCAGGGCAGTCCGACGATGACGGGCGTCGTCGATATCGGCGGCGGCAGTACGGAAATCGCGGTCGGCTTCAGCGGCGAGCTCGGCGTGGCGGTCAGCATGCCGCTCGGCGCGGTGCGGGGCAGTCGCGATTTTGATATGATGACCGCCCGCGGTATCGGTGAGCTCAAAAAGCACTGCTTTGCCGTGCTGGCGGAGAAGTCCGACGAGGTGCAGGGCATCAGCCGTTGGATCGGGGTCGGCGGTACGGTGACGTCCATGGCGGCCATCGTGCAGGAGCTGGAGCCGTACGATGCGGCGAAGGTGCAGGGCTACCGTCTGTCGTATGAAACGGTACAGGAATTGCTGCATCGGTTGGCGCTGTTGTCCTATGAACAGCGGCGGGAATTGCCGGGACTGCAGCCGGAGCGGGCGGATATCATCGTGGCCGGTGTCGTGATTGCCGAAAGCCTGATGGAATATTTCGCTCTGCCGGAGCTGGCGGTCAGCGATGAAGACTTGTTGGAAGGCGTCTGGTGGGAGACGTATGGACGACCCGACGGCGTTTGAGAAGAAGGTCGCGGCGACGGTCGCACGCGAGCGTTTGTGGCCGACCGGTGCGCGGATACTGGCGGCCTGCAGCGGCGGCCCGGATTCGCTGGCGCTGCTTGGGTGGCTCATCGCTGAGATGCGCCGCGGACAGGTGCAGGCGGGGGTGGTCTATGTCCATCATCACCTGCGGGCGGCGGCGGATGCGGAGGCGGCGTACGTCGAGCGAATCGGGCGTGAGCAGGGAGTGCCTGTCTATATTCGCCATGTCGACGTCCCTAAGCGGAGAAAAGAAACGGGCGAATCGACGGAAACGGCGGCGCGTGTCTTGCGCTATCGGGCGCTGACGGCGGTCGCCGAGGCGGAAGGCTACGCATATATCGCGGTCGCCCATCATGCCGACGACCAGGCGGAGACGGTCCTGCACCATTTGTTGCGCGGGACGGGGCCGCGCGGTCTGCGGGGGATGTTGCCGCGGTCGGGGCGGATTGTGCGCCCGCTCTTGGGGGTGACACGCGCGGAGATTGACGCCTACTTGGCCGCGTACTGTCCGTACCTGCCGTGTACGGATGAAACGAATACGGATACGGCCTACTTGCGCAACGCGCTGCGGCATGACGTATTGCCCTACTTGGCGCAATACAATCCCAACTTGCGTGCGGGGCTGTGCCGCTTGGCGGCCATTATGCGTGAGGAAACCGACTGGGCGGATACGCTGACGGACTCGTGGTGGCGCGAGCATGCGACGGTGACGGCGGCGGGCGTGAGTCTGCCGCGTCCGGCGGTGTGGCACACGGCGCTGTGCCGGCATGTCGTGCGGCGGGTCTATACCGATTGCGTGCAGGCGACTCCCGACGCCCGCCAGACGGAAACGATTGTGACGCTCTGGCGGGAGGGGCGCACGGGCGCACGTTATGCGGCACGCGGTCTGTATTGGGAGGTGGAGGCGCATCGCCTGACGGCGCGCCGGCAACCCGTAGCGCCGCGGTGTGACATCGCTTCGGCCGCGGCGGGGGAAACGGATACACTGGTATTGGGACCGGTGCGCGTCCGCGTGCGTCGCAGCGACGAGCCCGACGGTGCTATCAATATCCCCGTCGCCGCAGTGTGCGGCCGCCTGTGTCTGCGGACACGTCGCCCGGGAGACCGGATTGTCTTGCCGCGGGTCGGCACGCAAAAATGGAAAGACTGGTTGATTAATCATAAAGTGCCGCGCGGCGAACGCGACGGCATTATCCTGTTGGCGGATGACCGCCGAATCTACTGTGCGTTCGGGTACTGGCAAGGGGTGTCGGTGCCGGACGAACCGGGGCCGTATTGGGCAATCGGAGATCGAAGGAGGATGCAAGATGAAGGAACGGATTGAAAAGGTATTGGTGACGGAAGACGAAATCCGTACGCGTGTCGCGGAGCTGGGGGCGGACATCACCCGCGACTATGCGGGGAAAGATTTGGTGCTGGTCGGGATTTTGAAAGGCTCGGTCGTGTTTATGGCCGATTTGATGCGCCAAATCCGCATGCCGCTCACGATTGACTTCATCAGTGTGTCCAGCTACGGCAACAAGACCTCGTCCGACGGGACCATCACCTTGCTGAAAGATTTGGCGGTCGATATCCGCGGACGTGATGTCCTGATTGTGGAAGATATTGTCGATACGGGATCGACGCTGTACCATTTGCAACGCCTGCTGGCGCATCGGGGCGCGGCCTCGGTCGAAATCGCTACGCTCTTGAGTAAACCGGAACGGCGCAAGGTGGATGTCGCTGTCCGTTATGTCGGGTTTGAAGTACCGGACGAATTTGTGGTCGGCTACGGTCTCGATTTTAATGAACACGATCGCCACTGGCCGTTTGTCGGTGTACTCAAGCCGGAATGCTATCAATCATAATCGTTGTCAAAAAAAAAACGGTATGGTAAGATAGATTAACAGCGTACGATTGTTGTACGCCAAATGCATCCGGAAAGGGGTACGAGATTGAATCGATTTATACGAAGCGTCAGCCTGTGGGTTCTAATTATTATCATCGGAGTTTCGGTCGTGAGCAACTTCATCGAAACACCGGAGAAAAAAGCGGATCTGACCTATTCCAATTTCCTGACACAAGTGCAGGAACACAATGTAGATTACGTCATTATGACGAAAAACTCCATCACGGGGAAATTGAAGAACGGCACCGAGTTCAGCACGTATGCGCCGGACAATGATTTGCAGTTGTTGCCGGCATTGCGGGACAACGGCGTGACCATTCAGGCCAAGCCGCCGGAACAGCCGTCGTGGTGGATGAGCATGCTGACCAGCCTGCTCCCGATTTTACTGTTAATCGGAGTCTGGTTCTTCATCATGAACCAAACGCAGGGCGGCGGCGGCCGGGTCATGAATTTCGGCAAGTCCCGCGCCAAAATGCATGAAGAGGGCAAGGTCAATGTCACCTTTGCCGATGTCGCCGGAGAAGAAGAAGCGAAACAGGAGCTGGCGGAAGTCGTGGACTTCTTGCGGTATCCGGAGAAATACAACGCCATCGGGGCGCGGATTCCGAAAGGGATTTTGCTGTACGGCCCTCCGGGGACGGGCAAAACCCTGCTGGCGAAAGCAGTCGCCGGGGAAGCGGGCGTGCCGTTCTTCAGTATCAGCGGCTCGGACTTTGTGGAAATGTTTGTCGGTGTCGGGGCATCGCGTGTGCGGGACTTGTTTGCGCAGGCGAAGAAAAACGCCCCTTGTATCGTCTTTATCGATGAAATTGATGCCGTCGGGCGCCAGCGCGGTTCCGGCTTGGGCGGCGGTCATGACGAACGGGAACAGACGCTGAATCAGTTGCTCGTCGAGATGGACGGGTTCGGCGCGAACGAAGGGATTATCACCTTGGCCGCGACAAACCGTCCGGATATACTCGACCCGGCGCTTCTTCGTCCGGGACGCTTTGACCGGCAGGTTGTCGTCGGTCGTCCGGACTTGCGCGGACGGGAAGCGATTTTGAAGGTACACGCGCGCAACAAACCGTTGGAAGACGATATCGACCTGCGGATTATTGCGAAGAAGACACCGGGCTTTACGGGCGCGGACTTGGCCAACCTGCTCAATGAGGCGGCGCTGTTGGCGGCGCGTCAAAACAAGAAAAAAATCGGCATGGCCGAACTCGAAGAAGCCAGCGAAAAAGTGGCCTACGGGCCGGAACGCCGCAGCCACGTCGTCAGCGAAAAAGAGCGGCGGATTACGGCGTATCATGAAGCGGGGCATGCCATCGTCGCGGAAGTCTTGCCCGATGCGGACAAGGTGCACAAGGTGACGATTATTCCGCGCGGTCAGGCGGGCGGCTATACCATGATGTTGCCGGAAGAAGAGCGCGCATACATTACCTATTCGCACATGATGGCGGAAATTCGCGTCCTGATGGGCGGTCGTTGCGCCGAGCAGGTCGCATTCAATGAAATTTCCAGCGGCGCGTCCAACGACTTGGAACGTGTCAGCCAGATTTTGCGCAATATGATTATGCGCTGGGGGATGAATCAGCGTCTCGGTCCGATTACGTTCGGGGAACATCAGGAACAGATTTTCCTCGGCAAGCAACTCGGCTCGGAACGCAATTACGGTGAAAACGTCGCGACGGCGATTGACGAAGAAATGGAACGGTTGGCCAAGGAAGCCTATGCCGACACGATTCGGATTCTCGAAGAAAATATCGACGTCCTGCATGCGATGGCGCAGGCACTGCTGGAAGTGGAAACCATCGACGCCAAACAAGTACGGAACCTGTTCCGGTATCGGCAATTGACCGTGCCGGAAGGGGTGACGGACGACGGCGCCGACAGCGAATCCTGATACGGCAGTTGCATACGACACACCCGCTACGAGAGTAGCGGGTGTGTTTGCATATTGACCGATGCTTGACAGATTGTAAACCTGTCGGTATAATTGGACTGAATAAATTTCATGAAAGGAACGCATTCGGCAAAGGAGGCGGACGGAGTGAGAAACAAAATTCTGAAGTATTTTCGTGATGCGGGCAAGGAATTTGTTTCCGGCCAACAGATATCGGATGACTTGCATGTATCGCGGACGGCGATTTGGAAGCATATCAAGGTATTGAAAGAACGCGGCTATATTTTCGAATCGAGTACGCGCAAGGGGTATCGGTTGATTCATGCGCCGAACCTGCTCACGGAGCTGGAGCTCAACAGTGTACTGACGACCGAGCTGCTGGGACGCCACATCATCTATGATGAAGCGATGACGTCGACGAATTCCGTCGCCAAGGAGGCGGCTCGCAAAGGGGCACCGGACGGGACCATCGTGGTCGCGGAAGAGCAGACCGGCGGCCGCGGGCGCGTCCAGCGCGGCTGGTTTTCACCGTATGGCAAGGGGATTTGGTTTTCCGTGATTTGGCGGCCGACGTTTGCCCCGCAGGATGCCTCGAAGTGTACGCTGCTGGCGGCGGTCGCATTGATTCGCGCCTTTCGCAAGATGGGGCTCACCGAGGCCGGCATCAAGTGGCCGAACGATATTTTGGTGCATGAGCGCAAGCTGGTCGGCATCCTGACGGAAATGGACGCTACGATGGAGGAAATCCATTATATCGTGATGGGGATCGGCATCAATACGGACGTGGCGCCGGTCGATTTGCCGGAGGAGTTGCGCGGGAAAGCGACTTCGTTTATGATGGAAGGCGTTCGCGTTGTGCGCAAGGAGTTACTGGCGGCGGTGCTGGTCGAGCTCGAAGCGCTGTATGCGGAAGCGCAACGTGACGGTTTCGCGCGGATTTTGGACGAATGGCGGGCGTATTCGGTCACTTTGGGGCGCGAAGTCAATGTCATCATGCCGAATGAAACATACAGCGGCACGGCACGCGATATCGATGCCGACGGCTGTTTACTGGTGGATACGCCGCAGGGTACACAACGTGTCATGGCGGGAGATGTGTCGATTCGTAACCGGACACGTGAATAAAGAAAACGAGTGAGGGTATATGCTGTTAGTAGTGGATGTAGGAAATACCAATATCGTATTGGGGACATATCGGCAAAATAAGCAATTGACGGAGCATTGGCGGATTTCGACCGATCGCCTGCGCACGACGGACGAATACGGCGTGATTTTGAGCGATTTGTTCCGTTTGGAAGGCATGGATATCACCGACGTCGAAGCGATTATCGTGTCGTCGGTCGTACCGCCGCTCAATCCGACTTTGGCGCGCATGGCGCGGCGCTATTTCGGGGTGGAAGCGATGTTTGTCGGACCGGGGACGAAGACCGGTATCAATATCAAGTATGAAAACCCGCGCGAAGTCGGAGCGGACCGCATTGTCAATGCGGTGGCGGCGTACCAGCGGTTCGGCGGGCCGGTGATTGTCATCGATTTCGGGACGGCGACGACGTTTTGCGTCATTTCCGAAGACGGGGATTACTTGGGCGGCGCGATTGCACCGGGCATCGGGATTTCGATGGAAGCGTTGTTCCAGCGGGCGGCGAAATTGCCGCGTATCGAGCTGCGCAAAACGCCCTCGGTACTGTGCAAAAACACCATCAGCAGTATGCAGTCCGGCGTGTACTACGGATTTGTCGGGCAAGTGGACGGCATCGTCAAACGTTTGCACGAAGAAATCGGCACGCAGGCAAAGGTCATTGCGACCGGCGGCTTGGCGGGGCTGATTTCGGAAAGCTCGGTGACCATCGACGAAGTCGTACCGATGTTGACATTGGAAGGATTGGCACGGATTTATGAACTTAATCGCTGAGACGCATATCGGAGATGTGACGCTGGCGAATCAGGTCGCATTGGCCCCGATGGCGGGAGTCAGTGACCGGACGTATCGACGCCTTGCCAAAGAGCAGGGCGTCGGTTTTGTTTGCACGGAAATGATTAGCGCCAAGGGGCTCGTCTATCATAATGACAAAACGCTGGCCATGCTGCGCCCGTCACCCGACGAACATCCCGTGGCGGTGCAGCTGTTCGGCAGCGAGCCGTCCATTATGGCGGAGGCGGCACAAATGACGGCGGCGGCCGGTGCGGATGTCATCGATATCAATATGGGCTGCCCCGTGCAAAAGGTCGTCAAGAACGGCGAAGGCTCGGCACTGCTCAGGACGCCCGCGCGGGCGGCGGCTATCGTGCGTGCGATGACGGCGGCGACGAGGGTACCGATTACCGCCAAAATTCGTCTCGGCTGGGACGATGCGTCGCGCAACGCGGTGTACATGGCACAATTGCTGGAAGATGCGGGCGCGGCGGCGCTGACTGTGCACGGCCGGACGCGCGAGCAACTGTATCGCGGCACGGCGGATTGGGATGCGATTGCCGCGGTGGCGGCGGCTGTCCGCATTTCCGTCTGGGGCAACGGCGATATCGCCGACGGGCCGACCGCCGCGCGCCGTTTGCGCGAGAGCGGATGTGCGGGGATTGCCGTCGGGCGGGCCGCACAGGGCAATCCTTTCGTATTCCGCGAGATCGTCGGCTACCTGCGCGACGGTGTCGCACCGGCGCCTGTGACGGCACAGGAGCGGATTAGCATGTGCTTGCGGCATTTGCACCTTCTGGCACAGGACAAGGGCGAAGCGGTCGCCGTGCGGGAGATGCGTACGCATGTCGTCGGTTATCTGCGCGGTCTGTACGGGGCGACGGGCGTGCGGCGCACGCTCATGCCGCTCGTGACCGCCGCCGCCTGGGAGGATGTCCTCGGCGCGTATCGTGAGTCGCTGACAGATGATGCGGTTGCAGGTTCGTGCATAGACGTACGGGAATGAGTGTGATATAATTCATATAATGTCGATTTTTACGAGAGCTATTTATATAAAGGAGTCCGATTGGATGATAACGAAAGATACCGAAACCACCGTCGTCGCACAAGACACTGTCGCCGCACCCGCACCGGCCAAGAAGTCGGCCGCCAAGAAGGCACCGGCGAAAAAGCCGGCGACGAAGAAAACAGCAGAAAAGAAGCCGACGCCGAAACAACCGACACCGGCGGCAACGGGCGCATCCGCCGCGAAACCGGCCGATGCGGCGGAAGGTCTGAAAAAAGTCGAAAAAAGCACGCAGGTCAGTGAAGCCTTTTTGCAGGAGATGCGCGAAAAACTCGACGAACTCAAGTCGGTGACCCGTCTGCAGGTCGCGGAGCGTTTGAAAGAAGCGATTGCCCTCGGGGACTTGAGCGAAAACTCCGAGTATGAAGATGCGAAAAACCAGCAGGCATTTGTCGAAGGCGAAATCGCGGAATTGGAAGAAAAAATCCGCACCGCGAAAATCATCGAAGCCCCGAAAGGCAAAAACGTCGGCCTGGGGTCGGTGGTCACGCTGGAAGACGCCGTGACAAAAGAAACGATTACCTATACGATTGTCGGCTCGGCGGAGTCCGATCCCTTTGCGGATAAAATCTCCGACGAATCACCGGTCGGCAAAGCATTGATGCATCACAAGAAGGGGGATACGGTCATCGTGCAGGCGCCGGAACAGGAACTGCGCTACACGATTACGGACATCCAAAACAAACCGGTCAAACGTACGAAAAAATAATCTGCCCGACGCCCGCCTCGCGCGGGCGTTTTGCATGGCGGCACGGTTGCCGCCGCCGCGGGACTTTGCTATAATAAATAAAATACGGATAGCCGTAATGGCCGCTGCGAACAGTCGGCGGCAGGATGAAGGAGGAAGCGATATGGCGCAAATCGAAACGGATGCATCCATCCGTGAGCACGAAACGGAACAGATGCAAATCCGACGTGAAAAATTGCAAAAAATTGAAGAATTGGGAATTTACCCGTTCGGCGACAAGTTTGAACGGGATCATCATACTACCGACATTGTCGCACATTTTGATGAATTGGACGGCAAGGACGTCCGCATCGCCGGCCGTATCATGGCCATTCGCGACCACGGCAAGACGGCGTTCCTGACGCTTCGCGACGGCGAAGGCGATATCCAGATTTATCTGCGGCGTGACGAAGTGACCGAGACGGAATTTGCGCTGTTTCAACTGCTCGATATCGGCGACATCATCGGGGTGGCGGGCAGCGTTTTCAAGACGCACAAAGGCGAAATCAGTGTCCGCGTCGCGCAGCTGACGATGCTCTCCAAGGCGCTCCGTCCGCTGCCGAACAAAATGCAGGGGCTGACCGATACGGATGCCCGCTATCGCCAACGCTATGTCGACCTCATTATGAATCAGGACGTGCGGGCCACCTTCCGCAAACGTTCGGCGATTATCGCCTGCGTGCGTGAGTGGCTCGCCGACCACGGCTTTATGGAAGTGGAAACGCCGATTTTGCAAAACCTGTACGGCGGCGCCGCGGCGCGGCCCTTTATCACGCATCACAATGCGCTCGATATGGATGTGTACCTGCGTATCTCGCCGGAATTGTACCTGAAACGCCTCGTGGTCGGCGGTTTTGAAAAGGTTTTCGACCTCAACCACAACTTCCGCAATGAAGGCATCGATACCCGCCACAATCCGGAATTCACCATGCTGGAAACCTACCAGGCATACGGTAATTTTGAAGATGTCATCCGGCAGACGGAAGAAATCGTCTCGTATTGTGCCCGGCAGGTGCTGGGGACGATGAAGATTACCTATCAGGGACAGGAAATCGACCTGACCCCGCCGTGGAACCGCATGACGATGCCGGAAGCGGTGAAGAAGTATTCGGGGGAAGATTTCGACAAGGTCACGACCGTCGAGGAAGCGCGCGCCATTGCCGACCGCCTCGGCGTGGAATACGGTGAACACGACGGCATCGGCAAATTGCTCAATGCCTGCTTCGAAGAAGTTGCGGAAGAAAAGCTGATTCAGCCGACATTTATCTTCGGGCATCCGCTGGAAATCTCGCCGCTGGCGAAACAAAATCGCGACAATCCGATGATTACCGACCGTTTTGAAGCCTTTATCTTCGGCCGCGAACTGGCCAACGGTTTCTCCGAGTTGAATGACCCGATTGATCAGTATCAACGATTTGAACAGCAAGTCAAGGAATACGAACAGGGCGACGACGAAGCGCATCAGATGGACTACGACTACGTCCGCGCACTTGAGTACGGCTTGCCGCCGACTGCTGGACTGGGCATCGGTCTTGACCGTATGATTATGTTCCTGACAGATACATCGTCGATTCGCGACGTGATTTTGTTCCCGCTCCTCAAGCCGGAACAGCACGCGTCCTCCGACGACACGACAGATACAGATACAGACGCATAAGCATAACACCCTGCGGGGTGAAAGACCTCCCGTTTCTTGGACAACAAGAAACGGGAGGTCTTTTTATGGATACATACGGCAAGCGAAACAAGCATACGGAAAGAACGCCAACAAGTACTTCGCCTCTTTCGGGACGGGCACGGAGCTATACGCAACGTGCGAAGGCAGATGGGACAGAAACGGAAAAGAAAAGAGAAGTACGCAGGCACAATGAAAGTAAGCAGCATCCGGGTAGCGAAAGGCGCACTTCTCTAGGCATCGTGTATCCGAAGAAATGAAATACGACCAACGCCTTTGCGAATATGTGCAGGACTTTTTCTCTGATAATGTGTTCGCCTCCTGCTTCTCCAAAGTATCACAGTATTTTGACAGAAAAGAATATCATTCATGCGAATTTTAAAGGGATTGACATTTTTCGGCAGGTTGTTGTATTATCAAATCCGAAATTTAGAGTAAATGGGGAAAAAACAAGTAATACAAAGCTATAAGACATAAAAGGTATTACAGGAAAATCCTAAAAAAACACGGGAAATATATTTTTTAAAAGGAAGGATGAGATGACATTGCGTACAATCAAAAAAAGAAATATTGCCTGGAAGAAATCTCTCGCCGCCTTGGTGGGGTTGGCCCTTCTGGGGAGCGCGTCTGCCATGGCGGAAGGAACGAAAATTTCCCCCGATGATTCCGCGGTGGTGCAAAATGATAACGGCATCGGTATCGGTAAAAATGTAAAAGTGTATGCCGACCAAGGGATTGCCGTGGGGGAAGGGGTGGAAATCGGTGCGCCATCCGGGCAACCGGGGGATCTTTTCGGCGTGCATAGCTATGCCATCGGGCGGCAAATCAGAGTTTGGACGAACCAGTCAGTGGCCATCGGTCAGGGACTTAATTTAGGGACTTCAAATAATGTAAAGCCCGGAATAAAGAGAGCTTGGCAGACAAACAATGTGGTTTTGGGATACAACACTACTGTCGATAAAGGTCATGTGATTTCTATCGGTTCTGATAATGTAAACAATGGTCAGCGCAGTGTTTCTATCGGCAATAATTTAACGGTGAACGGTACGGGTGGCGATACATTTAATGTGGCCATCGGAAACAACATCACTGCCGACCATAATAGGGCTATCGGGATTGGTTACAAAGTGGAAAGCGGCGCGCACGGTGTGGTCATCGGGGAAGAGTCAAAAACCACGGGTACCTCGGCGGTAGCATTGGGGAAAAGCGCGGAAGCATCCAAATTGGGCGTGGCTATCGGTAACGGTGCAAAAGCAAAGAATTGGAATGGCGTCGCTATCGGGAACGGTGCGGTGGTAGAACAGATAGCCGGGACGGCCAGTGTGGCTATCGGGCAAGGCACCGTGGCTAATTCTGTGGGAGCCGTGGTCATGGGACTTTCCGCCAAAACGGAAGGCAATCGCGATAATATCGCTATCGGTACGAATACCTATGCCGGCGGGAACGGCATTACTGAGGCTACCGCCGTAGGTAAAGGCGCGCAAGCGACGGGGAAATATTCCACGGCGTTCGGCGGCAGTACGCAAGCCACCGCAGAATCGGCGCTGGCGCTGGGCTCTTCGGCTCATGCAACCGGGAAGGGTTCTGTCGCGGCGGGTCTCTATGCGAAAGCGAAAGTAGAGAACGGTGTGGCCTTGGGCAAAGACTCCGAGGCGACCGTAGACAAAGGGGTCGTCGGCTATAACGCGGGAGAAGATGCTGCGTCCACTCTTTCCGGTAACGCCTGGACATCTACCCTGGCCTCGGTGGCTATCGGCAAAGGCGCGGAGAAAACGCGTCAACTCACCGGCCTTGCCGCCGGGACCGCTGACACCGACGCGGTGAACGTCGCCCAGCTCAAAGCCGCGAAAGTAGGTGTGCAACTGGCTCCAAATAGTCAACTCACCTTGGAAAAAGGAGACGCTACGGCGGCCGGCATTATCTATACCCTCGATATTTCCAAAGACGGTACGATCGGCGGAGCGAAAGACGGAAATCTCGTCACCGGGACAACAGTGAAAACCTATGTAGACAATCAAATCACCGCCCGCAAAGTGACGGTAGAAGGCGATACCGCGAAAGGCGTCACCGTGACGGCTGCCGGAAATAAATACACCGTCAGCTTGGCAGATAAAGTGACGATAGGAGCGGTAACCATTGACGGAACGACAGGAGCCGTCGGTATTACCGGTCTTACCAATACCACTTGGAACAAAGACCAAATCACCAGTGGAAGAGCGGCCACGGAAAATCAGCTGAAAGCGGTAGATGATAAAGCCGATGAAGCCAAAGCGGAAGCGAAGAAGCACACCACCGTGGCAGGCGGAACGAATGTGACCGTCAGTGAAACGGCCAATACCGCCGGCGGGAAAGCGTATACCGTCACGGTCAATGCCGATGGCACTGTGGACAAAGATAGTAGCGGCATCGTCACGGGCGGAACGGTATACGACGCGATTAAGGGGAAAGCAGACACCGCCACGGTGAACAACATCAAAACGGAAATAGAAGGGAAACTGGATAACAAGGCCCATAAAAATCTTGGTAATCTTGACGAAACCGGTAAAACCGTGGTACGTGATTTGGCTAAAGAAAGCGTCAAAGTTGTTAACGGGACAAACACCACGGTGGAAGAAGGAACAGAAGGAAAAGCCAAGACCTACAAGGTGAATGTATCCAATGACGCCATCAAAGCAGCGGTTGCTGAAGATTTGGGTAATAAAGCCGACAAAACGGCGTTAGCCGGCTATGCCCGGATCGATGGATCAAATATTACAATACCGGGAACATGGGCAACAAAATTAGGCATCGGCAATGTAGTGAATGATGATAAAAACCTGGTTACGGGCGGAACCGTCTACAACGCGTTGCAAGAAAGCCTTAGCGGAGAGGTTTCTGCATCCAATACCACCAAAGGCGTGACCGGGGATAAAATCAAGAAAGCTATCGATGCGAATACAACCACAGTCAAGGCAGCTGACGGGAGCCAGGTGACAGTCAAGGCAGGAACGGCGGATGCCAACGGCACTACCTATACCGTGGATATTTCCAAAGACGGTACGATCGGTGGCGCGAAAGACGACAACCTCGTCACCGGGGAAACGGTGAAACAATACGTAAACGGTCAAATCACGGGCAGCAAAGTGACGGTGAAAGCGGGAGACTATGCGACGGTAACGACAAGTGATGACGGAAAAACCTACACCGTCAAAGGAACGACCATCGAAGCAGGCACTGACGGACACATCACTGTAGCCGATAAGATGCAAGGCGACAAGAAGGTAGGGTATACCCTGTCGGTCAAAACAGATGGCAAAGTGAAAGAAAATGATACCGGAATCGTCACGGGCGGAACGGTATACAACGCTATCAAAGACAAAGCGAATAATAGTCTTAGCAATTTGACGGAATCCGGCAAGACGGAAATCAAGACTCTTGCGAAACAAGCGGTAAAAGTAGGAAACGGCACGAATACCACGGTGGAAACTGTAGAAGAAAACGGCGTGACCACGTACAAAGTGAATGTGGCGACCGATGGAGAAGTTACAGACGGAAATACGGGCATCGTCACGGGCGGGACAGTCTACAATGCCATCAAAGACAAAGTAAACAAAGCCGATTTGAGCGGCTATGCAAAAACCGATGCCACGAACATTAATGCGGACAAGTGGGCGGAGAAATTAGGAACCGGTACCGTAGCGAAGGATGATAAAGGCTTGGTTACCGGCGATACGGTCTACCATGCGATTAAGGACAAAGCGAATAATAGTCTTAGCAATATCACGGAAGCCGGCAAGACGGAAATCAAGACTCTTGCGAAACAAGCGGTAAAAGTAGGAGCCGGTACGAATACCACGGTGGAAACTCTAGAAGAAAACGGCGTGACCACGTACAAAGTGAATGTGGCGACTATCGGCAAAGTGGAAGAAAGTGACACCGGAATCGTTACCGGCGGGACGGTCTACAATGCCATCAAAGATAGCCTCAGTGGAGACATTTCTGATGCAAATACCACTAAAGGCGTGACGGGAGCGAAGATTAAACAATATGTAGATGGGCAGCTGGCAGGAAATAAAGTGACTGTCGAAGCAGGAAATCATGTCACTGTGACACCTACAGATAATGCAGATGGAAGCAAAAAATACACCGTAGCCGTAAAAACAGATGGAACTGTGACGGACGGAAATACCGGTATCGTCACCGGCGGCACGGTAAAAGCCGCTCTTGATGATTTGGCAGGAGCGACCAATTTGACCGAAGAGAATGTGAACGCATGGCGGGGCAAATTGGGCAACGGCAAAGTCGAAACGGGCAACAAGGGGCTTGTTACTGGAGATACGGTACATAAAGCCATTGAAGCCAATAAGACTACCGTGGAAGGGGACGAAGAAAAAGGTCTCACCGTTTCCAAGGCGGGAAATACGTACAAAGTCAGCTTGGAAGACAAGGTGAAAGTGGGCGCCGTCTCCATTGACGGCACCGAAGGCAAGGAAACCATCGCGGTGGGAGACACGCTCACCATGAATAAAGACGGGATTGCCTTACAAAACGGCCCGAAACTGACCACCACCGGTGTGGATGCCGGAAGTCAAGTTATCTCGAATGTGGCGGACGGGAAGAAAAAGACCGATGCCGTTAATTTCGGCCAGCTCGGTGCACTGGCAGATAAAGTAGATGCGGTCATCGTGGAAGCAAAGAAACATACGACCGTAGAAGCCGGCGCGAATGTGACGATAACGCCTGCGGATAATGCCGACGGCAGCAAGAAATACACGGTTGCGTTGCAAGATACCCTGACCGGTCTCGCCAAAGTGGAAACGAAAGCCCTTTCCGTGGGTGATGTGGCGATAGATGACACAGGGATTCATGCCGGAAATCGTGCGATTTCCGGCGTGGCGGACGGCAAAGCGCCTACCGATGCAGTGAACATGAGACAGCTCATGAGTCTGGGCAGCGAATGGAACGGCCGGCTGAATGAAGTGGGTGCCGGCGCAGCCGCACTCGCGGCACTCCATCCCTTGGACTACGATCCCGACAACAAATGGGATATGGCGGTGGGATACGGCCACTATCGCGGGGCCCATGCCGCCTCGCTCGGCGCGTACTATCGCCCCAATGAATACACCCTCTTCACCGTAGGCGGCTCCATCGGCGGGGGAGATAACATGGTGAATGTGGGCATTTCCCTCAAAGTGGGATCGGGTGAAAAAGACGGCGTGATTGCGTCCAAGGCGGATATGGCAAAGGAAATCAAAGCACTGAAAGCGCAAAATGAAGCCATCCTGGAAAAGAGCCAAAAGATGGAAGCGGAAAATCAAGACATGAAGAAGGAATTGGAAGAATTGAAAGCCCAAGTGGCGCAGCTTTTGGCTAAATAAGGACATAGGGTTCGGTCATACGTCGGGGTAAGGGGGAACAGGAAGTACATCCATTTCCCTTTGCCCCGATAGTATTTTCTTTACCAATAGGGTACCCCTACGCATGCAGTGGAAAGAGGCATCCGAGTCGGGGAAAAATCGGAAAAGAGGTAAAATTTTTGTCGATATTTTTATTGTACGGGCAGATAATGCTTGCAATCGCTCGGAAACAGGGGGAAACAAGAGAATAAAAAAGATATGGCGGCTATTGACAAGGGGTTGGCAACTTTTTTATAATAGCTATGGTCTATAATCTGTGATAATTCGATTTTATGCGTGTTTTTCACGGATAAACGGGAATGAATACGGCGAACATCTGTCGGTCTCGGAGTGACAGTGGGTCGCTTTTTATAATGTCGTATTCAGTCGGCAAGGCCGGATACGGTGACGTGGGAAATCGAATCGACACCGCAAGGGGTCGAGACGTTCGGTGATGTATGGACAGGAGAGGATACCGCCCGACAGTAATGAAGCAGGACGGGGAAAGGATGAATCATGAGCGCAGGAAAAGATAAAATGAGTGTCTTGCAACTGACTGTCTTGACGACGGTCAGCATGATGGGCTCGGGGATTGTGATGCTTCCGACCAAGTTGGCACAGGTCGGGACGATTTCCGTATTGAGCTGGCTGGTCACGGCGGTCGGCTCGATGTGTTTGGCGTATGCGTTTGCCAAGTGCGGGATGTTTACCCGTCGGCGCGGCGGGATGGGGGGTTATGCGCAGTACTCGTTCGGTAAGGCGGGCAGTTTTATGGCCAACTACGCTTACGGCGTGTCGCTGCTCATTGCCAATGTCGCGATTGCGATTTCCGCCGTCGGCTATGCGCAGGAGTTTTTGGAGATTCAGCTGGGGTCGTATGAGGTGTGGCTCGCGACGGTCGCGACGTTGTGGGCGGCGACCGTGCTCAACTTCGGCGGCGCCAAGTACACCGGCCGGTTTTTCTCCGTGATGGCCTGCGGCGCGCTGATTCCCGTGGGAGCGCTCTTTCTGTTCGGGTGGATGTGGTTTGATCCGCAGATGTATATCGCGGCGTGGAATCCGCATAATCTGTCGTTTTTCGACGGGGTCAGCCAGTCGATTGCGATGACGCTCTGGGCGTTTTTGGGATTGGAATCGGCCTGCGTCAACAGCGATGCGGTCGAAGACCCCGAGCGTAACGTACCCAAGGCCGTGTTGTGGGGGACGCTGGGCGCGGCGGTGATTTATATATTATCGACGAATGTCATCGCGGGAATCGTCCCGAATGCGGAGCTGGCGCAGTCGGATGCGCCGTTCGGGTTGGCATTTGCCACGATGTTCAATGATACGGTCGGTCGCATCGTCATGGGGATGATGGTCATCTCCTGCTTCGGGTCACTGCTCAGCTGGCAATTTACCATCGGACACGTTTTTCGCGCGTCGGCGGAGGAAGGCTACTTCCCGCGGTTTTTCAGTTGGGTGACGACGTACCAGACACCGATTGTCGGGATGGCGGTCATCGTCTGCGTACAGTCGGCGTTGTCGCTCTTGACGGTCAGTGATTCGCTGTACGATCAGTTTGAGATGCTGGTCAACTTGGCCGTCGTGACGAATGTCGTGCCGTACTTGCTCTCGATGGGCTCAATCGTGGTGAT
The DNA here is from genome assembly GCA_945876385.1 of uncultured Veillonellaceae bacterium. GTDB lineage: Bacteria > Bacillota > Negativicutes > Veillonellales > Negativicoccaceae > CAMCNU01. The sequence goes on along the minus strand of CAMCNU010000006.1, from coordinate 6,934 downwards.
TCAAAAAGCGGCCAAGAGTTATCGCAAACGCACGACGCGCATCGCGTGGATCGGTGCGCTGTACAGTTTTTATGCATTGTATTCCTCCGGTACGGAGGCGATGACTTACGGCGCGCTGGTGACCTTCTTCGGTTGGTCGCTGTACGGATTCGTTTCGGAGCGATTTGATTTGGATGAAGCGATTGCGTGGAATGAAGCAGTCGATGCCAGAAAACGGAAAGTGTGAGAGAAATATGCAACCGACAAAGCTCACCTGCGGGTGAGCTTTTTTTTGTGCGGCGGGCGACGCGCCGGTAAAATCCCCGCGGCGATGCGGTCATGATATAATAATAAAAAAGAGCGTTGTAAAGGGGAATATGATGACTACTCACAGACAGCGCGGACGAAAACGCAATATCGTACTGGTCGGCCCGATGGGGACAGGGAAAAGCCGCGTCGGGTATACACTGGCACGCGAACTGGGGTGGCGTTTTGTCGACACGGATCGCGTGTTGGAGAAGCAGGAGGGCGAGCGGATGGCCGAGATTGCCGAGCGGGTCGGGACAGAGGGACTGGCGGCGCTCGAGTACGCGGTCATCGAGCGCGTCCGTCACTGCCCGCGGACGGTCATATCGGTCGGCGGCAATTTCGTGTTGCGCCATGACGTATTGGCCGGGCTTAGGGAATTCGGGACGGTGTTTTTATTCACGGCGGCGGATTTTCGGCTGGTGGAACGAGTCGGTCGCCAGGTCGGCAAACGGCCGACGATGGACTATGACGACATCGAGACCTGCGTGCGGCAGATGAATCGCCGGTGGCGGGCGTGCCATCATGCCGTCGACCGTGTATTGACGACGACGTTTCGTTCGCCGCAGCGGATTGTACGCGATATCCGCTACTATATCAAAAAACGCGGCCTGCGCTTTGGGGAACCGACACAGGCGCGCCGCTATGCCAACAAAGGAGACAAACAACATGGCCACCAAACTGGCGGTACTCACAAGCGGCGGTGACGCGCCGGGGATGAATGCGGCGCTACGCAGTGTCGTGCGGGCGGCAATCTATCGGGATTGGAATGTCGTCGGGATTGCGCGCGGTTTTGCGGGACTGCTCGAAGAAGAGTTTCGGCCGCTGTTTCGCCGCAGTGTCGGGGGAATTATTCATCGGGGCGGCACCATGCTGCGTACGGCGCGTTGTGAAGCATTCGCGACCGTCGAGGGACAGCGGCAGGCGCTGGCCTTTCTTGAGCGCATCGGGGTCGACAGGTTGATTGTCATCGGCGGCGACGGCTCGATGGCGGGCGCACGGGCGCTGGCGGAAGCGGGATTGCCGACGGTGACGATACCCGGTACCATCGACAACGACATGGCGGGGACGGACTATACCATCGGCTTTGATTCGGCGGTCAATACGGCGCTGCAGGCGGTCAATATGATTCGCGATACGGCGTACTCGCATGAGCGTATCGCCATCGTCGAGGTGATGGGACGACACAGCGGGCACATCGCGCTTTCGACGGCAGCGGCGTGCGGGGCGGAATTCGTACTCGTGCCGGAGCTTACCTTTCATATGGACGATTTGACCGCCAAATTGCGCCGTTGCCGTTATGACGGCAAAAAGCACGGTATCATCATCGTGGCGGAAGGGGTCATGAGCGGGTACGAACTCGCCGAACGCCTGCACGCCGTGACCGATTACGAGCCGAGCATCACCGTGCTCGGCTACATCCAGCGCGGCGGCGCACCGAGCGCGTACGACGTCACCACGGCGAGCCGAATGGGGGACCTCGCGGTCGATATCGCGGCGGAACCGGGGGCGGGACATCTGATTGCCATGCGGGACAATCGTATCGTCGCGGTGCCGTATGCCGATATCGGCGACACCAAGCGCGGACTGGATATGCAGTTGTATCAATTGATTGATGAATTGAGTATGTAATGGCAGAAACAAGACATTCCCCGCTGACGGCGGGGCACACATATACCGTCCGCGTGCATGACATCGGCAGCGGCGGCGAAGGCGTCGGCCGTGCGAACGGCATGACGGTATTCGTACCGGGGGCGTTTCCCGAGGAGACGGTGCGGGTATTGGCGACGACGGTGAAAAAGAAGTATGCGGTCGGTGCGCTGACGGAAATCATCGCGCCGTCCGCCTCGCGGGTGGCACCGCCTGCGGACTGCCATGCCGATTGCGGCGTCTATCCCCTGCTGCTGTGGGACTACCCGGCGCAGCTCGAATGGAAACGCCGCCGCGTCGCGGAACTGTTACAGCGGATTGGCGGGATAGCGGCCGAGGTCGCCCCCGTCATCGGCATGGCAAATCCCTACCGCTATCGCAACAAAATCCAACTGCCGGTCGGCGGCACGAGTGAACGTCCGCTGGTGGGATTTTTTGCGCGCGGATCGCATCGGATTATCGATATGGATGCCTGCCCCTTGCAAGATACGGCGACGAATGCGCTGTTCAGCGCGGTGCGGCAGGCGGTACGGGTCACGGGCACCGCGCCCTATGACGAACGCACGCGGGAGGGCGTCTTGCGCCACGTCGTCGCCCGCTCGGCAGCGGGCGGCCTCATGGTGACGCTGGTGACCGCGACGGAAGACCTGCCCCGGGCGGACGACTGGATGCGCCTGTTGCGCGAATCTCTCCCCGCGATGACCTCGCTCTGGCACAATATCCAGCCGCGTCCGACGAATGTCATCCTCGGGCCGACGACCCATCACCTGTGGGGCGAACGTCACTTGCGGGCGGAACTCATGGGGCTCGAATTTCTACTCTCGCCGGTCTCGTTTTACCAGGTCAATCCGACCCAGACCGAGGCGCTCTATCGCATCGCGCTCGACGCGGCAGGATTGCGCAAGACGGACACCGTCATCGACCTGTACTGCGGCACGGGGACCATCTCACTGCTGGCGGCGCGACACGCGGGACGCGTCATCGGTATCGAAGTCGTCGCACCCGCCGTGCGTGATGCGACGGCGAACGCCGCCCACAACGGCATGACGAATGCGACCTTTATCGCGGGCGATGCGACCTGCGAAATGCCGCGGCTGGTACGCGACGGTATCCGCCCCGATGTCGTCATCCTCGACCCCGCGCGCGCCGGCGCGACGCCCGACGTATTGCAGGCGATAGCGACCGCCGCCCCGCGCCGCATCGTCTACGTCTCCTGCAACCCCGCCACCTTGGCGCGCGACCTCGCCCGACTCACCGCGGACGGCTACACCGTCCGCACCGTGCAACCCGTCGACATGTTCCCCCACACCGCGCATGTGGAATGCGTGGTGAGACTGGAGAGGAGTGAAGCTTGATGCGTATCGGCGGTAGATGGAGCGAAATAAAGCAATCGCCGGTGCCTGCCGAATAAAATTCAAACAACATTATTTTCCCGAGGACGAAACCGCGTCCTCGGGATTTATTTTACATGGATTGGAAAGCGGCTTTGGTTAACGCATGATAAAAACGACCGGCATTACGAAACTGACAGATGCCATTGTGTTATTCAGCAATAATGTCCATCGATACTAAACAGCTTGTCGTGATGCGCATCAGTGAATCATCAATAATGAGAGTCGTGTTGGCAGGTGGTTCCCTAAAGATGAGCGCAATATAAAATGAACACACAAGTATAAAAAATAAATACAGCCAAAAAGACTTATAAAATGGTGCCATAATGTATAACTCTGACGATATTTTGCTATAATCTGTTTTACTATAACTAATATTTAATTAAGTTGACACACATGGAAAGAGTTGGTAATATTGATAGGAAATTCAATCAGCGCTTGAAAATCTGCAAGGAGGGAATAGCATGGCAAGGAAAAGGTTTGTAATGACCATGGTGACGGCATCATTGCTGTCTTCATCGATACTAACCGTCGGTCAAGCGGCGCTGGAGCTGGGCGGCGGTAAGGTGGAAGGAATCGGCGGAGTGGCTATCGGTGAGTATTCCGTCGCGTACGGTCAGCGCGGCACGGTCATCGGTTATCATTCCCAAACGCGCGGGGAAGGGAATACGCTGATCGGGTCATGGCTTTATGACTCCGACGAGAGCGGCCAAAATATATCCAAAGGGGCGCTTCTCTTCGGTCGGTCGTCCAGAGCCGTTGGCTCGTCTCGTGCACTGCTTTTCGGCGCTAATCACCTGGTGGCCGATTCCGATGATTCTTTTACCATCGGCAGCTCCGGCATCGTTGCCGACAGTGCGAATGCGTTGGCGGTGGGGGCGTCGGTCAAGATACATCACTCCGAGAACGGCATTGCGCTGGGGTATTTGGCACGGCTGACAAATGCCGCCAATTCTACGGTGATCGGCAACACGTCGGAGGCGTCCAGCCAACACGTGATTGTGCTCGGCAATGATTCGCTTGTGAAAGAAAAGGCGGAGCATTCCGTCGTCATCGGTAATCGTTCTATGGCGGGGGCAAAGAGGGACTATGAGCGGATCGAACTGGCCGGAATTGTCAAGGAGGGGATGGAAAGGGGGCAGGTCGCGGACGAAATATTGATGCATTTGGGACGCGCAAATGCCTACGCCTGGTCGACCGTCATCGGCGATGAAGCCGTGTCCAAAGGCTACATCAACACGGTCGCGGGAGCCGGCGCGATAGCCGACGGTCGCCAATCGGTCGCCCTGGGGGCACTGTCCAAAACACAGGGCAATCTGTCGGTCGCATTGGGGAATCTGGCCAACACGCGCGAAGATAAATCGATTGCCGTCGGGGCACTCGCTACTGCGGAAAAGGCCGACGCTGTCGCCATCGGGGTGCATGCCGCGGCCAAGGTGGAAAGCGGCGTTGCCTTGGGGGCGGACTCCAAAGCGCTCGTAGACAAGGGGGTCTACGGGTATGATTTCCGTACCGGTACAGCCATCACGGAGGCGGATATCCTGAAAGGGAAAAGCGCCGATGCGTACCGCGGGCAAAAATCACTGTTGGTGCAGGTGGAAGAGCGCGAACGGGCGCAAATCACGAAGTTGAACGACTTGTTACGCGAACGGGAATCGATGGCGGAAGGGACATCGACCGCCGGTATCAGTGAGGATATCCGCAGGGCGAGAGATGAGCTTTTCAGTATTCGCGACAGGAAAGCCCGCTATGAATCGGCGGCCAACGATTTTGTAAATGCATGGCAGGCGACGGGCGCGGCCGTATCTGTGGGCAATGCCGACACCGGCTTGACGCGACAGATTACCGGGGTGGCCGCCGGCTTTAACGATACGGATGTCGTCAATGTGGCGCAGCTGAAAACGGCGTACGAGCATGTAGTGAATCAATTGGATGGATATTCGCTGAAGGACGGCTTCGGCGGTCTCAAATTGAGCGACGGGAAACTTATTTTGTCGGTCGAAAACAAAAAAGGGGAAAAGGTAGAAGGGATTGTCCGTATTCCGCAAAATACGTATCGCTTGAGCAAGGTAAAAGGAAAACACGGCAAGCCGGATAGGGTGATTTTACGCGACGGGGAGAGCAACTCGGCCGGATCGGTGGAGTTGCCTGCCGATACCAATACGACCTATATGCTGAAAAGCACGGCCAATGACGACAACACCACTACCGTGACATTGACGAGCAATGATGATGACGAAGAGGCGACGACATTTACGGTAGCGACGAAAGATACCGACACGTACACTACCGGAGGCCGCTACGATGCGGCGACAAAGAAGCTGACATTCACGCAAAATGATGCGGGGAAGAATTACGAAGTGGATTTGAGCGGATTGGCGGCGGGTGATACGGCAGCGGACGGGACCATCGGCGGCGATACGGATCACAAGGCCGTCAGCGGCGATACCGTGAAAACGTACGTGGACGCCAACAAAATCACAGTCAGCGGAGATGAAGCAAAAGGCATCACGGTCACCAAAGACGGTAACGACTATAAGGTCAGCCTGGGCGATACGCTCCACGCGGGGGCGGTCACCGTCGGCGGGGCGAAAGGCAGTGCAGCGGTCACCGGGATCGCGAATACAACATGGGATGCGGACAACATCACATCGGGCAGAGCCGCGACCGAAGACCAGCTCAAAGCGGTAGATAGCAAAGCGAAAGACGCTGCGGAAGCAGCCAAGGCGGCCGATGCGAAAGCGGACAAGGCGACGGAAGCCGCTAAGGCAGCTGATACCAAAGCGGACAAGGCGGCGGAAGCAGCCAAGGCAGCCGACACCAAAGCGGACAAGGCGACGGCAGCTGCCAAGGTGGCCGATGCCAAAGCGGATAAATCCGCGGAAGCCGCTAAAGCAGCCGATACCAAAGCGGGGCAAGCCGCGGAAGATGCCAAAGCAGCCGATGCGAAAGCGGGGCAAGCCACGGAAACCGCCAAAGCGGCCGACACCAAAGCGGGTCAAGCTGTAGAAGCAGCCAAGGCAGCTGATGCGAAAGCGGACAAGGCGACGGAAGCAGCCAAAGCAGCTGATGCGAAAGCGGGTCAAGCCGCAGAAGCCGCTAAGGCAGCTGATACCAAAGCACAAAACGCGCTTGCCGAAGCGGCGAAGCATACGACCGTGGTCGCGGGGGAAAACATTTCCGTTACCGAAAAGACAGGGGCTAACGGCGGCAAGGAATACACTGTCGCGGTGAAAGCCGGCACGATTGACGGCGATGCAAATACGGCGTTCGTTACCGGTGATACGGTGAAACAATACGTAGATGCCAACAAAACCACGGTCAGCGGAGATGCAGCAAAAGGCATCACGGTCACCAAGGACGGTAACGACTACAAGGTCAGCCTGGGCGATACACTCCAAGCAGGCGCGGTCACCGTCGGCGGGGCGAAAGGTAGCGAAGGGGTCACCGGCCTGGCCAATACAACATGGGATGCGGACAATATCGCATCGGGCAGAGCCGCGACCGAAGACCAGCTCAAAACGGTAGATAATAAAGCGAAAAATGCTGCCGCAGCCGCCAAGGCAGCTGACACCAAAGCGGATACCGCGACTGCAGCTGCCAAGGCA
>CAMCNU010000005.1 GCA_945876385.1 uncultured Veillonellaceae bacterium | reverse complement strand
GTTATGATGCGTGCGGAATACTATGCGCGCCCTGACTTGTATGCCTATTTCGGTGTCGGTAAGGCCAAAAATGAGTATACCGGTTTTGTCGGCGGTGCGATTGTCATCAATCCTGATAAAAACGGAGATGCGCAAGTGCAAGTGACCAACGGCCGTGTCGGTTTGGATAAATGGTCGTACGACGGCGGCGTGCATTGGAAAACGGAGACCGGCACATGGAAACATGATGTGGTGCTGGGGTTCTCCGTATTGGATTTAAAGAATGATAACGCAGTTAACAGTGCGTCTTTTACTGATAATTTGTATCATTTCGCTTTTTCGGGCGAAAACTTGCCGTTGACCCCGAGTGCATCCGAGCAAGTGCGAATTCAGCGCTATAAAATGTCCAGTTGGGTGCTGGCGGATGCAATCTCCTCGCAGGATGATAAATGGAGCGTGATTGTCGGTATGCGGCATCAGACTGTTGACCAGAAACGTTTTCATCCTCGTTCGGGACAGTTGATGCAAACGTATAAGAAATCGAAACAAACGCCGATGGTGAGTGTGTTGGTCAAGCTGTGGGGACCGCAGGTGGCGTTGTATGCCAGCTACATCGAAGGGTTACGTCCGGGACCGGTTGTGCCGTTCGGCAGGGGATTGAAAAATGAAGGGTACGTATTTGCACCCTATGCGACGAAACAATATGAAGTCGGTGTCAAATGGGATGCCGGTACGCTGGCGAATACCCTAAGCGTGTATCAAATTGAGCAACCGAACCAATATATGACGCAAGACAAAGAGATGACGTTGGACGGAAAGCAACGTTATCGCGGTGCGGAATGGAATGTTTTCGGTGAAATCAAACCGGGATTGCGGTTGCTCGGTGGTGTGGCATATGCCAACGCGACAGTAGCCAAGGCGATGGGGGCGACAGAAGGAAAATCCGTTGTTGCGAATCCGCGCTGGCAAGCGAGCTTGGGGGTGGAATGGGATGTGCCGAGCTGTCCCGATTTGACGCTGACGACCCAATGGCGATTTGCAGGTGAGCAATATGTGGATCCGATGAACCAAATCGTTTTGCCGTCGAGTACACGCTGGGATATCGGCGCACGGTATCAAATGAAGTGGGACGGACATCCGGTGACGTGGCGGATGGCCGTTGAAAATGTACTGAACTCATCGGAGTGGGGCGGACTGCGTGCGGGATACGTTGTGTATCCAGGTACGGAAAGAACTGTGAAATTGTCGGCGACGGTTTCCTTTTAGTTGAACGTGATGGGAATACGACAAATTTGTCTTGACTTGCACCGTGCATACGAATTGGCGATGACGTACTGGCTGTCGAAGGACAGCCGGTACGATCGATTTCGTTTGTTGGCGGTCGGTGTCTTGACCATCATCGGGGTACGACTGAGTATTCGCTTGAACTATTGGAAAAATGATTTTTACACGGCGTTGGAGAATTTCAATGCGGAGCAAGTCGTTTACCAAGTCGGCATCTTCGGCATATTGGCACTGGCGGTTATATTGACAACGACAGGGGCATTTTACTTACAAAAGCAAATCGGAATCAATTGGCGACGACACTTGAGCGAAGCCTTTTTGTCCGTTTGGATGACATCGAGGACGTACTATTTTTTGCATTATTTTTCGGACAAAGTGGATAATCCTGACCAACGTATCGGTGAAGATGTGTATCTGTTTGTGACTTCGACGTTGACCTTTCTTTTCGGCATTTTGCAGGCGATTTTGACATTTGCGTCGTTTGTGATGATTTTGTGGACGCTATCGGGAGTGGTTACGCTTCCCGTCGGTGGCGGTATCGATATTTACGGCTATATTGTTTGGATTGCGTTTGCGTATGCTGTTTTCGGAACCTTATTGGCGCATAAGATAGGACATTCTTTGACAGGGAAGAATTATTTTCAACAAAAATATGAAGCGGATTTTCGTTTGCATATGATTCAGATTCGGGAAAAGTCGTACGTATTGACAGGGCAGAACAGTGAGAAGCATGAGTTGCAAGTATTGAAAGATACGTTGCAACGAGCGATTGTGAATCTGCTGGCCATCTTGCGGACGGAAAAGAATCTGACGGCATTCAAATCCGGCTATTTTCAGTTGGCAAATATTTTCCCTGTCATGGTGGCGGTGCCTCTGTATATTGCGCACAAAATAAATTTGGGCGGATTGATGCAAAGCGCTTCGGCGTTTACGCGTTTGCAAAGTGCATTGTCGTATTTTGTCTGGGTCTACGATTCCTGGGCGGAGTGGCAAGCGACGGTACGGCGGCTGTCTGATTTTCGCGAGCATATGGATGCGGTGAATGATTACCGTTCACGTTGTATGAAAGGGAGAATACTCGATACGGGTGACCGATTGGCATGGCGTGACCTGACGCTGAGCGCCCCGGACGGAACGGAGTTGGTAAAAAAAGCAAGCGGAGAGATACGGGCGGGCACGTCGGTGTTGATTGTCGGTGATAACGGTGTCGGTAAGACGACTTTTCTAAAAGTGCTGTTCGGTATTTGGCCTTGGTACTCCGGAACCGTGTCCGTACCTGCGACGGACGAGATGCTCTTGCTGACCGGAGAGGTGTATTTTCCCAAAGGGACGTTGGCGGATATCATTGCGTATCCGGGGGCGGATGTTGCGCGTGCGCAGGTAGAAGAATGGATGCAAGGAGTCGGTATGGGAAAATATATTGCCGCGTATGAGACGGAGCAGGATTGGGAGCATATTTTGTCTTCCGGCGAACGGCAAAAAATCAATTTGCTCCGTGCGTTGGTGCGTAAGCCGCGTTGGGTACTCTTGGACGAATCATCCGGTGCGCTGTCGGTGGATGATGAGCAACGAATGTACGAAATGTTGCAACGCGTTTTGGCCGATACGACGATTGTTTCGGTCGGGCATCGGGCGACGTTGGAGCGGTATCATGACGAGGTATGGGTGCTGGCGGATGGCGTATTGCGCCCGCGGAAGGTGTCGGCACAATAAAATCGCCCCGAGAGGGGCGATTTTTTGATGTGCTTGTTATCCCAAAATTTTCTTGACGGCCGCGAGCAAGATGTTCTTGCCGTTGGTGAGGGCGGCGGGGTCAAAGGTCATGTCGGGGGCATGCAGTCCCGGCTTGAGGTCGCAGCCCAGTCCGAAGAAGCCGACTTTGAGTTCCGGTTTGGCTTTGACGTAATGGCAGAAGTCTTCGCCGCCCGGCGTCGAGAGCGGCGGGAGCAGGCCGTCTTCGCCGAGCACTTCGCGGATGCAGTCGGCAAGAAGGGCAATCATGTCCTCGGGGTATTCCGCGGCGGGAAGAAATTTTGTCATGGTGAGTGTGGCACTGCAGCCGTATGCAGCGGCCGCTTGCTCAATGGCCGTTTGCGAACGCTCTTGTAACAGTTGCATGGTGTCGTTGTTTTCCGCGCGCAGGTCAAAGGCCAAATGTGCGATGTCGGGGATGGCGTTGGTCGCACCGGCATCGCAGAGGCAGCGGGTCGCTTTGATGCTGAAGGAACGACGCGGGTCGCAGTGAATCGCATTGACTGCCGCAATGGTTGCGGCTGCCGCGTCGAGCGCATTGTGCCCGAGATGCGGGCGGGCGGCATGCGAGCGCAAGCCGGTGATGTCGACTTCCCAGGTGCCGCAGGCGGAGTAGTACATCGCCGGTGAGGCCTGGCCGTTTTTTGCTTCTTCAATCGGACGGACGTGTTGCCCGATGAGGTAGTCCACGTCGTCCAGGACGCCGCTTTCCAAAATGCTGTACGCGCCGAGGCCGATTTCTTCCGCCGGCTGGAAGATGATTTTCAGGCGGCCGCGTTTGACGAGACCGTCGCGGATGATGCTTTCGGCGGCGGCAAGGGCCATCGCCATGTGACCGTCGTGGCCGCAGCTGTGCAGGGCGGCGGGTTTGCCGTCGATGATGTGACCGAGGGCGTCGATGTCCGCGCGAATGCCCATCACGGGGCCGGGGACGCCGCTGTCCAAGATACCGACGACGCCGGTCTTGCCGCCGAGACCGGTGGTGACTTGGTAGCCTGCCCGGGTCAAGGCGTCGGCGAGAAATGCCGCGGTGCGGTGTTCATTGAATCCCGTTTCCGGGATGGTGTGCAAATACTCTCTGATTTCCTGTTCTCTTGCCATCGAAATGACCTCCTTTGTCGATAGTAGGTTCATTATACACCAAACTCTCGGATGTGTGTGTCGATGCCGTGTATACATGGCTGCATTGTCAAACGGGGCGGAGAAAAACGCAAATTATACAGACAAACGTATTGTCGAAAAGGACGTTTTTCGATATAATAATATCATTATTTACCGGAGGGGGGATATGATGAAGGAAGAAGAAAAAAATCAGGCCACCGAGGCCGAGGCGACGACGGATGCCCATCTGCCGAAAGTCGGTGTCGGCGCCTATGTGGCACTGATTAGCGCGATTATCGTGTTTTCGGGTGTACTGATGCACGTAGACGGCGCGAAATGGTTGAGTGCGTTTGACTATACGACACTCATCGGTAAGTACGGGGTGATGAAGTCCCCCGCCACGAACAGTTTTTTGGGCGCGGGCGGATTTTCGGCCCGGCAGGGATTTTTGTTTGCGTTCTCGTTGGCGCCGTCGGTCATGTTGGCGCTCGGGATTTTGGAGATTTTGTCGCATTACGGTGCGTTGCGGGCGGCACATCGCCTGATGACGCCGCTGCTCAAACCGGTTCTCGGGATTTCCGGGATTACGGGGCTGGCGTTGATTACGGACTTACAGAGTACGGATGCGGGCGGCGCACTCACGCGGCAGCTCAAGGATGACGGCTTGATTGATGAACGGGAATTGACCATCATGACGGCATGGCAGTACAGCGGGGCCGGGATGATCAGTAATTATTTTGCGACGGGGTCGGCGCTGTTTTCCGTGATGGTGTTGCCGGTCATTATTCCGTTGGCGGTGATTTTTGTATTCAAGTTTGTCGGCGGGGCGTTTGTCCGTGTCGTATTGGATACGGTGTATAAGGAGGATTTTCGATGAGTCAGGAAACGACAAAAAAGGCTGCTCCGGCCGCACCGACTAATCCGGTCGACTTGTTTATCGTCGGTGCCCGCAAGGGGCTGAATATCGCGCTGAATACGATGGTGCCGAATGTCTTGATGGCGTATACGATTGCGTATATCTTGACCTTGCTCGGCGTGATGGATTTTCTGGGGAATGTGTTCGGTCCGGTGATGGGGATTTTCGGTTTGCCGGGTGAAGCGATTACGGTATTGCTGGCGACGTGGTTGTCGCTGTCGGCGGGGGTCGGTCTGGCGGCGAGTTTGGTTGCCGGCGGAGTGTTAAACGGAGTCCATGTGACCATTTTGCTTCCGGCGGCGGTCTTGATGGGGTCGCAGTTGCAGTACATGGGGCGGCTCTTGGCGATGGTGGATGTCCGCAAAAAATATTGGCCCTTGTTGATGTTGACGAGTATCTTAAATGCCTTGATGGCGATGATTGTCATGCGTTTCTTGGTGTGACGGGTACCGCTACGAGAAAAGACGTTTCCGTCGAATGACGGAAACGTCTTTTCTGTATCGCACCGGATGCACCGGTATACACACGGCGATGGCGCAACGTGCGGGCGGCCGGCCCGCGCGGAACGTTCAGTCGGCATACGCGCGGGCGAGAGATTCCCGCAGGGCGAGGACATTGGCGGTCAGGTCACTGCCACAGCGGAAGAGGTCGCCGCCGACGAGCAGGGTGATGTCCGCCCCGTAGAGGCGGCGCAGCTCCGGCATGGCGCTGCGGGTCACGCCGCCGCCCGCGCAGGGCATGACGGCCGGCAGGGGAAGGTCGTCGCGCAGGCAGGCGGCTTGGGTTCGGCGGCAGATGTCGGCGGGGAAGGAGAAACGCCCGACCCCGCCGGTGAAGATGACGCCGTCCGCACCGGCCAGTCGCGGCAGAAGGCCGTTGTAAATCGGTGCGGCGATGCCGGTATCGGGATACCGGATGAAGGGACCGCTCAGCGCCGGATGGAGCAGTATCGGCAATGTCCAGTCGTCACGGCGGGCCAGGTCGCGCACTGTCCCCCAGCCGGCGATGCTCGGCGAGAGCATGATGCCGTCGGCGCCGGCTTCCTGCGCATAGTAGGCACGCTCGAAGAGTTCCGCTCCGTCGGCCATGACGTTGGCCAGGTAGGCGGTGTGGCCTCCGGTCTCGGCATTGGCACGGCGGACGGCGTCGACACAACGGGTGACGCGTTCCGCAAAGGGGGCCCAGACTTGATTGTGCAGGTTGTGATCGTCCTTGACGGTGTGAATTCCGCCGCGTGCCATGGCATAGACCATGTCCGCCAACTCGTCGGCGCGATGACCGAGCGGCTTGATGACGCCCATGAGCAGCGGGCCGGTCGGCACGTGCCAGCGTTGCCTCAGTCCGCGGTAGCCGTAGCGGGCACCGGTGTAGCAACGCGTCAGTGCGGCCGGCAGACGGATGTCCGTCAGTTGGATGCCGGGTTGCAAGGAACTGTTGCCGTAGAGGATGTTGATGAATTGGACCAGCTCGCCTTGTACCGCTTCTGTCGGATAGGAAATGACCGCTTCCCAGCGTCCGTCTGTGACGGGAGAGAGCTGCTCCACACGGCCGCAGATTTCTTCGGCAAAGGGAGTGCCCTCCACCAATTCATACGGATACTCGATGCTTTGTTCGACGGCGATGCCGTCAGCGCGTTGTTGTGCGTCGCGCGCCGAGGCAGCCGTCATCCGATATACGGCATGCCAACGCGGTGCAGAGGTCAGTGTCATAGTGTCTCCTTTCGTGTTGACAATAGTGTAGCAGATTCCGCGCGACGGGTAAACCGCAGACGAAACGGACGGCGGTATGATATACTGATACGTAGAGAACTACCATTTTTCACAAAGGAGGCAGTGCTATGAAACAACATACATTCGGAGGGACGCCGGTCACTTTGGCAGGAACGCCGATACAAGTCGGCGACAAGGCGCCGGACGTGCGGTTGGCCGCGGGAGATTTGCAGACGGTGAAGCTGAGCGATTATGCGGGTAAAGTCATCGTCCTCTCCTCGATGCCCTCGATGGATACCGGTGTTTGCCAGGCACAGGTGCGTCGTTTCAATCAGGAAGCGACGGCGGCGTCAGACGATGTGGTCGTGATTGCCGTCAGCATGGATTTACCGTTTGCCCAGCAACGTTTTTGTGCGGCGGAAGGACTCGACCGGGTGGTCACGCTCTCCGATCATCGATATGCGGAGTTCGGGACGAAGTACGGCTTTTTGATGGAGGAATTCCGGCTATTGAGCCGCGGCAATGTGGTCATCGACCGGGAAGGCGTTGTCCGCTATGTCGAATATGTGCCGGAAGTCAAGCAGGCAGTTGATTTTGACGGGGCGTTGGCCGCTGTCAACGCATTGGTCTGAGTAACGCGCGGTCGGATACGGAGGGCAAACGATGAATTGGCAAGAGAAAATCGCACCGGCGGTAGCGACATTGCCGCCGTCGGGGATTCGCAAGTTTTTTGATTTGGCGGCGACGATGGAAGGAGTCATCTCGCTCGGCGTCGGTGAGCCGGATTTTTCCGCGCCGCAGCGGGTGATTGAGACCTGTGTCCGCAGTCTGGAAGACGGGCGGACGTCGTATACCGCCAATGCGGGATTGGCGGAGCTCCGGCAGGAAATTGCCGCCATGTTGCAGCGCAAGTACGGTGCGGTCTATGACTGGCAATCGGAAATCATCATCACCGTCGGCGTCTCCGAAGCGATTGATTTGGCGATGCGGGCGATATTGACACCGGGCGATGAAGTCTTGATTCCCGACCCCGCCTATGTCGCATATCCGGCGGCGGTGACGCTGGCAGGCGGCACGCCGGTCTTGGTGCCGACGTATTTCAAGGACGATTTCCGGCTGACGGTGGCGGCGCTCGAGCGTGTGGTGACACCGCGGACGAAAGCGCTGCTAATCGGATTCCCGAATAATCCGACGGGCACGATTATGGGGCGCGAGGAGTTGCTGGCGGTGGCGGAATTTGCCAAAGCGCACGACTTGATTGTCATCTCCGATGAGATTTACGGCGAGCTGACGTACACGGGTACGCATACGTCGATGGCGGCTCTGCCGGGGATGAAAGAGCGGACGATTTTGCTCAACGGCTTCTCCAAGGCGCACGCGATGACGGGGCTTCGGGTCGGCTATTTCTGCGCACCGGCGGAAGTTGCGGCGATGATGAATAAAATCCACCAATATGCGATTTTGTGCGCCGGCGTGACGGGGCAGTACGGCGCCATTACCGCTTTGCGCGAATGCGATGCGGATGTCGAGGCGATGAAAGCGGAATACAATCGGCGGCGGCAGTATATTTATCGCGCCATGTGCGATATGGGATTGCCGGTATTCGAGCCGCAGGGCGCGTTCTATATTTTCCCCGACATTCGGGTGACGGGACTTGACGATACGGCGTTCGCCGAGCAGTTGTTGCAGGAAGAAAAAGTGGCGGTCGTGCCGGGTTCGGCGTTCGGCGAGCAGGGCAGGGGGCATGTTCGCTGTTCGTATGCGACCGGCATGGAGCAACTGCAGGAAGCGCTCCGACGGATGGCGGCGTTTGTGGCGCGGCATCGGGCGTAACAAAAAAGGACTTCGGTCCTTTTTTTGTTGGGCAAGAATATCGTTTGGGGGGCGGCGCAGGCGGTACTTGCATGATATAATAAATAAGATGTGACAGCGGACAGTCGGCAGGAAAGGAGGAGGGTGATGACCGCAGCAGAAGAAGCATTGTTTCGGTTGGCGGCGGACGTTGCCGCCTCACGCACCGGTCGTCGGATGCCGCCGCTCGCAGCGGACACACGATCACAACCGCCGCCGTCCGTAGCGGTCGCACGGCCGCAGCCGCCAGTGCCCGTGCCGTGTGGGCCTGCGCCGCAGCTGGAAATGGCCACGCTGGCGACATCGAGCAAGGGAAATGCCACCTTGGTCAGGGCCGGTTCGACGGCTGTACTGGTCGATGCCGGCATCAGCGCGCGGCGGTTGACGGAAGGGTTACGCGGCTTGGGTGTAGAGCCCGCGTCGCTGGCGGGGATTTTTATTACGCATGAGCACAGCGATCATGTGGCAGGGCTTGCAACGTTCTTGAAACGCTACGACGTCCCCGTCTATGCGAATCGGGCGACTTGGGAGGCGTTGGGCGACATCGGTGTGACCTATGCCCGACGGCGGATACCGCTGGCGGCGGAAATGACCGTCGGCCATCTTCGTATACAGCGCTTTGCGACAAGTCATGACGCGGCCGACCCGAGCGGGTTTACCTTTTGCGCAGGCAGGGTGAAAGGCGCGGTGTGCACGGATTTGGGCGTGGTGACAAAATCGGTGGCGTCGGCACTGGCCGGGGCGAACCTGTTGGTACTGGAAGCCAATCACGATCCGGATATGCTGCGCACCGGTCCGTATGTCGGCTATTTGAAACAACGCATCGCAGGGCCGCAGGGACATCTGGCGAACGCACAGGCGGCTCGGCTCTTGGCGTGGCTGTACCGCGGGCAAGCGCTGGATGTCATCTGGGCGCATCGGAGTGCGACGAATAATGACGTGGCCAAGGTGCAGGACACCGTTATCGCGGAGTTGGCGCGCGAGGGGATTTCTCCCGCGCAAGAATCGATACATTGGCAACACGGCCGTCCCGACGGTACAGTCCGTATGGTGGTGGCGGATACAGTAGAGGAGAGCGAGACATGTTGCGAAAGAGTGAAAATCGAAAGTATATTATAATTATTGCCGTCTTATTGGTGGTCATCGGCGGTTTGTTGGGATATTTTCTGCGGGAAAGTTTGCTGCGACCGGCAGCGGAAACGCCGGAAGCACTGAACCCGCCGAAGGAGGAAAAGGTCCTGTCCAATGTCCGCAACACGCCGATTGTACAGGCGGTGCGTGCGGTCGGGCCGGCGGTGGTCGGGATTACGACGCGGGTTTATGATTGGGACTTGCTGAACCGACGGGTGCTGGTCGGCGAGAGCGTCGGCAGCGGGGTCATTTTTGATGCCGACGGCTATATCGTCACCAATCAGCACGTCGTCGGCGACAGCAATGAGGTCAATGTCATGCTGGCCGACGGACGGACATTGCCGGGGAAGGTCGTCGGTCGGGATGCCGCCACGGACTTGGCCGTCGTCAAAATCGCAGCGGATAATCTGACCGTGGCGGAGCTGGGCGACTCGTCTTCCTTGGTGGTCGGCGAGCCGGCGATTGCCATCGGTAATCCGCTCGGACTGGAATTACGCGGCTCGGTGACGGTCGGGGTGATTTCCGCGCTCAATCGGACGATTAATTCCGCCGAACAGCGGTTCCCGCTGTTGCAGACGGATGCGGCGATTAATCCCGGCAACAGCGGCGGTGCGCTGGTCAGTTCGGAGGGGAAAGTCATCGGCATCAATACGGTCAAGATTAACAGCCCCGGCGTAGAAGGGCTCGGTTTTGCGATTCCGATTAATTCCGCCCGTCCGATTTTGGCGGAGCTGATCAAACACGGAGAAGTGCGTCGCGCGTACTTAGGCGTCTGGGCCATCGATAAGCAGATGGCGCAACGCTACGGCTACGAGTGGAAAGAGCCGAACGGCGTATTGGTCTTGCGGATTGATGAAAACGGCCCGCTGGCACGGACGAATATCGCGCCGGAAGACGTCATCGTCGCGGTGAACGGACAGGCCGTGGAAACGCTGACCGATTTGCGCAATGTGCTCGACGGCTTCCGTCCGGGGGACAAGGTGACCGTCGAATACCGCAGTCGGGGCGAATCGTATACGGAAGAGGTGACGCTCAATGAGGCGCATACGTGAAGTATCGGATTGTCGCGGTCGGTAAAATCAAAGCCGGCTACCTGCGCGAAGGGATTGCGGAATATACCAAACGCCTGCGTCCGTACGGCGGCCTGACAGTCGTCGAGGTGGCGGAGGCCTACAGTCCCGAGCGGGCATCGGCCGCGGAGATTGCCGCGCGGGTGGAGGAAGAAGGGGCGCGTCTGCTGCGCCACGTCAAGCCGGATGACCATGTGCTGTTGCTGGATATCGGCGGCGCGTTGTGGACGTCGCCGGACTGGGCGGCGCACTTGGCCGAGGCGGCGACGGCGGGCGTCGGTGAGGCGGTCTTTCTCATCGGCGGTGCGTTCGGCGTGAGTGAGGCATTGCGGCGGCGGGCGGCGGCACGGATTTCCTTGGGACGGGTGACATATACCCATCAAATTGCCCGGTTTCTAGTAGCGGAACAAGTATACCGGGCGGAAAAAATCAATCGGCACGAACCGTATCATTGGTAACGAGGAGAGGACTATGGCGACAGAGGAGCGCGACCCTAAGACAGGGACGGACATAAATGTAGCAGCAAATACAATGGGATCAGTGAATATGTTGGCCTTCCACATGCCGACACCGCAGCCGTTTACGGAACGGGTGCGCGAGCAACTGACGGACAGCCGGAACGAATTGCGCCGCATGCACGACGACATGCAGGCGGCCTTTGCGGAAGTGGCAGCGGCGCAGTCGGACGCGGCATCCGCGTTGCCGGCGCTGTCGCGTCGGGTGTCGCCGCGGCCCGTGCATCGTCGCGGTGTGTGCCGCCCGTTTGCCGGCGGCCGCAGCGTGCGGTATTGGCCTTGCGAGGGTACGTATCGGCGCGCCAATGCGGCGTGGGAGCTCCTGCAGCAGCGTCGGCACAATGTAGAGGCCTGTCGGGACGATTTGCAGGCGTTGCTGGACAATACCGACCGTGTACTCAACGGGGCGGTCGGCTTGACCTCGATTATCGACCAGCTGGCGGAAGAAGGTCTGCATCCGAATCAGGCATTGCTCTACGAAGAAGAGTTGAAATCGCTCAGCCATAAGATTAATGAAGTCTTTCACCAGATTAATCTGGCGGCGTTTCACTTGCACGGTACGCTGGAAAAAGAAAAAGAAGTGGCGGTGAATATTGCGGCGCAAACGGAGACGGGCAGTGATGTGGCGCGCCATCACCAGGCGGTATTGTGGGCGTATCGTCAATACTTGCAATATCGGGCGACGGGAAATCAATACTTGACCTCGGTCGTGCAAGCCATCGAGTTATTTATGGAGGCGTTGCGCAAGGAAGTCATGAAGCGCCAGGTCAATGACATTCACTCGCAGATTCAGCAGGTCCAGAAAGAACGGGCGGCGAAGCTCGCCGAGCGTGAACGCTTGCGGGAAGAACGTCGTTTGGCGGGTGATGCGTTCGCGGAGGAAGACGACGTCGAAGAGGAGTTGCCGGAATTGCCGCCGATTGAAGCGGCACCGGAGCGCCCTGCCGCGCCGCCGCAGCCGTTGCCCCTCACACCGCCCGCGCCGAAGCCGGTCAAGGAAGAACCCCCCGTCGCACCGCAGGAGCCTGAAGGTGAGGAGTGGGATGAGGACGAGATGGGCGACCGGCCGATTTTCCCGCTCATTATTTTGGCGGTTATTTTGCTCGGCGTCGGCTATTACTATTTCTTTATGAAGGGTTGAGTATCGATGACGGAAAGGAGGCGATGACGCGGGTATGAACGAGTGGGATACACGGCGGCACGACGATGACAATCGCATTGCGGACGGCGAGTATCGAATCATCGAGGAGCGACTGCCCGAAGACACGCCGCCGCCCAAACGGAAACGGAAGGCGGCCGAGTGGGCGGGCATCGGTGCCGTACTGCTGTTTTTGGCGACCAAGGGCAAAGCCGTCCTCTTGGCGCTGTTTTCGCTGGTGAAGTACAGTAAGTTTTTGACGAGCGGCTTGTCCATGTTTCTCATGATTTGGACGTATTCATGGCACTACGGCTGGGCGTATGCCGTCGGTATCGTCGTGATGATTGCCATCCACGAGCTGGGGCATTTGGTCTTTGCCAAAGCGGTCGGGATGCCGGTGAGCATGCCGCTCTTTATTCCGTTTGTCGGAGCCTTGATTTCCATGAAAAAAGCGCCGAAAGACGCATGGCAGGAGGCGGTCGTCGCCTTGGGCGGTCCGTTCTTCGGTCTTGTCGCGGGACTGGTCGCGCTTTTTTGGGGCATCGTCAACGGATCGCAGTTAGTCATGGCGGTAGCGTACTTCAGTTTCTTTATTACCTTGTTTAATATGATTCCCGTGTCGCCGCTGGACGGCGGTCGGATTGTGACCGCGCTCTCGCCCGTGATTTGGGTACTGGGGTTGGTCTTGATGGCCGTCGGTGCGTGGTATACCTTCAGTCCGATTTTGATTATCGTGCTCTTGCTCGGCATCTATCGTGCCAAACAGACATGGGACGAGCGGCATCAGCCCGAGCGCGCCCTGTACTATCGGGTCAAATCGTGGCAGCGGGTCGTGGTCGGCGTGTCGTACGGATTGATTGCGGGGATTTCCGCCTGGGGCGTCTATCTCTTTGTCGGCTAAAAGGAATCCGTGCCCGGACGGCGAATAATCTAACAGTAGGGAGGGATAGCTATGCTAGCACGTGACATTATGAACAAGTATGTATTGACTTGCGATCAGGATACGACGATGCACCAATTGATTCGTCTGTTTGTGAAGCACCGCGTCAGCGCGATTCCGGTGGTCGGAGAGGATAACCGCTTGGAGGGAATTGTGTCCGAGGGCGATATATTGTACAAACAGGCCAGTCCGCAAGTGCCGAGTTATGTCAACGTACTGGGGGCGAGCCTGTATTACAGCGGCCTGCATAAGTATCGGGAGACCTTTCAGAAACTCTTGGCGACACGGGCAGGGGATATCATGACGGCTGCCGTGAAGTATGTGGACGACGATACGCCCGCCGATGTCGTGACGGAGCTGATGATTGAAGAGCATTTGAAAAATGTACCGGTCGTCAAAGACGGTCGCCTGGTGGGGATGATTTCCCGTTGGGATATGCTGGAAGTCATCGCCAAAGAAGAATACCATATCGAGCCGGGACAAATCGGCGAATAAGCAAACAAAGGCGATCGTACGATCGTCTTTTTTGCTGGCGCGGTGCGGTGTATGCCGCCGCGTTTTGTGTTATCATTTAACTGTTGAAGGAGGGATGTCATGCGACCGTTTGTGCATTTGCACGGTCATACGGAATACAGTCTGTTTGACGGATTGAGCCGCATTCGTGACTTGGTGGCGCATGTCAAGGCCATGGGGCAGCCGGCGGTGGCGATTACCGATCACGGCGTCATGTACGGTGCGGTGTACTTGTATAAAGAAGCGCTGGCGCAAGGGATTCATCCGATTATCGGTTGCGAGATGTATGTCACACAGCGGGAACTGGACGACACGAGCGGCGGCAGAGAGCAACTGCGGCACTTGATTTTGCTTGCGGAAAATGCGACGGGCTACCGGAATCTGACGCAATTGGACTCCATCGCCAATACGGTCGGCTTTTATCGCAAGCCGCGGATCCATCGCCGCTTGCTGCGTGAGCACAGCGAAGGATTGATTGCGTTGTCGGCCTGTGTGAACGGAGAACTTCCGCAGTACTTGCTCGACGGCAATGAGGGCGCGGCGCGGGAGACGATTGAGTGGTATATCGAGACGTTCGGCAAGGAGCGGTATTTTATCGAGCTCCAAGACCACGGTCTGCCGGAAGAGCGGGCGGTGCGTGCGCCGCTGATTGCCTTGGCGCGCGAATACGGGGTCGGGCTGGTTGCGACGAACGATTTTCACTATATCCGCCGAGAGGATGCGGCGGCGCATGAGGTGCGCCTGTGTATTTCCACGGGGCAGACGTTGGACAATCCCGAGCGGTTCAAGTTTGCCAATGATGAATTTTATTGCAAGAGCGGCGACGAGATGGAAACCTTGTTTGCCGATGTGCCGGACGCGCTTGACAATACGCTTGCCATTGCCGAGCGGTGTCAGGTGGAATTTGTCTTCGGTGAGCATCATTTGCCGGCGTACCATGTCCCGGAGGGGACGACGGCGCAGGCGTACTTGCGCCGATTGTGCGAGGAGCGGCTTCCCGCGCGTTATCCCGAGGTGACGGAAAAGGTGCGCGCGCGGCTGGAGTATGAGCTGGAGATTATCGAGCGGATGGGTTTCAGCGATTACTTCCTGATTGTCATGGACTTCATCCGGTATGCGCGTGCGCATGATATTGCCGTCGGTCCCGGTCGCGGGAGCGCGGCGGGCAGCATTGTGGCGTACTTGCTGGGAATCACGGGTCTTGATCCTCTGCGGTACGGACTCTTGTTCGAACGGTTTTTGAATCCGGAGCGGGTCAGTATGCCGGATATCGATACGGACTTGTGCTACAAAGGTCGCGGCCGGGTCATCGAGTACTTGGCGGATACATACGGGGCGGACCATGTCGCGCAGATTATTACCTTCGGCACCATGGCGGCGCGGGCGGTCGTGCGCGATGTCGGACGGGTGATGAATATGCCCTACAACGACGTCGACCGCATCGCCAAGATGATTCCGGGCGGGCCGGGGGTCAGTCTGGCGGAGACGCTGGAGCATGTCCCCGAATTTAAGGCGGCGGCGGAGAGCGATCCGCAAGTACGCCGCCTGGTCGACTACGCGCTGGCGCTGGAAGGATTGAGCCGGCATGCGGGTACGCACGCCGCGGGGCTGGTCATCAGTAAAGACCCGGTGGCGGACTATGTGCCGCTGCAGAAATCGGCGGACGGATTCCTGCAGACGCAATATGAAAAAGACACGGTCGAAGAACTCGGCCTGCTGAAGATGGACCTGCTCGGCTTGCGCAATCTGACGGTCATCCAAGACACGGTGGCCATGATTCGGCAGAGTCGCGGCGAGACGGTCGACCCTGATGCCTTGCCGACGACGGACGAGGCGACTTGCGCCATGCTCTGTGCCGGCGATACGGTCGGGGTATTTCAATCCGAGTCGTCCGGGTTTACGGCGCTGCTCAAACAACTCAAACCGCAGCGCTTTGAGGATTTGATACCGATGGTGGCACTCTACCGGCCGGGGCCGTTGGGCAGCGGGATGGCGGAGGATTTCATTCGGCGGCGGCACGGCGAGACGGCGGTCACCTATCCGCATCCGATGCTGGAGGATATACTGAAAGAAACCTTCGGCGTGATTTTGTATCAGGAACAGGTCATGCAGATTGCGTCCGTGATGGGGGGATTTTCCCTCGGCGAAGCGGACTTGCTGCGCCGGGCGATGGGCAAGAAAAAAGAAGATGTCCTGCTCGCCCAACGGGATTTGTTCCTCGGCGGCGCGGCCAAGCAGGGGGTACCGGCGGAGATTGCCGAGCGCGTCTTTGATTTGATGGTGTACTTTGCCGGTTACGGATTCAATAAATCCCACTCTGTCTGTTACGGCTATATCGCCTGGCAGACGGCATACTTGAAAGCGCATTATCGTCCGGAGTTCATGGCGGCGATGATGTCCTCGTACAAAGAGAACGGGGATAAACTGACACACTATATCGGCGATTGTCGCCTGCACGGGATAGAGGTCGTGGCGCCGTCCGTTCATGACGGTGCAGTCGATTTTACCGTGCGTGACGGCAAAATCGTCTTCGGGCTGTCCGCCGTCAGGAATGTCGGTGACGGGCTGGCGGCCGATATTGTGGCGGCGCGCGAACGGCGGCGGCAGGAACAGCGCGAGGCGGGTGAAACGCCGACGGGATTTACCTCGATGGTGGATTTGGTGGCGCATGTCGCGATTAACAAGCGGGCGCTTGAGTCGCTGATTAAGGCGGGCGCGTTGGACGGGTGGACGGATGCCGACGGCCGGCCGCTGCATCGGGCACAACTGCTGGCGGTGATTCCGGAAGCAGTCAAAATCGGCACATGGGAACGCGAGGAGAAAAACTCGATGCAGCAGGGTCTGTTTGATGCGCTCCCGGCGACGGCGCCCGCGTTGGCGTATCCCGACGTCGTGCCGTGGACGATGGCGGAAACGCTGGCCGGTGAGAAAGAAATGCTCGGCTTTTTTGTCAGCGGGCATCCGCTCGATACGTATCGGGAGGTCATAGAGCGGCTGACGCCCCTCTACGAACTGCGTGAAGGGGCGGAAACCTATGACCGCAAGCGCGTCTATGTGGGCGGTATCGTCAATGCCGTGCGCCGTCTGATGACCAAGAATAACGAGCAAATGGGGTTTGTCAATATCGAAGATTTCGGTGCAAATGCGGAATTGGTCATGTTCCCGCGAACGTGGAACGAGGTGCATATGATGGTGGCCAAGGATGCGCTGCTGGTAGTGGAAGGTCGGGTCCAGGCCGACGAGCGGGAAACGAAAATCATCGCGGAAAAGGTCTACCCGATGGAATCGGTCGCGGCCGGCGAGGCGGTCATCGATACCGCGCCCCGCGCCGAACGCAAGGCCGCCGCACCGCCACCGGCGAATATTGCGCCGGAGCGCATTCGCTGCGTCGTCTTGACGATTGACGCCGCGCATGAGGGGGTATCGGTCAGTCAGGCGCTGGCGGCGTTGTTGACACGGTACCGCGGGACGATTCCGGTTCGACTGCGGGTGCTTAGCAGCGGGATGGAAATCACGATGGCGGACCGGTATCGGATTGACGGCATGCCGGCGGTATTGGCCGGCTTGCGGCAATTGTTGGGGGAAGAACACGTACAAATCGAGGAGGTCGCGAGATGAACTGTATAGTTTGTATCAAACAAGTGCCGGATACGGCCAAAGTCAAGCTGGATCCCAAGACGCATCGCCTGCAGCGGGCCGGCGTGGAAAATATCATGAACCCGTTTGACGAGCATGCATTGGAAGCCGCATTGGCGCTGCGCGATGCGCACGGCGGCACGGTCACCGTGTTGACAATGGGACCGCCGCAAGCGGAAGACGTCCTGCGCGAAAGTATCGCACGCGGCGCCGATCGGGCGGTACTGGTGACGGACCGTACGTTCGGCGGAGCGGATACATTGGCGACGTCGTATACGCTGGCGGGGGCGATTCGCCACCTGGGCGGGGCGGATGTGATTTTGTGCGGCAAGCAGGCCATCGACGGCGATACGGCACAAGTCGGTCCGCAAATTGCGGAAATGCTCGACCTGCCGCAGGTGACCTCGGTGAATCGCTTGGCCTGCGAGAACGGCCACCTGACCGTGACACGTGAGCATGAAGACGGCTATGAAACACTGACCGTCGCCTTGCCGGCGCTGCTTACGGTGACGAAAAACCTCAACACGCCGCGCTATCCCTCATTGATGGGCAAGATGAAGGCGCGCAAGGCACCGATTGAAACACTCACGGCGGCGGAGTTGAATTTGGACGCGGAGCGCATCGGCATCAAGGGTTCGCCGACGCGCGTACGGCGGGTGTATACGCCCGAAGTGCGTACGCAGGGCATCATTTGGCAGGACTTGACGCCGGAGACGGCGGCCCGGCAACTGCAAGATATACTCGGACTGGGCGGGAGAAAGGACGGTGCGCAGGCATGACACAGCATATTTACGTAGTCGCGGAACATGAAAACGGCAAGTTGCGCCGCGTCACGCTGGAGTTAATCGGCAAAGCGCGCGAATTGGCGGATGAATCTTCTCAAAAGGTGTGTGCGGTGCTGCTCGGCGATGACGTCGACGAGCTTTGCGCACCGTTGATTGCCGCCGGGGCGGATACGGTGTATGTGGCCGCGCATCCGCTACTGGCGCATTATACGACGGAAGGCTATACGAAGGTGATTGCCGACTTGTTCGGCGAGGTAGAGCCGGCAGCGGTTCTGATCGGTGCGACGAATAACGGTCGCGACTTGGCGCCGCGCCTGTCCGCGCGTTTGGGCAGCGGGGTGACGGCCGATTGTACGCAATTGGCGATGGACGCGGACTCCGGTCTGATGACGTGGACACGGCCGGCGCTCGGCGGGCATATTTTGGCGGAGATTATTTGCCCTGACCACATGCCGCAGATGGGGACGGTGCGGCCGAATGTATTCCCCTTGCCGACGCCGGATACGACGCGTACCGGGACGATTGAACGGGTGTCGGTGACGTTGGCGGCGGATGACATTCGGACGACACGGGTCGGTTTCGAGGCGGTCGAAGGTGAAGAAATCGGCTTGGAAGATGCGGAAATCATCGTCAGCGGCGGCCGCGGTATGGGCTCGAAAGAAGGATTTGCCCGCCTGCATGAATTGGCGCGACTTTTGGGCGGCACGGTGGCCGCATCGCGGGCGGCCGTGGAAGCCGGTTGGGAGCCGATGGTGCACCAAGTCGGACAGACGGGGAAAAATGTCGGCCCGAAAATCTATCTGGCGTTCGGGATTTCCGGTGCGATTCAGCACGTAGCGGGCATCGGCGGCAGTGATACGGTAGTGGCCGTCAATCACGATGCCGCGGCACCGATTTTCAAGATTGCCGATTACGGTATCGTCGGTGACGTGCATGAAGTGCTGGAGGCGTTGATTGCAAGTATCAAGGCAACGCGCGGCGAGAGCGGGGCGAATTGAGCATGGACGCGGGAGTGCGAAATAAACGAACCAAGATTGTCTGCACTATCGGCCCGGGGACAGATGCGCCGGGTGTTTTGGAACGCATGATGGCGTCGGGGATGAATGTGGCCCGCTTTAATTTTTCTCACGGTACGCATGACGACCATGCCCGCCGGATGCGGATGGTGCGTGACGCCGCGGCCACGGTCGGCGTACCGATCGGGATGCTGCTCGATACCAAGGGGCCGGAGATGCGGCTCGGCACCTTTGTCGACGGGCGGGTCATGCTGGAAGAAGGCGCGGAATTTCGCTTATACAATACGCCGGTCGACGGTACGGCGGCGGGGGCGTTTGTGACGCATACCGCGTTGTGGCGGGAAGTCGGCGTCGGGCAAAAGATTTTGCTGGCGGACGGATTGGTGCGGCTGCGTGTCGTTGACAGCGCCGACGGGGTGATTACGACGGTCGTGGAAAACAGCGGCGAGATTGCCGACCGCAAGCGCGTCGCGTGTCCGTCATTGCCGCTTGGGTTACCGGCGGTATCGGCGCAGGATCGTGAGGATATCCGTTTCGGCATTCGGGCTGACATCGATTATATTGCGGCGTCGTTTATCCAGCGCGCGGAAGACGTCGTCGAACTCAAGCAGTTTTTAGAAGAAGAAGGCGCGGCGCATATTCGGGTGCTTGCCAAAATTGAAAACGAAGAAGGCGTGTGCCACTTGGATGAAATTTTGGCGGTCAGTGACGGGCTCATGATCGCTCGTGGCGATTTGGGTGTGGAAATCCCGCCGGAGCAAGTGCCGCTGCTGCAAAAAAAGATGATTCAGCGGTGCAATCGATTGGGCAAGCCGGTGATTACCGCGACGCAGATGCTCGAGTCCATGGTGCACAATCCGCGACCGACACGGGCGGAAACCAGCGATATCGCCAATGCGATTTTGGACGGCACGGACGCAGTGATGCTGTCGGGTGAAACGGCCAACGGCAAGTACCCCGTCGCGGCGGTGGACACGATGCGGCGCGTCGCGCTCTCGATTGAGTCGAGCTCATTATATCGGCGGCACTGGCACGACGATATACCCGCCGGTGCGAGTACGACAGAAGCCATCAGCCAGGCCACGGTTCGTATCGCCGAAGCGCTCGGCGCGAAAGCGATTTTGACCGCGAGCGAATCGGGACGGACGGCGCTCATGGTGTCGAAGTACCGCCCGGCCTGCCCGATTGTCGCGGTCTCGCCGCATGCGCGTACCGTTCGGCGGGCGACGCTCTACTGGGGGGTGACGCCGCTACAGGGCGCGGCGACGGAAAACAGTGACGAAATGGTGGCCAACGTCATGGATTTGGCCTTGGTGCACGGTGCGGTAGAGAGCGGCGATGTGGCGGTGGTCACGGCCGGTGTCCAATCCGGTCGGGAAGGGACGACGAATATGATTCGTGTCCAACTGGCCGGTGTCGCCTTGTGTAAAGGCGCGGGACTCGGCGGACGGGCGACGGGCACGGTGCGCCGGGAAGGCGAGCTCGATGAATTTGCGGACGGCGATATCCTGGTCGCGGCGGCGCTGGATCGGGAACTGCTGCCGTACGCACAGCGGGCGGGCGCGTTGGTCGCGGAAGAAGAGGGATTGACCTGCGGCTCGGCAATCATGGGCTTGTCGCTCGGCAAGCCGACGGTCGTCGGTGTCCTCGGCGCGACAAAGACGCTGCGCGGCGGGATGCGGGTGACCGTCGATGCGGCGAGCGGGCAGATTTTTGCCATGCAGGGAGATTCGTTTTGACAGTGAACGGGCGGAATCGTATAATAAAAAGCGATGACAGTACACTTGGCAGTGAGGTGACATGATGGCGGAATTGCAAGTCGGTGACCGTATACCCGCGTTTTGCGTGACGGCGGACACGGGTGAGGTCGTGACGGCGGACGATGTCCTCGGCCGCAAGTATATTCTGTATTTTTATCCGAAAGACAATACGCCCGGCTGTACGCTGGAAGCGCGTGCGTTTCGGGATGCGGCGGCGGATTTTGCCGCGGCGGGATATGCGATTTACGGTGTCAGTCGGGATACGACGGAGTCGCACTGCCGGTTTCGGGACAAAGAGCAATTGAATTTTACTTTGTGGAGTGACCGCGACGGTGCATTGTGTGAGGCATTCGGCGTCATTCGTCGTGTTGCCGGCATTGCGGCGGGCATTCGGCGCAGCACGTTTGTGATTGATGAAACGGGCCGTATTACCGCCGCCTATCGCGGTGTCAATGCGCGCACGCATGTGGCGGAACTGCGACAGGAATTGGGGATATAGGAGGAACAGGATGGAACGAAAAAATATCGCATTTTATAATCACGAGTTTACGACATTGGACAATGTCCGCATCAGTCCGCTCGATCGCGGCTATATATTCGGTGACGGTGTCTATGAGGTCACAAAAGTCCATGACGGACGTTGCTTTGCGTTGTCGTACCATTTGGATCGGCTCTATCGCTCGATGCGCTTGATGCAGATTCCGGCGACGATTGCACCCGACGAGCTGACGGAAATCCACGGCGTATTGGTCGAAGAAAGCGGCATTCGCAACGGCTCGGTGTACTTGCAGGTGACACGCGGGACTGCTCCGCGCACACATACATTTCCCGCGGGGATTCAGCCGAATATCCTGATGTTTGTACAGGAAGACAATCCGCATAAGCAGGAATTGGCCGCGAGCGGGGTCAAGGTCATCACGCTCGACGATATTCGCTGGGAACATGTCGATATCAAGAGTTTGAATCTGATTCCGAATGTATTGGGGGCGCAGCAAGCCAAGAAAAAAGGCGCGGACGACGCGTTGTTTTTCCGCGGCGACGAATTGATGGAAGGGACCAGCAGTAATGTTTTCATGGTGCGCGACGGGATTATCTGGACGCGGCCGGCGGACGAACGGATACTGAAGGGGATTACCCGCCAATTGATTTTGACCAAGGTCGCGCCGAGTTGCGGTGTGACGACGATTGAGCGGACGATTGACCGCGAGTACTTGGCGAAAGCGGAAGAAGTATTTATCACGGGTACCACGACGGGAATCGCACCGGTGGTGCAGATTGACAAGACCATTGTCGGTGACGGCAAGCCGGGACCGGTGGTGCGCAAGCTGCAGGAACGCTATGCGGGCCTGATGGCGGAAGGATTACCGTAACGAAGGACCGACTATCATATACGGGCAGCCGAATAGGTTGACATGAACGGCACTGCACTTGCGGTGCCGTTTTGGTTGTCGCCTGTCCGTGCCGAATCGGCGCACGTGGGAGCGAGTAGGACGGATAGGCACAAACCGCCTGCCGTATGCGACCTGTGCAGAAACAGGCCCGACTGTTGCGTAAACGGCATGCATGAATTAAGAAAAGTTCGCAAAAACCGTAAAAAAAGATTTGACAAGAAGAGACGACGGGTCTATAATGTAGTCAAGTTCATAAGAAGAGGAACAGGTGCCGCGAGGCTTAATAGGGAAGATCGGTGTGATGCCGACACGGTCCCGCCACTGTGAAGCAGAGCGAGTTTCAGTATGCCATTGGGAAACCGAGAAGGCGAAACAAGCAAGGAAGCAAAGTCAGGAGAACTGCCTGTTTGACATTCACCATTTGACCTACGAGCGATAGGGACGGAGAATCTGCAAACCTATTTTGCATACTCTCTTTACTGACGCCGTGTCATGGTAAAGAGATTTTTTATTGAACGAAATACATATATGACCAACAGGTGCCGCAAGGCATAATAGGGAAGATCGGTGTAAAGCCGACACGGTCCCGCCACTGTGAAGCAGAGCGAATTTTCATCACCATTGGGCAACCGAGAAGGGAAAACGAGCGAGGAAGCGAAGTCAGGAGACCTGCCTGTTCGGATACAACCGTTTGACTCACGAGCGATGGGGAGGTTGGCTTGACAGCCGCTCTCGTTTTCGTGAGGGGCTCATTTTATTGGCAAATCGTTTTCTTCGGAAAACTTTTGCATATCATCCTTCACGGGGCTAACACCCCGAGTAGCTTTTCTGTATTGGCCTACGGAAAAGTTGCGTTCATCTCCTTTTGAAGAGAATAGTGCCTGGGAACATTATTCTCTTCCCCCTTTCTTTTTACAGATACGGGCATGCCCGTGTATATAGCCGATTATCGGCAGTTCATCTCCTACGCGGAGATTGTCTCCGCATCCTTTTTACGATAATGTTTGAGGAAACATTATTCATATTTGTGAGGTATGGTCCAGGGAAGCCATATCTCATCCGAAACTGCATAGCAGGACTGCAGACAACAGAACCTTCGGGTTCTGTTTTCGGTTGCGCACATTTTGGTGATGCATGTGTCGCCGGTGGGCGACAAGCGGCGTTACGGCGGCACTGAATGTGTGGGGCGCGTCATGCTGCGGGGTGACAATCCGGTACGCTGACCCCGCGTCTGCGGAACGTGACCCGCCGGCCTGTCAACTTCACCGCAAAGGTTACAGGTGACCCCGTGTCTGCAGAGCGCGGCCGCCGGGCGGTTACTTTGCCAAAAAAATTGTTGATGCGGCCCCGCGCTTGCGGAGCGCGGCCGCCCCTCACCGAGACGGAAGAGGTGTCTGACGGTGCCCGCGCCTGCGGGGAGCGCCACGTTTTACCGTGGGTGCTCGCCCGATGCGGCGCTTACGGAGAGAGGACGGTACGCATGTCAGCGCGGATGCGCTTCTCGGCTGTTGGTATCGCAACGGTCGGGAAGACGGTATGCTATAATACAATTGATACGGTTAGGATAAGGGAGCGGCCAATGATTTATTTGGATTATGCGGCTACGACGCCGGTGCGGCGGGAAGTAGCGGAAACGATACAGGAGCTGTTGACAACGGAGTTCGGCAATCCGTCGGGAATCTATGCTGTCGGACGGCAGGCCAAAGCGGTCATACGGCGGGCGCGCCGGACCATGGCGGAGACACTCGGTGTCCGTGCCGATGAATTGTATGTCACAAGCGGTGCGACGGAAGGGGATAACTGGGCGATTCGCTCGCAAGCGGTGGCAGCGCGCCGCGCGGGGCGGGGCAATCATATTGTCGCGACGGCTGTCGAGCATCCCGCGGTGGCGGAAACGCTGGCCTACTTGGAAACGTGCGGCTTTCGCGTGACCTACTTGTCACCGCGGGCGGACGGCAGCTATCGGGCGGAGGACTTTATGGCGGCCGGCACGGAGGATACCGTCGGCTGGGTGGCGATGGCGGTCAATAATGAGACGGGTTCGCTTTTGCCGGTGGCGGAGCTGGGCGCGGCGGCACGGGAGCAGGGCGTGTGGTTTCATGTCGATGCGGTGCAGGCTGTCGGCAACTTGGCGTGGGACTTTGCGCGGATTCCGTGCACGTCGTTTGTCGGTTCGGCGCATAAATTCTACGGCCCGAAAGGCATCGGATTTATGGTGTATCGGCCGTGGAACGACGCCTTGCCGCAATTGCCGCTGTTACCCTTGTTACATGGCGGCGGACAGGAGCGGGGGCTGCGCTCGGGAACGGAAAATGTAGCGTATCTTGCCGGCATGGCACAGGCCTTGCAATTGGCCTATGCGGACGCCGAGACGGCGATGGCGCGCTATACGGCGCAGGCCGAGCGGCTGCTGGCGCGGCTACGTGCGGACGGTGTCCGCGCGGTGCGTAACGGCGGCGGGACTTGCGTACCGTACATCATCAGTTTGTGGTTGCCGGGCACGGCGGCGGTACAGGCCGTGATTCGTGCGGATTTGGCAGGTGTCGCCATATCGGCGGGGAGCGCCTGCTCGGCCGGGAGTGTCGCTCCCAGTCGGGTGATTGCGGCGTACTATCCGCAGGATCCGGCGCGGGGGACGGAGAGTATCCGTCTGTCGCTCGGACGCGATACGACGGACGCAGACATCGACAATGCAGCGGACGTACTGGCGGCGCTGGTCGGTGAAACGGGAAAGGAGAGACGATGACGCAACGACAGCGAGTGGTGCTCGGTATGAGCGGCGGAGTGGATTCGTCGGTGGCCGCGTACTTGCTGAAAGAGGCCGGCTATGATGTCGTCGGCCTGTTTATGAAAAATTGGGATGACACGGACGAAAACGGCGTCTGTACGGCCACGCGCGATTATGAAGATGTCGCGGCGGTGGCGGAGCAGCTGGAGATACCCTATTACTCGGTCAACTTTGAAAAAGAGTATGCCGAGCGGGTCTTTGCGTATTTTTTGGATACGTATCGCAAAGGACGGACACCGAATCCGGATGTCATGTGTAATAAAGAAATCAAATTTAAAGCGTTTTTGGACTACGCGATGGCGCTCGGCGCCGACTATGTCGCGATGGGACACTATGCCCGTGTGCGGCGGGACAGTGACGGCACGACACATTTGTTGCGCGGTGTGGACGGCAATAAAGACCAGACGTATTTTTTGAGCCAATTGCGCCAACACCAGCTGGCCAAGAGTCTGTTTCCGGTCGGGCATATGTGCAAGTCGGAGGTGCGCCGGCTGGCGGAACGATTGCAACTGGTGACCGCTAAGAAGAAAGACTCGACGGGAATCTGCTTTATCGGTGAACGGAATTTCAACGAGTTTTTGAGCCGGTACTTGCCGCATCAGCCGGGGCTCATGAAGACTGTCGACGGTAAGGTGATGGGGCGCCACGAAGGATTGATGTACTATACCATCGGTCAGCGGCACGGATTGGGCATCGGCGGCGGCGGTGCGAGCGAAGAACCGTGGTTTGTCATCGGTAAGCATCTGCCCAGCCGGACTTTGTATGTCGGGCAGGGCTTTCATCATCCGCAGCTCTACAGTGACAGCCTGACGGCGTCGGAGATGAGTTTTACCACGGACGCAGACAAGCCGCGGCGCTTTGTCTGCACGGCAAAATTCCGCTACCGTCAACCGGACACGTCGGTGGAGGTGGAGCGCACCGGCGCGGATACGGCACATATAACCTTTGCCGAGCCGGTACGGGCGGTGACGCCGGGGCAGGCGGTCGTGCTCTATGACGGTGAGGAGTGCCTCGGCGGCGGCATCATTGATGCGGCGTATCGTGACGGGACAATGTGCCCGTACGTATAGTGTGACGACAGTATCATCCAATGGAGTGACAGCGGGAAAGGAACGTGAGACGGGCATGGAGACGATGAAGTTGGCGGCGGCCTTGATTATGCGCAAAGAATTACGGCAAAAGCTGAATGAATTGGCGATGCGTATCGGCAACAACGCAATCAGTCAAGAAGGCGACGAGCCGCTGGAAAATCCGAATGAATTGCTCCGGCAATTGCAGGACGCCAATCAAGAGTTGATCGGATTGGTGCAGGCGATTAACCGCACGAATATGACGGTGCGGATGCCGGACGGTCGGACAATCGCCGATGCGTTGGCGGAGCGCGACGGACTCATCCGTATGGTGCGTTACATGCGCGATATTGCCGATAAAGCGGCGGTGGAGCAGGTGCGCTATTCCCTGACGGAAATCCGGCAAGTGAGCCGGATTGATGCGGCGGATGTGCAGGCGCGTATCGACCGGATGGCAGAGCGGGCGCGCCGTCTTGATTTGGCGATTCAGGAATTGAACTGGACGACTGATTTGGTCGTCGGCTGAGTAGATGTAATTGGCGGGTCGGTGAAAGGCGAGTCGGCGAAATTTTTACAGTGTGAGATGACAGTGACCGAGTACGGTGAGATGTGATTGTCACAAGTGAAAGTTACAACCATCGACTGATTTCAACGATCGGGTGGGAACGGGGCGGCTCCGGTGCGATGCATCGGAGCCTTTATCTTGTCCGCATAGCCATGCTTTCGGCAGGTTCGGAGGCGGAGGCAAGGTATGGTATAATAAAATCGTCAAACCGATACAATCGTAACTAAGGAGGCGTATGTATGAAACGAGTATGGTGGATTGTGCTGGCAGTCGTAGTCTTGATTGCCGGTTGGACGGTCGGTCAGTACAACGGACTGGTCGGCATCAATGAAGATGTGAACGGAAAATGGGCACAAGTCGATACACAGTTGCAACGGCGCAGTGATTTGATTCCGAATTTGGTGAATACGGTCAAGGGATATGCCGCACATGAGGAAGGCATTTTTACCAATGTCGCCGAAGCACGGGCGAAGTTGGCCGGGGCACAAACGGTCGGCGAAGCCGCGGAAGCGGACGGCGAATTGACGCAGGCGTTGGGTCGGTTGTTTGCGATTGCGGAAAATTATCCGTTGCTGAAAGCCAATGAAAACTTCCGCGCCTTGCAGGATGAGTTGGCCGGTACGGAAAACCGCATTGCCACCGCCCGCCGTGATTACAACGGTTCGGTACAGGCGTACAACGCTCGCATTCGGACGTTCCCGACCAACGTCGTCGCCGGTGTGTTCGGATTCGACGAACGGGAATATTTCCGCGCGGCGGAAGGCGCACAAACCCCGCCGACAGTACAGTTTTGAGTGACGGTACGGGCAGATGATGCAGGCGGGACTACGCTCACTGCGTGAGGTACGCACATGGGTCGCGCTGTTGGTCCTGTGGCTCGGCATGTGGTGGACGGCCTGGGCGGCGCCGGTCGCGCAGACGGCGAATCCGTATCCTGCTTTGCGCGGCGATATCTACGCACAGGATTTTGTCGGGGTACTCTCCGCCGGGACGGTGCAGCGGCTCGATCGACTGGGCGCAGCATTGGACGCGAAAAGCGGCGCGCAGGTGGTGGTCGCGGTGATGCCGTCGGCGCCGAACGAGGATATCGCCACGTATGCGACGGACTTGTATCGCCATTGGCAAATCGGCGACAAAGAGAAAAATAACGGTGTCTTGCTCTTGGTGATTCCGGCGACGAATCAAGTCCGCGTCGAGGTCGGCTACGGACTGGAAGGCGCGCTCAATGACGCCAAGGTCGGCGCGTTGCTCGATCGCTACTTTGTGCCGGCCGCACGAGAGGGCAATCTCGAATTGGCGTGTCGGCAGATGTACGAAGCGCTGCTGGTGCAGACGATGAAAGAGTACGGACTGACCGCGGACGATTTGGCCGCGCCGAGTCAGCCCGCCCCCGCGGAATGGAATTGGATGACGGTGGTGTGGGCGATACTGATTTTGGTCGTCATCGGCTTGGATTTGGTATTTAACGGCGGTCGCTTGACCCAATTGATTATTTGCATTTTATTGCACAGTCGCGGCGGCGGAGGCGGCGGTTTTCGCGGCGGCGGCGGTGGCAGTTCGGGCGGCGGCGGTGCCGGTCGCAGCTGGTGAGGTGACGGATCGCTCGCGGAGCGGTCCGTTTTTTTGCAGGAGGATGTATGCAGGCGAATGCGGCATGGCGAGCGATGGCACGCGCAGCAGGTGCGTTCGTGCTCGGGTGGGCGATGCTGTGGCTGACGGCGGTGCAGGCGGCGTATCCCGCGCCGCAAGCGGATACGCTCTATGTACAGGATATCGTCGGGGCGTTGGCGCCGGAGACGGTATTGACGCTCAACGCCACCGGGCTCAAGCTATATGAAGCGACCGGGGCACAAGCGGTCGTCGCGGTGGTGCAGGATACGGACGGGCAGCCGATAGAACCGTATGCGACGGGGCTGTTTCGGGCATGGGGCATCGGCGATAGGGAGAAGCACAACGGGATATTGCTATTGGTGGTGCCCGCGACGCGACAGGTTCGCGTCGAAGTCGGCTACGGCTTGGAAGGCGCACTGAACGACGCCAAAGTCGGTGCGATGTTGGATCGGGAGTTTGTGCCGGCGGCGCGGGAGGGCGATTTGGACAGGGCGGTGGAGCGGACGTATCGCGCCCTGTGCACGGAAACGGCGCATGAATACGGTGCCGATACGGCGGAGTTGTTCGGTACGGTACCGATCGCGGCGTCTGCTTCCGCCACGGACGACCCGCTCACGACGGCATTTATCTGCGCGGTCGTCTTGCTCATGCTCTATCGTTCCCGTGGCGGCGTCAG
Organism: uncultured Veillonellaceae bacterium; assembly: GCA_945876385.1. Taxonomy (GTDB): domain Bacteria; phylum Bacillota; class Negativicutes; order Veillonellales; family Negativicoccaceae; genus CAMCNU01. The sequence goes on along the minus strand of CAMCNU010000005.1, from coordinate 57,201 downwards.
TGGCGGTCGTGGGGGCGGGCACGGCGGCGGGACTCGCGGCGGCGGTTCATCGGGCGGATTCGGCGGCGGCAGCTCGGGCGGCGGCGGTGCGGGGCGGAGTTGGTGACGGCGGCGGATGACAAGTCGTTATATTGACAAAACGGGTGACGGCCGATATAATAAGAAAGTCGAGGTACAAGATGAAACTGCAGATTAGTGAGGTCACAGTGCCGGGAGAAGCGATTGCTTTTCACGGAAGTATTGACACGACGGAGTGGCAAGCCGAGCCGGAAGGCGAGGCCTTGCTGGACGCGCCGCAGATAGACGGTCACTATCGGCGTGACGGTCGGTATGTCTATGTGGACGGTGAGCTGCATGTACACGGACGCACTACCTGCACACGCTGTCTGGACGACGCGGAGTGTCGGCAGACATTGCCGTTCAGTGAAGTGTATGTGAAAACGGCAACCGCTGCGGAAACGGATTTTGATGCGTTACCGTTTGACGGCAGTTACATTGACTTGGACGCACTCGCGCGCGATATCGTCATTATGGCGGCAGGGGCGCAGGTGTTGTGTCGGGACGATTGTCGCGGATTGTGTCCGGGGTGCGGTGTGAATTTGAATCATGAGAGTTGTCAATGCGTGCCGGAGGAAGTACCTCCTCAGTGGGCGGCATTGCGCGAATTGTTGACCACGAAACAGTAGGGATGGGAGGTGCGTTACCATGGCAGTACCAAAGAGAAAAATGTCGAAAAGCAGACGCGATCGTCGTCGTGCGAATTGGAAGTTGACAGTGCCGGGATTGCAGGAGTGCCCGCAATGTCATGAATTGATTATGCCGCATCGGGTGTGCTCGTATTGCGGCGCATACAAGGGTAAAACCGTCATCAGTGTCGGATAATGACGGCAGCAAAAAGGAGACACGGCGGGTGCCGGTCTCCTTTTTTCATTGGTCGGATTACGGATTGACGAGGGCGCGGAAGCGGGGCAGGTCGCGCATGCCGTCAAAATGCGCTTGCGTGCGTGCGGCCTCGGCGGTCGCCGCATCGGCCGCGACGGCTTGTGCGAGATACTGCAGCGCCGGCTCCGTGTCGCCGCGGTCGGCCGCAATCGTCGCCAGGCCGTACAGGCTCCAGGCATGCTGCGGTTGTGCGGCGAGCACGAACCGAAATTCGTCGGCGGCTTCATCCAAGCGGTCTTGTAATTTGTAATGAATCGCGCAATTATAATGGACGGCAATGCTGTCGGGGGCAATGGCCAACGCCCGAGTCAAGTACGATTCGCCTTCTTGATAGCGCCCTTCCAGGGAGAGCAGGAGTCCTTTGTCGGCGAGGGCGTGAAAGTTACGATCGTCGATGTCGATGGCGTTGGTATAGGCCGCCAGCGCGTCATCATGCCGACCGGCTTGCGCGGCGGTGACACCGCGATGCCACGCGTCCATGGACGCGGTACGGATGGAGACGGTGGCGGGTTTGGGAGGTGCTGCGACGTCGGCTTGACAGCCGGCCAAGGCGCCGACCAGACACAGTGAGAGTATGACAGACAGATAGTTCATTCGTAATTCCTCCTTTGCTACCAGTATACGGGGTAGGCCGTGATGCGGCAAGTGACGGAGGGATAGGAGGTCAGTAAGTAAGGGGTACGGAGAGGAGTGAAGCAATGGCAAATCACGCACAATTTGACGGAGAAGTGGTAGAGTCGGGTGTACAGGGCGGATTGATTTTGATGGCGGCATCGTTTTTGGGGGTGGTCGTCGCGAATACCCCCTGGGCGGGTTCGTATTTTTCGTTTTGGGAATGGGAATTCGCCGGCCTGAGTATGCTGCATTGGGTCAATGATTTTCTGATGACGATTTTCTTTCTGCAAGTGGGGTTGGAAATCAAGCGGGAAATCAAAATCGGCGAGCTGAACAAGCCGTCACAGCGGCTCTTGCCCGGATTGGCGGCGTTTTTCGGCTTGGCGGTGCCGGCGTTGATTTATATTGCGTGCAACTGGATTACTCCGGCGACCCTGCGCGGATGGGCCATCCCTGCGGCGACGGATATCGCCTTTACGCTGGGGGTCGTCGCGCTGCTCGGGCGGCGTGTCCCCGCCTCGCTGAAAATTTTTGTGACGGCGCTGGCGATTATTGATGATTTGCTGGCGGTGCTCATCATTGCCTTTTTCTATTCGAGCGGTTTGGAATGGGCCTATCTGGCGGTGGCGGCCGTCGTCTTCGTCATCTTGCTCGGGATGGATCAGCGGCGCGTGGTCCGTCCCGTGCCGTACCTGTTGCTCGGTGCGGTGCTGTGGTTTTGTATGTTGCGTTCGGGGATTCATGCGACACTCGCGGGCGTTTTGCTGGCGATGACGATTCCCTTGCAGGGAAAAACCTCCGACGGCGTGGAAAAGACGCCGCTGACCGATTGGGAGCATGCGTTGACGACGCCGGTCACGTACTTTATTTTGCCGGTGTTCGGTTTTGTGAATGCGGGCGTGAGCTTTGCCGGAATGAGTGCGGACATGCTGCTGGATCCGATTGTCGTCGGTGTGGCACTGGGGCTCTTCGTGGGTAAGCCTGTCGGGATTTTTTCGACGGTGTACGTGCTGATTCGGGCCGGCTGGGTTGCCATGCCCAAAGGGGCGAGCTGGAGCCAGGTCTGGGGCGTGGCGATGCTCTGCGGGATCGGCTTTACGATGAGTCTGTTTATCACGATGCTGGCCTTCGGGGTGCCGGAGTGGCAAGACCATGCCAAAATCGGCGTGTTTGTCGGTTCGATTTTGTCCGGCGTGTGCGGGTATTCGTGGCTGCGCTACGGCGTATCTTCCGCAAAAAAATCGGCTTGACGGCAGGCAAAATGCCGCACGGTGTGGTATAATCGATACCAATATCAAGCAGAGGAGGCAACAAGATGCGTTCAATCGAAGAGCAGTTGGCGCAGTTGGAATACGGCACGGCGGAGATTTTGCCGGCAGACGGATTGCGTCATAAATTGGAGGCGGCAGCGAAAGAACAGCGGCCGCTACGGGTAAAATTGGGGTTGGATCCGTCCGCACCCGATATCCATTTGGGACACACGGTCGTCCTGCGCAAGCTCAAGCAGTTCCAGGACATGGGGCATCAAATCGTATTGATTATCGGCGACTTCACGGGACGTATCGGCGACCCGTCCGGCAAGAGCGCGGCCCGCAAGCCGCTCACGGAAGAGCAGGTCATGGCCAATGCCCGTACGTATGAAGACCAGTTGTTCAAGATTTTGGATCGCAGCAAAACGGAATTGCATTTCAACAGCGAATGGCTCGGCAAAATGGATTTTGCCGATGTATTGGCACTCGCATCCAAATATACGGTGGCGCGGATGCTCGAACGGGATGACTTCCGCAAGCGGATGGAAGAAGAACGCCCGATTTCCATTCATGAATTTATGTACCCGCTGATGCAGGGGTACGATTCGATTGCTACCGAGGCGGATATCGAATTCGGCGGCACGGACCAGACATTTAATCTGATTGTCGGCCGGCATTTGCAAAGCGAATCGGGGATGGCGTCGCAGACGGTCATCACGATGCCGTTGCTCGAAGGTCTCGACGGTGTACAGAAGATGAGCAAATCGCTCGGCAACTATATCGGTATCGATGAAGATCCCAACGAAATGTTCGGTAAATCGATGTCGATTCCCGATGCATTGATGATGCGCTACTACATGCTGGTGACGGATGTACCGGTCGCCGAGCAGGAACGGATAGCGGCCGGCTTGGCGGACGGCAGTGTCCATCCGCGCGATGCCAAAATGCGTTTGGCGTGGGAAATCGTCAATCTGTACCACGGCAGTGCGGCGGCGGATGCGGCACAGGCGGAATTCGTGCGCGTGTTCCAGCAAGGCGATCTGCCGACGGATATGGAAACGCTGACCGTACCGGCCGGAGAGGTCTGGCTCCCGCAGTTACTGCAGGATGCGGAGATGGCTTCGAGCAACAGCGACGCCAAGCGGGCGATTGCGCAGGGGGCGGTGCGTGTCAACGGCGAAAAAGTCGACGGTGAGACGTATACCTTTGCGGCGGACGATGTCCTGCAAGTCGGCAAACGTAAGTATAAGCGGATTGCGATTCAAGGTTGAGTATGACAAGCGACAACGAAAGTTGTCGCTTTTTTGTGTGGGCGCGTTTGCCGGGGATGATTTTCGCAAACGGTCTTGACATGGAGAAAAATAGAATATACTATATAGGTAAGTTAGTGATATAGCATACCATGAACGAAGGATGAAGTATCCGAAGGAGGATCGCAATGGAACGAGAACAGGCGTATGTATTATGGTTTGAGCAGTTGCGTCGCGAAGATGTGAACTTGGTCGGCGGCAAGTCGTCGTCGCTGGGGGAAATGACATCGCAGACAAAAGTGCCGGTGCCGTACGGGTTTGCCACGACGGCGCATGCGTATCGGACTTTTATGCAGGAGTCGGGCGCCGAAGCGCAGGTGGAAGCGTTGCTCGGTGAGTTGACCGACGTGGAAGATTCGATACAGTTGCGTGATGTTTGCGCCAAGATTCGCCGCGCGATTATGGATGCCGAGATGCCGGCGGAGATTGCGGGAGAGATTCGCAAGGCGTACGGCGAATTGGCCGGCAAGGTCAATGAGGACGAACCGTTTGTTGCGGTACGTTCGAGTGCGACGGCGGAAGACTTGCCCGATGCCAGTTTTGCGGGCCAACAGGATACGTACTTGAATGTCCACGGTGCCGATGAGGTCATTGCGCGGGTCAAAGAATGCTATGCCTCGACATTCACCGATCGGGCGGTATATTATCGGGTCAAACAGGGCTTTGACCATATGGAAGTCGCGCTCTCGGCCGTCGTGCAGATGATGGTCTTTTCCAAAGCGTCGGGGGTCATGTTTACCGTCGATTTGGCGACCGGCAGCGATAAAAATATCATGATTGAAGGCGCGTGGGGGCTGGGTGAGTATGTCGTTCAGGGAACCGTGACGCCGGACAATTTCATTATCGAAAAAGAAACGCTTGCGATTAAAGACAAAGTCATCAACGAAAAGCCGGTCATGTTGACGCGTAAGCCCGGCAGCGGGGTCGAAGAACAGACCGTTCCCGCCGACAAGGCCAACGCGGCCTCGATTACCGATGCGCAGGCGCAGGAGTTGGCGAAGTACGCCAAGGCCATCGAGCAGCATTACGGATGCTACATGGATATCGAATGGGCCGTCGATGAACGCGATGATTCGATTAAAATTTTGCAGGCCCGTCCGGAAACGGTATGGTCGAAAAAACATAAGGAAGGCAAAGGAGAAACGGCTGTGGCAGATACGTATACGACAGAACGGACATCGCTGGTCAAAGGCTTGCCGGCAAGCCCGGGACGCATCGGAGGCAAGGCGCATGTGATTTTGGATCCGGCGCTGATTGATACCTTCAAAGAGGGCGAAATCCTCATTACGACGATGACGGCACCGGACTGGGTACCGGCGATGAAAAAAGCGAAAGCGATTGTGACGGATGCGGGCGGCATGACCTGCCATGCGTCGATTGTGTCGCGTGAGCTCGGGATTCCGTGTATCGTCGGGACAAAGAGCCGCGGCGCGGAAGCGACCACGACGATTCCCGACGGGGCGATGATTACCGTTGACGCGACGAACGGAATCGTATATGATGGACTGATAGAAGACCTGGTGGCCAAGGAAGAAGAACAAGGGCCGCTGGCACCGGTGGCGGAGTACTATGCGCCGACGGGTACAAAAGTATATATGAATCTGGGTGACCCGGATTTGGCGGAAAAATACGGCAAACTGCCGTGCGACGGTATCGGCCTGATGCGCGAAGAGTTCATCTGGACGACATTCATCCACGAACATCCGCTCTATCTCATCGAAATCGGCCATCCGGAACGGGTCGTGGACGGTTTGGCGGACGGCATCCGCAAGGTGTGCCAGGCCATGGCGCCGCGCCCGGTGACGTTGCGGTTCAGCGATTTCAAATCGAGCGAATACCGTGATTTGAAAGGCGGGGACAAGTACGAACCGTACGAACCGAGTGCACTGCTCGGCTGGCGCGGGGCGTCGCGTTACTACGATCCGGCGTATATCGAAGCCTTCCGCTTGGAATTGGCGGCGGTGCGCAAAGTGCGCGAAGAATACGGCTTCAAAAACCTGCACGTCATGATTCCGTTCTGCCGGACAGTGGATGAAGCACGCAAGGTCGTCGACTTGATGGCGCAAGAAGGATTGCGGCGCGGACCGGACTTCAAAGTCTGGCTGATGGCGGAAGTCCCGTCGAATATTATTCTGGCGGATCAGTTCAACGAATTTGTGGACGGCTATTCCATCGGCTCGAATGACCTGACGATGCTGGTACTCGGCTGCGATCGCGACAACGACACGGTATCGCATATCTATGATGAACGCAATCTCGCGGTTCGTCGGGCGATTCGTCGTCTGATTGAAGTGGCGCATCGGGACGGCAAGACGGTATCGATTTGCGGACAGGCACCGAGCGTGTATCCGGACTTTACCGCGTTCCTCATTCGCAGCGGTATCGACTCCGTTTCGGTCAATCCGGACATGGTCAAGGCAACCAAGAAGATGGTGGCGCAACTCGAACAGCGCATCATGCTGGATGCATTGACAGGCAAAGGGTTACAATATCCGACCGACGAAGCGGAATGGTAATGATATCAAGGGCCCCTGCGGGCCCTTTTTTCGTATAGGTGGTGAGACGGTGTTATTGTCTGAACGACAGGAAAAAATAGCGGAGATGGTGCATGCCGACGGGCCGATTCCGGGCAATGAGATTGCGCGGCGGTTGCACGTGACGCGGGCGGCGTTACGGAGCGATTTGGCGATTTTGACCATGCTCGGCATCCTCGATGCACGGCCGAAGTTGGGGTATTTCTACATCGGCAACGAATCGACGGATCTCATCGCCGACAAAATCCGCTCGCTCTTGGTGGATACGGCGCTTTCGCGACCCGTCATCGTGGCGGGGGAAGCCTCGGTCTATGACGCGATTGTCGGGATGTTTACGGAAGATGTCGGCACGATTTTCGTCGGCAGCGAGGAGTCGCTCGAAGGTGTCGTTTCCCGTAAGGATTTGCTGAAGTCGGCACTGGGCAAGCGGGACTTGACGACAATGCCCGTACGGATGGTGATGACGGGCGCGGGACGGTTGATTTATGCGGAGATGGGAGATGACGTCCTCTCGGCGGCGCAAAAGATGATTGACCATGAAATCGATTGTCTGCCGGTAGTCGAGGTCGTGCAACGCGACGGCAAACGCGAGTACCGCGTGCGCGGGCGCATCTCCAAAACGAATATCGTCCGTTTGTTTGTAGATATCGGTCAGGGATCAAGGAGAGTGAACGAATGAAAGTACCGACCATTTATGTATTGTCCGATTCGCTCGGCGAAACGGCGGAAAATGTGGCACGGGCCACCATCAGCCAGTTTGACAAGGAAGAAATCGATATCGTCAGGATTCCCTATATCGCCAATACCGAACAGATAGAAGAGGCGGTCTTGGAGGCCAAGGCGAATGACGGTATTATTTGTCATACCATCGTCTCGGAAACGTTGCGGGAGTATTTTGATCGGGTGACGGCGGAAAACGAAGTCCGCTCGGTCGATATCCTCGGCCCGATGCTCGAGGCGGTCGGCTCGATTGCGACGACCAAGCCGCGCCTGCAGCCGGGCATGGTCCACAAGCTCGACCGGGAATATTTCAAAAAGGTGGAGGCGATTGAGTTTGCGGTCAAGTATGACGACGGCAAAAACCCCGCGGGATTTCTCAAGGCCGATATCGTGATTATCGGGGTATCGCGGACGTCGAAGACGCCGCTGTCGATGTACCTGGCGCACAAGAGTATCAAGGTGGCGAATTTGCCGCTGGTGCCGGAGGTGTCGTTACCGGAAGAGTTGTTCAAGTTGCCGCCGTATAAAATCGTCGGCCTGATTATCGACCCGATGAAACTCAACTATATCCGCAGTGAGCGGCTCAAGACGATGGGGCTGGCGGACGGTGCCAATTATGCCGCGGTCGAACGAATCAACGAAGAACTCGCCTATGCGCGTGAAATCATGCGCAAGCTCCATTGCCCGGTGATTGACGTGTCCAGCAAGGCCATCGAAGAGACGGCCAATCAAGTGCTGGAAATCGTGGAACGCAATGCACGGTTGCACGGACGATGACGACGATACGGGAAGATAACGAGGCGCGCGAGTATACGTTTCTCGCGCCGCAGGCGGCGAAAAGCCGCGATGCCGTGCGTCGGGTACAGGAGGCCAAGTGCCCGCTGCGGACGGAGTACCAGCGGGATCGTGACCGCATTTTGCACAGCAAGGCGTTTCGCCGCCTGAAGCACAAGACGCAGGTCTATATCGCGCCCGGCGATCATTATCGGACGCGGATGACGCATTCGCTCGAAGTGAGCCAGATTGCGCGGACGATTGCACGGGCGCTCGCCCTGAATGAAGAACTGACGGAGGCGATTGCACTCGGGCACGATGTCGGCCATACGCCGTTCGGGCATATCGGCGAGTTTGCCCTGCGCGATCTGCTCGGGCATTTCAATCACAACGAGCAGAGCCTGCGCGTCTTGGACGTGCTGGAAAAAGACGGTGCGGGGCTCAATCTCACCGAGGCGGTGCGTGACGGTATCGTGCATCACACGGGTGAGGTGCGGGCCAAGACGCTCGAAGGACAGATTGTACGCTATGCCGACCGGATTGCGTATTTGTCGCATGATTTTGACGACGCCATGCGGGCGGGTATGCTGACGGTGGCGGATTTGCCCGCGCGTGTACGCCGAGAACTCGGCACGACACATTCGGGAATGATTACGACGATGGTGACGGATGTGATTGCCGCGTCGTCCGACTATGCGTCCGTGCGGATGACGAGTGAGGTGGAAGGCGTCATGGACGAGTTTCGGACGTTTATGTTCGCGCATGTCTACCAGTCGCCGACGCTCGTCCCCGACCGGGAGCGCGGGTATCGTTTGGTGCAGGAGTTGTGCCGGTATTACTTGGCGCATCCCGACCGCCTGCCCGCCGAGCATCGGCGCGGTGAAACGGTGACGGAGACTACGGTCGTCGACTATATCGCCGGGCTCACCGACCACTATGCCATTCGGCTGTACAAAGAACTGTTTATTCCGCGTTTTTGGGATATCTGAAAAACGCACAATAAAAAAGACCGCTGAGCGGTCTTTTTTGTTGTTGTGTTTATACGGCACGATCCACTTTTCCGGAACGAAGGCACCGAGTGCAGACATTCGTTCGTTTGACTTTCCCGTCAATCACCGCGCGGACGCGTTGAATGTTGGGTTTCCATTGTCTTTTGGTTTTTAAGTGCGAGTGGCTGACGTTCATGCCGCTACCCGTTTTCTTGCCGCAAACTTCGCAATAACTTGCCATTATCTACACCTCCTCGTCATTCCGTGGTTGCAACAGTAATATTCTAGCATAGGCGACCTCAAATAGCAAGTACGTGCGGCGGCAAGCGGAAAATTTGTACCTGCCGTCCGTGCGGCTCAGCGTTTGTTGACGCGCCGCGCCAAGAGGTTGCCCGCGCTTTGGATGAGCTGGACGATGACCACCAAGATGACAATCGTCAGCAGCATGATATCGGCGCGGAAGCGTTGGTAGCCGTAGCGAATCGCCAAGTCGCCGAGGCCGCCACCGCCGATCGCCCCCGCCATCGCGGAATAGCTGATTAAGTTGACGATGACATTGGTCATGTTGTCGATAATCGCAGGGAGCGCTTCGGGGATGAGGACTTTGCGGATAATCTGCAGGGGGGAGGCACCCATCGCCTGCGCCGCCTCAATCAGGCCGAAGGGGACTTCCTTGAGCGAGGTCTCGACGAGCCGCCCCGCAAACGGAATCGCCGCCAATGTCAGCGGGACGCAGGCGGCCGTCGTCCCGATGGACGTGCCCGCAATCAGCCGCGTCAGCGGAATGATGGCCACCATCAGGATGATGAAGGGGACGGAACGGAGCATATTGACGACGGCACCGAGCGGTTTGTTGATGGCCGCATTTTCCAAGATGTGTCCCTTGTCGGTGACCAGCAGCAGTACCCCCAGCGGGATGCCGAAGACGGCCGAGAGCGCCGATGATACCGCGACCATGTACAAGGTTTCGTACAGGGATTGCCAAAGCAACTCAATGATTTCCGGAGACATAGCCGATCACCTCGCTTTCAATAGGCAGGGCCCGCAAGTAGGCAAGCGCGTCGTTGACGCGGCCTTCATGACCGTCGACCGTGACAATCAGTCGCCCGAAGGGCCGTTCTTGGATATAGTCGACCGTGGCGTAGAGAATGCTGACATTCAAGTCAAACTTGCGAATGAGATTACCGAGCAGCGGCTCGTCCGTGACGTCACCGACGAAGGACAGCCGCAAAATCAAATCGGCATCCGGCGTGCGTTGCGTCTGAATCGGCAAATGTTGCAAGCTTTCCGGCAGCGCATCGCTGAGAACGTCGCCGATAAATTCCTTGGTCGTCGGCGACGACGGCTTGGTAAAGATGTCGATGACGGCGCCTTGCTCGATGATTTCGCCGTTTTCAATGACGGCAACCTGGTTGCAAATCTCTTTGATGACTTGCATTTCGTGCGTGATGAGGACGATGGTCAGCTGCAAGCGTTGATTGATGTCCTTGAGCAATGCCAAAATCGATTTGGTCGTCTGCGGGTCAAGCGCGCTGGTCGCTTCGTCGCACAGCAGCACCTTCGGCTCGGACACCAGAGCGCGGGCGATGCCGACGCGTTGCTTTTGGCCGCCGGACAGTTGTGACGGATAGTTGTGGCGGCGGTCGGAGAGCCCTACCAACTCGAGAATCGGCTCAATCCGGCGCGCGCGTTCTTCCTTGCCGAGACCGGCGAGTTCCAGCGGAAACGCGATATTGTCATAGACGGTCCGGTTGGAGAGCAGGTTGAAATGCTGGAAAATCATCCCGATGTGCTTGCGCTCCTCCCGCAATTCACGCTCACCGAGCGAGGTGAGATCCTTGCCGTCTACGATGACCTCGCCCGCGGTCGGGCGCTCGAGCATGTTGATGCAGCGGATTAAGGTCGACTTGCCGGCACCGGACAAGCCGATGATGCCGCAGATACTCCCTGCCGGAATGTGCAGGTTGATGTCGCGCAGGGCTTCCACCTCGTGCGCGCCGCGATATGTCTTGCCGACATGACGCAGGTCAATCATACGAATCACTCCTTTAATCAAAAAACTCTTCATACCATAAAGATGAAGAGTTGTGTATCCGGTCTTCTTCATCTGTCGGGCGGTTGCCCGTCGGAATTGGCACCGTTCTCGGTCGAGATGGTTGCCGCGACATCATAGGGCCGGTCCCTCCGTCACTCTGGATGAAATACAGTATGAAATTAAATGGTTAAACGGTATTATAGCATTCGTGCATCAGTCTGTCAACGTATGCGGGAAATGAATATAGCCTTCGGATGGCGGGGCGAGATGCATGCGGCAGGCAGGGGGCGGCACGGTGAGCGGTCGATGCGCGCCTTCATCGTCCGTATGCAAAAACAATATATAGAAATCACATTGTTTTGTGTTGCGCCTCAACTACCACATGTAGTATACTGTTGAGGTAAAGAAGGACGGCGGCATACAGGGAAACGGATGCGTCCGCGGTCGCCGATTTTGTTAGGAAGAGGAGAGAGACAGACATGTTGCAGGTAGTCAAACGCGACGGTACGGCAGTGCCTTTTGACCGTTCCAAAATTACGCTGGCGATTGAAAAAGCGATGAACAGCTCCAGCGGCGTCTATGAAATCGGCCAGGCCGACAAAATCGCCTGGGAAATCGAAAAAGAAGCACGGCAAGCGGACAAGCCGCTGACGATTTATGAAATCGAAGACAAAGTCTATTATAAGCTCATTGAAAATCATAACCCCGCCACGGCGCGTGCGTATGAAAACTATAAAGCCGTACAGACGTTCAAACGGCATGAAAATACCACCGACGACAGCATTTTCGGTCTGCTCAATAAGAGCAACATCGCGGTCCTCGATGAAAATTCCAACAAGGATGCGCATGTCGTTTCGACGCAGCGGGACTTGATTGCCGGCGAAGTATCGAAAGATATCGCCCGCCGCAAGCTCATTCCGGCGGATATCGTGCAGGCGCATGACAGCGGCGCGATTCACTTCCACGACATGGACTACATCATCCAGCCGATGTTCAATTGCTGTCTGATTAATTTGGAAGATATGCTGACGAACGGCACGGTGATTAACGGCAAGAAAATCGACTCGCCCAAATCCTTCCAAGTCGCCTGTACGGTGACGACGCAAATCATCGCGCAGGTCGCGAGCGGTCAGTACGGCGGGCAGAGTATCAACGGTGTCGACCGCATTTTGGCGCCGTTTGTGCGTAAATCCTACCGCAAGATTTTGGCGGGGGTCGTCGAAGAACAGCAGGAAGTCTACGGCATCGAGCCGGATATGGCAAAAGCCGAAGAAATCGCCTGGAAACGGACGCGCAAAGAAGTCAAGGACGGTATTCAGACGATTCAATACCAGATTAACACCTTGATGACGACCAACGGACAGGCGCCGTTCGTCACCTTGTGCATGCATTTCGATCCGACGAGCGAATACGCCAAAGAAGCGGCGATGATTACGGAAGAAATCCTTTCGCAGCGCTATGAAGGCGTCAAGAACGAAGCGGATGTCTATATTACGCCGGCCTTTCCGAAGTTGGTGTATGTCCTTGACGAACACAACGCGACGCCCGGGGCGCCGTACTACTACCTGACACAATTGGCGGCAAAATGTACCGCTAAACGCATGTATCCGGACTACATTTCCGCCAAGAAAATGCGCGAAACCTATGCCGGCAATGTCTTTGCTCCGATGGGATGCCGCTCGTTCTTGTCGCCGTGGCAAAACGACGCGGGCGAGTACGTCTTTGACGGTCGCTTCAATATGGGCGTCGTCTCGCTGAATTTGCCGCAGATCGGGATTTTGGCGGAAGGTTCGGAGGATAAATTCTTCCAGATTTTGGAAAAACGTCTGCAACTGTGCTACAAGGCGCTGATGCTCCGCTACGATTTGCTCAAAGACGTCACCAGCGACGTGTCGCCGATTCACTGGCAATACGGCGCGATTGCCCGCTTGGACAAAGGGGAAAAGATTTACCCGCTGCTGCAAAACGGCTACGCGACGATTTCACTCGGCTATATCGGCGTGTATGAAGCGACGAAACTCATCACGGGCGCCTCGCATACGGAGCGGGCAGGGCATGATTTTGCCGCGAAATTGATGCATCGGTTGCGTGCCGCGGTCGATGAATGGAAGGCGCAGACAGGACTGGGATTTGCGCTGTACGGTACGCCGGCGGAAAGCCTGACGAACCGCTTTGCCTCGATTGACCGGGCGCGTTTCGGCGAGATTGCCGACATTACCGACAAAGGCTATTACACGAACAGCTACCATGTCGACGTTCGCGAACCGATTACCGTCTTTGACAAGTTCCGGTTTGAATCGGAGTTCCAGGAAATTTCGACGGGCGGATGTATCTCGTATGCGGAAATTCCGAATATGACGAATAACGTCGAAGCGGTCTTGACGATGATTCAATTCATCTATGACAATATCTGCTATGCGGAATTTAATACCAAGTCCGACTATTGCCATGAATGCGGGTTTGACGGAGAAATCATCTGCAATGATGATGTCGAGTGGGAATGCCCGCGCTGTCATAATAAGGACCGTAATAAATTAACCGTCATCCGGCGGACTTGCGGCTACCTGGGGGAAAATTTCTGGAACCTGGGCCGCACCAAAGAAATCCGTGACCGCGTCATGCATATCTGATGCGCTACGGGCAAATCCGGCAATATGATATCGCCAACGGCGAGGGCATACGTACCAGCATTTTTGTCACGGGATGCACGCACAAATGCCCCGAGTGCTTCAACGAGGAATATCAAAATTTTCAGGCCGGTAAGGAATGGACGGAGGAAGAGACGGAGACGGTCGTGCGCTATGTCTCGGATCCGAATGTCGCAGGGCTGACGTTGCTCGGCGGCGAACCGATGCAAAACACGCAGGGGCTGTGTCGGGTCGTGCGGGCGGTACGGGCCGCCCAGCCGCAAAAAAATATTTGGGTGTATTCGGGATATACATGGGAACAGATTTTGGCCGACGCGCATCGTTTGGCGTTGCTTCGCCTTTGTGACGTGTTGGTGGACGGACTGTTTATCAATGCCTTACGCGATCCGGCGCTGCGTTTTCGCGGATCGTCCAATCAGCGGGTCATTGATATCGCCCGCTCGCTCTTGGCGGGACAGGTGGTCATGCATCGTGACCGGCTCACGGGCGAACCCATATCGTAACACAGGTAAAACGGCGGGATTTCCTGCCGTTTTTTGTGCTTGCAATGCGAGAATTCTTTGCCCCCTCGCATACCCCTCTCGCACGCCAAGGAAAGTGCAATCCGTCGGAATATGGAGAATCTGCGTACGCGGTGCGCATTGGGTGACGTCGGGGCGTTGCCGTGTCCGGTCGTGCGGAGAGGCATGAAAGAAGGTGAGCGCCGAGAGGACACGGGAGGCGGCGACGCTTGTTGGCGTTCGCAGTGCGGAGATTGCGTCGCGCGGATACGGATAGCGGTGCGTGCCGTCATCGGTGCAATCTGCCGACATCGAGCGCTTTGATGAGGGCGCCGACGGAGCGGGGGCGTTGCGTGTGCGGAGTAGCGGACGCGGTCTGGACTCCCCGCGGTTAATATGGACTGCCTGCGGCAGGCAAGAAAAAGAGCTTTTCCCGATGGGAAAAGCTCTTTTTCGGTTCAGTCTTCGGCCGGTGCGCCCTTGACGCGTCCCGGCGCCCGCTCGCTTGTCGTGCTGTCGCTGTCGGTATCGCCTGACGTCTTGCCCGCGCCGTCGGATTTGTCTTTGTCTTTCTTTTTGTCCTTGTCTTTATCTTTATCTTTGTCGTCCTTGGGATTTTGGAAGCCTTCGGCTGCGATGCCGGCGACACCGGCCGGTGCGATGAAGTTACCGCCGGGGTAAATCCCCGCCGCCGTACTCATGAAATCGCGCCAGATGGCCGCCGGCACCGTACCGCCGGTGAGCCCTTGCAAGTCGCCGTCAAAGTCGTCGCCAATCCAGACGGCGGCCGAGATTTCCGGTGTATAGCCGACGAACCAAGCGTCTTTGGTGTCGTCCGTCGTACCGGTCTTGCCGGCCATCGGCTGACCGATGTAGGCGTTACCGCCGGTGCCTTGCAGTACGGCCGATTCGAGCATGTTGGTCGTGATGTAGGCCGCCTTTTCACTGATGACCTGTGTTTCCTTGCTCTCGTTTTCTTCCAGGATATTGCCGTTGCGGTCGATGATGCGCAAAATGGCAATCGGCTGTACGCGTACCCCGCCGTTGGCGAGAACGCCGTAGGCCGAGGCCATATCCAGCGGGGTCACGCCCTGCGTCATCCCGCCTAAGGCGACCGCGAGGTTGTTATCGTTGACCGCGCCGTCATGGACGATGGTGCTGATTCCCATGTTTTCCGCATTGGCCAAAATGTTGTGCATGCCGACTTCCTGCGCCAGTTTGACGGCGGGGACGTTGACGGAATGCATCAAGGCATAGCGCAGGGTCATCTTGCCGCTGAAATTGCGGCCGTAGTTTTGCGGACTCCAGTCGCCGATTTTCAGCGGTGAGTCGTCGATGATGGTGCCCGGGGTCATGCCTTTTTCAATCGCGGTCACATAGACAAACGGCTTGAATGCCGAACCCGGCTGACGCAGGGCTTGGGTGGCCCGATTGAAATGATCCGTGCCGCGTCCGCCGACCATGGCGAGAATGTGCCCGGTGTGCGGATTGAGGGCGATGATGGCGCCTTGCGGTTGTTGCAGGCCGTTTTCATCGGTATAGAAGTCCGGCAGATGCGCGCGTAAGGCCCGTTCCGCGGCAGCTTGGACGTCCAAGTCGAGCGTGGTATAAATCTTCAGGCCTTCCTTGTAGAGCGCTTCCGCATCGTATTTGTCGCTGATGAGTTGTTCGATGTAGCTGATGAAGTACGAGGCGGACGCTCCGTCATCACCGGCGTCACCGCGCCCGCGCAAGCCCAAATCCGCGGCGGCGGCGGCATCCGCTTCGTCCTGCGTGATGAATCCGTACTTGGCCATTTGGTTCAGTACGGTACGTTGCCGCGTTTGGGCGGCCTCCAGATTGGTCAGCGGCGAATAGTAGTTCGGACTCTGCGGCAGTCCGGCCAACATGGCGGCCTGCGCGAGTGTGAGCTCACTGACGTCTTTGCCGAAGTAGACATGCGATGCGGTCTGAATGCCGTAGGCACCCTGACCGAAATAAATCTGGTTCATGTACATCTCGAGGATTTCCCGCTTGGAGTACTCGCGTTCGATTTCGAGTGCCAAAATCGCTTCTTGGAGTTTACGGCTGATGGTTCTGTCTTGCGTCAAAAACGCATTACGGGCCAGCTGCTGGGTAATCGTACTGCCGCCTTGCGCGACGCCCTGACTGCTGATATTGGCCCACAGCGCGCGCAAGATACCGCGCGGGTCGATGCCGTAGTGGTCGTAAAAGCGGATATCTTCCGCAGCGATAAACGCGTCCTGCAGTGTCTGCGGTACTTGGTCAATCGGTACGGGCAGGCGGTTTTGCTCCGCATGGATGGTCGCAATCAGGCGACCGTTGATGTCGAATACCTGCGAAGAAGCTTCCGGACGATGCGACTGATCGACCTCGGGCAGGTTGTTGATGGTCGCGCCGAGAAAGCCGCAACCGGCTCCCAGTACGATAATCAGGACAATGATTAACCCGAGCCACAGGCTGCGACGGGATTTGTTGCGTCGCGTGCGGGGTCGGGTACTTGAGTGTTTCATAGCGCCTCCATATATGAAATCGGTAGTATGATGACATTATTATACCACATTATGCCGAATTGATAATGACGGGGTATCTGCATTCGCGGCAGGGCGGTGCGGACGGGAGTGGTATAATAAACGACAGAGGGAGGACGATATGGAGCTGCATGATTCGATCAGTGTCATCAAGGGCATCGGGCCGAAAATGAAAACGCGGCTCGCGGGGCTGGGGATTGCGACGGTAGGGGATTTGTTGCAGTATTTCCCGCGGGAATACCGGGAGTTTGCGGCGGTGACGGCGATGCGTGAATTGCGTGACGGACAAGACGTCATCGTGAGCGGCGAGGTGGTGCGCGTGACGGAACGGCGTCCGCGGGCACGACTGACGATATTGGCGGTGGAAGTGGCCGACGATACCGCGCATATCGAGTTGGTGTATTTCAATCAGGCTTGGCGCCGCAGTCAGTTCGTACCGGGGCAGCGGCTGTTGATTCGCGGGCGGACGAAAGTCGCGTACGGACGGATCCAAATCGTCAATGCGGAGGTGTGCGCAGCCGGTGTGACGCCGACCGAAGGCGCGATCACTCCGGTCTACCCGCTGACGGAGGGTGTCCGCGCCAATGCGCTGGAAGGCTGGATTCAGATTGCGCTTGACGCGGTCAAAGAGATTCCCGAGACGCTTCCCGCCGCCGTGCGGACGGCACGCGGCTACGGGTCGCGGCGGGAGGCGATTGCGGTCATGCACCGCCCGCCCGATGCGCAGACGCAAGCACGGGCGCGCGAGGCCTTGGCCTTTGAGGAATTGTTTTACTTGCAGCTCGGACTCTTGCGCTGGCGGTGGGCGGAGCGGCAGGGGGTCACGGGTATCAAATGCGTCCCGAACGGGGCATGGGTGCGGGCTGTCTACGAGCAATTTCCTTTTACGCTGACACAAGACCAGTTGCGGGCGGCGGCGGAGATTGCCGACGATATGGAAGAAGCGGTACCGATGCGCCGGCTGCTGCAAGGCGATGTCGGCTCGGGGAAAACGGCGGTGGCCGCGCTGGCGCTGGCCAAAATCGCCGAAAACGGCTACCAGGCCGCCTTGATGGTACCGACGGAGATATTGGCGGTGCAGCATGTGGAGACACTGCGGGCGTGGCTTTCGCCGACACCGATTCGCGTGACGTTGCTCACGGGGCGGCTGAGCGCGGCCGAGAGGCGGGCGGCGCTGGCGGCGATTGCCGCGGGCGAGACCAATATCGTCGTCGGCACGCATGCATTGATTGAAGAAGAGGTCGAATTCGCCGCCTTGGGACTGGTCATCACGGACGAGCAGCATCGTTTCGGCGTGAAACAACGGATGCAATTGGAGCGCAAGGGCGCCCATGTCCATACCTTGGTGATGACCGCCACCCCGATACCGCGGACGATGGCGTTGTCGGTGTACGGTGATTTGGACAGTTCGGTGATTCGTGAGTTGCCGCCCGGACGGCAACCGATTCGGACGTATGTGGCACGGCGGGCGCAGGAGGAGCGGATTTTTCGCTTTTTTGAGCGGGAAATGGCACAGGGGCATCAGGTCTATGTCGTCTGTCCGCTGATTGCCGAGTCGGCGCGCAGTGATTTGAATGCGGCGATGGATATGTACGAACGCCTGACGCGCCGGTTTCCGTCGTACGGCGTCGGACTGGTGTACGGCAGCATGCCCGGCGCGGATAAAGAGGCGGCGATGCGGCGGTTTGCCGACGGTGAGGACCGGCTCCTGGTCGCGACCAGCGTGGTCGAAGTAGGGGTCAATGTCCCGCAGGCGACGGTGATGTATATCGATGCGGCGGAGCGGTTCGGTCTGTCGCAGTTGCATCAGTTGCGCGGGCGCGTCGGTCGGGGCGAGTGGCAATCGTATTGTATTTTGATGTACAACGGCAACAGTGAGCAGGCCGCGCTCCGACTACAGTGGATGACGGAAACGCAGGACGGGTTTGTACTGGCGGAGCGGGATTTGCTCTTGCGCGGTGCGGGAGAGCTCTTCGGCTATCGGCAACACGGCTGGCCCGACTTGCGGGTGGCCGACCCCGTTCGGGATTGGCGCCTGCTGGTCGATGCCCGGCAGGCGGCGACGGCGTATGCGGCCAATCCGTCTCCCGCATTGCTGGCGGAATTGGAGCGACGATTCGGTCATGCGTTTTGGGAGCGGGTCTATCATTGATACGGCACAAAAAAAGACGCAAACGCGTCTTTTTTTAGTGGCGGTGGCGGCGGCGTAAGAGCCGATAATCGACCTTGGAGCAATCCGTTAGCGGCAGTTCGTCATAGCGATACCAGCGACGGGGGCGTTCGAGCGGGGGCAATACGGTCGCGATGCGCCGCATCTCCTCAGTGCCCGCCGTCTCGCTGACAAAGGCCGCGACGGGGATTTCGCCGCGCAACTCGTCGGGGACGGCAAATACGGCGATATCCCGTACGGCGCTATGACTGCGTAAGACGGACTCGATATGCGCCAACGAGCATTTGTGGCCGGCGCAGTTCATGACATCGTCACAGCGACCGAGAAAGCGAATCATACCGTCGTCGGTCCACGCGCCGAGGTCACCCAACGTGGTCTCCGTTTCCGTGCCGCAGACGCCGTAGGGGGTCGTGACGTAGATGCGGCCGTCTGCGGCGATACGGACACGGACACCCGCAAAGGGGCGGCCGACGATGCCGGGATTGCGTTGCCATTCCTCGAGTCGGCAATAGGTGATGAAATTCAACTCCCCTGCGCCGTAGTAGAGTGTACAGGTCGCCGCAGGAAAGCATGTCTGGATCGCATTCACCAGTTCGCGGTCCAGCGCTTGCGAGCCGGCAAACAGACTGTGCAGGCGCGGATACACCGACGGCGCGACGTGAAGCAAGTGGCGCAGCTTGACCGGCAGCAGGTACATGGCGGTGACGTCGCGGTCGGTGATGACCTTCCACCACGCATCGGGACGCTTGCGGGCGGTCGTGATGAGTGCGCCGCCTTCCCAGAAGACGGAGGCGCAGGCATTGAGATTGCCGGTAAAACTCAAGCTGCCGTGGAAAAAGAGGCGGCTGTCGGACGTCAGTGCAAAGAGCGGATTTTGGATCGGAAAAAAGTCAATCCATGAGTGCGAACGCCGCCAAAACAACTTGGGCAGACCGGTCGAGCCTGATGACAATATCCCGAAACCGGCACCGGCCGGCGGCTTGGCGGCTGCGGAGCGGCCGATGCCGTGGGTACGGCAGAGTGCCTCGGTATCCGCCGCATCGAGCGTGGTGTGAAAGAGGACGGGAATCGCACCGGCGGCTTGCGCGGCCAGCCAGTCGCGCCATTGGAGATAAGGGTCGGCGGTTTGAATGGCGACGGGGCGGCCGCACGCATCGGCAAAGTCCGCCGCGCGAGCGGTGACGATATCTGCCCATTCCCGATAGGTCAGTGTGCGTCGATCGTCCGCCCATGCTGTCGTGTCGGGGCGCGCCGCCGCATGGGCGCAGAGGCGGGCATACCACGGATCAGTCATGGTACGCCTCCACGATGAGTCCGGCTCCCGTGCCGCCGGCGCCGGCGATAGCCAGCAGGCCGATGCGGCCGCCGCAGTCCTGCAAGGCGGCGAGCAGATGCACCAACAATATCGCGCCCGAGGCGCCGTAGGGATGTCCGTAGGCCAGTGCCCCGCCGACACGGTTATAGTGGGCGAGGAGCGCCGGCCAGCGCGCGGCAAAGAGGGCATCGATGACGGCAAAGGCCTCGTTCCATTCAAAGCAATCGATATCGCTCGGAGCAAGGCCGCTGCGTCGTAATAATTCGTCGGTGACGGCACCGACACTGAGCGGTGACAGCAGTGGCGCACCCGCCGCGGCCGCGACCGTACGAATGCGGGCCTGCGGTGTCCAGCCGTAGCGGCGCACGGCGGCGGCGGAGGCGAGCAGGGCAAACGCCGCACCGTCGTGAATCAGGCAGGAGTTGCCGGCGGTGATGCGGGTATCGGGACCGAGCAGGAGCGGCATGCGTGCCAGCAGACGCCGATTGATGCGCGGCCGCAGGCATTCATCGGTCGTGAGCTCATCAGTGGGGACGATATACGGCGTCAAGAGGCCGCGTTCGGCGGCGGCCAGTGCCTTGCGATGCGAGTCCAAAGCATACGCATCCAGCGTCTCGCGGGAGACGTCGAGCGCATGAGCCGCCCGTTCGGCGCCGCGCAGCATGGCATCCGGCGCATTTTCCGTCGGCGAAAATTGGGCGACCGTAAATTCGCCCTGCCGGTCATCACCCGGCGCATAGCGGCGAATCGGTTGGAGTGAGGCACTTTCCATGCCGCCGGCGATGACGACATCGGCCGCCCCCGCCGCAATCCGCACCGCGCCCTCACCGAGCGCCGCCGCCGCGGACGCACATTGCTGGTCGACGGTCCACGCGGGAATCGTTTCCGGCCAGTCGGCATACAGCGCGGCCAGGCGGGTGAGATTACCGCCGGGGCCGACCGCGTTGCCGCCGATGACGGCATCGATCGCGGGCCGCCCGCAGGTCGTGTATAAATGCGTAAACAGTTGTGCCGCCAGCCGTTCCGGCGGTGTATGAGAAAAAGCGCCGCCCCGTACACCGATGGGCGTACGGCAAGCGGCGACGATATAGACGTCATTCATTTCAGAGTCTCACCTTGGTAGCAATATACGAGGCGAGTGCACATTTCAGTACATCGCCGAAAATAAAGGGGAACGCGCCGGCGACGAGAGCCGCCCAAAGGTCGATTTGCAGGAAGTACATCATCCCCGCGACGCCGCCGATGTAGGTCACCGGAATCCCGATGCCGACCGAAATGAGAAAATAGCGCCAAAACGAACGCAAGCGACCGCAGAAATAACTGATGAGCGGATACGCGACCAAAAAGCCGACATAAAATCCGCCGCGCGGGCCGACCAGCATTGTCAATCCGCCCGTGCCGCCGCTGAATACCGGTAGTCCGATCGCACCGAGCAGGATATAGGCCGCAATCATAATCAAAGTCTGCAGCGGTGTGAGCAAAAATGCCGCCAAATTCAAAATCAGCGTGACCGCGGAAATCGGCGACGGCGACAGCGGAATCGGAATCGAGATATATCCCGACACGCAGGTCAGTGCCAGCAGTAAAGAAATTTTGGTCAAATCACGTGTGTTGAGTTGCATACATCATACTTCCTTTCTTGGAGTGACGGTGAGTGTACATACATGGCCGCGCTCTGTGTAGCCCTCGATACGGTCGGCATGATGCGCCAGATAGAGCATCTCACCGGCGCGGACGGGACACCGCAGGCGCAAATCATAGCGGGATGCGACAAACGGTGCCGCGATGTCGTATAAGAGGCAGTAGGCCGGTACGATGGGGTCAGCCGTCCGGTGGACGGGATTGGTATCGCCGACAGCTTCGACAAACGCCAGCACTTCTGCCGCCGTATACCGGTGCCATGCGCTCGCATCCGGCGGCAGGCTCGTGCTTGCCGGTGCGACGGCAGGCGGCGTCCGCGGCTCCAGCAGATGCAGTGACAATGTCCCTTCCGCATTGCGGACGGTGATAATTGCACTGTGCCTGCGCGTGCGTACCGTGACCGCATCGGGGCCGTGCTCATCGCTCCGGATCAGTCGTCCGATCAGCGCATCGGGCGCCAGCCCGCTGTCCGTGCGACAGGCCGTCTGATATAAAGTATGCATACCGTCACCTCACCTCGTATCGTTAGTGGAATTATACGGGAAAAAGACATGTTAGTCAACATGAGAATACAAACTAGTTTACAATAATAAATACTCTCTTTTCGTGAGGGGACGCGAGGCGGTATGCTATAATACCAGTAATCGGCGGACTTGTGTCGGAAGTCGGCACGGAGATATCGTCGGCGAAAGGGGAATCGGCATGCGGATTACAATCGGAGAACAGACATACGAAATCGCGTCCTATACCACCGTCGGGGAACTGTGGCAGCAGGTACGCGAGACGGCACCGACAGCGGTGCTGGCCAAGGTTGAGGGCGAGCTGGCGGATTTTTATACGCCGTTGCGTCACGACGCGCAATTGGAATGGGTGGACGCCGCGTCCTATGACGGCTACCTGGCCTATCAGCGGACGTTGATTTTATTGATGGCCACCGCCGTCTACGAAATGTATCCGCAGGGGCGGGTGCGGATTGAGCATTCGCTCGGCAAGGCCGTTTACGGCGTATTGGAAACGGGGCATCGGGTCACACCGAACGACTATCGCGACATCGAAGAATACATGCATCAGTTGGTACGGGAAGGGCGGCGAATCGAACGCCTGGCGGACAATACGGAGCTCGCCATGACGATTTGCACCAACGAACGCCGGCACGAACTCGCGCAGGAACTCGCTGCCATGCGTACCGATCGCTTGTTGCTGTATCGTTGCGGCAATTACTATGACTACTACCTCGGGCCGCTCTTGCCGGCGATGAGCTACTTGCTCAACTTTGAAATCGTGCCGTATGCGCCCGGGTTTTTGCTGCGTCTGCCCGAGCCGCATCAGGGGACGGACATGCAGCCCTATGAAGAAATCGCGCAATATTCGCGGATTTTCTTCGAATCGACCGAGTGGAGCAGGCAGCTGGGATGCCGCTATGTCGCCGACCTCAATCAGGCCATGCGGACGGAACAAATCGCGGACATCATTGCCATCAGTGAAGCCCGGCACGAAAAGAAACTGGCGGAAATCGCCGACCGTATTGCGCAGGACCGTTCGGGCGTACGGCTGGTCACCATTGCGGGGCCGTCGTCGGCCGGCAAGACGACGACCATGCGTCGCCTGATGATTCAAATGCGGGTCAACGGCCTGCGTCCCGTCCAGGTCTCGCTGGACGATTATTACAAAGAACGCTCCGAACGCCCCTTGCTGCCGAACGGGGACATTGACAACGAATCCGTCGAGGCGCTGGATTTGACACTGCTCGAACTGCAGTTATTGGCACTGATGAGCGGTCAACCCGTCAACTTGGTACATTTCGACTTTAAGGACAACGGCCGTACCTTTGACGAGACGCCGACCGTTCTCGAGCCGGGGCAACCGATTATTTTGGAAGGGCTGCACGCACTCAATCCGAAAGTGTCACGGGTCGTACCTGCGCACCAGCGGCTCAATGTCTTTATCAATGCCCTGAGCCCGCTGACGGTAAGCGACCATATCCGTGTCTCCACGACCGACACGCGGCTATTGCGCCGTCTGGTACGGGATGAACGCATGCGCGGTCATGCACCGGAAACGACGCTCGGCATTTGGGAAGCGGTCCGTCACGGTGAAGAACAGTACATTTTCCCCTACCAGCATCGGGCGGACGTCATTTTCAACAGCGCGCTCCTCTATGAGCTGCCTGTCTTGAAAACCTGCGCGGAGCCGCTGCTGCACCGAATCGCGTCCGACAGTCCGCTGTCGACGACGGCGCATCGGCTGTTGCGGTTCCTGGATTTGTTTGCGCCGCTGTCACCGACGCTCGTACCGAGCAACTCCATCTTGCGGGAATTTATCGGCACGGACATGTGTGCGACTCGTTGAAGTTGACTTTTTCCTGCGCTCCTGCGTATAATGACCTTGTTGCGAGAGTGGCGGAATGGCAGACGCACCGGATTTAGGATCCGGCGCCTTCGGGCGTGGGGGTTCAAGTCCCTTCTCTCGCACCATTCCTTTTTGCCAAGTTTTCACATTTTGCTATCGGTTATCCGAGCGGAAGACAAGGCTCTCGCCGTAGGTAGAGAGCCTTTTTGTATGCGGCATGATTGTGTCGGACGGCGAACTGTGCGCCTGACTTTCAACGCCCTGATGAGGTGGTCGCCCGTCCACTTCTCCGAAGTGTCACATATGTCTTGACAGACAAGAACGTCTGCAATAAAAGGCAAGCCCGCGGCTTGACAAGTCGTGCTAAATCACATAAAATAGTAGGAGTGAGCATTTGTCCTTACCCTTAGCCCCGGAAGGATAAACCATTCACGTCTGAATATGTACAAGGAGGAATGAACCAGCATGAAAACCACGTTTATGGCCAATCCGAGCAATATTGAGCGGAAATGGTACATCGTTGACGCGGAAGGCAAAACGTTAGGACGTCTTGCTGCCGAAGTAGCGAAAATCCTACGGGGTAAACATAAGCCTACGTACACGCCGCACCAAGATACCGGCGATTTTGTCATCGTAATCAACGCGGCCAAAGTAGCGGTCACGGGTAAGAAATTGGTACAAAAGAAATATTTCCGGCATTCGGGATATCCGGGTGGCGGACGGTTCATCGGTCTGCAATGGCTGTTGGAACGTCGTCCGGAACAGGTTATCGAGATGGCGGTGCGGGGGATGCTTCCGAAGAACACCCTCGGGCAAAATATGTATCGTAAACTGAAGGTATACGCCGGCGCGGAACATCCGCATCAGGCGCAGCAACCGGAAGTGTTGGAATTGAATATTCGGTAATACCGGAAGGAGGAACATCACATGGCAGAAGCACAATACTACGGCACCGGCCGCAGAAAAAAATCCGTTGCCAGAGTTCGTCTGGTTCCGGGTCAAGGCAATATCATCATTAACCAACGCCACATGGACGATTATTTCGGCATGAAGACGCTGGAATTGATTGTCAAGCAGCCGCTCGAATTGACGGGAACGACCGCACAGTATGATGTGTTGGTCAATGTTCACGGCGGCGGTACCACCGGTCAAGCCGGTGCGATTCGTCACGGCATCAGCCGGGCGTTGTTGCAAGTGGACGGCGACTATCGTCAGGCGCTGAAAAAAGCAGGGTTCCTGACACGCGATCCGCGCATGAAAGAACGTAAGAAATACGGTCTTAAAAAAGCGCGTAAGGCGTCGCAGTTCTCCAAACGTTAAGACAACGGAAAGACCCGATTTCGGTCGGGTCTTTTTTCATATCGATTCGCCGATTCCTGCGCGGGCCGGGCGAGACTTGCGACCATACACTTGTACAGGGTATAATAAAAAGGTTACAACAAGGAAGTTCATAAAGGAGTCAGCATGCAATACACTTTGGGAAAAACCGTTACCTATGAAGGAACGGGCTTACATCTGGGAAAGCCGGTACGAATGACCTTGCGACCGGCCGCCGCCGACAGCGGCGTCGTATTCGTACGGACGGACTTGGCGCAGGCGGCGCCGATTCCGGTCAATGTCGCGCAAATTACGACGACGATGCGGGCGACAGCGCTCGGCAGCGGGGACGTATTTGTCATTACCGTCGAGCATGTATTGAGCGCGCTGCATGCGATGGGCGTCGATAATTGTATCGTCGAGATGGACTCGCCCGAGCCGCCGGTGGCCGATGGCGGCGCGGCGGATTTTGTCGCACTCATCCTGCAGGCGGGAATTGTCGAGCAGGAGGGGCGCTCGCGGTTGCGTCACTTGACGGAGAGTTGCGCGGTGTATGACGATGCGGGGGATCGATTTATCCTCGCGGTGCCGTATGACGGATTTCGGGTGACGTTTGTGTCGGAAAATCCGCACCCGCTCTTGGGGACGCAGGTAGTTGATGTGGACGTGACGCCGGCATCGTATCAACGGGAAATCATGCGGGCGCGCACCATCGGATTTACGTATGAATTGGACAAGTTGCGGGCGATGGGGTTGGCGCAGGGCGGCAATCTCGAGAATGCGCTGGTGTATTCGGAGACGGAATGCCTGTCCGCGCCGCATTATCCCGATGAGCTGGTCCGGCACAAAGTACTGGACGTCATCGGCGATATGTACTTGGCAGGAAGGGTGCAGGCGCATATTATCGCCCGCAAGTCGAGTCACCAATTGAATACGGAGTTGGCCAAAAAAATGGCCGCGCAGTGGGCAGAGGAGGAATGAGCATGCTGAATATACAAGACATCATGGCCATTTTGCCGCATCGATATCCGATGCTGCTGGTGGATCGGATTTTGGAAGTCGAACCGCTCAAGCGGGCGGTCGGTATCAAAAATGTCACGGTCAACGAACCGTTTTTTGCGGGGCATTTTCCGCAAGAGCCGGTGATGCCGGGGGTTTTGATTTGCGAAGCCATGGCGCAAGTGGCCGGCGTTGCCTTGCTGTGCGGGATTGATGAGAAAGGTGTCTTGCCGATGTTCACGGGCATCAATCGGACGAGATTTCGCTCCTCGGTCGTGCCGGGCGACACCTTGCGCACGGAAGCGGAAGTGCTCAAAATCAAAGGAAAAATGGGCAAGGTCCATTGTTGCGGCTATGTCGGCGAGACGCTGAAGGCGGAAGGGGAATTTATGTTTTACTTGCAATTTCCCAAGACAGCCGATGCAGAGCCCGCAACGGAAGAAGAAAAAGATTAAATCGGCTGAAAAAAGCAGAAAACAAGAGTTAAACGACGGATAAAAACGATAATCGAGTGTCATTGTGCAAGAGGCGAGTTGATTTTCCGGTCCGCCGCCCGACTATATATTGATAGCCCGTGAAAACGGGAGACAACACACGCAGATGAAGGAGACAGAATGGGATTACAAGTAGTCAAGACGGAAGCACCGAACGTCCACCCGACGGCGATTGTCGATCCGTCGGCGAAGTTACACGCGAATGTGAAAATCGGACCGTACGCAGTCATCGGCCCGCATACGGAAATCGGAGAAGGGACGCAGATTGATGCCCATGCGGTCATTCATCCGTATACGACCATCGGCGCCCGTTGCCGGATTTTTCCCAGCGCCTCAATCGGCGGCGAGCCGCAGGATTTGAAATTCAAAGGCGAGCGCAGTTTTACGATTATCGGTGATGCGACGCAGATTCGCGAGTATGTAACGGTCAGCCGTGCCACCGGCGAGGACCAGCAGACGCGTGTCGGTTCGCATTGCTTGTTGCAAGCCTATACGCACGTCGCCCACAACTGCCAAGTCGGCAATCATGTCGTGATGAGCAGCTTTTCGGGGCTGGCGGGGCATGTGACGCTGGAAGACGGCGCCATCATCGGCGGGATGGCGGGTGTGCACCAATTCGTCAAAATCGGCCGTACGTGCATGGTCGGCGCGATGACCAAGGTGGTGCAGGATGCGCCGCCGTACATTATCGTTGACGGCAATCCCGCGCGGGTCGTGGGGCTCAATCATGTAGGACTGGCGCGCAACGGTGTATCGCCTGAAGTCAAGTCGGACCTCAAGAAGGCGTATCGTCTGCTCTATCGTTCCGGCCTCAGTCTGGTCGCGGCGATTCAGGAAATGGAGCAGGAGCTGCACGCCTACGAGGAAATCGAGCATTTTCTGCGATTCTTGCGCAATTGCGAGCGCGGTATCGTGCGGACACGCAAAGAGTCATGATATACATCCCGGCGACGGTCGTCGTCGGGGTGTTTTTTTGATGAAGGGATTCGGGAAGATATCGGGTTTATCCGGAGAAACCCGTCAGCGCGCCGTGTAAGTATGGTAAAATAAAAGAAGTATCAGCAGGGGAGGAACGTCATGGCGACAATCGGTTTGCTTGCCGGCATCGGTCATTTGCCGGTCGAGTTCTTGCGGGCGGCGCAGCGAGACGGCCATCGCGTCGTGACCATTGCGGTCACCGACGGAGCGGCTCCCGAATTGCAACGGGAAGCGGATGTCTTTTACTACATCCATGTACTCAAACTGAACCGGATTATTCGGACGCTGGTGGCGGAAGGTGTCACGGAAGCGACGATGCTCGGCAAAGTCACGAAGGAAATTTTATTTAAGCAGATGGCGTTGCCGGATGCGCGGGCACTCAAGGTGCTCCGCCGGCTCCGTAATCGCAAAGACGATACCATTATGGAGGCGCTGGTCGAAGAGCTTGCGGCGGACGGGATTCGCGTGCCGGATCAGACGCTGTATTTGCGCGCTCTGCTGCCGGCGCCGCAAGTGTTTACCCGGCGGCGGCCGACGGCAGAAGAGTGGGCGGATATCCGTTTCGGATTTGCCACGGCCAAGCAGATGGGGCGCCTTGATATCGGGCAGACGGTGGTGGTCAGCCGCCGCGCGGTGATGGCAATCGAGGCCATCGAAGGTACGGATGCCTGTATTGCCCGCGGTTGTGCACTCGCGCGGCGCGGGGCGGTCGTTGTCAAGACGGCCAAGCCGCAGCAGGATACGCGGTTTGATGTGCCGACGGTCGGCATGCAAACGCTGCAGTCCATGCTGGCGCACGACGGCGCGGTGTTGGCGATTGAAGCGGGGAGAACGCTGTTTGTCGAGCGCGAGGCCGTCATCGCCGAAGCCGATCGGCGGGGAATTGCGATTTGTG
Organism: uncultured Veillonellaceae bacterium; assembly: GCA_945876385.1. GTDB lineage: Bacteria > Bacillota > Negativicutes > Veillonellales > Negativicoccaceae > CAMCNU01. The sequence continues at coordinate 28,195 of CAMCNU010000005.1, read as the reverse complement.
CGGTGACGCAGGAACAGGCGCAGGCGCCGGAGATGCCGCTATGAAGGTGATGTTTTCCGCGGGCGAGGCCTCGGGGGATGTGCATGCCGCGGCGGTGGCGCGGGCGTTGCGTGATGCCGATCCGTCGGTCGAGATGTTCGGTATGGGCGGCCGCGCGATGGCGGCGGCCGGTGTGCACCTGCTGCGGGATATCGACGATCTCGGTGTCATCGGGATTGCGGAAGTCGTTCGTCGATTGCCGTTTTTCTTCCGCTTGCGGGATGAATTGGCCGCGGCGGTTCGGCGCGAGCGGCCCGACGTCTTGGTTTGTGTGGACTATCCGGGATTCAATATGCGGCTCGCCCGCACCGTCCATGCGCAGGGGGTTCCCGTGGTGTACTACATTGCACCGACGATTTGGGCGTGGCACGAAAGTCGCGGCCATGCGATTGCACGGGATACCGATGCGGTCGCCTGTATCTTTCCGTTTGAAGAAGCGGCCTATCGGGCGATGGGCGCGCATGCGACATTTGTCGGGCATCCGCTTTTGGATACGGTGCGGCCGACTCGCAGTGTAGAGGCCGCGATGCGCGATTTCGGTGCACGGGCATCGGCGCGGCGGGTATTGCTGTTGCCCGGCAGCCGCCGCCAGGAAATCGAACGTCTGCTGCCGTCCATGCTGGAGGCGGTGCGGATACTCGGTGACCGTCAGGAGATACAGTGCTTTTTGCCGCGGGCGACGACCATTGCCCGTGAGCGGTTGGAAAGTCTGATAGCCGCCGCCGGCGTGGAGGTGACGGTGACCGAAGGCGGCGTGTATGATTTGATGCAAATCGCCGATGCGGCGTTGGCGGCCTCGGGGACGGTGACGCTCGAGGCGGCATTGATGGGACTCCCGACGGTGCTGGTGTATCGGGTGTCGTCGCTGACGTATTGGCTCGGGCGGCGTTTGGTCAAAACACCGTACATCGGTCTGCCGAATATCGTCGCCGGTCGCGGCGTGATACCGGAGCTGCTGCAGGATGATGCGACGCCGACGCGAATGGCGGAAGAATTGACACCGCTTCTTTCGGACGGTCCGCGTCGTCGGGAGATGGTAGCGGCATTGGGAGAGATACGGACACGTCTCGGTACGCCGGGCGCGGTCATGCGAGTGGCAGAGTTGGTACGGGAAACCGCGGAAAGGGCCGGCCGATGAACGATTATCTTCGCTTATTGCAATATGTCAAACCGTATTGGCGGCGGGGCGTAGCGGCCGCACTGTGTATGATAGTCGCCGCCGTGACGACATTGTTGGTGCCGTGGATTATTCGTGATATCGTCGACGATGTCTTGACCGCTAAAAATATGATGGCGCTCAACCTCATTGCCGTCGCGATTTTGTTGATATTTTTTGTGCGCGGGGTCTTTACTTTCGGGCACGGCTACTTGATGAGTTATATCGGCAATCGGGTCATCATTGATATCCGCTTGCGGGTGTATGCGCATTTACAACGATTGTCGCTGGCGTATTTCGACCGGCGCAAGACAGGCAGCCTGATGAGCAAGTTGACCAATGATGTCAACGCCTTGCAAACGGCCATTGTCGACAATATCGTCGATATCGTCAAAGAAAGCGTGATTTTGCTCGGGTCCATTGTTGCGATGGTCTGGTTGCACTGGAAGTTGACACTCTTGTGCCTGGTCATTGTGCCACTGGTATCGACGACGATTCGCTACTTCGGCCGTAAAATTAAGCGCAGCGGCCGGCGGGTACAAGAATCGGTGGCCGATGTGACGGCGCATCTGCAGGAGTCGATTGCGGGAATTCGTGTGGTCAAGTCGTTTCATCGCGAAGCACATGAAATCGAGCGGTTTCGGCAGATTAACGAGCGTAATTTCGGCGCGCTGATGAAAGCGGCCCAGCAGACGAGCCAGTTGTCGCCGCTGGTGGAATTCTTGGCGGCGCTCGCGATTATCGCGATTATTTGGTACGGCGGTTGGAGTGTCATCCACGGAGAGTTGACATCGGGCGAGCTGATTGCGTTTTTGATTTATGCGATTAATCTGGCCAATCCCGTGCGCCGACTGAGCAGTTTGTATGCCAATGTCCAAAAGGCGCTGGCGGCGGCGGAACGCGTATTTTCCGTGCTGGATGAAGAGCCGTCCGTGCGCGAACGGCCGCAGGCGGTAGTGTTGCCGCCGGTGGCAGGACGTGTGGAGTTTCGCGACGTGTCGTTTGCCTACGAGCCGTCCAAACCGGTTTTGCAGGGACTCGGTTTTTGCGCCGAGCCGGGGCAGACGATTGCGCTGGTCGGCCCGAGCGGGTCGGGCAAATCGACCGTGGCCAATCTCTTGCCGCGTTTTTATGATGTGACGGCGGGCGCGGTCTTGGTCGACGGACACGACGTGCGGGATGTGACGCTGGCGTCGTTGCGCGAGCAGATCGGTATCGTCCCGCAGGAAACGGTTTTGTTCAATACGACCATTGAGGAAAATATCCGTTACGGTCGTTTGGATGCGACCGAGGCGGAGATTCGCGCGGCACTGGCCGCGGCGAATGCGGAATCGTTTATCGACGAGATGCCGGACGGTCTGCAGACCGTCATCGGCGACCGGGGACTGGTGCTGTCGGGCGGACAGCGACAGCGCATTGCGATTGCCCGCGCGCTGCTCAAAAATCCGCGGATTCTGGTGCTGGATGAAGCGACGTCGGCATTGGATACGGAAAGCGAACGCGTGGTGCAGGACGCCTTGGACCGCTTGCTAATCGGACGTACCGCCATGGTGGTAGCGCATCGTTTGTCGACGATTCAGCGGGCGGATTTGATTTTGGTCATTGACCGCGGGCGTATCGTCGAACGCGGCACGCATGACGAATTGCTGGCTGCCGAAGGCATGTACTACAATCTGTACACGTTGCGGCAACAAGGAGAACCGACGTAATGTACTGGCTATATAATATTTGTCTGGTCGGGTATTGGTTGTTTTTGATTCCCGTCTTGCTGTATCGCTTGGCGTTTGAAGAAGGGTTTTACGATCGGCTGAAACAGAGCGCGGGGATTATGCCGCAACCGACATTGCAAAAAATATACGGCTCCAACGGGATTTGGGTGCATGCGGCTTCGGTCGGTGAAATCGTCGCCGCCAGCCCCGTCGTGCGCGAGCTCAAGCGGCGCTATCCCGAGGAAACGGTCGTGGTGTCCGTGGTAACCGCAACGGGGCATCGCATGGCACAGCGGATTATTCCGGAGGCGGACGGACATATCTTTTTTCCGGTCGATTTACCGATTATCACGGCGCGGATTGTGGATATTGTCGCGCCGAAGGTGATTTTGCTCGTAGAAACGGAATTGTGGCCGAACTTTTTGCGGCTGGCCGAGGAGCGGGGATTCCCCGTGATGATGGTCAACGGCCGTATCAGTGATCGCAGTGCCCGCCGGTATGCGCTGATACGCCGTTTTACGCAACGGATGTTGGCGCAGATTAAGTGGTTTTGTATGCAATCGGAGCAGGACGCCGAGTATATCATTCAAATGGGAGCCTGCCCCGCACAGGTGGAAATCACCGGTAATACGAAGTACGATCAGACGTATGCGGAGGTCAGCACGGCGGAAAAAGAAGCGCTGCGGCAGGAATTTACCGTCGGGCATCAGCATCCCGTCATCGTGGCGGGCAGTATCCACAAAGGTGAAGACGAGCTGATGCTCGATGTATTTGCCGAAGTGCGCCGGCGGTATCCCGCGGCGGTGTTGATAATGGCACCGCGGGAGTTGCCGCGCAGCGGTCAGGTTGCGGAGCTGGCGGCGGCGCGAGGGTATCGTGTCGTACGGCGGACGCGTATGGACGCCGACACGGCGCAGGCCGATGTACTGATTCTCGATACCATCGGCGAATTGGGGCGGATTTACAGTCTGGCGGATTTGGTGATTGTCGGCGGCAGTTTCGTACCGGTCGGCGGCCATAACATATTGGAGCCGGCCGCGCACGGCAAGCCGATTGTCGTCGGACCGTATATGTTTAATTTCAAAGACATATTTGCTTTGATGGAACGCCATGAGGCGGTGGTGATGACCAGTGCGGCGGAGCTGACCGCGCAAGTCACGGACCTCTTGGCCGACGAAAAGCGCCTGCGTGAATTGGGCGACAATGCGTGGCGGCTGATTCAGGAAAACCGCGGCGCGACGCGGCGGAATGTCGATGCATTCGCCGCGCTGGCGAAACGGGAAGGGATTGCGTTGCGAGGAGCCGAAGAATGAGAAACAGAGAAAGCTATGCGCGCCATTTATTCGGCGACGATCCGAAAAGCTTGCAGGACCATGCGGCCTTGTTGCTTTTGGGCGGGGTTGAAAAAATATATTCGTTTTTGCTCAATATGTGGGTATCGTTTTACGATATCGGCCACTTGCATCGGCATGAGTTGGCGGCGTATACGCTGAGCATCGGTAATATTACCGCCGGCGGAACGGGCAAGACGCCCTTTGTGCGCTATATGGCGGCGCGGTTGGCGGCTGAGGGGGAAACCGTCGCGATTGTCAGTCGCGGCTACCGCAGCGGCTGGGAGGCGCGCGGCGGTATCGTCAGTGACGGCGAGCGGGTCTATGCGACGGCACAGGAGGCGGGGGATGAGCCCTACTTGCTGGCGCGGGTCTTACCGAAGGTCATCGTCGCGGTCGGTCGCAAACGTGCACAAATCGCCGCGCAGGTAGAGCAAAAGTATCACCCCTCGGTGGTACTGCTGGATGATGCGTTTCAGCACTGGTCGTTGCATCGCGACGTGGATATCGTCCTGATTGACGCGACCAATCCGTTCAGCAACGGACGGGTCTTGCCGCGCGGTCTGTTGCGCGAACCGTTGGATCATCTGGAACGGGCGCATGTGTATGTCGTGACCAAGGCGGACGCGGTCGCGGAAGAGCGTTTGGATGAAATCATCGATAATTTGAAGAGTTTCTCGTCACAAGCGCCGATTATGGTGACGGCGCATCATCCGGGGCGAATGTTGTCATTTGCCGATTGGGCGGCGCAACGGGAGAGCACGACGCCGCCGCCGCGGCGCGTGGTCACGATGTGCGCCTTGGGCAATCCGGCTTCGTTTGAGCGCAGTGTGCGGCAGGCCGGTATGCAGGCGGTGGGGCATATCCGTCATGTCGATCACCATCGTTACACGGCGGCGGATTGGCAAGACGCACAGGCCTATGCCCGCAACGAGCAGGCGCAGGGGTTGGTGGTGACGGAAAAAGACGCGGTCAAGCTGCTGGATTGTGTACCGCTTGATACGGAAGACTTGTATGTCTTGACGTTGGAACTGCGCATCCTTTCCGGGGAAGAAGAATTTTGGTCGTATATCAAGGAAGAACGGGAGGTACGGGGATGAAGACAATCTGCGTGATACCGGCGCGTTACGGTTCGACCCGATTACCGGGGAAACCGCTCTTGGATATTGCCGGCAAGCCGCTCATTCAACGGGTCTATGAGCGCGCGGCTCTCGCTTCGCATCCCGAACGGGTGGTCGTGGCGACCGATCATGAAAAAATCGCGGCCGTGGTCGAGGCTTTCGGCGGCGAAGCGGTCATGACGCTGGCGACGCACCCGACGGGGACCGACCGCTTGGCGGAGGTGGCGACGCAGTATGCGGACTATGACATCATCGTCAATGTCCAGGGAGATGAGCCGCTCATCGATCCGCAGTTAATCGATCGGCTCGCGGCACGGATTGCCGAACGTGACGACCTCGCCATGGTGACGGCGGCGGCGCCCTTGGCCGAGGCAGACTATGATAATCGAAATGCCGTCAAAGTCGTTTGCAATTGCAACGGTGAGGCCATGTATTTTTCCCGTTCACTGATTCCCTATCCGCGCCATGCCTTTGCCGCACCGCCGCAAAAGCATGTCGGCATCTATGCTTATCGGCGGGATTTTTTGCTGGCGTTTGCGGCGCTTTCCCCCACACCGGCGGAGCGTACGGAGTCACTGGAGCAGCTGCGGGCACTGGAGCACGGTTATCGGATCGGTGTCATTCCGACAGAACGGGAACTTATCGGTGTCGATACATTGGAAGAATTACTAAGGGTACGCGCATTGTTTGAAGGAGGGCATCATGAAGCAAGTACAAATCGGTAAGTGGCAATTGGGCGGCGGAGACCTGTTTTTGCTGGCGGGACCTTGCGTCATTGAAAGCTATGACCGCATATTGATGATCGGCAGAGAAATCAAGGGGATTTGTGAGCGCTTGGGTGTACCGTATATTTTCAAGGCGTCGTTTGACAAGGCCAATCGGACTTCGTTCGGTTCGTTTCGCGGCCCCGGCTTGGAAAAAGGGCTGGCTATATTGCAACGGGTGAAAGAGGAATTGCAAGTACCCGTCGTGTCGGATATCCATACGGAGGCGCAGATTGCACCGGCGGCGGAAGTGCTCGATGTCTTGCAGATACCGGCGTTTTTGTGCCGGCAGACCGATCTTGTCTACGGCGCGGGACTGACGGGCAAGACGGTCAATGTGAAAAAAGGACAATTTTTGGCACCGGACGATATGCAAAATGTGGTCAATAAAATCCGTGAAGCCGGCAATGAGAACATCATGCTGACGGAGCGGGGCTGCTCGTTCGGATATCATAATTTGGTTGTCGATATGCGCAGCTTGGCGATTATGCGGCGGTTCGGGTATCCGGTCGTCTTTGACGGTACGCACAGTGTGCAGTTGCCGGGCGGCGCGGGGACATCGACGGCGGGGCAACGGGAGTTCATCCCCTATCTGACTCGCGCAGCGGTCGCAACCGGGGTGGACGGACTGTTTATGGAAGTACATGACAACCCGGAAGAGGCGCTCTCCGACGGCTCGAATATGCTCTACTTGGATCAATTGGAAGCGTTACTTCGGGATTTGCTGGATATCCACGCGATTGCGCATCGGGGAGGTCGCTGATGAGTATACGGGAGGATGTCGTCGCCGTCTTGCAAGCGGAAGCGGCCGGAATCGAGGAGTTGGCGCGGCGGATTGACGACAATACGGCGGCGGCGGTGGAGTTGATGAGCGACGTGCGCGGACGGGTCGTGGTGACCGGTATGGGCAAATCCGGGCATATCGCCCACAAGGTCGCCGCGACGCTGGCCAGTACCGGTACGCCGGCGTTTTGGTTGCACCCGGCGGAAGGTATTCACGGCGATTTGGGGATGGTCACGGCCGATGATGTGGTCATGGCCTTTTCCAACAGCGGTGAAACGGCGGAAGTGCTGGCGATTTTGCCATCGTTGCGGCGTATCGGGGCAAAACTCATCGCCGTCGTCGGCAAGACGGATTCGACGCTCGGCCGGATGGCGGATGTGACGCTGGATGTGGGAGTCGCTCGCGAAGCCTGTCCGCTCGATATGGCACCGACGACCAGCACGACGGTGGCGCTGGCGCTCGGTGATGCGCTGGCGGTGGCGTTAATGAAACGGCACGGATTTACCGCGGAGCATTTTGCCATCTTTCATCCGGGCGGGGCACTCGGCCGCAAGCTGTTGATGACGGTCGGCGAGGTGATGCACGGCGGCGAGGATAATCCGGTCGTCGATGCAGCGGCGACTGTCCAGGACGCGCTCTTTGTGATGACGGAAAAAGGGCTCGGTGCGACGAATGTCGTGGACGACGACGGCACGCTTATCGGTTTGGTGACGGACGGAGATATCCGTCGCGCACTCAGTCGCGGACCGGAATTGATGTTGCGTGATGTGGTGACGGTCATGACCGCGGCACCGCAAGTCATCGGACCCGACCGCTTGGCGGCGGAGGCGTTGCACCTGATGGAACAGCATCAACCGCGACCGATTACGGTACTGCCGGTCGTCGATGCGAATCGGCAAGCCGTCGGCATGCTGCATATTACGGATTTGCTACGGCGGGGGATTGTATGAACCGCGCACTGTGGCAACGGATTCGGCTGGTCGCATTTGATGTGGACGGGACGTTGACGGACGGCGGGATTTATCTCGGGCCGGACGGTGAATGTCTGAAACGGTTCCATGCCCGCGACGGGATGGGGATGGTCATGGCGCGACGGGCAGGGCTGGTCGTGGGGCTCATCAGCGGGCGCAAGTCCGCCATCACGAAGCGTCGGGCGGCGGAGCTCGGGTTGGACTTTTGCTATGACGGTGTAGACGACAAAGTCGCCGCGCTGCAAGCGGAGCTGACGGCGCGGCGGTGGACCTGGGAACAGGCGGCGTTTATGGGCGACGATTGTAATGATGTGCCGATTTTGGAGCGGGTGGCCTTGGCGGCGGTGCCGGCCGATGCGGATGCGTTGGCGTCGGCCGTTGCGACGTATCGCACGCGCGCCGTCGGCGGTCAGGGGGCGGCCCGCGAATGGCTCGATTTGCTCTTGGCCGTTCGCGCGGAGCAACCCGCACCGGACAGCAAAGGGGAGCAACATGACTAATCGGTGGCAATACCGCTTGATTACCCTGTGCAGTCGCTTGCTTTGCCGGCTTTCCTACGAGCGGGTGCTGGCGGTCGGGAAGTGGCTGGGACCGCTGGTGCTCAATCGTCTGGCGAAACCGAAACGACGCGGTTTGGAGCAACTGGAGACCGGCTTGGGACTGTCCCGCGCCGAGGCGGATGCGTTGTTGCAACGACATTTCGAGCATTTGGGTATGACGGCGCTCGAGATTTTGTATACGCCGCGCTTGGTGGCGGAGCGGGAGCAATTGGCGCGGTACGTGACCATCGACCATCCGGAGCTCTTGCAAGCGGCATTGGACGAAGGGCACGGCGTGGTCGGATTGACGGCGCATATCGGCAATTGGGAATGGCTCGGTGCGGGATTGGCTCTCTACGGTTTCCCGACGACGACGATTGCCAAGCGACAGCCGAATGACCAGGTCACAAAAATTTTGAATGAATATCGACAGCTGGCGGGATTGGATGTGTTTCACAGCGGCGGCTCGGATATTATCGGGGCGGCGCGGGCAATGAAACGCAAAAAAATACTCGGCTTTTTGACGGATAAAGACGGCGACAAAGACGGTGTACCCGTGATGTTTTTGGGGCGGTTGTCATCGGCGGTGGAAGGACCGGCTGTGTTTGCCCGTCGCTTTCGGGCACCGATTGTACCGTTGTTCATTCGGCGCCGCGATGACGGTATCGGTCATGTCATTTGTGTCGGCGAGCCGTATCATTATACCGATACCGGCGACATGCGGGCGGATACGGATCGGGAGATGCAGAAGATGACGAGCATCATGGAAGATTTTATCCGACGGTATCCGACGCAATGGCTCTGGATTCAGCGGCGTTGGTGGACGGCACCGGAAGATATCCGACGGGCGGCCGATTGGCAAGGAGATGGCCATGAAACAGACTAAATGGTGGCTGGGCGGCGTTCTTGCCGTGCTGGTGTCGGCGATACTCTATGCGTTGTCGGTAGATCCGCCGCAGGAGCATGTCCCTGCCGCGGCGGGCAATCGCGTCGAATTTACGGGAGCGCAGCTGGCGCAGGAGCAAGACGGCGAGACGGTGTGGCGGCTCGGTGCCAAGCAAATATTCATTGACCCCGCGACGGGGATACTCTATTTGGAAGATGCGGAATTGTTATGTCGTGACGGCGAGCGGGAGGTCGCGATTCGTGCCCGGCAGGCGACGGCGGATTGCTCGACAAAGATGGTCACGTTGCAGGGAACGGTCGAGGTGCACGGTAACGACGGCACGGCGGCAAAACTGAGCGATGTCGTATACGACGGCGCGGCCAATCGTCTGTCGGCGACGGGCGGTGTGCGCATCCGACGCGGGGATGTCGTCTTGACGGGAGAGCGCTTGACAGCGGATCGTACGTTGCGGGAGATAACCGTGAGCGGTCATGCGCGAGCGGTGAAAGGAGAGTCCGAATGAAACGGTGGTATGCAGGTTGTCTGGCTGTCTTGATGAGCGGTGCGACGCTCACGGCGGCGGCCGCGGAAGTGGCCATCACGGCGGATGAATTGACGTATCGCGGGGCGGCGGATACGGTCGACGCGCGCGGGCATGTCGTGGTCAAGAAAGATACCGCGACACTGGAAGGCGATGCGGGGTCATACGTGCTCGACGCGGGTACGGCGGTATTGCGCGGCGGCGTCCGTTACACGGATGCGGCACGGGTGATGACGGCAGAGACATTGACATGGGACGGCGGTCGGTTGCTGACGGCGGAGGGCGACGTGCGGCTGGCGGACGGTGACCGTATACTGGTCGGCAGCCATGTACGCTACGATACTGTCGACGGCTATGCGCATGTCCGCGGCGGTGCGACAGTGCAAACGGGCGAGGCCGAGATGCAGGCCGGAGAAATCGAAGCGTATACACGGGAGATTCGTCTCATCGGCAGCGGCGGAGTATCGCTGCGGCAGTATGCGAACGAATTTACGGCGACGGGGGATCGCATTACCTACACGCAGACGCCGGGCGCCGATGACGGGTATGCCGTGCTGGAAGGTGATGCGACGGCGACACAGTCGGGGCATACCGTGCGCGGACCGCGGCTCGATATCCGCTTGCAAGATCGTGTCGTCGAAACCAAGGGGCGCAGCACGCTGATTATACAAACGAAGGAATAAATCATGGAGATACGGACAGAGGGATTGGTCAAAATTTACGGCGGCCGCCGCGTGGTGGATCATGTCGATATCCGCGTCGAGGCGGGACGCGTTGTGGGCCTGCTCGGGCCGAACGGTGCCGGCAAAACCACGACGTTTTATATGATTGTCGGCATTGTGCATCCGGGCGAAGGGAATATCTATATCGATGACCGCCGTATTACGACCGAGCCGATTCATCGTCGTGCGCGTCACGGTATCAGCTACCTGCCGCAGGAAGCGTCGGTATTTCGGCAGATGTCGGTACGGGACAACCTGCTCTCCGTGTTGGAAACGCGTGCCGAGTTGTCGGCGGACGAATGCCGCGAGCGGGCGGACGGATTGCTTGAAGAATTTCGCCTGACACATGTCGCGGACCGCTTGGGACGTGAGCTGTCGGGCGGTGAACGGCGGCGGGCGGAAATCGCGCGCAGTCTGACGACCGATCCCGCATTTATTTTATTGGACGAGCCGTTTGCCGGGGTCGATCCGATTGCGGTCGCCGATATCCAGGACGTCATCCGGACATTGCGGCAGCGCGGTATCGGCGTATTGATTACGGATCATAATGTACGGGAAACCTTGTCGATTGTAGATACGGCCTATATTATCAGCGAAGGCAAGGTGTTGCTGGAAGGCGATGCCGAAACAATTGCGAGTGATCCGACGGCGCGCAAGTTTTACTTGGGGGACAGTTTCCGGTTGGTATAAACGTCGCGGTGAATAAGTGTGATATAGTAATGGTAAGCGGGAGTGGGCTATGAGGCGACTGGATCGATATATGCTGCGCGAGTTTTTGCAGCCGTTTTTGTACGGAGTGGCGGTATTTACCTCGCTCTTTATCGGCGGGGATTTGCTGTTTCGTATCGCGGGGCTGATGACGGAGTACGGCGCATCGTTGTGGGCGGTGAGCAAAATATTCGTCCTGGCATTGCCGCGGATTATCGTCTATACGTTTCCCATGTCCGTATTGTTGGGCGCACTGATGGCGATTGTACGGTTGTCGAGCAGTAGCGAGTTGATTGTGATGCGGGCGGCGGGGCAGAGTTTCGCCCGGCTGGTCACGCCGATTATTTGGGCGGCGCTGGTCATCAGTCTGGTCAATATCGTGTTCAACGAATACGTCGTCCCGGCGGCCAATACCGCCTATGAGCGGACGTTGCAGGAGGAAATCAAAGGCAATATGCGCCCGCAACAGGCGCAAACGCATATCGTATTGAAACGGGTCGTCGACGATGATATCCGCTACTTGCTGTATGCCAACCGCTACGATCCCGATACGGAGACATTGCAACATATTACCATACAGGAATTTCGTGACAACGAATTGGTACGGGTCGAGAATGCGCCGCAAGCGTCTTGGCGTGACGGCAAATGGTATATGAAAAACGGGACGGTCTATGATTTGGACGGCGGCGAAGGTGTACAGCGGATGCTGCGTTTTGAGGAACAGGTACTGCCGTTTACCGATACACCGGCACAGGTCGGCACCCGCAAAAAAGACGCCGACCAAATGACCATCCGCGAATTGCGACATGAGATTCAAGCCTATCAGGCGGCCTATGCGGATACGTCCAAACTGGAAGTGGAATTGCATCGGCGCTTTTCGCTGCCGCTTGCCAGTCTGGTGTTTGCGGTCTTGGGGACACCGCTGGGGATTCAACGGCAACGGTCTTCGTCGTCGGTCGGTTTCGGACTGTGTGTGTTGGTGATATTTGTTTACTATGCATTGATGATGCTGACGGGCACGCTCGGCGAGGGCGGCGTGTTGCCGCCGATGGTGGCGGTATGGATTCCGAACTTGACGGCGCTGGGCGTCGGGATATGGTTACATTTGCGTGTCAAATAAGGGGTCAGATGTATGATTGACGGGATAATTACTTTTTTGGTGTTGACGGTCACCGGCGGCGTCATTGCGTTCATCGGTGATAAGTTGGGCAGTAAGGTCGGCAAGCGGCGCATCTCGCTGTGGGGATTGCGACCGAAGCACACCTCGATTGTCGTGACGATTATCACCGGGATGCTGATTGCGTTGCTGACTATCGGCGTGATGAGTATCCTCTCGGATAATGTCCGCGTGGCGCTGTTCGGGATGGACGAATTGCGGCAAAAGATGGCGATGTTGACGACGCAGGTCGAACACAAAACGGAAGAGTTGGAACGCGGCAAGACGATGCTGGCGGCCAAGAACCGTGAATACGAAGAAATGAGCGAGCGGGTACGCGAGACGGGACGTGCTTTGGCGCGCGCCGAAGAGCAACAGCAATATATGCAGGCCCAGCTCGCAGTCGTCGAGTCTGCATACCGCAAGGCGCAGGCGGACGTCACCGCTTCGGCCGAGGAAATTCAGGAACTGGAGCGGACCAAGACGGAACTGACCGATGCCATCGGCCGTTTAAATGACGAGGCGGAACGCTTGCGTACGGATATCACCGCCATTCGCGAAGGACAGGTCATGTTCCGCGTGGGCGAGGTCATTTCCAGCGCGGTGGTGAAGGAAGGTCTCTCGCATGACGATACGGTCAAGGTGTTGGCAAGTATTTTGAATGACACGAATCGGATTTTGCTCAAACGTCTCGGCGTCGAAGGCGAGCAGGAAGTCGTTCGGATTTTGCCGGAGACATTTGACGAAGCGGTCGATGCGGTAGAAGGGCGCACCGTGCCCGGTTTGGTACGGGTCGTATCCGTAGGCAATATCGTCGTCGGCGAGCCGGCATGGGTGGAATTTTTGATTTTTGACAATCGGATGACTTATCACAAGGGTGATATCGTCTTTGACAAATACATGGACGAGTATGACCAATATCGTTCGGTGGAAATGAAAGTATTGGCTTTCTTGCGTGATGTGAATACGCGGGCGCGCGGGCAAGGCGTGCTGCCCGATCCGATTACCGGCAATGTCGGGCAGCTGGACGGGCAGGAACTGTTTACGACGATTCGCGAGGCGGAGCGGGTCGGCGAACGGGCGCATCTGACGGCGGTGGCCACGGAGGATATCTACACGGAAGGCCCTGTTAAAATCCGAATTATCGTGAGCCGGGATTGAGGGCATATGGAAACCGTAGTGGCGATTGATCCCGGCAGTGAAAAGACCGGCATCGCGGTGGTGACGGCACCGGACTGTTTGCGCGAGAAGCGGATTGTGCGGACGGAAGAGGCGGCCGATGTCGTTGCGGCGCTGCTGACGGCATACTCCGTGCGGGTCATTGTCATCGGCGACGGGACACGCAGCGCGGATTACCGTCAGCGGTTGGAGACGATTCCCGCCGTACAGTCGGCTGCGGTACGTGTCGTGACGGTCGACGAGCGGCACACGACGGAAATGGCGGTCGCCCGCTACTGGCGCTGTCGGCCTCCGCGGGGGTGGCGGCGCTGGATACCGACGGGCTGGCAGACGCCGCCTGTGCCGGTCGATGACTATGCGGCTTGGGTTCTGGCGGAAAAATATTTCGGCAAGGCGAATCCCGAGCCGTTGCCGTACCTGATGAAAGATTAGTAGGAATGAAACCATCCACACACAAGACATTAACGCTCTATCAATATTTCACAATCGGTTTCGGCTCCATTGTCGGAACCGGGTGGGTCCTGATGGTGGGAGACTGGGTGACCCTGGGCGGCGGTCCGCTGGCGGCTATGATTGCGTTTGCTGTCGGCGCCGTTTGTCTGTTGCCGATCGGCGCGGTCTTAGGGGAGCTTTCCGCCGCGCTCCCGACATCGGGCGGTATTATCGACTACATTGAGCGTTCCTTCGGCAGGCGGACGGCATTTTTCGCCGGCTGGTTGTTGGTATTCGGGGACGGGGTATTGTGCCCCTGGGAATCACTGGCGATGGCGACGATTCTGACGGAATTGGTCGCCGATTTTTGTCCTTGGTTGAAGTCGGTGTATCTCTATACGATAGCCGGCTCTCCGGTGTATTTGTTTCCGGTCATGATTGCCCTGCTGTTTTCCGTTGGCGTCATCGTGCAAAACTTTCGCGGCGTCAATCATATGGCGGCGTTGCAGAAGTGGCTGACGCGTGCGCTTTTTCTGGGAGTGGCGGTGGCAGTTGCCGTGTCTTTGGTGTACGGATCGCCGACGTATGTGCTGCCGCTGTATGCACATGTGGCAGGCGCGACAGGGGTTGCGGCCGCCGACACATTTCTCGCCGGGATTGCGGCGGTTCTTGTACTGACGCCGTTTTTTTATACCGGATTGGACACGATACCCGACCAAGCGGAAGAAGCAAGCGAGACGATGGATTGGGCGAAGTTCGGCCAAATCATTGTGATGGCGTTAGTCGCGTCGGCGGTGTTTTACGGGGTCTGCATATATTCGTTCAGCACCATTGTCCCGTGGACGGAATTTGTTTTGCGGCCGATACCGGCGCTGGCCGTACTCAAAGACATTCATCCGGCCCTGTACATGGTGATGGTTGCGATTGCCTTTATCGGACCGCTCGGCCCCATGAATGCACTGTTTTCAGCGACCGCCCGAATCTTGCTGGCGATGGGTCGAAAACGCATGCTCCCGTCGGTGTTCGGTGAGCTGCATCCGAAAACCGGCACCCCGATGGCGGCCAATCGCTTCTTGGCGGTGTTGACAGTCATCGGACCTTTCTTGGGGCACCGATTGCTGTTGCCGCTGACGACAATCGCCGCGCTGGCGTTTATTGTGCCTTGCACATTGACGGCGATGGCATGCTGGCGTATGCGCGATCGTGAGCCTGATTTGCGGCGCCCGTACCGCGTACCGGGAGGTAAGTTTTGTATCGGCAGCGGTATTGTCTGCGGCATGGGGATTACACTTCTTCTCGTTTGGCCGTGGGGAAGCGTCTCGCTCAGTGCAGTAGAGTGGGCCATTCTGCTGGTGTGGCTGATGCTCGGTTACGTCCTCTATGCGTACCGAGGACAGCGCGATGCGTAATGGCATCCGCTGTTTGACATGAGGAAATTTCATATGCTATGATGAACGATAGCGAATGATCGGAAAAACGGGGCATAGCGCAGTTTGGTAGCGCACCTGATTTGGGATCAGGGGGTCGCAGGTTCAAATCCTGCTGCTCCGACCAATTCGCCGATACTGTCCCAGTAGCTCAGCCGGATAGAGCAACGGCCTTCTAAGCCGTGGGCCGGGGGTTCGAATCCCTCCTGGGACGCCAGTCTTGACAGCACGTCTCCGCGCGCGGACGTGCTTTTTTGTGTGCTCGTGTATGTCGAAGGGGGCCGACACGGCGAGGGGGGCATCGCGGATGCGGCAAGAGCGGCTTCGGTCGTGCAGAAAAGTCGGTCGGCGGCGGCTCGATGTGGTACAATAACAGGTAGTTGAGGTGAATCGATGAAACGGCGATTGTATATTGCGGAAAAACCGAGCTTGGGGCGCGAGCTGGCGGCATGTCTGCCGGCACCGCATCGTCGGCATGCCGATTATATTGAGACGGCGGGCGGTGTGGTGACTTGGGCGTACGGTCATATTTTGACGCAGTGGGAGCCGAGCCGGTATGATGCACGCTATCGTCGCTGGACGGCGGAAGATTTGCCGATTGTCCCGCCGCAGTGGCGCTTGGAAGTGGCGCAGGCGGCGCGCGACCAATTTGCCCGGATTCGCGAGTTGTTGCAAACAGCGGATGAAGTCGTTCACGCAGGGGACCCCGACCGTGAGGGGCAGCTCTTGATTGACGAGATTTTGGAGTATCTGCACAATACGAAACCGGTCTATCGCATCCTGCTCAATGCGCTCGACGAGAAAAGCATTCGCGCGGCGCTGGATGAGTTGCGCGACAATAGCGATTTTGCGCCGCTGCGCGATTCCGCGTTGGCGCGGTCGCGGGCGGATTGGCTGATGGGGATGAATCTCTCGCGGGCGTATACGCTTAGGGTGCGCAGGCAGGGTAACCCGAAAGTGGTACTTCCGGTCGGGCGGGTCAAAACGCCGACATTGGCGCTGGTGGTGCGGCGCGAGCGGGAGATTGCCGGGTTTACGCCGGAAGAATATTACTTGGTCAAAGCGCGTTTTGCCGCGGCAGACGGGGAATTTGTCGCCAAATGGAAGCCTGCACCCGATGCGCCCGGACTGGACAGTGAAAACCGTTTGCGCCAACAATATCTCGCCGAGGAATTGGCCGTGCGTCTGGACGCGGCCGGGACGGGTGTCGTCAGTGCGCACGGCAAGCGTCGCAAGCAAGAACCGGCGCCGCTGCCGTTGTCGCTCTCGGCCTTGCAGGTCCTGGCGGGGAAACGCTACGGATACGAGCCGGATGCGGTCTTGGCGGCGGCGCAGACACTCTATGAACGCAAGTGGACGACCTATCCGCGTTCGGATTGCGAGTATTTGCCGGAAAATCAGTGGGCGGACAGAGCGGCGATTTTAGGGCATTTGGCACAGTCCTTTGCGCCGCTGGCGCAGATGGCGGCACAGGCGGACGCAACGCTGAAAAGTCGGGCGTGGAATGACAAAAAAATTACCGCGCACCATGCGATTATCCCGACGACGGTTCCTTGCCCGGTCGCCACGCTCACGCCGGTGCAGCGGGATATCTACGCCTTGATTGCGCGGGCGTATGTGGCGCAGTTCTATCCGCCGTATATCTATGAGCAGACGAAAATCGAAATCACGGCGGCCGGAGAGCTGTTTACCGCCTCGGGGCGGGTCGAGTGCCGGGCCGGATGGCGAGAGCTCTATCGACAGGAAAAGCAAGAATTGAGTGAAGCCGACGGTGATGACGCGGGCGGGGTGTTCCCGCCGCTGGCCAAAGGCGATACGGTTCACTACCGCGACCTGCAGATTGAGCCGAAAATGACGAAACCGCCGACCCGGTTTACCGCGTCGACACTGTTGGAGGCGATGAAGGGGATTCACCGCTATGTCCGCGACGAACGCCTCAAGAAACAGCTGCGGGCGGTGGCGGGTATCGGTACGGAGGCGACGCGCGCGACGATTATTGCCGAACTCACGGCGCGCAAATTGATGGTCGCGAAGGGGAAAAAGAAGTATCTGTATCCGACGGAGACGGCGTATCTGTTGATTGACGCCTTGCCGACCGCATTGACCTATCCCGATGAAACGGCGAAATGGGAAGAGCGGCTGGCGCGCATCGGGACGGGAGAGGATACGCTGGAGGCGTTTTTGCGGGATCAGACGGAGTATGTGACGGATTTGGTGACGATGGCCAACGATGATATCGCCCATGCCGCGGCGCTGTCCTGTCCCGTTTGCGGCAAAGCGCTGCGCTTGCGGACGGGAAAATTCGGCTCGTTTTACGGGTGCAGCGGCTATCCCGCCTGTCGGCATACGCAGCCGGCTACTGCCGAGACGGTCACCGCGGAAGCGGCACCGCTGCCGGATGCACCGCGCAGCGAGGTCGTGTGCCCGCGTTGCCGGCGGGGCGTATTTGTCCGGCGCGGTCGGGAATGGGTATGTGAGCATTATCCCGCTTGCCGTACCGTGGCGGCGGATTGTGACGGTCGGCCGGCGGTCGGCGGACAGTGAGAGGTGACAGATGAAAGACGTATTTATTCGGGAAGAACGGGGACAATATCGCTTGCGTATCGCGGCATTTATCTTTGTTATTGTGGTGGCGGCGGCAGTCTGGAAGATTTTGGAGATTCGCGGGATGGAGATTTTCCTGGCGGTCGGGGTGCTGGGGTTGTTACAATCCGTATATATGTACCTCTATCCGAAAAAACTGCTGTACTTGAGTCCGAAAGGACTGCGCAACCTGCAGACGCATATGACCGTCGCGTGGTCGGAGATTGACCGTGTGGACACGGTACCGTTTCGCGAGGGAGAGTACGAACGCCCGAACTTGCGGCATATCGTGATCGGCGGCTACAGTCGGCGGGCGCAAGCACAAGTGGAGTGGTTTCGCGTCGGTATCGCCGCCGGTGAGGCGGCGCGCGCGGTTCGCACCATCGAAACCTATCGGGAACGCATCTTGGCAAAGGGGCAGTGAGTATGATTTTATCAGGCAAAGAAATCGCCGCCCGAATGGGCAAGGAGATTACCATCGAGCCGTTCGATCCGTCACGGCTCAATCCGAACAGCTACAACTTGAGCTTGGCGAATGAATTACTGGTCTATGACGAGTACACGCTCGATATGAAAAAGGAAAATACGGCCACACGGATTGAGATTCCGCCGGAGGGCTACCTGCTCGAGCCCAACCGGCTTTACTTGGGGAGGACGGCGGAATATACCCGTACGCGCGACTTGGTGCCGATGCTGGAAGGCCGGTCATCGGTCGGCCGGCTGGGACTGTTTATCCATGTGACCGCAGGTTTCGGGGATGTCGGCTTTGCGGGGTATTGGACGCTGGAAATGTTTTGTGTCCAGCCGATTCGGATTTATGCCGGCGTGGAAATCTGCCAGATTTACTATCACTTGATTGAAGGCGAATACGACGAATATCGCAGCGGCAAGTATCAAAATAATGTCGGTATTCAGCCGAGCCTGTTGTTCCGGGATTTTGAAGGCAAATGAACATGGGGCGTTCGAATTATATTATCTTTGATATGGAATGGAACGAAATCCAGGCCGATGAATTTGCCGCGCAAAATCGTATCGGTTTTCCGCTGTCGGGGGAAATTATCGAGATCGGTGCGGTCAAAATCACACCGGACGGCGCACTGACGGACGAATTCAGCAGCCTGGTCAAGCCGAGTTTTACGACGCGTATGCATCCGCATGTACAGCGGCTGACGGGGATTGATTGGTCCATGCTCATGCGGGCGCCGTCGTTTATGCGGGTGTGGCGGCAGTTTTGCAAGTGGTGCGGTCGGCGGCCGATTTTGCTCTCGTGGGGCACGAGCGACCGACAGGTATTGGGAGAAAATATCCGCCTGCACGGACTTCCGGCCGATGAGATTCCGCGCTGGTACGATGCCCAACGGATATTCGGCCGTTTTTGTCTGGACGAGTACGAGCAATACGGTCTGGCGCGAGCCTGCGAATATATGGGCATTGCGATGGACGACGATGCCCATCGGGCGGTCAACGATGCCCGCTATACGGCGCAAATCTGCAGCCGCCTGCCGCTGCTGCGCGGGGTCTGTGACTATCGGTATCACGGCACGGTCGGGCCGCTCGAATTCCGACCGACGGTCGCCTATTTTTACTTCGGTGATTATCCGGACAAAGACAGCCTGTGGGAGGACGAGGCACTGGATCATATCCGTATCGGTCGGCAGGAATTGGCACTCTCGGAAAAGGAAAATTGCCGCAAAAATACCCGCATCGCGCTCGGCATTACCGCTGACGGTGCACGCTACCTCGTGCGGTGGCGGGTATACACCGAACGCCGCGGCAAAACGCCGCGCTTCGGGGTGGCGCGGGAGGTCTATCGGGCAGATGCGCAGCTGCTGCACTGGTATCGGGACATTGCCGCCCGCAATCAGCAACGACGCTGGCGATTTGCCGCCAACGGCAATCCCGCCTTTCGCTAAACCGCGCGCAAGCGTGCTATAATACAGGTAATCAATACGCAATGCAATGGAGGAATACCTATGGTACCGAATGAACGAATCGTCATCGTCGATTTTGGCGGACAGTACGCCCAGCTGATTGCCCGGCGTGTCCGCGAGTGCGGCGTCTACTCGGAAATCGTCAGCTATCGCCAAGGCGCGGACGCGATTATCGACAAAGCGCCGAAAGGCATTATCTTTACGGGAGGACCGGCCAGCGTCTATGCCGACGACGCGCCGCAGATGGAAACGAAACTGTTTCATGCGGGCATCCCGATTCTCGGCATTTGCTACGGCATGCAGCTGATGTGTCGGTCGCTCGGCGGTATCGTGACCGCCTCCGACAGCCGTGAATACGGCCATGCGGAAGTCGTCAAACGTACGGCGGGGGATATCTTTGCCGATGTCGGCGCGATTACCCGCGTGTGGATGAGTCACGGCGACTATGTGACGAAAGTGCCCGACGGATTTGTCGTCATCGGCTCGACCCGCCACACCCCGATTGCCGCCATTGCCGACACCAAACGCAAACTCTACGGTGTACAATTCCATCCGGAAGTCGCGCATACGGACGAAGGGCAGACCATGCTGCGGTCGTTCCTGCTGGACGTCTGCGGGTGCAGCGGCTCGTGGACGATGGAGCATTATGCGACCCAGGCCATTGAAGAAATCCGTGCCAAAGTCGGTAGCGGCAAAGTCCTGCTCGCCCTGTCGGGCGGCGTCGATTCCTCCGTCTGTGCCAAGCTGATTTCCGCCGCGGTCGGCTCGCAACTGACCTGCATCTTTGTCGATCACGGCCTCATGCGCCTGCATGAAGGCGACGAAGTCGAAGCCGCATTCAAAGACAGCGGTGTCCATTTCATTCGCGTGAATGCCGAAGCGCGTTTCCTCGATAAGCTCGCCGGTGTCACCGACCCGGAACGCAAGCGGAAAATCATCGGCGAAGAATTTATCCGTGTCTTTGAAGAAGAAGGCCGCAAAATCGGGCAAGTCGACTATTTGGCGCAGGGGACGATTTATCCCGACGTCGTCGAAAGCGGCGAAGGCAATGCAGCGGTCATCAAGAGCCACCACAACGTCGGAGGACTGCCGGCGGTCGTCGATTTCAAAGGGCTCATCGAGCCGCTCCGCGATTTGTTCAAAGACGAAGTCCGCGCCCTCGGTGAAGAATTGGGTTTGGCGGATTATCTCGTGTGGCGGCAGCCCTTCCCGGGACCGGGATTGGCGATACGCGTCATCGGGGAAGTCACAAAAGACAAACTCGATACCTTGCGACAGGCGGATGCTATCTGGCGCGAAGAAATTAAAAATGCCGGCTGGGAACGCAAAGTCAACCAGTACTTTGCCGTACTGACCGCCAATCAATCCGTCGGCGTGATGGGCGATTCGCGTACTTATGCGTACACACTTGCCTTGCGCGGTGTCGTGACGAACGACTTCATGACGGCCGAGTGGGCGAAAATCCCCTACGAAGTACTCGCCGCCGCCAGCAACCGCATCGTCAACGAAGTCGCGGGTATCAACCGCGTCGTTTACGACATCACCGGTAAACCCCCGGCAACGATTGAGTGGGAATAAGCAGCGAATACACGCAACTACAAAGGATAGGCGGACTGCCTATCCTTTTGTCTACCGTAAGGGATAAGAAAAAGGTTCCTACAGACACGTCGGGAATTTGGAATGAGGTAATCAATTTGAGCACTGTGCGAAGTGGGGCACCACAAAAGAGCATGCCTGCTTTGCTTTGGGCTTGTCAATGTAATGTGCTGTGTGCACGGGTGTAGAAGGAAGATGAAAGTGTAAATTCTTTGGCGAGAGAAAGTTTGTATTGTAAAAAGCTGTCATCAATTGATGACAGCTTTTTAGATGTGGCGATATGTAAAAAAGAAAAAATGAAATAGGACTGATAATAATCCATACTAAAAATAAACGGTTGATTAGGGTACTGGTGTTTTGTATAATTTATATAGACAAATGTTTTTTGTCAGGGAACATGAAGAAAGGCACTAAAAAATCGCTCCGAAGAGCGACCTTAGTCTACATAGAGTAGAGCCTTGCGGCGGGTTGAATAAATTTTTATTTGAACTCGTTGTGTAGTGCCTTATGGTGTTCAAACTAGCACTGTAGTCAGTATAACGCAAAAAGGAGAGTGTGTCAAGATGTCTGGAGAAAATATGCAGCAGGGAAACGGTCAAAACGGAGAGTATTATGTGGGGCTGGATATCGGCACCGGCTCGGTAGGATGGGCGGCGACGACACCGGATTATCGTTTGTTGCGGTTTAATCGCAAAGACATGTGGGGCAGCCGGCTGTTTGATGAGGCCAAGGTAGCAAGTGAGCGTCGTGCATTTCGTATTGCCCGCCGGCGCACTATGCGCAGAAAGTTTCGTTTGGGATTATTGCAAGAGTTGTTTGCGGAAGCCATATCAGCAGTTGATCCGAATTTCTTTTTGCGACTGGCGGAAAGCCCGTTTCATGCGTCTGATAAAAAAGTTTCCGGTGTATATAGTTTGTTTAATGATGAGGGGTTTACCGATGCCGATTATGCAAAGGCGTATCCGACAATCTATCATTTGCGTAGTGCGTTGATTCACGATGAGGCTGCCCACGATGTTCGACTTTTGTATTTGGCGTTGCACCATATGATTAAGAATCGGGGACATTTCCTTTTCGGCGATCAAGATTTGTCGGGCGGGCCGGACTTTGGCGGCGTCTATCGGGAGTTGGCGGCCCAGGCAGGGGAGTACATGGTCGGTGACGAGGTGGAAGGTTCTGTATTTACGGATGCCCGTATGGGCCAGCTGGAACGTATATTGACGAATAGTGAACTGACCATATCGGATAAGAAGAGTCAACTGAATGATCTGTTTGCAGTCGGTCGCAAAGCAGGCTGGAAAGAATTAATGAGCCTGATTGTCGGAGGCAAAGTCCAATTGCATAAATTGTTTGGCGATGATGATTACAAAGATGCACAACCGAAAGACATTGAATTCAAGAAAGGCAACTATGATGAAGTGCGCGATGAATATGCGGCGTTATTGGAAGATCGCATCGCGTTGATTGATGCCGCCAAAGCGGTGTTTGACTGGATGAAATTACGGCAGATTTTAGGAAATCATCAGTATCTGTCGGATGCGATGGTAGAGATGTATGATGCGCACCAGCAGGATTTGCGGGATGCAAAACACCTTATCAAAACATACGGCGCCCCCGGAGATATGACGAAGGCGTTTCGTAGCGGAGCGAAGGACAATTATGCATCGTATGTCGGATTTACGGAAAATGGCGGTAGGAAGAAAATCATCCGTAAGCGTGCCATGCAAGAGGAAGTCAATACATATTTTGAAAAATTGATTGCCGGCTATACGAATGTCAGCGCGAGTGATGCGCCGATTAAAGAACGACTGTTGACGCGGTTGAAAGAGAAAATGGCATTCGGGAAAATGCGCAACAGCGACAATGGGGTCATTCCGTATCAAGTGCACAAGATGGAAATGTTAGAAATTCTGAAAAATGCGGAACGGCACTTCCCCTTCCTTGCGCAGGTAGGTGAGGACGGCATGAGTGTGAGCGACAAAGTTATTTCTATTCTCACTTTTCGCATTCCGTACTATGTCGGACCGTTGAACCCGGCACATGCCCAAGCGGACGGACACGCATGGGTCGTTCGCCGACGGAGCGGCCGAGTATTGCCGTGGAACTTTGAAGAGATGGTTGACCGGAAAGCCTCTGCGGAAAAATTCATCCGGCGCATGACGAATCAGTGCTCCTATTTGGCGGGAGAAAATGTTATCCCTAAGGATTCGCTTTTGTACAGTCGCTACATGATTTTCAATGAGCTTAACAATGTCAGAGTCGACGGTGAGCCGTTGGACATCCCATTGAAAAAAGAGATTTTCGAAAAATTGTTCAAGACAAATCGTAGCGTCAGCATGGCGAAATTCCGTAATATCTTGAAAAGTAACGGGCATCCCGATGCAGAGGATGCAGTCATCACCGGCATTGATGGCAAATTCCAGGCCAATTACAAATCGTATGTAGAAATGAAAGCGATATTCGGCGATGCAATCGATACACCGGCAGGCGAACGTATGGTGGAGGACTTGATTTTGTGGAAATGCCTCTACGGGGAAGACGCGAGTATTTTCAAAGAAAAAGTACAGGACGAATATCCGGGCAAAATCACCTCGGAGCAACTCAAGAAAGTTGTCGCCAAGAAATACAGCGGCTGGGGACGCTTTTCAGAAAAATTCTTGACCGGTGTGGAAGGCGTTGACGGGGAGACAGGCGAGCATTTCTCCTGTGTGATGGACGCGCTGGAGCATACGCAGGACAACTTGATGCAGCTTTTGAGCACAAAGTATACTTTCGGGGAAAATATCGACAAAGAAAATGCCGGTCTGGACACCATTGATGAAGTGACTTTTGCATCGGTCATGAAAGACACCTATCTTTCCGCGCCGGTCAAACGCGCCGTATGGCAGGCGATATTGATTTGTGAAGAAATCCGTAAAATACGCAAAGCGGCGCCGAAGAAGATATTCCTTGAAATGACGCGGGACACGATGCAGAGTAAGCAAAAAAACAAAGGAAAACGCACGGTCTCCCGTAAAGCACAGTTGCAACAATTGTACGCGGCTTGCAAGGCGGATGTACACGAGCTGGCGGCGTCACTGGAAGAAAGAACAGATGCAGAGCTCAGGAGTAAGCGACTGTTTCTCTACTACTTGCAACAAGGGCGGTGTATGTATACCGGCCAGAAGATAGATTTGGATGCGTTGTTGCGCAAGGAACATACGTATGATATTGATCACATTTATCCCCGCTCGTTGACGAAAGATGACAGCTGGGACAATCTGGCGCTTGTCACCAGCACGGCGAATCGCGAAAAGGGTGACAAATACCCGATTAATTCGAATGTCCAAGAAAAAATGAAAGCATTTTGGCAGCATTTGCGGCACAGTGGATTGCTCAGCGAAAAGAAATATAACCGTCTCGTACGAAAGGAAGAGTTGACTGCGGAGGAATTGGCAGGTTTTGTCAGTCGGCAACTGGTAGAAACGAGCCAAATTGTGAAAGCAACGGCAGATATCCTGAAACAAATCTACCCGGACACACAATTGGTGTATGTACGGGCGGGTAATGTCAGCGATTTTCGTCATAAATATGAATTGATTAAAGTCCGCGGCCTGAATAATCTACATCATGCACACGATGCGTATCTCAATATTGTCGTCGGAAATGCCTATGATGCTAAATTTACGGAGAATCCGTTCAAATACATCAAGGCGCAAAGGGACATGGGTGAAAAGCATCCGTACAATTTGTACAAACTCTTTGACAAAGAAATCAATAACTCCAGTGGTGTGAATATATGGAAACCCGAAATGATTGGTGATGTCAAACATACGCTGGCGCGACATACCGTCAACGTGACACGTATGCCGATAGAACAAACAGGGGCGTTGTTTAAGGCGACAATTTTACCCAAAGGGCAGGATGCAGAAAAGAAGACGCCGACCAAAACATCCGATGCGCGCTTGTTGGATTTGTCAAAGTACGGTAGCTACGATAAGGCTTCGGTAGCATATTTCATTGTGGTTGAGCATACCAAAGGAAAGAAGCGCATACGTACATTTGAGCCCGTTATGTTGATGTACAAAGTACAGGCGGAAAAAGATATGATGGCGTATTGCAAGGAAATACTGCATTTGCAGCAGCCGAAATTGATCTGTGAAAAAATCCGAATGCAAAGTGAAGTCGAATGTGATGGTTATTCTTTGATTATGCGCTCGAAGTCCGGTTCGGATATTCGTTGTGCAGATGCGCAAGAATTACAGATAGAGAACATGGCACTGTTGAAGAAAGTGACGGGATATGTATCCAAGAAAGCTGCCATTGGCAAATCGGTAAATTTGGATGTATCGGTGACCGACTTGCGTGTGCTGTATGAATCGATTTTGGATGAATTGAGAGAAGGCGCCTTTAAGGATCGCCCGAATAACCCTATTGCCAAGATGGAATCCTATCAAGAGAAACTGGATGCAGAGAGTACGGAAGAAGCGCAAAAAGATTTGTTGGTTGAGCTTATTGTGGCAGCTGTTCATTTGATGTCGGATACAAGTATGAACGGTACGGATTTGACTGCAATAGGGGGAAGTAAAATGTCGGGCATTACTTCATTCAGTAAAAATATCAGTAAGCGCAAAATGGTTTTGGTCAATCGATCTGTGACCGGCTTGTACGTCAACAAAAAGGTGCTAAATCAGCCATGACGTGGCGCGTCGTGACGGTGACACAGTGTGCGAAACTTGACTTGCGGTTAAATCACATGGTCGTCCGCCGCCAAGAAGATACGCAGCGGGTGAACTTGAACGAGCTGGAAGCCGTTGTCATCGAGTCCACAATGGTCTCGATGACAGCCGCTCTGCTTGTCGCACTGACACGACAAAAAATCCGCGTGATTTTTTGTGATGAAAAGCACAATCCGCAGTCGGAATTGCAGCCGTATTACGCATGCCATGATTGCAGTCGCAAAATCGAGCAACAAATCAGTTGGGAGTCGCAATTGAAAGCGGCACTATGGCAACGAGTTGTCCGTGAAAAGATTAAAAATCAGCGGCTACACTTGTGTAAGCGAACGGCATCACAAGACACGATTAATCTGCTAGCGCAATATGAAAGTGAGGTCGAGCCGGCAGATTGCACCCATCGGGAAGGCCTCGCGGCGAAAGCCTACTTTGCCGCATTATTCGGGGCAGACTTTTCACGAGACGGCCCGAGTCCTGTGAATGCCGGATTAAATTATGGTTACCAGATGGTGCTGTCTATTTTCAATCGTGAGTTGAAAGCAAATGGTTATCTGACGGAATTGGGCATTTTTCACAATAATCAGCACAATCCGTTCAACTTTTCAAGTGATTTGATGGAGCCCTTTCGTCCGCTTGTCGATACATGGGTGTATGATTGTGGGTTCACACAATTTGCTACAGAGGAGAAGCGAAAAATGCAAAATATGCTGGATATGACAGTGATGATTCACAATCGCCGACAATTGCTCCATCATGCGATTCGAATCTATGTCAATTCGATTGCACGAGCGCTAAACAGTGGCGACCTGCAAGAAGTGCGGTTCTTTTCTTATGAGTTATAGATACATGCGGATGATGATATTTTTTGATCTGCCGATGACGACTAGTGCAGAGCGGAGATCGTATCGGATTTTTCGTAAGGAGATTCAGCGTCTGGGATTTCTGATGTTGCAGGAGTCCGTGTATGTCAAATTGGCATTGACTCCCACGGTGGCGGATTCACTGCGTATCAAGCTGCATCAAATCAAACCGCCGCGCGGTTTGGTACAGGTGTTGACTGTCACGGAAAAGCAATATGCGGCGATGGAAACTATCGTCGGCGAATGGAAAAGCAGTGTTATCGATTCTCGTGAGAGGTTTGTTGTGCTATGAATTTGCGTCATGTTGATTGGCAGTTTGTGATTCCGCTACAAAGCGGATGCTATACCCTTTTGTGGGAATCACCGGCTTTGTTTGAGCGTTTGGTGACAGAACTCGTTGGGCAGATGAACGGTAAAGACGGCGGATTCTTTGTAGAAGAAAACTATGAAGAAGTACCGCTAACGAAAGCGTTGTGGCTTTTGTATTCCCCCTACATGATGGATGTGAATGAAAAGAAAATCATCACACGACTATACAAGGAAGTAGAAGCCGGTCTGCAGATAGACTATATGGAAGAGTATTTGGAAATTGAACGTACGCTGATGTCTTTGGTCGACAGAATCCAACTCGGAAATAATCTGCAAATACAGCATAGCGATCATTTGCAAGTCGGGCAACTGCTAAAGAGCATGAATTTGCAAGTAGAGCAGGATGCAGATTGTCATGTCATTGAACGGTTATACAGTTATGTTGATACTGTGACGAAGTATTTTCAGCCGCAGGGATTTGTGTGTGTCCAATTTCGTGACTACTTTACGGATGAGCAATTGCACGTGTTTGCGCAGGAAATGAAGATGAAACATATCGGAGTGATTTTCTTGGAAAGTCATAATGGAAGGAGAGCATTTCCGGACGAAATTGTGTATACTATAGATGAAAGCTGGTGCGAGCTATATGAATAGGGCAATACACCGTCCCGAGTGTGCGGGAAATTCAAACAAATTTGCTGTTTGAGAGTTGTGTAATGCCTTATGGTGCTCAAAC
>CAMCNU010000004.1 GCA_945876385.1 uncultured Veillonellaceae bacterium | reverse complement strand
ACCGGGCTCATTTTCATGAGTCCGCACATTGGCGTTCTTGCTTGCATTGTTCAGTCTTCAAAGAACCGTGCGCCTTGTAGCGACTTTCAATATACTATCATGTTCGTGCGCGGATGTCAAGCAAAACGGGGCGCTTGTTGACGATTTTTTCGCATGATTTTGACAGTCGTGCGTCTATGGTAGGCCGTATATTTTTATCTTCTATAGGTAGTATCCGTTTCCACCGTCGATGCCGAGCGTGCGCGACAAAAAAATGCACCGCCTCAACACGAGGCGGTGCAGGGTAATCGTCACAGTGAGCGGATTATTTCGTTTGGTACATGCCGCTCGGCTGTTCGTTCAGGTTAATCATGATGTTTTTCATCTGGGTGTAGTGTTCCAAGATGACTTTGTGCGTTTCACGGCCGATACCGGATTGCTTGTAACCGCCGAACGGTGCGCCCGCCGGGAAGGAGTTGTAAGTGTTGACCCACATACGTCCCGTCTGTACGCCGCGTGCGACGCGAATCGCCCGGTTGAGGTCGGTGGTGAATACGCCGCCGCCCAAGCCGTAGATGCTGTCGTTGGCGAGACGGATGACTTCTTCTTCCGTCGAGAATTTCTGAATGACGACGACCGGTCCGAAGATTTCTTCTTGGGCAATCGACATGTCGTTGGTCACGTCGGCAAAGATGGTCGGCGCCATAAAGAATCCGTCACCCAATTTACCCTCCGTCAGGCGTTTGCCGCCGACGACTAGGCGCGCGCCTTCCTGTTTGCCTTTTTCCACGCAGGCGAGTACTTTTTTGAGTTGCGATTCATAGATGACCGCGCCCATCTGCGTATTCGGGTCAAGCGGATCGCCGACTTTGACTTCGCTGAAGATTTTCGCGAGCGATTCGACAAAGCGGTCGTAAATGGTATCCTGTACGAAAATCCGGCTGCCCGCGGAGCAGACTTGGCCTTGGTTGAAGAGGATGCCGAGTTGGGCGCCGTCCATCGCCAAGTCCCAGTTGCAATCGTCAAAGAAGATGTTCGCGGATTTGCCGCCGAGTTCGAGCGTCGCGGGAATCATCTTCGCGCAGGCCGCTTCGTAGACGTTTTTGCCGACTTCCGTCGAGCCGGTGAAGGCCAGTTTGGCCAGACCTTTGTGGCCGAGGAGGTAGTCACCCGTGCCCGAACCGCTGCCGGTCACGATATTGATGACGCCGGCCGGTACGACGTTGGCGATTAAACGCATGAGTGCCAAGAGCGACAGCGAGGTGTGGCTCGAGGGTTTCATGACGACCGTGCAACCCGCCGCCAATGCCGGGGCGAGTTTCCACGCGGCCATAAGGAACGGGAAGTTCCACGGAATAATCTGTCCGACCACGCCGATCGGTTCACGCAAAATGAGGCTGAGCGTGTTGCCGTCGAGCATCTTGGCGTCGCCTTCTTCGCTGCGGATCGCCCCCGCGAAGTAGCGGAAGTGATCGGCGCCGAGCGGAATGTCCGCATTCATCGTTTCGCGAATCGGTTTACCGTTGTCCATGGATTCAATCGTCGCCAAGTATTCGGTATGCGCATCAATCAAGTCGGCGATTTTGAGCAATACATTTTGCCGTTCGATCGGCGAGGTCTTGCTCCAGCTTTCAAATGCGTCTTGCGCCGCTTTGACGGCAGCATCTACGTCCTGTTCGGATGCCTCGGAAATCGAGGAGATTTTTTGGCCCGTCGCCGGGTTCATGACGTCAATCGTTTTGTCCGTCGTGGCGTCGACCCATTGGCCGCCGATAAACAATCCGTACTTGTCTTGCAATGTGACTTGCATCTCATCAGTCCTTTCTTGACAGGGGGACATATGCGTATGTCCTCATCCTTTTCGATAGTTTTCTATATAACTGTGTTCAGTATACCACGTTGCGCTGACATATTCAAGTTTTTCTATTTACGAAATATTGTTCATACGCAAACACTCACGCCGATGGCGGTCGGCGTGAGTGTCGTCACTGCGATGGCACAAGCGTGCATGCCGGTTATTCGTCGTCGTCTTCCGTCGGTGCCAGCGCAATCGAGGCAATCCGGTCGGTATCTTCGAGGCGTTGGACCTTGACCCCGATGGTGTTTTTGCCTTTTTTGAGACTAATCGAGTCTACCGGTACGCGGATGACGATACCGCTCTGGGTCATGACGATGAGTTCTTCATCGCCGCGGACGGTGACCAGACCGACGACGATGCTTTCTTTCTTGAAGTTGCGCGCGCCTTGGCCGCCGCGTTGCTGGACGCTGTAGGCGGTCGCCTTGTTGCGTTTGGCGTAGGCGTCTTGGCTGATGGTGAGGACTTCGTCATCGGCTTTGAGTACGTCACCGCCGACGACTTCATCGGCGATGCCTTTTTTGAAGCGCACCCCGATGACACCCGACGAGGCCCGCCCCGTCGCTTTCACATCGGATTCGGGGAAGACGATCGCCATCCCCTGCCGTGTGCCGAGGATGACTTTCTCGTCGCCCGTCGTGCAAACGACTTTGATGAGTTCATCGCCTTCGCGCAGGTTAATCGCAATCAACCCGTTGCGACGGACGTTGGCATATTCCGAGAGCAAGGTCTTCTTCACATAGCCGTTGCGGGTCATCATCAGCAGGTACTTATAGTCGCCGAAAGAGGACGCATCGAATATCTCGGTGACTTTTTCACCCGGCGAAAGCCCGGCAATCAGGTTCGCCAAGTGTGTACCTTTGGCACTGCGGGTCGCCGCCTTGGGAATATCGTAAGCGGTCAGACTGTACACCCGCCCCGCCGTCGTGAAGAAGAGCAGGTTGTTGTGGGTCGAGGTGGTCAGCACCTTGAGGACATAGTCGTCTTCCTTGGTTTTCATGCCCGTGATGCCCGTGCCGCCCTTGCGCTGTGTGCGGTACGTATTGGCGTGCATACGCTTGATATAGTTTTGGTTGGTGAGCGTGATAATCATCGGCTCGTCCGGAATGAGATCGGTCGCGTCCATGCCCGATTCGTCGCGCACGATTTCACTGCGCCGTTCATCCGTAAAGCGGGTCTTGACGTCTTGCAGTTCTTCGCGAATGACCTGCATGATTTTGGCGTCATCGGCCAGCAATCCTTCCAGGTAGGCGATGGTTTCCGTCAAATCGGTATGTTCGGCCTCGAGCTTTTCCCGTTCAAGTCCGGTGAGGCGCCGCAGACGCATGTCGAGGATTGCGACCGCTTGCGCTTCCGAAAGCGAGAAGTTGTCCATCAAGGCTTGGCGGGCAATGTCGTCCGTCTCCGACGCGCGGATGGTCTTGATGATGGCATCGATATGATCGAGTGCTTGCAACAGGCCCAGCACGATATGGTCGCGCGCCTTCGCCTTGTCGAGTTCAAAACGGCTGCGGCGGGTCACGACGTCGCGCTGATGGTCGAGATAGTAGCCGAGCATCTGCTTGAGATTCAAAATCCGCGGATGGCCGTCCACCAACGCCAGCATAATGACCCCGAAGCTTTCCTGCAACTGGGTATGCTTGAACAGATTGTTCAGCATAATCGTCGGGTCGATGTCGCTGCGCAGCTCGATGACGATCCGCATCCCGTTGCGGTCGGATTCGTCGCGGAGTGCGGTAATGCCGTCGATGACCTTGTCGCGTGTCAGCTGGGCGATTGTTTCCACCACGCGCGCTTTGTTGACCTGGTAAGGGATTTCCGTCACCACAATCCGATGCTTACCCTTGTTCATATCCTCGATTTCCGTGCGGGCACGCACTTTAATCGAGCCGCGGCCGGTCGTATACGCTTTGCGAATCCCCGCGCGACCTTGGATGAGGCCGCCCGTCGGGAAGTCCGGCCCTTTGATACGGGTCATCAGTTCCTCAATCGTCACGTCGGGGTTGTCAATCATCAGACACAGACCGTCAACGACCTCGCCCAAGTTGTGCGGCGGGATATTCGTCGCCATGCCGACCGCAATCCCGTACGAGCCGTTGACCAGCAAATTCGGAATCCGCGACGGCAGGACCATCGGTTCCTGTAACGATTCGTCGTAGTTCGGCATGAAATCGACCGTGTCTTTATCCAGGTCGGCCAGCATTTCCTGCGTGATTTTGGCCATACGGACTTCCGTGTACCGCATCGCCGCCGCGCTGTCGCCGTCAATCGAGCCGAAGTTGCCGTGGCCGTCGACCAAGGGATAGCGCGTCGAAAAGTCCTGCGCCAACCGTACCGTCGCATCGTAGACCGACGAGTCGCCGTGGGGGTGGTATTTCCCCAAGACGTCCCCGACGATACGCGCCGATTTTTTGTAGGGGCGATTCGCCGTCATGCCGGCTTCCTGCATCGCATACAAAATCCGCCGGTGCACCGGCTTCAAGCCGTCCCGCACATCCGGCAACGCGCGCATCACGATGACGCTCATCGCGTAATCGATATAGCTGGTGCGCATCTGTTCTTCAATATCCACGGTCAAAATACTGCCGTGATCCCATGTACTCAAATTCTCACCGTCTTTCCCGCCACCGGGGCGTAATCACTCTGTGTAATATGCCCATTATACCACGCAGGCGCTTATTTTGCCATTTTTCGTCATCGCGCTTGTTTTTATCAAACAAAACTTCTGCCGCTTTTAGAAATAAGTCGATTTCATTCAAATTCACCCCTTTCTTCGATTTGTGCCGGATATCACCGCCGCCGGTGCTTGCCAACAGGCGCGCCGCGCCCTATAATAAGCCCGTACCGCAAAAGGAGGATGTTTATGATTGTACGTCATGCGCTGCTCGGCCTGAGTGCCGCCCATTTACGCGCTCCGTTTTTGATGATTACGCCGCTGCTGCCGATTTTGCAAGCGGAGCTCGGCCTCAGTCCGACCCATATCGGCGCACTCACGGCACTGCCGCTGCTGGTGTTTGCTGCGACCTCGCCGACCGTCAGCACCCTGCTCGCCCGACTCGGCCTGTCGCGTCTTTTCGGCGCGGCATTGCTCTTGATTGCCGGCGGCGCCGTCATCCGCTCCTATCTCGGCAGTATAGGGCTGTTTGCGGGGACCTTGCTCCTGTCCGTCGGCATCGCCGTCGGCAACGTCCTGCTGCCGAGCTTGGTCAAAGCCTGGTACCCCGGCCGGGAAGGACTGGCCACCGGTGCCTCCATTCTGGTGATGAACGGCATGATTGCGCTCTGGATGATCGGCGTTCTGCCGGTCAGTGAAACCGTCGGCTGGCGACTCACGCTCGCCTCCTGGGCGCTCAGCGCGACCGTCGTCGGTATTTGCTGGCTGCTGCGCCCCGCTCCCGCTACGACGCCCGCCGCACATGCGGCGCATACGGCGACCGAGGTGCACGTCTTTCGCCATGCGGCGGCATGGTGGGTCGCCGCCTCGATGGGTGTCCAGTCGCTCTTTTACTTCACACTCACGACCTGGCTCCCCTACTGGCTGCTGGAGCGCAACCTCTCGCTGCACATGGCGGGGACGTACCTCTTTTTGTTTCAGCTGACGGGGTTGGTCGGCTCATTTTTTGCGCCGCTCCTGGCCTCGGGGCCGCGGCGCCGTGAGGTCGGTCTGCTGACGGCCGCCGCCTACCCGCTCGCGATGTACGCCGTCTTTCATGCCCCCAGCGGTCTCGCACTCACGCTGGCCGTCGGCGCTCTGGGCGTCATCGGCGGCGCCATGTTCAGCCTGTGCATGCTCGCCTTCAGTGTCCGCGCCGCCACCCCGCTCATCGCCGCCCGCCTCTCGGGGACGGGACTGTCGATTGCCTACCTATTGGCCGCTGTCGGCCCCGTCGGCCTGGGACGGCTCTATGAATCCGTCGGCGCGTGGGAACCCTTGCAACCGCTGTTTTACCTTGCGGGGCTCTTTCTGATGATCAGCAGCCGCAAGGCCCTTGATTTTCCGCGCATCGGGGAGACGGAATAGGACTTGCCCTCCGTCACTGATTGTGATACGATAAAGACGGAGCAAGACGGACTTCGGGCGGAAGTGCCGACGTCATATGACATGCGGTCGGGGGCGACCATGGGGCACATGCTGCGGGCATGTGAAGGCGGACATGTCATTCTATAAGGCGTGGCAAGTCTTGCTCACGGCGCGAGCGATAGATTCTCTCTATCGTTGGCGCCTTTTTATGTGCACCGAAAAGGAGTATCTCGCACGAGATACTCCTTTTTGATTGCCGGCTACCATATTTACGGCATTTCCCACTCTACCCATGCATACGTAACAGTCGTTCGGCCGTGCAACGTCGGCTGTGTATCCGCCAACCGCTGTACACTTGCTGTCAACGCCGACGGCTCCGCGGAAGGAAATATGCGCTCCAAATACGACACCCATTGGGGCACCGACCGGGATAACACGACGGATTCATCTACATGGCGTACAGTAGGAATCATACCGCGCTGTCGCAGTTGCTTTGCTGTCATCTCCAGTGTAGTCCGGACGGCCTCCTGCGGCAGTGACAACTCGCGCGCCACGGCTACCGCCACTTCATTGTCACCGCCGACAAACAACAGTAACCGTCCATACCGCTTGCAATATGTCAACAAGCGTTCCAACGCATCGCCTGTACTGAAATCCGGCCCCATCATACTGACTACCAAGTCAAATGTCCCGGTAATGTGCGCTGCGACCTCATCCGCCCGATACCAGTCGGCCTGTACCCAGCGGCAATACGGCGCCACCGCCGGAGCGGTAAGACGGGCCGCCTGTACCAACGCCTCTCTCGATACATCCAGCCCCGTCGCGGCGACTCCGCGTGCCGCCCAGCTCCGCACCAACGCGCCCGTACCGCAACCGATATCCAACACCGACGTCACATCCGTCGGCCACCCGTCCAGCTCCATCGTCTCGGCATCTGTGCACCGCGAGCGACGATAGTACCGATCCCAACGTTCTTGTTCAGTCATCACGAGTTGCCTCCTGTCGCGGCGACACTTGTGCAAACGAGTCCCAAGTCACCGTTTCATCGTACCACTTTGTATCTGTCGTATCATGCACTACGGAAACGACACTCAACAGCGGAAAATCTGTCGCCAGTTTCGTCATAATCGTTTTTCGGCGGGCCGTATCCACCGCGGAAAGCGCCTCATCCATAAAGAGCCAGTCCGGCCGATGCACCCAGCATCGCCCCAACGTCAACCGTTGTTGCTCGCCCGGAGAAAGAATTTCCTCCCAACGTGCCGTTCGCCTTATCTCCGGAATGCGTTCGGACAGCCCCACCGCCCGTAACACCTGCGCCGCCAAATGCGCATCCACATGCATATCTGCATTCGGATAGGCAAGCACCTCACACAAATTGCCTTCCGGCAAGTACGGTAATTGCGATAAAAAGAGACACCGCCCCGAAGGTAACACAACCCGCCCGGCACCGAACGGCCACATTCCCCGCAAGGCATACAGAAGCGTGCTCTTGCCAATCCCGGAAGGACCTGTCAACGCCCGCCGTGTACCGCCCGCCCAAACGAGATGCGGAATTCGCGCCAACACCGTACCGTCAGGCAAATCCAGCCGGAGATTTTCCAAACGTAACTCATCGATAGCGGATACGGTGACATTCATCGTGCTCTTTGCGTCACGCTCTGCCAAAACCGCATCAAACTCGGTCAACCGATCGACCGTCGCTTTCCAGTCCGCCAATGTCGCATAATTCAGAATAAACCACGAGAGCGACACTCTGACTCCGTTAAATGCCTGCATCGTCTGCATAAGTTCGCCCATCTGGAATGCTCCGGAAAAATATTTCGGCGCAGCAATCAGATACGGCACCACTCCC
Source organism: uncultured Veillonellaceae bacterium (assembly GCA_945876385.1). Taxonomy (GTDB): domain Bacteria; phylum Bacillota; class Negativicutes; order Veillonellales; family Negativicoccaceae; genus CAMCNU01. Next base: position 104,432 of record CAMCNU010000004.1, on the reverse strand, counting down.
GATATTTGTGAGTATCCTTGTAAAAAATAATTCAATTGCCGTTCTTTGAGAATCGTCTTGAGCCACACGGCAAACACGTCACCAAATCGTTCTCGAATCGCGCGTTCTTCACAAGCTTCGCCGCCGTATGCGGCAATCTCTTTAGCTTTTTCCCGTACGCGCAACAAGCGGTGCCGATAATTCGCTTCATACCGCTGTGACAACCGTTCCAGACCGACCAGCGGATGCCCCACCAAATGCACCAACCATGTCCCGACAATCACAAACGCCAGTGCCAGCCACAGCATCATACCCGGTATAACTACCCCGAACACCGGATAATTAGCAGACAGTCCCCATAAAATGACGGCAAACGCTCCCAATGAACCCACCGAATCAACGAAGTCAAATACCATCGTCACCGTCAGTGACGGAAACATCCGCAAATCTTCCGCAATTCGCTGATCGGGGTTATCTATCCGATGATGAAAAATCTCCCGATAATACGTCTTGGTCTGCAACCAGCGCTCCGTATAGCGGGCGGACATCCATTCCCGCCAAATCAAAACCGCTTTTTTGCATAAATATCGCTGATTGGCATACAAAAACAACGATGTACCCGCCAGCGCAAACAGCAAAGTCAACTGATAGAAAAACGCATCCGCATTACGATCCTGCAGTGCATTGAAAAAATCACGCGACCATTCGTTCAAGCGTACCGTAAGCGCCACATTAATCAAATTAAATGCCATCGCTAACCCCAGCAAAAGGGCCGTTCGGTTACGCTCCGATGAACGCCAAAAGGGGGCGGCAAGATGCCGCCACCGACGCCAAAAAAGGGCGATTTCCTGTAATTTTGTTCTCATTGCCGCCCACTCTGCCTGTTACCAACGATGGATGTACGACAAAATCCAGCTCCGTTCTTGACCGGCATAGCCCACCGGTTGTCCCCACTGCTCGCTGATATTTGTGGCATATACTTTGTCAAACAGATTACGCACATGTAACGTCAATGAATCGTGATTACGCGTGTAGGAAAGCGACGCATCATACACGGTGACACCGCCGAGTTTTGTCTCCGCACGCTCTGTCGTCCGTGCTCCGAGGTAGCGCAATCCCACTCCTGCCGTAAGGCTCTCCCCGTCACGCTCCAACAGTACATAGTCCGCACGTAACGCCGCCGCATGAAGCGGAACTCCTGCCGCCCGATTTCCGATTCTGGCCGGATCGGTATGTTTGGTCACCCGATGATCCGTATACGTATAGGACCCCAACAGATGCAGTCGATTTGTCACCGCCGCCCGCCATTCAAGCTCAAAGCCGTTCGAGGCGACTTCACCGATTGATTCATAATACGCCGGCCGCGCATCAATCCGCCGCGGTACATGTTGCTTACGCAAATCATAGATTGCCGCCGTGATGTACATCGCTTGATGAGCCGGCGCATACCGCAGACCTGCTTCCCATTCCTGCCCGGTCATCGGGGGCAAAACCCGACGTTCTTTATCGAGCAAGCCGACCATCGGATCAAACGACCGACGCCAATGTGCATACGAGTACCACCCGTTACCGAATTCATAAACGGCACCAAGTTCACCGGTCGTCGCCGTTTGCTCATAGCGTGCAGACACATCGGTCGCCCGCGGGTCGTCATCACGCCCGTCATACTGCCGATAGGTACTGTAGCGAATACCTCCTGCCAACGTCCACGGGCCGACCGTTTCCGTATGGTGCAGGTACAACCCCGTCTCCCGATTCCAATACGACATTGCCCCCATGGGCATAATCGCATCCGACTCCTCCGGCTTGACCGCGCCGGCAACATACTCTTGCAGCCGTGACAGCGGCCACGCAGACAGCATCCGCATCTGTTGATTGTCAGTCGATTTCTCCCGATGCCAATCCCATCCCAATAACGTATCACCGGTCGAGCGCTGCCAATGGAAGTATTGGTTCCAATTGTAAGCCGTCGCGCGGCTATCAATCATCGCACCGAACCTCGACAATTCCAAATTTCCGCCTTCGTTCGGCATCAGTACGCCTGTTGTTTGGTAGGATGTAATATCGGAGCGACGATATGTGCCCTGCTGATGAAACGACAACGTTGCATTAAACGTGTGCGTCCATTCATATCCGACACTCCGCTGTGTCAAGCGATACCGATCCCATCCCGGTACGCCTACAAAATAACGATCCGGCAACACCGTTGCCAAATTGTTGCCTGCAAGTCTTCGCTGCGGCCAATATGCATTACCGTCGATGTCGTCATCCTGGTACGATACTTTCCAGGTTACGGTATCTCGCGCCCCAAAATCATACCGGAGTGACGGTGCAACATACGTCCTCTTTTGTGAGGAATCATCATAGAACAAATCCCGCTTGCCGTGCATGACCACCACTCGTGCCGCACCGCGACCGTTTCGTAAAGGTTCATTGATATCTCCCGCCAAAAGGTACGCATGCTGCGCTCCGTACTGAACCTGCAGCTCCGCCGACTCCCGCATCTGTGGAACTTTTGTCCGTAAATTCAGCAAGCCGCCGACCGTCCCGCCGCCGTGTAGCGTCGAAGCCGGCCCCCGCAATACCTCGACCTGTTCCATCCCGTACAACTCCGGACTGAAGCTTTGCGCCGTCGTCCCGAACACCCGCGCACCATCGATGCGAATATTCGTATTGCCGATTTCAAAGCCGCGGATTTTGAGCGCATTGTCATATAATGCGTCATACCCCTTCGTTGCCGCCGTGACACCGGCCGTATACGCCACCGCATCCGTCAGTCGATATACGCCCAAGCGATCCATCTCGTCTTGACTGATAACGGAAATCGACAGCGGCGTCGTGCGCACATCCTGCGCAATCCCGGTGCCTGCCGTTGCGGTATCGGACAAGCGTTGCGCATATACATGGAACATCGGCAATGTCGTCTCCGTCGTCGCCGCCTGGGCGCTCATACACATTCCGCACCCGACCAGCAAACAGGCCAGCAACCGATTATCTTTACGCTGTTTCATTGCAATCCCTCCTTATCGGTAACCATACAGCGTGATATCCTTATTTTACTCTACTTACCCGGCAAATAAAAACTTTTTTATTTATCAAAAAATATAAATGACGCACAAAAAAACACCTCTTACGAGGTGTTTTCCCAATGACAGATTAGAGGTTCTTTTGGACGTCGACCGTGATGTCCTGACCGCCGGCGATGACGACGCCTTGGTCAATCACGATGTCGAGGTCTTTTTGTTTGCGCGTTTTTTCAATTGCATTGATGATGTCGCGTTGAATCGGCTCCATGACGGAACGTTCTTTCTGTGCGAGTTCATTTTGGATTTTGACAGCGAGCTGTTGTTTGGCCGCGTCGTCTTTGAGTTTGGCCGCTTCTTTTTCAAACTGCTGTTGTTTCTGCTGTACTTCCGTACGCATCGTGAGTTCCGCTTTCGCCATCTTCGGATGCGCCTGGAACAATGCACCCGTATTGACATATCCGACACCGGCCGCCGCCGCTCCGAATACTGCGCCGACCGACATTACGCCGGCAACTGCCAAAGTAAGTAATTGTTTTTTCATGCTGAGTCCTCCTCTATTCAATGCCTGCTTCGTCTGCAGGAATACGTTTATTATACCGTAGCCGGCGCCAATGTGCAAATCAGAGTTACACGTTGACGTCTTCCTCTTCTTTGATGTAGATGAATTTATCTTTTTTCATCTTGTCGATGATTTCCGGTGCCATGTTGAGGATTTTTTCAAACGCACCACTCTTATTCCCGTCTTTGATGGAAAAGAGCTCCACGCGGTCACCCTTGATGACCAATATCGCAGTCGGGGTGAGTTTGCCGCCGCCGCCACCGCCGCCGCCGATACGGCCGTTGACGTCGGTCGGCTTGGCATCGTAGCTGCCGGTCCCGAAACCGAACGACACATCCACAAAGGGTACCAGCGTGGTATCGCCGATGTGGACGGCTTCCCCGACGACGGTTTCAACGGAAATCATATGCCGAAAATGCTCGAAAATGCTGTCCAAGTTGTCTTTTACATAGCTGTCCATACTGCACTCTCCTTTACTGACGGCGTACATGACGCCAATAATACCATAGGGTTTTCCACAGAGCGGGCGCCACCAGCAGCCGACAAGTATCCCCGATCAGAGCCAGGGGGCGAACCCCGCCACTGATGGTGATACGGCCTTGCGCCACCGTTTCCGTAAATACAAATGTGATGCGTTCGGCAAGTTCTGTCCAGGCCGCGTACAGCGCACCCATCAGCAGGCCTTGCGTGTACGCGTCACCCAAGCCGATACGCGCCGCAAGCTCGCACGAGCGCGGCCACATCCGTGCCTGAACGCGGCGGATATAGCGTACGATGACACTCACCAGGCCGACGTGAATCGCATAGCGTATCCAATCCCGATAGGCCCGCCACGAAGGTGACGGTACATCATCGTCAGCAGCCGGCGCCGCGGTATCGTCCGCGGGTTCCTGTTCGTCACGGGCGGGCGCGGGGGACGCAGCATCCGTATCATCAGGTTCGCCGGTGCGATCCCTCGGCGGTGCCGACTCGTCGGCATCCGTATCATCTATCGCTGCAGGGTCCGTATCGATGGTTTCTCGCGTGTCCGTATAGCTGTCCCGCCGCCAAAACGGCGCGACACACTCCCACCACCAACCGGCCCCGCCATCATAGCGGATACGCAATGCAAATGCCCCCGCGCACCAATGCACCGTCGCGTGCAATGCCCATGCGTCATAGCGCTGTACGGTACATTCATAATACACCCGCTGCCACAAGATGACAAGGAATACCGCCGCCGCCGACAGTACGAGCCCGCCGCCGATTTCAAGCCAATGCGTCATCGTACCTCCTTTGCCTTTGCGCCGTCAATCTTCGATTCCTTTACGGTTGGCGACACCCTGCTCAAAATAATGTTTCACCGGCACCATTTCCGTCACCAGGTCGGCCCGTTCGATGAGCCAGTCCGGCGCCCGACGGCCGGTCAATACCAGCTCGGTCGTCGTCGGCCGCGCCGCCAAGAGCGATTCCACATCGGCACGGGAAATCAATTCAAAATACAGCGCCACGATGATTTCATCGAGGATCACAACGTCATAGTCCCCCGACACCAAGCCGCGGCGTGCTTTCTCCACACCGGCCCGGCAGTCGGCCACATAGTCCGCGGGCGGCGCGCCCGGGGCAAAGACGACGACCTCGCCGAGCGCGCGCTTATCCGCTTCACTGAGCGTGCCCTCTTTGGCGATAAAGTACGGCTTGCCCAGCGTTTCCACCGTCAGCAGCGGGGAGACCTCCGGCAAAATCGCATGCTCGCTGTAGGCCTTGGATTTCATAAACTGGAGCAGCCAGACCCGTTTTCCCGCACCGACGGCGCGCATCGCCAGACCGATGGCCGCCGTCGTCTTGCCCTTGCCGTCACCGGTATATACCTGTACATAGCCTTTCATTTACTTCGCCTCCGTATATTGTTGCGCCATCGCCCGCGTCGCGTCGCGCAAGCGTTCGACGAGCGTCTGCGGCGCCAATACCCGCAGTGCCGGTCCGCAGCCGAGCGCCCAATGGTACATCGCCTGCTCGTTGACCCGCAAATCGACTTCCACTTCGTTGCCGATTTTGCGCACCTTGATTCCCTTACCGAACGAATCGATAATCGCATCCATCATCGCGACATCCGCCCGAAACCGGCACGGTACCGCCGGCCCGGCAAACATATTCACATGCTCGGCCAAGTGCTGCGGCAAGTCCAAGCGTCCTTTTTTGAATCCGTCCACTTCTTTGCGCGAACGTTGCGGGCACGCCTCTTGCAAGGCCACATCCGCCATCCGGTCGAGCCGGTAATGCGAGAGATTGTCATGTCCTTCGGTATTGGCAATCAGGTAAAACCGCCCGTTTGTCGCCACCACCGCATACGGGCTCACCCGGTACACGCGCGGCGTATCTTCGCCGTCCTTCATCCGCGGGCGCACCCGTTTGTCCGGTCCGTACGACAGGTAGTAAAAAGTCACCTGGCATTTCTTGTTAATCGCGTCCGTCAGGGCTTCGAGCGTATAAAACATCTGCCGATTTTGCTCCGTGTCCTGCGTCTCGTTCAGCCAGGAATCGTTCGGGATATTATTGACCGACAGCGTCGGATTGTCATAATAGCGACTCTGCAACGTCGTCAACTTCTGTATCAACGTCTTGACTTGCCGCCGCGGCAAATGGGAAAAGAGCAGACTGTCTATCAGCGCGGTCACTTCCGACCCGCTGAACTCGTGCTCATAGTACCAAGAACCGTAGACCGTCTCGACACCTTCCGGCGTATCCGGTCGCCGGCGTTCCCACGGCTTGTTGCCCAGCGGATACCCCGCCGCCAGCAAGTTGTCCAGATTGCGCTTGACGGCCTTGCGGTCCAGCACCATGCCGTAATCTCTTGCCAACAGACGCAAGATATCTTGCTGCGACAGGCGATGATCCGCATCCGAATACTTGCGCAAAATCGTCAGAATATACAATAAACTCAGCTTCTTGGCCGGCTGCTGCGCCGCCTGTTTTGTCATTATGAACCCGCTCCTTTCCTGCGTCCGTATTACCAGATGTCGCATCCCTTCATATACGTTCAGTATACCATATATGACGCATACGGGGATATGTTGCCGCCCGCAAGCAAAAACGGCGGGATACCCCGCCGTCCGTTACTGCCGTTCCCTATACGTCGGACGCGGGTGCGCCAGACAGTAGCGCACCGTCTCCGCGACCAGCGCAAAGCGCGGCGCGAGCGAATCCAGCTCCAAGTATTCATCGGGGCTGTGGGGAAATCCTCCCACCGGCCCGCAGCCGTCTACTGTCGGCACGCCGAAGGGGGCCACCAGATTACCGTCCGAACCGCCGCCGCTCGCCTCCCAAGCCGCCGTGATGCCCAGCCGCTCCTGAATCGCATCGATGGCCTTACAAAATGCGACCGTATCATCCGTGAGCGGCATCGGCGGCCGCACAATCCCGCCGGTGACTTCGATGGTGACACCGTCTACCGCAGCCGGCCCCGCGAGCGCCTGCATCACCGCATCGACCCGCGCGCCTTCCGCCGGTGTCACCAGTCGGATATCCACGCTGAACTCCGCCCGTGCCGCGACACTGTTCGGCGTCGTGCCGCCGGCTATCGTACCGATCAACACCGTCGTCCCGTCTGCGGGCGAGGCCAATTCATAAATCTTCGGCATCAACAACCCCGCCGCCCGAATCGCATCCGCGCCGTTTTCCGGTCCGACCGCGGCATGCGCCGCCTTGCCGTGAAAAATCACCCGATAGTCGCCGATGCCCTTGCGTTCGTTGACCATATTACCCGACGCACGCGCCGACTCGAGCACCAGACAATACGCCGACTGCCGTGCCAACTCTTCCACCACGCCGCGCGACGCGACCGAGCCGATTTCCTCATCGGGCACCATGACGATGGCGATCGACGCATCCCCCAATTCGTCCGTCAGTGCCTGCGCCACATAGTACGTCATGAGCAGCCCCGACTTCATATCGTTGACCCCCGGTCCGTACGCCCGCCGCCCTTCGACGCGGAACGGTCGCTCTGCCGCCGTGCCCGGCGCAAAGACCGTATCCATATGCGCCAAGAGCAGCACCTCATACCGGGTGGACGGACGATTGGTAATCACCAGCGCCGGCCCCGCCGAGCTGCCGAGATCACGCCGATCGACATGCCAGCCGAGCGCCGTAAACCGCCCCGCCAAAAAATCCGCCACACGGGCGACGCCCTCCGGATCGCGACTGTAACTGTCCGTCATCACCAATGTCTCCAAGTCCGCCAAAAACGACGCTTCTTCCCACTGCATATCGACTCCTCCTTAACTGTGACAACACCTTGATTCGGTACTAATGTACCACAATCGACCCCGTCGCCACAAGCATCGCCCGACACCGCTGCGACAGCCTGCCCGCACACAACAAAAAAGTGCCCGCAACGCGGGCACTGCCTACTCAATACTCCCCACCGTACGCACGGCATCCAAGCGCTTGCCGACGTGCCCTTGCAAGCCGTCGGAGCGCCGTTACGCCCCGATCCCGATACTGACCGCCAGATGGGCCCCGATTGCGGCCAGGACCACCAGCACGACATTCACATCCCGCCACGCGAGCCAAATCGCAGCCGCCGCGCCCGCCAGCGTCGCCGCCGGCGGAGTGTGGGCCATCCCCGTCCACATCCCCGGTACCAGCAGCGCTCCCAGCACCGCAAAAGGAACCAGCCCCAGCGCCGCCTGCACAAAGCGGCCGCCGGCATCTTCGCGCCAAATCCACTGCGGCAAAATCCGCGGTACGACCGTCACCGCGACCATGCCCGCCAAGAGCCATCCGTATTCATTGTCCGTCATCGCCGCACCTCCTGTATCCCGGTCGCCACGACCACCGCCGCCAACGCCGCGACCAAGAGCGCTATCCCCGGGCCGAGATGGAGCGCACTCGCCACGCTCGCAAGCACGGCATGACCGCCGATGGCCAGCGCCGTCACCAAGCGGGCGTCCGGTCGCCGTTTCAAGGCCGGCACCAACATCGCGATAAACATCGCATACAGACCGATCCCCATACTGTCCGCCAAACGCGGCGGCAAGCTGTTCACCGCCAGCAATCCCGCAATCGTACCCAGCCACCATGACGTATAGCCGACCAGTCCGAGTGCCAGTGTAAATCCTGCCGACACATAGCGCTCGGCACGCAAGGTAATCAGAGAAAACAGCTCATCCGTCGTGAGCGCGCCGATGGCCGTCCGTTGCCAGCGCGGTGTCGCCGGCGGTGTTTTGGCCGCGACCGCCGCAGATAAGAGCAAATGGCGCAGATTGACCACAAAGGTCGTCATCACCAGCTCCGGTATCGTCGCTCCCAGCGGAATCATATTGACCGCCATGAACTGCGACGCTCCGGCAAAAACCAATATCGACGAGGCCGCAATGAACCAGCCCGGTATCTCGAGCGTCGCCGCCAGCACCCCGTAGGCCATCGCAATCGGGATATACCCGATTGCCAGCGGTATCCCCGCCGTCACACCTTGTCGCCACCCTGCTTTGTCCATTGTATGCCCCCCTTATTCGTAAAAATATAGTGCATTTATCGTATCAAATTTAGCGACCGCATGCAATCCCCCGCCGCTCCTTGCCGATACCGCTCGGGCAAGACCGCCAACCCGCACCGCCGCCCTTCCGCGCCGCACGACGACTCCCCGACGCGGCTCACGGACACCGCGCGAACAGACGTTTGCCGTCCGCGGATCATGCACAGCCTCATCCCGTCAGTCGCCGGCGGATATCCCCGATTCTACGGGAAAATCGCCGTTCACGCGGCGAACATTCTCAATACCGTGCATGTCCACCAGCCTCGCACGCGACTTACTCACAACCTTATCCACATTGTCCACATGGTTTTTCTGTTTTCATTTCTCATCTTTTACACTAGTCAGACTTGCTGTTTACAGTAGCATTATCGCTTTCATTTTCATTTTTTCGTCCTGTTGTCGGCAGCATTTATCCCCGTTTACCCCTGTCCGCCTCCGGTGAATACATCATTTTCCGCCCGCCCGTACAGCATTCTCATTACGCGTTTTTACACTTATCCCCATTTTTGTGAACAACTCGTGGATAACTCTGCTTGTGCCCCGCGGCTCCGTATTTTCTCCACTAAAAAAGCGAGACTTGCGTCTCGCTTTCATAGACCGCTCAATGCCCGGCCGTATGCAGTACTTCTTCCAAAATCCGGTACACCCATTCGCCGGTTTGGTACAAATGCGCTTCGAGTAAGAATTCGTCCACCGTATGCACCTTGCTCATCCCCGTCGCCAGCACGACCGCCGGGAAACTGTGCAAGTTGAAATTATTGGCATCGCTGCCGCCGCCCGTGCCTTTCACCGTCGCCGTCAGCCCCGCTTTTTCCGCGGCGCGTTTGGCCAAACGAATCGACGGATGATCTTCGGCAATCGTGTACGGCCGGTAGACCTGCACGACTTCGACTTCGGCATGGCCGCCGGGGAACTCGCTTTCGACGGATTTGAGTGCCGCTACCATCGCATCTGTCTGCGCCTGCAGTTTGTCCGCATTGCGGCTGCGGGCTTCCGCTTGCAAGCGGCATTCGTCCGCGACAATATTCGTCGCAATTCCGCCGTCGATAAACCCGATATTGGCGGTCGTTTCTTCATCGATTCGTCCGTAGGGCATCCGCGCGAGCGCCGTCCCCATCATCACAATCGCGTTAATCCCGTCTTCCGGTGCGACGCCCGCATGCGAGCGTCTACCTTTCATCGTCGCACGGATCGCATTTTGCCCCGGTGCGGAATTGACAATTTCGCCCGGCGCGCCCGACGAGTCCATGACAAACCCGTAATCAATCCCCTGCGTCAAGCTCGTGTCGATATGCTTCGACCCGCGCAGACCGCCTTCTTCCGCGATGCAGAAGATGATGACGATCTTGCCGTGGGGGAGCTGCTGCTCCTTCATCAGGCGCAAGCCTTCGAGAATCGCCGCCACGCCCGATTTGTCGTCGCCGCCTAAAATCGTATCGCCCGCCGAGGTAATCACGCCGTCATTCAGCACCGGCTCAATCCCCGCACAGGGTTCGACACTGTCCATATGCGCCGTAAAGGCAATCGTCGGCAGGCCCTCCATCGTCGGGGCAAAGGTCGCGACAAGATTGCCCGCGTTGCCGCCGATGGCGTCGCCCGCGTTGTCCTCTTTGATACTCGAGGCGCCCAACGCGCGCAGTTTTTGTTTCAGCAAATCCGCGATTTCCCGTTCCTGACCCGTATGGCAGGGAATGCGCACCAATTCAAAAAATTCATTCAACATCCGTTCCTGATTGACCATCCGTATCTTCCTCCTCTTCCGGCCCTTCTTCCAGCCAATATCCGCGCCGTAGCACATCCGCCCCGTACTTGTCGCGCAAGCGGTCCCGCACGGCCGCCACCTGCTGTTCCCGCTCCGATTCATCGGCAAACAGCCGCACCGCATCGACCGCCGGCACCAAGGACGAAGCGGTCACGCCCAACAGCCGGATCCCCTCCGTCTTACTGATTTGATTATACAGTTTTTCCACTTCCGAATACAATTCCCGATCCAGATCCATCGGCTCGGTGACCGTCTTGGAGCGCGTCAACGTCCGAAACGACGCAAACCGTACCTTGAGTGTGACCGTCCGTGCCCGCACGTGATGCCGCCGCAGGCGATACGCCACCGTATCGCATTGTCGCAACAACACCGTACGGATTTCGTCGGCCGTCGTCAAATCGCAAGCAAAGGTCTCTTCTTCGCCGATGGACTTACGCGGCTCGTGCGGTGTCAGGGGGCGATTGTCACGACCGTGCGCCAACTCGTACAGCACGCGCCCCTGCGCACCTAAGTGCGCCGCCAGCTCCTCCGGATCGGCTGCGGCGACATCACCGATGGTCCGCCAGCCCCGAGCCTCCAGCGCCGCCTGTGTTTTCGGGCCGACCCCCCACAGCCGCCGCACCGGCAACGGCGCAATGCGGGCCGCTTCTTCGCCGTACCCGATGACGGTCAGCCCGTCCGGCTTGTGCCAATCGCTGGCCAACTTGGCGAGAAATTTGTTCGGTGCAATCCCCACCGACGCCGTCAACTCCGTCGCCGCCAAAATCTCCGCCTTGACCGCGCGTCCCAGCGCCTGCAATGTCGGATAGTGCCCGCCCATACCGCTCACATCCAAAAATGCCTCATCAAGCGACAGCGGCTCGAATTCGGGCGCATAATGCAACAGCACCTCGTGAATCTGCGCCGAAACCGCCCGGTAGACATCCATCCGCGGCCGCACGAAAATCGCCTCGGGGCAGCGCTCTCGGGCGCGGCGTCCCGGCATCGCCGAATGCACCCCGTAGCGCCGCGCCTCATAGGAGGCCGTCGCAACGACCCCGCGCGGCGACGCCGAACCCACGATGACCGGTTTGCCGCGCCACTCGGGGTGATCGCGCTGCTCGACCGACGCGTAAAACGCATCCATATCCACATGCATAATCCATCGCCGTACCATATGCCCTCCTTATCTATAGTATAGCATGCACGAACTGTTGTTCATCCGCACAAAAAAAGAGACGAGCACATTCTTCGTCTCCTCTTTGCATATACATGTGTTTGCTCTACTCAACCGATTTCATCTATCCCTATAAATACGATTATCATCTTCGTCCCGACACCAATAATGCTGCCAGTCGGATTCACTCGGGTCCGGACAATTGTCATCACGGTAGTCGTCTTCCACTATCCTGCCACCCCACCGCATTTGCTCTTCCCGTTCGTCTTCCCGTTCCGCCCGCTCTGCCGGCTCTTCGTCGTCCGCATCATCACCGATATGTCGTCCGCTACGGTACCTCATACTCCGATGACCTCTTTTCCCTACGCGACGCGGCGCGGATATGTCCTCAACGCCAACGAACGACCGCACGCTCCCAACAACCGATGAGATACTGAATGACCAGCCCCGCCGCCGCCAAGACCGTCACACACGCCAGTAGCGACGCCGTCAGCATCAAGTCACCGTACTGCAAAATCAAGGCGCCGATGCCCGTATCCGCCGCCAGCATTTCGGCCGCGACCAAGAGTACCAGCGCACTGCCCGCCGCCAGCTTCAAACCCGCAAAAACGGACGGATAGACGCCCGGCAACAAAATCCGCCGTACATAGTACCGCGTCCCGACGGGATAGACTGCCACCACCTCGTCATAGCGACGCGGCAAGCGGCTCATCCCGTGGCGGGTATTGATAAACACGGGGAAAAACGCCCCCAACGCGATAATGACGAGTTTCGGCAGTTCCCCGATACCCAGCCAAAGCACAAACAGCGGCAACAACGCAATCTTCGGCACGGGATAGAGCAGATGTACCCACGGAACGGTAAGGCCGCCGAGCAGTCGATCCCGCCCCGCCGCCACCGCCAGCAGGACACCGAGACCGCATCCCGTGAGCATGCCCGTCAGCCACCGCATGCCGCTGGCGACCAACGCCGGCCACAACACGCCCGTCACCCCCAGCCGCACCAGCTCGAGGATAATCATCGACGGCGCGGGACAATCCGTCGCATTGACCCCGCCGAACCGCACCGCACATTCCCACAGCAGTAACACCCCGCCGATGCCGCCGACGATATGCCGCCGACCCGGTTCCCGTGTCGCCGCCGGCGGATGCACGCGGACCTCTATTTCTTCTGTCATCTCCCGCTCTCTTCTCTCTATGGTATCTGTCGCGCCGTCCGTCATCTGTGCCCCTCCCGGATGCGCGCCCAAATCCGTTCCGTCACCGCGGCAATCGCAGGTCCCGCGGCGGCCGTATAGCGCTCCGCCCGCGGGATATCCGTCCGCTGTTCGTCAATCAGTCGCCCCGGCGCCCCCGTCATAATCCAGACCCGATCCGCCAAGCGTACCGCTTCCGTCAAGTTGTGCGTGACATAAAGCGTCGCCGGACGCAACGTGAGCCAATAGCGGGTCAATTCTTCTTCCAAAACGCGGCGCGTTTGCGCGTCCAATGCGGAAAACGGCTCGTCCAACAGCAACAAATCCGGCGCCGTCACCAACGCCCGCGCAATCCCGACCCGTTGGCGTTGTCCGCCCGACAATTCTCCGGGCAACACGTCTGCCGCCGCGAGCAACCCCGTTTGTGCAAGCCGCTCCGTGACACGTGCCTCACGCGCCTCGCGCGAGAACCCGCTCGACTCCAACGCCAACGCGACATTGTCCCGGACGCTCAACCACGGGAACAATCCCGCATCCTGAAACACCATCGCCGTCCGCGGCGCCGTGACTTCACCGCGCCATACCAGCCGCCCCGATGTCGGTGCCAATAATCCCGCCGCCAGCCGCAGCAGGGTCGATTTGCCGCACCCCGACGGGCCGACCAGCGCGACAAACTCACCCGCCGCAATGGTTCCGGTCACCCCGTCCAGTGCCTGCACGTCGCCCCCGTTGCGCCGATAGACATAGCCGACACCGTCCATGCAAAATTCCTTCATTCCGTATCCGCAAACAACGCGGTCTGCACCATGCGGACTTCGGTCGGCGGTGTGCCGCACACCCGTCGCATCGCGGCCGCCGTCACCAAAATCGTACCGGCCGACTTGCGCGCCTCACCCGCACGAAACCGCGGTGCCGTCCACGTCCCGTCCGCCCGACGGTAGCCGCTGATATAGTGCCTTAGCGTCGACGGCGGCAACTGCCAGCGCTGTGCCGCTTCCACCAGTGTCAACACGTCATCAATGACCACATTGCTCCCTCCCTGTCTGTTGATTTCATTATAGCACGGGCTACCAGGCCGTCATTTCACCCAAGCGATACGAGTAGAGTATGCACGCTTTGACCCGCTTGTGCCAAATCCGTTCCGCCGCCGTCCGATACAAGTCGAGCTGTTGGCGATAGCGTGCCTTGAGCTCGCCGACCGCATCGACACGATCGGTCTTGTAATCGACGATGACGAGCTCCTCGCCTTCCGCAAAGACGCAGTCCATGACCCCTTGCAGGAAAATCTTTTCACCGACCTGTGTGTGCGGCAGCAACTCACACGCCGGCACGAGCAGCCCGAACGGACATTCAAACCGTGCCCACGAAGCGGCCCGTATCCGCGCATAGAGCGGACCGGTCAGCCACGCCCGAAAACGCGTCACCGAAATCCGCGCCCGTTCGTCTGCGGTAATCAGTCCGCACGCTTCCCACGCCGCCAAGCGGTCAGGGAAGTCCGCCGCTGTGACACCTTCCCGGCCGATTTGCTCAAAAATGCGGTGTACGAGCGTACCGTAATCGGCTCCGCTCCGGGTCGTCTCGGGCGGCGCGATAAAGTTCGGTACGCGCCATTCGGCCGCCCACTCTTCCGTCCCGTCACCCGCCGGCGCATCGACCGGCTCCGGCGCCGTCGCCAAGAGCCGTATACGTGCCGCATCCTGCGGCCATTCCGCCGCGTCCGCGCCGTCCGCACGCGCCTGTGAACCGGCCAGCGGATACAACAGCGGCGGCATATCCGCCCCGCTCGCAATGCGGCGTTGCACTTCGGTGACCGTCATCTTCGCCGCGAGCCGCGTCGCCTCCGGCTCGGGATAGGTCCACGCCAAGCGTGCCGTCGCCGCCTCATCCGGCTTCGTCCCCGTCGGCCGCCCGTCACGCACGGCGGCCAGGCGGGCATCCATGTCGGCCGCGGCCGCCGGTGCCGGTGCATCTCCCGTGACCGTCCGCACGTCCCACACGTCCGTTTTCTCTCCACCGCGCGCCAAGGCCGCCGCCAACCAGTCCCAATAGCATTTGGCCTGCAGCGGTGCGACAGGGGTAAAGGCCGTCTCCTCCTCTTCCGCATAACGATACAAGTACAAACGGTCACGCGCCCGCGTCATCGCCACGTAGAGCAGCCGTTGTTCTTCGGCGAGATTTTCCTGCGCCAGCCGTGCCTTGACGGCCCGATAGACCACCGTCGGATACGTCAGCCGCAACGAGGCATCATAATACATCACCCCCGCGCCGAGCGTCCGATGCAACAGCAGCGACCCTTGCAAATCGCGCCGATTGAACTCCCGCTGCATTTCCGCCACAAACACGACGGGAAATTCCAACCCTTTGCTTTTGTGAATCGTCATGATGCGCACGGCATCTTCCCCTTCGCCGATGACCGACGGTACGGACAAATCCTGTTCCTCCCGTTGCAACCGGCGCAGGTAATTCACAAACTGCGCCAGCCCGCCGCCGCTGCCGTCATCAAATTCGGCGGCACGACGGTACAGCGCCTCCAGATTGGCCTGACGGACATCGCCCTCCGGCAGACCGCCGACATAAAACAGGTACCCCGTATCTTCGTACACCGCGCGAATCAACGGTGCCACCCCGCCCGTGCGGGCCGCATCGCGCCAAGCGGTCAGCCATTCCAGCAACTGCCGGGTACGGCACACCGTGCTCGCACGCAGCGGCGGCTGTTGCGCCAGCCAATCCGGCAAGATGTCCCACAGCGACCGCCTCGGCATATCCCGCGCCGCAATGACCAAGCGAGCCAATTCATTTTCATCCCAACCGCCGAGCGGCGAGCGCAAGACCGCCATGAGCTCCGTCGGATACGAAGGGTTGTCGATGACGGTCAAAAGCGACAAGACCAGCGCGACCTCCGTCGCCGCAAAGTATCCGCCCGCCTGTTCGGCAAACACGGGTATCCCCGCCGCGCGCAAGGCATCGACGTAGACCTCCGCGCGCGTCTGCACCGATCGCAACAAAATCACGATATCGCGCCAGCGAAGCGGTGTCTGCGTACCGTCTTTTTGTGCGACCGTCACTCCGCGTCGCCGCAGCTCGGCAATCTCACGGGCAATCGCGGCGGCCTGCACCTCGGCGGCATCGGCTTTTTCTCCGTCCGCCGACGGCGGCGGCGTCACCGCCCGCACCGCGACCGGACCCGCCACCCACGACGGCGGCGCCTCACCGCTCTCCCGCCCTGCGTAAAGCGCTTCTTCATCGCCGTAATCGAACTCCGCCAGAGGTCGCCGCATCACCGTGCGAAAGACATCATTGACCGCCGTCAAAATCCGCTCATCACTGCGGAAATTCCGGTTGAGCAAAATCCGCCGACAAGACGCATCCGCCGCATCATCGTAGGTCTCGTATTTAGCGAGAAAAATCCCCGGATCCGCCAACCGAAACCGGTAAATACTCTGCTTGACATCCCCCACCATAAAGCGGTTGTCCCGACGCGATACCAATGACGCGATCAGCTCCTGCACCGCATTGGTATCCTGGTACTCATCGACCATGACCTCGGCATAGCGGGCGGCGATTTCTTCGGCAACGGCCGACGGACGCGGATCGGCCGGCGTACTGCCGTCCGCGAGCAAAAGCGACAGGCACAAATGCTCCAAATCGGAGAAGTCGATCATCCGCTCTTTTTTCTTATACGCGGTAAACCGCGATGCAAACTCCGTCGTCAACGCGACCAACGCGTCCACCAGCGGCCGTGTCGCGACAAGCTCCGCGCCCCATGTCGCAGGGGATCCGCTGAAGAACTCGGCACACACCGCAGTCAGGGCCTTTTTCGCCGCATCGCGGATTTCCTTGGCCTTGTCTTTTCGTGCTTTGGCGGCCGCATCGTCCAGCTTCTTGCCCGGCCAACGCGCAAAGCGAAGATGTTGTACCGCCGTATATGCCGCCGCCCAATCCGGTGCCGCCGCGAGTACGTCAATCTGCTCTAAATCCGCAGCCAATACGTCCCGCCACGGCACCGTCTGCGCATCCGTGCACAACTGTGCGGCCTGTTCGATGCGGGCAGACGCCAGCGCCAGATGTTGCTGCCACGCCTGCCACAACGGCTCTGTCAAGGTCGCTATCCGCTCCGCATCGTCCGTATATGCCCCTCCCAGCGCATCCAACCACGCTTGCGGAAACGGCAAGGAACGGCTGTAATCATACAGTGCCAAAATCGACTCCCGCAGCAGGCGGTCGCTTTGCTTACGCCGCATCGATTCCGCCAACGCCAAAAACGCCCCGTCCTGTGCTTCATATGCCGCCGCCAAGAGTGCATCCATCACCTCCGCGCGGCCGAGCGCCAGTTCACTGTCCGTCCCCTGTCGGTAGCCCGCATCCAAGTCCAACCGGTAAAAATATTGACGAATCACCGTCTGGCAAAACGAATGAATCGTCGAAATCTGTGCCGAACCGAGCAGGGCCAGTTGCCGTTCCAAATGCGGCGACGGTGTTTTGGCTTGCGCCGCCGCCAATGCCGTGCCGATGCGCAACCGCATTTCCTGCGC
This sequence comes from uncultured Veillonellaceae bacterium, assembly GCA_945876385.1. Lineage (GTDB taxonomy): Bacteria > Bacillota > Negativicutes > Veillonellales > Negativicoccaceae > CAMCNU01. The sequence goes on along the minus strand of CAMCNU010000004.1, from coordinate 86,708 downwards.
CGCCGCCCGAGTAAAGGTCATGACCAAGATATCCGTAATCGCGACCGGTGCTTGCGGATCGAGTACGCGACGGATAATCCGTTCGACCAACACCGCCGTCTTACCGGATCCTGCCGCCGCCGCGAGCAGCAAATTGCCGCCACGCGCGCAAATGGCCTCCGTCTGTGCCGTTGTCCACCCCATCACGCATCTCCTTCCGTTTTGGCGCGCATCTTGGCGAGCGCTTCCTCGTCCTTCATATCCCGTACGTAGCGATACCCGTCGCCGACACTCGGATCAAACGCACACAAGCGCCGGTACGGACACCAATCACAAGCCGTATCATTGTCCGCGCGCCGATACGGGGTAATCTCCACATGCCCCGCCAAAATACGCTCGACGATTTCCGGCAACAAGTGCGCGACGTAACCGACAATCAACCGCAATATCTCCGGTGTCGCCACGGGGTCGTCCTTGCGGAACGTGCCGTCTTGATTCACGCGGAGCGCCAAAAAGGACCATTCCGTCCCCAGCCGGTCATCCACCCGCTCCATCACTTCCCGATCCGCCAAAAAGAGTCCGCGCGCACGCAATTGCTTGGCAATTTCCCGCCGGACTTCTTCCTCATCCTCCGGCGGCGTCGCCAAGTCCGCCCGCTCATCCTGTACGTAGACATACATAATCCCCGCCGGCAACGCGTCCGGCTCTGCGGTAAGGGTCACATACAGATAGGTCGCCAGCTGCAACTGCAGGCCTTCATAGATATCGCCGAGCTTTGTCCGCGGCGAGCCCGTCTTGTAGTCAATGACCAAGTAGTATTCCCGACCGGTCTCTTCGTCGCGATAGCGGTCGAGCCGGTCAATCACGCCGCGCAGAAAAAACTCCGTACGGTCGACACGCCCCGCCCGCAGTTGAAATTCCTTTTCCAGCGCGACCGTATCAAACTGCCCGTGCACCGACCAACTGCGCAACCGCTCCAGCGTATCCGCAAAAACACGATCCAGTACCGTCCGCACATACCCGTAAAACGGATCTTGGGCAAACGTATCCTGCCCCATCCGCGGCGCCATCATCTCCGTAATCTCCCGACCGACGGCTGCCTGCTCGGCGGTATCGACATCGCGCCACTGGCGCCCGCTCGCAAGCAGTCGTTCGCCGTAGAGTTGCAACCCCGCATGCAGGTATTTCCCGTAATCGGCCGCCGTCAACACTTCGTCATCGGTCGGTTGCAGACGCAGCCCGTATTGCGCAAAAAAGCGGAACGGGCACGCCACATAGCTCTCAAACGCTGTCACGGAGCCGCGAAACGCACCGCGCGGCGCATACAGTTCGTGCGCCGTCTGCCGCTCCAGCCGCGCCGCCTGATTGGTATAAAACAGACCGCGCGTCCACGCCGTCGCCGTCGCCGCATACTCCGTCCCCAGCGCCCAATCATAGAGCCCGTACCACTCCGACGCCGCATCCGGACGGCGCAGGGCCGGCGGCAACAAGGCCAACGCCTGCCGCGGCCGCACCCACGTCGCAGTCAAATCCGACTCCGTCGCCGGCTGCGGGGGCGGCACCAGTCCGCGGTCAATCAATCGCCTTAGCGCAAAGGAAATCTCCAGCACACCGCCCTCTTCATCGCCCGCCGCATACGATAAGTACAGCCGCTCCGAGGCGCGTGTCCACGCCGTATAAAGATGCGCCCGTTCACGAAACGTCCGCCGACTCGCATCCGGACCGATATCGAGCGAAAGTGCTTCCAACTCCGCCCGATCCGCATCCGTCCACAATCCGCCGCTTTGCGGGCGCGCCGGGAATACGCCTTCATTTTGCCCCGGCACAAATACCGCCCGCTGTGTCGTCACATCGCCCGATTCGACAGTCGAAATCGTCACATGATCAAGCGTGGGCGGAATCAGCCGATAGCTCAACCCCGCCATACTGTCACACCACAAGCGATGCGTGTCCGCCGGTGACCAAGTATCCTCACCCGCCACCGCGACCCACTCTTCCAAGATCTGTACCAACCGTTCCGCCACCTGCCGCCGCGCACGACGAACTTCCTCCGTCTTCGCCGCCTCCAGCCAACGCGTCAATATACCTTGCTCCGTCCACCATTGATAGATGGCCGTCGCCTGCGCCCGTACCGTCGTCGCCTCCTGCAACCCGCGAAGCAACGGCGCGAGCGCGGCCTGCGCCGCCCTGCGAATCGTGTCGATTTCCTCCCACTCCGCGACTTGCTCGGCGGACGGCATTTCCTCGGCGACCAATGAGCGCCGCGAACGAAATTCCCAGCGTCCTTGCCGCTGCCAATCCCGTACCGTCACATGGTAGGCGCGGCACACCGCCTCCAGCCGTTCCACGCCGTCCACTGCCAGCAGTCCCGTCTTGAGCGCGGCCAGAACCGATTCCGTCTGCCAGCCGTAGGCCGCAATCGCCAAGACCGCCGCCATCAGTCGGACGGGTGCCTCATGGCGCATCGTCCGTTGCCAATCCGTAAAATACGGGATTTCATAATGCTCGCACGCACGCACCAATTCATCCGTATACGCCGTGTGATCGCGCAGTAAAACGGTCAAGTCCGACCACCGATACCCCTCTTCACGGACCAGGCGGGTCATCTCCCGCATGATGGCATCGACCTCATCCGCACGACTCCGCGCGGCCGTCACCCGGATACCGGTCGCCGGTACCGCTGCCGTCTCCGTACCGAACGCCGCCCGCTCCAGCTGCGCCAAGGCGGGCACGCCGAACCGCGGCGCCGCCGTCAACGGCCGCTCCGTCAAGACAAACTCTTCCCGACGCAATCGTTCGTAAATCTCATACCCTCGGTGAAAGATATCCGTCTGGGCCGCGGAACGTTCTTTGTCCGCCGGGTCCAGCGTCAGCGTCAAGGTCACCCGCGCCGCCCGTCGCATCAACGCCGCGATAATTTCCCAGTCCCGCGGCGCAAATACGCTGAATCCGTCTATCCATACCGCCGCGCGTGCCAATCGCTTAGACGACGCAATCCCCGCCAACATCTTCTCGTGCCGATCGGCACCGTCCGGAAAATGCGTCCGTACATACTCTATATAGTCGGCATACAATCGTCCCGTATCCGCCAGCTTTGCCCCCAGGCGCTCCGACACTCGGGGCTGCACCGCCAGCAAGGCCTCCGGCGGCACCCGATACAGCATCAATTCGTGTACGGCGCGCACCATTTCTTCCGCAAAATGCGGCTGTCGCGCTGCCCGCCCCAAGACCGCCAGCGCATCCGCCGCCGTGAGCAACAATTTGCGCATAATCAACTGCTGCCCCAATACCGAAACGCCTGTACCGACTGCGCCGGCTTCCTGCAGTACCCGATAGCCCAGGCGCGCCATACCGACCACATCGACATCCGCAAAACCGCCGCCCAAGACCGCCGCCAGCTCCCGCTCCGCCGTGTGGGAAATTCCGTCCGGCACCAACAGGACCGCGGGATCCTGCTCCTTGCGCCGCCACGCGCCGATTGCTTCGTAACAGTACCGCGACTTGCCGCTCCCGGCGCGGCCGTATACCAACTCTATCCGCTCCGCCATATGCCCTCCTTTTTCTCTATTATACCAATCTTGTCGCCATCAGCGCAGCGTCCCGCTACGACCGGAAACCGTTTCGAGGATGCCCGTCGAATGAAGGGACTATCGCCTGTCTGTTCGCGCATTCATCATGCCGCCGTTACTGCAGTCACTCTCCGTGCCGACCTGCTCGCCGCCGCGACACCACATCTGCACCGAATATCCGTTTGCACCATACAAAAACCGACCCGAAATGATTTCGGATCGGTTTCATCACGCTCCGCCGTACACCGGAGCGAACGCGCTCAGTTATTTGTTCGGCACCTGCCGCTGCGGTCGGATGAACAACATCGGATCGACCGCCACGCCGTTGATTCGTACTTCATAGTGGACATGCGAGCCGGTACTGCGCCCGGTACTGCCCATAAACGCCACCACCTGACCGGCCTCGACTCGGTCTCCGACCCGCACCGTCACGAGAGAATTATGACCGTAGCGCGTGATGACACCGCCGACGTGCTGAATCTCGACGAGATTGCCGTAGCCGTCGACCCATTCCGCACGCGTCACGATGCCGTTTGCCGTCGCGACAATCGGCGTACCGTAAGCGGCAGCCAGGTCGATGCCTTCATGAAACCGCTGTTCACCGGTAAACGGATCCGAGCGCCAACCGAACGGGTCCGTCAGCTCTCCGCCTCGCACCGGCGCCATCGACGGGGTATCCGGATTGACGGCGCCTGCCCGCAACGGCGGCACCCACGCGACTTCCGTGCCGTCTCGCAGTGTCGCCCGTACCAACGACAACGAAATCCGCCGCGTCTCCATCCGGTCGGCCACCTCTCCCAACCTCGTCAGCAATGCGCTCGGACTGACCGCAGTCGTTGGCGCTACGGAAATCACACCGCCGTCACCGCGCCCCGCCGTCGTACCGCTCATCAAACTGCGGATTTCCGCATCCAACGCGTCCAGCTCCGCCAAGCGCGACTCCATCTCCGTCAATCGCTGCGCCGTCATTTCCGCCTGCCGGGCATACAACTCGTTTTCCTCACGTAAGCGCTGCATCTCGCCCGCCTGCCCCAGTGTCCACACGATCAACCCGAGTGCAACAAGCCAGAGCAAGACGACCCCCGCCACGACCCCATACCAGTGCCGTCGCTTCACGGACACCACGATGCGGTCTTTCTCCTTATGCCAATGCATCGCCGTCTCCGCCGCTTACCTCCGTACCGTGCCGGAGCAAGGCCTGCCGCAGGCTTTCCTCTTCTTCCGCACTGGCGCGGACCGTGTACTGTCCGTCCCGCACGAGTTTGGCATAGAGTCGCGATTCATTGCGACCGCTGAGTGCGGTCAAGGTGATTCCCGAGCGATTTCCGTCCAACACCGTCAACGAAAAACTCTCCCGCTGACTGCTGTCGGGAAACGCCTGATACTGCACGAAGCCGACATTTTGCAATGCGCTGTTCTGGACACGCGACAAGTTTTTTTGCTCCGCCACCGTTTCGGAGATTTTCTCCGTCATTTCCCGCAAGCGGCGAACTTCCGTGCCCAATTTATTTTCCAAGGTCTGCCCGTTCGCCCCGCGCATAAACATCATATAATTGCGTGACAAGCGGTTCACCTGGTACCGCAATAATAAAATATATACCAATACAATGACCAGCAGGGCAATCAGTATCCCCAGCAAAATCGTATCGGCGGTACTTCCTATTCCTGTCATACAGCCTCCTGTTTCACGTGAAACAATCAGTCTTCCAGATACGCCAGCAAGCGTTCCAATTCCTGCAAATCCGCAAAGGCAATCGTCACCGTGCCGCTGACATGTCCGTTCTTCTCTTCGGTATCAATCCGTACCGGCGTCCCCAGCTGCAGGGTGATTTTATCGGTCATATCCGTCAAGTAGGCCGCCAGCGATCCGCTCGGCTTGCGTTTCTTCGACGGTCGCTTCGTTCTTTTTTTGCGTGCCAAGGCCGCCTCTACCTGTCGCGCCGACCATCCTTGCCGCGCAATATCGGCCGCCCATACCGATTGCTGTGCCGCCGATAGCGTGAGCAACGGTCGTACCTGCCCCGGCGTCAACTCGCCCGAGGCCAACCGCGCTTGGACATCGTCCGGCAACTGTAACAGGCGCAACAAATTTGCCACATAGGGTCGACTGCGACCCACTTTGGCCGCCATTTCCGCCTGTGTAAAAGAAAATTCTTCCGTCAGCCGCCGATACGCCGACGCTTCTTCTATCGGATTGAGATTTTCCCGTTGGATATTCTCAATCAGGGCTATTGCCGCCCGCGCGGGATCATCATACTCCCGAACGATAGCCGGCACCTCCGCGAGCCCGGCCAACTGCGCCGCCCGCCAGCGTCGTTCCCCCGCCACCAGCATGTAGCCGTCACCTTGCCGGCAGACCAGCAAGGGCTGCACCACACCGTACTCCCGGATAGAGTCCGCCAGCTCCCGCAATGCGCCTTCGGCAAACTCCCGCCGCGGCTGATGAGCATTGGGGACAATCTTGTCAACGGCAATCCGAATCACCTCGTCCGCTTCGGCTGCCCGTTCCGGAAGTAATGCCCCCAGTCCTTTGCCCAATCCCGATGCCTTACGCGTCATGTGCCAACACCTCCTGCGCCAAGCGCCGATAGACCTCCGCCCCTTTGGACCGCGGATCGTAAATAATAATCGGTTCTCCGTAACTCGGTGCCTCGCTGAGCCGTACATTGCGCGGAATCATAGTCCGATAGACCTTCTCCCGAAAATATTTTTTCACTTCGTCGGCCACTTGCAACGCCAAATTCGTGCGGCCGTCATACATGGTCAGCAAGACGCCTTCCACGCTCAACCGCGGGTTCCACTCATGCGCCACGGAACGAATCGTCTGCAACAATTGCGCGACCCCTTCCAGTGCATAGTATTCCGCCTGAATCGGAATCAAAACGGCGTCGGCCGCGACCAACACATTCACCGTCAGCAATCCCAACGACGGCGGACAATCGATAAAAATATAATCATACTCGTCCGTCACATCCGCCAACGCTTGCCGCATACGTTCTTCCCGTTGCGGGAGCGTCACCAACTCCACCTCCGCACCGGCCAGCGCAATCGTTGCCGGCAGTACATCCAATCCCTCCGGACGCGCCGGGCGAATGGCTTTGCGGGCGGGCGTTTGATTGATGAGCACATCATACACGGATACCTTGACCTGTTCTTTATCGATGCCGATACCGCTGGTCGCATTGCCCTGCGCGTCCGCATCCACCAGCAGCACCCGCTTGCCGCATTCCGCCAAACAGGCCGCCAAATTCACGGCCGTCGTCGTTTTGCCGACGCCGCCCTTCTGATTCATGACCGCAATTCGTTTGCCCACCGTAGCACCTCCTCTACATACTCTATCAGTATACCACATCCGCCGGGCACGGAATACGGTCGCTGAAGTCCCGTCCGACGTTTCACGTGAAACATCTCTTTGCGGCAACAAAAAACCGCGCCGTTCGGGGCGCGGTACTTCACATCCACAAATCCGCCAGATTGATATCCTTTTCTTCCGCAAGATATCGTTTCCAACGCATCAACTCTTCCTTCTCCTTGCCGGTCGGCTCCGGATACTGCGGTGCTAACCGTCGCATGAACGCCGTCACGATATCCAGCACCAGGTAGCGGGTGTACCACTTTTTATCCGCGGGGATGACATACCACGGTGCCGTCTCGGTCGAGGTGGCCGCCAGCATATCGCCGTAGATGTTGCTGTACTCATCCCAGAGTCGCCGCTCACTGATATCGGTATAGGAAAATTTCCAGTTTTTCTCCGGTCGGCGAATTCGTTCCACCAATCGTTCCGCCTGTGTTTCACGTGAAACATGCAGGAAAAACTTAAGCACGAAAATACCGTTTTCCGTCAGATATCGTTCCCAGTCATTGATTTGGCGGTAGCGTTCCTGCCAAATGTCGGATTCGATCAGCTCGTTCGGAAACGGACCCGTTTCCAGCAAATCGTGCACCCGCGTCACCAAGACATCTTCATAATGCGAACGATTAAAGATGGCGATATCACCGCGCGCCGGCAACGCCTTGTTGATGCGCCACAGATAATCATGGTCGCTTTCTTCCGCGGTCGGCTGTTTGAAATTGGCCACGTGCACGCCCTGAATATTCAGGTGCGCAAATACCTTTTTAATCAAACTGTCTTTGCCGGCCGCATCCCGCGCCTGCAAGACCACGACCAATCCATACTTGTTTTCCGCATACAGACGTTCCTGCCACTCCGCCAGCTCAGCCAAACGGCGATCAAACTCTTCTCCGATATAATCCGCTTTGACCGCATCGTCGGGAGGCGCCGTCCGATATGCCGCCAAACGGACTTTCTTTGTTTTACCGATTCGATAATCTTCCGCTTTCATGCGCTCCACCTCCGTTACAAGGGCCGCTTTTTCGTTTTGGCATAGGGGCGGGGATATGCCTTCGGAGTCGGTGCCGTCTTTTCAATGATAATCAACGTTCGCCGCTCCTGTGTACCCGGCAATGTCGCCGTATCCACACTGACAATCGTACCGCCGAGCAGACCGACCGCCCGCTCGGCACTGCGAATTTCCGCTTCCGCTTTCGGCCCCTTGAAGGCCCAAAACGACCCGCCTACCCGCACCAGCGGCAACGCCCACTCCGCCAATACCGGGAGAGCGGCCACCGCACGCGATGTCACCCGATCAAACCGTTCCCGCCACTGCGTGGCGTGTCCCACCTCTTCCGCACGCCCGTGCAAGACGTTTACATTTTTTAATTCCAGTGTTGCCGCAATTTCTTCCAAAAACCGCAATTTTTTCGCCGTTGCATCAAGCAGGGTCCACCGGGTATCCGGATGGACGATGGAGAGCGGAATACCGGGAAATCCGGCACCCGTTCCGAGGTCAAGTGCAAAATGAATATCGCTCCAGCGCTCCGGATCGTCACCGAACAGAGAATCGAGATAGTGCTTGCGCAAAAATTCGTCCGCGGCGGTAATGGCAGTCAAATTCATCACCTGATTGCGGGCAATCACCGCTTCATAAAAGCGCTGCAATTGCTGCGCTTGCCGGTCGTCCACCTCGACGCCGGCCGCCGCCAACTCACTGCGTATCCGCGCCGCGCACAATTCCGTTTCAATCGTCATGACGCTGCCTCCGCTGTTCCAAATAAATCATCAACACCGAAATATCCGCCGGCGAGACCCCCGATATCCGCGATGCCTGCCCCAAGGTTTCCGGCTGCTGCGCGGCCAACTTTTGGCGAGCTTCAAGCGAAATCCCTTTCAGTTGCGCATAGTCGATACTCGGCAATACCGTCGTCTCCATTCGTTGCTGGCGAGCAATGCGGTCGGCCTGCTTCCGGATATAGCCTTCATACTTAATGCTCACTTCCAACTCTTCGCGCACATCGACGGGCAGTTCATCCCAACCCAGCCACGCACAAAGCATCGCGTAGTTGATTTCCGGGCGACGCAACAACTGCGCGGCCGTCGCACCCGTCTTGAGCGGCGCGGTACCCCACTCCCGAAGTTGGCGATTGGTATCGTCGGTCGGTGTCAGCACGGTTTCTTCCAGGCGGCGACGACCGCCGTCAACGGCTTGCCGTTTTTCTAAATATCGCTCCCAGCGCGCATCGTCGACCAGTCCGATTGCACGTCCTTTCGGGGTCAGGCGCAAGTCCGCATTATCCTGACGCAACAACAAGCGATACTCGCTCCGGCTGGTCATCATCCGGTACGGTTCGGTGGTCCCTTTCGTCACCAAGTCGTCAATCAATGTCCCGATATACGATTCCGCCCGGGTCAACGTGAACGGCTCTTGTCCCTTGAGCAGACGGGCGGCATTAATCCCCGCAATCAATCCCTGCGCCGCCGCCTCTTCATAGCCCGAGGTGCCGTTGGCCTGACCGGCGGAAAAGAGCCCCCGAATCGTTTTGTGCATGAGTCCCGCCGTCAATTGCAGCGGATCGAGACAGTCATACTCGATGGCATAGGCAGGACGCATGATTTCCACCGCTTCCAAACCCGGTATCGTCCGCAAAAACGCATATTGTACCGCCACGGGCAGCGAGGTGGACATCCCCTGCACGTACATTTCCGTCGTATCCAAACCTTCCGGCTCGACAAACAGCTGGTGGCGCTCTTTATCCGCAAACCGTACGACTTTGTCTTCAATCGACGGGCAATAGCGCGCGCCGACGCCGGTCACCTTGCCCGCATATAGCGGTGCCAAATGCAGATTCTGCCGGATAATGTCATGCGTTGTCTCGTTGGTATAGGTCAACCAGCAACACGCGGCATTACGATTTTTCCGTTCGGACAGAAAGGAAAAGGTATGAAAATCGGGGTCGCCTTCCTGGACTGTCATCGCCTCTGTATGCAACGTCCGTCGGTCGACCCGCGTCGGGGTCCCCGTCTTGAACCGCTGCAGACGAATGCCCGCCGCCCGCAACGAATCACCCAAATGCATGCTCGGACGATGACCGTTCGGACCGCCGTAATACTTGGCATCACCGATTAAAATCTCGCTTGAAAGATACGTGCCCGTCGCCAAAACGATCGCCCGCGCCGCATACTCCTCACCCAGTTCACTGCGAATACCGCACACGGCGCCGTCGCGAATCACCAACTCCGTCACCATAAGCTGTTTAACCGCTACATTCGGCTCGTTTTCCAAAATCGACTTCATCCGCCGATGGTAGGCGTTTTTGTCCGATTGCGCGCGCAGCGAATGCACAGCGGGTCCTTTGCCGCGATTGAGCATGCGCATCTGAATGGCGGTCTCATCCGCGACGATTCCCATTTCCCCGCCCAAGGCATCGACTTCCCGCACCAAGTGGCTCTTGCCCGGGCCGCCGATGGCGGGATTGCACGGCATCATCGCGATATTTTCCAAGCTGATGGTCACCACCAGTGTCCGCGCCCCGAGCCGAGCCGCAGCCAGCGCCGCCTCACAGCCGGCATGACCCGCCCCGATGACAATCACATCATATGTCGCAATTACTTGCATTCCTTTCGTCTCTCCTTCTATTTGCCGACACAGAACCGGCGGAAAATCTCACTGACGATATCTTCCTCGGCACGCCGTCCGATAATAGCCCCGAGGGCATCCCACGCCGCCCGTAAATCTTCCGTCACGCAATCAACCGTCAGTCCGTCGGTCAGTGCCGTCCGCGCCGCCAAAAGTGCTTCCAACGCCGTTTCCGCCCATTGTTGCTGGCGGGCATTGGTCAGCAATACATCCTCGCCGGCCTGTATCTGCTCGGTCACCACCAACCGGCGCAGCGTCGCCCCGATGGCCTCCGTCCCTTTCTCCTGCAAGACCGACACGAAATGGACCGGTACATCGCCTGCCAATGCCTGCACTTCCTCAGCCGTCACCCGACACCCCAGATCGATTTTATTGACCAGAACAATAACCGGACGTCCGCGCAAAGAAGCCAGCCACGTCCGCGCCGGCGCCGTCAGCGGCGACGACCCGTCCACCAGCGCCAAGATAATATCGGCCTGATTCTGCGCCGCCTGCGCCCGACGGATACCGATTTGCTCGACGGCATCGTCACTCTCGCGAATCCCCGCCGTATCTACCAACTCGAGCGGAACCCCCGCCAGCGTCGCATACGCACTGATCGTATCGCGTGTCGTCCCCGGAATATCGGTGACAATCGCCCGCTCTTCCGCCAGCAGGTAATTGAGCAGACTCGATTTGCCCGCATTCGGCAGGCCGCTGATGACCGTCTTGACGCCTTCGCGCCAGATTTTCCCCGCCTGTGATTTGGCGATGAGGGCGCGCAACTCCGCTGTTGTCTTGTCGATTGCGGCCAATGTGTCCGTTCGGCTCAATTCCGTCAAATCTTCATCCGGATAATCCAGCGTGACTTCCAGTGACGCAATCAGCGCCGCCAATTCATCGGCCGCGGCCCGGACCCATGCCGACAAGCGACCGCCCAATTGGCCGACCGCCACCCCCAGCGCCGTCTTGCTGCGCGCCGCAATAATATCCTGCACGGCTTCCGCCTGCGCCAAATCCAAACGACCGTTCAAAAACGCACGCTCGGTAAACTCGCCGCGTTCCGCCGCCCGCGCACCGGCGCGCAACACCGCGCGGAGCGCCGCCTCCACCGCCAGCATTCCGCCGTGGAGTTGCAACTCGGCAACATCTTCGCCCGTGTAAGATTTCGGCGCACGCATCACCAGTAAAATCGCTTCATCGACGCGTTGCCCGTTCTCCACGATATGACCGTATGCCGCCCGGTACCCTTTCATCTCCGTCACACGACCGTGACGCGGCTGAAATACCCGCGCCGCTACCTGCAGCGCCTCACGGCCGCTGATTCGCACAATCCCGATTCCGCCTTGGCCGACCGGTGTCGCCAAGGCCGCAATCGTATCTTCTCTATACATACTTGCCCTTCCTAAAAAATAAGACCGGGTTGCCCCGGTCGATTATTCGCGGTAATGGATTACCAGATGCCGATTCTGATATTCTCCCTCACTCAGTGTATATACCTGCGGATCATCCTGCAGGGCGGTGTGAATGATTTTCCGTTCATAGGCATTCATCGGCTCCAAAACGACCTTGCGCCGATTCTTCTTTACTTTCGTCGCCATCCGTCGTGCCAGGGCGACAAGCGTTTCTTCCCGTCGCGCGCGATAATTTTCCACGTCCAGCATGATGAAGTACCGTCCCCGCACATCACGATTGGCGGCGAGGTTCGTTAAATATTGCAACGCGTCCAGCGTCGCCCCGCGCTTGCCGATGAGCAGCCCCAAATCGTCTCCGTGCAAATGCAACCGAATCATATCCGGTGACGTCATTTTTTCAATCATGACCGCAACTCCCATCGATTGCGTCACCTGCTGCAAGAACTCTTTTCCGCGTTGTGCGGCAACGTCCTGTTCTGCTTCCGAGAAAAACGCATCGCGCTCCCGCCCGCGCCGGTGCGAAGCACTTTCCTTTTCTTCCTCGTCAGATGCAATGACGACTTGCGCCGGCGGCTCCGGCTCGGATGCCCGCTCCAACGTCAGCGGCTCGGTCTCCGTCAAACTGATTGTCTCCGGCGCTGCGCCAGGTGTCGTCGGCTCGGTCGAACGCACGTCATTAAACACCGCTACGCCCGGCGCGACTTCTTCTACCGACTTGACAGCGGGTGTCGGAGCGGCCGCCGCAGTGTCTTTGCGAAACACCTTGACTTTTGCATCGCGCGCGCCGAACCCCAAAAACCCTTTGCTCGGCTCTTCCACAACGATAATTTCCACCTCGTCACGAGTCACATTCCACGTTGCAAGCGCCTGATTGACCGCCGCTTCGACAGTCTTTCCCGTGACTTCCAAACACTCTCTCATGACTTGACTCCTTTCGGCTCCGCACGAAACATGATGAACTGCTGTATCATTTGGAACAAATTGGATACGACCCAGTAGATGACCAGCCCGCTGGGAAACTGCAAACTGATATACCCGATAAACAGCGGCATGAAGACAAGCATGACCTTTTGTTGCTGTGCCGCCGCGCCCGATGCACTGCTCGTCGACATGGTCTGCTTTTGCATGATAAACGTCGACAACGCGGACAACACCGGCAAAATATACAGCGGATCGGCCGCGCCCAGACTCGGTAACCACAAAAAGCTCATGTGTTCCGGGTCATAGCTGTACTCGCGCAACGCATAGAAAATCGAAATCAAAAACGGCATCTGAATCAGCATCGGCAAGCAACCGGACAGCGGATTGACACCCAGCTCCTGATACATCTTGGCCATTTCCTGCTGCATTCGTTGCGGATCGCCCTTATACTTTTTTTGTAATTCCTGAATCCGCGGCTGCAGTTCCTGCATCCCCTTCATCGAGCGGATTTGTTTGATAGCCAGCGGCAACAGCGCCACCTTAATCAATACGGTCATTAAAATAATGGCAATCCCGTAACTGGGCGTACCCAAGTGTACCGTAATCCCATAACAAAAGGATAAAAACACCTGCATAATCGACGCTAAAAAATCAATCGCATCGCTGAAAATACTCACTGCACTCCTCCTCAGTTCCGCGGTGTTGAACGGGGCGGAACAGGATCATACCCGCCACGATGAAAGGGATGGCATTTGGCAATGCGGCACAACGCCAGCCACGTACCGACGACCGCACCGAACCGCTCAATCGCCACCAGCGCATATTCACTGCACGTCGGGACAAACCGACAGCACGGCGATTTGAGCGGCGACAGATAGCGGCGATAGCCCCGTATACAACCGAGCAACAGCCGTTTCATCACTTCATCACACGGGCCCGTTTCCACAAGCCGACAATCTCTTTTTCCGCTTCGGCATACGTCGCCCGCGGTAACGGACCGCGACCGACCAATACCAACAAATACCCCTGCTGTAATCGGTCCCGATGCAGCCGATAGACTTCACGCATCAAACGCCGCGCCCGATTGCGTTGCACGGCCGAACCGATTTTTTTGCCGGTGACAAAACCGATACGTGTCGATTGACCCGCTTGCGGCAGGACATACAGCACCGCCCGCGACGATACCCATACCTTGCCGCGACGATACACATACCGAAACTCACGATTTTCGCGTATGCGATACTCTTTTTTGAGATCATTCATACTTTTCACCTTAGACAATAAGAACTTGGCCGAGGCCAAGTTCTCGCGTCGCCTCGTTTAGGCGGACAATGTTTTTCTACCTTTTAATCTTCTTCTCTTGAGCACCATGCGGCCGCCTTTGGTTTTCATACGTTCACGAAATCCGTGCGTGCGTTTGCGCCACAATACGTTCGGTTGATATGTACGTTTCATCTAGCCCACCTCCTTACTATATTTAACGGATCTTTCCGTTAGTATCGGACCTTTGCTCATAACAAAATTATTATATTGAAAAACAGCGCTCCTGTCAAACATTTCCGCCGACGTCATGATTTTTGTCTCCGTTCGGTCCCTGTTTTGATGTGTTTCAGGGACGATTCTCAATGAGGCGATATTTTTTTATATTTTTTCTCGATTTCTATTGAAACAGCCGTTTGATTCGATTATAATAGTGAGAACTAACTTGAATAGGGAGGATACTCATTATGGACACAAAAATTTCTCGTTCCGCTTACGTCGCCATCGGGCTGATGCTGTTTGCATTATTCTTCGGAGCGGGCAACCTCATTTTTCCGGCATCACTCGGACAGCAAGCCGGGACCAACTTCCCGCTCGCCACATTGGGATTCCTGATTACCGGCGTCGGGCTTCCGTTATTGGGTGTCATCGCTATCGGGTACTCGGGCAGTCGTGACCTGCAAGACCTCGCCGGACGGGTACATCCGTGGTACGGTGTATTTTTTACCGTACTATTATACTTGACCATCGGCCCTTGCTTTGCGATACCCCGTACGGGCACCGTCTCGTACGAAATTGCCGTTCGCCCCTTCTTGGGAAGCGGCGCCGGTACAACCGAACTGGGATTGTTCTTGGCCGCATTCTTTGTTATTTCCTGGTGGTTTTCCATTTCCCCCAGTAAATTGGTGGAACGAATCGGTAAGTTTTTGACACCGGCATTATTATTGTTATTATTTATTTTAATTGCCCAATCATTGCTCAATCCGATCGGCGAACCGCAACCGCCGGTCGCGCTGTATGCCACATCCGGATTGGCGTTTGCGCAAGGGTTCTTGGACGGCTACAATACCATGGACGCACTCGCTTCACTGGTATTCGGCATCTTGATTGTCAAATCCGTCAAACAGTACGGCGCGCAGCATGAAAAAGAAATTGCCGCCGCCACGATGAAATCCGGCATTGTCGCTGCCCTTTGCTTGGCGTTTGTCTATATCTTTATTGCCAATATCGGTGCAACCAGCGTGTCCGGTATCGGCCTGCAGGAAACGGGTGCCCCCGTCTTGGCCTTGTCTACACAGTATTATTTCGGCGCACCGGGCGCGATTATTCTCGCCTTTATCGTCCTGCTTGCCTGCTTGACGACCAGTATCGGTCTGATTTCATCCTGCGGCTCGTATTTTTCGGAATTAATCCCCGCCCTTTCCTATCGGACATGGGTCACCGTCTTTTCGGTCTTTTCGGGATGTGTCGGTATCATCGGCCTGTCGACGATTATTTCCGCCGCGATTCCGATTCTGATGTTTCTCTATCCGCTCACCATGGTGTTAATGGCATTGACCTTTGCCTCTCCGTATTTCGGCCATCGTCGTGCCGTATACGCCTGGACCATCGGTCTGACATTGATTCCTTCCGTATGGGACGGACTGCGTACCGCCGGCGTCGATTTGGCTGCTGTCAATACCTTCGGTGAAACCTATTTGCCGCTGTTCAATTACGGACTCGGCTGGATCAGTTTTGCATTTATCGGATTTCTCATCGGTCTCTTGCATTGCCGATTGGTCCGTCACTGAATGTAATCCCTCCGCTCGGCGGAGGGATTTTTTATTTTTCTCCCCCTACAAACGTCCCGTCTGTCTCCGTCTTTCTCCGCTACATAAAATATGGTAAAATGAAATCACATCAACTTATCCACATTTTGTCCCCGTTTTCCACAGGATAACATTCTGCGCACAAAGGCATGACGGGACTTATTCTACATTTTCACATGCATAAGGAGTGTATATGTTACCCAATGTCAATGATTTTTGGCAAATCATATTGAGCCAATTGACACTTCGTATCTCCACCGAATCGGTTGACTGGTTGCAAACCAATGTGATTCCTATCCGCGCCGACGATACGGAACTCGTCTTGCAAGTCGCCAAACCGTTTCACAAAATTTGGCTCGAAAATAATTTATTTACGGATTTACAAGCCGTTGTCAACGAAATGAACGGTGCACCGCTGGCTGTCAGTATTATGACCGCAAGCGAAACGAATCCCGTATCGTCAAGCTTGTCGGATTCCTCGCTGATACCGCCGCTCACCCAAACACTCTCGCTGACACAGGAAGAACGCTCGGCCTATCTGGCGAAACTACCGGAAGTGCCGCCCACACCGCCGGCCGTACCGACGGTCTCACCGCCGCTCCCCGTGCTGCCGACAGAACAGTCGACAACCCCCGCGCGGGCAGAACTTCCCGTTCACACCGGTATCCCGATTAATCAGGAATATACGTTTGCCAATTTTATCGTCGGCAAACCGAATCAAATGGCCTTTGCCAGCGCGAAAGCCGTCGCGGAAGCTCCCGCCCAACAGCAAAATCCGTTTTTTATTTACGGTAAATCAGGCCTCGGCAAAACGCATCTCATGCATGCGATTTGCAACCATGTCCGTACGCATACCCCGGAAAAAACGGTGCTGTTTTTGACCAGCGAACAATTTACCAATGATTTTATTTCTTCTTTAAGCAAACGCGACATCAATCTCAATCAACAATTTCGGGAAAAATATCGTAATGTCGACTATCTTTTGATTGATGATGTCCAGTTTTTCGGTAAAAAAGACGGTACCCAGGAAGAGTTTTTTCATACGTTCAACGAGCTGCTCAATTACAGCAAACAAATCGTCATGACCTGCGACCGCTTGCCGGAAGATATTGAAGAAATCGAAAACCGATTGACCAGTCG
Source organism: uncultured Veillonellaceae bacterium (assembly GCA_945876385.1). Classification (GTDB taxonomy): domain Bacteria; phylum Bacillota; class Negativicutes; order Veillonellales; family Negativicoccaceae; genus CAMCNU01. The sequence continues at coordinate 69,663 of CAMCNU010000004.1, read as the reverse complement.
CTTCAGTGCGGGTCTGGTCGTGGAAATCAAGCCGCCCGATTTTGAAATCCGCAGTGCCTACTTGCAACAACTGGCGACCGCGGAACATTTTCCGCTAGGCGCAGACAGTATCCAATTCATCGCGGAAAATTTTTATCAAAACATGCGGGATGTGGAAAAAGCCTTCAACCGCATTTTGACCTACTATGGCATCGAGCAACAAACCAACCATCTCACGGGTCCGATTTCACTTGAACAAACCAAGGAATACCTGGCCGATTTATTACCGAAAAACAAACGAAAACCGCTCGACGCCGAAATGATTATCGCGGAGATTGCACGCTTTTACAAAGTCGACCGCAAAAAAATTCTCGGGAAGTCACGACCGAAAAATATCGCGACTGCACGTCAAGTATCGATGTATTTGTGCCGCGAATTGCTGGACTGGTCCTTTACCCAAATCGGTTCTTTTTTCAGCAGGGATCACACCACCATTATCTATGCCTATGAAAAAATCACCAAGAAAATCAATACCGACACATCCTTCAAAGAAGAAATCCAACACATGAAACGACAACTCGTCGGGGATGACTCCGTGCAATAACCGGGGATAACTTGTGGATATATCCTTCCCTCACGATTTTATTTCCGTTTCGGAGGATATCGTGGATAGCTCGATTTTGTTATCCACGAAGTTATCCGCGCCATCCACGTCCCACAGCGTACGGATTGGGATTTGTTGTCAACATATCCACCGTCCCTACTATTACTACTGCTCTTTTAAGCATTTTTCTATTTATTCAGTCGAATCACAGGAGGCCACTATGAACATTCAAATCGAAACCGCACAATTGCAACGTGCTCTGGATACGGTCAGTCGTGCTGCCACATCCAAAATCGCCAATAATGATGATTTGGGAATTTTCTTTTCCGCGCATGATGATTGTTTGGAAATCGAAGCAACCGATTATATTATCGGTATTCATGTAGAGGTTCCGGCTACCGTCATGGAAAGCGGCGATACGGTCATCCGTGCACCGTACTTGATTGACTTGGTCAAAAAATTCAGTGCTCCATCCGTCACCATTCATACGGACAAAGAAAAAGTCGTCACGGTTTCTTGCGGCCAAAGCGAAAATGATTTGGTCATGGGGCTTGCCGGTGAATTTCCGCGTTTGGAAACATTGGATCAGACACAAACCGCCGTATTGCCGAGCGACCAACTCAAAGATATGTACCAACAGACCCGATTTGCGGTCGGCGGAGATAACCAACGCGCGATTTTTACGGGGATTTTATTGGAAGCCCAATATCGCCGGGCGCGGATGGTGGCGACGGATACTCACCGGTTGGCCTGTCGCGATGTCGAATTGGAAGAGGCCATGGCACGACCGGTATCCCTGGTCATTCCGGAAAAAGTATGGGCGGATTTGATTCGGTTATTGCCGGCAGAAGACAGCATTCCGGTGACGATTCACTGGTTCCGTTCCAAAGTGGCTTTTTCATTCGGCAATGTGTACTTTGTCGCGTCGTTGATTGAAGGTGAATTTCCCGATTACCGGCGGGTGTTCCCGGCGACGTTTCAGGCCAAAGCGGTCATCGACAGAAAATCCTTGACGGCCGCATTGGAACGGGCGGCATTGATTGCCCGCAACATGACCTATCGGACGGTGACGTTGAAATGGAGCGACAATCAACTTGAAACCAGTGTTGTCAGTGCGGAGTACGGCAGTATGGAAGAAACAATTCCCTGTCAATATGAGGGAGCGCCGCTGGATATTGTTTTCAATTGTTTTTATTTATTGGATATCTTGAAACATTCGTACGGCGATACGGTGACATTGCATATGTTGCCCAACGGACCGATGCTGGTAGAACAGGAGCAGGATGAATTATATCGGTATATTGTGACACCGATGCGGGGAAATTAAATGAAAAAAGTAGCCATTACGACGGAGACCATTGCCCTTGACCAATTATTAAAATGGGAAGGGATTGTCGCCTCGGGCGGTGCGGCCAAGCAATTCATCCTTAGCGGCGATATTTGGGTAAACGGTGCTCCGTGCACGGTCATTCGCAAGCAACTGACCGTCGGTGACCGGGTAGATATCCCTGATATCGGCACGTTGTTGTTGGTACGGGAAACCGATGAAGATTAATTCGCTGCAGGTCGTCAATTTCCGTAAATATACGGCGAAACAGATTACATTTGACGGATTGGTGACATTGATTCACGGTCCGAACGGCGGCGGCAAAACATCGATTCTGGAGGCGCTGTACATGGCGTCGGTCGGCAAATCACCGCGGACCAATCGAGATGCCGTGGTGATTTTGCATGCCGCGGACAGTGCTTCTGTCGGGGTTGATTTCGTACATCGGCAAGTCGAGCAAAAAATTCGTCTCAAAATACATCGGCGTGACCGCAAAGAAATGACATTAAATGATACGCCGGTCAAGCAGAAAGAATTGGTGGAGACTTTACAGACGATTTTTTTCGGTCCGGACGATATTCAGCTGGTCAAAGGAGGTCCGCAACCGCGTCGGCGGTTTTTGGATTTATCGTTGGCTCGTGCCAATCCGCTGTACTATGACGCGCTCCTTCGCTACAATCGCGTATTGGCACAGCGTAACCGTTGCCTGAAAATCGGCGACGAGAGCAGTGCTTACGGCTGGGATGAACAATTGGCGCAGCAAGCGGCGTATATTACGGCTGCGCGTCTGAGCGCGATGGATGCATGGAATCGGCGTTTACAAGAGGTCATTACGGAAATCAGTGATACGAAAACGGAGATGAGTCTGCGGTATCTTCGTCCGTATGCCGCCCAGGATGATCCGGATACGGAATCCTATCGCCAAATGCTGGCGGCGAGTCGGGAACGGGATATGCGCTACGGATATACATCCGTCGGCCCGCATCGCGGCGATTGGCGGCTGGAGCGTGATACTTGGGATATGGCGCGCTACGGGTCACAAGGAGAACAGCGATTGGCAGTGCTCGCGCTCAAATTATGCGAGATTGATTTTTTGCAGGAGCAGACCGGCGAGCGGCCGATTTTATTATTGGATGATGTGTTAAGCGAATTGGACAAACGCCGGCGGCTGGCGTTTTTGGCGTGGATTGATGCGCATCGGATTCAGATGATTATTACCGGTACGGATATTCCGCGCGAACTCGAAGGCAAGATGCAACAGATTGAATTGGACGGTGAGGGAGATGGAACAATGGAGTGACGCCGGGAATGTGATTCGGCAAGTCATGCACCGTTTGGAGCAGACCCCGCGCGGGCAGCTGGAGCAGTACCGTCGCATTTGGCGCGATACGGTCGGTCCTCTGCTGGCTAAAAAATCCGTTGTCGGCGTCGTGCAGGATGGAAAATGGATTGTGTATACGGAAAATTCCGCCTGGATGCAGGAATTGTTTATGCAGAAAAAACGATTACTCAAGTCGTTAAATGAACAAATCGATGCGGACCCGGTGACGGATATCGAATTCAAAACCGGCAAAGTACTGCCGCAAACCGCTACTGCACACAAAATCAATCCGCCGGACGAGTCGCTGCCCCCGCTGTCGCCTGCACAGGAAGCGGAGATAGCCCGGCAATGTGAGTCGATTCCCGTTCCGGAAATTCGCACGGCGATACTGCATTTGCGGCAGCGTCAGGCCCGATTGGATCAGGCGCGGCGCGATTCCGGCTGGCAACCCTGTCTGTATTGTCAGGTGTTGACGGATTGTCGAAATCGCGTTTGTGACGGATGCCGGACGCGGTTACAGGAAGACGGCGTGCGCCGGTTGTTGCAATTTTTGTTGCGGCATCCTGCGGCGCAGTATGAAGCTGTCTGTCAGGTTTTACCTGTCAGTGAAAAAGAGTATGAAGAAGCGCGGCATTACTTGATTCATCGGACATTGGATCGGGTGTGGCGGCGGCATGATACCCCTGCAGAGCAATGGTTGTTGGCGCGATTGTTGACACGATTGGAGGGGGATGCATTGACAGAGGCGCATAAAACCAATTTGATTAATAAATTGGTCCGTCAGGCCGCACCTGATGCGGAAAAGAATTACTAAATCCATATCAAAACGCGAATAAAATAAAAATGATTACCCCGAGAATATTACGAATGATAAAATTGACGAAAGACGTCAATTTTGTTAATTTTACGATTTTATAGTATAATTACAGTAATTGATTACTTTACAGAGACGAGGAATGGGCATGGCAGAGCAGCAAACAGCAGGCATGTATGACGCGAAAAATATACAGGTACTGGAAGGATTGGAAGCGGTACGCAAACGACCGGGGATGTATATCGGTGATACTTCCGATCGCGGTCTGCATCATTTGGTGTACGAAGTCGTCGATAACAGTATCGACGAAGCGTTGGCGGGATTTTGCAGTCATATCGAAATCACGGTGCATCCGGACAACAGTGTGACCGTCGTCGATAACGGGCGCGGGATTCCGGTCGATATGCACAAGACCGGTCGGCCGGCGATTGAAGTCGTCCTGACGGTATTGCATGCCGGCGGGAAATTCGGCGGCGGGGGCTATGCCATCTCCGGCGGTCTGCACGGGGTCGGCGTGTCGGTGGTCAATGCCTTGTCCGCGTGGCTCAAGGTCGAAGTACGCCGCAATCACAAACTCTATACCATCGGCTTTGCCCGCGGGAAGATGGTCGAACCGTTGACGGAACATCCGGACGACGGCGGCGAGACGGGCACGACGGTCACCTTTTTACCGGACAGCGATATATTCGAGCATGTGAACTATTCGTATGAAACCCTGTCCGTGCGGTTGCGGGAATTGGCCTTTTTAAATAAGGGCATTTCCATTACGCTCAAAGACGAACGTCCCGGCAAAGAGCGCGAGGATGTGTATCACTATGAAGGCGGCTTGACATCGTTTGTATCGTACTTGAATGAAAACAAGCAGCCGATTCAACAGCAAATCGTGGATTTTGAAGGTGAAAAAGACGGCGTCATTGTCGATATCGCGTTGCAATACCACGACGGATTCAATGAAAATATTTATACCTTTGCCAATAATATCAATACGGTTGAAGGCGGGACGCATCTGTCCGGATTTCGGGCGGCGCTGACCCGTGTCGCCAATGAATACGGACGCAAGACCGGCATTATCAAAGAAAATGAGGAAAATCTCTCCGGAGACGATGTGCGGGAAGGCTTGACCGCGGTCGTCAGCGTCAAAGTACCCAATCCGCAATTTGAAGGGCAGACGAAAACCAAGCTCGGCAACAGTGAGGTCAAGGGCATCGTCGATACCATCGTGTCGGAAGGATTGCGTGTCTATTTTGAAGAAAATCCGGCCGACGGGAAAAAGGTCATCGAAAAAGCGATTTTGGCCGGTCGGGCGCGGGAAGCGGCGCGGAAGGCACGCGAACTGACCCGTCGGAAAAACGCGCTGGAAATCTCCAGCCTGCCGGGGAAACTGGCGGACTGCTCCGAACGCGATGCGTCGTTGACGGAAATCTACATTGTCGAAGGTGACAGCGCGGGCGGTTCGGCCAAGACCGGGCGTGACCGTAGATTCCAGGCGATTTTGCCGTTGCGCGGGAAAATCATCAATGTCGAAAAAGCACGCTTGGATAAAATCCTCGGCAATGCGGAAATCCGCTCGATGATTACGGCATTCGGTACCGGCATCGGCGAAGAATTCGATATCAGTAAATTGCGCTATCACAAAATCGTCATTATGACGGACGCCGACGTCGACGGCGCGCATATTCGGACGTTGCTGTTGACGTTTTTCTACCGGTATTTGACACCGTTGATTACGGAAGGATATGTCTATATCGCGCAACCGCCGCTGTACCAGTTGCGCAAAGGCCGCAGCAAGTGGTACCTGTACAGTGATGACGAACTCAGTGAAAAGCTGGATGAAACGGGCCGTGACGGAATCACCGTTCAACGCTACAAAGGTCTCGGGGAAATGGATCCCGAACAGTTGTGGGATACGACGATGAATCCGGAACACCGGACGTTGTTGAAAGTTCATCTGGAGGATGCGATTGCGGCAGACCACATTTTTACGGTACTGATGGGCGACAAGGTCGAACCGCGACGGGAATTTATTCAGGAAAACGCCAAGAATGTGACGAACCTCGACTTGTAAGCGACACCCCCGATGGGGGTGTTTTTTTGTAAGAATGAGAAAATCATCGGACAATGAAGAAAATCAATGATAAATCCGTATAAAATCCTCAACTTTTCTGAAAAATACAAGAATCGGCAATTTTTTTCCGTAATGTGTTGAAAAATAAATCAGAAGTGCTATACTTGACCTATTACCAAGTATAAAAAAGAAGGTGAACGCACGATGGAAGAAACAAAAAAGGGGACGGAGAATCAGCCGAAGTTGAAACGGAGCCTGAAGGCCCGCCACATGAATATGATTGCCTTGGGCGGTACGATCGGGACGGGGCTTTTCGTTGCCGGCGGTGAAACCGTATCGCAGGCCGGCCCGGGCGGGGCGCTGGTCGCCTATGCATTTATCGGGATTATGGTGTACTTCCTGATGACGGGACTCGGAGAGATGGCGACATACATGCCGGTATCGGGTTCGTTCGGGACTTATGCCTCCAAATTCGTCGATCCCGCATTCGGGTTTGCGCTCGGTTGGAATTATTGGTTCAATTGGGCGATTACATTGGCGGCGGAACTGGTCGCGGGGGCACTTATCATGAAGTATTGGTTCCCCGATACGCCGGCGATTATCTGGAGCGCGTTGTTTTTGGTGATTATCTTTGCGCTTAATTTTCTCTCGACCCGCTCCTACGGGGAGAGTGAATTTATTTTTGCGGGAATCAAAGTCATTACCGTGCTGGTCTTTTTGTTCGTCGGGGCGCTGCTGATTTTAGGTGTCGGCGGGCAGTCGCCGGGAACGGTGAACTGGACGGTCGGCGATGCGCCGTTTGTTGGCGGTTGGGGTGCGATACTCGGGATTTTCATGATTGCGGGATTTTCCTTCCAGGGGACAGAAATGCTCGGGGTCGCGGCCGGCGAATCGGAAAATCCGGAAAAAAGCGTACCGAAGGCGGTACATTCGATTTTCTGGCGGATTTTGCTCTTTTATTTAGGCGCTTTTACCGTCATCGGATTTTTGATTCCCTATACGGATCCGAACTTGCTCAACAGCTCGGTGGAAAATATCTCCATCAGTCCGTTTACGTTGGTGTTTGAACGCTTCGGCCTGCCGGCGGCGGCGACCGTGATGAATATGGTCATTCTGACTGCGGTACTTTCCGCGGGGAATTCGGGACTGTATGTATCGACGCGGATGCTGTATGCGCTGGCGGCGGAAGGCAAAGCGCCGAAGATGTTTCTCAAGGTCAATCGCCGCGGCGTACCGACCAATGCGCTCTTTGCGACGGTGATTTTCGGGTTGGCGGCGTTTCTGACCAGTCTTATCGGCGACGGCGTCGCATACAACTGGCTGGTCAATATCAGCGGTATGGCGGGATTTATTACCTGGGTCGGCATTGCGGCGAGCCAGTATCGTTTCCGCAAGGCATTTGCCTATCAGGGACATGATCTGAGTGAATTGCCGTATCGGGCGTCGATGTATCCGTTCGGGCCGGTGTTTGCCTTGGTCGTATGCTTGATTGTCATGGCGGGACAAAATTATTCGGCGTTTACCGGTGAGACCATCGATTGGTACGGCGCCAGTGTCGCCTATATCGGGATTCCGGTATTCTTGGCGGTCTATCTCTGGTACAAATTGAAACATCGGACGAAGTTGATTCCGTTGGCGGAAGTCGATTTGGAACGGCATTTGGATTAAGTAGATGAAGTAAAAAACACCTCGGGTAGAGGTGTTTTTTTATTGTCTGAAAAAAGAAATTGAGAACACGTAAAACAAGCAAAACAACGTTTATGATTAATAGTACAATCATTATTTTTGGGGTATAATGAGCCTAATCGGACGGGAGGGATACCGTGAAACAATTCAAAACAATCGTCGGCGTATGTCTGGTGGCCGTCTTGTGTGCGGGCATGCTTACCGGTTGCGGCGGCGAGACGAAGACAAAAGATAAAGTGGTGCCGTTGGTCAAAACGGAAACCGTCGGGCGGGCGGACAGTGATGCCGCGCATACGTTTTCAGGCACCGTCCACGGACGCAGCGAAGCGCCGCTGGCGTTTTCGCTCGGGGGTAAAATCGTCGCGCGCTACGTGCAGGCGGGGGATATTGTCGAGGCGGGGACCGCGCTGTTTCGGATTGACGATAAAGATGCGTCCGAGCAGGTGATTGCCGCGCGCGGACAGCTGGAAGCGGCGGCGGCGCAGCGTGATTTGGCACAGAGCACGTACGGGCGGATGGCGCAGTTGTATGCCGCCGATGCCATCAGTGCGTTGCAGCTCGATCAGTCGCGCAATGCCAAGGAGCTGGCCGAGGCGCAGTACCGACAGGCTAATGCGTCCTATGAGCGGGCGTTGAATCAGGAAAGTATGACGACACTGAAAAGCGAACATGCCGGTGTGGTCGGCGCGACATTGGTCGATGTCGGTCAGGTGGTCGGCGCGGGGACACCGGTGGCGGTCGTGGTCGATATGAGCGAGCCGGAAGTCTGGATTTCACTGACGGAACAGAATTTGCATCAGTACCGCGTCGGTGACACGGCACAGGTGGCGTTGTGGTCGCGTCCGGACAAAACATGGACGGCGACCGTGCGGGAGGTCGCTCCCGCACCGAACCGTTCGACGGGGACTTATGACGCAAAATTGCGTATCGATACGCCGTTTGACGGGGAGGTCGGCATGACGGCGAAGGTCACGTTCCGGACGGATGCCGCCGACGTGATGACAATCCCGCTGACGGCGCTGGCACAGCAAAGTGAAACGGCGGCGGTCTGGGTCGTCCGCGGTGAGGCGGTGCGGTTGGTACCGATTACGCTCGGAGCGGTCCGGGGAGAACGGGTGGAAGTCCGCGCGGGTCTTGCAGACGGCGATGTCGTCGTGGTGGCGGGGACGCAGCATTTGTATGAAGGTGCCAAGGTACGCGTATGAAACGATTTAATTTAGCGCGTTGGGCACTCGGCTACCGGTCCATTGTATATTTCTTCGTGGCGGCGATACTCATCGGCGGAATCTACAGCTTTATGGAGCTCGGACGGCGCGAAGACCCGGATTTTACCATTCGGCAGATGGTGGTGACGGCGGTCTGGCCGGGCGCAACGGCCGATCAGATGACGGCGCAGGTGACCGACAAACTCGAAGAAAAGTTACAGGATACGCCGGGGTTGGATTTTATCCAAAGCTACACGCACGGCGATCGGACGGTCATCTATGTCTGGCTCAAGGAAGATTTGCCGGCCGCGCAGATTCGGCCGACGTGGACGGAAGTGCGAAACCTCGTCAACAGTGTATGGAGCGAGCTTCCCAAGGGTGTGCGCGGGCCGTTTATCAATGACCGTTTTGATGATGTGTTCGGATCGATTTATGCATTGACGGGCGATGAGTATTCGTACGAAGAAAAGCGCGCGGCCGCCGAGCAAATCCGTCGGGATTTATTGCAAATCGACGATGTCCAAAAAGTCAATCTCGTCGGTGTGCGCAAGCAGACGGTCTATGTCGAGATGGATGAAGCGAAATTGGCGGCGCTGGGGATTGACCCGCGGCTGTTGTTTCAGCTTTTGCAGCAGCAGGGGACATTGCTTCCCGCGGGGACGATTCAGACGGAGCACAACCGCATTTCGTTGCGGGTGACGGGACTCCTGGACGGGGCCGCCGCCGTGGAAAATCTGACCGTCCATTTGGGTGAGCGGTCGTTTCGTCTGGGGGAAATCGCCACGGTACGGGACGGATATCGTGAGCCGAAAGAACCGCAGATGTATTTCAACGGCAAGGAGGCTATCGGGATTGCCGTCTCGATGAGTCCGGGCGGCAATATCTTGCATGTCGGCGAGGCGCTGGACGAGCATGTCGCGCAGTGGCGGGACCGGTTGCCGCTGGGATTGGAAATCGGACAGGTGGCGCATCAGCCGCATGTCGTCAAGCAGTCGATTAATGAATTTACCCGTTCGCTATTTGAAGCGATTGTCATCGTCCTGGCGGTCAGTTTTATGACGCTCGGATGGCGTTCGGGGGCGGTTGTTGCGCTGTCGATACCGGTCGTGGTGGCGGGGACGTTTATCCTGATGGAGCTGAACCGTATCGATTTACAGATTGTCTCGCTCGGGGCGCTGATTATCGCGTTGGGACTGCTCGTCGATGATGCGATTATCGTCATCGAAATGATGCAACGCAAGCTCGAAGACGGCTACGACCGGGTCGCGGCGGCAACGGCGGCATATGACGAAACGGCCTTTCCGATGCTGACGGGGACGCTGATTACAGCCTCGGGATTTATCCCCATCGGGCTCTCGCACGGGATGGTCTCGGAGTATACGGGCAGTCTGTTTTCCGTGACTTGTATCGCGCTCGTGCTCTCGTGGATCGTGTCCGTGCTGGTCAGTCCCGTCTTGGGTTACAGCCTGATTCGGCTGCCGGCTGAGAAGTCCGCGCCGTCGCGCTGGCAGCAGTGGCAGGACAGGTTGTACCGGACATTTCGGCGCGCCTTGGAGTGGACATTGCGACATCGCCGCGTCGTGGTGCTGGCGACGCTCGCGGCCTTTTTGCTGGCGGTGGCGAGTTTCCCGCTGCTCAAGAAGGAATTTTTCCCGGCGTCTGTTCGTCCGGAGCTTATCGTCGAGACGGAATTGCCGCTGGGGGCGTCGATACAAGCGACGGAGCGTGAGCTCAAGCGGTTGGAGTCGCATTTTATCGGCGACAAGCGGGTATCCTCCGTCGTGTCCTACGTCGGTGAAAGCTCGCCGCGTTTTATCTTGCCGTTTTTGCCGTCGCCGCCGAAAGACAATTATGCCCAGCTCATCATCACGGCGACGGATGCCGCGACGCGTGTCGAAGTGCATCGCGACTTGGAACGAATCTTGCATGACGAATTCCCGGACTTGCGGGCCAATATCCGCTTGATTCAAGTCGGACCGCCCGCCGCGTATCCCGTGATGATGCGCCTGACGGGGCCGGATATCCCGACATTGACCGCACTGGCGCAGGAGGCGACGGAAATCATTCGCTCATCGCCGCAAATCAGTCGCGCGGAAATGAATTGGCCGCAGGAGATGCCGAGTGTACAGGTCGATATTCAGCAGGACAGTGTGCGCCGGTTGGGGATTGACAACTATGCGGTGGCGGCCGACCTCTACGCCAAGCTGTCCGGGATCGAAGCCGCGCAGGCGACTGCGGGCGACAGGCTCGTGCCGGTGGTATTCCGCTTGCCCGATATCGGTGCGGAGCGGCTCAGCGGTCTGGCGCAACTGCCGATTCATATCGGTAGCGGCCGCTACGTCCCGCTGGGGCAGATGGCGACCTTGTCGCTTGTCAACGAAAACGCGACCGTTTGGCGGCGTGACCTGGTTCCGTGCATTACCTTGCAGGCCGATACCATCGGTGATGTACCGGGCGACTCCGTCACGGAAGAGTTGTATCGCGAGCGCCTCAAAGACTTCCGCGAATCGTTGCCGGCCGGCTATCGATTGGAATATGACGGCAGCACGGAGCGCAGCCACCTTTCGATGGCGTCCATCGTGAAAGTTTTGCCGATTATGGTATTTGTGATTATGGCGCTCTTGATGTTCCAGCTCAAGCGCTTGCGGCTGATGGTACTGGCGGTACTGACGGCGCCGCTCGGCCTCATCGGCGCGATTATCGCACTGCAGGTGACGCGCTATCCGATCGGATTTGTCGCCGTACTCGGCATCATCTCGCTCGGCGGGATGCTGATACGCAACTCGATTATCCTGCTTGACCAGATTGAAAAACACCGCGCCGCGGGCGAAACCGTGTGGAATGCGGTGATCGATTCGACCTTGCTGCGGTTCCGCCCGATTATGCTGACGGCGATGGCGGCGGTGCTGGCGATGATACCGCTGATGCGCTCGTATTTTTGGGCGCCGATGGCCTTTGCGCTCAGCGGCGGTCTGCTGGTGGCGACCGTACTGACGCTGGTGTTTTTGCCCGCGCTCTATGCATGGGTCTATCACGCGGAAGAAAACGGAGACCGCTCCCTATCGTGACACACAAAAAGACTTCAGCTGCAGCTGAAGTCTTTTTTACGGATACGGCCGCTCCCGGAAATGGGTTTCACTACATGAATCACCGCAATTAACAACACCGTCGAAAATTGAAATGACATATATATGAACGGTTGCCGCCGTATCCTTGTCTTCATTATAAAAGAACACGCCTGTTTGTGCAATCATTCCTCTTGGGGCGGCGCGGGCAGCGGATGGCGTTTGACGAGGACCTTGTCGATACGGAAATTGTCCGTGTCGACGACCTCAAAGGTAAACTCCTCATAGGTAATCGTATCCGCTTCCTTGGGCAAGTAGCCGCACAGGAAAATCATAAATCCGCCCAGCGTCTTGTAATAGTCTTCGCCCTCTTTGGGGAGCAATGTGCGGATATGGAAAAATTGCTTGAAGTCCTCAATCGGGAGCAACCCGTCAATCAGCCACGAATCCGCCGAGCGGCGAATGATGCGGTTGCGTTCCGCGAGCCGTTCGTGGACACTGGCGGGAATCGTGCCGATAATCTCCTCCATGATGTCGTTGAGCGTGATTAATCCTTCCGGTGCGCCGTACTCGTCGAGGATAATCGCTTCATGCGCACTGTGCGCACGAAACAGCTCCAGCGTCTTATTGAGAGTGAGCGTCTCGGGGATATAGAGCGGCGTTTCCGTGCGCCGGCGAATCAGCTCATGCCAGGAGCGTTGCGGAGTACGCAACCGGTCGGTGAGCAGGTCCTGCATCCGCACCAAGCCGCGAAAATCGTCCAGCGACTCGTGCCCGACGGGCAAGCGGGTATGGCGTGTCGTCAAAATCAGCTGCTCGAGCGTCGCCTCGTCTTCCGCCAAATCGAGCCACAGCAACTGCGGTCGGGCGGTCATGATATTTTCCGCGGGAATATCGTTTAAGCGGAAAATCCGGTCGATGAGCTCCGGCTCATTCGCGTCAAACGTTCCGAGCTGCGCGCCCTGCCGCAAGAGAAATCGGATTTCTTCTTCGCTGACGGGTTGTTCATCGACAATGCGAATCCCTAAAATCCGCAAGACCAATCCCGTCGATGCCGACATAAACCAAATAATCGGCGTATTGATTTTGGCAAAGAGCGCCATCGGTCGCGCCACCGTCATGGTGACCGCTTCCGGCGCATTGATGGCGATTCGCTTCGGGACGAGCTCGCCGAGTATCAGCGTGAAATACGTGACGCCCGACATGATAATGACCAGACTCAAGGCCTGTGCATACGACGCCAAAAACGGCACGCGGGCAATCTGCGCGGCCAGCGGATCGGCCAGTGTCGAGGCCCCGACCATCCCCGTGACGACGCCGATGGCGGTAATGCCGATTTGGATCGTCGAAAACAGCCGGTTGGGGTTGCGGGCGATATCCAATGCCGCTTTGGCGGCCGCCGAGCCCTTGTCCGCTTCGCGCTGTAAGCGTAATTTTTTGGCACTGACGACGGCAATTTCCGTTGCGGAAAAGATACCGTTCGCGACAATTAACAAGAATAAAAATAATAGTTGCCACCCGGGGTGATCGCTATCCATATCCACTCTCCTCTTTCATTATTGTATAGTACCTCCAGTATAGCATAATTCCCCTCTATTCGATAAAAAGGAAATCGCCCGCCGAGAGCGAATACTACCATAAGGGGTTATATGCGGTCAGTATAAGGAGGATACCATGAGCCAACCGTTACCGATTGATACGTACAGCTTGACCATCAGCGAGCTGTTGCATGAAATCTGCGTCGAACTGCTCGACGGACAGGACATGCTGGATGATTTGCAGGCGGAAGAGGAAGCGGCGGCGAAAGCCGATGAAGAAACGCTGCAGGCGTATTCGTTTGCCCGGGAGCAAATCCGGCTGCGGATGGAACGCTACCGCGAATTGGGCGATCGGGTCGATGAAATCATTCGGCTTTACGATGAGTTGCAGGAAGAATTGTACGGGGATTTGTACGAAGAACCCGATGACGTCGAAGAACTTCCGAGCGACACCTTTTTGCACGAATATGGCGACGACACGGAGGAAGCATGCGACTGCGACTGCGATTGCTGTGACGACCATCATGCCGTAGCCGCGCAGAAAGACGAGAAAAAGAAAGACAAGAAAAAAGAGAAAAAGAAATCCAAGAAGTCGAAAAAAGACAAGAAAAAGAAGAAATGACGCCGCACAAAACGCCGCCCGGGGGCGGCGTTTTTGCGTAGGGTGATAGGGTGGCACGTAAGTGGCGTAGGGGAGAGCGGTGTGTGTGGTGCGTTTCGTGCGGGCGGTTGAGTCGCGGCGACGAGGTATGGAGGGGCGGGCAGTGTGTGGCGGGGCGTGTGGGGGGGTACGTGCTGCGGTCGGTGCGGTCGATACGGTCAGCGTGCGCTCACCACATCGGCACGGGGAAGAGGATGCGCGCGAGGTAGATGACGGCGGTGAGTGTCACCGAGCCGACGATGAAGCTTGACATGACGGTCTGGGTCGTGTAGCCGGGATAGTTTTTGAATTCGACGGCAAAGAGGACGGAGTTGACCGCACAGGGGACGGCGGAGAAGATGAGCAGGACCTGCGAGGCAATCGGCGAAAAGTCGCCATAGGCGTAGATGACGCCGAGCGCGAGCAAGGGGCCGATGACGAGGCGGGTGACGACGGCGAGCCAGACGTCGGGGTTGAACCAGTAAATCGTCGTGCGGTGCAGCTGGATACCGAGAATCAGCATCGCAAAGAGCGGCAAGGTCACCGCGATGCGTTCCACGATTTGCCAGACGAACCAGGTATGCACGGGTACGGCAAAGTACTTGACCGCAATGGCGAGCAGGACGACATAGACGGTCGGCATGTGCTGAATCATGCGCAGGGCGTCGCGCGGCGTCAGCCGGCCGCGGCCGGACAGGTAGAGGCCGAGGGTATTGAGCAGGACATTGGTCATAATCAGCAAAATGGTAATGGCCGCCATCGCCGTGGTGTGGTAGGGCTGTTCGTAGCCGTTGACAAAGGGCGGCTGGCTGTAGATGAGGGTAATCATCGACAGGCCGATGTTGCCGCAGTTGGTAAACATGGTCATCACGCGGAAGCTTTCCCGTTTGCCGGGGTCGTAGCCGCGCCAACGGGCGATGATTTCTGCCAGCAGGGCATGCAGGCAGAGCAGGACGAGGCCCGCTGCCAGGATACGCAGACTGCTGATTTCGAACGGCATTTGGTAGACGTTGAGAAAAATCAGTCCCGGCAGGACGATGTAAAAGACGATGGTCGTCAGGGTCTTGATGTCGATTTTGAATTGCGAATCCAGCCAATATCCCGCCGCGGCCAGACCGATCAGCGGGAACATATTGAATAGTAAGATGTGTAATAGTTCGTTCATGGTGTGTCACTCCGTACAGTTGTCCCCTTTATGATAGCATAATCAGGGGACAAATATTTATAAAAATGATAAAAAGCGGTGAAATTATATACCAAAGTCGGACTGCGGCGCGTCGCTAAAGCATGCTATAATAAATAGATATAGCAGCAGGTAAGGAGTGACACGGTGAATACGAAACGAACCTTGCGGCGCATTGTCGGCGCCGGATGCACGGTGCGGGCGAGTTGGGCGGCAGCGCCGCTCGCGGTCATGCGTGAGGCGATGCAGGCCGTGCTGGACGGTGCGCCGGCGCCGGGTATCGAAGAGGTGCGCGCGGCGGTGGCGGCCGCGTATACCCGCCGCGGTGTCACGGCGGCACCGGATGATGTCCGCTGGGGCATCGATGCGACGCGGCTCATCGCGGCGGCGAGTGCGGATACGATTGTCGCACTGATGGATCCGGGCGGATTGGAAACGCTGGCCGTACATATCGGCGACGGACGCGGCGCGGAATGGGATCAGGGCTTTTATCGCGGCATCGAGTACTTGAGCAGTTTTGACGAGTTGGGGTATCGGATTCCGCTGCCGATGCATGAACCGAAACTGGCACAGATTGCGGCGGCACAAGGCGTGACGGGGGTTGCGATGACGGCACGCGAGATGTTGCAGTGGATACGTTATGCGCAGCAAACGGGGATGACCATCATTCACGACGCGACGGCGGGGGATTTTGTGACGACGGCGCCGGCGACGCTCTTGGCCGTCGAGGGGGCAGCGTCTTGCGTGTTGGAGACGGTATCGCTGGCGCCTTGCGGCTTGCCGGGCGCGGTGTACAGTGTCATTCCCGCGGCGTGGCAGGCGGATGTCGACAAGGTGCGCGATGTGCCGCTGGCCGAGGCGCTGGGGCGCTACTTGGTTGAGCCGGAGTTATCGCCGGTCTTGGCGGCGGGCGTCGTCGCCCGTTACAGTGCGCGCGGCGAAGCGGAATGGACGGAGCGGCGGCAGGCGTTGGGCGCGGTCATGGCGCGCGTGCGCGAATTGCTCGACACATTCGGGAGTGAGTATTGGGGCGGTGCGGAGATTCCCGTTATCTGGACGGACAAGCGCAGCGCGGCGGCAGTGGCGGCGGCATATCCGGCGGCGGTCTTGCATGACGGCGCGGATTTCGGACCGGCGGGTGCCGGCTGTGTGCGGGTCGATTTGAGCGGAGCGGTCCGCTCGGCTAAAGGAGAAGAGTGATGAGTACCAATTTACAAGTCGGCATCGTCGGGCTTCCGAATGTCGGCAAAAGCACATTGTTTAATGCGATTACCAAAGCCGGCGCGGAAGCGGCCAACTATCCGTTTTGTACGATTGAGCCGAATGTCGGCGTCGCGCTCGTACCGGACGCGCGGCTTGCGCATCTGACGGAGATGTTTCAACCGAAGCAGCAGATTTCCGCGGTCATTCGCTTTGTCGATATTGCGGGCTTGGTGGCGGGCGCGTCCAAGGGCGAAGGCCTCGGCAACCAGTTTTTGGCGCATATCCGTGAAACGGATGCCATCGCGCAGGTCGTGCGCTGTTTTGAAGATGAAAATGTCACCCACGTGGCGGGGTCGGTCGATCCGTTGCGTGATATCGAGATTATCATGACGGAGTTGTGTTTGGCGGATTTGGATGCGGTCGACAAGCGACGCAAACGCATCGAAAAAATCGCGAAAAGCGGCAACGCCGAGGCCAAAGCGGAGCTCGCCGTTCTGGACAAGGTGCAGCCGCTGCTCGAAGAGGCAAAACCTGCCCGTCTGGCGGAGTTGACAGACGATGAAGCGCCGCTCTTGGCGGAATTGAATTTGCTGACCCGCAAGCCCGTCCTCTATGTCGCCAACGTCGGCGAAGACGAGATTGCCGATCCCTTGGCCAATCCGCACGTACAGGCGGTGGCGGCGCTGGCCGAACGCGAAGGTGCGGGCTGGGTACCGGTATCCGCCGCCATCGAAGCGGAAATCGCCGAGCTGGAGCCGGATGAAGCGGCCGCCTTTTTGGCGGATTTGGGTGAGGACGAGCCGGGATTGGAGCGGTTGATTAAGGCGGCGTATTCGCTCTTGGGATTGATTAATTTCTTCACTGCAGGCGAAATGGAAACCCGTGCCTGGACGATTGTCCGCGGGACAAAAGCGCCGCAGGCCGCCGGCAAGATTCACAGCGATATCGAGCGCGGATTCATTCGGGCGGAAATCGTCTCCTATGACGATCTCGTCCGCGCAGGGTCCATGGCCAAAGCGCGTGAAATGGGACTGCTTAGGCTCGAAGGCAAGGACTACGTCATGCAAGACGGTGATGTCACCTACTTCCGTTTCAACGTCTGAGCGGATTTCGCCGCCGCGCTGCCGTGTGCGGGCGGTTGACATGCACCGCCGCGCGGGAGATAATAGAATACGGCACCGCCGCGAGGCGGTCATATGCGCCCATAGCTCAGGGGATAGAGCAGCGGTTTCCTAAACCGCGTGTCGGATGTTCGAATCATCTTGGGCGCACCATCGGATACAGACGCTCCGTTGCGACGGGGCGTTTTTTGTATGCCGGCGCGAGGTAGGTTTGCGAATGATGAAAAAGATGCAAATCGGTAGGGGATTATGCTAAAATAAGAGTAATGAGTATACGTGTTGCGGGCGATGGCGCAACGCGGAGCGGGGTGGCGTATGGAACGGATGAGACATGTACCGGTGACGGATCGGGTGCAGGTGACGATGGAGGATTTGCAACGGGCGGTGACGGAGGCCAAGCGTTGCATGCAGTGTCCGCGGCCGACGTGTCGGACGGGGTGTCCCATCGGCAACGAGATTCCCGCGTTTATTCGGGAGCTTGCGGCGGGCAATATCGGCGCGGCCATCGAGATTATCGGTCAGCGGAGCAATCTGCCGGCCATCTGCGGTCGGGTCTGCCCGCATGAAAACCAGTGCGAGGGGCATTGTATCCTCAATCGGCGCGGGCAGCCGGTACGGATCGGCATGATTGAGAGTCTGATCGGCGATGCCGCCCATGCCATGGGGCTCACAACGCCGCGTCGTCTGCCGCGCAAAAAAGAAAAAGTCGCGGTCATCGGCTCGGGTCCGGCGGGATTGACGGCGGCCGGCGAACTGCGGCTCGCGGGCTATGCGGTCGATGTCTACGAAGCCGAAGCCGAACCGGGCGGGGTACTGCTCTACGGTATCCCGGATTTTCGTCTGCATAAATCGGTCGTGCGCTTTGAAGTGGAGCGCCTGCGGTCGATGGGGGTGCGCTTTCGGACGGGTATGGCGCTGGGGCGCGATTTTTCGACGCAAGATCTTGTCACGGACGGGTACGCGGCGATTTTTCTCGGTATCGGGACGGATCAGCCGCGGGATTTGCCGCTCATCGGCGATGAACTCGACGGCGTACTGCAGGCGATGGATTTTCTCCATGCGGTGCGGCGCTATGCGGACGGGGCGTTGACGGAAGACGAACTCCCCGTCGGTCGCGGCGATCGGGTCGCGGTCATCGGCGCGGGCAATGTCGCCATCGATGCGGCGCGGACGGCGCTACGGCTCGGTGCGGCACAGGTCACGGTCGTCTATCGGCGGACGGCGGAATTTATGTCGTGCCTGCCGTCGGAATATGAAGAAGCATGCGCGGAAGGCGTCGCCTTTCAATTCCTGTCCGCCCCGCTGGCGGCGGTCGGTACGCGCGCGGTAGAAGGATTTCGCTATGCGGAGCAGGCCATCAACGACGTCGGTGAGATGACGCCGACCGGCGCGGAAGGGACACTGGCGGTGAATCGGGTCATCATTGCGGTCGGACACGTACCGGGGACGTGGATGCGTTCGGCGCTGCCGGAGGTCGCCCGTGACGAATCGGGCTATATCCGCGTCGCGACCGAGCCGTACTACGGCATGACGACGCAGGCGGGGGTCTTTTCCGCGGGCGATATCGTGCATCGTCCCGCGACGGTAGTCCTCGCCATGCGCGAGGCGAAGAAAACGGCGCAGGGCATGCTCGCCTATATGGCGGACAAGTCGGCGCCTGCCGAAAAATAATCGGCGCGCCGCATGGCGTATCCCTGTGAGCGGCGGCCGCGGGAGCATTCGCGGGGCAGGTAGGCCGCGGACGGTATGATGTCCGCGGGGGCGTCACGATAGGATATACGGTAGATACACAAAGGATCGGCAACGATACAGCGGCTATGACAGCCGCTGCTTTTATTGAGGATAAAGGAGCAAGATATGGCAAGGGCATTATGGCGGACCAACCTGTATTGGTTGGTATGTATTCAAATCTTGGCGGGCTCGGCGATACTCGGATTGGTATCGTTTGTGCCGCTGTTTATTCACGAACTCGGCGTCCATGACGTCGGGCAGGCGAGCATGTGGGCGGGGATGGTGACGGCGGTCACCAGTCTGACGGCCGCAGTCGCAAATCCCTACTGGGGCGCCTACGGCGATCGGCACGGACACAAGAGCGTCCTGCTCATCATTCTGGGATCGCTCACGATGATTATGGCGGCGATGGCGTGGGTGCAGTCCCCGTTTTCGCTGTTTGTATTGCGGGCGTTACAAGGCTGTGCGGGCGGGTTTATCGCGGCGGGCATGGCGATGGTCGTCGTGGAAACGCCGCGTGAGCACGCGACCTATGCGCTGGGGATTTACCAGACGGGTATCGTCCTCGGCGGGACACTCGGCCCGCTGATCGGCGGTGCGGCGGCGGATATCCTCGGCTATCGCAATACCTTTCTCGTCTTTGCGGCATTTGCGTTGGCGGCACTTCTGTGTACCGCGCTCTTTGTCAAACCGCAAGCGGCGCCGCGCCCGCAAACACCCAAAGAATCGATGTGGCGCAACTTCAAACTCTTTGTATCCATCCCGCTGGTACGCGCGATGATGATTGTCCAATTTCTCGTCCAATTCGGTCTGACCGGCATCGGTCCGATTATCCCCCTGTACCTCAAGGGCATGACTGCCGACGAAGCGGCACTCGCGACGATCTCCGGCACGATTATCGCCATCGGGGGCATTGCCAGCGCTATCAGCTCGTTTAACGCCGGCCGCGTCGTGCAATGGCTCTCGCATCGACGCATCCTCATCTACGGCGCGATACTGGCGGGGACGTGCTTTATCCTCCAGTACGCGGCGCCGAATGTGTGGATATTTGCCCTGTTTCGCGGTCTGACGGGCTTCTTTATCGGGATGCTGATGCCCAGTGTCAATACCCTCATCGCTGAGAACGTTCCCGCGGAAAAACGCGGCATCGCCTTCGGCGTGACCTCGGGCACGGCACTCATGGGCAACGTCGCGGGTCCCTTCGTCTCGGGGGCGCTCGCCGTCACCATGGGCATGAGTGCGGTCTTTTGGTCGACGGCGTGCATGTTCTTCGCCGTCGCGCTCCTTGTCCGCCGCAGCCTCACGGACAGTGCGGCGTGAGCGGGCACATAAGCGCGTCCGTTTCCCGCCATTTCTGTATGAACGGAACGTATTGGGCGTAAGAAAAAATCGGATGATGAGATAACTGACACGCATCGCCACAGCGGTGCGTGTTTTTGTCTGCCCAAGATGCCCCGCAATACGGTATAATACAGACAATCAAGTCAAATGCGGGCGGACGCTGT
Organism: uncultured Veillonellaceae bacterium; assembly: GCA_945876385.1. GTDB lineage: Bacteria > Bacillota > Negativicutes > Veillonellales > Negativicoccaceae > CAMCNU01. Next base: position 48,676 of record CAMCNU010000004.1, on the reverse strand, counting down.
CTACCGAATAAGGATAGCGACGGCACCGATACGGTTAGCCGGTTTACGTATTTCGTGCATGGGCAGGATACGAGCATGTGGGTTGTGATGATGGGAGGTATGGCATATGATTGGCGCAATCATCGGGGATATTGTCGGGTCGCGGTTTGAATGGGACAATATCAAGACGAAGGAGTTTACTTTTTTGACGGACGAATGCTTTTTCACGGATGACAGTGTCATGACATTGGCGATTTGCGATGCGCTGCTTACGGCGCGCGGCGACGGGGAGGTATCCGCACAGGCGGTCGCCTCGATGCAGCGTATCGGGCGGCACTACCCCGATTGCGGCTACGGGGGCATGTTTGGCCAGTGGATGTGGTCGGATGCGCCCGCGCCCTATGACAGCTACGGCAACGGCGCCGCCATGCGGGTCGGCGGCGTCGCCTATGTCGCGACATCGGCGGACGAGGTACGTACGCTCTCGCATGCCGTCACGGCGGCCACCCACAATCACCCCGAGGGGCTCAAGGGCGCGGAAGCGACAGCGATGGCGACCTATCTCGCGCGTACGGGGACACCGCTCGCGGAAATTGAGCGGACCATTCACGAGCATTATTATGATATGGACTTCACGCTGGACGAAATCCGCGCGGGGTATCGGTTTAACGAGACTTGCCAAGACACCGTACCCCAAGCACTCAAAGCGGCCTTTGCGGCGACGGACTTTGAGGACGCGATTCGCGGGGCGATTTCGATCGGCGGTGACAGCGATACCCTCGCCGCCATCACCGGCGCCGTCGCGGAAGCCGCCTTCGGCGTACCCGCTACCCTCCGCGCCCGTGCGATGACCTACCTCGACACCCGCCTGCAGGCGATACTGGAGCGATTCGAGAGAGCATACCCGGGCAAGACGGCGGAGTGAGAAAAAAAGAGGTAAAATTTATTTTTTATTGGATTTTAAAGGTATAAAGAGGCCATTATTATATACATTTATATAATTTGTGTTTTAGCCGATTTCGGAATGTATTCGAAATCGGTTTTTATTATTTTGATGATTTAAAATAACAAATTGCATACGAACTATTTGATTGATATATATCTTATTGTTTCCGATTGTTTCCGAAATATAAAAAATACATAAAAATAACTGATTATCTATTTCTTTTTGTATACCGCAGAAATATAATGAAGTGGCCTAGGCGGTAAAAAATAAAAGGAGGTTAACGAAAAGCATCGAAGAAAGATTGAAAAAATTGATATTATAAGGGGTTGATAAAATGAATTCAGAAAAGAATTTTCTTGGCATGCGCGACATTGTTTTGATGAACGTGGTAGCCATTCTGAGTTTGCGTCAAATACCTAATGTTGCCGTATATGGCGCATCGTCCATGATTCTTTGGATACTGGCTGCGTGCTGCTTGTTTGTGCCGCTGGCGATGGTATGTGGCGAGTTGGCGACCGGTTGGCCGAAGAACGGCGGTATCTTCGTTTGGGTCAAAGAAGCCTTCGGGCCGCGTGTGGGTTGGTTTATCGTTATTTGCTTTTTGTTTTCTTGTGTGTTGTTTTTCCCGCTGATGTTACAATTCGGGGTTTCGGCAATCGCATTTGTCATTTCTCCTGAACTATCGGAGAATAAGAGTTTCATCGGTATCACTTCCATTGTTATTTTCTGGATTCTTGCGCTGATGAATATGCGCGGGATGAAGTGGACAAAAATAATTAATAACGTCAGTGCATGGTTCGGCGTATTTTTGCCGGCAGGGATTATTGTGGTATTGGCGGCCATTTGGCTGGCGACAGGAATGCCGATGAGCACCAATTATTCTAATTTTGAAAATTGGATTCCTGATTTGACGCAATGGGATAATATCGTATTTTTATCCAGTATGATGTTTGCGTTTGCCGGATTGGAAGTATCAGCAATGATTGCCGGGCAGACGAAAAACCCGCAACGGGATTTCCCGCGGGCGATGTTGGTATCGGCTATCGTCATTGTTTCGATTTACATGATCGGCACGTTTTCGATTAATGCGTTGTTCCCGGCGGAAGATACGAATATTGTGACCGGGATTATGCAGGCAATCGGAGCTGCCAGTGAATACTTGGGCGCGCCGTGGTTGTTGTCGGTGATTGCGGCATGTATGTTTATCGGCGTGTTGGGACAGGTCAATTCATGGCTGGTAGGACCGATTTATATGTTGCAGGAAGCCTCGAGAGAAGATAATCTCTTGGGGGAAAAAATCAGTTCTTTGGACCCGAAATATGATACGCCGGTATATGCGATTAAAATCGAAGCGATTGTGGTGACGGTGCTGTGCTTGTCGACCTTTATTTCTCCGTCGGTAGCGGCGGCCTATTGGACGCTGACCGCATTGACGACGCTGGATTATTTTGTTCCGTATCTGTTTATGTTTGCGGCATACGTTGTGTTGCGCAAAACCAAACCGGACGTTCCTCGTTCGTTCAGAATTCCGGGGACGATTTTGCCGATATTGATGCCGTTGCTCGGGTTCTTGTCGATTGCGTTTGCGGTGTTCCTGGTATTCATCCCGCCGGCACAAGTTGACTTGGGGAACTACGGTGTGTACTTGGCCCAAATGATTGGCGGTATTATCCTGGCGTTGTTCATTTCTGAATATACATACAAACGGGCCCAAAAGCGAAATGCTTTGGCCAAGAAAGGAGAAGCATAATGTACAAGCCGCAATTGGTGATTGATTTGTGCAAATTGGAAGATAATGCACGAGTAGAAAAAGAAGAATTGGCACAACACGGTGTGGAAGTGATGGCTGTCAATAAAGTGTTTGACGGGTGTGTAGAAACAGCCAAAGCGGTATTTGACGGCGGTATCAATGTTATTGCGGAATCCCGTGTGTACAATTTGAAAAAAATTCGTGATATCGGATGTACAACGTGCTTGTTGCGTAGTCCTTGTTTGAGTGAAATTCCGGAAGTGGTTAGGTACGCCGATATCAGCTTGAATTCAGAAGAAAAAGTGATTTTGGCACTGGCTGAAGAAGCAAAGCGTCAACAAAAGACACATGCGATTTTGCTGATGGTCGATATGGGTGACTTGCGTGAAGGCGTTTGGTTTGAAAAGGAAGATGAGATTTGTCGGTTAATCACATTGATTGATCAGACCCCGTCACTCACGCTTTACGGTTTGGGCACAAACTATAATTGCTATGGCACGGTCATGCCGACGGTGAAAAACAGTGAAGATTTTGTAGCCTTGGCAAAGCGTGTGCAAGAAAAAACAGGCGTTAAGATTGAACGTCTTTCCGCGGGCAACTGCACCAGCTATCATTTGATTGATAAGGGCGTATGGAATCCCGGGCTCAATCATTTGCGTATCGGCGGTTTGCATGAATTCGGCATCGAATATGTGGATATGAAGTATTTGGATCAATATCATCATTCACAAAAGCCGGTGGATAAAGCGGTGTCCGATATGTATGTATTGCGTGCGGAAATCATCGAGCTCAGCGCGAAACCGACGGTACCTGTCGGGGAGCTTGGTGTCGATGCGTTCCTGCAGAAGAAAGAGTTTGAAGATCGCGGTACACGCAAGCGGGCGCTGCTCGCATTCGGTCGCCAGGATGTGCCGGTAGAAAATTGCACGCCCTGTGATGACCAAGTGAGTGTACTCGGTCAAACGAGTGACCATACCATTGTGGATATTGAAGATTGCGGGCATCAATATGCACTTGGAGATTATATTGAGTTTGAGCTGGATTATACCGGTTTGCTCGCAGCATGCCAGACAAATGGTGTGGAAAAAGTATTTGTTTCTAAAAAATAATGAAGGAGGCAGAGACTATGGATCAAATTTTGGAACGTTTTAACGGATTGCGGAAAGATTTGGTAACAAAGGATCGTCGTTTTAGTGAAAAAGACGGGAAGCTGTTTTTTGACGGTGCGGATTTGGAAGCGATTGCGCGGGAGTACGGTACACCGGTGTATGTGTATTCGGAAAAGGAAATTGAACGCAATTTACAGGAAATTAAAGACGCGTTTGCATCCCATGCCAATACCAAAATTTTCTATGCGTCGAAATCTTGCTCTGTCATGGAAATTTTGCGCAGCATCAAGAAAAACGGAGTTTGTGCAGAAGCCAACTCGTTGTATGAAGTTAGAAAATGCTTGGACATCGGTTTCTCCGGCAGTCAAATCGTATTCAACGGTGTCGTAAAGAAACCGGAAGATTTGGAATTTGCCATTGCCAATGATTTGTATCTGATTAATGTGGACAGTGTGCATGAATTGGATGTAATCGATGAAATTTCTCGGCGGCTGAAGAAAACCGCTAATGTATGCGTGCGCGTAGAACCGAATGTACCTTCGGCAACACATGCCGGGTTGGTTACGGCCTATCATGCAAAATCGGGTATTGATTTGGAACAGGCGGAAGGTGTTTGCAAACGGATCCTCGAGATGCCGTATGTAAAACTCAAAGGTTTGCATATGCATGTCGGTGACCAGGTGCCGGAATCCGATCCGTTCCGGAAGGCAACACGGGTGTTGGTCGAAGAATCGATGCGCTTGGAAAAAGTGCTGGATTATAAATTTGAGCTGATTAATGTCGGCGGCGGTATTCCGACTCCGTATAAATATGATGAAGAAAACGGGAATCCGCTGGAAGACAATATGTATCCGGGTATTACCGCGCAGGATTTTGCGGATGCCATTATTTCGGAAGTGGAAAAATGGCGGGATGATATTGAAATCTGCTTGGAACCGGGACGTAAAGTGGTCGGATCGGCAGCGGTTATGCTGACAGAAGTTTGCTTGGATAAGAGAAAAACAAATTATGATGTGGACGGAAATGTAGAACGCCATGTCGACTGGAAATTTATCGATGCCGGCTACAATGTGTTGGCAGATGCGCAGCATTATGGTTGGTTCTTCTATGTATATAATGCTTCGCAAATTTCTGCGGCACATGATCATTATTTCAAATTAGCGGGTCCGCTTTGTGACGGTGGTGACTACTATCACTACGGCATCAAAGGTGAAGAATATTTGCTCCCGGAAAAAACAAATCTGAAGGATATTTTAGTATTCTTGGATGCCGGTGCATATTCCATTGAAAGCCAGACGGTATATAATAACCGTCCGCGGACAGGCGTTGTGCTGATTACGAAAGAGGGAGATGTAAAGCTGATCCGTAAGGAAGATACTTACGAAGACATGATCAAGTATGACGTGTACTGAGCTTGGCGTTTCTCTGTAATTGGGTTGGGGGTGGAACAGGCAAAGGCCTTGCTCCACCCTTTTCTTCTTCATGAGTGACGGGTTACCTCAATAAGGGAGGAAATAAATGGTTGGGAAGCCTGTAAAGAAAATGAATGTTTGGCAGTTGACGATGCTCACCGCGGCCAATATGCTGGGAGCGGGCATTATTATGCTGCCGACGAAGTTGGCTCAGGTAGGAACCATCTCCGTGTTGTCTTGGTTAGTGACGGCATTAGGTGCATTGTGTTTGGCACATGTATTTGCACAGTGCGGAATGTATTCGAATCACCGGGGCGGCATGGGCGGATATGCGGCATATCGATTTGGCTTGACGGGATACTATCTCACAAATTTTTCCTATTCTATTTCATTGGTAGTCGGTATTGTCGCCATCGCCGTTTCCGCAGTTGGATATATTGCAACGCTATTTCAATGGCATTTGTCTCCTTGGGAGGGGGCAATGGCTACGATTGCCTTGTTATGGGTTGCCGGGACAGCTAATTTCGGCGGGAGTCACTGGACGGGGAGAATTAGCTCTATTACTGTTTGGGGAGCAATTTTGCCGGTTGCGTTTATGAGTATTGTCGGTTGGTATTGGTTTGATTTTGATTTGTATATAGAGGCATGGAACCCCAATCGGTTGCCTGTGTTTGAAGCAGCGAGCGAGTCGATTGTGTTGACGCTTTGGACGTTTTTGGGGTTTGAGTCGGCCGCGGCCAATATGGATTCCATTGAGAATCCTCAGCGGGATGTTCCTAGAGCGACGTTTATGGGGACATTGTTTGTGGCGATGATTTATATCCTTTCCACAAATATTATGGCGGGAATCGTTCCGAATGCGAAGTTATTAACGTCAACAGCTCCGTTCGGTCTTGCATTTTCCTCGATGTTTAACGGTTCAATCGGGCGAGTGATTATGACGATGATGGTGATTTCTTGTTGCGGCGCATTACTTTGCTGGCAGTTTACGATGTCGCAAGTATTTAAAGGATGCGGTGAGTCAGGTGCATATCCTCGGATTTTTGCCAAGGTCAACCGTAAAGGTGCACCTGTTTGGGGGATGCTTATTTTACTGACGTTGCAATCTTGCTTTGCGCTCATGACCGTTGACGCCAACTTGTTTGCACAATTTGAGCGGATTGTTGATTTAGCGGTCATTACAAATGTACTTCCGTATATTGTTTGCTGCTTATCCCTCGATCGGATTTTAGTCAGGGCGCAAGCGGGGAATTCATTACGTCGGCAGATGGTTCTGTTTTCATGTTTAGGTGCGGTGTATTCTTGTTATGCGGTGTATGCTGCGGGATGGCGTCCGTTGTGTGATGCATTGTTTTTACTTGCTTTAGGATATGTAGTATATTTAAAAGTAGTGGATAAACGGCAATTGCAGAGTCATATAATGGACTAGTTTGAGGTTGGTATGCGACATACAGACAGTAAGTGGGAGATGTGGTGTCAATTTGGAAAAATTTGGTTTCCGATTTTTTTGACACAAGTGATGATGATTGCGGGAAGTTTTTGCTCGACCGCCATGGCAGGAAAGCATAGTGCATATGATTTGGCAGGTGTGTCGGTAGGTGTGAATTTATGGTTGCCGATTTTGATTCCGGCGACCGGGGTATTTGCCGGGATTATGCCTTTGATTGGCCAACAGCTTGGATTTGGCCGTCGTGACGGAATCGCAGCGATGATTCGGCAGGCGATATATGTAGCAGTGACGATTGGCGTTTTGGTTGTATGTGTGTGTATATATTTATTACCGGCGGTAGTACGATCGCTTGGTCTGGAACCGGCGGTGCAGGAGATTGCCAATCGTTTTTTGCTGTATATCGCTTGGGGAATCATTCCTGCATTTTTGGCGGTAACGTTTCGCAATGTGATTGATGCTCACGGAGAAACCAATTTATCGTTGGGAGTCATGAGTATGGGGTTTGTTGTCAATGTCGTATTGAATTATTGTTTGATATATGGACATTTCGGATTTCCGGAGTTGGGAGGTGCCGGTACCGGAATTGCCATTGCGGCGTCCAATCTGTTTAATTGTGCTGTGTTTGGTGTCATCTTAATCGGTTATCGCTCATTTTCGGACTACAAAATATTTCATCACTGGGATGCGATGGATATGAATATTTGCGGAGATCAATTAAGAATCGGTATACCGATCGGGTTGGCCAATTTTTTGGAGATTAGCTCGTTTGCAATCGTGGGATTATTGATTACACGTTTTGGGACAAGTGTGATTGCCGCACATCAAGCTGCGTATAATTTCTCGGAATTGATTTATACGTTGCCGATGTCAGTTGGGGTAGCAACGACAATTTTGTGCAGCTTTGCACTTGGGGGACAGCGTCCGCAACAGGCATATCGATATGCGCGGTTATCACAGTTGTTTACCGTGATAACGTCGGCACTTTTATTTGTCTGGTGCTATTGGGAAATGAATCGTGTTTCGTCTATTTATACTTCGGATGCGGGATTGGCCGCGCTGATTTCTACGTTTATTCCGTTTGCGATGTGTTTTAATTTGGCAGATGCGTTCGGAGTTCCGATTCAGGGGGCGCTACGTGGGTACAAAGATGTTCGGTTTGTGTTGATGGTTGCGTTGATTACCTATTGGGGAGTAGGTATCGGCGGCGGGGTGTTGTTGGAAAAAATTACGCCATGGGGACCATATGCCTATTGGATGGGTAACATTGGTAGCGTGTTTGTGGCGGCCTTTTTGTACAATTATCGACTGCGCCGTTTGCACCGACGGATGTCTATGTAAGACCCTAAAAAGAGAGTATACAGCAAAGGCTGTATACTCTCTTTTTTTTGTCTCCTTTATCTCCCTATTCCTTCCCTCACTCGATGAGGCCGCAGGAGCGGAGGTAGTCGCGGGCAACTTTGGCGGGGGGTTCTTTGCCTTCGTCGACGCGGTAGTTGAGTTCTTGCATGACTTCGTCGGTAAGGTAGGGTTCGAGTTCGGCGAGTGCGCGGATGACTTCGGGGTGCGTTTGGGCGGTTTCGCCGCGGAGCATCGGGACGGCGTAGTAGGGCGGGAAGTAGTCGCGGTCGTCATCGAGGAGCCGGACGTCAAATTTGCGAATCAGGCCGTCAGTGGCAAAGGTGTCGATGAATTGGACGTCGCCGCCGGCCAGCGCGGTGTAGCGCGGCGAGCCGTCGATGCCGACGATGTCGTCGATGGCAAGGCCGTAGTAGGCGAGCATGCCGCTGATGCCGTCGGGACGGTTTTGAAATTCAAATGTCGTGGCACCGCGGATGTCGTGTTGGACACGCTTGAGGTCGCTGACGGTTTGGAGGTGGTGGGCGTCGGCGTAGGCGGGCATGACACCGATGCTGTAGGTGTTGTTGAAGCGATAGGGGGAGAGCATGTCGATGTCGTAGCGTTGTTTGAGTTGGTCACGGGCGGCGGTATACATGGCGTCGAGGTCGCGGGTCGGTTCGTTTTTCAAGAGGTTGATGTAGACGGTGCCGGTGTAGTCGAGGTAGAGGTCGATTTGGCCGCTTTTGAGGGCTTCGTAGGCGACCTGGGTGCCGCCGAGGTTGATGCGGCGGTCGACGACAAGTCCCGTGCGTGCTTCGATGATGTCGCTCATGAGGTGCGCGGCGACGATGTTTTCCGTAAAGTCTTTTGACCCGACGACGATGTCGGCGTCTTCCGCCTGCCGGTGGCGGTAGGCGGAGGTGCCGCCCGCCAGCAGGGCAAGCACGAGTGTGCCCGTGAGGATGCGTTTGGCGCGGCGGCGTTTGTCCGTGACGCGGCGGCGATCCTGCTTGGCGTTGAGCTGGGCGGCGAGCGGGGTGGTGAGCGTCTCGACGAGACCCAGCAGGTAATCGACTGCCAGCGCGAGCAGACAGGCGGGGATCGCGCCGGCGAGGATTTTCACGGTATCGACGGTACGAATCCCCGCAAAGACGAGATCACCGAGACCGCCTGCCCCGATAAAGGCGGCAATCGTCATCAGCCCGACGGCGGTGACGGCACTGATACGCACCCCCGCCATGATGACGGGCAGCGCGAGCGGAAGCTCGACTTTGCGCAGGATTTGCCAACGCGAGAGCCCGATACCGCGGGCGGCTTCGCGCGTGTTCGGGTCGATTTGCGCCAGTCCCGTGTAGGTGTTTTTCACGATCGGCAGTAGCGAATAGACGATGACGACGAGGACGGCGGGGACTTTGCCGATGCCGAAAAACGGTATCGCAAATCCCAGCAGTGCCAGGCTCGGTATCGCCTGCATGAGGTTGGCGCCGTTGAGTACGGGCGCTTGCCAGCCGCGCCGATAGGTGATGAGAATCCCGAGCGGTACGCCGATGAGGACGGCGAGCGCGACGGCGATGCCCGTGAGCTCGATATGCTCCCACAGGAGCGCGAGGACGTCCGTGTAGTGTTCTTGTAAATAGAGTAATACGCTCATACGGATACCTCCTCGTCGTCACTGAGATAGGGCTGTGAGAGCGTCGTGACCAGACTCGACTCGGTAATCAGCCCGCAGAGACGGCCGCCGTCGTCGACGACGGGGACCAGTGCGACGCGATCCTGATTGATGACGGGGAGCATCTCCACCATGCTTTGCTGCGGGTGGATGGTCTCCAGATCCGTCTGCATGTAGCGGCTGACCGGTGCCTGTCTGTCCGGCGCGGCCTGCAGGGCGCGCGCGGTCACCATGCCGAGCAGGCGGCGACTTGCGCGCTCGATGACGAGCAGCCCGTTGACATGCGCGTGGTGCATTTTTTCCAGCGCACGCATAGCACTCAGCTGCGGCCCGCAGGTCTCGACCTCACGCAGCATGATGTCCTCGGCGCGAATGAGATCCGGCGAGCTCCAAATGCGGTTCGTCCCGATGAATTGCGCGACAAAATCACTGTTCGGCGCCTTCATCAGCTGCTCCGGCGTGTCGTATTGTAAAATATGCCCCTTGTCGATGATGCAGATACGGTCGCCCAGCCGTACTGCTTCGTCCATGTCGTGCGTGACAAAGACAATCGTCTTGTGTACTTCGGATTGAATCTGAATGATTTCATCCTGCAACGACGCACGTGTGAGCGGATCGAGCGCGGAAAAGGGCTCATCCATCAGGATAATATCCGGGTCACAGGCAAAGGCGCGTGCCACGCCGACGCGTTGCTGCTGGCCGCCGGACAGCTCGGCGGGATAGCGCCCGAGATAGGTATGCGGATCGAGACCGACCATATCGAGCAATTCGCAGGTGCGGTCGAGTACGGCCGCCGGGGCTTGCCCCGTCACCGTGGGAATGAGGCCGATATTTTCCTCAATCGTCATATGCGGAAACAGCCCCGTCTGCTGGATGACGTAGCCGATGTTGCGGCGCAGGGTGAGGATGTCCTGCGCGGCGATGTCTGCGCCGTCAATCAGGATTTGTCCCGACGTCGGGTCAATCAGGCGGTTGATCATCTTGAGCAGGGTCGTCTTGCCGCTGCCCGATTCACCGACCAGGCAGACGGTCTCACCGTCCTGAACGGTTAGGGAAATGTCGTGGAGGACGCGGGTGTCTTTGTAGTGTTTTGTAATGTGTAAAAATTCAATCATAAATTCCTCCCTTTCTCGGATAAAAATAAATACCCTATATGGTGGGTATTGTCGCTTATATTATACCATGGATAGTTAAACAGGTTAAATGATGCGTGATAAAAGGTACATTATCGCAGGATGCGGGTGTGCGCGGAGAGAGCATTGCGCACCGAATCCGAGCGCGACGGACGAGAGATACGGATGCGTGCTGTACAGTCCGAAGACGACAGCGTAGGCAGGGGAAGCGTCATTGCGGTGGCGTGACAAGCGGCACGCGACGGGCGGCGGGATGATAGCGGGGGTCGTGCGGCAAGTAGAGAGTACGCGGGCACGATAGGGGGATGTGTGACAAACGGCACGGAGGGGGCGGACATAGGGTGCGGAGTGGCGTCCGTGGGGACATACGGCGGCGGTACGGGGAACAGGACGGCGGGAGAAGTCGGCAGTGCGGCGGCGACAGCGGCGCGAGAGAGTACGGCGATACAGTCAGATAGCGGTGGGTGTGTCGGGGCGCGGGCGGCGATATCGCGCAGGGCGTACCGCCGCTATCGATGCGAGAGTGTCTATCGCCGTCGCGTGCAATCAAAAAACGCTCCAATGCGGAGCGTTTTTCTGTCCCTCGCTTACAAGAACAGGACAAAGTTCATGATGACGACCGTCAGACATGAGCCGATCATCGGAATCGCGGTGCGTTTCACCAGGTCAAATGAGGAGATGCCCGCCATGCCGCTGGCGACGATGATGACCGCCGTAATCGGCGAAATCGCGCGCGCGGAGCTGGCGATGAAGTGCATCGGCAGGACCATGAGTACGGCCGCCATGCCGGTCTTGGCGGCGATATCGGGGACGAGATTGGCAAAGGCAAAGAACGGCGCATTGCCCGAGCCCATGACGACCGCACAGACACCGATGATGAGCGTCATCGTCAGCGTCAGCCCGATGGCACCGAAACCGCCCGAATGCGTCCCCGCGATCAGCTGGTCTATCGTCCCGCTGACCATGAGCCCTTTGGCAAAGGTCTCACCGGCGACGATGAGTGTGACGACTTGCGCCATCTGGCGTCCCATCCCGTCGAAAAAGACACCGAGATCTTCACAGACTTCCTTGGCATTGCGTGTGCGGATATACTGCGCTATCATCCCGACGGATGTACCGATGAGCATCGCTTTGATGATATCCATTTGGATGGACTCAATCATCAGCGGGCTGAATACCAAAATCAGCGCCAGCGGAATCAGCGGCAACACCGCAAAGATCAGCGGCGGATGGCTGTTGTCCAGCGCGACATTTTCCGTATGGACCTCGACCTCTTTGTGATTGTCGAGCGGGCGGACGACATGCCCGTCACGCTTGTCCATGTATTTCTGCGTGAAATAGTGCAAGATACCGACTACCGGGAACACGCACAGGGCAATCGGCACCTGGTAATCATGCCAGTAGATGACGGGATCGATACCGGCCAGCTCGGCCGCAAAAATCGTCCCCGTATCACTCGGACTCCAGTCCAGACACAGCGTCGTCGCAATCGCCGCTGTCGCCGACAGCCGGCTGACACCGAGTGCGACGAGGATTGGGAACATCGTCACCATGAGCAGCATCGCCAGCCCCGATGCGCTGTTGATTGCCAGCCCCAGGAGCATCCCCAGCGCCCAGCAACAACTCATCACCAGGTACGGTGATTTGAGCTTGAGCAGCGGCTGAATGGTCAAGTTGACCAGCGCGCGGCTCGCGCCGATATGATCCATATAGCGCGCAAAACCCGCCACCGCCATGATATTGAGCCCCAGCTTGCCCGCGCGGCTCGAGAGTGTCTCGCGGATGAATTCAAATACGTCGAATAATAAAAACCCCGTGCTTTTTTCCGGAGTATAGATATGCCCGTAGCCGAGCAGTACCGAAGCCAGCATCAGCACCATCCCGCCGATAAACAGGATTGTCTGCGGCTTGTACCGCTTGAGGATAAAATATCCCACCCACACCGTGACCAACAACGCCAACAACAAATTCATACACATCACTCCTTCACGAGGTAGAGATCGCCCCTGTCGATACTCATCAAATATATTTATATTATATCGTATTTAATAATCGCTTGTCTTGCTTTTGTTTCACTGTTGCGCAATTTGCAACTATGCGTACGGGTATTCTCATTTGGTGAGCCGTGTTGCCGTCGGGCACAGAAAAATCCCCGCGTACCCGGTACGCGGGGATAATAAGTTTGATTACTGTGTGTCAGTCGATGAGGATTACTGCGCCTCGACCGTGCGGACACGTTCGATCGTGGGATGGCCGTCTTTATCGGTGGCGACGGCATCGACGCGGAAGCGTTCCGCCAGCCGTACCTGCTCCAATTCAGGGGCAAATTCCGCGACAGCTTGGCTCATGCGGCCGTCGACAGGTGCGCCGTTTTGCAGTGCACGGTAGAATATCGCCGCCAGCTCATAGCGCGTGATGCGGCGGTCGCCTTTGAATTCACCGTCGGGGTAGCCTTCCAACAACCCGCGGGCGGCGAGGGTACGGACATATTCAACCGCCCAGTGGTCGGCCGGTACATCGGCAAACTGCGTCGCCGCATGCGATGCGGCAGCCGGTGCGGCATGCCCGGTGACCAATTCGGTCAGTTGCCGGATTTGCCGGTTTTGCATTTCGACGACCGCGCGCAGTTCTTTGAGTTCCTTGGCCATGGCGACACGGGAGGTCGATACATGATGACCTTGGCCGAGCTTGACGGAAATGCCCGCATTGAACATCTCATCACCGTTACCGACGGTGCCGGCGATACTAAGCATCGTGTCCTCGTTCGGACGGTAGTGCGCCCCCAGCGCAACGGCGTCGTTGCCGCGGTAGCGGCCGTAGCCTGCCGTGAAGTCCCACTTGTCGTCCGGATCGAAATCGAGCGGATGGAGCGCGGCCAGCGCCGCCGCACCCGCACCGACCTTGCCGAGGCTTTCATCGAGATTCGCGATGCGCTTCATATTCGCGGCGACATTTTCATTTGTCGCAAAGAGCTGCGACCCGTTCACCGCGTCGGTGCTGTCCTTGCTCACTGCACCCGCCGCGACGTGCGTGACTTTCTTGCCGTTCGCGTTGAGTCCGTCTTTGCCGATGTAGGTCTTGCCGTCATAGGCGATGCCGTCAGCCGAGAGCTTTGCCTTGCCCGCCGTCACGCTCTTGACATTGATATCGTCCTTGAGCGCAACTTTGACGGTATTATCTTTTTCAATCGTCGCGGTGATATTCTTCCCGTCGCCCTTGACCGTCATCTCGGGTTTGTCCGGCGTGACGGTAAATTTGTTATTCGTGTCGGCGTCGTTTTTCTTTTCGGCGTGTACCGTGATATCGGTCACCGCGCTCTTTTTGTCAATCGATACCAGCGTGTAGGTCTTGCCGTCTTTCTTGATTTGTTCCGCTTTGAGACCTTCCCCGAAGTCGAGATGAAAATCGCTCGGCGACATCGTCCACTGCGTCGCACCGACGGTGTAGTTATTTCCCTCTTTCTTACCGCCCGCATAGAAATGGAGCGGCATTTCCGCGACCGCCTTCAATTGGGCGACATTCACCGCGTCGTGATTATCGATACCGCCTGCCATATTGACGATTCTTCTGTAGTTTTCCGCAATCTGTTCTTTTCTTTCAACCGTACTGCCGTCGTGATTGTGCAAATTTTCGATGACTTCGTGTTGCGGATTCCCTACGGATACGACACCGGCGGCCGCTTTGACGTCTTCATCGCTGTAGAGTGCTTTCCCGTCCTTGGCGGCTTTTGCCAGCGAATTAGCCCCGATGGCGATGCTGTTGTTGTCCACGGCACGAGATTTTGCCCCCAGTGCCAGTGAGGTTTTTCCGTAGGCATAGCTTCGCATACCCAAGGCGGATGCCGATTCTCCCACTGCTGCAGCAAGGCGTCCGATTGCCGTGGCATTATCCGCAAAGGTGTGCGCCTGTTTCCCTACGGCGGTACTGTAATGACCTGTCGCGATGGTTCCGATACCGATGGCTACTGTGTTTGTATCGTGGGCTTCCGCTCCGGCGCCCAATGCGGTGGTCTGGTATCCGAATGCTTTTGCATTCATACCGACAGCCATGGCATTTTGCTCTGTCATTCCCGCCGTTGACGGTGTTTTATCATCTACATCTTCACCGAAAAGCAGATTGGCCTTTGGTTTGGAGTCTTTCGGATTTGTGGTTCCCGATCCTGCAGGTCCCACATAGGCATGCGCCCCGATGGCAATGCCTTTGTAGGCCGTTTGGGTCACTTCGCTTTCTTGACCGATTGATACGCCGCCGAATTGAGAGGATTTCGTTCCTGCCCCGATGGCGATGGTATTCTCTTGTAATGCTTGTGCCTGCCCGCCCAACGCAAGTGCATAGTTATGTGTCGCTTTCGCCATCGTCCCCAAAGCCACACCGTTATTTCCTGTTACCGTAGCCCCATAGCCTATGGCCGTACCGAGCTGCTGTGCCGACACATTCGCTGATTGACCGATAGCGATACTCCAGCCTCCGGTTACCTTACTATCGTATCCCATGGCAATCGAGCTCTGCCCGTCACTTTTGGCTTGTGCCCCGATGGCAATGGCATCGACTTGTTTCGCCCCGTCATTCTTATAGTTCGAGCCTGCATCATTTTTCGTACTATTCACCGAGAAGTAATGCACGGCATTTTCCTCGATGGATTGCTTCATTTCATTGACTTTGTTTTCCAGCTCTTTCAGTTGGGCGACGGTTGCCGGGTCGGTGTCGCTCGGATTGGCGGCCGCGACGGTGCCGCCGTACATCAGGCCGAGCGCGGCCACGGCGAGTGACGCGGCAAGCCATTTCTTGGTTTTCATGATAGTCCCCTCCTCCGGGTGCTCACTTTTTGCCGGATATCTGATAGCAGGTATCCGGCAAAAATTTTCTAATTTAATTATAGCATAACGGGAGGGGGTAATATATTGTTATTGCGTGTGTATATGATTAAAAACATTTGGACGGTCGCGCAACAGAAAGTTGCGGGCGGTCTTCCGTGCACATAAAAACTCCCGCGGATACCGTCGAGGTTCCGCGGGAGCGGGCATCGCCTGTCGAACGATTACATTTCGCAGCAATCGTCTTCTTTGCAATATTTGATTTGTCGGCAGACGCATTCGTCTTTGACTTGGTAGAGTTGCGGTAAAAATTCCAAAATCTCCGCAAAGCGCTCGTTGTTGATTGAGTAGCGCATCCAGAGTCCATCTCGCCGGGCATGTACGAGACCCGTTTCTACCAAGATTTTCATGTGGTAGCTCAAGGTCGATTGGGACAGCGAAAAGCTCTGCAGTAAGTCACATGCGGACAGTTCACTGCACGAGAGCATATCGATAATGCGCAAGCGCGTTTCGTCGCTCAATGCTTTGAAAAGCTGGGAATAGGTCTTGTACGTCGGGTTCACTCCGTATCTTCCTTTCTATCAGCGTCCCGCCGGGCGGAAACGATACAGGTGTCGATCGACACCCGCGGCCAATACATAGGCATCGCTTCCCGGTTCGGCAACGGTTAATTCTTGGTTCCAGGTCTGTTCGCCGAGCAGTTCGTGATTGGCAGTGTAGTCTTTCTGCGAGAGCTTGGCGACACGATATTGCGCGCGGGCGTGGGCCCGTTTCGGTTGCAATACTTGATGGCGTACGCCTTCAGGACGTACGACTTCCACTTGGTAGGTCGTCATCGAGTAGGCGTAGTCCTGATAGCCGTCCACGGAGAGACCGGCATCCTTGCGCGCCGGAATCAAGACGTCGCGGACATAGTACGAGGTCGGGACTTCCCGCACTGTCAGACGGTATTGGTCGACGGCAGCCTGCGGATAGGCGGCGACAATCTGATTGAGTGCGAGGTAGTACGATTTGACATCGCTCGCCGCAATCCAGGTATGTGCCTTGGCTTGTCCGCCTTGCAAGTCTTTGATGACATGGTGGTACGTTTTCAATTCTTCCGGAATGACCGGATGTTCCGTGCCCGCTTGGACGCGCGCCATGTGCGCTTCGGTCTGTCGGTCGTAGAGCGCGGCCCGTTGGGCGGCATCGCTGTCGTGTGCGGCCAAGGCGGCGGCGCCCTGCGTCAATAATGCGGCGGCCAGTAATCCGGTAATCATGTTGCGTTTCATAACAAACACCTCTCTGTTGTGCTAAACTGCCGTAGCAGTGAATCGAGATTCTTCATTTTTACTTTACAACATTTTTCGATATTTGTCAAAATGAAGAAGAGAAGAAGTCTTGTAGGTAGGGGAAGAGGCGCCTTGCGGGAGACTCCGTGCACGCAAAAACGCGATCGGACGATCGCGTTCGGCGGCGGGTTATTTTGCCAGCGCACCGTCTTCAACGGTGACGGTGTCGTGGTTTTCAATGGCGTTGATGACGACGGCGCAACTGATGTCACCCGTGACATTGAGGCAGGTGCGAATCATATCGAGAATCCGATCGACACCGGCGACCAAGGCAATGCCCTCGAGCGGCAGTCCCGTGGACTGCAGGACCATCATCAGCATAATCATCCCCGCGCCCGGTACGCCGGCGGTGCCGATGGAGGCGAGCGTGGCGGTCAGGATGACCATGAGCTGCTGGCCGGCGGTGAGGTCGATGCCGAAGACTTGCGCGATGAAGATGGTGCAGACGCCTTGGTAAATCGCCGTGCCGTCCATGTTAATCGTCGCACCGAGCGGCAGGACGAAGCTGGCGACGGATTTGTCGACGCGGAAGTTGTCTTGCGCGACCCCGATGCTGACGGGCAGTGTCCCTGAAGAGCTCGAGGTAGTGAAGGCGACCGCCATCGCGGGGAAAGCGCCGCGGATAAAGGCGATCGGATTCAGCCCCGCGACGAGGCGGACAATCGTGCCGTAGACGCCGAAGAGATGCAGCAGGCTGGCGAGCGCCGCAATCGAGATGAGTTTGAGCAGCGGCAAGAGGACGGCGGGGCCGTTCGTTGCGATGACGGGGGTAATCAGGCCGAAGACGCCGATCGGCGCAAGCCGCATGATCCACGCAGTGATGGTGTACATCATATCGGCCACGCCGCGGAAAAACAGTTCCACCGTGTGGGCGGATTCACCGACGGCGAGGATGCTCATCCCGAGCAAAATCGCAAAGACGATAATCTGGAGCATATTGCCCTCCGCCAGCGACTGGATCGGGTTTGTCGGAATCATGCCGAGCAGGACGTCGGCGATACTCGGCGCTTCCTTGACGGTAATCTCGCCGACCGAGCCGGCCGCCAGCACATAGCCGGCGCCCACGTCGAGCAGGTTGGCGAGCGCGATGCCGATGGTGACGGCGACGCCCGTTGTCAGGAAGTAATAGATAAAGGTGCGCCCGCCGATGGAGCCCAGGCGGCGGATATCACCGAGCCCGCAGACGCCCGTGACGAGCGAGGCGAGGACGAGCGGTACGATAATCAGCTTGATGAGGCGCAAAAACAGCGCGCCCAGCGGCTGAATCCACGTCGTCGCCACTTCCGGCGACCCCTGCAGTGCCCAGCCGACGGCAATCCCCGCCAGCATCCCCAGTCCGATTCGGACGGATAACCCGAGTTGTTTCATACAGTATCTCTCCTTTGGTATTCATGTAGGTTCATTATACGCAGAGAAATGCCCGCGGAACAATAGATTTCGGGCAATAATACTGTATACACAGCAAGCATATTGTATACAAAATACGGTGCGATTGTTCGCTATATACAAAACGAGCCGCTGTGATGACAGCGGCTCGTTCGTAAGTGACAGATTACAGTACTTCTTTGAGGACGATGGTCTGCTCCCGATCGGGACCGACGGAGATAATGCCGAGCGGTACACCGACGAGGTCGGCAATCGTTTCGAGGTAGCGGCGGCAGTTTTCCGGCAAGTCGTCGTAGTGACGGATGCCGCTGATGTCTTCCTGCCAGCCGGGCAGGTCTTCGTATATCGGTTCGACGTGTTCGAGCACATGTAAATCCGCCGTGTACTGCGAGAGTTCGTCGCCTTGGTAGCGATAGCCCTTGCAGATGCGGATGACGGGGAGCGTATCGAGGATATCGAGCCGCGTGATGGCCAGGTAATCGAGGCTGTTGAGCATGGCGGCGTACTTGACACCGACCGCATCGAGCCAGCCCGTCCGGCGCGGCCGTCCCGTCACCGTACCGAATTCATGGGCGCGGTTGCGCAAGAGGTCGCCCGTCTCATCGAGCAGTTCCGTCGGGAAGGGACCGGCACCGACACGGGTGCTGTACGCCTTGACGACGCCGAAGATGTTTTCCATCCTGTGCGGGCCGATACCGGCACCGATGCACGCGCCGCCCGCAATCGGGTGCGAGCTGGTGACAAAGGGATACGTCCCGTGATCGAGGTCGAGCATCGTGGCTTGCGCGCCTTCAAAGAGGACACTCTTGCCTTCCGCCATGTAGCGATGGACGGAATAGTTCGTATCCGTCACATACGGGCGCAGGCGTTCGGCGTAGGCGGCATATTCGCGCAGCATCGCGTCATAATCAAACCCTTCGACATTGTAGAGTTTTTCGAGCAGGAGATTTTTGCGTTCGACATTTTCGCGCAGTTTTTCCGCAAAGACGTCCGGATGGATGAAATCAATCATGCGGATGCCGACACGATTGATTTTGTCGGCATAGCACGGGCCGATACCGTTCTTGGTCGTGCCGATTTTCTTGGCGCCTTTGAGCTGCTCTTCCGCTTCATCGATGCGGACGTGGTACGGTAAGACGACGTGCGCGCGGTCGGATATCTCCAGCGCCGATACGTCCAGTCCCTTGGCGATGAAATTGTCGAGTTCGGCAATCAAGCCCTTGGGGTCGATGACGACACCGGTCCCGATGACGCAGGATTTGCCCGGATACATAATCCCGCTGGGGAGCAGACGCAGGGCAAATGCCTGTCCGTCCACGACGACCGTATGGCCGGCGTTGTTGCCCCCTTGCGAGCGGACGACGACATCCGCCTTGGCGGCGAGATAGTCGACGATTTTTCCCTTGCCTTCGTCACCCCATTGGGTGCCGATTACCATTGCTGTAGTCATATCATTCTCCTTTGCTGTCGCGCAGGTCAAAGCGCGCAAAAATCGTATCGACGTGCTTGAGCATCGCGTGCGGGTCAAAGCAGGCCCGGATTTCGTCCTCGCTCAAGTGGGCGCGGATATCGTCGTCGCGGAGCAGATTTTCGAGGAAGTCCTCGCCTTCGAGCCAGCGTTTCATCGCGTTGCGTTGTACCCAGCGGTAGGCGGTGTCGCGCATGACGCCGCTGTCGACGAGCGCCAGCAGGACGCGTTGGCTGTAAATGAGGCCGCCCGTCTTGTTCAAGTTGGCGAGCATCGTGTCGGGGTAGACCAAGAGGCGATCCATGACACGGGTAAAGGTCTGTAACATATAGTCAAGCGTAATGGTCGCATCACCCAAAATCACCCGTTCGACGGAGGAATGGGAAATATCGCGTTCATGCCACAACGCCACGTCTTCGAGCGCCGGTATCGTGTAGCCGCGGAGCAGACGCGCCATCCCGCTCATGCGTTCGCAGGTGATCGGGTTGCGTTTGTGCGGCATGGCGGACGAGCCTTTTTGCTTCGGGGAGAAATATTCCTCCGCTTCGCGAATGTCGGTGCGCTGCAGGTTGCGGATTTCGGTCGCGAACTTGTCAATCGAGCTGCCGATGACGGCGAGCGTCGTGATATAGGCCGCATGGCGATCGCGTTGCAGGACCTGGGTCGAGATTTTCGCCGGTACGAGCCCCATCTTTTCGCAGACATAGGCTTCGACCGAGGGATCGACATTGGCGTAGGTGCCGACCGCACCGGAAATCTTGCCGACGCGGATTTCTTCCCGCGCCGCGCGCAGACGTCGCAGATTGCGCTGCGTTTCATCGTACCACAGGAGCAGCTTAAGCCCGAAGGTCGTCGGTTCGGCGTGAATGCCGTGCGTGCGTCCGACCATCGGCGTGTGTTTGAATTCGAGGGCACGCCGGCGCAGGACTTCGGCAAAGGCTTCCAGATCGTCGAGCAGGATATCCGTCGCTTCCACCAGCATGGCGCAGAGCGCGGTATCCTTGACGTCGGTCGAGGTCAGCCCCATGTGGACGTACTTGGCTTCTTCGCCGACAAATTCGGCGATTGAGGACACGAAGGAAATAATATCGTGATTCGTTTCCTTTTCGATTTCGTGAATGCGGTCGATATCAAAATCGGCTTTTTCGCGAATGACGTTGACGGCCTCCTGCGGAATGACGCCGAGCTTGGCTTGCGCTTCGCAAGCGTAAATCTCGACATCGAGCATGCGGCGAAATTCGTTTTCCTCCGTCCAAATCCGACCCATTTTTTCTTTTGTATAGCGTGTAATCATGCGCGTCACTCCTTTGTTTCCCCGACCGACGGACTGTCGTCCGGCAGGCATCGAAAATTGCCCATAAAAACAGCCCAAAAAAGCATGGGGAACTTTTTTGAGCATAAACGGTATCCCTTTATCTATAATAGCAATATCCGCCGCGTGCTGTCAATCAAAGATAACCGGATTAACACAACAGCCACAACATCGCCGGAATGACCAAGGGCGCCAAGAGGGCAGTCAGCACCCCCATGAAAATCATCGCGACGCTGGCGATGACGCCGGTCTTTTCGCTTTCTTCGTAGGCGCGCGCCGCACCCGTGCCGTGGGCGGTCAGTCCGTAAAACAGCCCCCGCAGTAAGGGATTGTGGACGTTCAGAATGCGCACGGTGCAGACGGTAAGCAGCATCCCGATGATACCGGTCAAGATGACGAAGATCGCGGTAATCGTGGCGTTGCCGCCGAGCATCGAGGAGACATTCATCGCAATCGGCGTCGTAATCGAGCGCGGCGCGAGGCTGAGGACATACTCGTGACTGACACCGAACCAGTCGGAAAGCAGCATCGAAGTCGTCATCGCGGTCACGGCGGCGACGATGCCGACGGTGACGAGCTCGGGGAGATACTTGCGCACCAGCACGCGTTGGCGGTACAGCGGTACGGCAAAGGCGACCGTCACGGGCGAGAGCAGCCACTGCAACCATTGCCCGCCCGCGCGGTACTCCGCATAGGGGATGTCGAGCGTCATCAAAATCCCGACGATGAGAATCGGGCAAATCATCAGCGGCATCAGCCAGAGCGAGCCTGTACGGCGGTACAGTTCTTTCATCCCGTAGTAGACGGCCAGCGTGCCGAAAATCGACAGAATCGCGGTCATCATAGGCGATGCCACTTTCTGCGTCGCAGGTGCATCATCAAGACCGTTGACGCCGAGATGACCCACAGGACGATGAGGATGCTCAACACGACGGACGTCACCAAAAACGCGCCCAAGGTACCGAACAAATCAGTGTATTGCATAATCCCGACCGCCGCCGGAATGAAAAAGAGCAACAAATCGCGAATCAGGATATCGGCGCCCGCGGCAAACCATTCCAGCCGCACCCACCCGCGCCATAACGCAATGTACAATAACGCCATCCCGATGAGCGCACCGGGAACGGGCAGTTGTGTCAGTGTGGCAATCGCATCACCGAGGAGTGCAATCGCACTCAGCAATACGATTTGGCCGGCCACACGAAACCAAAACAGCATGTTTCTCTCCTTTTGTGTCATACGGCCGTCGCTCTTATATTGTTATGATGGGGCAAGCGACGAGCCGGAAATCGCGTGACAGTTCACGCAAGCAGATACTATCATACTCTCTTTGCGAAAAAATGCAATACATTCGCGATACATCCGTCACCGCGGGCGGGAAATGCCCTCGATGTCCCACAGACGAAACTTACACGCAAGGCCGCCCGTATAGCCGCCCGGGCCGTCTGCGGCGACGACACGGTGACAGGGAATGCGGATCGGTATCGGATTGCGCCCGCACGCGGCGGCGACGGCACGACAGGCACGGGGGCGACCGATGGCGGCGGCCAGCGCGCCGTAGGTCATGACCTGCGCGTAGGGGATGCGGGCAATCGCCGCCCAGACCGCTTGCTGAAAGGCCGTCCCCTGCGGGGCGACGGGTACGCTCCAGCAGCGCAAGTCGCCGCGCAGGTAGGCGTCCCATTCGCGGAGTGCTCTCTTGCCGATGGCGGCGGCACGGCGGCGTTCGGCGGCCGTCGCAGCGAGGATGACAAGGCGCGGCACATCGGCGAGCAGCGCCGCGACCGGACCGGCCGCGATGAGGCCGTCAGGGCCGACGGTCAATGTCGGTGCGGTCAAAAGAGACCGCCCTGCTGCCAGCCGCTTTCGCCGACAATTTCTTGCGGGCCGAGTCCGTAGCGACGAAACAGTGCCGCCGCGTCCGCTTCCTGCGCCGCCTGTTGGGCCGCGAGCAAAATCCGCCCGCAGATGAGGGCGTCCTCATCCGCCTGATGATGGTGAAACGTGTACCCGAGAAAGGCGCCGAGCGCGTTCAAGGCGTACGACGCCTGTCCCGGCCAGACCTTGCGGGCGAGCTGTAAGGTACAGCCGCTGTAAAAATGCGGCAGTGCCAGTCCGTAGTATGCCAATGTCGCACGCAAGACACCCAAGTCGAATTCCGCATTGTGCGCAATCGCCAGCGTATCGGTAAAATACGGCAAAAATTCCTCCCACACGCCGCGAAAATCGGGCGCGTCCGCGACGTCGGCGGGGCGAATCTGATGAATGCGGATGTTTTCGTCGTCAAAGCGCATCGCCGGCGGCTGAAACAGCCGGTAGTGCGTGTCTTGGACGGCGCCGTCGACAAAGCGGACGACGGCCAGCGAGCAGGCGCTCGACGGGTCCTTGGTTGCGGTTTCAAAATCAAATGCGATAACTTCCATACCTACCTCTTTTCTCCCGCAGGGCGGGGCTAGTGGTATTATAGCATGCAGACGGCGGGATACGAAGGCGTCGCCGCCGTGCCGATGATGTGACCCGGGGCGCGGAGTGTGGTACAATGATACATGGAAAAGATTCAATTTACAGCAAGTGTTACGACAGAGGAGTGGAGAACGATTCAATTTACACCGTTTCGGATCGAAGACAAACCGCTTTTGGACCGGTATTTTCACGAGCATCACTATGAGCAGTCGGAATGCGCGTTCGGGACGCTGTTCATTTGGCAGCATGCGTTCAACTTGGCGTGGGCGATTGAAGATGACGTGCTGTTTATCCGGGCGGGGCGGTACGGGCATGAGTTTTTGTTGCCGCCGTTTTCCGGCGAGAACAATTCGTTTGTCGGCGGCTTGCGGCGCGCGGAAGCGTGGTTTCGCGAGCAGGGGTTGCCGTTTTTGCTGAAAGGCGCGTCACCGTGGGTGGTGGAACGGATGCACGAGTTGTGTCCCGATTGCTACACGTACACCGAGGACCGCGACAATTTCGAGTATATTTATTTGACAAGCGATTTAATCAATCTGCCGGGCAAGGCGTTTCGCCAAAAGAAAAACCATCTGAATGCGTTCCGGCGCAACTATATCGGCTATGAATACGTGCCGCTCGGTCCTGCCGACAAGGCGGAATGCATGCAGGTCGCATCCCATTGGCTCGAGGAGCATCAGACGACGGCGGATATGGAAGAAGAGCAGCAGGGGATTGCCAAGCTCTTTGATTATTGGGAGCCGCTTGCGGTCAAGGGCGGCGCGATACGCTGGCAGGGGAAGATTGTCGCGTTTTCCGTCGGGGAGTATATTCACCCCGAGATGGCGGTCGTCCATATCGAAAAGGCCGACCCGACGATGCGCGGCAGCTACCAGGCGATTAACTACGAGTTTGTGCGGCACGCCTGGGCGGACACGACGTACATCAATCGGGAAGAGGACATGGGCATCGACGGCCTGCGGCAGGCGAAGATGAGTTACCAGCCGCATCATTTTGCGGAGAAGTATGATATCCGTCTGGTGACGGAGGATTGCGGATGCGAGGATGAAGAGGCATGAGCGAGGTACGGCAGGGCACGGCGCAGGACCGGGCGGCGCTCGAGGCGCTGTGGGACTATTCGTTTGAGGCGCGGACGACGCCGTTCTTTCGGTTTTATTTCGAGCAATGCTATCGTCCCGCCGATACGCTTGTCGTGGAGACACAGGCCGGGGTGGCGGCGGGGCTGCATCTGCGGCCGACGACGCTCATCGTACGCGGCCTACCGGTCGAGGTGACGTACATCGTCGGCTTGGCGACGCATCCGGCGGCGCGCGGGCGCGGGTATGCGCGGGCGCTTTTGGCGGCGGCGCTGAAGGCGGGTACTGCGCAGGGGCGGTATGCCAATGTATTGATGCCGTCGTCGATGTCGCTGTACCGACCGTACGGCTGGGAGCTGTGGTGTCATCTGTGGCGGCGGGAAGCGCGCTTGCGTGACCTCGTCGCACCGCCCGTGGCGGGGGTCCGGTCGGCGTGGCTCGATGCGACGGCGGATACGACTGCGTTGGCGGCCGTATATGCCGCCTATACGGCGCATCGGTCTGGCTATGCCCGACGCACGGCGCAGGATTGGCGGCGGTGGCTCGCGGGGCAGCTCGCCGAGGGGCACGTCATCGCCCTGTATGACGCGGACGGCCCGCTGGCGTACTGGGCGTATACGCTCACGGACGGGGTCATCACTGTCGGCGAGCAGGCGACACCGTCGCCGCGGGCGCGGGCGGCGCTGCGATACTGGCTGACGCAACACACGAGTGAAGCGGAGCGGGCGGTGTGGTATGCGCCGGCGGACGATGCCGCGTATTTCGGTTGGCGTGACGGCGCGGAGCAGACCTATACGGTCAATCGGACGCTGCCGTGGATGACGGTACGGATTGCGGATGTCGCATGCTGGTGGGCGCAGCTGCCGGCGGCGGCGGACGGCGAGATTGTCGTGGCGGCGGACGACCCGTGGGCGGGGGTGACGCATTGGCAGGTCACGGCGCGGCAGGGCGCGTGTCCGCAGGTGACGCCGACGACGCGGGCGGCGGATATCCGCCTCGATATCGGCGCGCTGGGGACGCTGCTGCTGGGCGGTCTCGATGCGGCGGCGCTGGCGCGGGAAGGACGGCTCGAAGGGTCGGCGCCTGCGGTGGCGTCCTTGCAACGCATGTATCCCGCCGTCTGCGTGTACAATATGGAGTGGTATTGAGCGAAGCGACAGGGAAACTGGTATAATAGCGATAGAGGAATAGGCAGAGGAGTACCAAGGGAGGGAAACACCATGAAAGATATTTACTTGGCGGGCGGATGTTTTTGGGGCGTGGAAGAAGTCTTTGCCCGATTGCCGGGTGTCGTTGCGACCGAAGTCGGCTATGCGAACAGCCGCGTACCGTCACCGCGCTATGAAGACGTCTGCAGCGGCCGGACCGGTGCGGCGGAGACGGTCAAGGTGACATACAATCCGAAGAAGACGGACTTGACGGAATTACTCGGCGTGTTTTTCGCGATTATCAATCCGTATACATTGAATCGACAGGGCAATGATGTCGGTTCGCAGTATCGCACGGGCATCTACTATACGCACGGCGAGGATGAGCCGTTTCTCACGCATTACATGAATTTCATGCGCCAGCGCGGTCGCGGTCCCGCGGTCGATACGCAGGCGCAGCTGATTTTGAATGAAACGCCCGAACCGGGCATGGAAAAACAAATCCGTACGGAAATGATGCCGCTGGAGAACTTTTTCCCGGCGGAAGAATCGCATCAGCGGTATTTACAAAAAAATCCCGACGGCTATTGCCATCTGGATTTAGCTGCGTTGCAGCGGGAGGGAATCATCCGCTGAACCGAATCATAAAAGGGGTGTAGGCAAGGTCATGAATAACATGACATATTCATTGGTATATCATTTTGTGCCCAACTCGACGGAGCGGGCCTCGTTTGTCAAGACAGCGCGGGACGTCGCCAAAATGTATCAGGCGGCGCTGATTCGCGAGCCGAACGGCGATATTACATTGGCGGGCGCTGTCGCCGAGGAGGTCGCTCCGATGCTGGTGGCGACCGGGTTGTCGCCGTACATGGAGTGGCCGCGCGATATCGTCACCTGCGATATTCAGACGCCGCTGCCGCTACTCGCGGTGGGGATGGAAGACGGCTGGGAGATTTTTGTCGGCGAGCATGTGTTCATCGGTTTTGTGACGGCGGCGGACGAGGCGGTACGGATTTTGGAGCGGGCGGGCAGTTATTATACCCGTCAGGAAAAATTCGAAACGCTGCCGCATTTCGTACAGCGGATCGGGCTCGATGCCTTTCGACGCGAAGTCCTCGGTGTGGAGCAGGCGGCGCCGACGGTCGTCGCCGCGGCACCTGCGGAGCTGTTTGACGATTGGTCGATGGCGACGGATATCCGCCCGCCGCGGCCGAATGCGCCCGTCTTGCACTACGGCGACTTTGTGCGGCCGGAAGACAATATCATGGAGATTATCACGGTCTATCCGGAGATGGGGCCGCTACTCATGGAGTACGGCATGCATTGTGTCGGGTGCTTTGTGTCGTATGACGAAACGCTCTGGGAGGCGACGCAGGTACACGGCATGGACGTGTTCGAACTGCTCGGCGAGATGAATGAGTACTTGGCGGACAAACTCGGTAAAGAACTCATCGGCGGCGAGACGAAGTTGCAGGATTTACTCACGATGTATCCGCAGACGCTGGCGGTCTTGCAGGAGTACGGTATCGCCATGCCCGAGGATATGGACACGAATCTGAAGACCTTGACGGCGGCCGAGCAGGTCAGCCTGCAAGATGTCTTGGAGCAGATGCATCGCGTCCTGCGCAAAGAATAATTTCGGCAGATCGTGTCGGCAGCGACACATAAAAAGACGTTACCTTGCGGTAACGTCTTTTTGCGTGCGGCTAGAGTTCCCAGACGACAGTGCCCAGCACGTGGTCAATCGGCACGGGTCCGATGAAGCGGCTGTCACTGGAATGATTGCGATTGTCGCCCATGACAAAGACGTGTCCTTCGGGGACGGTGACTTTGACATCGCTGCGATACCGCATCGGTTCGTTTAGGTACGGTTCGTCCAACGCCGTGCCGTTGCGGTAGACTCGCCCGTCGTAAAACTCGAGCGTGTCGCCCGGATGTCCGATGACGCGTTTGACCCAGACATAGTTCGTCCGGTGCGCGGGACTGAAGAGCCCGAGGTAATTGTGCGCCGGCTCCGCCAAATCGTCGCCCCAGGTGCGTTCGCGGCGGACGCGACTGTCGATGATGACAATCTCGCCGTAGTCCGGCAGACTGCGCAGGACGTGCGACATTTTGGAAACGACGAGGTACTGCCCGTTGTGCAGGGTCGGCATCATCGATTCGCCCGCGACCTGTGTCGGGACAAAGAGAAAGATATGCACCAGCATCGCCAGTGCCAGTGCGATTACGATGGAATAGGTCCAATCCCATACTTCCGCCCAAAATTTTTGCATACCGGCCTCCTTATTGTTCTCTGTCATTGTACCAAGCGGCGGGCACAGGTGCAAGCGCCAATCCGATGGAGGACGATATGACTGCAACGGGATATATGTATACACTGAACGCAATTGGTGTATACTATATATAAATTCAGTATATTTGAATTGGCGAAAACCCCTGTTCTATCGTGCTTTCGTGTGCTATGATTACAACTGTAAGTATTTTGGGGGACGATGAGTCCCATCGATGAAAGAGGGATAGCATGGAGTTTTTACGAACGAAGCCGATTGCGGCGTTTCAGCACGATTTGGCGCACAGCTCACTGAAAAAAGGCTTGAATGCGATGGACATCACCCTGCTGGGGCTGGGGATTATCATCGGGACGGGCATTTTCGTGCTGACGGGAGTCGTGGCGGCGGAATATGCGGGGCCGGGCATCATGCTCAGCTTCATTTTGGCGGGGATTACCTGCGGGTTTGTCGCGATGGCGTATTCGGAGCTGGCGGCGGCGTTGCCCGTGGCCGGCAGCGGGTATACGTATACGTACAGTACGCTCGGGGAGCTCATCGCCTGGCTGGTCGGCTGGGGGCTCATCTTGGAATATTCCGTCGGGTCGGCGACGGTGGCGGTCGGCTGGAGCGCGTATCTCACCGGCCTGCTCAAGTCCGCGGGGATGCCGCTTCCGACATGGTTGACGGCGGGACCGTGGGACGGCGGCTTGATTAATTTACCGGCGATGCTGATTGTCGGTGTGATTACACTGCTGCTGATTCGGGGGATTACGGAATCGTCCCGCGTCAACAAGATTCTCGTCTTTGTCAAGGTGGCGGCGATTTTCATCTTTCTTTTCCTGGCGGCACCGCATATCGAGCCAAGTAACTGGGTACCGGTCTTGCCCTTCGGCTGGCACGGCGTGTCGGCGGGGACGGCGGTCATCTTCTTTTCCTATATCGGGTTTGACTGCATCGCGACGGCGGCGGAAGAAACGAAAAATCCGAATCGGGATATGCCGATCGGGATTATCGCGTCGCTGGGGATTTGTACGTTGCTCTACATTTGCGTCAGCGCGACGCTGACCGGCGTCGTTCCCTATACGGAGCTCGACAACGCCGAACCGGTCGCCTATGTGTTGCGGCACTTGGGGTACTCTTTCGGCTCGGCGCTGGTCGGCACGGGTGCGCTGTGCGGTCTGTCGACGGTCATCCTCGTGTTTTTGTACGCCCAAAGCCGCGCGTTCTTTGCGATGAGCCGTGACGGGCTGTTGCCGCGGTTTTTCTCGCGGGTCAATCCCAAGACGAACACGCCGGTGGAAGTCACCCTCGTGGTCGGCACGATTGTGGCGGTTATGGCGGGCTTGACGCCGATTAATATTATCGCGGAAATGACCAGCGCGGGTACGCTCTTCGCGTTTTCCTGCTCGCTGCTCGGCGTGATGGTACTGCGCAAGAAGCATCCGCAGCTCCCGCGGCCGTTCCGCTGCCCGTGGCTGTATACGATGGCGACGCTGGGGTTTGTATTCTGCGTATACATTTTCTCGAATCTGTCCATGCATACGTTCGAATTTTTCTTCAGCTGGCTGCTTGTCGGCGGGCTCATCTACTGGTTCTACGGCCGGCGTCACAGCGCGCTGCAGGTCGGCAGTGCCGCCTACGAGGCGCATCAGGCGGGGTATCGGGCCGATGCGCAGGCCGCACGGACGCAAGCGTCGGAATAAGGACGGGCAAAAGCACCTTCGGGTGCTTTTTTTGTGGGGGTAAGGCTTGACGAACGCGGGGAATTTCCGTATAATAATTGCAATTATCACAGATATGAGTAAGTACGCATATATGTGGCAAAGACGAAGAACGAGACGGTATCAATGCCGGGTCGGCCAGCGAATTCGGGAGAGTGCAAGCCGAAGACGACACGCCTGATACGAATCACTCGGGAGTCGTGTCGCGGCCAAGGCGACACCGGTCACGCGCCGTTATCGCGCTGAGTGGCGACGACAGTCGTTCATGAGGGTGGTACCGCGGGAATATCTCGCCCCTTAGGGGGCGAGTTTTTTTACCCCTGTGTGGATGAAGGAGGAATTATGGATTACGGAACAACATTGCATTTGCCGCAGACGGAGTTTCCGATGCGCGGCAACTTGCCGAAACGCGAACCGGAATGGCTGGATTTTTGGCGGACGCATGATGTCTACCGCAAGCGCTTGACGCGGCGCGAGGGTGCACCGAAGTTTGTCTTACACGACGGCCCGCCCTATGCGAACGGCTACTTGCATATCGGGCACGCGCTGAACAAGACCATCAAGGATATCATCATGCGCTACAAGTCGATGAGCGGCTACTATACGCCGTATCGGCCGGGTTGGGATACGCACGGGCTGCCGATCGAGCATGCGGTCATCAAAAACGCCGGCCTCGATCGCGACGCGATGACGCCGCTCGAATTGCGCGCGAAGTGCTTGGCCTATGCCAAAGAATTTATCGAAATTCAGAAACAAGAGTTCATTCGGTTCGGGGTGGCGGGCGACTGGGCGCATCCCTATGTGACGTACGATCCGAAACTCGAAACGAAGCAAATCGGCGTCTTCGGCGAAATGGCCAAGAAGGGCTACATTTACAAGGGTAAGAAAGCCGTCTACTGGTGTCCGGTCTGTGAGACGGCGCTGGCGGAAGCGGAAATCGAATACGCGGACAAGAAGTCGCTCTCGATTTACGTCAAATTCGCCGCGGTCGACACCAAGGGGCATTTGCCTGACGGCGTGGCGGCGGACAAGGCGTTTGCGGTCATCTGGACGACGACGCCCTGGACAATTCCGGCCAACCAGGCCATCTGCGTCAATCCGGAGCTCGAGTATGTCTGGGTCGCTGTCGGCGAAGACTACTACCTGATGGCAAAAGAACTGGTGGAATCGGCGCTCGCGGAATGCAAGGCGGAGTCCTATACGGTCCTGCCGACAGTCTATCGGGGGAGCGAACTCGAAGGGATGACCTTCCGTCATCCGCTGTATCCCGAACGGGTCGTGCCGGTCCTGCTGGGCGATCATGTCACGCTGGAAGCCGGTACGGGCTGTGTTCACACGGCACCGGGACACGGGATGGAAGACTTTGACGTCTGCCTGCGGTACGGTGTGCCGGTGACCTGTCCGGTCGACGATAAAGGCTTGCTCACGGCGGAAGCGGGGCCGGAACTGGTCGGGAAAAATGTCCTCGACGATGCCGATGTCGCCGTGCTCAAGTTGCTCGCGGCGAGCGGACATCTGGCCGGCAAGAAAACGATTCATCACCAATACGCCCATTGCTGGCGGAGTAAAAACCCCGTTATCTATCGGGCGACGGAGCAATGGTTCGCTTCGGTCAAGACGTATCGCGAGGACGCGCTCGCGGCGGTCGATGCGACACGGTTCATCCCCGAGTGGGGCCGCAATCGGATGTACGGCATGGTGGCCGACCGGCAGGACTGGTGTATCTCGCGCCAACGCTCGTGGGGCGTGCCGATTCCGATTTTCTACTGTGACGATTGCGGTCGTCATATCGTCAGCGACGACACGATTGCGTCGGTGCAGGAGAAAGTCGCCGTCGACGGCAGCGATGCCTGGTGGATGTATACCGCGACGCAGCTCTTGCCGGACGGGTTTGCCTGCCCGCACTGCGGCGGGACGTCCTTTACCAAGGAGTCCGATATCATGGATGTCTGGTTCGATTCGGGGTCGACGTGGAGCGGTGTCCTCGAAGAAGACGACGAGCAGGCGTATCCGGCGGATTTGTATCTCGAAGGCAGTGACCAGCATCGCGGCTGGTTCCAGTCCTCGCTCTTGACGTCGGTGGCGGTTCACGGTCGGGCGCCGTACAAGGCGATTTTGACGCACGGTTTCACCATGGACGGTGAAGGCCGCAAGATGAGCAAATCGCTCGGCAACACCGTCGCACCGCAGGATATCATCAGTCAGTTCGGTGCGGATGTGATGCGGCTGTGGGTATCGAGTGCGGACTATCGCGGCGACGTGCGCATTTCACCGGAAATCCTCAAGCAGATGAGCGATGTCTATCGCAAAATCCGCAACACGTTCCGCTTCCTGCTCGGTAATCTTCACGATTTCGATGCGGCCGCCGACAGCGTACCCTATGCGGAATTGGAAGAAATCGACCGCTGGGCACTGGCGCGACTGGAAGAAGTGCGCGCCGAAGTCGAAGCGGCGTATGAAAATTATGAATTTCACGTCCTGTACCACGCCCTGCACAATTTCTGCACGGTGGATTTGTCGGCGATTTACTTGGATATCGCCAAAGACCGGCTCTACACGGAGGCGGCCGACTCCGCTACACGGCGGGCGGCGCAGACGGTCCTCCGCGAAGTCCTGCTTGTGCTGGTACGGCTGATTGCGCCGGTCCTGTGCTTTACCGCGGAAGAGGTCTGGCAGGCGTTGCCGGAAACAGGCAAAGCGGAATCGGTACACTTGACGGATTTCCCGGCGGCACGGCCGGAGCATCTCGATCCGGACTTGCTGGCGCGCTGGAGGCAGCGGCTGGCGTGGCGGAGCGAAGTCTTGCGGGCGCTCGAAGCGGCACGACGGGACAAGGTCATCGGCCATCCGCTGGATGCGACGGTGCGGATCACCGCGGGCGGCGAAACCTATCGCGGCTTGGCGGCGATGGGATCCGATTTGGCGGCATTCTTCATCGTTTCGGAGGTGACGTTGACGGAAGACGCGCAGACGGACTTGCAGGTCGAAGTGGCGGCGAGCGCCGCGCCGAAGTGCGAACGCTGCTGGATGCATTCCGAGACGGTCGGCACGGCGGCCGCGCATCCTGCGGTTTGTGCGCGGTGTGCGCAGGTCTTGGCGCAAGACGCGGCAGAATAATCATCACGCATACAGACAGCCCCCGTTTCTCCGTAGAGAAACGGGGGCTTTTGTCGTGCCGGACTTGACGGACAATCAAACCGCCCGCACCGAGGTGCAGGCAGTCGATGCTGCGGGTAATGAGATTATGATCGGCGCGTGTCGCTTGCCGCGGCAGCGGTCGGCGTGTCCTCGTCCTCCTCGCGGTCGTCGCCGAAGGTGCCGTCAGGGCCGTAGACGTACCCGTCCGTGCTCTTGTAGTAGATGCCGTCGGGGCCGTAGACTTGACCGTCCGTGCTTTCGTAGTAAAGTCCGTCGGGGCCGTAGATTTGGCCGTCGGTACTTTCGTAGTAGATGCCGTCAGGGCCGTAGATTTGCCCGTCGTCGCTTTCGTAGTACCTGTCGTCGGCGGCGTCAAGATACGTGCTGACGGCGGCGTACGCCGCATGCGGCAACGCCAGCGTCGCGATGAGCAGGGCCGCGCCGAATGACCGTATGCGTCTCATGCCGGTCGGCGCGGATGCAGGCTTTCGAGCAAGGTGTCGATGTATTGCTCGATTTGCTCCGGCTTGATATAACGCAACGATTCGAGTTCGGTGTCGTTCGATTGCAAAATCATCGGATATTCCAGCGAGGCAAACAGTTGCAATGTCTTGATTTCCAGGACGCTGTCGTCTTTGATACCCGTGTATTCTTCGATATTGGCGAGCACCGGCGCCCAGCAACGGCTGTGCAGCAAATGGATATAGATAAAGTAAGTATTTTCTTTGGCATCCGGGCCGGCAAAGGAAATCGAGCGATACAATGCCGGATGGACATTGGCCAGTTGGAAGTAGCCGCGCATGAAGGATTTCAGGCGCTCTTCGGGGGATTGGTCGGGAGTTTCCAGCCGCTGTACCATGCTTTCAAAGTCGTTCATCAGGTATTCGATGGCTTCGCCGATGAGTTGATCTTTGGAGCCGAAGTAGTAGCGAATCGAGGCGATATTGACTTTGGCGCGGTCGGCAATGGCGCGGACCGTCGCGTGTTTGAATCCTTCCTCACGAATGATATGAGCGGTCTCGCGTACCATGGTTTCGCGTACGCGCACGCCTTTTCCGGTTAATTTTCGTTTCATGGTTCCTCCTGATAATGGGACAATCTTACTCCGCATGTAGAGTCGATTGACAGTTAAATTACACGAACGGATTAAATAATTATGACTTTATCTTACCTGTTTTATATGTTGTTTGCAAGTCAAAATATATATAAGTATGATATAAATAGAGCATAGGTAACATACGAGTCACGGTAAGAGAGAAAGGACGGATGATATGAACGAATTGGTAACGACAGCGGCGCCGGCGGCCATCGGGCCGTACGCACAGGGGATTTTGGCGGGAGATACGGTCTATGTGTCGGGGCAACTCGGGGCGGATGCCGCAACGGGCGAGTTGGCGTCGACGGATACGGCACAATTGGCGCAGGCACTGGCCAATGCGGAAGCGGTGCTGGCGGCGGCCGGTCTTTCGCGTACGGATATTGTCAAGGTGACATTGTACGTGACGGATATGGGGCGTTTTGCCGCGCTCAATGACGTGTATGGGGCGTTTTTTGCGGGACATCGGCCGGCGCGCAGTGCGGTCGAGGTCGCGGCCTTGCCCAAGGGGGCGGCGGTCGAGGTCGATGTGATTGCCGTCAGGAGAGCATGATGAAGCACATCGCGGTATATTGCGGGTCGCGCGTCGGCAATCGCCCGACGTATGCGGCGGCGGCACGGGCCATCGGTCGTGCCATCGGCGAAGGCGGCCACACGCTCGTGTTCGGCGGCGGTCGCATCGGGTTGATGGGGATTGTCGCCGATACGGTCAAGGCGAGCGGCGGCAAAACGTTCGGGGTGATGCCCCATTTCCTTGTGGCACGGGAGCAGGCGCATGCGGGGCTTGATGAGTTGGTGCTGGTGGATACGATGCATGAGCGCAAGGCGCGGATGATGGCCGAGGCGGATGCCTTTGTCGCTTTGCCCGGCGGCGTCGGGACGCTGGAGGAAATCGTTGAGGTGTTGTCGTGGCGGCATTTGGGTCTGGTGACGGGACCGGTGCTCATGTACAATGTCGACGGCTGCTATGACGGGATGGTGCGCCTCATGGATGACTTGATTGCGGCAGGATTCTTCCCGGAGGCCGAACGCGGGTTGTTGCAAATTTGTCGGACAGCGGAAGAAATTGCCACGTCTTGGTGAGATATTGTTCGATGCATAACGAATAATAGAAAAATAAAATATCCTATCTTTCGATTTTTCATTGACATTTGCGAGGGCGACTTATACAATAAAGATAATCAAACGGTCGCCGTACGGGCGACAGAAAGAGGGAAAGCATGTGGGAACGATGGTTTGCATTGCGTGAGCGGGGGACGGATATCCGGACGGAAGTCATGGCCGGTCTGACGACCTTCATCACGATGGCGTACATTCTGTTTGTCGCGCCGAGTGTCATGGGCGCGGCGGGGATGGATAAAAACGCCGTCCTGATTGCGACGTGCGTGGCGTCGGGCTTGGTCACGATTGCGATGGGCGTCTTGGTCAACTACCCGATTTGTTTGGCACCGGGGGTCGGTCTGATTGCGTTTTATGCGTTTACCGTGGTCCTCGGCATGGGGGTCAGCTGGCAGACGGCGTTGGGCGCGGTCTTTATTTCCGGGCTGGTCTTTATCCTGCTGACGGCGACGCATGTACGGCAGATGATTTTGGAGGGGATACCGCAATCGCTCAAGGCGGCGATTACCGTCGGTATCGGGCTGTTTATCACGATTATCGGGCTCAAGATGAGCGGCTTGCTCGCGGTGATTTTGTCATTGTCGCCGGCGGCGCTGGCGGAGACGGTCGCGGCGGGCGGTCACTATGTCGCCGGGGCGAACGATACATTGCTCGGGCTCGGTGCGCTCGACAATCCCAAGCATCTGCTGACCTTGTTCGGTTTGTTTTTTACGGCGATTTTGATGGCGCGCAATGTCAACGGCTCGATTCTCATCGGGATTATCGTGACGTCGATTTTGGCGCATATCGTCGGGGTGGCGCAAGTGCCGGAGAATTTTACGCCGCTGATGTTGCCCGATTTCAGTAACAACGCGTTTTTGCAGCTTGACATCATGGGCGCGGTGCATATGGGGCTGGTGACGATTATCCTGACGTTTACCTTCGTCGAATTGTTCGACTCGATGGGAACGATGATCGGGACGGCGACGAAGGCGGGTCTGGTCGATCCGAAGACGGGGAAATTCCCCGGCATGGGGCGCGCGCTCTTTGTCGATGCGACGGGCGTATCCTTCGGGGCGTTGCTCGGCGCGCCGACGGTCACCGCGTTTGTGGAAAGCGCGGCCGGCGTCGGGGCGGGCGGCCGTACGGGATTGACGGCCGTGGTCTGCGGGCTGTGCTTCTTGGCGAGTCTGTTTTTGGCACCGGTGATGATGCTGATTCCCGATGCGGCGACCAGCCAGGCGTTAATTTTGGTCGGGGCGCTGATGCTCGGCGGGGTCAAGCAAATCGATTTCGATGATTTCACGGAAGTATTCCCGGCGTTTATGACGATTGTCATGATGCCGTTTACGTACAGTATCGCCAACGGAATTTCCGCCGGACTGGTGGCGTATCCGCTGCTCAAGCTGGCGACGGGCAAGGCGAAAGACGTCCATCCGATTGTGTATATCTTGGCGGTATTGATTGTGGCGCGCTACATTTTCCTGAGTGAATAAGCGCGTACGGATGAGGAGGGATGAGATGCGGGTAGCGGTCATTATGGGCAGTGACTCCGATTGGGAGGTCATGCAAAAAGGCGTCGCCCTGTTGGGCGAGTTCGGGATACTGCCGGCGGTGACGATTGCGTCGGCGCATCGGACGCCGGAAAAATTGCGCGCGTTTGTCGCGGAGCAGGAAGCGGCGGGGACGGAGGTCTTCATCGCGGGTGCGGGCGCGGCGGCGCATCTGCCGGGCGTGGTCGCGAGCCTGACGGAAAAACCGGTCATCGGCGTGCCGCTGGCGGCCAGCCTGGGCGGCCTGGACGCGCTGCTGGCCATCGTGCAGATGCCGAGCGGGATGCCGGTCGCGACGGTGGCCATCGGCGGCGCGAAAAACGCGGCGCTCTTGGCGGTGCAAATCGGCGCGGTGCATGATGCCGAGCTCAAGCGCAAATTTCATGCGTATCGTGCGGAGCAAGCGGAAGCGGTGGCCCGCAAAGATGCCGACTTGCAGGACAAGTTGGCCGGTAAGTAGAGAGAAGGGGCGAGGACTATGACAGGCAAAATGTGGTATGAAGGCAAGGCCAAGCAGGTGTTTTTGACGGATGCGGATGACGAAGTCATCGTCCATTATAAAGACGATGCGACGGCATTCAACGGCGCGAAAAAAGGCACGATTGCGGACAAGGGCGTGCTGAACAATCAAATCACGTCGTTTTTCTTTACGCTGCTCGGCGAGCACGGTGTACCGACGCATTTCATTGCGCGGGAAGGCGATCGTGACCAGCGCGTGAAAAAATTGCAGATTATTCCGCTCGAAGTCATCGTGCGCAATCGTTGTGCCGGCTCCATGGCCAAGCGCTACGGCCGCGAAGAAGGCGAAATGCTCGCCCATCCGACGATTGAGTTTTGCTTGAAGGACGATGCGCTCGACGATCCTATGATTAACCGTTCGCAGATTACGGCGCTCGGCCTGGCGACGGATGAAGAGCTCGATACGATTGCACGGTTGGCGTTTCAGGTCAATGATGTGTTGTCGGCGTTTTTGCTCACGAAAAAAGTGATTCTTGTCGATTTCAAACTGGAGTTCGGCAAAGATTCCGCGGGGACGATTTTGTTGGGGGACGAAATCTCGCCGGATACGTGCCGCTTCTGGGATGCCGATACGTTGGAAAAGTTGGATAAGGACAGATTCCGTCGGGACTTGGGACATGTCGAAGAAGCGTATCACGAGATGTTGCAGCGGTTGACGACGCGTGCGTGAGAAATGACACGGGAACAGAGCCGGCAATCGGTTTTGTTCTCGCGTTTTTATATGGAGATGAATGAGAAACGGGGGCGCCTTGAGATGGCATATGATGCGATATGGGACCGACCGCGCGAGGAGTGCGGTGTATTCGGTGTGTATGACCCGCAAGCGGCGATTGCGGAGACGATATATTACGGGTTGTTTGCGTTGCAACACCGCGGTCAGGAAGGCGCGGGGATGACGTACACGGACGGCACGCGGATGGTGACGGAAAGCGGTACGGGACTCGTCATGGATGTCTTTCCGCGCTTGCCCGCGGGGACGACGCGCGTAGGCATCGGCCATGTCCTCTACGCATCGCCGGATGTGGTGGCGGCCGACAGTGTCCAGCCGATTCAAGGGCGGACGGGAATCGGCGAAATCAGTGTCGCGGTCAACGGTGCGATTGTGAATGCGGATGTCCTGCGTGAACGCTTAATCGCGGACGGGGCGATTTTCCGGACGCCGACGGACGCGGAGATTGTGCTGCATTTATTGGCGCGCGCGGCGGGAGGCAACATGACGGAGCGGCTCAAGGCGGCCTTGGTCGAGCTGGACGGCGCGTATTCCATGGTGGTGATGACGGCGGATGCACTCTACGGTGTGCGCGATCCGCAGGCGTATCGGCCGCTCTGCGTGGGACGGACGGCGACGGGCGGCTGGGTCATTGCGTCCGAGACCTGCGCGCTGGATGCCGTCGGGGCGACGCATATCCACGACGTCCGGGCGGGCGAGATGGTGCGCATCGATGCGGACGGTCCCGTGTACTTGCCGTTTACCACGCCGGCGACGGGACGCAAGCTCGCGCGGAGTGTGTTTGAATACGTCTACTTCGCGCGGCCCGACTCCGTCATCGACGGCTTGTCCGTGTATGAAGCGCGGTTGCGGATGGGGGACATCCTCTGGCAGGAATGCGGCTTTACGGGAGATATCGTGATGAGCGTGCCCGATTCGGGGACGGTCGCGGCGATCGGCTATGCGCGGGCATCGGGGATCCCCTATACGGAGGGATTTGTCAAAAACCGCTACATGGGGCGGACATTCATTCAGCCGACGCAGGCCATGCGGGAACGCTCCGTGCGGATGAAACTCAATCCGGTCGCGCAAAATATCCGCGGCAAGCGGCTCATCGTGGTGGACGACTCGATTGTGCGCGGTACGACCAGTAAGATTATCGTGCGGTTGTTGCGGGAGGCGGGCGCCGCGGAGGTCAATATGGTGATTACTTCGCCGCCGGTCAAGTATCCGTCGTATTTCGGAACGGATTTCTCGCAGCATGAGACCTTGATTGCCGCGACGCATTCGACCGATGAGATTTGCACCGCCATCGGCGCGGACCGCTTGCATTTCCTGTCGCAAGACGGGTTGGCGCAGGCGTTGCGGGAGGTACCGACGGAGGAAATCAGTTTTGCCTGTTTTGACGGTGAGTATCGGACACCGTTACCGAAGGAGGAACATACATGACACGGGAAGCGTTGACCTATGCCGCGGCGGGCGTCAATATCGACGCGGGCAACCGCGCGGTGGCATTGATGAAAGACAGTGTACGGGCGACATATACGGACGGCGTGTTGGGTGACGTCGGCGGCTTCGGGGGATTGTTTTCGCTGGCGGCGTGCGGTCACCCCGATACGGTGCTGGTGGCAGGCACCGACGGTGTCGGGACGAAGTTGCGGCTGGCGATTGACCTCAATCGGCACGATACCATCGGGCAGGATTGCGTGGCGATGTCGGTCAACGACATCCTCGTCCAAGGAGCGACGCCGCTGTTTTTCCTGGACTATATCGCGACGGGAGAATTGCTCCCCGAGCAGATCGCGACGATTGTGGCCGGAGTGGCGCGCGCGTGCCGCGAATCGGGCTGTGCGCTGCTCGGCGGGGAAACCGCGGAGATGGCGGGGTTTTATGCGGCGGGCGATTACGATTTGGCGGGGTTTGCCGTCGGCGCGGTGCCGCGTGACCGTGTGATTACGGGGGATACGATTGCGGCGGGTGATGTCGTGCTGGGACTTCCGTCGTCGGGCGTTCACTCGAACGGCTACTCGCTGGTACGGCGGATTATTGCCCGCGAGCAGCTGGATTTGGCGCAGGTATACGGAGATTTGGGTGCGCCGCTCGGCGATGTCCTGCTCACGCCGACGAGGCTCTACGTACAGGCGGTGACGCCGCTGTTCGGGCGTTTTGCCGTCAAAGGCATCGTGCATGTGACCGGCGGCGGTTTTTATGATAATATTCCGCGGGTATTGCCCGACGGGCTGGGGGTCGAGATTGATGCCGACAGCTATCCCGTGCCGCCGATTTTTCCGCAGTTGGCGTCATGGGGCAATGTCCCGCGGCGGGAGATGTACCGTACGTTCAATATGGGACTGGGGATGCTGCTCATCGCCGCGCCGGCGGAAGCGGAGCGGATTGCCGCCGATTTGGAAGCGCGCGGCGAGACGGTCTACACGGTCGGCCGCGTGACGACGAGCGGCACGGTGGTCATCGGAGGCGTGGAATGAAACGGATTGCGATTTTTCTCTCCGGGCGCGGCTCCAACGCCGAGGCGTTGATTGCCGCGTGTCGCACGGGGGAGATTGACGGTGAAGTGGTGCTGGTGACGGGGGATAACCCGACGGCGCCGGGACTTGCGAAAGCGCGTGCTTACGGCATTCGTACGGAGGAGGCGGACCCCCGTCAATTCGCGTCGAAGGTCGATTACGAGAGCCATTTGCTACGATTGCTCTCGGAGGCGGGGACGGATTTGATCTGCCTGGCGGGCTATATGCGGCTGGTCGGGCCGCTTCTCTTGGGGGCGTACCGGCGGCGGATATTGAATATTCACCCGTCGCTGTTGCCGTCGTTTCCGGGGTTGCACGCGCAGGAACAGGCATTGGCGGCCGGCGTGAAAGTATCCGGCTGTACGGTGCATTTTATCGATTCGGGGATGGATACGGGGCCGATTGTCGCGCAGACCGCCGTCCCCGTGGCGGACGACGATACCGCGGACACTTTGTCCGCGCGGATTTTACAGGCGGAGCATCCGACGTATGTGCGGGCGGTCGCGGCGTATTGCCGCGGCGATTTGCGCTGGGAAGACGGGCGGGTGCTCGGTGCCGGTCAGGAGGGCATATGAAACAGCGGGCATTGCTGAGTGTAGCGGATAAAACCGGGTTGATTGACTTGGCGCGGGCGTTGGTGGCGCAGGATTGGGAAATCATCTCCACCGGCGGGACGCTGGCGGCCTTGCGGGACGCGGGTATCGACGCCGTCGGTGTCGAGACGGTGACGGCATCGCCGGAAATGTTGGGCGGTCGGGTCAAGACCTTGCATCCGCATATTCATGCGGGGATTTTGGCGCGGCGGTCGGTGCCGGAAGATATGGCGACACTGGCGGCGCAGGGGATTGTGCCGATTGATTTGGTGGCGGTCAATCTCTACCCCTTTGCGGAAACGATTGCCCGCCCCGGGGTGACACGCGAGCAGGCGATTGAGCAAATCGATATCGGCGGCCCGACGATGGTGCGCGCCGCGGCGAAAAACTACGCGGGCGTGAGCGTGTTGACCGCGCCGTCGCAGTATGCGGAGTTCTGCGAGCGGTTGGCGGCGGGAACGGTTGATGCGGCGTATCGCTTTGCGTTGGCGCAGGCGGCATTTGCCCATACGGCCGACTATGACGCGCGGATTGCGGCGTACCTGCGGGCACAGACGGACGGCGACACGGCATTTCCCGCGGTGTGGCCCGCCCGCTACGAGCGGCAGGCCATTTTGCGCTACGGTGAAAACCCGCACCAGCAGGCGGCGTTTTATCGTGATACGACTTGTACGACCGGCTTGGCCTATGCCCGTCAGCTTCACGGCAAAGCGCTGTCCTATAATAATTTGGCGGATACCGATGCGGCCTGGCAACTGGTGTCTTCACTATTAGGTGTCGGTTGTGCTATTATTAAACATACAAACCCCTGCGGAACAGCGCTGGGGGCGACGACCGAAGAAGCATTTGCGCGGGCGTTTGCCGCCGACGACGTCTCGGCCTACGGCGGGATTGTGGCGTGTAATGCGCCTGTCGATTTGGCGGCGGCGAAATTGATGCGTCCGATTTTCTTTGAAGTGATTATCGCGCCGCATTTTACCGAAGACGCACGGGCATTGCTCAGTGAAAAGAAAAATTTACGGTTGCTGGAAGCGACGGCGCCGGCGACGGACGAGTATCAACTCAAAACCGTCTCGGGCGGCGTATTGGTACAGGAAGCGGACGCGGCGCCGGACGACGAATCGACGTGGGAAGTCGTCACAAAGCGCGTGCCGACGGAGGCGGAATATGCCGCGCTGCGGCTGGCGTGGGCGGTGGTCCGCCATGTGAAGTCGAATGCGATTGTCGTCAGCAATGCCGAGGCGACACTGGGCATCGGCGCCGGCCAGATGAATCGCGTCGGTGCGGCGCAGATTGCGCTGGCGGCGGCCGGTGATGCGGCACGGGGTGCGGCGCTGGCGTCGGATGCGTTCTTCCCCTTCGGCGATACCGTCGAAGCGGCGGCGGCGGCCGGCATTACGGCCATCATCCAGCCGGGCGGTTCGATTCGCGACGCGGAGTCCGTCGAGGCGGCGGATGCGGCGGGGATTGCGATGGTCTGCACGGGGCGGCGGCATTTCCGGCACGGTTGAGAACAGAAAGGACGGGCAAGAAGCATGAAGGTAGTGTTGATCGGAGGCGGCGGACGCGA
This sequence comes from uncultured Veillonellaceae bacterium, assembly GCA_945876385.1. Classification (GTDB taxonomy): domain Bacteria; phylum Bacillota; class Negativicutes; order Veillonellales; family Negativicoccaceae; genus CAMCNU01. The sequence goes on along the minus strand of CAMCNU010000004.1, from coordinate 6,103 downwards.
GCACGCGCTGGCGCTGAAATTACAACAGAGCAGTCAAGTCGACGAAATCGTCGCGATTCCGGGCGGGAGCGGTATGCGCGGCGCCGCGGAAAGCTTGCCCGTGACGTGGAGCAATGCGGAAGAGCTGGCGGATATTATCGAAAAACAACAGCCGGATTTGGTGATTGTCGGTAATGAAGCGCCGTTGGTGCAAGGGATTGTCGATGTCTTGACTGCGCGCGGGATTGCGGCCTTCGGGCCGACGAAAGCGGCTGCCCGCATCGAAAGTTCCAAAGTCTTTGCCAAGGAATTGATGAAAAAATACGACATTCCGACGGCGGGATTCGCGTCGTTTACGCATCCCGCCCGCGCCAAGACGTACTTGGTGCGAAAGCCCTCGCCCTTTGTGATTAAGGCGGACGGTCTGGCACAGGGAAAAGGCGTCATCATTGCCAAGGACAATGCGGACGCACAGGCGGCGATTGATGTCATGCTGCGCGATCGCAAGTTCGGCAATGCGGGCAGTCGGATTATCATTGAAGAATTTATGGAAGGCCGCGAAGTCAGCTTGCTGGCGTTCGTGGACGGGGAAACGGTCGTGCCGTTGATTCCCGCGCAGGATTACAAGCGGCTCGGAGATAATAACGAAGGCCCGAATACGGGCGGTATGGGCTCGATTGCGCCGGTGTCGATGAGCGACGAGGAGTATCAGGCGGCGGTCGAGCGGATACTGAAGCCGACGGCGCGCGCGCTGGTGGCGGAAGGTTGCCCGTTCCGCGGCGTGTTGTACGCGGGATTGATGCTGACGGCGGACGGTCCCAAGGTGGTCGAATTCAATTGCCGTTTCGGCGATCCGGAGGCGCAGGTATTGCTGCCGCTCATGGAGAACGATTTGGGTGAAGTCCTGCAGCAAATCATGGACGGTCATCTGGCCGACGTGCAGCTGCGCTGGCGTGACGGTGCGGCCGTCTGCGTAGTGCTGGCCTCGTTCGGCTATCCGCAGCAGGTGTACAAGGGAGACCGAATCAAAGGCTTGGACAAGGTGTCGGCGTATCCGGATGTCCATCTTTGCCATGCCGCGACGCGTTTGATTGACGACGTGTATTGCACGGACGGCGGGCGTGTCCTCAATGTCGTCGCCGTGCGGGAAAGCATCGCCGCGGCCAAGAATGCGGCGTATGATGCGCTCGGCAAGATTGAGTTTGAAGGGATGCAATACCGGGCGGATATTGCCGACGACGAATTGGAACGGCTTGCGCGATGAGTGTCATCTGGGCGATATTGGTCGCATTGCTGGTCTTTATCTGTATCGTGGCGACGGCGGCGGGATTGCCGGGCAACTACGCCATGATGCTCGTCTTGCCGCTCTTCGGTTGGCTGACGGACTTTGCCTGGCTCGGCAGTCGGGAGACGGCGTGGCTCGTGGGGGCGTTGCTCTTGGGCGAGGTCATCGAGGCGGTGGCGGGCATGATCGGTGCGTCGCGTGCCCGTGCGAGCCGACGGACGCAATGGTGGACGGTCGGCGGCGGAATTCTCGGCGGCCTTGTCGGCAGTGCGATACTTCCGATTGTCGGTTCGCTCGTCGGGCTCTTGGCGGGCGTCTTTACGGCGGCATTTATCAGTGTCCTGCGGGAGCGGCGTGACGCCCTGCAGGCGCGGGAGGTCGCGTGGAGCGCGACAGTGGCACAGCTCGTCGGTACCGTGACGAAACTGGTCATCGCGGTCGGCGTGTGGGTCTACCTGGTGGCGGTGCTGCTCATGCAGGCTTGGCAATGACAACGATACGGTGAATATGACAAAACGCACGGACGCGGGTCCGTGCGTTTTGTGTTACATGCCGTCTATGCGGTTATTCATCCCACAGGGCGAGCATCTCGCCGTCGTCGGCATCGAAAGCGCCGCAAACGGCGAACATGACCGTGATGATAAAAATGAAGGACCCCGCTACGGCACATAGGATGAGCTTGAGCAACTTCATCGCGTGTCCCTCCTTCGTTGTGTTACCTTCATCATAGCAGAGAGGGCGTCGTTGTCAATGCCTGTCGCGGCAGAAAAAAACGCCTGCAGGTGCAGGCGTGAATCGGTCAGAACGGCACTTCGGACAAGTCCAGATGTTTTTTGGCAAACGTCTCGCAGGATTTGTTGAATGCGCGCTCCGTACTGCTGGTACCCGCCGCATTTTCCTTGACGGAGACTTTCTGATTGATGATGTATTTGTGGCCTTTGACCGAGTAGAGCAGGACATTGAAGAGGGTGGACACTTCGTACTTGAATCCCGCCCAGCTGAGCCAGGCCGCTTTGACCTTTTCATCGGTAATTCGCGTATTGATATAGAGTACATAGTCCGCGCCTGATTCTTCCGCCAGTGCCCGCAAGTAGTCTTTTTTCGGCAGAAAACCGCGGCTGTGGCTGTCATCGTCCGGCGTCAGGTCGTTTTCCATCAAAAACTCGTCAAACATTTCCTGACTGCGATCGGCATCGAGCACTTCGACCGGATAGGCCGCCAGCTTTTGCCGCAGGGCGTCGTTAATCAAATCGCGGGTTTTGGTTTCGTCGCTGACCAGTCCCGGGCTGATCCAGACGAGTGTCATCACACGCGGTTGCGCCGCGCCGTCATGGGCACCGGCGACCGTGCCGAGTGCGGCGCAGAGTACGAGCGCACAGGCACAAAACAGTTGTTTCCAAATCGACATCGAATCCCCTCCTCTTGGGCTTCATGAGAATTACATTCATGCTATATTATACGCTTTGGCAAATAGGGATACAAGTAGAGGGAAACAGAAATAACGGAGTACGACACGCCGCGAAAAATAAATTTCAATTTACCCCTTTACTTTTTTACCTAAGTAAAGTATACTGGTAACTATCAACGGAAGAGGCAGCGTGAGCGCCGTGGGGCGGCACGGTTGCCGAAGGGTGTCAAGACAGGAGGTCAGTGCCATGAATTGGAAAAAATTAGCGGTGACGGCGTTGCTCGGATTGGGAGTCGTCGGCGTGCTCGCCGGTTGCGGCGGCGATACCGCACCGAAGGAATTGCCGCAAAAGGTCGTTGTCGGTTTGGACGACAATTTCCCGCCGATGGGATTTCGCGATGAAAGCGGCGAGTTGACGGGATTTGATATCGAGCTGGCGAAAGAAGTCGGCAAGCGTGTCGGTATCGAGATGGAATTCAAGGGAATCGACTGGTCCACGAAAGAAGCGGAACTGGCCGCCAAGCGGGTCGATTTGCTGTGGAACGGATTGACGATTACGCCGCAGCGCAAGGAAAAGATTTTGTTCTCGGAAACGTACATGTATAATGACCAGATTATCGTGACTTTGGCCGACCGCAGCGACATGGCGGCGATTAACGATCTGGCGGGCAAGACCGTCGCCACGCAGGAAGGCGGTACGGGAATCGATGCGCTGGCCAAACAGCCGGAGTTGCAAAAATCGTTCAAGGAATTGCGTCTGTACGGCGTATACACGGATGCGCTGATGGATTTGGAAATCGGCCGTGTGGATGCGGTACTGGTGGACGGTGTCGTCGGGCGCTACTACATGACGAAGAAACCGGGCGTATTCAAGGAATTGCCGGAAACGTTGGCGACGGAAGAATACGGCGTGGGCATGCGTAAGGACGATGCCAAACTGAAAGAAGTCATCGACAAGGCAATCGCCGAGATTCGTGCGGACGGCACGGGTGCCGCACTCGGTGACAAGTGGTTCGGCCGCGATGTCATGAACCACAACTAAGGAGGTCTAATCAGCGTTGATGGAATATATCGTGTCGATTCTCCCGACATTGCTTTCGGGGCTCATCGTAACGGGAGAAATCTTTTTTCTGACGATTGTACTGTCGTTGCCGCTGGGGGTGCTGTTGGCGATTTTTCGCCTCAGCCGCCTGCGGGTGGTACGCGACGCGGTCGCGACCTACATCTACGTAATGCGCGGGACGCCGCTGATGCTGCAGATATTGTTTATCTATTACGGCTTGCCGCTGCTTCCGGGCATCGAAGTCCAATTCGGCGACTTTACCGCGGCGATGATTGCGTTTGTCGCCAACTATGCCGCGTATTTTGCGGAGATATTCCGCGGCGGGATTCAGTCGATTTCCCGCGGGCAGTACGAAGGTGCCAAAGTCCTCGGAATGACCTACGGGCAGACGATGCGGCATATCATCTTGCCGCAAGTGGTCAAGCGGGTGCTGGCGCCGGTCGGCAATGAAACCATCACGCTGTTGAAAGACACCTCGCTGGTTTACGTCTTGGCGATGAATGATCTCATGCGGATGACGCGCAGTGTCGTCCAACGGGATTTCGACACGACGGCATTCTTTGTCGCGGGTGTGATTTATTTGTTCTGTACCTTTGTCCTGACGCGCCTCTTGACACGGCTCGAACGGCATTATGCGGTATACGAGGAGTAGGTGGTCATGGCTTGTATTGAAATGCACGACATTCACAAATCGTTCGGCGCGGGCGAAGTCCTGCGCGGGTGCAGTCTGACTCGCGAACGCGGCGGCGTCACGTCGATTATCGGGCCGTCCGGCAGCGGCAAAAGTACATTTTTGCGCTGTCTGTGCCACCTGGAAACCATCGATCGCGGGACGATACGCGTCGACGGTGACGTATTGGCGCAAGATACGCCGACGGGCAGTCGCTATGCCGATGCCGGCACGTTGCGGCGGATTTGCGGGAAAATGGGCATGGTCTTTCAGCAGTTTAACCTGTTTCCGCATATGACCGTGCTGGACAATCTCATGATTGCGCCGCAGGTCGTCCAAGGCCGCAGTAAGGAAGACATCCGGCCGCAGGCGGAAGCGCAACTCGAACGCGTCGGGCTCTACGCCAAACGCGACGTCTATCCGAGCCGTCTGTCCGGCGGCCAGAAACAGCGGGTGGCGATTGCCCGCGCGCTGGTCATGGAGCCGGAGATTATGCTCTTTGACGAACCGACCTCGGCACTGGACCCGGAGCTGACCGGCGAAGTGCTCAAGACCATTCAACGCCTGGCGGAAGAAAAAATGACGATGATTATCGTCACGCATGAGATGAATTTTGCACGGCGCGTCGCCGACCGTGTGCTGTTTATGGTCGACGGTACCGTCGCCGAAGAAGGCACGCCGGACGAGATATTCGACCGGCCGCAGCAAGAACGTACACAGACGTTTTTGTCGTCGATGATCGGCGAACGCTGAACACCTATACACACGGAGAAAACGGCCGCCACGGGCGGCCGTTTTCTGTTGTCCGGCGGATACCTGTTTGCCGAAACGAAGAACAAGGCAGTCACCGCGGCGTTGCGCACCCGTGCGTTACGCGTGCCATGGTAACGATACGGGGGCGTCGCGCGAGGTGGAGCGGTGGACGTGATTCAGCGCGTCACTTGTCGCGGAACATCACATTTGTCAGAAAAAGGCTTGCAATTTACGGATGACTTGTCTATAATAATATATGTTCATATTCCCTGATAGCTCAGTCGGTAGAGCAATCGGCTGTTAACCGATCGGTCGTAGGTTCGAGTCCTACTCAGGGAGCCATGGCCCGTTGGTCAAGCGGTTAAGACACCGCCCTTTCACGGCGGTATCGGGGGTTCGATTCCCCCACGGGTCACCAATATGGGCGATTAGCTCAGCTGGGAGAGCGCCTGCCTTACAAGCAGGATGTCGGCAGTTCGATCCTGTCATCGCCCACCATCTCCGAAAAGGACCGTGCAGGTCCTTTTTTCGTATCTTGCAAGAATTGACTTGACAAAAAAGCCGTCGCCCCGTACAATAAGAACAGACTTTTTACGGAGCGGTACGCAAGAGGCGAATGTGGACGGAGCTAAATCGTTAGACGGAACCCCGTGTGGGCTCGAATTCCACCCGCTCCGCCGGACGTATCGACAGCGTAAGCTGTCTTTTTTTATTGGCGAAACGGTTGCCCTCCGCCCCGTACAATCAGAACAGACTTGTTACGGAGCGGTACGCAAGAGGCGAATGCGGACGGAGCTAAATCGTTAGACGGAACCCCGTGTGGGCTCGAATCCCACCCGCTCCGCCGGACGTATCGACAGCGCAAGCTGTCTTTTTTTATTGGCGAAACAGTTGCCCTCCGCCCCGTACAATCAGAACAGACTTGTTACGGAGCGGTACGCAAGA
>CAMCNU010000003.1 GCA_945876385.1 uncultured Veillonellaceae bacterium | reverse complement strand
ACGGTGCCCAAGGCCCTCGCGGTGAACGCGGTGAGAAAGGCGAAACCGGCCCGCAGGGGTTGCGTGGTGAAACGGGTCCGCAAGGCCCGCAGGGGGGCAAAGGTGATCCCGGTGAAAAGGGCGCAGACGGTGTGCAAGGCCCGCGCGGTGAACGCGGTGAGAAAGGCGAAACCGGCCCGCAAGGGTTGCGCGGGGAAACAGGTCCGCAAGGCCCGCAGGGAGCCAAGGGTGACAAAGGTGATTCCGGTAAGGACGGTGTTGTCGCGGATGTGACGGTCAAAGCGGATAAAGCGGGTGCAGGCGTGGCGGCGGCCGAATTCCGCATTACCCCGGTCAACACGACACTGACGGTTGCAGGCGGTGCCAACGTCGCCACTTCGATTGCGCCGAACAATGCAGTCAATGTCGCACTGAAAGAGGATATTGCGGTGACTTCTGTTGCGGCCAGCAAGTCGGGACTGTCGGATGCAGGCGTAGCATATGAAGGCAAAATGTACATTGATGCGGAGGGTCTTCATGCGAACGACAAGAGAATCACGCATGTTGCGGCAGGTGAAATCAGTAAGGACAGCACTGACGCGGTGAACGGCTCCCAGCTCTTTGCGACCAATGAACATGTCACGACCAATACGGTGAATATTGAGAATAATGTGAAACGAATCGAGGACAACACCATCCATATCACGGCGCAAGGGGAACGAATTACAAGCTTGCAACAGACCGTGAATCGGATGGGCGGCGATATCGCCGAGGCGCGCAGTGAAAGCCGTGAAGGCGATGCGATGAATGCGGCGCTCGCCGCGCTCAAGCCGCTTGATTTCGACCCGCTGCAGCGCAGTCAGATGATGGCGGGGGTCAGCACGTATCGCGGCAAGCAGGCGATTGCGTTGGGATTGGCGCATTATTCGAACGAAGACACGTTGATTCATGCGGGGCTGTCCTATGCGGGCAGCTCGGAGCTGATGGCGAATGCCGGCATCAGCTGGCGCTTCGGCGACAAGGCGGATCGTGCGGCGAAAGAGACCCGCAATGCCCGCTTGCCGCAGTATGCGGTCGGGCCGATAAGTTCGGTCTATGTCTTGCAAGATGAAGTCGCGACGTTGCAATCGCGCAATGCGGCACAGGCAGAGCAATTGGCGGCGCAGGACCGGACCATCGCCCGTCAGTCGGCACAAATCGAGGAGTTACAAGCACAAATCCGGCAAATACTGGCGCGTTTGGGGTGATATTCCCTTATGTGTAATGCAAAACGGAGTCCTTTCGGACTCCGTTTTTGTGTGTACGGGTATGTGCTTAGTCAATCTCGGCCGCTTGACGCCAGGCGGTGTCCCAATCGGGACAGGTTTCCGTGTGACGGATGCAGTCGTACAGCGCATCCGCCCGCCGGCGGCTGATGTACGGCGCGACGAGGGCGCGGTACTTGGCCGTGAGTTGTTCATCCGTCAAGGGGGCAGCAGGGTCTCCCGGCGGATACAGTACAGTCGTCTCCGCCGTGCGGCCGTCGGTCATGTGTACGGTCAGGCGGGCGGGCATCTTCCCGGGATCGGCGGCGCGCAGTTCGTCCAAATCGGGGGCGGGGACGACGGTGATGCGGCGCATGAGTGCGCGCAATGTCTTGTCGCGACGGGAGGACTCCGTGAAATGCGACAGGGTGACGTTGCCGTCGCGCAGGGCGCAGGCGAGACAGTACTGGACGCTGAATTTACAGCCGTAGGCGGTGCGGGGGTCGGGATTGTCGATGAGGGTACGCGTCAGTGCATTGGCGTGCAGTGTGACACGGGCAATGCCCGCGCCTTCTTCGCGCAGTTCGATGGCGGCGGCAATGGCCGCATGCGCGTGTCGACAACAGGGATACGGCTTGAACGAGTTGTTGTCGACGGCGTAGGGGGGCTGTCCGAGGCCGGCGGTGAGCCGTTCCCAATGCGGCGCGCCGGAGAGGGCGCGACAAAATCCCTTTTCACCTTCGAGGATGGCGGTCGCGCCGGTCATGCCGCGGGCACTGAGTGCGGCGGACAAGACGCCTGCCATCGCCGCCTTGCCGGCGTGAACGACTTTGCTCATCGCGCCGTCGGCGAGAAACTCCCACAGCCCTGCGGCCTGTGTGCCGGCGGTACCGAGGCAGTGTTGCATTTGCGTCGCGTCCAAGCCGTAGAGGACACCTGCGGCCGCGGCCGCACCGAATACTCCGGCCGTGCCGGTGGTATGCCAATAGTAGTACGATTCGGGGATGATGCTTTCCCCGACACGTCCGCCGACTTCAAATCCCGCGACAATCGCCGTCAGCAACCGGCGTCCGGACGCACGGTTGGCGGTGGCCGCCGCGAGTGCGGCCGGAATGACGACGGTGCCCGGGTGAATGACGGACGGATTGTGCAAATCGTCAAAATCCAGTGCGTGGGAGGCGGCACCGTTGAGCAAGGCGGCCAGCGGTGCGGAGTCCGTCGCCTGTGATGTACCCGCCAGCCGGTAGCGGTGGCCGACCGCGCCGTCGAGGACGACCTCGCGCAGGATGCGGACGGACGGCTCGGCCGCGCCGGCAATCGCCACACCGGTCCAGTCGAGCAGGGCACGGCGGGCGTGGCGGCGTGTTTGCTCCGGTACTTCGTCATCGCGCAAGGTCGCGGCAAAGCGGCTTAATGCGGCAGTATCGTTCATGCTGACCTCCTTACAAAGCGGATTTCGGCTGGACATATTCGCCGAATTCCTGCCGTAATACATCGCAGATTTCGCCCAGTGTGGCGTATGTTTCGACCGTATCAATCAGACAGGGCATTAGATTTTCGTCGGTGCGGCAAGTGCGCCGCAAGCGATCGAGCGCAAACTGTACGGCATGATTGTCGCGGCTTTCTTTGAGTCGGCGGAGCTTGTCGATTTGGCGGACACCGACGGCCGGATCGACGTGGAGCACCTCGCCCTGTGTTGCCTCCTGTTCTTTGACGAATTCGTTGACGCCGACGACGATGCGGTCTTTGTGTTCAATCGATTGCTGATGGGCGTACGCGTGGGCGGCCATTTCCGCTTGCATGTAGCCCTGCTCGATCGCGGCGACCGCGCCGCCGAGTTTGTCGATTTTGCGGATGTACTCCGTCGCCTGCGCTTCAATCTCGTTCGTGAGATGCTCGATGTAGTACGAGCCGGCGAGCGGGTCAATCGTATCGGCAATCCCGCTTTCGTGCGCCAGCAGCTGCTGGGTACGCAAGGCCAGCGTCGCCGACTCGCGGATCGGGATGGAGAGCGCTTCGTCCTTGGCGCAGGTGGCGAGCGACTGGGTACCGCCGAGGATGGCCGCCATCGCCTGCCACGTGATGCGGACGATGTTGTTGTCCGGTTGCTGGGCGGTGAGGACGGAGCCGGCGGTATGGACGTGGAAGCGCAGCATTTGCGCTTTTTCCTTGGTCGCGCCGAAGCGTTCTTTCATGAGCTTGGCCCAGAGGCGTCTGGCGGCACGGAATTTGGCGATTTCCGGGAAGAAATCGAGCCCCGCGGTAAAAATCCAGGAGATATTGGGTGCAAAGTCGTCGACCTTTTGGCCGGCGGCGAGCGAGGCCTCGATATAGGCAATCGCATTGGCAAAGGCAAACGCCACTTCCTGCACCATCGAGGCGCCCGCTTCACGGATATGGTACGCACCGACGCTGATGGTATTCCAATGCGGAATCTGCGCGGAGCAGTAGGCAAAAGTATCCGTCACCAGTCGCATGGACGGCCGCGGCGGGAAAATATACGTACCGCGGGCGATGTACTCTTTCAAAATATCGTTTTGAATCGTCCCGCGCAATTCGTTTGTCGGGACGCCCTGTTTGCGGCCGACGGCGATGTACATGGCGAGCAGTACGGCGGCGGGTGCGTTGATGGTCATGGAGGTGGACACCTTGGCCAGCGGAATGCCCTCGAAAATGTCCTCCATGTCTTGCAAGGAATCAATCGCGACGCCGACTTTGCCGACTTCACCCGTCGCCAGCGGCGAGTCCGAATCGAGGCCGATTTGGGTCGGCAAGTCCATCGCGACGGACAGCCCCGTCGTACCCATGCTCAGCAGGTACTTGTAGAGCGAGTTGGTTTCCTCCGCCGAGGCGATGCCGGAGTATTGGCGCATCGTCCAGAGGCGCCCGCGGTACATGGTCGGCTGAATACCGCGCGTGAAGGGGTATGCCCCCGGAAAACCGATGTCGCCCGTGTAGTCGGTAGCGGCGATATCTTGCGGGGTGTACAGACGCGCCGCGGCAAAAGGCTTGCGCTCGGGAAATCGTGCCAAGGCCTTTTCGACGCGGGCTTCGTATTGCGTTTGTGCAGCCCGAAAACGTTCTTCTGTATTGTACATGGTGTCCTCCTCAGTGTGTTGACGAGCGGGGCGACTTGGCCGCCTCGGATGGAACGGATAAGGCAAAGGCACGGGATAAATCGACCGGCTCATGCCCGCCGTGGCGCAATGCGCTGCGCAGGTAGTCACGCAATAGCGGCCGAAAATCCGGATGCGCGCAATGCTCGATAATCGTTTCGGCGCGGGCGACCGGTGCGAGCCCGCGTGTATCGGCGATGCCGTATTCCGTGATGAAAATCTGACTGTCGTGCTCGGTGTGGTCGGCGTGGCTGACCATGGGGACGACTTTGGAAATCGTCCCTGCCGCGCCGGTCGACGGGGTCGTGAATATCGACAAGTAGGCGTTGCGCATATAGTCGCCCGAGCCGCCGATGCCGTTAATCATTTTGCGGCCGAAGGCGTGGGTCGAATTGGCCTGACCGTAGATGTCAAACTCTATCGGCGTGTTGATAGCGATGACGCCCAGGCGGCGAATGACCTCCGGACTGTTGGAAATATCGAGCGGCCGCAGCACGATGGCGCGCCGGTAGCGTTCGGGATCCTCGCGAAACATCCGCCACACGACCGGCGACGGGGTAAACGCACATCCCGAGGCGGCGCGGACATGTCCCGAGCGAATCAGATGAAAGACCGCGTCCTGCAAAATCTCCGAGTACATCGTGAGCGCGGGGAAATGCGATTTGGCCAGTCCCATCAGGACGGCATTGGCAATCGTGCCGACACCCGACTGGATGGGGAGCATCTCGTGCGGGATGCGGCCGCGGGCGACCTCATGCTCGAGAAATTCGACGAGGTAGGCGGCGATGGTTTCGGTCGCGGGGGGCGGTGCGGCCAGCGTGCGGACGTGGTCGGGGATATCCGACTCTACAATCCCATCGATGCGGTCGATACCGCAGGAGAGATAGGGTGTCCCGATGCGGTCGGTCGGCGTATAAATCGGAATCTCGCGCCGATACGGCGGCTTGGCGAGCACGAAAATATCGTGCATGCCTTCAATTTCCGGCGGAATCGAGGTGTTGACCTCGACGATGATGCGTTTGGCGTGGCGGACGAACATCGGGATATTGCCCACGCCCGAGCCGAGCACGATATCGCCGTTTGCCGTAATGGCGGCCGCTTCGACGATAGCGACATCGACGTCGCCCCAAAAGCCGTAATCGATTTGTTGGGCAAATTCACTCAAATGGACATCGACATAATCAATCTCGCGCCGGTTGATTTGTTCCTGCATGGTTCGGTTGGCGGCGGCGTAGTAGGGGACTCTCCCGGAAACGCCGTGGACGGCGGCGAGAGACTCCTCCACTTCCGGCCCGAGAGAGGCGCCGCTCCAAATGTGTATGCGACATTGCTTGCCGCGACGGATTTGCTCGGCGAGTGCCAGCGTCGTCTGCTTGGGATAGCCTGACGGTGTAAATCCGCCCACCCCGACGTGCATGCCGTCGGTGATGAGCGAGGCGGCCTCATCGGGACTGACCGTTTTGGCGAACAATGCCGGATGACGTAAACGTGTGGCATCCAACATGCTCATCATCTCCTTCTGTGTTCATGCTAGCATTGACGGAGAAAGAATAAAAATATTTGTTTTATCATTCATATACAAAAAATATTTGGATGTGATATGCTGGTACGGGGGGATACATATGGATTTGGAATATTATCGTAATTTTTTGACGGTGGTGCAGGCAGGGACGATTGCCGAGGCAGCCCGGCGACTGAATCTCGCCCAGCCGGCATTGACGTATCGGTTGAAGATGCTCGAAGACTATCTCGGGGCGCCGATTTTGGCGACGAAGCGCGGCGGCCGCAAGGTGGAGATGACGGAGGCGGGGCATTTTCTCTATGAAAGCGCGCAATACCTGCTGGCGACCGAGGACAATCTCAAGCGCAAGGTCATGCAACGCGTCGACGGTACGGCAGGCATGCTCTCGTTGGTGTTGTCGCCGTCGACGGCCGCACCGTTTTTGCGGCGGCGGCTCATCCCGTTTTCGCGGGCGTATCCGCAGGTCACCTACCGCGTGGAAGAAGTGTCCATTTCGCGGCAGACGGAGCTCTTGCTGGCAGGTGAAGCGGAAATCGGTGTGACGAATGCGCCGCTGTTGCAACAGGAGAATTTCCGTATCCTGAACAAACAGCAGGAACATTTTGTCCTGGCGGCGGGTGTTTCCTCCGAACGTTTCGGCTATGATGAAGCACCCGTCCCGCTTGATGAATTGCACCATGTGCCGGTCGTCTTGTCGCGCGGGTGTGCGGAGTTGTTTTTACAGGCGTGTGATGCGCGCGCCCTGCATCCGCATGTGCTCAGTATCTGCACGACACGGACGGCGGCGCTGGTGTGGGCGCAGGAAAACCGCGCCTGTGCCGTCGTACCGAAACAATCGGACAGTCGTGTCCGCGGCTTGCGCACTCACCCCCTGGTCAATCCGCCGCTCTCGGTGTATCGCAGTCTGGTCATCGTGCGCGACCGTCCGCTGACGAAAGTCGCCTATAATTTTTTACGTTTTCACGACTATTTGCCCGCGGATTTGCTATAGGAATCAAAAAAACGCGACTCTGCAGAGAGTCGCGTTTTGGCGCGGTCAGGGGAGCGGCCGGTCGGGATAGATGGCAGCGTAGAGCTCGCGCAGTCCCTGTGCGGCGTAATGATTGGGACAAAAGAGCGCGCGTCCCGGCACGACGGCAAAGCGGCCGTTTACGACGGCGGGGACGGTCGACCAGGCGGGATCGTCGGTGAAGTGACGAGCCAATTCGGCCGCGGATTCGTCGGCAAAATGCCAGCGCGTGAGTAAAATCAAGTCGGGCGCGGCGGTAATCAGTGCTTCTTCGGGGAAAGATGCGAGCTCGGCCTGCGTGTAGGCGTCAAGCGTATTGGTGACGCCCAGGTGACGCACCATGTCGCCGAAGAGCATATCGCCCGCGCCGTAGGGGGTACGGTACGCCCAGAGAAAGAGCCGCGGTCGTGCCGGGGCGGGGACGGCGGCAGCGGCCGCCAGCACGGTATCGCACTCGTCCTGGTAGGCGGCAATCAGCGCGTCGCCGCGTGCCGGTTCACCGCAGGCGGCGGCAATCCCGCGAATGACGGCGGGAATCTCCGCCAGCGTCGTCGCCGTCCGGTACGTGTGGACGGTGATGCCCATATCCGTCAAGGTGCGGCGTTGTCCCTCGTCCATCCACTCGGAAACGATGAGCAGGTCGGGACGGAGTGAGAGGATTTCTTCTACGGTGTAGGCCTCGACCCGTTTCGGGACGGCGCGCGCTTTCTCGACGGAGTACGACATTTCCGACTTATCGACGAGCTCGGTGACGGCGACGATACGCTCCGGCGCGACCAAATCGAGCAGGATTTCATCGGCGTCCAGATTGAGCGAGACGATACGCTGCGGGCGGTGCGGCGTCGTGTCGGTCATTTGTCCGCAGCCCGCCGCCAAGAAACAGCACAGCGCTGTCAGCAGCCAAATCAGTGTGCGTTTCATGGTGCCGCCGCCAATCCCAAATCCTCCGCATAGGCGTTTTCCGCCGTCGTCGGACTGATCATGCCCTGCCTGACCATCAGTGTCAACACGGTCCGTTGACGCTCCTTGGCGCCTTCGTAGTCGCTGAACGGATTGCGTGCGCTCGGTGCTTGCGGCAATCCCGCCAGCATGGCGCATTGGGCCAGCGAGAGGGCGGCGGGCGTCGTATCGAAGTACGTACGTGCCGCCTCGCCGATACCGGTCGCCCCGCTGCCGTAATAAATCGTGTTGAGATAAATCTCCAGGATTTCGTCCTTGTCGTAGGCGTACTCCATGCGAATCGCCAAGAGCACTTCCTGTCCCTTGCGTAGCCAGGTGCGTTCATCACTCAGCAGGACGGTCTTGACGACTTGCTGGGTAATCGTGCTGGCGCCTTCTTGGACGTCGCCCGCTTGGTAGTTGCTGACGGCGGCCCGCGCAATGCTCATCAAATCGACCGCTCCGTGTTCATAAAAACGGCGGTCTTCCGTCGCGATAATCGCTTGGCGTAAAAACAGCGGCAACTCCTCGACGGGGGTGAAGCGACTGCGGTCGAGATGCGCCTCAAACGCGCCGCGAAAATCATGCCAGAGGCGGTATTGTTCGCGGACATCGCGCAGCGTCAGCGTATCCGCCGGCGCCTGCGTGCGGGCCGGTGTCGGTATGGCGGCCGGCGGCGCGGCGAGGTCGGCGCCCCAGTAGTAGGCACCGCCGAGAATCAGCAGGAATAATAACAGTTTTTTCATCGTAATCTCCTTGGCTCTATTGTACAATATTTTTGACGGTCGACGAGAAAAAAGAAAAAGATAAGTATTGCTTGCAATATTATGCAATGAGTTGTATAATTATTGTCATTAGAGTAGGACAGAGGAGGACAACACATGCAACAGCACACAGTAAACAAAGTCGTATTGGCGTATTCGGGCGGGTTGGATACATCCGTCATTATTCCGTGGCTCAAAGAAACGTATGATTGCGAGGTCATCGCCGTTTGCGCCAATCTCGGTCAGCCGGAGGATTTTGCCGCGATTGAGAAAAAGGCGCTGGCCAGCGGTGCGAGCAAGGCCTTTATCTTGGACTTGCAGGATGAATTTTTGACGCAGTATGCATGGCCCGTGGTACAATCGGGCGCGGTGTATGAAGGCAAGTATCTGTTGGGGACGTCGTTTGCTCGGCCGGTGATTGCCAAAGCACTGGTGGACGTCGCGCTGGCGGAAGGCGCGGACGCGGTGGCGCATGGCGCGACGGGCAAGGGCAACGACCAGGTACGGTTTGAGCTGACGGTCAAGGCACTCGCGCCGCAACTTCAAATCATCGCGCCGTGGCGGCTCTGGGATATCCGCTCGCGGGAAGATGCCATCGCGTATGCCGAGGCGCATCATGTACCGATTAATATGTATGCGAGCGACGATCCGAGTAAGCCGAAACAGCCGTATCCGTACAGCATGGATTGGAATATTTGGCATTTGTCGCACGAAGGAGCGGATTTGGAAAATCCCGCCAATCCCCCGCATGATGATATGTACATGGTGACTTGCGATCCGATTCATGCCAAGGACGAAGCGACGCTGCTGACCATCGGATTTACCAAGGGGATTCCGACGACGCTCAACGGCAACGCGATTGATGCGGTGACGATGATGCATGAGCTCAATCGCATCGGGGCGGAAAACGGCATCGGTATTGCCGATATCGTGGAAAACCGTCTGGTCGGGATGAAATCGCGCGGCGTGTATGAAAATCCGGGCGGCGCGCTGCTCATGTACGCACATCGGGAATTGGAATACCTGTGTCTGGATCGGGCGACACTGCATTACAAAGAACAGGTCGCGATCCGCTACGGCGAGCTGGTCTATGACGGCATGTGGTTTGCGCCGCTCAGAGAGGCACTGCAGGCGTTTATCGGCGCGACGCAGGAAACGGTCACCGGTGAGGTGACGCTGCGACTCTACAAGGGCAATATCATGAGCCACGGGGCGACCTCGCCGTATTCGCTGTACAACGAAGAATTCGTCACGTTCGGCGAAGATGAAGTCTACAATCAGGCGGATGCCGACGGATTTATCAATCTGTTCGGTCTGCCGCTGGTCATTCGGGCGCTCATGCAACAAAACGCCCCGAAGGAGTAAGCGATGAAACTGTGGGGCGGTCGGTTTACGGAAGACACCGCGCCGGAAGTCGATCGGTTCAATGCGTCGATCGGGTTTGACCGCAGGCTCTGGCGCGAGGATATTGCGGGCAGTATCGCTCATGCGACGATGCTGGAAGAATGCGGTATCCTGTCCGCCGCCGACCGTGAGCAAATCACGGCGGGGCTGGCGGCGATTGCCGCGGAGATCGAGGCGGATGCGTTTCCGTTTACCGTTGCGCTCGAAGATATCCATATGAATATCGAAAGTGCGCTGACCGAGCGGATCGGCGAGGCGGGCAAACGATTGCATACGGCGCGCAGCCGCAACGACCAAGTCGCGCTGGACATGCATCTGTACATGCGGCGGGTCATCGTCGAGACCGGCGAGGCTTTGCTCGCACTCTTACAGGAATTGGCGGCGCTGGCGGCACGGTATCGTGATGTCGTACTGCCGGGATATACGCACCTGCAACGGGCACAGCCGATTTTACTCGGACATCACTTGCTGGCGTATTTCGGGATGCTGGCGCGCGATTTTCGGCGTTTGGAAGGATGCTGGCAGGGGGCGGACATCTCGCCGCTCGGTGCGGGGGCGCTGGCGGGGACGACGTATCCGACCCGGCCGCAGCGTACCGCGGAGCTGCTCGGATTCGGTGCCGTCTACGGCAACAGCATGGACGCGGTCAGCGATCGGGACTACCTGCTCGAGTATCTCTCCATGGCGGCGATTACCATGATGCACCTGTCGCGCTTGTCGGAAGAAATCATCCTGTGGGCGTCGTCGGAATATCGATTCATCGAACTCTCCGATGCGTACAGCACCGGTTCGTCGATTATGCCGCAAAAGAAAAACCCCGACATCAGTGAACTGGTGCGGGGTAAGACCGGTCGGGTCTACGGGCATCTCATCGCGCTGGCGACGACACTCAAAGGCTTGCCGCTGGCGTACAATAAGGATATGCAGGAAGACAAGGAAGGCGTATTCGATACGATTGATACCCTGCTGTTTTCGTTGCGCGTCTATCGCGATCTCTTGCGGACGATGACCGTCAATCGCGAGCGTATGCGGGCCGTGCTGGATGATGATTTTTCCAATGCGACCGACATGGCGGACTGGCTGGTACGCAAGGGACTGGCGTTTCGCGAAGCGCATCGCGTCGTCGGGGAGGCGGTACAGTATGCGATTACGCAGGATAAGGTACTGGCCGACTTGACCGAAGACGAGCTTGCGGCACTCAGTCCGCTGCTCACGCCCGATGTCCTCGATGCGATTTCCGTCGAGGCGTGTATCGCGGCGCGTGACAGCTACGGCGGCACCGCACCGGCGCAAGTCGAGCGCCAACTTGCCGCGGCGCAGGAATTGCTTGCCTCGTACGCCGAGATACAGCGCGAGCGCAGTCGACGGGCAGCCTTACCGAAAATCGCAAAATAGCATTGGCAAATGCAGCGGGTTGTGATAAAATAACCTACATAGGCGGGTGTAGTTCATCGGTAGAACGTCAGCTTCCCAAGCTGAATGTAGAGGGTTCGATTCCCTTCACCCGCTCCAATGGCAAACGCAAACGGCTCACATCAGTGAGCCGTTTTTTGGTTTGCATATGATGCTATGATTACCAGCGATCGCCTTCCTGCAGGCGGACGTACTCGATGAAATCGTGGACAACGGCACGCATGACCGCTGACGGTGTATCGAAATTTTCTTCGCAAAGGGATTTGAATTCGGTGTACAAATCCTCTTCAATCTGAAAGTTAATTTTTTCGACATCGTTGTTATTCGGATTCATCATGATGGGTACCTCTCAGAAAAAATTGACGCGTCCGCGGTTCTTGATGCGCTTCTATATACTCTTCAATTCCCTGTGTCAGTACTTCCGCCATGGTCATATCCATCTTCAGGCAGGCGATGGCAAATTGTTTTTTGTCGCGTTCGAATCCGGACGAAATGTACGCATGACCAACATTCTTATCAATCTCCTTTCCCGGTCACTCGTGCAATTTGACTATTACGTCAATTATAATCAATCACACATCTGATTTCAATACTTGTAGCAGTTGTTTTGCTTTTCCGAATACAAAAAATTTCGAATTTTGATTACATATACCGTATGCACGGGCAATGCGGTGGCGGTGTCAGCGACCGAAAGGGATGCGCAGGCGGCGATAAATCGGCAGGGCAATCAGCGCGACGAGGAGACCTTTCAGCAGGTTGAAGGGGACGATGACCCACCACATAAAATCCCATACGGTAAAGACGCGGTTGCCCGCGGCGCGCGTGAGCGCGAGAAGTTGGTCGCTCGAGATGCGGAAGGCGCTTTGATACAGCGGGAGCAGGACGGTGAAATTGAGTATGACGGCGACGGCAGCCAGTGCAAGGGTGGCGGCGACATAGGCGAGGCGGCCGTAGCGGCGCAGGCCCAGCGCGACGGTGACATAGGTCAGTGAGAGCAGGAAGTTCGCCAGTTCGCCGATACCGAAGCTGCTCGAGGCAAAGAGGCGGAGGGTGTTTTTGACGGCGGCAATCGCCAGCGCGGCGTGCCAGCCGCCCAGCAGGCCGCCGATGAGGACGGGGACGTCACTGATGTCGAGGGTCAGAAATGACGGCATAAAGAGCACGGGAAATTGCCAAAAGCTGAGTACGACGGCGATGGCGCCGAAGAGCCCGACGCGGGCCGCAAATGTGATAAATGAATGCATGGGTCTCCTTTACCGAATCCGATGATAGATGATTTCCAGTGTCAGCCACAGCAGGCTGACGGTCATGCCGAGGTAGAGCGGGTTCAGCACCGCGGCGTCAGTGAGGGCGGCGGTGACGGCGAGCAGGGTGCTGACGACGATGTTGGCGGTGATGTGTGTGTGCGCATAGCGACGGCCGTAGAGAATGGCGGCGAGAAAGGGAAAGAAGAGCCCCGCGCCGCGCAGCGAGAAGGAGAGAAAATTCCAGTACAGCAATTGGGAGTGATAGTAGTAGAGGGAGAGGGCAAAGGCGCCGGCGGTAATCGCGACAAGCGACAGGCGCAGGACGGTCAGCACGGTACGGTCGTCTTGGCGGCCGCAGGCGCCGCGGACGATATCGACGGCAACGGAGGTGGCCGCGCCGAGAGAGAGCCCCGCAATCGAGCCGATAATCGCCAGCAAGAGTGCCCCCAGACCGAGGCCGCCGACGACGGGCGGGAGAGCGGTCAGTAAAAAGTAGGGGAGCGCCTGTACCGGTGCAAGGTCGGGCACCGTCTGCCCGACGGCGATACCGATAGTGATGAGCGGCAGGCCGATGGGAGCACAGAGGGCGGCGGCGAGCAGGGCACCGCGGACGGCGCTTGCGGTGTCACGGGCGCTGTACACGGCCTGCGCGTAGGATTGGGTGACGACGGCGCCGATGACGACGGACAGCGCACGGCCGCCGAACGATTCCGCCGTGGCGGGAGAGACCGCGCGAAGCATCTCGCCGAGTGGCGGGATTTCAATCAGCGTGCAGGCCATCAGGCCGGCCCAGCCGACGGTGGCGTAGAGCAGCACTGTCTTGACGAGGCCGGACACGGCGGTGCCTTTGATACCGCCGGCCAGTACGTAGAGGACGACGGTCACCAGCAGGAGGACGGTCGCGCCGCCGCGGGAGACGGGCAGCATCATCTGCATGAAATGAATGCCCGCCAGACCGCTGGCGACGAGCGAAAAGAAAATACCGAGGACGGAGACGGCGGAGGTGGCGATACCGGCCGCCCGCCCGTAGTGACAGGTCATGTACTCCGCGACGGTACGCATCCCGCTACGACGCAACGGGACGGCGTAGCACCACGCCAACAGCAAAAATCCGAGCGTCGCGCCGCAGGTGAACCACCACGCGGAAAAGCCGACCGTGACGGCGGCTTGCGCGGTACCGATGGTGGCCGATCCGCCGAGCATGGTGCCGACGAGCGCACCGGCGACCAGCCGGGGCGAGGCGGCACGCCCGCCGACACTGAAGCCGTCGACCGAGCGGCGCGTGCGTGCCGACGTCCCCAGCGCGGCAAAGACGGCGCAGGCGGCGAGAATGAGTCCGAGCCAGTGTCCGAGGGAGAGCATAGTGATTCTCCTTTGCAATAGATAGATTGTATTTATTATAGCATCGGTCCATGCCGAATCGATAGCCGGCGCGGACACATTGCGGACACAAAAACGCCGCATGGCAATTCATGCGGCGAGGTGTTATTTGACGACCATGACGGAAATCGGCGAATGCTGTACCAGCGCACTGGCGGTCGTCCCGAAATAGGCAGTGAGCGGGTTGCGCGAGCGGTGACCGATGACAAGCAAATCCGCTTCGGCCGCCGGCAGGATGTCCTGCAAAATCCGCTTGGCGGGGTCGCCCTCCGCGCTGATGAGGCGCACGGCGCGCACGCCGCAGCGTACGGCCTCATCATGGCAGGCCCGCAGGTGGGCGGCCAGCGCGTCGCGTTTTTCCCGCATGATGCGGTGGTTGAGCGCCTGGTAAATATTCAAATCGTCATACTCCAAGACGCCGGCAATCACGAGGGCGGCTTGTTCCTTGACCGCCAGTCGCACGGCGTAGCGAAAGGCCCGGTGGGCGCTGGGAGAGTCCTCCACGCCGACCAGGATACAGTGAATGGTGTCGTCGGATGTCATGTCCGTACGGATATCGTCAATTGTCATCGGATACCTCCTTTACCGTCACAGCGGGGCGGTGCGTATACAGTTCGCAGATAGTCCAGAGCAGCAGACCGAGGACGGCGGCAATCAAGCCGTAGGCCAGCATGTCGGCCGTCATGAGCTCGGCGGGGCTTGCGTCGTCACCGAAGAACGCGCGGATTTGGCTCGGCAGGCCGATGAGATTGAGGTAGGTCAGGGAGATGACGGAGAGCCAGCCGAGCGTCTGGACGATGATGCCGTTTTTAAAGCGTCGGCCCATCTCCCGTGCGCTGCCGGTCAGAATCAGCAGCGGAATCATGGAAAAGGGCAACGCAAAGGCGAGAAAGACTTGCGAATTGTTCATCAGATTGTTCAGGGCGACATGCTCGGCGATGGTGCCTTTGCCCTCGGTCATGACGACGCAAATCAGCACGGGAATCACGGAAATCAGGCGGGTGACCAGCCGGCGCAGCCACATCGGGAGCCGCATGCGGATAAATCCTTCCATGATGATTTGGCCGGTCAGCGTACCGGTAATCGTCGAGTTTTGGCCGGAGGCGAGCAGTGCCAAGGCAAACAGCGTCGAGAGCAGGCCCGACCGGGCGACGCCGATGAGGGTATCGTTGCGCAGCATCGACGGGTCGGAGAGTGCCTGATACAGTCCGAAAAAGGACGGGTCTTCGACGACGCCGGTTTTGAATACCGCCACCCCCGTAATCAAGAGGAGTGCATTGACAAAAAAGGCCATCGTCAGCTGGATATTGGAGTCCCACGTCGAGAAACGCACGGCTTCCGCGACGCGCTCTTCATCACGGTAGTTGATTTTGCGTGTTTGCGAGACCGCCGAATGCAGGTACAGATTGTGCGGCATGACGGTGGCGCCGATGATGCCGAGCGCGCCGAGCAGCGGGGTTTGTCCGCCGATGAACGGCTCCGTGGCAAAGGTGCGCGTCGTCGGGATGAGGCCGCGGGCGACTTCGCCCCATTGGGGGTCCGAGAGAGCGACCTGGTAGATAAAGACAAAGAAGATGACCATAATCAGGCAGACGACGAGGGCTTCGATTTTGCGAAAGCCGACGCGCGTCAACAGCAGCAGCAACAGGACATCAAAGACGGTGATAAACGTCGCGATGACCAGCGGTATGTCAAACAGGAGGTAGAGCGCAATCGCCGCACCGATGACTTCCGCGACATCGGTCGCCATAATCGCCAGCTCCGTGAGTATCCACAGCACGATGCCGAGCGGGCGGCCGGTATGGGCGCGAATCGCCTGCGCCAAGTCGTGGCGGGTGACGATGCCGAGCTTGGCGGACATGTATTGCAACAACATTGCAATCAGGCTGGAGAGTAAGATGACGGATAATAATAAGTACCCGAAGTTTTGCCCGCCGGTAATCGACGTGGACCAGTTGCCCGGGTCCATGTAGCCGACCGCGACCAGCGCGCCGGGGCCGGAATAGGCAATCAGCATTCGCCAAAATCCTTTGCCCTCGGGGACATCGACCGTACTGTTAATCTCTTCGAGCGACGGTCCGTTGGCATAGGTCAGCAGACGTTGCTGATGATGCGCGGGCATGTGCTTGTCGTCCATTGTAATCACTCCTTTGCTCGCGGCGGCGCTTGTGAACGCTGCGTCATGCGCCGTGCGGCTACTCAAAGTATACGCTGACGGCGGGAAAAAGCAAGATGCGACAGCGGCGCTGACGGGATGTATTGCGGTAAATCGGAATCACATCGGCGACAGTCGACGGAGAAGAAAAAACAAACGGGGATTGACAGCGGCAAACGGATATGCTACAATGCATTCAATTACAATCATCATCGATGAACGGAAAGAGTATCCTCAATGCGAATGGCCAAAGCGAGTCGGGGCAGGTGTGAGCCCGATGCCGGACGGTGAGGGGAATGGGTCCGTGAGATACGATCCGATCCGCGCGAGCGGGGTAGGCGTCGTCGGTGTCTTTCACCGTTATCAAAAAAGCGCGTATCGCTTCGGCCGTACGTAGAGGAGGATCCCGTACGGGGTCAAGCGGGGTGGCACCGCGGAAGGTAACCTTTCGTCCCCATATCGACAGATATGGATACGACGAAGGGCTTTTTTATTTGCCGTATCCGACAAAGGAGGAGACGGGTATGAATGAAGAGTTGAGACCGCAGGCGGCGGAGACGGTCGTCTTTCACAGAGAGCGTGGCGGTGAATTTCGCTGGTTGACGGTGGCGACATTGTTGCTGGCTATCGGGACGATTTTGCACATGGTATCGCCGTCCTTTGCGGGATTTACCCCGAACTGGATGATTGCGACGTATTGCGTGGCGATTTTGCTGACGCGGCCGACGTACGGACAGTGCTTGGGTATCGGTCTGGTGGCGGCGATGATTGAGGTCTTTACGTCGAAGTCGGGATTCCCGTACGGCAATCTCATCAGTGAGCCGATCGGGGCGCTCACGGTGGCGCTGTTTGCGCATTATGTCCCGATGCGGCGGTCGTTTTCACTGGTGCCGATAGTGGCGGGATTTGTGGCGACGCTGCTGTCGGGCGGTGCGTTTGTGACGATTTTGGTGTATGTGCTGGACTTGCCGATGACGGTGCTGCTCTATGCGATGTTGCCGGCGGTGGTTGCGGTGGCGGCGGTCAATGCGGCGATTACGCCGGTGTTGTACCTGCCGGCGCGCAAGCTGCTTTCCGCGCACGGTGAGTACCGGCCGACGACGGCGGAGGAGACGGATCATCGCGGGCTGCATCTGGCGCCGAGCCGCGACGCTGTCATCGTCGTGGATGCATTGTCGTATCGGTACCCCGACAGCACGCAGGATGTCCTGCATGATATCCGGCTGGCGGTCAAGGCGGGCGAGGCGGTCGTGGTGACGGGCCCGGCGGAAGCGGGCAAGACCACACTCATGCGCGCGCTCATCGGTGCGATTCCGCATTATTACGGCGGGACGCAGCGCGGCGTGGTATTCATCGACGGACGCGCGACGACGCAGCAGTCGATTGCCGAGACGGCAACTACAGTCGGTACGATATTGGCGGATTATGATGCCCAGCTGGTGACGATGACCGTCGGTGAGGAAATGGCGTTCAGCTTGGAAAATCGCGGTCTGACCGCGGCGGAAATCGAGGCGCGCAGTACGGCGGCACTGGCCAAAGTCGGCCTGCGCGGCATGGAATACCGCAGTGTGGCGAGTCTGTCGGGCGGCCAGCGGCAACGCTTGGTGATTGCTTCGGTGCTGGCGACGGAGCCGGAGATTTTGGTCTTTGACGAACCGACCAGCGCACTCGATCCGGACGGCATTCAGTCGTTTTACGAATTGGTCGGGGAATTGAACCGGCGTGACGGGATTACCGTCGTGGTAGTCGAGCATCGCTTGGATGCGGTATTGCCGCTGGCGGATCGGTTGATTTTGATGAATGAGGGGACGATTATGGCGGACGGCACACCCGAAGAGGTGCTGACGCTGATGTATCGGACGGGGGTTCACGCGGCGGCGGTGCCGGAGGTCTATGCGGCGCGGTTGGCGCTGGCGGATGCCGGCTACGGCGAGGCGTCGTCGTATGCGCAGGCGGCCGAGGAGATTGTCGCCATCGCGCACGGAAAGGAGACGGTCACATGTTGAGTATGGAGCAGGTCGATTTCGCGTATGAACGGCGGCATCCGATTTTGCGCAAGGTCAGTCTGTCGCTGACGGCGGGCGAATTTGTGGCGTTTGCCGGTCGTAACGGCAGCGGCAAGACGACAGTGACACGGCTACTCATGGGGCTGGAGCAGCCGACGGCGGGACGGATTGTGTATGACGGCGTCGATGTGACGGCAGATTCCGCAGGCGAGCGCAGCCGCTATATCGGCTATGTATTTCAACAGCCGGAGCGGCAGATGTTCCGCGCGACGGTGGCGGAAGAGGTCGCCTTCGGCCCGCAATTGCAAGGACTTTCCGCCGAGGAAGTCGAGACACGGGTCGGGGAGGCGCTGGCGGCGACGCGGTTGACGGAGCGGCGCGATGCCTATCCGCTCCATTTGAGCCGCGGCGAAAAGCAACGCGTCGCGATTGCCTCGGCACTGGCGATGCGCACCCGGTTTTTGATTTTGGACGAGCCGACGAGCGGGCAGGACGGCGGTGACCGCGATACCCTGCTGGCGCTGCTGACCACGCTCAAAGAAGCAGGTATCGGTGTGCTGTTCGTCACGCACGACATGGAAATCATCGCCGGCTATTGCGATCGGGTCATCGTGCTGGCGGATGCGGATATCGTCTTTGACGGTACGCCGGAGCAATTATTTACCCAAGAGACCATGCCGGACGCATGGGGACTGGCTGTCCCCGTATCGGTACGAATCGGGCGACAACTGCCCGGCGCGCCGTATTGTCCGCGGATGAGTGATGTGGTGCAGCGCCTGGTGGCGGGAGGTGTACGATGAATCGATTGGTACCGTTGACGAAAATTATCCTGACGTTGGGCGTGTCGGTGGCGGCCATCGTGTTGACGCGACCGAGTGCGCTGGCGGCGTTGGTACTGGGGGAACTGCTGGTGCTGTTCGTGACCGGCGTCCTTTGTCGACAAGCACGCGCGGTGGCGGGGCTGGTGCTGTTTGCGGTCATCTTGGGCGCGGTGCAGTACCTCGGCGGCGGCTCCGTCGAGTCGTCCTACGTGACGGGCTTGCGGATGCTGGCGATGACGACGGTGTTTTTATTCCTGCTGGTCACGACGCGCCTGCAGGATTTGACGGCCGCCATGGTGACCCAGCTCAAGATTCCCTATACCTATGCATTTATGTTTACGGCGGCGCTCCGTTTCGTACCGGACTTTTTGGCGGAAAACCGTGCGATTTTTGAAGCGCAGGAATGCCGCGGCCTGGTCTTGAAAGGGCATTTCTTCCGCCGGTTGAAGATGTACCCGGCGGTCATCCAGCCGCTGGTGCTGAAGTCGCTGGCGCGTTCGGAAACGATGGCACTGTCGCTGGAGTTGCGCGGTTTCGGCGGCGGGCGGGAACGCTTTGCCGTATCGGTCGTACCGCGGGCGGCGGACTATGCGGTCATCGGTGCGATTGTCATCGGCACGGCGAGTGCGGTGGCTGCACGGATTGTCTACGGCGCGTAGGGCAGAGGACGCGGCGCAAGAAAAAACGAGTACTCCGAAGAGTACTCGTCGGGGGGTTATTTCGCCCGTTCGGCCAAGGCTTGCAGTTGGGCCTGCATCCGGTCCATCGCCTGCTGCATTTCGGCGACTTGGCGGCGCAATGCGTCGTTTTCCTGCTGCATGACATAGATGGAGGAAATCGGGCCGGCTTGGTAGCGTGCCGGTACGTTGCGGTCAGCGCCGCTGCCGATCTTGGCGGTGATGCCGACATGCCCCATGAGCTTGTCGTCGCCGTCATAGGCCACACCCGCATGGACCATCAGGCTTTCTTTGGCATAGTGTGCCACGCCCAGTGCGTAACCCTGTTTGCCTTCGTACGTGCCGACCGCGCCCATGACCTGGGTCGGTGCCATCGGGTCGAATTGCATCGGCTTGAGGCCGGACAGCGCGGCGTTCAGCGCACCCATGCGATGCATGTCATCGCGCATGCTGCCGATACGTTGTGACAGCGCGCCGATCTCCGCTTTGTTCGCGGCGATACCCTTGGTGTTGGTGTCAATGGCAGTTTTGTTCGCGGCGATACCCTTGGTATTGGTGTCAATCGCGGTTTTATTGGCGGCAATACCCTTCGTGTTGGTGTCGATGGCGGCTTTGTTCGTGGCGATACCCTTGGTGTTGGCGGCGATGGCGGCCTTGTTGGCGTCAATGTCGTTTTCATTGGCGGCAATGCTGCGGGTATTTGACTCAATCATGCTCGTATTATCTTTGATTTCCTTGCGCAATTGTGCGGCATCTGCACCGGCATTGCGGAGC
The DNA here is from genome assembly GCA_945876385.1 of uncultured Veillonellaceae bacterium. Taxonomy (GTDB): domain Bacteria; phylum Bacillota; class Negativicutes; order Veillonellales; family Negativicoccaceae; genus CAMCNU01. Next base: position 106,119 of record CAMCNU010000003.1, on the reverse strand, counting down.
TCTTGAATCGCCGTGCGCGCTGCTTCCGCAGATCGGTCAATCGACTGTTGCAATTCGGTTTTTGTTTGCTCAATCGATTGCTTGTTGGCATCGATTTTTTCTTTCAGGCTGCGGTCCTGCTCGGTGGCCGCTTGGCGGATTTCGCCCAGTGCCTGCTCGCGCTCCTGCTTGATTTGGCGCAGGGTGTTCCCCATTTCGGTCTTGCTGACTTTGTCCGCGGCGGTCGCGACCGCTTCTTCCGCTTTATTGTACGCGGTAGTCGCCTGCTCTGAGGCAGCATCGGCTTTTCCTTCTACCGCTGCGATTTTATCATTGGCCTGTTGCGCGGATGTGGCGGCTTGCCGTGCCGTTTCCGTAGCGGTCGAGACTTGATTTTCCAGATTGTTGGCTTTTGTTTCCGCACGGGTGGCGGTTTCTTGCGCGGCGTTGGCGGTTTGTCCGGCTGCTTGTGCGGACGCTTTCGCCGCTCCGGCTTCGCCTTTGGCAGCGTTGGCAATTTGTTTAGCATTCGCCGCATCATTTTTCGCTTGAACGGAATTTTGTTGGGCGGCATTGGCAATGTTGATAGCCTCATCGACAGTAAATGCATCGGCATGCGCTGCGCCGAATACGGACAGGCCGATGAGTGCGGCCGCGATTTTGAGTTGTTTGCGTTGATGTTTCATGATAGTACTCCTCCTGAAATAAATCGTTTTCACATGAATGTTTGCACAAATGAATTAAACGTTTATCCGAAAACGTTTCTAAATTGTGATAGTAGTATACCAAGACGAATGAATCGGAGTCAATCAAAAAGGCATCGTTTTTTTGATTATATTTTTTAGGGAAATATTGACGGGAAAATTAAGAAAAATCAACAGTATTGATACAATCCGAGCAAAATATTTACCAAAACGATAAAGTGAGAAGGGGAGAGAAAAAAGCGGAAAATATATACCTTAAATATGATTTTTTTCTTGCATTCAGGTTTTCGTTTCGATATAATAGATGAAATTTAACCTTATTTCACAAGGAGGGCGTATGAAGTACCAAATTCGCAAGTCGATGGAATCGTATGAAGTCAAAAGTTATATCCATCCGGATGAAGTGATTCCGGCAGACGTGGTGGATTGCTCGTTGGGGATTAATCCCTTCGGTTGCACAGACCGTATTACCTCGGACGTATATGCGGCCACATTCGGCGGTATGGCGGGGTATCCGAGTTATCCGTATCCCGTGCTGCGGCAAGCGATTTGCGAATATCTCGCTCCGGCGGCGACGATTGTGCCGGAGCAGCTGGCGATTCATACCGGCTCGATGGGGATGATTTGGGACTTGGACCGGCTCTTGATTGAGGACGGGACGCAGGTGCTGTCGGTGGCGCCGACATTTTCCTCGGCGACGAGCGACATGCGCGCGATGGGGGCGGTCATCGATACGGTCGAGCTCCGCGAGTCGCATGCCTTTCAAGTCAATCTGACGGAGATTGCGGCGCGCTTGACGCCGTCGCATCGCATCGTCTATTTGGACAATCCGAACAACCCGACGGGGCAAGTCATTCCGATTGACGGATTGCGTGAGTTGGCGCGGCAGGCATTGGCGCAAGACACCTATCTCATCGTGGACGAGGCGTACGGCGATTTTATGGAGCTGACCAATTCCGCGGTGACCTTGGTCAATGAGTATCCGAATGTCATCGTGGTTCGGACGCTGTCCAAAGGCTTCGGTCTGGCGGGGATTCGCACGGGGTATGCGGTGTTTGCACGCGAGTTTGCGCCCGTCATGGCGAAGCTCCCGGGCGAGATGGCGATTACCGAGATGGCGGCGCAGATGGCACCGATCGCCTTGGGCGACCGCGAGCATATCGCGCAGAGTCGGGCCAAGATTGCGGCCAATAAACAGGTCGTGCTGGCGCACCTGACGACGCTCAAGGCGTCGGTGACGACGGACACGGTACCGATTGTGCTTTTGTATACGGAGCAGGATACGGATTTGTATGCACTGCTGTTACGACACGGAATCAAAGCGGAGCGGGGCGAGGATTTTGACGGCATCGGCCGTCGTCATGTCCGCTTCCGCGTACCGCGTGAGTTGGATGAGTGCTTACGGCGATTGCTGGCGGCACAGAAAGAGTTAGAGGGATAACTATGGAACGGGTAAGTTGGGCCAATGTCACCAAGCTGGCGGGCGCGTACATCGCGTTTACCATCGGGTCGGGATTTGCGACAGGACAGGAAGTATTACAATTTTTCACAGCGTACGGTATGAACGGCGTCATCGGGGCGTTGGTCGGGATGGTACTCTTTGCGGCACTCGGCGCCGTCTTGATGGGCAAAGGCTATGAAATGCAGCTCGAGGTCCAGACGAGCGTGTTCCGCTACTACTGCGGGAAGTACATCGGTACGGCGCTGGAGGTATTTACCGTCGTCTTTCTGTTTTGTGTCGTGTCCGTCATGATTGCGGGGACGGGGGCCGTCGCGGGCGAGTATTTCGGCGTATCGCCGGAAATCGGCAAAATCGCCATGGCGATTTTGTGCGTGGTGACCGTGCTCTTGGGCTTGCGCCACTTGGTGGATGTCGTGGGTATGATCGGGCCGGTTATTACGGTGTTTACCATTCTTATCGGGGTGCTCACCTTGGCGAATGCGGGCGGCTGGCCGGCAGAACTGACCGCCGCGCAGACGGATGCGTTTTGGCAGATGCGTGCGACGGCGGGCTGGTGGTTCGGCGAATATGAGCTCTTGGATACGGCCTGGTTCAGCGGACTGCTCTATGCGGCGTGCATGATTTTGGGCGGGATACCGTTTTTGAGCGGGCTCGGGACGCGTGCCAACAGCAAGAAAGAGGCTGTCTTGGGCGGTATCTTCGGCGGCGTATTCCTGATGCTGTCGGTCATCGTCATCGTGCTGTCGATGCTCTGCTACCCGGATGCCGTCGTCGTACGGGAAGTGCCGAATCTGTTCTTGGCGGAACAAAATGCGCCCGTACTGGCGTTGATTTTCTCCGTTGTCTTGCTGCTCGGGATTTACTCGACGGCCGCGCCGATGTTTTGGCTCGTGATTAATTGGATGCAAGGATTCGGCTTGCGCGGTGCGGCGCTCTTGGTGCTGACATTCGTACTCGGTGTGGTCGTGTACTTCGGTGCACAAATCGGGTTCGGTAAATTAATCGGGATTTTGTACCCGTTCGCCGGTCAACTCGGCGTATTGATGATACCGGTCATCTTGCTGCAGGGATTGCGGCGGGTCGCCGGCAGCGAGGAGTAATCGCACACAAGAAATCGTGCACTACTCGTATACGGACACAAAAAGCCGGCAGCTACGCTGCCGGCTTTTTGTGTGCCGTGTATTATCACGATTGTCGCTTGGACATGGCATCGACAAATCCGAAAAACAGCGGGTGCGGATTGTTCGGCCTTGATTTGAATTCCGGATGGCTTTGGACGGCGACGAAGAAGGGATGATCCTTGATTTCGACGGCTTCGACCAAGTGGCCGTCGGGGCTCAGCCCCGCCAAAATCAGACCGGCGTCCGTCAGTTGCTTGCGATAGACATTGTTGAATTCGTAACGATGGCGATGCCGTTCGTAGACGATTTCTTCGCCGTAGAGGGCGCGCGAGCGCGTGCCTTCCGCCAACTTGCACGGATAAATTCCCAGTCGCATCGTACCGCCCATTTCTTCCACATCGGTCTGGTCATTCATCAAATCGATGACGGGATACGTCGCATGGGCGTCGAACTCGGTCGAGGTCGCACCGGCGAGACCGCAGACATTGCGGGCAAATTCCATGACGGCGCATTGCATGCCGAGGCAGAGTCCCAAGTAGGGAATCCGATGCTCGCGGGCGTACTGGATGGTGCGAATCTTACCCTCAATCCCGCGCGGTCCGAAACCGCCCGGAATGACGATGCCTTCTATCCCGCGGAACATCTCGTCCAAATCGTCGGCATCTTCGACATCTTCCGAATCGAGCCACGTGATGTTGATTTTGCGGTTGACGGCATAACCGGCGTGGTCGAGCGCTTCGACGACGGAGAGGTACGCGTCATGGAGCGCGACGTACTTGCCGACGAGGGCGACATTGATTTCGCCCTGCGGATGGCGGATACGGTCCACCATCGCCTGCCACTCGCTCATGTCGCACGGCCGGTCTTCCAGACCGAGCTTGCGGATGGCGATGCGGTCAAGGCCTTCTTCCTGCAGCATCAGCGGTAATTGGTAAATCGTCTGCGCCGTGCGGTTTTCAATGATGGCATCGACATCAACGTCGCAGAAGAGGGCGATTTTTTCTTTCATATCTTGTGAAATCGGATACTCCGTGCGGCAGACGATGATGTCCGGCTGGATACCGATGGAGCGCATTTCCTTGACACTGTGCTGGGTCGGTTTGGTTTTGAGTTCGCCCGACGCACTGATGAAGGGGAGCAAGGTCACGTGGATGTAGAGCACATTTTCCTTGCCGGCGTCTTTTTTGACTTGGCGAATCGCTTCGAGAAACGGCTGGCTTTCGATATCGCCGACCGTGCCGCCGATTTCCGTGATGACGACATCGGCATCGACTTCGCGGCCGACACGAAAGACTTGTTCCTTGATGGCGTCGGTGACATGCGGGATGACTTGTACGGTCGCGCCGAGATAGTCGCCTTTGCGTTCACGCCCGATGACTGTCTGGTAAATCTTGCCGCTGGTCACATTGGAGCGCTTGCTCAGATTAATATCGATAAAGCGCTCGTAATGGCCCAAGTCCAAGTCCGTTTCCGCGCCGTCGTCGGTGACGAATACTTCCCCGTGTTGGTACGGGCTCATCGTACCCGGGTCGATATTGAGGTACGGGTCGAATTTTTGGATGGTGACACGATAGCCGCGATTTTTGAGCAGCCGTCCGAGTGATGCTGCGGTGATGCCTTTGCCGAGGGACGATACGACGCCGCCCGTTACGAAGATGTACTTCATGATGCCTCCTTTACATGCGCTCCGGTGCGCTGATTCCCAAGATGTGCAGACCGTGTGCCAGGACATGGCGCACGGCGGTGACCAGACCGAGACGGGCCGCCCGTTCGTCGGCGGCGCTGCCGAGGATGCGGCATTGCCGGTAAAACGAGTGAAACTCCGCCGCGAGTTCGTACAGGTAGCGGGCGATGCGGTGCGGGGCACGGTCACGGGCGGCCGCCGCCACCAGGTCGCGGTATTCGCCCATTTTCTTGATCAGCGCCAGCTCGATATCCGACGTGAGCAAGGTGAAATCCGTCTGCTCCCAATCGCCGTAGGTGATGCCCGCTTCGGCGACTTGCCGATAAATGCTGTGAATCCGTGCGTGTGCATACTGGATGTAGTAGACGGGATTATCGTTGCTGCGGGACTTGGCCAAATCGATATCAAAATCGAGTTGGCTGTCGAGTGAACGCATGATGAAGAAATAGCGCGCCGCATCCGTACCGACTTCTTCCATCAACTCGTTCAAGGTGACGGCGTTGCCCGTCCGTTTGCTCATCTTGACCTGCTCGCCGCCGCGGAGCAGGTTGACCATCTGCAAGAGCAGGATGTCCAGCTTGTCCGCATCATAGCCCAGCGCCGTCATGGCGGCTTTGACGCGGGCGACATAGCCGTGATGGTCGGCGCCCCAGATATTAATCATCTCGCGGTATCCGCGTTCGTACTTGTTGCGATGGTAGGCGATATCGGACGCAAAATAGGTGCCGACGCCGTTGTCGCGAATGATGACGCGATCCTTGTCATCCCCGAAGTCCGTCGTCCGCAGCCACAGCGCGCCGTTTTCGTAGTAGGCCGTGCCGCGGGCGATGAGTTCGTCGCAGGCCTGTTTGACCGCATCGGGGTGGAGCGTGCGCTCGCTGAACCAGCGGTCAAATTCCACATGAAACGCCGCCAAATCGTCTTTGAGCGCGGCCAGTTTGGCGCGCAGACCGATTTCTTTGAAGGTATCGCGCCTTACCTCTTCCGGTTCTTGCAGGTAGCGATCGCCGTCCGCATCGATGATGGCTTGGGCGGTGGCGATGATATCGGCGCCGCGATAGGCGTTGGCCGGGATGTCCACGGTTTCGCCCAGCAGCTCCCGATAACGCAAATCGATCGACATGCCGAGCAGGTCAATCTGATTGCCCGCATCGTTGATATAGTATTCCGTATCGACGCGATATCCCGCCGCGCGGAGCAGGTTGACCAGCGCACTGCCGAAGGCCGCGCCGCGCCCGTGTCCGACATGCAGCGGGCCGGTGGGATTCGCGCTGACATACTCGACTTGGATATAGTCCTCCGGATGCGCCGGCAGGTTGCCGTAGTCGTCACCCTGCGCCAAAATCGACCGCAGTACATCGGAAATCGCGTCGCGCTTGAGAAACAGATTGATAAATCCCGCGCCCGCTATCTCCGCCCGTTCAATCAAGGGCGAGTCCAATTCATCGATAATCGCGCGGGCGATTTGTGCCGGCGCACGGCGCGCGACGCGTGCCGATTGCATGGCGAGATTCGTCGCAAAATCGCCGAACTCTTTTTGCGGCGGCTCTTCCAATTGCGGCTCGGGATAGTCTCCCGCAGGGAGTGAGCCGTGTTCCTGTGCACGGGCGAGCGCCGCCGCGAGCGCCTGTGCCAATTCTGCCCGTAATTCCATCAGTGCGTATCCTTTCGTAAGTGAATCGTCAGTTCGTGGTACCGCGTATCCATGCCGGTGACCGAGACATCATACCGGAGCATCAGCGTACCGTTGCCGTCGCGGAGCTGATCGTTGATCTCATACGTATGCATCTGTAGCCGCAAGTCGCCGTACGACGTACGGTATGTCATGCCGTCCGTGCGTCCGGGGCGAAACTCCTGTCGCATCAGCACCGTGCCCGTGCGAATCAGCGCCACCGCATCCGGTCGCAGTTCGATTGTGGTTTTGGTGCCCTCCATGCCGGTCAACTCCGTTTCTTCATAACGCAAAATACGAAGGTCGTCGCATTCTTCATACGTGCCCTTCGTGACCAATTGCATGCGCTCATCGTCGCCGCGCCCATCGCGTTGTAATGAATGTATGGAAATCGTGACCTTGTCCATGTGCACCTCTCTATTAACTGGTATATTTTATCATATCCGCCTGTATAAGTCTATTCCGGGCGCGGGCAAGCTATGCCGCCGGCATGTGCAGTCGCTGTCGCTGCACGGGGAATCTGAACAAAAGGGAGACGCGTAGCGTTGGCTAAAAATGAAAATAAAATGATAAACAAGGTGGAGTACGTATGTGATTTTGATGAATACATGCGAAAACAGTAACGATAAATGCAGATTGTTTATAAAAGAGAACTTGACTATTGTATGAAAAAACAATTATAATCAAACTGGCGTATTGAATCTGATTATTATTTCACATAATAAACGGAGCCGTGGCGACAGGTGTTGTGGAAACGAGGAAACACACACAGGGAAATCACCGCTCCTGCAGAAACAATACTGCCACGATGGTATAGTTTGTTTTTTAGTTCAAAGGAGTGGTACAATGAAAAACTATTTGTGGCTGGTCGTAGCGGCGGCGCTGGCGGCGCCGGGCGCTGCGTCGGCGGTGGATCTGCAGACCCTCGACCCCGTATTTGTGACGGCGGAGCGGGATGTGCAGGCGGGCGGCTATGTCTATGAAAATTCGCGTGTCGGCTTGCTCGGTACGGCGGATGTCATGGATGTACCGTTTACGCAGGTAAGTGTGACGGAAAAGGCAATCAATGATTATGCGACGCCGGCCTTGCCGTTGCAGCAGGTATTGGTGAATATCCCGGCCGTACGGTCATCGAGCTCGTCGCCGATGTACTCGGACTTTTCCGTGCGCGGGGTCAATATGAACGGGACCCATATGTATTTCAACGGCGTGCCGAGTCTCTTTTCGCAGTTCCGCACCGCCCCGAACCATATGATTGAACGGCTGGATATGGCGGTCGGCGCGGCGACGGTGCTCAACGGTACGCAGGCCTCGTCGAACGGGACGAATAGCGGCAGAAGTGCGGCACCGGGGATGGTCAACGCCATTTCCAAGCGGGCGACGGATACACCGGTGCGCTCGTTGACATTGAATTACACGAGCAAGAAAAATATCGGTACCTATCTCGATATCGGCGAACGTTTCGGCGATCATAACGAGTGGGGTGCCCGTCTGACGGCCGGCTGGCTCGACGGTAAGCTCGCTCTGGATTACTCCGGCAAGACGGAAAAGACCATCGGGCTCAATATCGACCATCGCGGCGTCAACAGCCGGACGAATTTCTTTGCGGGCCATATCGACCTGCGTGTCGACGGCTCGCAACGCTGGTTTACCTTTGATGGCAAAGTCATGCCCAAAGTGCCGGACCACAGCATGGCATACGATTTCCCGGAAGAAACCAAGTGGGCGCACTGGTGGGTGACGACGCTCAATCACGAACAGGATTTGTCGACCGACTGGACGGCGTTCCTGAACACGGGCGCGGCGACCTGGAGCGGCTACAAGTACAATAACGGTGCCAACTTGAATTTTGATGAAAAAGGCGATTTTACTTCCAAGAATAAGTCCAATTTCCAAGAAGAAAAATCGACGAATAACTATGTGCAGGTCGGTGTCCGCGGTGACTTCAAGACGGGTGACATCGAACACAAATTGGTCATTGCGTACGACAAATCGTACATGGCGTATTGGAATAAAGCAAACTACTCGCCTACGGCAGGCTTAATCGGCGGCAACTTGTACAAGGGTATCATTTTTAAAGAAGGATATTACCCGTTGCCGGCCAGCCAAGGTCGACCGCTGAACTACAAAGAATACAATGACTCGCTCGTCATCAACGATATGATGCGTATCGGCGATTTCGATGTATTGCTCGGCTGGTCGCATCGCAAAGCGGATTATCGAGGCGGTACGAATAAAGAAAAGTTCAAAACGACCGACAACTTGCCGGCGTACGGTCTTGTCTATCATCCGACAGAACAGCTCTCCATCTACGGCAGCTATGCGAAAAATATTTCCCGCGGCCGTCAGGTAACGAACAGCAAGTACGACAATGTCGGTGAAGTATTGCCGCCGGTCAAACAGACCATTAAGGAAGTCGGCGTCAAGTATGATGCGGGCAATTGGTTGGCCACACTGGCGTATTTCAGTACGAATGACGGAAATACCGTCGACGTATACACACGCACGGTAAAAGAGGCCGATAAAGAAGGCAAATTGGTCGATGTGAAAAAGTACAATCAAAAACAAGACGGCGAAAATGAATTTAAGGGATTTGAATTCACGGTCAACGGCAAAGTCAGCAATCGCTTGACGGTGACCGGCGGGTTCTTGAAGATGGATGCGGAACGCAAACGCACCAAGGACGGCGCAAGGGACGGCTGGTACGTCCACGGCGTAGCCGACTTCTCGGCGGTGCTGGGGCTGACCTATGAAGCGTCGGACAATGTCGATATCATCGGTCGCCTGATGTACAACGGCAGCACGAAGATTAATGATAACGGCGGCACCTTGCCGAGCTACACGACGGTAGACTTGGGCGCGAACTGGCGCACGACCGTCGGCGAACAGCCGGTCGAAGTCCATGCGATGGTTTACAACCTCTTTGACAAGAGCTACTGGATGGGCCGCGGCGGCTCGACGACCTTCGGTCTCTCCTGGCCGCGCACCTTCGTCGTATCGGCGAAATTCAACTTCTGATAACGAGGGAAATGAGGAATATAATGATGAAAAAACAATTGACACTCGCCGTCCTGACCGCGGTCGGACTGGCGGCGCTCGGCGGGTTGCAACCGGCCGCTGCGCAGGAAATTATCAACTTGGAAGGTATCGTTGTCACGGATGTCCGTGACCGCGGTATCTTGCCGGGCGGTTATGCGGATATGAACGGTACGGTCGGTATTTTGGGTGATACGAATATCATGAAAGTGCCGTTTTCGCAGATGAATTATACGTCCAAACTGATGGAAACCTTCGGTGCGTCCGCGCAGCCGATCGATACCGTGCTCAGAACCAACCCGTCCGTACGTTCGGCGGGCTCTGTCTGGCACAGTGACTTTACGATTCGCGGTGTCCGTTCCAACGGCACCAGCATGTTCCTGAACGGTATCCCGGGGATGTTTACGCAGTTCCAGCTGCCGACACATTTTACGGATCGCGTGGAAGTGACCTCCGGTCCTGCCGGCGGATTTATGGGCACGGGTACGCAGTATGAATCGAATGCCGGCGGCGGTATCGTCAACTTCGTATCGAAACGTGCACCGGGCAAAGATGTACGTCGGATTACCGTACAGCATATCGGCAAAGGCCACTGGGCGAACTACATGGACTTGTCGCATCGTTTCGGGGACAACAAAGAGTGGGGCGTGCGCATCAATACCGAATGGGCAAACGGTGAAATGAGTGTCCAAAAGGAAAATTACAAAGCGTCCAGCGTGTACATTAACGTTGACCGGCAGACGGACGACGCCACGACGAACTTCCTGGCGGGCTATCGCGACATGCGTCTTCAAAACGGCCATCGTTGGTTCAAGTTGAGCAAATCGTATGAAGCGCAATTTGAAGGCGATACGGCACCGACACTGTTGAAACCGCCGTCCGGCGATACGCATGTCGGCTTCCCCGGTATGGCGAAAGAGACGTTGGGTTATATTTTTGCGTTGAATCACGAACAAAAAGTCAGTGACAACTGGAAAGCGTTCATCAATGCAGGTACCAACCACAACAACCTCTCGAAAAACACGTCGGGCTGGGCAAGCGCATTTGAGATTGACGACACGGCCGGCAATTACAAAATCAAAGTCATGGACGGCTTGAACCGGATGGATTCGTCCTATGTCGGCGTGGGTGTCCGCGGCGAAATCGAAACCGGTAACATCAAGCACAACATTGTGTTCTTGCATGACCATTCGTGGCGTAATCGCGGCGGCACGTTGCCGGGATCGACACCGTACGGTAAGGATACCCCGCCGGTCGGTGCAGGGAATATCTATAACGGGATTATTTCGTTTAATCCGTTAGTTTCGAATCCGCAAGAAATGCAGACTGCCAAACAGCGGATGTGGGGCTTCTCCTTGGTCGACCGCATGGAAATCGACAATTGGCAAATCATGATCGGCGGTCATTATCACAGAGCGACGAACACGAGCATGAGCAAGGGCGTATACACGAAGAGCCTGACGACGAGCGGCTGGAGTCCGACGTTCGGCGTGGTGTACTCGCCGACGGATGCATTCTCCGTGTACGGCAGCTATTCCGAATATTTCAACGAAGGTGAAATCGTCGGTCCGAGCTACCAGAATGCGGGCCAAGTATTCTCGCCGATGAAGACGAAACAAATCGAATTCGGCGGCAAGTACTACAAAGACGGTCTGCTGGTCACGGCGGCGGTATTTGACTTGAAGATGCCGGAAAAACGTTTTGAAAAATTGATTGGCGATGAAGCACTGACTTGGTTCCAAGACGGCGAACAACGCATGAAAGGCGCGGAACTCAACGTACAGGGTAAGATTACCGACAAAGTCAGCGCGTTCGGCGGCGTCATGTACATGGATGCGAAGTTCTCGAGAAATACGGACAAACGCTTGGAAGGCAAGCGCTTGTTTGCGCAACCGTACTGGACAGCGACCATGGGCGTGTCCTATCAGCCGACGGATAAGACCAATGTATTCCTGCGCGGTAACTACACAGGTGACAGCATTATCCGTACGCAGGGGGCGAAAAAAGAAATTACCGTACCGTCGTACTGGGTATGGGATCTCGGACTGCGGCATACCCTTGACGTGGCGGGACACGACGCGACGTTGGGCGTGACGGTCTATAACCTTTTGGACAAAGACTACTGGATGGCGTCTCGCGGAGACCAAGTGTACTTGTCCTTGCCGCGGACAGTGATGTTGTCGGCACAATTTGATTTTTAATGCAGAGTAGACGATAGCCGTGCCGCTTGCACGGCTATTTGTCATTTGCGGAAAGGAGACGGTATGAGCAGCAGTAGACGGAGTACGGTATGGGGAGCGCTCATGGCGGCGATTGCGGCGATGATGCTCTTGCTCACGGGGTGCGGGAGTACGGCGACACCGACCGGCGGCGACAATGAGATTGTGCTGGCGGCGGCGCGCGACTTGGCACCGGGGGTGAAAGATCCGTATTTTACCAGTTCGATTTTGCAGGTGTGGGAGCCGCTGGTTGCGCTAGGCAATGACGGCGAACCGAAACCGGCTTTGGCGACGGAATGGCGCTCGGAAAATGACGGCAAGGTGTGGCTGTTTACTTTGCGGCAGGGCGTGAAATTCCATGACGGGGAGCCGTTCAATGCGGCGGCGGTGGTGGCAAATTTTGACCGCTGGGCCGTGATGGGATACAAGACATCGCCGTTTTACGGGACGTCGCTCGAAAAAATGTATCCGTCGATTGAAAAATGGGAAGCGGTCGACGAGTATACGCTGCGATTGACCTTTGCCGATTCGATGCCGACGCTGCCGTACATGATGGCGTCGTGGAGCTCGGCGATGTTCAGCCCGAAATGCCTGGATCCTAAGACAGGCGATTTCACCGGATTGGCACAGGGGACGGGCCCGTTCAAAGTGAAAGAGGTCGTGCCGAACCAATACTGTGTGATTGAGCGGTTTGACGATTATTGGGGCGAAAAAGCCAAAGCAAAAACCATCCGGGTGCGGGTGATTCCGACACCGGAAACCCGCTTTTCGGCACTCAAGTCCGGAGAAATTATGGGCGTGGTCGACTTGGGCGCGTTGACGCCGGCACTGGCCAATGAGCTGGTCAAAGACGAGCAGTTTGCGCTGGTGTCCAACAAGATGACGATTACCCATTATTTGACGATTCGCGGCGATGCAGGGCCGCTGGCGGATGAACGTTTGAAGCAGGCGATTTCGTTGGCGATTGACCGCCGGGCGATTACGAGCCAATATTTCTATGACCATGCCGTGCCGACGCGCAACTTGATTAACAGTGCCAGCTCGTTCGGTAAGGTTGTCGAGCCGATTTATGATGTAGAACGGGCGCGCGCCTTGGTGCAAGAAGCGGCCGGCAAAGCGCCGGTACGGGTGCGGTTCCTGGTACCGCAGTACGGTACGGAACGTTATCCGTACAAAGAGATTGCGGAATGGATTCAGGCGGAGCTGGCGGCCATCGGTATCGAAGCAAATATCCAGATACTCGACGGCGCGGCCTACAAGAAAGCGATGCGGGACGGCGATTATGAAATCGCCATCCACACCCGCGGCCTTTCGACGATGGATCCGTCGCGGCTTTTGACGGAGTGGATGAGCAATGACGAGCGCGGCACGATTAACAAGGAAAATCATATCGGTTTCAGCAATATCGCGGCGCAGGCCTTGATTAATCAAATCCCGAATGCGACGACTATCGAGTCACGGCGGGAAATCTACACGGCATTGCAGGAAATCGCACTGGAGCATCCGGTGACGGTGCCGCTGTTTGAGGATGAAAACCTGCTCGTACACAACAAAAAGATTCGCGGATTCACACCGACGATTTACGGGGTGACGCTGTCGGAAACGGAGTGGACGGAGTAAATGACGACATTAGTCCGAAACAAGTGGCCGGTCTGGATTGTCTGCCTGGGTATCCTGTTGACATTGCTGACCGGTTGCGGTGCCGGCACCTCGCATGCACCGGACGACGAGATTGTGCTGGCGGCGGCGCGTGATTTGTCACCGGGGCCGCATGATGCGTTTTATTGCAGCAAGCTGTTGCAGGTGTGGGAGCCGCTGATTGAAATCGACAATCAGGGTGAACCGGTGCCGGTGCTGGCCACGTCGTGGGAGTCGTCGGCGGATGCGAAGACGTGGACGTTTCACTTGCGGCAGGGGGTGTCGTTTCATGACGGGACGCCCTTTACCGCCGCGAGTGTCGTGGCCAATTTTGACCGTATCGCGGGAGTCGGTTTTCGCGGGTCGCAGTTTTACAATATGGCGCTGCGGTTGATGTATCCTTCCTTGGAGACATGGGAGGCGGTCGATGACTATACCGTGCGGCTGACATTTGCCAAACCGATGCCGACGTTGCCGTACTTGATGGGCGGTTGGAACAGTGCGCAGTTTAATCCGAAGGCCATCGATCCGGAAACGTGGGATTTTATCTCGACGGATATCGGTACGGGTCCGTTTCGACTGACGGCGCATGCACAGGACCAATATACGGTGATTACCCGTAATGATGCGTATTGGGGTGACAAGGCACGCGCCAAGACGATTCGTGTGCGGGTGATACCGGATGCGCAGACACGATTTTCCGCGTTGAAAGCGGAGGAAATCATGGGTGTGGTCGACTTGGGGGCGATTACGCCGGCGTTGGCGCAGGAGCTGGCGCAGGATGAGCATTTTGCCCTTGTGCACAACAAGATGACGATTACGCATTATTTGACCTTGCGGGGCAATGACGGTGTATTTGCCGACGAACGGATGAAACGCGCCGTGTCGTTGGCGATTGATCGCGATGCGCTGGTCAACAACTATTTTTACGGGCACGCGACGCCGACAATCAATCTGATTAACAGCGTCAGTCCGTTCGGGCGGGTGGTCGCACCCCGCTATGCACCGGAGGAAGCGAAGACGTTGGCACGCCAGGTGCTGGGCGATCGGCGACAAGCGGTGCGGCTGCTGATTTCACAATCGAGTGCGGAGCGGTATCCGTATAAAGAAATGGCGGAATGGATTCAAGCGGAATTGCGTCCGCTGGGACTGGATGTCACGATTGTCTTGTTGGACGGTGCGGCGTACTCGCAGGCATTGCGCAATGGCGAGCATGATTTGACATTGCATATTCGCGGGCTGTCCAGTATGGATCCGGCCGATTTATTTTGGGAGTGGATGAGCAACGATGAGCGGGGTTTGGCGAATATTTCCCGTTGTATCGGCTATTCGCGCGACGATGCACAGGCATTGTTGGAGTCGATTGCGGAGGCGCATACACCGGACGCCCGACGTAAGGTATATGACCGTTTGCAGGAAATCGCACTGGAGCGTCCGGTGACGGTGCCGCTGTTTGAGGATGAAAACCTGCTCGTACACAACAAAAAGATTCGCGGATTCACACCGACGATTTACGGGGTGACGCTGTCGGAAACGGAGTGGACGGAGTAAGAATCGAGGACGAAGCATGAAGTTGTTACATTTTATGGCGGAGCGGCTATTGTTGGCATTGCCGATTTTGTTCGGGGTGACGCTGGGGGCGTTTTTGCTCGGCGTCATTGCCCCGAGCGATCCCGCACTGGTGGTGTTGACACTGGACGGGACGTCGGAGCCGTCGGCGGCGGAGTTGGCCGCGATGCGCGAGCAAATGGGACTCAATGAGCCGTTGGCGGTGCAGTTTGCCGCGTGGGCCGGGCGCGTCTTTCAGGGTGAGCTGGGGACGTCGTACATCACGGGGATTCCGGTACTCGAGTCGCTGCTATATCGGTTTCCGGTGACGCTTTCGCTGGCATTGGTAGCGTTGGCGTGGGTCGTGACGCTGGCGATACCGGCAGGGATTTGGGCGGCCGTGCGGGTCAATCGCTGGCAGGACCGGTCGCTGCGGACCATCGCCATGGTGGCGTCTGCGATACCGGGATTTTGGCTGGCGATTGTGTTGATTCATTATTTTGCCGAGCGGTGGCGGCTGTTGCCGTCGAGCGGGTACGGCAGTTGGGAGCAGATGGTATTGCCGGGGTTTGTGCTCGCGGCGGGGACGATGGCGGCGATGTTGCGCTTGCAACGCACCTCGCTCTTGGAAGTGATGGAACAGCCGTTTATCTTGACGGCACGTTCGCAAGGGCTCAGTCCGCGACGGATTTTGTGGCGGCATGCCGTTCCCAATTCATGGCTGTCGGTGGTGACGCTCATCGGTACGTATTCGGTCGGCATCTTGGGCGGTTCGATTGTCATTGAGTCGATTTTTTCGTTGCCGGGACTGGGCAGCTATGTGTTGGCGGCGATTCGCGGGCGTGACTATCCGGCGATTCAGGGCTATGTCCTGTTTGTCGGGTTCTTGGTCATCGTGATTAACTGGCTGGTGGATTTGAGTTATTTCTTTCTCAATCCGCGTCTGCGCACGGGTGATCCGCGATGACGGGGCGACGGATAACCCCGCTGTTTGCGGGGACGGGAGCGGTGTTGCTGGTGTTCATGGCGGTGGCCTTGCTCGCGCCGTGGTTGGCGCCGTATGATCCGAACGCGGTTTCCCGCGATGCGATTCTGGCGCCGATGTCGTCGGCGCATTGGCTCGGGACGGATGCGCTCGGGCGTGATGTCTGGAGCCGGTTGCTCTACGGCGCGCGGGTGTCGGTGTTTTTTGCGCTGGCCGGTGCGGCGTGCACGATGTTGCTCGGCGCGTTTTTGGGCGTCATCGGCGGCTACTTCGGCGGTGTGACCGACCGCCTGATTCAGATCGGGGTGCATATTTTCCAAGGTCTGCCGGGGATGAGCCTGATGGTGGCACTGGCCGGGGTCATGGGGCCGGGCACGTTCAGTATTTTGCTGGCGGTGACGCTGACCTCGTGGACGAGTTTTTCCCGGCTGGTGCGGGCGGAGGTATTGCGCGTGCGCTATGCCGAGTACGTCGAAGCGGTACGCGCGCTCGGTGCGGGACACGGGTATGTGTTGTGGCGGTATATCTTGCCGAATATCATGCCGTCGCTGATTGTGTTGTGGACGGTCCGTATCGGGACCGTGCTCTTGTCGGTCGCTTCTCTGAGCTTTTTGGGATTGGGGGTACAGCCGCCCGATGCGGACTGGGGCGTGATGATTTTTGACGCCAAGTCGTACTTTAGGACGTATCCGTGGCTGCTCTTAGCGCCGGGAGCGTGCATTGCGGCACTCTCGATTGCCATTCAGTTGTGGGGCGACGAGTTGCGCGATTATTTGTCAATTGATGAAGAACCGTGGCGGGAGGGGTGAAGATGAACGATTTGGTGATGCACGATGTCAGCGTTTGTTTTCATTTGCCGCACACGGTGGTGCAGGCGGTCAAGCATGTTTCGTTGACGTGCCGGGCGGGACAGATTACCGGGCTCATCGGTGAGTCCGGTAGCGGTAAATCCGTCTTGGGCATGTCGGTCTTGGGACTGCTCGGGCCGACGGCGCAGATTACGGGTTCAATCGGGTATCGCGGCAGAGACATGCTGGCGCTGACGGAAGACGAGTATCGCGCGTTGCGCGGCAGTGAGATTGCCTTTATTCCGCAAAATCCGCGGACGGCGTTCGATCCGTTGCGCAAGGTCGGCGAACAGATTACCGAGCCGCTGACGGCTCGCGGGATGGCGAAGGCAGAGGCGCAGGAACGGATGCTGACGCGCTTGGCGGAGTTGGGATTTGACGACCCTCGCGCGGTGGCGGCGTCATATTCGTTTGAACTGTCGGGCGGCATGGCGCAACGGGCGTTGTGCGCCTTGGGAACCATCCAGCGGCCGCAGTGGCTGATTGCCGACGAACCGACGAAGGGCTTGGATGCGATTTTACGGCAACAGGTCGCGACGATTTTCCGCAAACTGCGGCGCGAGGGCGTGAGCATGCTCATGGTGACGCATGATTTGCATTTGGCTGAGGCGTTGTGTGACCGGATTGCCGTACTTCGCGACGGGACAATCGTTGAAGAAGGGCCGGCGGCGGAGCTGTTTGCCCGGCCGCAGACGGCGTACATGCAGATGCTGTTGGCGGCGCGGCCGGATGTGCTGGCCGCCAAGAGAAACGAGGTGGCCTATGGCAATGCTTGAGGTGTCCCGACTGTGCAAGACATTTCGCAGCGGTTTGTGGGGCAATCATCGTATCGTCGCGGTCGATGATGTGTCGCTGGCAGTCGAGCAGGGTCATACGCTCGGTCTGGTGGGAATGAGCGGATCGGGGAAATCGACCCTGGCCCGATTGGTGATGGGGCTCATTCGGCCGGATAGCGGGACGATTCATTTTGACGGCGAGGATATCACCCACGAAAAGGGCGCCGCTCGACGGGCGCGGGCGCGGGAACTGCAGATGCTGTTTCAGCATCCGACGGCGGCGCTGCACCCGCGGTTGCTTCTGCGCGACAGTATGCGCGAACCGTTGCGCTTGCATCGCGGTCTGATCGACCCGCAAGACTGGGATGATGCGATTGCGCAACAGTTGGCGGTCGTCTCGCTGGATCCGGCCTTGCTTGACCGCTATCCGCATCAATTGTCCGGCGGACAGCTGCAGCGGCTGTGTCTGGCGCGCTTGTTGCTGTTGTCGCCGCGGTGCATCGTGCTGGACGAACCGACCTCCATGCTCGATGTGTCCGTGCAGGCGCAGGTGATGAATCTGCTGAATCGGATTCGTCATGAACAGGGAATCTCGTACCTCTTCATTTCGCACGATTTGGATTTGGTGCGGGCCTACAGTGACGACATCGCCGTGATGTACCGCGGACGGCTGATTGAACAACAACCGGCGGACGAATTCTATGAACATCCGCAAGAAGAGTACACGAAGCGACTGATTGCGGCATTTCGGGAGATGTAGGATGGACTGGACACACATGGATTGGCAGGCGGTATGGGCGGAAGAATTCGCCGCCCGGGAAGCCTCACAAGGGAAACGCTTGCGCGATGATGCGGTCGAGCTGGCGTTTTGGGAGCGGCTGGCACCGCAGTATGATACGCGGCACCGCTTGAATGAAGAAGTCCCCGGACTGGTGGACTATTTGCAACAAGTGCTCGGAGCAGGGCGTTTCGTCCGGGAAATCGGACCGGGCACGGGCAACTTTACGATGCCGCTCGCACGGACGGCGGCGCGCTGGGAAGGCATCGAGTTTGCCCCGCCGATGCAACGTCAAGTCGAGAAAAAGATTGCCGCGGCCGGCTGGACGCATGTACACATCCGCTCGGGCAAATGGGAGGACATTGTCATCGACGAACCGGCGGACGTGCTGCTCGCGGTGAATTCGCTCTATCGTATCGAGCGCTTGCAAGAGGCTATCGACAAGATGGTGCACACGACGCGCGAGGCCCTGGTACTGGTGCGGACATTGCAGTATCGGGAAAGCGCATTACAGCGATATGCGGGGGCAAAGGGTCATGTCCATCCGGATTTTTACCTGATGGTGAATATGCTCTGGGCGCACGGTTTGCCGGTGGAGATTCGGGCGTTTCCGTTCATGCGCAAGTACTATGCGGACGGCGGGGAAGACATCGCCATCCGCATCGACGGGGAAGATGCGCACGGTGCGTATCGTCTGCTTGAAGAAACGGTCATGACGGCCTATGTGTCGTTGAGATAAAAACATATGAGGAGGAGTAGTATGAATTACAAGTATGTAGCGGCCGTATTGGCGCTGGGAGTGTGGGCACCGTTGGCGCCGACAGCGGCTAATGCCGCGGATACGGCGTATGAGTTGCCGCGGGTGTTGGTGACCGAACAACGGAGCCAAGCGTTTGCCGGAGGCGACGTGTATCGGGAAAGCCGTCTGGGAGTGTTGGGCAATGTCGATTTTATGGCAGCGCCGACAAATTCGATAGCCTTGACACAACAAGTACTGGAACAAAATGCGCAACCGGGGAGAGCGTTTTTTGATACCGTGACACGCCATCCGTCCGTATTGGTCGGCGGCTGCAGTACGGACAACAACGTCGAGCTGGCCATTCGCGGAGTGCGATTCAATACGTATGATGTACTGGTGGACGGCATGCCGGGACTCATGGCGATGGCGAATAATTCGCTCAACTGGGTGGAACGCGTGGAAGTGACCGCCGGAGCGAATGCGGCACTGCAGGGCGCGACCGCATATCGCAGTGCGACCGGTGCGATTAACATGGTACCGAAACGCTCGACGGAAACGCCGATGGCGAAATTCACGGAGACGTTTTCCGGTAAAAACATTTGGACACATGCGATTGATATCGGTACGCCCGTCGGTGACAACGGGATGGGAATCCGTATCAACGGACAGTTGAGCAAAGGGGATACGAGTATCTCGCGTGAGCACATTGAGCTGAATAATATTTTTGTCAATGCGGACTATCGTACGGCGGACAGCTATACATCCGTACTGGCCGGCTATGAAGATTCCAAGCACTACGGGATGCCGGAAATTTTGATGCTGAAAAATAACGTGTGGAACAATACTGTTACAAAATTGCCGGATGCCGACAAGGTGATTGACAATTTCATGCCGGATTGGTCGGAACTTTCGCGGACGCGCAAGCTGATGTTGATTCAGCATGAGCGCAATTTGAGCGATTCGATGTCGGCGTTTGTGCGTTTCGGGATGCAGAGCATCAATTATTACGGCTACTTGGACAGCAAGCCCGAACTCTTGAATGACAAAGGTGATTATAAATTGTCCATCGGCGGCAACGGCTCGCAGAGTAAATTCTTGCGGCACAGTTTGTCGGTCGGCGTGAAGGGGACTTTGCATACGGGGGATATCGAGCATCGCTATACCGTCGGCTATGACCGCCTGAGCAGTATGAATGAATGGTCGAACGGCAAAGGCGGCACGACGTCTACCATGACGGACGGCAATATCTATGACGCGTCGCCGCTGGCCAAATTCACCAAACCGGTCGTGGCACCGGCAAATTACTACAAAGGAAATGACGATGTATATCGGAGTTTTTATTTGGTAGATTATATGAGCTTGGCGGATAACCGCTTGCACGTGTTGGCGGGAGCACGGCATCAGACCGTTGATACGATGTCGTTTGATAAGTCCAAATGGGTACCGACGCTGGGCATCGTGTATCGTGTCAACCCGCATGTATCGGTGTACGGAGCGTATGCGGAAAGTCTGGATACGAAGTCCGCACCGAAAGATGCGGCCAATGCAGGGCAAACTTTCAAACCGTTTGTGACGAAACAATATGAAGTCGGTGTCAAAGCGGAATACGGCGATATCGCAGGGAGCTTGTCGGCATTTCGCGTCGATCAGCCGCAGATGATTCAGACCGGGCAGGTCATCGAAGACAAACCGGTCTATGCGATGGACGGCAGTGCCGTGTACCAGGGCCTCGAACTCAATGTATTCGGACAGTTGACGGATACGTTGCGCGTGCAAGGCGGTATGATGCTGATTACGACGGATATGAAGAAAATGACCAATCCCGCGTTGAACGGGAAAGACGCACAGGGTGTGGCGAAGCTGAATGCGACGCTCGGATTGACCTGGGATACGCCGATTGCGGGCTTGTCCGTCGATTCGCGTGTGCAGTATGTCGGCAGCAGTTATGCGGACGCGATGAACGAAATCAAGGTGCCGAGCTGGGTACGGACGGATCTCGGTGCGACGTATCGGTTCGGCACGGAACGGACGCCGCTTACATTGCGGGCAATGGTCTACAATGTCTTTGACAAACATTATTGGTCGACGACAGCCGTGCCGTGGGGCAACCAAGGGCTCATGCTCAACCCCGGTCGGACGGCGATGGTATCGTTGTCGGCACAATGGTAACAACGATATAGAGGGTTACAGGAAGCAAAAAACGGACGCGGTGCGTCCGTTTTTTTGCTTCCTGTGGCTGCTCGCGGTAAGCGTGCTATAATCAAGGCAATGAGGGTAAGCGGTCGTGAGTGAAACGGGTGAACGAGATGGAGATAACACGGAAACATTGGCTCATCGGTCTGCTGGCGGCGGTCGGGATTGTAGGAGCGGCGGTTTGGCGGGCGCAACCGGTCGCACCGCCGTGGCAGGCGACGGGAACGGTAGAGGCGACGACGTACGAGGTGAGTTCGCGCTGGGGCGGCGATGTGCGCCGTCTGACTGTCCGTGCGGGGGATACGGTGCGGGCGGGCGAGGTCTTGGCGACGGTGGAACGGAGTGAGATGGCCGCGCAGGAAGATGCGGCGGCGGCCGCCTTGCGCGGGGCGGAGGCGGCACTGGCGCAGGCATAAAACGGGGCACGGCCGCAGGAGTTGCGCGCATTAGCCAATCGGGTGAGTCGGAGCGAGGCGTTGTATCGGCAGGCGGCGGCGGATTATGAGCGGTACGCGCAACTGTATCGGCAGGATGCGGTGTCCGCGCAATTGCTCGATCATGCGCGGGTGAAGGCGGATGTCGCGCGGTCGGAATGGCAAACGGCGCAAGAAGAATACGATTTGGCCAAGGAAGGCGCGACACAAGAGCAAATTGCCGTGCGGCAAGCGGAGGTGGATCGCTGGCGGGCACAATTGGCGCGGGCGACGGTGCAGGCGCAGGACATGCAATTGGTCAGCCCGACAGACGGCGTGGTGCTGCGTACGGCCGTCGAAAATAACGAACGTGTGCGGGCAGGCACGGTCGTGTTGACCGTGGCGGAGCTGGATGTCGTGTCGATCCGTATCTATGTCGCGTCGACGGATTTGGCGCTTCTGTCGCCGGGAGAATCTGTCGATGTACGAATTGATGCATTTCCGAACCGGGTCTTTACCGGTGTGATTGAAGAAATCAGCGAGGAGGCGCAGTTCAATCCGCGGCAAAGCATGACGTCGAAAGAACGGGCCAATATGGTTTTCCGGGTCAAGGTACGGGTAGACAATCCGAATCATCTCCTCAAGCCGGGGATGCCGGCGGATGTGTGGCCGCGATGATGGTGTTTCGCGATGTCGGCAAACGGTACGGCGAGGTGACGGCGCTGGCGGGGGTCAATTGGGAGATTGCGGCCGGCACGTCGGTAGCGTTGGTCGGTGCGGACGGCAGCGGCAAGACGACGTTGCTGCGCTTGGCTGTCGGCCTGGAGCGGCCGGACAGCGGGACAATCGTGCGCGCGCCGGAGGTCGCGTCGGCGGACCGCTGCGGTTATATGCCGCAACGGTTCAGTTTGTATCGTAATCTGACGGTCGCCGAGCAACTTCGGTTGAGCGGGGCGCTGTTCGGACTTGGTGCGGCAGGGCAAAGACGAGCGGAGGAACTGCTGGCGTTTGTCGGTTTGGCGGCACATCGGGAGAAGTCGGTCGGTGCGCTGTCGGGCGGGATGAAACAAAAGTTGGCGCTGGCAACGGCGCTGTTGCATCGCCCGCGGTTGTTATTGCTCGATGAGCCGACGGTCGGCGTGGATGCGTTGGCGCGGCGGGAGTTTTGGGGACTCTTGCAAGCGGTGCATGAGGAAGGCGTGACGCTGGCGGTGGCCACGCCCGATACCGGCGAGGCGGTCTACTGCGAGCGCGTGGCCTACTTGCGGGAGGGGCGAATCTGCGGCACATACACGCCGGCGGAATGGCTGCGCCGTACGGGGACGGACAATCTGGAAGCCGCCTTGGCGCAAGCGGCACGGAGGGATGAATGAGAGAGGCGGTACGGACGGAGGGATTGACACGTCGCTTCGGTGACTTCACGGCGGTGGACCGCTTGGACTTGACGGTCAAAGCGGGAGAAATCTACGGATTTTTGGGGTCAAACGGCTGCGGCAAATCGACGACGATTCGTATGCTGTGCGGCATGCTGCCGCCGACGGCGGGGCAGGCATCGGTCTTGGGCTATGATGTCGTTCGGGAGAGTCGGCAGGTACAGCAACGCATCGGCTACATGTCACAGCAGTTCAGTCTGTATGCGGATCTGACCGTCGAGGAAAATCTGCGTTTTTATGCGGGCATCTACGGCCTGGATGATGCGACCGCCGCTACACGCGGTGAGGCGATGATGGAGCTGGCCGGCGTGAGTGCGATGCGCAAGCGGCTGACGGGGACATTGCCGGGCGGATGGAGGCAGCGGCTGGCACTGGCGGCGGCCATGCTGCATCGGCCGGCGCTGCTGTTTTTGGACGAGCCGACCAGCGGGGCGGATGTCACGGCGCGGGTGTTGTTTTGGCGGCTGATTCGTGACTTGGCGGCAGCGGGGACGACCGTGGTGGTGACGACGCATTTCATGAATGAAGCCATGTATTGTGACCGCCTATGCTTGATGCATGCGGGGCGATTGATTGCGACGGGGACACCGCAGGCGCTGATTGCCGCAACGACCGGTACGGTCTGGGAGCGGGCGGATGCGCCCGAGGAGGAGCGCCGCCGTTTGTTGCGGCAGTGGGGGCCGGCGGCATACCGACAGGGGCATGCCTTGCGGGTACACACCGCCGGTGAAGCACCGACGGCGTCAGACGGCTGGCACAAGGTCGCGCCGACATTGGAGGATGCGTTTGTACAGGCCATCCGACGGGAACGGGAGGCGATACGATGAACCGCTTGCGAGCAATGTTGCGCAAAGAGTTTGCCCAAATGTGGCGGGATCGGATGCTGTTGGGCGTGATGGTAGTATTGCCGATTGTTCAGCTGTTGCTGCTCGGATTTGCCGTGCGTACCGAGGTCAAACATTTGCCGACGGTCGTGTTCGATCAGTGTCGGGAAGAAGCCTCGCGGGAGTTGTTGGATACTTTTGTCGGGACGGGCTACTATGAGATGACCTATGTCGCGACGAGTTTTGCGCAAGTCGAGGACTATATCGCGTCCGGCAAGGCGAAAGTCGGTATCGTCTTTCCGCCGGATTTTGCCCGCCGCTTGGATCGGCACGAGCCGGCACAGTTACAAGTCATCGTCGATGCCAGCGATACGATGGCGGCGTCGTCGGCAATCAGCACGGCGCAATTGGTCGGTCAACTCAAGTCGCAGGAAATTTTGGCGGAGCGTATCGGTGTCGGTGATGCGGCGGCCCTGCCGTATGATATCCGCATTCGCCCGTGGTACAACCCCGATTTTGTCAGCGATTACAATCTGATTCCGGGGATTATGGGGGTTGTCATTACGATGACGTTGATTATGCTCACGTCGATGGCGATTGTGCGTGAAAAAGAGCAGGGCACATTGGAGCAGCTCTTGGTCACGCCCCTGCGTCCGAGTGAGCTGATTTTAGGAAAAATCGCACCGTACATCGTGGTCGGGTACATGCAAATCACGGTGGCACTGCTGGTCGGCCGCTGGATTTTCGAGATTCCGTTTGCCGGTCACGTGTTGACACTGTATCTGTTGACGTTGCCGTTTATTTTGGCGTCGCTGGGACTGGGTATCGGGATATCCACTGTGGCGAAAAATCAGATGCAGGCGATGCAGATGTCGTTCTTCGTTCTTTTGCCGAGTGTATTGCTTTCCGGCTTTATGTTTCCGAGAGAAGCCATGCCGTCGTTTTTCTATTATCTCAGTACGGTCATACCGATGACGCACTATCTGCAGATTATCCGCGGGATTATGCTCAAGGGAATCGGCTGGTCGTACTTGTGGCAACCGACGCTGTTTTTACTGGCGTTTGCCGCCGTAATGCTGACTTTCAGTGTACAGCGATTCCGCCGTATCCTGACGCGTTGAAAAAAGCAACCCCGTACCGATGCCCGTCGTGAGCGGTCGGTGCGGGGTTGTCGTGTAGAGTATGTGATTGTCAGGCGTCCATGACGGCGGCCGGCAGATGCGGCCGGGTAAATCCGCGTCCGAGATCGGAGACCATGCGGCGGTCCTCTTCGGGGGCGCGGCCGCCGGTGGTGAGGTAGTTGCCGACCATGATGCCGTTGAGCCCGCCGGAGAGGGCGAAGGCCTGCAGGTCGCGCAGATTGACTTCACGGCCGCCGGCCGTACGGATGAGCGCGCGCGGCAAGACAAAACGGAAGACGGCAAAGGTGCGCAGTATCTCCAGCGGTGCGAGCCGTTCGTTGTGTTCAAAAGGCGTGCCTTTAATCGGATTCAGAATATTGAGCGGCACGGAATCGACGCCCAAACGTTTGAGTTCAAACGCCATTTCGACCCGTTGTTCGGGGGTTTCTCCCAGTCCCAGGATGCCGCCGGAGCAGACACGGATGCCGGCTTCCTTGGCGTTTTCAATGGTGGACATCTTGTCTTCATAGGAGTGTGTCTGACAGATATCCGGGAAATGACTCGGCGCAGTTTCGATATTGGAGTGGTAGCGGGTCACGCCGATGGCCTTCAAGCGCTGCGCATTGCGCTTGGTGAGAAGTCCCAGCGAGCAGCAAATCTCAATCCCGACTTCGCGGCGGATGCGGGTGAGCGCCCGCAGGATTTGTTCAAACTCATTCGGATTGCCTTGGTTGCGGCCGCTGGTGACGATAGAAAAGCGGACCGCGCCGGCGGCTTTGGCTTGGCGTGCCGCTTCGACGAGTGATTCTTCGTCGAGCAGCGGGTATTCTTTGACGCCCGTCTGATAGCAAGCGGATTGGGCGCAAAATTTACAGTTTTCGGGGCATTTGCCGCTGCGCGCGTTGATGATGGCGCAGAAATCGACGCGGTCGCCGTTGTAGCGTTGGCGGATTTTGTCGGCCATGGCCAGCAGCAGCATGGTGTCCCGGTCTTTGGTACGGATGAGCAGTTCGCCTTCTTGGCGGGTGATTTCGCCGCCGTCAAGGACGCGCTCGGCCAGTGTGATGATGTGTGTGCAATTGGTGTCCATAGTACCCTCCCTTGATTTAATATTGATTATAACGAATAGGAGACGAATAGTCAACGAGGCATGAATTATAAGTTTACAATGCTGTCAAACATCCCCGATTTGCGGGAGAGGCGCTCGATGACGTACAATAGAAGCAACGGAGGGAGTCATGGCGGAACAACGAAAAGTCCCGCTTTATTTGCGTATTTACCGCAGCATGCAGGAGCGGATAGAAACGGGTGTGTGGCCGGCGGGTATGCGGCTGGAATCGGTGCGGGAAGAAGCGCGTCGGCTCGGGGTCAGCAAGTTTACCGTCGAGCGGGTCTATAATCAATTGGCGGCGGAAGGGTATCTCAAGGCGCACAATCGGTCGCGGTACGAGGTGCGCGGGTTGCCGCTGCCGGCCGAGCGGCCGGGCGAGAGCGCCGTGACGCGGCCGCGAGAAGCGTCGTTTGTCTATGATTTCCAAACGGCGGCCATGGATCCGCGCGGATTTCGGTTCAGCGAATGGCGGCCGTATATGTATCGGGTGTGGCGCAATGAGGAGCGGCTTTTGGATTACGGCGACGAGCGCGGCGAATGGGAGCTGCGTGATGCGCTTGCCCGCTACGGAGCGGATGCGCGGGATACGAAAGCACGGCCGGAGGATATCGTCATCGGTTCGGGGGTGCAGCAGTTGCTGCGACTGTTGGCACGTTTGATTCCCGCCGAGGCGCGGACGATTCATTTTGCGGAAGAGGCGTTTGCCATCGGCGCGGCGACATTTGCCGATGAAGGGTATTGCGTCCGGTCGCTGGATGCGTCCATCGGCGACGGCACGGAGTGGTGGCAGGAGCCGGAGCGGTACGGGACGCAACTGCTGTATGTGGTGCCGTCGTACACGTATCGGGCGGAAGGCGTCTTGCCGGCGCGGGCGCGGACGGAGCTCTTGGCCTGGGCGGAGCGGACGGGCGGCTGGATTATCGAGGACGATTTCGGCAGTGAATTGAGTTACTACGGGCGGCCGTTGTCGTCGCTGCAAGGCATGAGCGACGGCCGACAGGTCGTGTATATCGGCTCGTTGTCGCGCGTGTTGCCGCCGTCGTTTCGTTTGGCGTATATGATTTTGCCGCCGTCGTTGTCGGCGCGGTACGAGCAGCGGCGTATGTTGCATCGGCAAACGGCCTCGGTGGCGGAGCAGTTGGCACTGGCGGAGTATATCCGACGGGGCGAGTTGCGCAAGCAGATGCGTCGCTTGCGCAAGTTGTACCGGCACAAGGGGGAGCGGTTGACGGCGGCGTTGGCGGACGTATTCGGCGAGGATATCCGCATCGATGCGCCGATCGCCGGGATTTATTGTACGGTGCATATTCGGACGACACGCTCGCGCGAAGAGTGCCTGGCACGGGCGCGCCGAGTCGGTATCGGCTTGCGTGACGAGCCGGTCCGTGACGGCGGGCACCGCGGTGAGGTGTCGTTCCGATTGGTGTTCGGGCATATGCGAGAGGAACTGTTTTTGGCGGCGGCGCGCGCGTTGCGGACGGCGACAAAGGCGGATGAGGAGGAATAGTATGGGCAAGCGGTTTCGATTTATCCACTGCGCGGATTTGCATTTGGGGATGCCGATTGCGCAGGCGGGCGGCCATGCGCATTGGGATAAACCCTTGCGGGAGGCGACTTTTCGGGCGTTTGAGCAGATTGTCGATGTGGCGATTGACAAGCGGGTCGATGCCTTGTTGATTGCCGGTGATGTCTACCAAGCCGCCGACCACAGTCTGGCGGCGCAGCTGGCGTTTGCGCGGGAGCTGTTTCGCGCGGCGGAGGCGGGGATTCGCGCGTTTATCGTTCACGGCAATCACGATCCGATGGACGCGTGGCGCGCCAACGTGCCGTTGCCGCCGAATGCGGCGGTATTCGGCAGTGACAAGGTCGATGCGGTGCCGCTGGTGATTGACGGCGAGACGGCGGCGATGGTGTACGGACGCAGTTATGCCGCGACACATGTACAGGAAGATTGGGCGGCGTCGTTTCAGCGTGATGACGACGCGCCGTATGCGATTGCGCTCTTACATACGGAAGGACCGACCGGCGAGGGCGGGCAGTATGCGCCGACGACGGCCGCGGTATTGGCAGAGAGCGGATTTGACTATTGGGCGCTGGGGCATGTCCATACGCGCGCCATACTGGGAGAGGAGCCGTATATCGTCTATCCGGGCAATCCGCAGAGTCTGCATCGCAAGGAAACCGGGGCGCGGGGGTGCTACCTGGTCGAGGTCGGCAGTCACGGGACGACGATGACGGAATTCATCGAGACCGATGCCGTGCGGCGGGAAGAATGGGAGATTGCCATCGATGCGATACCCGATACGGAGGCGCTGCTGACGGTGGTTTCCGAGCGCCGCAAGGAGCGGCGTGATGCCGTCCGCAAACCGATACTGGTATCAATCCGATTTACCGGACGGGGACCGCTCCATGCCGTCCTGTGCGATGCGGAGGCGTGTGCGGCGTTGGCACAGCGGCTCAACGAGCAGGAGTATTATAAGCATATTTTCGTCTATTGGTATCGGACGGAGAACGCCACCCAAGCGGACATGGATTGGGACCGGCGGGCGCAACTTCCGGACGCGGCGGGGGCGTACTTGCGTACGTACGCGGCGCTGAGCGGGGAGATGGGGACGACGCCGGCCGCGACGTTGCGGGAGTGGCTACTGGAGATTCCCGAATGGGCGAAGTACGCCCGCTACTTTGCGACGGTCGACGATGCACGCCTGCAAGCGGCATGGGAAGCGGCTCGCCTGCGCGGGGCGGAGCGGTTATTGGGAGACGATGAGTATGAAGCTGACTGATTTACAACTGGAACGCTACGGGATTTATGAAAACATTTCCTGGCAACCGCCCGAACGGGGGCTGTGCGTGGTGACCGGCGAGAATGAAAGCGGCAAGACGACGCTGCTGAGATTTATCCGCGATATGCTGTTCGGGTATCGCCGCGGCCTACGCAAAGGCCGCTACGGAAACTTGGGCATCACGCGTGACAACGGTCGCAGCTATCGGATTTATCGGCATGAAGGCGAAACCTCGCTGCGCAATGACCGAGGGGAAACGGTGCGCGGTGAGCCGGCCGAGTTGTGGTGGTACGGGCTGGACCGCAAGACGTATGAACAGGTATTTGCCGTCGGGTTGGAAGATTTGCAAGGGGCGGAGCTCATCGGCAGAGATGATGTGCGTTCGCGCTTCATGGGAATGCAGGGCGGGGAAGAACTCGCCGATGCGAAACTGGCGGTGGAGGCCGAGATGGGAGAGCTCTTGGTGGCGTCGCCGCAGGGCAAGCGCAAAATTAATCAGCTCTTGCAGGCGCGGCAGGAAGCGGTGTACGCTGTCGGGCAATTGTCCTCACAGGAGACTGAATTTGCGGCGGTACGCTCGGAGCAGGAAGAGGTCGCCGAACGCATCGCCGCGGTAGAAGAAAAAATCAATGCGCTCGACACGCGCGACCGCACGCTGGACAAGCAGCTCGGGGCGTGGAAGTATTACGAGCAGGGCATGGAAACGAAACGGCGGCTGGATTTGTGTCGGGGGATTCATTCGTTCCCCGCTGACGGCAAGGAACGCTGGAACGATTTGGTGCGGCGGATGGCGACCTTGAACGAACAGCGGACGCAGTTGGCCGAGAAAATGGCGCCGCTGACACCGCAGTCGCGGGCGGAGGTCGTGCCGTGGGCGGCACAGCAGGCGGCGATTGCCGCGCTCTTCGGTGACGGGGCGCGCTGGGAGGATTTGCTGGCGGAAGAAGCGGAGAAGACCGCCGCGCTGGCGGCCTGGCAGGAACAGTGCGACGCCTTGGTGGCGGCTTACCCCGATTGGACGCGGGAACAGGTCTTGGCGCCCGTGCAGGTGGACTGGACAAAGGGGCGAGAGTTGGCCGATGCCTTGCGGCGTCGGGATAACGAGTTGTATTACTGGAAGCACGACGAGCCGCAGGTCGAGGAGGTCACGGCGGAAGAGTTTCCGGCGGTACCGCAAATCCAAACGGAAGAGGAGTTTGCCGCGTGGGAAGAGGCGGGGCAAAATCTGCTGCGGGTCGTACGTGAGCGGGACGCCATCCAAGCGGAGATGGAGCGGGTGGCGGCGCTGCCCGTGCGGCGCTATGCGACGTTCTTTTGGATCGGGTTTGCCTTGCTGGCGGCGGCGGCCGGATCTTTGTATGCCTTTTGGGCCGGGACGGTCGGGATAGAAGGCTTGTACGGTGCGGGGGCGTTGACACTGCTGTCCGTATTGTCACTGTATGTCAATCATCGGCGCAGTCACCGCAATGAAATACGCTTGGCCAAACTCGGCCGGGAGGCGGAAACGCTTTGCCGTGAGCGGGAGAAATACGCGCTGGCGGCGGGTGTCGAGGTCCCTGAAACCGAGGAAGACGTGGCAGCTGTCGCCGGTGAGCTGGCGACGACACGGCGGGAGTTTTATCGGTATCAGGCGGCGGTGCAGGCGCGCTCCTGGCAATCGGAAAGCCGTCGCCGCCAATTGGAAGACCATGCGCTCTGGGAAGCGCGCGGAGAAAAACTCGCCGCCGACCGTCGCCAAAGCGAATCGGCGTGGACTCAGTGGCTGAAGGACAGCCGATTACCGCCGACCGAGGCGGACGAGCTGGACTTGCGTAAAGACCAGTGGCAGGCGTTGTTTACCCACACCGGCGAGCGGCAGGTATTGACGGTCCGCTTGGAACGCATTCGCGCCAAACTCGCCGCATTTGAAAATCGGCTGCAACAGTTGCTGGAAACATTGGGGGCGGACTATCCGTTGGTACCGGCGAGTGTGGCGGCACTGGCGGAAACCTATCGCGAGCAGGAATTGGCGTGGCAGAGCGTCGCGGAACGCAATCGTCAGTACGAAACGCTCGCGGCGGAAAAAGCGGTGCTGGACGAACGCTGGGGTATGTGCGAAAAAGAAATGCAAGCATTGTTGGCACTGGTCGATGCCAAGGATGCGGAAGAATTTGCCGACAAGGTGACCGCCTACGAGCAATGCGACCGCTTGCAAAAGGACTACGAAAATATCCGCCGCAGTCTGCGCTTGTATGCGGGCAGTGAAGAGGCGTTCCACCGCCTTTGGGCACAATTGGAGAGCGGTGAGTATCAAGCGTGGCTGGAGCGGCGCGATCGCTATGCCGCGTCACTGACCGAATACCAGCGGGAGCTGACCCGCTTGCGCCAGCGGCAGGGGGAACTGACAGCGGAGCTCAAACGCCTGCTCGATGACGACCGGATGGCGGACGCGTTGCAACGTCGTACGGCCGTGGAAAGCGAGCTGGACGATGCGCTGGATGCGTACTTGGAGTTGGCGTTTACCGCGCGCGTGTTGGAGGTTGCGCGCAGTCGCTATGAAGCGGGCGGGCGGCCCGAAGTCGTCGCACGGGCGGGTCGCTACCTGCAACAAATGACCGCGGATCGCTATACACTCACGATCGATGCCGAGGGACGGTTGCAGACGGTCGACAGTGCGCACGAGTGGCGCAGTGCGGAGATTTGGTCGAGCGGCACGGGCGATCAGGTGTATTTGGCGCTGCGTCTGGCATTGGCGGTGAACTTTGCCGAACGTACGGAAGAAATGCCGCTGATTTTAGATGACATCTTCGTGCGCTTCGATGAAACGCGCCAGCGGGATACCTTGCGCTTTCTGCTCGATTTCGCACGGACGCGGCAGGTATTGCTCTTTACTTGTCATGCGCGTACCGCGGAACTGGCACGGGAAGTCGATACCGAGCGGCGCGGACATTATTATCAATTGACGGCAGGGACATTGACCGCGCAATAAAAGGGACAGGAAAAAGGACCGAACGGCAACGTTCGGTCCTTTTGTGCGGTCATATTATTCGGCCAAATGGCTGTGCTTGTGTCCGTACAGGGCGTAGACAATCAGGCCGAGTACGAACCAGGCGAAAAACAGCTCCAGCGTATGCAGCGACAACTGTGAAAACACATACG
This sequence comes from uncultured Veillonellaceae bacterium, assembly GCA_945876385.1. Classification (GTDB taxonomy): domain Bacteria; phylum Bacillota; class Negativicutes; order Veillonellales; family Negativicoccaceae; genus CAMCNU01. The sequence continues at coordinate 73,914 of CAMCNU010000003.1, read as the reverse complement.
CGCAGGAGATGAATCCGAGCGGGACAATGACGGACGCCGCCGGACAGCGGAAGCGCCGCGGGATGTCGGGATAGCGTTTGCGCAGTACCAAGAGCCCCAGCGTCGAAGACAGAAAGGCAAAAATCGTTCCCGCACTGCACATTTCCGCGACGATGTGAATCGGAATAAAGCCGGCAATCAGTGCCACGGCCGCGCCCGTAATCAGGGTGATGCGGTACGGTGTGCGGTATTGCGGATGAATCCGACAGAGCGAGGCGGGTATCAGCCCGTCGCGGCTCATCGCGAAGAACGCCCGTGTCTGTGCATAAATCATGACCAGCAGTACCGTCGAAAGCCCGCAGATGGCACCGGTGGCAATCACGGCGGAACCGAGCCGGTAGCCGAGTCGCTGCAAGACATAGCTGGCAGGTGCCGCGGTATCGAGCTCCGTGTACGGCAATACACCGGTCATGGCGGCGGCGACGGCAATGTACAGCAATGTCGTCAAGGCCAGCGAGGCGATAATTCCGATCGGCATGTCCCGTGCGGGGTTCTTCGTTTCCTCCGCGGCGGTTGAAAGCGAATCGAAACCGAGGTAGGAGAAGAAGAGGACAGCCGTACCGGCCGACACCCCCGCCCAGCCGTAGGGCAAGAACGGCGTCCAGTTTTGCGGGTCAATCGACGGCGCCGCCAAGAAGAGAAAGAGAAAAATCGTACCGATTTTGATGAAGACCAAGGCGCGGTTGGCGCCGGCACTTTCCCGAATGCCCCGCAGCAGAAAATACAATACGCCGCCGACAATTAACACCGCCGGCAGATTGACGATGCCGCCCTCGGCCGGTACGGCCGTCAGCGCGGGCGGCAGGGTGATGCCGATATCCTTGAGAATACTGACAAAGTAGGCCGACCAGCCGCCGGCGACCGCACTGGCGCCGACCGTGTACTCCAAGATGAGCGACCAGCCGACCAGCCAGCCGCATACCTCACCGAGGGAGACGTACGAATACGTATACGACGATCCGGCGACCGGAATAAACGATGCGAGCTCCGAATAGGCCAGGCATACAAACGTACAAACCACCGCTGCCAATACAAACGACAACATCAACCCCGGCCCGGCGTAGCGGGCGGCCACGATTCCTGTCAAGACGAAAATGCCGGTACCGATCATGACACCCAGCCCCAAGAGAGTGATGTCGAGGGCTGACAGCGAACGACGCAACGTCAGCCGGTCGGCGGGATTTTCTACCGCTGCCAGGAGCGTAGGTAAATCCTTTGTGCGAAACCAACTCATAAGCTCACATCCTTTTTTTGATTTACCTACTATAGTACGTCTGAATGTTTGCAAATGCAAGTCGTTTGTCAGAAAAATGTATACAAAATATGCAACCGGTACTGCGGATATACCTGCGGTGGATAGATACAGCGGTAATATGCCGTTATATACCGGCGTGTGCATCGGATGCAGGTAATAAAAAAGACCCGCGAACGGGTCTTTTGGAGGCGCTTAGTTTTCGCTCAAGAAGGAACGGGTAAACCACAGCTGTTTGGCGTAGTATTCGACATGGTCTTCCATCATATTCGACAAGAGGAAGTTGTCTTCTTCACCGGCTTCGGCGCGTACTTGTTTCGCTTGCGCAATCATCAATTCGAGGTCGTCGACCAAAATCTTCAGTGCGTCCTGAATCGGAATGATTTCGGAAGCCATTTCTTTCATCGTGGCTGTTTCCAAGTAGCTCTTCATGCAGCAGTTCGGAATCTGGTCTTGCTGTTTCATCAATTCCGCTACCGCATCATAGTATTCAAATACTTCTTCGTAGATATCTTCCAAAAATTCATGGATGTTTTTGAAGTTCTTGCCTTCCACGTTGAAATGCAAATTGTGCAATTTGATGTTCCACAGCGCCAAGTTGGCAAGATACGAGTTCACAGATGCTACGTTTTTCATAAATAAAACTCCTCCTTTTTGATTGGATATACCCTTTTGTATATCGTTTTATGTCCATGTACCGCGATTTCAATATCGAATATTTTCGTCTCGGTACATTCTCATTATAACGTATGGCAGAGCAGAATGCAAGTCCTAAAACGAAAAAAGTCGAACTTATCGATTTTTTTCGTAAAAATCTGCATGGAGGGCTTCGTTGAGCTTGTTTTGAGAAATCGGCGGCGCCGTTCGGGCGGAAGGGAAGCGGTTCCACGGCGCGGGATAATTCTCAAAAGTGAAGGTGAGCGCCTCTCTGACGACGGCGGCAATGAGCTCGCCGAGCTTGGAATGCGTGCCGGCGTCGGTTCGCACGGGGCCGCGCGAATCGGAGGCAATCATGATGCCGTCGGTGCCGGTGCCGGTGGCGGACAGACCGCTGCGCAGACTGACGACGCCGGTATCCTGCAAGGCGGTGGTTTTGGCTTCAGTCGCGGTGAGGCAGGCCTTGACGAGAATCGGATCCGGGAGGGCGGCGTTGGTCGAGAGCATGAGGTTAATCGTACCGGTCGGCAGGTATTCGCCGTCTTTTTCATAATAATAGGCCGGGTCGCCGGCGCGGGCGGCGGTTTGTTCGACGCCGGCGGTCACGACGCCTTCGACGATAAGGTCGTCGAAACGATGGCAGGCGTAGGCGTGCCAGTCCATCCGGGCGGAGGTAATCATAGCGGTACTGTCGCTGGCAGAGAGACCGGCCTCGAGCAAGGCGGTCATCAGGTAGGCAGGGACCGAGCCGCCGGGAAAGTCGCGTTCATGCGCAAAAAATCGGCGCAGGCGATGGTTATAAAAATGTCGATAATCGCGCAGGCCGCCGCGGCAAATGCCCGTGCTGATACCGCGGCGCACGGTGTCAAAATGCCACGCGATGCCGGCCTCCGTGACGTGAATGATGCCGCCGGTGGCGGCATGGGTCGGTGCTGTCATGGGTCCTCCTTTTTTGCTTTTATAGTAGCATTCTTCCTTACGCCGGGCAACGGTGAAAACTTTTTGACGACGGTCGGGCGTTTTCAGGCAGTATCCGGCTCGTGGCGCGGCCGACTTATGCTATAATAAAAAGAGTTTTTACGAAAGCACATCATGAACCGATGGGATGAAGGAGAGTCAGCATGGTTTCGTACTTGGTATTAATCGGCGTGGCGATTTTATTTTTGGGAGTCTGCCGATTTTTCTTTTATACACCGCAACCGCGGCGACGTGCGCCGTATGTGCCGCACTATCCGCCGCGGCGGCGGGTGACGGGGGCGGGGGCGGCGCCTGCGACGTCGATGTCGACACAGGCGATTCCGGTCGTGTCGCCGGTCGCGGCGAGCGAGCCGGCGCAGCCGATTACCGAAGACAATCTGGAAGCAACGAAAGTCATCTCGCGCGAAGAGTTGACGGCGCAGGCCGTCTCCATCCGCAAGGGCGATACGGCGATGGTCGCCGTGCCGACGGCGGAGAACGCGGCTGCTGACGAGGCGGAGCAGGACGTAGCGGAACTGTTGGCCGATGCCGATTCGTTGTTGCGGCGGCAGGTGCGCCACTTCCTGACACGCTACGCGACGGTGACACCGGATTTGGCAGCGGATGTGACACGGGTGACGGAGCGGGCGCTGGCGAAATTGGACATGCTCACGGAGGACGAACTGGCGGATTCGCTGTCGCATATTATGGTGCAGGAAGCCTTGGTCAATATGCAGCGTGTGTATGTGATGATGCCCGATGACGCCGTCTTGGAGATGGTGACCGATGCATTCACGCAGGTGGCGTTGGGTGAGCGCAATGAGACGCTGACGCTAGTGGCCTATGATGCGCTGCAGGCGATGACGCATATGGATCACGGGCATTTCCGGGTCTTGGCGCTGCTGCTGTTGTTTCATTATTCGCGCAATACGAATACGGTCAGTACGTCGTCGTTCCGCCGTTATGCGGACAAATACGTCCGCCCCTTGGTGACGGAGTTGCCGACGGAGTTCAGCGTATTCCAGCAGTTGGAATATTTGCGTTGCGCGACATTGCGCGGCGAAAACGCGCCGTTTAGCGAAGTGATGCGCGATTCGTATCCGTATTTCTTCGCGTATCGCGGCTTTACCAAGGACGAATTGGAACAGGCGCTGGGGACAACGCCGCTGCGTGCGGAATGGATTGTCCGCTCCGTGTATGAAGGATATTATAAATTGGCGGTGGTCGACAGCTCGGGGTGGCCGCGCTTCTTTGCCCGTGCAGGCATTGCCGACAAGGCGGTGCAGGAGCGGCTCAAGGCGTTGATGCAGTCGCGTCCGGCGGAGTATGATTCGGAGGCGTTTGAGCGGATGATGCGGGCACTGTCGCCGGCATTCGGTACGCTCTTGGAGGCATGGAACGGCAGTATGATGCGTCGTTCGGTGCCGACGCTGCTCGGTATGTATATCGGTCAGCTGTATGTCAAAACGGTCATCGGCGAGGAATTTGACTTGTCGCGTTGGTTATAGGTCGCCTCGTGCGGCCTCTTTTTGTCGGCAGGAGAAGGCTATGGGAGTATTTGAAATTATCGGGCCGGTCATGATCGGTCCGTCGAGTTCACACACGGCGGGCGCCGCCCGCTTGGGTCACTTGGTTCGTCATTTGCTCGGTGAACCGCCGGTGCGTGTCGTGCTGACGTTTTACGGATCGTTTGCGCAGACGTATCGCGGGCACGGTACGGATCGCGCTTGTGTGGCGGGGTTGCTCGGCTGGGCGCCGGATGATGCGCGCTTGCGCGATGCCTTGGAGCTCGCACCGACGCTGGGGCTTACGGTCACGATTACGACATCCGATGAAGATGCGATGCACCCCAATACGGCACGATTTGCCGTGACGGGTGAATCCGGTGTGACGCATGAGTACGTCGGTGTATCGACGGGAGGCGGCCGGATTCGCCTGCTGGAAATCGACGGGCACTCGGTGGATTTGGACGGGACCAGCGATACGTTGGTCACGGTGCATCACGACCGCCCGGGGATTGTCGCCTTTGTGGCGCGGATCCTCGCCGATGCGGAGATTAATATTTCCGCCATGCGCCTGTACCGCAAGGAGCGGCACCAGGCGGCGATGATGTTTATCGAGACGGATACGCCCGTACCGACGGAGTTGTTGGCGGCTATCGGGCAAAATGAAGCGATTGATTCGGTGCGGGTATTTCCGCCGGTGTAAGGAGGGTGTATGGCGTCATTACGGGAGTTGTGGGAAGCGGCGGCACGTGCCGGCATGCCGGTGGGCGACTGGGTCTGCCAAGAAGAGGCCAAGCGTACGGCGACCGATACGGAGCAGTTGCGCCGCCGCATGCGCGGGATGTGGCGGATTTTTCACGAGTCCGCCGCGGAAGGTAGCGCCGATGCGGACAAAACGCCGAGCGGACTGACCGGCGGCGATGCGCAACGCATGACGCGCTATACGCCGCAGTTTCTCGGTGAGGCGGCGTGGCGCGCGGCGACAAACGGCATGGCGGTCTCGGAGGCGAACGCCAAGATGCGGCGGATTGTAGCCTGCCCGACGGCGGGATCGTGCGGGATTTTGCCCGCCGTATTGCTGACCTTGGAAAGCCGGTTGGACGTACCGGAAGAGGATTTTATCCGGGCGCTCTTTACCGCGGGGGCGGTGGGCGATATCATTGCGGAAAATGCGATGATTGCCGGTGCGGTCGGCGGCTGTCAGGCGGAGTGCGGGACAGCGATTGCGATGGCGGCGGCGGCCGGCGTGGAAGTTTGCGGCGGGACGACAGGGCAGATGGACGATGCGCTGGCGCTCGGCTTGAAAAATGTCCTCGGCCTGGTCTGCGACCCCATCGGCGGACTGGTAGAAGTGCCTTGCGTGAAGCGCAATGCCTTTCATGCGGTGCATGCGCTGGTGGCGATTGAATTGGCGTTGGCAGGGGTGCACAGCGTCGTGCCGGGCGATGAGGTCATCGGGGCGATGGCACAAATCGGCCGCATGATTCCGAAATCGTTGCGCGAACGCAGTGAGGCGGGGCTGGCGACGACGCCGACCGGGTGTGTCTATGCCCGCAAGATTCAGGGGCGACGGGCGCGGCATCCGCTGGGCGGAAACGACGCGGAGCCGAGTGATGTTTGACCGCCTGCGTACGTCGTCGCGGCTGGCTCTTCCGCAAGCGGTGCGGGAATTGCTGAGGGTGCTCGCGGCGGCGGGCTATGAGGCGTATGCGGTCGGCGGGTGCGTGCGGGATACCCTGCTCGGTCGCGCGCCGCATGACTGGGATATCACGACGGCCGCGCGGCCGGAAGACATCGAGCGCGTGCTGACGGCGGCGGGGGCGACGGTCATCGCGCCGGTCGGGGAGACATTTGCCGTCTCGCCGGTACGTTGGCGCGGCGTGACCTACGAAGTGGCGACCTTTCGCGGTGAGGTGTACGGCACGGACAGCCATCGGCCGGCAGCAGTGTATTATGCCGACTCGCTGAGCGAAGACTTGGCGCGGCGGGATTTTACCGTCAACGCGATGGCGGCGGATGCGGACGGGCGTATCTATGACCCGTATGACGGGCGGCGAGACCTCAAACGCCGCCGGCTGGCGACCGTCGGCTCCCCTGCGGAACGCTTTCGCGAGGATGCGTTGCGCTTGTTTCGGGCGTGCCGATTTGCGGCGCAGCTCGATATGCGTCCGACGCGGGAGCTGTGCGCGGCGATGCCGGATGCCTTTGACAGGGTGCGGGGCTTGTCGCTGATGCGCGTCAAGCAGGAAACGGAGAGGCTGCTGCTCGCCGACGCCGCGGCGCGGGGCTTGGACTTGCTCGTGCGGAGCGGCTTGGCGGCCTGCTCATGTCGCGGGCGTCGTGACGGAGCAGATTATGCCGTGCCGATTTTGCCGGAATTGATGCATTTGCCGGATACACCGCAGGAGCCGGCATTCCATGCCTATAACGCCTGGATGCATACCTTGGTGACGGTGCAACATGCGCCCGCTACCTTGGCGGGACGCTGGGCGGCGTTGTTCCATGATGCGGCCAAGGGATTGCCGGGGATTCGTGCCGTACGGCACGGAAAACTCACGGATTACGGGCATGATGTCCGCGGTGCGCAACTGGCACGGGACGTCTTGACCCGCTGGGGATATCCGCCCGCTACGGTACAGCGGGTGGCGTTCTTGGTGGCTATGCATATGCGCTATCATTATTTTGTTCAACATGAAGCGGCGGACGCGCGCAAATGGTTGCGTAAGCTGGCACGCTCCGGGCAATTTCGGACGACGGACGAGCTCCGCGAAGCGATGCGTGAGCTGGGCGAGCTGTGCGTGGCCGATGTCATCGGTTGCGGGCGACCGCAGAGTCATACCGACGGGCACACGGCGTTTGCCGCGTATATCGAGGCACTGCTTTCGAGCATGCCGGTGCATACGCGGGATTTGCACTATCCCGCGACGCTGCCCCGGCAGGCGGGAGCGCAGACCGGCGCGGTGCTGCGGAGTCTATTGCAACGGGTACAAGACGGCACGCTGGACAATACGCCGACGGCATTGGCCGCGGCGGCAGCGCGATATTTGACGCGGCATGCGGGAAAGGAAAGGTCATGAAAGAAAAGCGAATATCATCGACACCGCCGCGGGCGGAACGAATCAATGACCGGAAACGCAGTGCCGTCGTCGCGCTGTTCATGATCGCGCTGGCGGTGTGGATCGGCGTGCGCTTGATTGAGATTCAGATCATTCGCGGCGCGGAATTTGCGAGCCGGGATGCGGCACAGGCGCAAGAGGTGCGCATTCTGCAGTCGCCGCGGGGGACGATTTGTGACCGCAACGGTGAGGTCCTGGCGGTCAGCACCATGGCCAAGTCGTTTTATGCCGATCCCGCCATGATTAACCGTTCGCCCGAGGCGTTGGCTGCCTTGCTGGCCCCGTACTTGCATGTCGGCGAAGGGGAATTGGCGGACAGTCTGGCGCAAGATACCAGTTTTGTTTGGTTGGAGCGCATGGTGGATGCCGACCGCGCAGCCGAGATACAGGCCATGCTGGATCGGGAAAAAATCGAAGGGGTGCGCGGCATCGAGGAAAACAAGCGGTACTACCCGAACGGGGAGCTGCTGGCGCAGGTGCTCGGATTTGTCGGTATTGACGGCGGCGGACTGGAAGGACTGGAAAGCGTACTCGACAGTAAGATTAAGGGAGATACCCAGAAAGTCCTGATTGAGACGTCGCGGCACGGAACGCCGATTTTGGAGTCGACGCTCGCGCCGTACATGGCACCGAAGGAACGCAGTGTGACACTGACGATTGATGCGACGATTCAATTCATCGCGGAGCGGGCGCTTTCCCGCGCGATGCAATCGACGAAATCGTCCGGCGGGACAATTATCGTCATGGATCCGCATACGGGGGAAATCTTGGCGATGGCCAGCCGGCCGACGTACGATCCGAATCATTTCGGTGAGAGCACGCCGGAGTCCTTGCGCAATCGGGCCGTGGTCAATCTGTACGAGCCGGGCTCGACGTTCAAGCCGATTGTCGCGGCCGCGGCGCTCGATTCGGGCAAGGTGACGCCGGACGAAACGTATGACGACCCCGGGGAAGTCCATGTATCGGGGCATGTCATTCGCAACTGGAACGATGAATCGTACGGCCGGGTACGCTTGCAGGATATTATTCGCGATTCGATTAATACCGGCTTTGCCGCACTCGGGCTCAAGACGGGCGGTGCGATTTTGAATGAGTATGCCAAACGTTTCGGTTTCGGTAAAGAGACCGGCATCGAGTTTCCCGGTGAGGGGGCGGGGATTCTCTTTCAGACGGAAGACATGCGCGACAGCGACGTGGCGACGATGTCCATCGGGCAGAGTATCGCGGTGACGCCGCTGCAGATGGTACAGGCATTCGGGGCGCTGGCCAATGACGGCAAGATGATGCGACCGCATATTATCCGCTCCATCAATAATCCGGACGGGACTGTCTATGAGTCGCATGACCCGGTGGAGGCGGGGCAACCGATATCGGCGCAGGTGACGCGGATTTTGTTGCCGATGCTCGAGCAGGTTGTCGAACACGGCGGCGGGGTCAAAGCGCAAGTGCCGGGGTATCGGATGGCGGGTAAAACCGGTACGGCGCAAAAGCTGAATGATGAAGGCGGCGGGTACTATGACGGCCGCTACATCGCTTCGTTTATCGGGTTCGGCCCGGTGGAAAATCCGCGGGCGGTGTGCCTGGTGGTATTGGACGATCCGGAAGGGGGGTACTACGGCGGCCAGATTGCCGCACCGGTATTTGCGGAAGTGATGAGCCAGTTGATGCGCTATTATAAAATCGCGCCGACACGCGCCGACGATACGCTGACCGGAGATAGTGCGGGCGACACGGAGATGCCGCGGCTTGCGCTTGAACGGACGGCGGAAGGGCGCATCGTCGTACCGAATTTTGCCGGCTACAGTTTGCTCGACGTGTTGACGTGGGGACGAGAGAGCGGGATTGCGATTGCGCCTCAGGGACAGGGGAATGCCGTCGATCAGGACCCGCCGCCGGGGATGGCGGTCACAGCGGATGATACCGTCACGGTCTATTTTTCAAGATAAGGGGTGGAAGAGATGAAACGCGATATTGAGATTGCACAGGAAACCGAATTGCTGCCGATTACGGAAGTGGCGGCGGGCATCGGCCTGGGTGCGGAGGATGTGGAGTTGTACGGCCGTTACAAGGCCAAGGTGAGTTATGCGGCTTTGCGCGCGGTTCAGGAGCGGCCGCAAGGAAAGCTGATTTTGGTGACGGCCATTTCCCCGACGCCGGCGGGCGAAGGCAAATCGACCACGACGGTCGGACTGGGGCAGGCACTGGCCCGACTCGGTGAACGGGTCATCATCGCCTTGCGCGAGCCGTCTCTCGGCCCGTGTATGGGCATCAAAGGCGGCGCGGCGGGCGGCGGCTATTCGCAGGTCGTGCCGATGGAAGACATCAATCTCCACTTTACGGGCGACCTGCATGCGATTACCTCCGCGCATAACTTGCTGGCCGCGTTGTTGGACAACCATCTGCAACAAGGTAACGAATTGGATATCGATCCGCGGCGGGTCGTCTGGAAACGGGTCGTCGATTTGAATGATCGCGCCTTGCGGCATATCGTCATCGGTCTCGGCGGCAAGGTCAACGGCGTGCCGCGCGAAGACGGATTCGATATTACCGTGGCCTCGGAAATCATGGCGATTTTGTGTTTGGCGCGGGATTTGGATGATTTGAAAGCGCGGATTGCGCGGATTATTGTCGCGTATCGGCGGGACGGCCGGCCGGTGACGGCGGGCGAATTGCGGGCACAGGGAGCGCTCACCGCGCTGCTCAAAGAGGCGCTCAAGCCGAACCTCGTGCAAACGCTGGAACACGTGCCGGCCTTTGTCCACGGCGGTCCGTTTGCCAATATCGCACACGGGTGCAATTCGTTGACGGCGACGAAGACGGCATTGCATATGGCGGATTATGTCGTGACGGAAGCCGGTTTCGGCGCGGACTTGGGGGCGGAAAAGTTCTTTGATATCGCGTGCCGGTACGGTGAGCTGACACCGTGTGCGGCGGTGGTGGTCGCGACGGTGCGGGCGCTCAAGATGCACGGCGGCGTCGCCAAGGCGGAACTGGATCGCCCGGATGTCGAGGCGGTGCGGCGCGGCTGTGTCAATCTGGAAAAACATTTGGAAAATATCGCGGCGTTCGGTGTACCGGCTGTGGTGGCCGTGAATGAATTTGCAACGGATACGCGGGAAGAATGGGAAGAAGTCGTGGCCTGCTGCCGTCGTCACGGTGTCCCGGCGGTGCTGTCGAGCGTATTTGCCGACGGCGGTGCCGGCGGTATCGAGTTGGCGAAGGAAGTGCGCACGCTGGCGAAGGCGGATGCTGCGTTTGCGCCGCTGTATCCCTTGTCGATGTCCGTTGTCGATAAAATCCGCACCGTCGCGACACGTATTTACGGCGCGGCGGATGTCGTATTGGCGCCGGCCGCGGAAAAGACGTTGGCCGATATTGCGGCGTACGGCTACGACGAGTTGCCGGTGTGTATCGCCAAGACACCGTATTCTTTCTCGGACGACCCGAGCCGTATCGGGCGACCGGAAGGATTTACCTTGCATGTGCGGGAGCTGCGGATTGCGGCGGGCGCGGGATTTATTGTCGCGTTGACCGGCGACGTGATGACGATGCCGGGACTGCCCAAGCGACCGGCGGCGGAACAAATCGATGTCGATGCGGAAGGTCGCATCAGCGGATTGTTTTAGGAGGGCGTATGCGTGAATTGTACGGAAAGGAAGTCGCACGTGTCCGCCGGGAGGAGGTCTGCCGCGCAGTGGCGGAGCTCGCGGCGCAGGGACGTACGCCCGGGCTGGCGCTGGTGCGGTTGAGTACGGATGCGGGCGCGCGGATGTATGCCGAATTTTTGGCGAAAGCGGCCGGTGATGTCGGCATTGCCGTCATCCGTATCGAACCCGATGCGGCCCACTCGCAAGAAGAGGCACTGGCGTTGATTCGACGTCTCAATGCGGCGCCCGAAGTGGACGGCGTGTTGCTCTTGATGCCGTTGCCGGCGTATGCCGATCGGCGGGCGTTGCTCGATGCGCTCAATCCCGCCAAGGATATCGACGGCTTGACGCCGACGCAGGCGGGGCTGCTGGCGACGGGGCGGGAAGATGCCTTTGTACCGGCGACGGCACGCGCCTGTCTGGCACTGCTGACACATTACGGGATTGCCGTCGAGGGTAAAGAGGCGGTGGTCATCGGCCGCAGTGATGTCATCGGCAAACCCGTCGCGCGTCTTTTGCTTGCCGCCCACGCGACGGTGACGATTTGTCATTCGCATACGCGGGAACTCGCGGCGGTCACTCGCCGGGCGGATATCGTGGTGGCGGCGTTGGGGCGGCCGCGGGCGATTACGGCGGAGATGATTCGCCCGGGTGCGACGGTCATCGATGTCGGGATTCATCGTGTGGACGGCGCGACGGTCGGCGATGTCGATCCCGCGGTGCGCGAGGTGGCGGCGGCCTTGACACCGGTACCGGGCGGCGTCGGTGCGGTGACAACCGTCATGATGTTGGAGGCGGTCGTTACCGCTTGTCGGCGGCGGCAGTGAGAGTCGGATGCGGTCGGGTGCTTGCGCTTCCCGACCGTGTATTGTATAATAAACATACCGCGACCGGCAGAGGTCGCTTATGGCAACCTTTCGGGGCTTGTGCAATGGAAGTTTGTGAACCCTGTCAGGTCCGAGAGGAAGCAGCAGTAAGCGAATCCTTTCATGTGCCACGAGGTTACTCGGGAGGTTGTCATAATCGGTTTCTGCCGGCAAGTCGGTCGCAGCGTGAGCTGCTTTTTTTATGCACAAAGGAGGAACGGACATGGCGTACTTGGCATTGTATCGGCGCTGGCGGCCGCAGACATTTGCCGAAGTGGTCGGTCAGGACATCATCGCCAAGACACTGGCGCAGGCGGTCGTCGAGGGACGTATCGCGCATGCGTACTTGTTTTCGGGTCCGCGCGGCACGGGCAAGACCAGTATGGCGAAAATTTTGGCCAAAGCACTGAACTGCGTACACGGGCCGACGGCCGAGCCGTGCAATACTTGCGATGTTTGCCGTTCCGTGACGGACGGCAGCGCGTTTGACGTGATGGAGCTGGATGCCGCCTCCAATCGCGGGATTGACGAGACCAGAGCGTTGCTCGAAACCGTCACGATGATGCCGACGCAGTCGCGCAAAAAAGTCTATATCATCGACGAAGCGCATATGCTGACCAAAGAGTCGTTCAATGCCCTGCTCAAGACGCTGGAAGAGCCGCCGGAACATGTGATTTTTATTTTGGCGACGACCGAGCCCGAGCAAATCCCCGTGACGATTGTGTCACGTTGTCAGCGCTACGAATTTCGGCGGATTGACACGGAAACGATTGCCCGCTACTTGCTGACGATTGCGGAAAAAAGCGGTATCCGCCTGACGGCGGCGGCGGCGCAGGTCATCGCGGTGCGGGCGGAAGGCGGGCTGCGTGATGCGCTGAGCTTGCTCGATCAGTGCGCGGGCGGCGGCGATACGGAAATCGATACGGACAGTGTCTATGCCATGCTGGGCGTACCGCGGCGCGAGGCCGTTTTGCAGATGGGCGAAGCGATTGCGGCACGCGATGCGGCGGGTGCACTGGCGGAGCTGTATCGCTTGTTTCAGGAAGGGAAAGAGGCGCGTCCGATTTTGCAGGAAGTATTGCAATGGGTGCGCGACGTCCTGCTCTGTCAGAGCCGGCCGGACTGGCCGGAACTCGCCGAGTACGGTGCGGGCAAGCCGCGGTTGCTGGAGTTGGCAAAGCAAGTACCGACGGGACGTCTGACGGTCATGGCGGATGTGCTGGGACGGGGGATTCAAGAGGCGCGGGCCGGAATGGCCACGCGGATTCAGGCGGAGCTGGTCGTGATTCGGCTGTGTCGGGCCGGCGGCGATGCGCCGAACCGGGAGTTGGAAGCGCGCGTGACGGCGTTGGAAAATCGGGTGCGTGACGGCGGCAATGCACGACCGGTCACACCCGTACTTGCGGCCACGGTCGCCCCGCCTGCCACATCACCCGTCGGTACGCAGCAGACGCCGCCCGCACCGAATCCGTCGCCTGCACCGACACCCCTGTCCCGTCCGGATGATACCGGCGGCGCGTCCTTTCCGGACGAGGAGTACGGCGGTGTGGTGACGGAAGACGAATTGGCTCACGCGCGCGGACTGTCACCGCAACGCCCTGCGCCCGCCGCCTCGACCCGTCCGACACCGACGGCCGCACCGGCGCCCGCACCCGCGGCGCCTGCGGCAAGTACAACGCCTGTATCGCCGCGGCGAAAGCGCAGCGCGGCCGCGCCGGCAAGCCCTGCGGCGGACGACGCGTTTTTTGTCCCGGCGGCCGAATACGAGGCCTTGTGGAAGCGTGTCATCGATACGCTCAAGGCGCAAAAATATATTGCCGAGAGCAGCTGTTACGGCAGTATGACACTGCTCTTGCTGGAAGGCGGGCGGGCGGTCGTCAGTACGGCGCATCCGTTTCTGATTGACACGGCGAACAAAGAGGCGTATCGCGCCAAGGTCGGGCGGATTATCCAATCCTTGACGGGGCATCAAGTTGTCGTACAGGCGGTCAAGGCGGACAGCAGCGCCGCGCAGGAAGCATTGCGCAGGGCGGCGGAGTTACCGGCGACAGCACCTGTCGAGGCAGCGCCGACGGGGAGCGACGGCTATCGGAAAATCACGGCCGCCGATGTCCCGGCACAAGACCGGTCGCACCCGGTTATGGACGCTATCTTGAAACATAGTGCGGAGTATGATATATATATCAAAGAAGAATCATAAGCGATACGCAGTAAAGGAGACAACAGATGTTCGGAAATAAAGCACAGATGGCCGGCATGATGAAAAAGGTCAAAAAAATGCAAGACGACATGCAGAAAATGCAGGCGGAATTGAAATCCAAAACTACCGAAGTCACTGCCGGCGGCGGTGCGATTCGGTTGGTGATGAACGGGGAAAAGCAGATTACGGAATTGTCCATTGCACCGGAAGTCATCGACCCGAGCGATCCGGAAATGCTGGAAGATTTGGTGACGGCATCGGTGAATGAAGCCGTGCGCAAAATCGACGATATGGCGACACAGGAAGTCAATCGGATTACGGGCGGTATGGGACTTCCTCCGGGAATGTTTTGATGAACGAACCGTTTGCGTACTTGGTCGAGCAGTTGCGGCGATTACCGGGTGTCGGCGCCAAGACGGCCCGTCGGCTGGCGTACTTTCTGATGGAAGAGCCCGCGGAGACGGTCGATGCATTGGTCAAGGCGATTGTCGATGCGCGGCGTGAAGTCGGATATTGCCGAATTTGCGGGAATTTGTCGACGCAAAATCCCTGCGAATTTTGTGCCGACGGTAAACGTGACCACAGCTTGATTTGTGTCGTGGAGACGGCGGCGGAAGTGATGGCGATGGAACGCTCGCAAGGCTATCACGGCGTGTACCATGTGCTGGGCGGCGTATTGTCGCCGCTGGACGGTGTCGGTCCGGAAGATTTACGGATACGCGAATTGCTGGAGCGTCTGCGCAGCGATCAGGTGCAGGAAGTCATCCTGGCGACCGATCCCGATGTGGAAGGCGAAGCGACGGCGCTGTACTTGGCGCGGCTGCTCAAGCCGATCGGCGTGCGGGTGACGCGGATTGCCCGCGGCTTGCCGGCGGGCGGCGATATCGGCTTTGTCGACGGGATTACACTGGCGGGTGCGTTGGCGCACCGGCAGACCATGTGAGGTGAATACAATGCCGGAAGTCGGATTAGTGTTTTTGATTACGGCCGTGATTGTCATCTTGATTGCCAAGTTTCTCGGCTGGGCGCTACGGCCGTTTATCGGCAATATTATTGCCGGCGGTATTGCGTACTGGCTGATTGATGCGTTGGGACTGGTGGCGTTGCCGTGGTCGCTGCTGGATGTATTGATTGTGGCGTTTTTCGGAATGCCGGGCACGATTGTCATCGCGCTTTGGCGAGCGATTTTTTAAAAAGACGGGGCAACTCGTCTTTTTTTGTACGAAGGGAGAGGACTATGCGCTATGAAGTGGACGGTGCCGTGTGGCAGGCGGCACCGGAGATATGTTTCGGGGTGGTGGCGGCGGTCGATGTGCGTCCGCGCGGCGGGGCGCAATCGTGGTCGCGGCGGCTGGAGGAGGCCGTCGCCTTGAATGCGGCACGTCGCACGGAGCGGATAAAAGACGATCCGGCGGTGGTGCCGTATCGTGACTTGATGCGGGCATTGGGGATGAACCCGAACCGCTATCCGCCTTCGTTGGAAGCCTTGCTGACGCGCATTGTCAAGGGCAAGGGACTGCCGTCGGTTTCACCGCTGGTGGATGCGGTCAATGTTGTGTCGCTGACTTGCGATGTGCCGATCGGCGCGCATGATGCGGCCACATTGACAGACGGCGTCTTGGCCGTGCGGCCGGCGCGGTCGGGGGATACCTTTATCCCTTTCGGCAGTGATACGGCAGAGCATCCCGATACGGGGGAAATCGTCTACGCGAGCGGTGCGAGCGTGCGGACACGGCGGTTTATCTGGCGCCAAAGCGAATGCGGCAAAATTACCGATGCGACGACACGGGCACTGTTTCCGATTGACGGTGCGGTCGGTACGGCAAGCCGAGTGAAGGCGGCCATGCAGATGCTGAGTGATATTCTCGCAACCGATTTCGGCGCACAGGTCCGCCTCGGCCTGCTGACGGCGACGACGCCCGCCTGGGAGTGGACAGACGAACAGTGATGACCTACGTGAAAAATGCACGCCCGATATGCGATTTGGGAACTGTTTCAAGGGGATGTAAAACTGGTGTAAAAAACAGGTATGTGCTATGATGATAGGAGATAAGATAGTTTCTATCGTTATGGGAGGGATTCACATGGGTATGATGTCGAAACGCTGGGCAAAACTGGCCGGTGTGGCGGTGCTCGCGATGGCGATTGCCGGTTGCGGCGGCGGTGATACACCGAAAAAAGACGCGGCGGACAGCGACAAGCTGGTCGTGTACACGGCGCGCAGTGAACAGTTGAACAATTTGGTCATTGAAAACTTCCAAAAAGATACGGGTATCAAAGTGGAAGTCGTCGTAGCGGGGACCGGTCCTCTGCTCAAGCGCGTGGAATCGGAACAAGGAAATCCGGGCGGCGATATCTTCTGGGCGGCCGACGAAACGATGTTGTCCTCGAAGAAGGAGCTGTTCGAGCAATATGTATCGCCGGAAAATACCAATATGTTGCCGGCATTCCAAAACAAGAGCGGATATTTTACACCGGCCTTTGCGGATCCGACTGTATTGATTGTCAATACGGATTTGGCGCAGCGTCCGATCAGCAGTTTCAGTGACTTGCTCAATCCCGAATTGCGCGGCAAAATCGCCATGGGCGATCCGGCCAATTCGAGCTCGGCCTTCCAGTCGCTGATGGCGATGCTCTATGCGCACGGCAAGAATAATGACCCGATGAGTCCCGAAGCGTGGGAATTTGTCGATCGGTTTATTCAAAATGTGGACGGTAAGTTCCTGAACAGTTCGGGGGCGGTTCATAAAGGCGTAGCGGACGGTGAATATACGGTCGGTTTGACTTGGGAAGATCCGGCGGCCAACTATGTGAAGAACGGTGCGCCGGTGGAAGTCGTATTCCCGTCGGAAGGTGCCATTTTCCCGGGTGAATCGGTACAGATTATCAAGGGTGCGCGCCATATTGAAAACGCCAAGAAGTTTGTCGACTATATGTTGTCGGAAAAAGTGCAGAATATGGTCGGTGAAACATTGACGGTACGTCCGTTGCGCAAAGGCGCAAAGCTGGCGGACTATATGAAACCGCAAGACGAAATTCGGATGTTTGACAATTACGATGAAAATTGGGTTGCGGAACATAAACCGGAAATTGTCGCGGAATGGAACCGGCATTTGGAAAATTCGTTGCAATAACGAATCGTAGAGTCATGTGGAGCCCCGCGGGGCTCCATTTGCGTATGGGGCGGAGGAAACAAGTTGGGAGTCGCGATTACATTAGACCGTGTGGTCAAGCAGTACGGACAGGAAACGGTCATTAAAGGCATTTCGCTATCCATTCGGCCGGGGGAGTTTTTTACCTTGCTCGGGCCGTCGGGGTGCGGGAAAACAACATTACTCAGGATGATTATCGGGTTTAACTCGATTGAAGGCGGCGAGATTCGGATTGACGACAAGGTCATCAACGATATTCCGACCAATCGGCGGAATATGGGGATGGTCTTTCAGAATTACGCGATTTTTCCGCATATGTCCGTGCGGGAAAATGTCGAGTTCGGGTTGAAAATGCGGGGCCGATCGAAGGGCGAGATGGCGCATTCGGTCGAGGAGATTTTGCAAATTGTCAAAATCGACCACTTGGCGGACCGCATGCCGTCGCAGTTGTCCGGCGGTCAGCAGCAGCGTGTCGCGCTCGCACGGGCGATTGTGATTGAGCCGGAGGTATTGCTGATGGATGAACCGCTCTCCAACTTGGATGCGAAGCTGCGTGTGGAGATGCGCAATGTGATTAAGGAGATTCAGCATCGGGTGGGTATCACGACGGTATATGTGACGCACGATCAGGAAGAGGCACTGGCCGTTTCGGATCGGATTGCGGTCATGCAGGCGGGAGAAATCCAGCAGGTGGATACGCCGGTGCGGATTTATCGGCGTCCGGCCAATACTTTTGTCGCCTCATTCATCGGCCTGTCCAACTCGGTGTCGGCGACGGTGGCGGACACGGAACCGGTGCTGCAGGTGACGGACTCCTATACGGAACGGATTCCGGGATTGTCACCTGATGCGTACGGCAAAACGGTGACGGTGGCGGTACGGCCGGAGGAATGGACGCTCGCGACAGACGGCCCCGGTGTACGCGTGACGATTGAAAGCTCGGTCTTCTTGGGCTTGGTGACGCATTATTTTGCCCGTACCGATACGGGTGAGCGGCTGGAAATCATTCAAGACCGCAGTCGGGAGGATATTTTCCCTGACGGCACGACGCTGTGGGCGCGTATGGATCCGCGGAAGATTAATGTATTTGATACGGCGACGACGCAGACGCTGATGGGGAGTGTGTAAGATGACACACACAGGAAAGCTGAACGGCTGGACGGTACTGAGTCTGATGGTATTTGCGTTCGGAGCGATTTTTATCCTGTTACCGCTGGCCTTGGTGCTGTACAAAGCGGTCATTGACCCGACGAGCGGTGCGCTGACGCTTGATTATGTAGGGAAGTTTTTCGCTAAGCGGTTTTACTGGTCGACCCTGGTCAACTCGCTGGAAGTCACCATGGCGGCGACGCTGATGGCGGCCGTCATCGGCGTGCCGATGGCGTATATTTTGACGAAGTACAAGATACACGGCTCGGCTTTGTTGAATGTCCTGATTGTGATTTCGTATCTGTCGCCGCCGTTTATCGGGGCGTATGCCTGGATTCAGCTTTTGGGGCGCAGCGGCGTACTGACCTCTTGGTTGAACGATACATTCGGGTGGGCGTTTGACGGGATTTACGGGTTTGCGGGGATATTACTGGTCTTTTCCCTGCAGTCGTTCCCGTTGATTTATCTGTATGTCGCCGGTGCGCTCAAAAATATGGACAGCTCGCTGATCGAGGCGGCGGAAAGCCTCGGCTCGGGCTCGTTTGACCGGATGCGCCGCATCGTCGTGCCGTTGGTCATGCCGACACTGCTTGCAGGGGCGCTACTCATCTTCATGCGCGTTTTTTCCGATTTCGGGACACCGATGCTCATCGGGGAAGGCTACAAGACGATGCCGGTCCTGGTGTACAACCAATTCATGAGCGAAGTGGGCGGCGATGACGGATTTGCCGCGGCGCTGTGCTTAATCGTCGTGGTGATGACGATGTTGCTGTTTTTTGCGCAGCGGTTTATCTCGGAACGCAGTTCGTACACGATGACCGCGCTCAAACCGATGACGAAAGTGCGCGCCCGCGGTTGGAAAAATGGGGCGCTGCATGCACTGGTGTATGCGGTCGTCGGCTTGGCGATTATCCCGCAGGCGGTGGTCATCTATACCAGTTTCCTGGCGACGAACGGCGGGCAGGTCTATACCGGCGGTTTCTCGCTCGCCAGCTACGAGGCGATTTTTGCCAAAGATACCAACGCGGTCTGGAATACCTACTCGCTGGGGCTGGCGGCGTTGGTGCTGATTTTGCTCATCGGTGTCCTGGTGGCGTACCTGACGGTGCGGCATCGCAACGTGCTCACCCATGTGCTGGACGTCATCGTGATGTTTCCCTACATCATTCCGGGGTCGGTACTGGGGATTGCGTTTTTGTTTGCGTTTAACAAACCGCCGCTCTTGCTTTCAGGGACGGCCTTGATTTTGATTATCTCCTATGCCATCCGGCGGATGCCGTACACCGTCCGCAGTACGGCTGCCATTATCGGACAGATTTCGCCGAGCGTGGAAGAGGCGGCGATATCGCTCGGGGCGTCGGATGCGACGACATTTCGCAAAATCATGCTGCCGATGATGGTGCCGGGGATTTTGTCCGGGGCGATTATGAGCTGGGTGACCGTCATCAGTGAACTGTCCAGCTCGATTATCCTGTACACGAGTCAGACGCAGACGTTGACCGTGTCGATTTATACGGAAGTCATCCGCGGCAATTACGGCAACGCCAGCGCGTTTTCCACGATATTGACCGTGACCAGTATTATCAGTCTGCTGCTCTTTTTCAAGCTGACGGGGCGGCGGGATATCTCGATGTAAGAGGTGCAGCAGTGGCAAAAAACGCACGAGCCGTCGTGCGTTTTTTGGTGCGTATAGCGGACTTTCATGCTAGAATAAGAAAAAAGGGCGGTATCGTAAAGTGAGGTGAATCTATGGAACGGATTGATTTACACGGTGTGGCGCAAACACTGCTGATCACGCTGACGGCACGGGCGCGAGATGCCGAGAGCGAGCGGCCGCTGTTGGGCGATACGGACGCGGCGGAATTGGCGTCGCGGCTGGCCGCCGACAATACACAATGCAAGATGACCTGGATGAGTTATTACGGGATACTGGCGCGAGCGATGACGATGGACGGGGAGATTCGTCGCTGGTTGCATCGGCACCCCGGCGGGGTGGTGGTGTCGCTCGGTTCGGGGCTCGATACAAGGTTTTCGCGGGTCGATGACGGGACGGTCGAGTGGTTTGATGTCGATTTTCCCGAAGTGATTGCCTATCGCGAGCGGCTGTTTGCACCGCATCCGCGGGTGACGACTGTCGCGGGAAACATGCTCGAGCGTGCGTGGACCTATGCGATTCCGCACGATCGACCGCTGCTGATTATCGCCGAGGGCGTAGTCATGTACCTGACCTGGGAAGAAATCGGTACGTTTTTGCAAATCGTCACGACGGAATTTGCCGAGTTTGATTTGCATTTGGATTTTGCGCAGCCGTGGATGGTCGGGCGCAGTCGGCAGCATGATGCCGTGCGGCACATGCAGGCGGAGTTTCGGTCGGGAACATGGCGCGGCAAGGAAGTGACGGAGCTCGCGCCGGGCGTGGTGCAAACGGGATATATCAATTTTACCGATACGATGCGGCGCATCATCCCCGGCTGGCGGAAGCTGATGATACCGATGCTGTACCTGATGAATAACCGCATGGGACTGTATCACTATCATGCCGCGGCGGCCACGCGCAAGGCGCGCGATGTATGGGGGCAGCACCGCACGGATAGCATGGTGCAGTCACCGGCCTATGCCGAATGGAAGAAATGACAAACCCGAAAAGAGACTTGCCGGTAGGCA
The DNA here is from genome assembly GCA_945876385.1 of uncultured Veillonellaceae bacterium. Lineage (GTDB taxonomy): Bacteria > Bacillota > Negativicutes > Veillonellales > Negativicoccaceae > CAMCNU01. The sequence goes on along the minus strand of CAMCNU010000003.1, from coordinate 52,710 downwards.
AGTCTCTTTTTGATGACAAATTACGATTCCAAATGTTTACACTCGGTTCGAGCATAAAGAAAAAGGGCGGTATCGGTGCTATGGTATAATACAGGCAAGTCCGATTGTTGTGTCGTAGTAAATATTCGTGGAGAAGAAATAATGAGTTGTGATACCGATTTACCGTATGATGCGCAAAATTGTACGGATATCTTGCAGTATGCAGAGAAATTAGTCAGCAAAACATTCGCGGAGGTGTTGGAAGAGTCCTTGCTACGAACGGATTTTTCCGATGAGGTCGAGTATTATGATTCGAGCCAATCAAAAGGCGGCTTGGGAAACCTGCTTGAAAAGTATTATTTTATGTATGAACCGAACAGCTTGTCACAAGCGGACTTTCCCGATGCAGGAGTTGAGCTAAAGGTAACTCCCTATGAGCGAACAAAAAAAGGATTGCGTGCAGGAGAACGCTTGGTTATTTCCATGATACCGAATACAGAGGCGATAGCAGAGGACTTCAAAGATAATTTCCATCTCCAAAGTAAATTGAGCAAAATTTTAATGATTTGGTATTTGAGAGAACGAAAAACTGATAATACTTTGGTAAAGAAACGTACGGAGTATCGAATTGATTTTGTTAATCTATATGATTTATATAGTGAAGTTTGCAAGAAGGATTTAGCGATTATCAGAGAAGATTACCGCAAGATAGCAGAAAAAATAATAGCCGGAAAAGCACATGAATTATCTGAAAGTGATACCACGTATTTGGGGGCGTGCACGAAGGGGGCCAGTGCGAAAAAGAGTTTACAACCGCAATGGTACAATAAAAATGTTTTGGCAAAACGGAGAGCATTTTCATTAAAACAGTCGTACATGACATATGTATTGAATCATTATGTGGTTACCGGACAGATGTCATATGATTCGATATGTACGGAAGAAGAACTACAAGACAGTCCTTTTGAAAGTCAGGTCATCAATAAAATATCCGTATATAAAGGGAAAACAGAAGAATGGCTCTATCGACACTTTGATTTGTATAGAGGGAAAGTAGCAAAACAAAAAAATCAATTATTGGTTTGCAGAATGCTGGGCGTGCGAACGGACAATACAGAAGAGTTTCAGAAGGCCAATATTGCGGTAAAAACGATTCGTGTGCAAAGAAACGGAAGGCCTAAAGAAAGCATGTCCTTCCCTAAGATTAGGATTGGTGATTTCGTTCGGCAAGAGTTTGAAGCATCGTATGAATATACATATTTCTCGGAAACAAGGTTTTTGTTTGTAGTATTTCAAGAAACAGAGACGGGAGAATATGTCTTGCAAGGAGCAAAGTTTTGGAATATGCCGATAACCGATTTGGAGGGTGGCGGCAGGGAAGATTGGCAACGGTATAAAGAAAAATTTCTTGCCGGTGTATCTTTTGATATACAATCGGGAAAAAACGGAGCGATACGAGTGCGTAATGATTTACCCAAGAAAACGGAGACGAATATATTTCATTTGCGCCCGCATAGTGCCAAAAGTGCATATGTGATTCAGGGCGTTCGGTATGGAAATGGTAGGGACTCCGATATGGATAGCCTGCCGGACGGAAATAAAATGACGAATCAGTGTTTTTGGTTGAACAATGATTATATAGCCAAAATCATCTGCGATATATAAAGGAGCAGTAGGTATGGAGTTAACGGTAGCGGAGCTGTTTGCAGGGGTGGGAGGATTTCGTGTCGGATTGAATCGCATTCAGGACATCGATGCAAACGGACGTGCGATAGAAAACGGAGATTGGAGATTCGTGTGGGCAAATCAGTTTGAACCTGCGAAAAAAGTTCAACATGCGTTTGATTGTTATGCAACGCGATTCGGCAGTGAAAATCACTCCAATGAGGATATCCATCTCGTTGAAAAAACAAGCATACCGAATCATTCCTTGCTGGTAGGCGGGTTCCCGTGCCAAGATTATTCGGTCGCACGCTCATTGTCGAATGAACAAGGAATAGAAGGTAAAAAAGGTGTTCTCTTTTGGGATATTAAAGATGTCCTGGTTGCAAAGAAACCGCCGTTTGTATTGCTGGAAAATGTTGATCGATTGTTAAAATCGCCGGCAAGTCGGCGGGGGCGTGATTTTGCCGTCATGCTGAAAACCTTTGATGAATTGGGATATGGCGTGCAGTGGAGAGTATTGAATGCCGGCGACTACGGTATGCCGCAAAAAAGGAAACGGGTATTTATTTTTGCATATTTGAAATCTACCAAGTATGCAAATGCAGTTGCATCGGATGAGTTAACGACAAGTTTTTTTAATACAGTTTTCCCGTTGCAAGAGATTAGCACTTTGGCGGAAATTGATTTGAATGCGTACGAGGATATACTGGCGGTATCAAACGGTTTTTCAGAAGGAAAGTTTTTTGACAGCGGAATCATGAATAACGGACGTGTTGTCCATGCAGACGTATTGGCAAAACAAGAGCCGGTATACTCGTTGGCAGAGGTTTTGCAAAATGCTGCGCAGCTGTATAGTGAAGATATGAGTGCGTACATTGTTGCCAACGAGCGGCTGGACAAGTGGAAGTATTTGAAGGGCAGTAAAAAAATTGAGCGAAGGGCAAGAAACGGGCACGTCTATATATACAGCGAGGGGACAATGGCATTTCCGGAAAATCTTGATGTGCCCGCGAGAACAATGTTGACAAGTGAAGGAACTCAAAATCGCTCTTCGCATATTATTTTTGATAAACGAATCAACCGGTACAGAATTTTGAGGCCTGTTGAGTGTGAAATGATTCAAATGTTTCCGCCTAATTGGACAGACACAATGCCTACAAGAACGAGATACTTTGTTATGGGGAATGCATTGGTTACAGGAATAGTTTCTCGGCTGGAGCCGCTGTTGAAACGTATTATCTTAAATGAAGATTGATTGTTGCGGGAAGAAAAAGCGTTGAATGTTGGTATGACAGGAGATTAAAAGGATTTTGCCGTCATGGCAAAATCCTTTTTTGGGTTGTGTGGAATGGATACAATAAAGATTAACGAAAGGTAAGAAAATAAAATAACTGGATGAGTAAAAGGTTTCCCTAATGCGCTCGTTTCCGCTATAGGATTGCATGAATGACTGTTCCACGGTAGTACGTAAAGTGGCGGGGACTGTCAAGTTTGCGTATAATTACCGTCAGTGTAAAGGAGTGATAGTATGAAAATGAAATGGATGTTGGCGCTTATGTGTGCGGCGCTGATGGTAGTGGCGGCAGGATGCGGCAAGGATGCCGCGCCGCAAAGCGACAAGATGCGCGTCGTGGCGACGGTATTCCCGGTGGCCGATGTGGTGAAAAAAGTCGGCGGCGATTTGGTGGATGTGCATTTGCTGGTACCGCCGGGGGCAGAGCCGCATGATTGGGAGCCGACGGTCAGTGACCGCAAGGAAATCGGTCAGGCCAAGGTGTTCTTTTACAACGGTGCGGGGCTCGAACCGATGGAGCAGCTGTTGACGCCGGAGGTATTGGGGAATGCGAAAGCGGTCGAACTCTCGCAAGGGCTCAAGTTGCGTGTCCCGACGGCGCATGAAGACCATGACCATGACGGCCATCATCACGATGATGCCGATGCGCATGATGAGGACGGCCATCACCATGACGACGCCGATGCGCATCATGATGACGACCACGACCATGACCACGAAGGCACGGTCGAACATGCGCATGAGCATGAACACGGGCATCATCATCACCATCACGGCGGGGTGGATCCGCATGTATGGCTCGACCCGCACAATGTGATGCACCAAGTCGATACCGTTGTGGCAGCGCTCTCGGAGGCCGATCCCTCCCATACCGCGACGTACCGAGCCAACGGCGAAGCGTACAAAAAAGAATTGGCACAGCTGGATGCCGACTTTGCGCAAGCGTTGGCACAACGCAGCAATCGCACCCTCTTGGTGACGCATGCGGCGTTCGGCTACCTGGCCGACCGCTACGGTTTGGAACAGATTGCGATTATGGGTATCGATGCCGATGCGGAACCGACACCGGAACGCATGGCGGACTTGATTGAAGCGGTACGCACGCACGATATCAAAGTGATTTATACGGAAGAACTGATTTCGCCGAAGCTCGCGCAGGCTATCGCACGAGAAACGGGTGCGCAAGTGCGCATGCTCAACCCGATTGAGGGCCTGACAGCGGCGCAGGAAAAAGCGGGCGCGGACTATCTCTCGCTGCAACGTGAAAATCTCGCGGCGTTGACGGCGAACTGAGGCTCTGCAGACGACCGCACGGAGGCGGTAACAAAATACCGATGCGGGCACTTGCCAGCGTCGGTATTTTGGTGTACAATACACCTGAAAAAACCTATACGCGAAGGTCGGCAGGTTCTCTTGACGGGCGTATGAATTGATGATATAATTGTTAATTGCAATAGTGTCGTTAATATCGTAAGCGATTGACGGAGGAGAAACGGGACCCGAAAAATCACAAAGCAAGGTTCAAGAAAGTAGCGAACCTTGCTTTTATTGTCATTTTTCAACCTTCCTGCGGCTTGCGACAATACAGAAGGGGTGACGAGTGCATGTTCAAACCGATACAGATGGGCAAAAGAAAACGCTATACTTACGCGCAAATCAACGAAGTATTGCGTATGCCGCATTTGCTCGATTTGCAGCGGGATTCTTATGCTTGGTTCATCAAAGAGGGAATCCGCGACAGTTTTGATGATATTTCACCGATTGAAAGTAACGAACGCGGGAATGATAAGGACGGAAAGTTGAAATTGTATTTCGGTGAGTATCGTTTTGAAGAACCGAAATACTCGATTCGCGAATGCAAAGAACGGGATGCGACGTATTCGGCACCGCTGCGCATGAAAGTCCGCCTGGAAAATGCGGAAACGCAGGAAATCCAGGAGACGGAGATTTATATGGGCGATTTCCCCTTGATGACGGACACGGGGACATTTGTCATCAACGGGGCGGAACGTGTTATCGTCAGCCAGTTGGTGCGTTCGCCGGGAGTTTATTTTAATAAAGAGGTCGACGCGATGGGCAAATCGCTCTTTTCGTCGACGATTATTCCGAACCGCGGCGCGTGGATCGAGCTCGAGTCGGATGCCAACGATATTATCAATGTCCGCATCGACCGCAACCGCAAATTGCCGGCGACGGTCTTGGTGCGCGCACTCGGCTATGAAACGAATGAATCCATTGAAGAGCTGTTCGGACACGATCCGCGGATTACGGAGACGCTGAAAAAAGACCCGTCGCGGACGAAGTATGAAGCCTTGATTGAGATTTATAAAAAATTGCGTCCGGGCGAACCGCCGTCGGTGGAAAGCGCAACGCAGATGTTCAACAATCTGTTCTTTGACCCGCGCCGCTATGATTTGGCGCATATCGGCCGGTACAAGCTCGGCAAGAAGCTCGGCTGGGAAAACCGCCTGCGCGGTCACAAGCTGGCGGAGCCGATTGTCCATCCGGAGACGGGGGAAATTATCGTCGAAGCGGATACCGTGATCCGGGCGGCGGATATTGAAGACTTACGCGATAAGGGCGTATTTGCCGGTGAGGGCGCGCAGGAGATTTATATTTACAGTGCCGACGGCGAACGGACCATCAAAATGGTTTGCAATGACGCCAATCTCTCCGACAATGTCCGCACAGTGGCGCCGGAGGATATGATTGCCAATATTTCGTACTTGCTGAACCTGATTGAAGGTGTCGGTCAGATTGATGATATCGACCACTTGGGAAACCGACGCTTGCGTTGTGTCGGGGAGTTGCTCCAAAATCAGATTCGTGTCGGTCTGGCACGGATGGAACGTACCGCCAAGGAACGCATGGCCGTGCAGGATCGCGACAGCTTGACACCGCAATCGCTGATTAATATTCGGCCGATTGTGGCCTCGTTGAAAGAGTTCTTCGGGTCGAGCCAGCTGTCACAGTTCATGGACCAGACGAATCCGCTGGCCGAGCTCACGCACAAGCGTCGTTTGTCGGCGCTCGGGCCGGGCGGTCTGTCGCGCGAACGCGCCGGGTTTGAAGTCCGCGACGTACACCATTCGCACTATGGCCGGATGTGTCCGATTGAAACGCCGGAAGGTCCGAATATCGGGTTAATTTCGTCGCTGGCCAACTTTGCCAAGGTCAATAAATACGGCTTGATTGAAACGCCGTACCGCATTGTCACGCAGGAGAACGGCGAGACGACGGTCACGGATGAAGTGCGCTACGTCACGGCTGATGAAGAAGAAAACCTGGTCGTCGCGCAGGCCAACGAGCCGCTCGATGACAAGAATCATTTTGTCCATAAGCATGTCGCCAGCCGCTTGGAGTCGGATGTCTTGGAAGTCGAGCCGCAGCGGGTGGATATGATGGACGTATCGCCGAAGCAGGTCGTTTCCGTCGGGACGGCGCTCATTCCGTTCTTGGAAAACGACGACGCGAACCGCGCTCTGATGGGGGCGAACATGCAGCGGCAGGCGGTACCGCTCCTGCGCACGCAAGCGCCGCTCGTCGGGACGGGGATGGAGTACACCGCCGCCCGCGATTCCGGTGTCTGCGTACTGGCGGAACGGGCCGGTACGGTCAAGCGCGTCACCGCAGAAGAAATCATCATCCGCACCGACAGCGGGGAGCTCGACCGCTACGACCTCATCAAGTTCGTCCGCTCCAACCAAAGCACTTGCGTCAATCAGCATCCGCTGGTGACGAAGGGCGAGCGTGTGGAAGCGGGGCAAACGCTGGCGGACGGTATGGCGACGGACGGCGGCGAGTTGGCACTGGGCTACAATGTGCTGGTCGCGTTCATGCCGTGGGAAGGCTACAACTACGAAGACGCGATTTTGCTCAGCGAAGAATTGGCGAAAGAAGATATTTATACGTCGATTCATATTGAAGAATACGAATGCGATTCGCGCGATACGAAGCTCGGCGCGGAAGAAATCACCCGTCAGCTTCCCAATGTCAGCGAAGATTCGCTCAAATATCTGGATGAAGACGGCATCATCATGGTCGGGGCGGAAGTCTCGCCGGGCGATGTGCTTGTCGGCAAATGCACGCCGAAAGGCGAAACGGAACAGACGCCGGAAGAAAAGCTGTTGCGGGCGATTTTCGGTGAGAAAGAACGCGAAGTCCGCGATACGAGTCTGCGGGTACCGCACGGCGAATCGGGCAAAATCGTCGATGTGCGCGTATTTACACGCGAAAACGGGGACGAACTGGCCCCCGGTGTCAATAAATTGGTGCGGGTCTATATCGCCCAAAAACGGAAAATCCATGAAGGCGACAAGATGGCGGGGCGTCACGGCAACAAAGGGGTCGTGTCGCGCGTCATGCGCCAGGAAGATATGCCGTTTATGCCGGACGGTACGCCGGTGCAAATCGTACTGAATCCCTTGGGCGTACCGAGCCGAATGAATATCGGACAGGTACTGGAAACGCACTTGGGCCGCGCGGTGCAGGCACTCGGTATGCAAATCCGCAACGGCGACCCCGATGTGGAACAGCGCTTGCGCGACGGCGGCTATGATGTCGATACGTACGGCATGCCGGAGCCGGATGTGGCAGGCGTGCATATCGCGACGCCGGTCTTTGACGGCGCGTCCGAAGAAGATGTGTTTACCACACTGGAAATGGCGGGCTTGCCGCGTGACGGCAAGACGTGGCTCTATGACGGTCGCACGGGCGAACGGATGGACAACAAAGTCACCGTCGGCTACAAGTACATGCTCAAATTGCACCACTTGGTCGACGACAAGATTCACGCCCGTTCGACCGGTCCGTACTCGCTGGTGACGCAACAGCCGCTCGGCGGCAAAGCCCAGTTCGGCGGACAGCGGTTCGGGGAAATGGAAGTCTGGGCCTTGGAAGCGTATGGGGCGGCCTATACCTTGCAGGAAATACTGACCGTCAAATCCGACGATGTCATCGGTCGTGTCAAAGCGTATGAAAAAATCGTCAAAGGGGAAAATATCCCCGAACCGGGCGTACCGGAATCGTTCAAAGTCCTGCTCAAGGAACTGCAGAGCATCGGCTTGGACGTGCGGATTTTGAATGAAAACGGCGAAGAAGTCGTCATCAAGGAACTCGACGATGAAGACAGCCAGATGACCTCGGAAGAGGTCGGCGAGCTCATCGGCCGGAACGGCGCTGACGGAGGCTATATACCGGCGCCGGAATCCGACGACCATGCTGCCGACGAAGGCGGCCTCGTACCGGCGGATGAAGACGCCGAAGACGACGCAACGGGCGCAAGCAGTCGCGTGCGCGCGGACGATCCGTTTTTTGCAACGGAAGAACCGGACGAAAACTAATACGACAGCGGGAAGGGAGCGGTATATTTGTTGGACGTAAATGAATTTGACTCGATGCAAATCGGGTTGGCTTCACCCGAAAAAATTCGCGAGTGGTCGCACGGTGAGGTGACCAAACCGGAAACGATTAACTACCGGACGCTGAAACCGGAGCGGGACGGATTGTTTTGCGAACGGATTTTCGGACCGCAAAAAGACTGGGAATGTCATTGCGGGAAGTACAAGCGCATCCGGAACAAGGGGGTCATCTGCGACAAGTGCGGCGTAGAAGTCACCCGTGCCAAAGTGCGTCGCGAACGCATGGCACATATTGAGTTGGCTACACCCGTGTCGCATATTTGGTATTTCAAAGGCATTCCGAGCCGAATGGGGCTGATTTTGGATATTTCTCCGAAATCCTTGGAACGGGTATTGTACTTTGTCGCCTATATCGTCTTGGACCCGAAAGACACGGGCCTGACGAAAAAGCAACTGCTCACGGAGCCGGAATATCAGGACGCGGTCGCGACCTACGGGCGCGATGCGTTTGTCGCGGAAATCGGCGCCCAGGCGATTAAGAAATTGTTGCAGGAAATCGATTTGGATGCCTTGCACGCCGAACTGCGGGCGGAACTGGACGGTAACTCCGGCCAAAAACGCCTGCGGGCGATTCGCCGTCTGGAAGTGGTGGAAGCATTCCGCAAGTCGGGCAACCGTCCGGAATGGATGATTTTGGATTGCATCCCGGTCATTCCGCCGGAATTGCGTCCGATGGTGCAGCTCGACGGCGGGCGGTTTGCGACGAGCGACTTGAATGATTTGTATCGGCGTGTCATCAACCGGAATAACCGATTGAAACGCTTGATGGAACTGCATGCGCCGGATATTATCGTGCGCAATGAAAAGCGCATGCTGCAGGAGGCGGTCGATGCGTTGATTGACAACGGTCGTCGCGGTCGTGCGGTGACCGGTGCGGGCAGCCGTCCGCTTAAGTCGCTGTCGGATTTGCTCAAAGGTAAGCAGGGGCGGTTCCGCCAAAACTTGCTGGGCAAGCGTGTCGACTATTCCGGCCGTTCGGTTATCGTCGTCGGACCGGAACTCAAAATGCACCAGTGCGGATTGCCGAAAGAAATGGCGCTCGAACTGTTCAAGCCGTTCGTGATGAAAGAACTCGTGAAACGCGGCTTGACGACCAATATTAAAAGTGCCAAGAAAAAAGTAGAAAAAGTCGTTCCGGAAGTCTGGGACGTACTGGAAGATGTCATTCACGAACACCCGATTCTCTTGAACCGTGCGCCGACATTGCACCGCTTGGGAATTCAGGCGTTTGAACCGATTTTGTGGGAAGGCCGCGCGATCAAGCTGCATCCGCTCGTGTGCGCCGCCTACAACGCCGACTTTGACGGCGACCAGATGGCGTGCCACTTGCCGCTGTCGGTGGAAGCGCAGTCGGAGGCGCGGACGCTGATGCTGTCGGTCAACAATATTTTGTCGACTAAGGACGGCAAACCGGTCGCCGTACCGTCACAGGACATGGTACTCGGGTCGTATTACCTGACCATCGACCGCAGTGAAGAGTATCCGGCCGAAAAGCGCAAGGTGACGGAGTTCACGTATTCGCTGTCTGATGACGCCGCCAAGGCAATCAGCGTGCCGATTCCGACCTTTGCGGACAGCGATGAAGTCCGCATGGCCTACGATCAGCACGAAGTCCGTCTGCAGGAATACATCTTCCTGCCGGTGCCGACGGAAGATATCCCGGCGCAGCTGCTCACGGATGCGGAACGGGAGAAACACAGCGTGCTGGTACTGACTACGCCGGGACGGATGATTTTCAATGCGGAATTGCCGAAAGAATTGCGCAAATTCCGTCGTGTCGATCATGCCGGCGTGTCGCTCTTGGAAACGGGCATGCTGATGGACAAAAAGCAGCTGGCCAAGCTTATCAACGAATGTTTCCGCACCTTCGGTATGGCGGAAACGGCCGAACTGCTCGACAAAGTGAAAAAACTCGGGTTCTACTATGCCCGTAAAGCCGGCATGACCATCGGGATTGATGATATTCGCGTGCCGGAAGACAAGAAAGCAATTTTGGAAGAAGCCGACAAGACCGTCGAAAAGATTCATGCGATGTTCCGACGCGGTTTGATTACGGAAGATGAACGCTATCGCAACACCATCAAGGTGTGGGATGATGCGACGACGAAAGTCACCAAGGCGATGATGAAGGGGATGGATAAATTCAACCCCTTGACGATGATGGCGCAGTCCGGTGCCCGCGGTAATGAACAGCAGATTCGTCAGCTGGCGGGGATGCGCGGCCTCATGGCCGACCCGACGGGACGGATTATCGACTTGCCGATCAAAGCCAATTTCCGTGAAGGGCTGACGGTATTGGACTACTTTACCTCCAGCCACGGTGCCCGTAAGGGGCTTGCCGATACGGCGCTTCGGACGGCCGACTCCGGCTACCTCACGCGGCGTCTGGTCGATGTCTCGCAGGATGTCATCGTCCGTGAGCAGGATTGCGATATCGTGACGATTGACTTCGTGCGTGAACGCGGTCGCTTTGCGACGTCGTCGAAAGCGGCGGTCAAGGTACTGCGTGACAAGCTCATCGGGCGGATTTTGGATGCACCGGTCATCGACCCCAAGACAGGCGAAATTTTGTTGCCGGCGGGGCAATTGATTGCCGAAGCGGATCTCGATATCATCGGGGCACATCTCGTACCGGAAATCGTTCTGCGCGGGTACTACAGCAATACGGCGGAGCATGCCCATGTGTCCAATGAAAAGACCGTGGTCAGCCTCGGCGAGCCGGAAGAACAATTGCGCAATCGCTTGCGCGAAGAAATGATGAACCGGATGCGTGACAAAGAAATCGTCGATGACGTAGTTGACGAATCGGGACAGGTACTCTTCAAAGCCGGCGAAAAACTGAGCGATACGACGATTGAGTCGATTTTGGCCAGTGATGTCAAAGTCGTCCGCGTGCGCTTGGATGAAGTCATCGGCGTGGAAGTGGAAGCCATTCGGGAAGGTGACGGGATTATCGAGCCGCTCCGCGACCGGATTGCCGGTCGTACCGCGGCGCAGGATTTTGTCGATGACAAGGGGCGCCTGATTGTAGCGAAAAACGAACTCATCGTCGAAGAAGACGCCGCAGAAATTGAAAAATTCTATGACAAAGCACAAATCCGTTCGCCGTTGACCTGTCATTCGCCGCACGGCATTTGTATGAAGTGCTACGGTCGCAACCTCGGTACGGGGCGGCAAGTGGAAGTCGGCGAAGCGGTCGGCATCATTGCCGCGCAGTCCATCGGGGAACCGGGCACGCAGCTGACGATGCGGACATTCCACACCGGCGGTGTCGCGTCGAACGAAGATATTACGCAAGGTCTGCCGCGTGTCGAAGAACTCTTTGAAGCGCGTAAACCGAAACGTAATGCGATTATCAGTGAAATCGGCGGCACGGTGCAGATTGAAGAAGTGGAAGGCAACGAACAAGTCTTCAAAATCAACGTGACCGACGGGGCGGACGTGTGGTCAAAGACGATTCCCTTCGGGCTCAAAATCGTTGTGGCCGACGGCGAAGAAATCGAAAAAGGCGCTCGCTTGACGGAAGGCTCCATCAATCCGCATGATATTTTGCGGGTGCTCGGCGTCAATGCGACCCAGCGTTACCTCGTATACGAAGTCCAAAAGGTCTACAAGTCGCAGGGCGTGGAAATCAACGACAAACATATCGAAGTCATCGTCCGGCAGATGCTCCACAAAGTCAAAATCGACGATCCGGGCGATGCGGATTTCTTGCCGGGCGAACGTGTGGAATCAGGCCTGCTCGAACGCGAAAACCGTCGCCTGACGGCGGAAGACAAAAAACCGGCGACCGGTACGCATGAACTGTTGGGGATTACCAAAGCGGCGTTGGCGACAGAATCGTTCCTGTCGGCCGCATCCTTCCAGGAAACGACACGTGTCCTGACAGATGCCGCCATCAAGGGGAAAATCGACCCCTTGCTCGGTCTCAAGGAAAATGTCATCATCGGCAAGCTCATTCCGGCGGGTACCGGCATGGCACGCTACCGCAAGGTGAATCTGCTGCATGACGAACCGTCGCCGGGATTGATACCGGCAGACGATGCACCGGCGGATGGAGAGCCGACTTCGGATTCGGAACCTGTAGAGAAATCTTCGACCGAAACGGAGCCTACCGACGCAGAGAAACAGGATGGTCGCCGCAACGCGGACGGTGGCGGGCTCGTCAAAGATGACGGAAAAGGGCTCGTGCAAGATGATGCTGCCGACAGCGAGGTCAGCAACGATGATTCGAAGAGCGGCGGCGTTGTCAAAGACGATGCCTCCACCACGGATGTCGCTGCCGACGTGTCCGACGGGGTCATCAAGGACGACGAATAATCTTACCGTAGGGTAAGGCGGATAGATGCACAAAGGACTCTCCCTTGCGGAGAGTCCTTTGTGCTATACTGTTCAGAAAAACGACGCGGTGCGTATATCTCCCCGCTGTCGCGGTACAGAGGGCAACAAGAGTTTCTGATCGCGCGGCACGAGATATAAAATCGTTGATGTGACAACAGACGGCGAAATAACGCGTGTGAAATTGGAGGTGATTGTTAATGACGATTGACGAAATCTATGAAGAGACAGACCGCGAAATGGCGAGAATTAAAGGCCTGACCTATGAGGAGTACAAAGCAATTCTGGAAAGAAACAAAGGGCGCATCGATTTACGCAAAGCGGAGTTTGTAGGTGAAGACGGTAAGGTATACTACGTAGATGAGTATGAGGAAAAATTTGAGGGCAAGAAACGCAGGAAATAGGAAACTGCCCACCCCCGAATTGTTGCGGGTATTACGGCAAATTTGAGTAAACAAAGAGAAACAAGATAAACGCGTTTTCCGTTTATCTTGCTTACTTAGACCGTGGTTGTCCTCCGCTTGCAAGATGCTCACACCCCGGCCGCTTATTGAGTTACCGATTAAGACGCTTCGGCGTCTTTTTTGATTGCCTTTTTCGCATTGCAGGCGGTAAAGAACAAGACCGACATCGGCGGGAATGGTCGCCGAAAAAAGCGAAACGGGAAAATTGCCGGCGACATAGAAGTAATAGGATAAGGGGCGATGCATCCTACCATCTGAACAAGTCTCAAAACGGACGCGGATAATAGGGCAAGCTGTGGAAATAGGGCAGAAATAGGGCGGAAAGCAGCAACGTACAGCACATAATTAACCTAAAAGGCGCTTGATACTCATTGAACTCATACAAGAAAAAAACGCCAAGCGACAAGGCTTGACGGCGTATGGCAAGATACTGCAACATGGTGCAATATTGTTTTTTACGGCTGGCGGAGAGAGGGGGATTCGAACCCCCGGTACGGTTTGCGCCGTACACATGATTTCCAATCATGCACCTTCAACCACTCGGACACCTCTCCGTGCTCAATACTTGTCTATTTTACCGAACTTGGCACGGTTTGTCAACGGCGTGTACGGAGGTCGGCGGCGACGGCCTTTGCGGCGTCGGCGAGGGCGGTTTCCGTTTCCGCAGACAGCGAGGAGAGAATGTCGACGGGATCTGCGACCATGGTCATGTCGCGCAAGCCTTCCAGCGCGGCGGTCATTTTTTTGATGGCATGGCTCGACCAGGTGTGGTTGCCGACGAGGAAAAGCCGGCGGTGAGACAGGTGCAAGCGTCCGAAGTCGTCGAGCAGGTGGGCCATGCGCGGGAAGAGGTCAAAGTTGTACGTCGGGGCGGCCAGTACGATGTGGCTGTACTTGAAGCAGTCCGCGATGACGTAGGAGAGGTCGGTTTTGGAGATTTCCCTGGTCGCGATGTTGCGCACGCCGGCATCGGCGAGACGAGCCGCGAAATATTGCATGGCGCGTTCGGTGTTGCCGTACATGGAGGCGACGCAGATGAGCACGCCGTCCGTCTCCGGTGTGTAGGTGCTCCAGAGTCGGTAGCGGTCGAGAAAGGCGTCGACGTCTTGCGGCGTGCGACTGATGAGCCCGTGGAGCGGGGCAATCATGCGAATGGGCAGCGCCGAGAGCTTTTTGATTGCATGGGCGACTTGCGGGCCGTACATGCCGACGATGTTGGCATAGTAGCGACGTGCTTCGGCAAAATAGGCCTCGTGGTTGTCACGTTCGTCCAGGAAAATATTGCCGGTGACGGGGGTGAAGGAGCCGAATGCGTCGGCGCTGAAGAGGGTGCCCGTCGTTTCTTCAAAGGTGGCGGTGACTTCCGGCCAGTGGACCATCGGCATAATCAAGGTACGCAGCTTGTGGCGGCCGAGGTCGAGGACGTCGCCGTCTTTGACGAAATGATAGCGGTCGGGGAGGGCGGTCCCGTAGAATTGTTCAAAGAAAATCATGGTTTTACGATTGCCGACGAGTTGCATGTCGGGGAATCGTTCGACGAGGTCGAGGATGCAAGCACAATGGTCGGGCTCCATGTGGTTGATGACGAGGTAGTCCGGGCTGGCACCGTCCAGGAGACCGAGCAGGTTTTCAATGTATTCGCGACGGACGGAGGCATCGACGGTGTCGAGAATAGCGATTTTTTCATCGCGAATCAGGTAGGAGTTGTAGCTCAACCCGTCCGGCAAGGGAAATAAGTTTTCAAATCGATCGTTGCGCCAGTCCGAGGCGCCGAGACAGTAGATACCGTCACTGAGTGTGCGTGTAATAATCATAGATTCACCGTTCCTTTTTGCGTTCGTTGGATTGTGCTCAGTATAGCGCAAGTGTAGTGGTTTGTGCAATTGAAAAAGCCGCCGTACGGCGGCTTTTTTGTTGTCAGATATGACCGATGAGGTCGGCGCCCGGAGTGAGGGTCTTGTCGCCGCGTTTCCAGCGGGCGGGGCAGACTTGGTCGCCGTGCTCGGCCACAAATTGCGCCGCTTCCAGTTTGCGGACGAGTTCGGCGGCATTGCGGCCGATGCCGTCGGCAGTGATTTCGATGCCTTGGATGATGCCTTGCGGATCGATGATGAAGGCGCCACGTTGTGCCATGCCGTCTTCTTCCGTCATGACGTCAAAGTAGCGGGTGAGTACGCCGGCAGGGTCGCCGATCATTTTGTATTTTACTTTGCGGATGCTTTCCGAGGCATCTGCCCATGCTTTGTGGACGAAGTGGCTGTCTGTCGAGACGCTGTAGACTTCGCAGTCCAATTGTTGAATTTCGTCATAGTGGTCGGCCAAATCCGCCAGTTCCGTCGGGCAGACGAATGAGAAGTCCGCCGGGTAGAAGAAGAAAATCGCCCACTTGCCGAGGACGTCTTTGTCGGTCAGCTGTTTCAATTCGCCGTTTTGGTAATAGTCGGCGCGAAATTCGGGTAAATGTTTGCCAATCATGCTCATAGGAGCACCTCCTTGTCATAATAGCGGGATACACATTAACGGGCGCAATCTGCTCGCCGGTACAAGTTTTATTTGCGTAACCGCTTGTTGCGGTGTTTGTCGGCGGTGCTTTTCCGTGCCATTTGGTAGCAATCGGCGGCAATACAGACCATCAGAAACGCAAAGACGGCGGCGTTGCCGTAGTTCCAGCCGAAATGGTTGATGTGGTAGATAATATAGCCGAACGCGACGACCAATGTGCCCAGCTTGATTTTGCTCATATGTGTCCCTCCTTGCTGGGTATATTGTATCACATCGATTCCGTCGGTGTCGATGAACAGCGGATGATAATAGACAAAGCATACGGCAAATAGGTATAATAGGAGCAATTAAAGGTCAAAAATATGACAAATCGCGGTCAAGATAAAGGAGGGTTCGTGCATGTCATTGTCGGTATCGGCGGTTTCCGCATTGCGTGCGGGAATCCGACTGCTGGTCTATGCCGCCGTTTTTTTTATGCCGTGGTGCGCCGCGGCGTGGGCGTGGTGCCTGCTGGCCGGCGTGTGCCTGTGTCTGCCGGAGCTGGTGCTGACGCGCCGGCGAAAGCCGCTTTCCGCGGCGGGGGCTGCCTTGGTATTGTTTGCCGTGTGGGCGTACGCGACGACATACGAGGCGCCGGACCCGGCCGCCAGCGCGTATAACTTTTGGTACCATGTCGGCGGGTGGGTCGGATTTTATTTTTTACTGCGGCGGTACTTGACTGCGCGCCGGTATTTGAATCGGGCCATCGGCGCGTTTGTGGCGGGACTCTTGGTCGTATTGGGCGACGGATTTTATCAGTACTTTGTCGAGAGTATTCGCGGTACGACGGACGTGTGGACGGATGCGGTGCGGTTTCCGCTGTTGCGCCGTCGGATGTACAGTACACTCGGCAATCCGAACTTGCTGGCGGCGTACTTGCTGCTGGCGGTGGCGGCGATGGTCGGTGCGCTGGCGGCATTGCGGCGGTCGAGAGCGCGGCGGGCGGTCGCGCTCGTGCTGGTCGTGACGGCAGTCGCGCTGGCGCTGACGTATTCGCGCGGTGCGTGGGTCGCTGTCGTGGTGATGTGGATGGTCGCGGCGCTGTGCTGGGAGCGGCGGTTGGCGTGGGGATTACCTTTGATACCGCTGTTTATCCTCGGGTACCACGGGCAGATTACGGAACGGATGGTGTCGCTGTTCAGCGGGACGGACACCTCCGTCTTGCTGCGGTTTGCGTTTTGGGACAGTACCTTGCAGATGATTGCCGACGCGCCGTGGACGGGTATCGGCTGGGGCGCATATGTCAGCGTGTATCCGCAGTATGACTACTATGTACACAATGCGGATGTCTTGATTTATCATGCGCATAATATGTACCTGCATATTGCCGCGGAGACGGGACTGCCGGGACTGATGCTCTTTCTGCTGGCGTTTTGGGGACACGGCTATGCCGCTTGGCGGACGTATCGCACCGCCGCAGGCGGTTGGGTGCGCGGTGCCTCGCTGGCCGTCTTGCTGGCAACGGCCGGAATGACGGTCAACGGGTTGACCGATTATGCTTTTTTTAATCGTTCGGTCGCGTTGACGTATTGGTTTTTGTGCGGGTTGTGGGCGGGCGCCTGCCAACAAAAAGTTGACAATAAATCAAACAAAACAGAACATGGAGATTTATAAAATAGAGAAAATCGACAAAAATCGTTTTGTGCGGATGACCAAACGCAATGTCAACTGCGTTTCTAAATAAAATATCAATTTTCTCGGACGAAAGAATGCGAGAAAAACCGTAATTGACTTTTCTTGCGTTCTGTCTTAGAATGAAGACGAAACAAGATCATCCGCATTGCCGACAGTTGTCGGGTCGGCAAGGAGCGGTTACTACCGCTGCAGAGGATCGGATGAAGGATGATGATTCCCTATGCCATCGGCCATGGGACCGCAAAAGGTCTCTTCGCACGTACAAGGATCTTTTGTGTTGTCAAGGATCCTTCTTTTAGTTTCTGCAAGAATCGTGCTACCACCGCGGTTCTTATGGTACAAATTTAATAGGTAAAAGGAGATGGTAACATGATCGACATTCAGGACAGAATTCGTTGTAAAGAACTTCTCTCCAAAGTGGTAACGGCTGAAGAAGCGGCCAAGATGATCAACCCGAACGACAAAATCGGGATCAGCGGTTTTACACCGTCCGGCTATCCGAAAGCGGTGCCGCTGGCATTGAAAGACCGCATCGAAAAGGAACATTTCCAAATCGACCTGTGGACCGGCGCGTCGGTCGGACCGGAAGCGGACCAGGCCCTGGTAGAGTGCGGCGGGATGAACCGTCGGTTCCCCTACCAGACCAACGGCGTACTGCGTAAGGCGATTAACAGCGGCAAAGTGCATTACATCGATATGCATCTGAGCCATGTCGCCCAACAGGCACGCTACGGCTTCTTCGGAGATTTGGATGTCTGCATCATCGAAGTATGTGCGATTACGGAAGACGGTCATTTGGTACCGACAACGGCGATCGGCAACTCGCCGGTATATGTTGACCAGGCAAAACGCGTCATCGTCGAAGTCAATGTATCGCAACCGGTAGAACTCGAAGGGATGCACGACATTTATCAACCGCTCAACCCGCCGAACCGGCAACCGATTCCGATCGTATCTGCAGGTGACCGCATCGGTACTCCGTACATCGAATGCGATCCGAACAAGATCATCGCTATCGTTCCGTCGGATATCACGGACAAAAACCGTCCGTTCGCACCGATCGGTGACGATGCCAAAGCGATGAGCCACAACCTGATTGATTTCTTGCAAAACGAAGTCAAACACGGTCGTCTGCCGCAGAACCTCTTGCCGCTGCAATCGGGCGTCGGCAATGTAGCCAACGCGGTTATCTCCGGCTTGGTAGACTCGCCGTACGAAGGACTTTCGGTATACTCCGAAGTCATCCAGGACGGCATGTTTGACCTGATTGATGCCGGCAAATTGGACGTCGTTTCGGGGACGAGCCTCTCGCCGTCGCCGGACGGATTGAAACGGTTCTATGACAATATCAAAGAATACCGTGAAAAAATCGTGCTGCGTCCGCAGGAAATTTCCAACAACCCGGAAGTCATCCGTCGCCTCGGCGTTATCGCGATGAATACGGCGCTGGAAATGGATATTTACGGCAACGTCAACTCGACGCATGTTACCGGTACGAAGATGATGAACGGTATCGGCGGTTCGGGCGATTTCGCACGCAACGGCTACCTGAGCATCTTCTTCACGAACTCGATTGCCAAAGAAGGCAAAATCTCCTGCATCACGCCGTTTGTGTCCCATGTGGATCACTCGGAACACGACGTGCATGTATATATTTCCGAATTGGGCGTGGCCGACGTGCGCGGCTTGTCGCCGAAAGAAAGAGCACGGGTCATCATCGACAATATCGTTCACCCGGATTATCAGGACGAATTGCGTGATTACCTCAAACGTGCCGAAGCGAAATGCGGCGGTTCCCAGACCCCGCATCTCATGGACGAAGCGTTTGACTTCTATACCCGCTTCCTCGAAACGGGTAGCATGAAAAAAGCGTAAGTCCGTACGATTCAGTTGACCCATCGCGCGAAACCGAAAGACGGGGAAAACCCGCAAAGCGTTTCGCGTCGATAGTCACCTTCGCAGCGTGAAGGACTGCGAAGCGATATATTTATATTTTTTAGGAGGATGATGAACACATGGCTAACGAATCCTTGCAGGCCAAACTCGCGGCATACGAAGAAAAAGTTGCCGAAATGTATGCGAAACGCCCGGAGCGTCCGAATCTGAAACACAACAAGCTCTACACTCCGCTGGATGTAGAAGGCTTTGATTACGAACGTGACCTGGGAATCCCGGGTGAATACCCGTACACACGCGGTGTCCAACCGACCATGTATCGCGGTCGTCTCTGGACGATGCGTATGTATGCGGGGTTTGCGACCGCGGAAGAATCCAACCAACGCTATCGTTACCTGATTGAAAACGGTGCGACAGGCCTGTCCTGCGCATTTGACTTGCCGACCCAGATCGGATATGACTCTGACGATCCGATGAGTGCCGGCGAAGTCGGTAAAGTCGGGGTTGCGATTGACACTTTGGCGGACATGGAAATCCTGTTTGACCAAATCAACTTGGGCGAAGTCTCCACCTCGATGACGATCAACGCTCCGGCGTCCGTTCTCTTGGCGATGTACATTGCCGTTGCGGAAAAACAGGGTGTACCGGCCAGCGCGTTGCGCGGTACGATCCAGAACGATATTCTCAAAGAATATGCGGCTCGCGGTACCTACATCTTCCCGCCGAAACCGTCGATGCGGTTGATTACGAACATCTTCGAATACTGCTCGCAGAATGTACCGAAATGGAACACGATTTCGATTTCCGGTTACCACATTCGTGAAGCGGGTTCGACGGCGTCGCAGGAAATCGCATTCACGATTGCCGACGGTATCGCCTACATTGAAGCAGCGCTCAAAGCCGGTTTGAATATCGACGACTTCGCGCCGCGTCTCTCGTTCTTCTGGAATGCGCACAACAACGTACTGGAAGAAGTCGCAAAATTCCGTGCGTCCCGCCGTCTGTGGGCACGCATTTTGAAAGAACGTTTCGGTGCGAAAAAACCGAAATCCATGATGCTTCGTGTACACACGCAGACTGCCGGCTCGATGCTGACGGCGCAACAGCCGGACAACAACATCGTCCGCGTTGCGTTGCAAACGGCCGCTGCGGTTATGGGCGGTACCCAGTCCCTGCACACGAACTCCCGCGATGAAGCGTTGGCATTGCCGACGACCGAATCGGTACAGATTGCTCTCCGTACGCAGCAAATCGTTGCTTACGAATCCGGCCTGGCTGACGTAGTCGACCCGCTCGGCGGCTCGTACTATGTCGAAGCGATGACCGACCAAATCGAAAAAGAAGCGGAAGAATATATCCGCAAGATTGACGAAATGGGCGGCGCGGTCGTAGCAATCGAAAAAGGCTACATCCAAAAAGAAATTCAGGAATCGGCATATCAATGGCAGATGGAAGTTGAATCCGGCGAACGCGTAATTGTCGGCGTCAACAAATTCCAAGTCGAAGAAAAACCGGTCGAAGGCCTCTTGAAGGTCGACGCATCGGTCGGCGAATTCCAGTCCAAGAAGTTGGCGAAAGTCAAAGCGGAACGCGATCAGGAAGCGGTCAAGAAGACCCTGGAAGCATTGCGTGCCGGTGCACAAGACGAAAACGTCAACCTCATGCCGCTGATTCTCGATGCAGTACGTGTGTATGCATCGTTGGGTGAAATTTGTAACGTATTGCGTGATGTCTTCGGTGAATACCAGGCACATGCAACGGTATAATCTAGCTAATTACGGGAGGTAAATCATCATGGCAGAAAAACTGATCAGAGTCATCGTAGCAAAACCGGGTCTTGACGGTCATGACCGCGGTGCAAAAGTAGTTGCTCGCGCCTTGCGCGATGCAGGATTCGAAGTTATTTACACGGGTTTGCGTCAGACGCCGGAACAAATCGCGGAAGCGGCCTTGTCCGAAGACGTTGACGTAGTTGCGTTGAGCCTGCTTTCCGGCGCACATGCGACCTTGTTCCCGCGTGTCATTGAGTTGCTCAAAGAACGCGGCATGGACAATGTACTCGTGATCGGCGGCGGCGTCATTCCGGAAGGCGATATTCCGGATCTGAAAGCAGCCGGCGTACAGGCCGTATTCACGCCGGGGACTCCGACCTCGAAGATCGTAGAATTCATTAACGAACACGTTAAGAAATAAGCATTTCTTTGTGCTCAACCGGTACGGCGGCAACTTGCCGCCGGGACCGGTGTATTGACCAAGGGGGGCAAACCGATGGATTTAATGAAAGAATTCTGGAATGGATCCAGGCTGGCCTTAGCGCGGTCGATCTCTGCGGTAGAAAACGAGACGGAAGGATACACGGACATACTTCGCGAAGTATACAGCCATACCGGCAATGCCCAGGTAATCGGGATTACCGGTGCACCGGGAGCGGGGAAAAGTACGCTGACGGACAAATTGGTGAAGTACTATCGCACGCAGGGGAAGACTGTCGGCATCGTCGCGGTCGACCCGACCAGCCCGTTCAGCGGCGGCGCGATTTTGGGTGACCGGATTCGGATGAATGACTTGACGCTGGATACCGGCGTGTTTATCCGCAGTATGGGGACACGCGGCAGCCTCGGCGGCTTGTCGAAAAAATCGGCCGACGCGGTCAAGCTGATGGATGCGTTCGGTATGGACGTGGTGCTGATCGAAACGGTAGGTGTCGGTCAGTCCGAAGTGGATATCGTGAAGAATGCGGATACTACGTTGGTAGTATTGGTGCCGGGTCTGGGTGACGACATCCAGGCAATCAAGGCGGGGATTCTGGAAATCGGTGACGTATTTGCGATTAACAAATGCGACCGTGACGGAGCGGACCGCCTGAATGTCGAAATTGAAATGATGCTCGACCTGAACACGGAAGAAGTCGCTTGGCGACCGCCGATTATGCGTACCATCGCAAGCAAGAACGAAGGCGTCGAAGACGTCATCAACGCGATGGAAGAACATCGCCAACATCTGATTGAAACGGGCGAACTCGAACAACGTCGTCGGGAACGCACTGTCAATGAGATTACGGAGATGGTCAAAGAGCAAATCTCCCGCTATGTCATGAACAAAGTGACATCGACGGGTGAATTTGATACCTACGTGGATCAAGTCTTTGCAAGGAAAATCGATCCTTACACAGTCGTTGAATCCCTCGTGGGAAAGGTGGTAAAATAGTTTCAAGTAGTTCAAGTTTCAAGTTTAAGGAGGAGTTAAACATGGCAAACTGGAAAGTGCTTTGTGTCGATCACGTCGGCATTGCGGTCGATGACCTGCAAAAAACAAAAGCGTTGTTTGAAGAAGCGTTGGATATTCATCCGACATCTCCGGACGAAACTGTTGAAGAACAGGCGGTTAACGTAAGCTTCTTCAAATTGGGTGAAGCGGAATTGGAATTCCTCGAATCCACCACTCCGGACGGCCCGATTGCCCGCTACATCGAAAAACATCGTAACGGCTTCCAGCACGTCGCATTGCGTGTCGACAACATCGAAAACGCATTGACGGACCTGAAAGAACGCGGTGTTCGTCTGTTGGACGAAAAACCCCGCTACGGTGCAGGCGGATGCCGGATTGGCTTCTTACACCCGAAAGCTACGAACGGACTTCTTATTGAATTGACCCAACGCATGAGCTAATTCAAAACAGCCAAGCCGCCGCTGTTTTCCAAGGCGGCTCCCCTTGTGGGGGACAATTATCGGAGGTGTGAGAATGTCTGTAAACCAACAGAAGATTGAATTGCTCCACAAAAATATGGAACATGTCCGTATGGGTGGCGGCGAAAAGCGGATTGAAAAACAACACGCTAAAGGCAAAATGACTGCCCGTGAACGTTTGGCACAGTTGTTTGATGACGGCTCCTTTGTCGAAATCGGCGCTTTGGTCAAACATCGCTGCGTCAACTTCGGACAGGACAAGAAAGACTTGCCGGGTGAAGGCGTTGTCACCGGTTACGGTACGGTAGACGGCAAATTGGTCTATGCGTTCGCGCAGGACTTCACCGTCGAAGGCGGTTCGCTCGGTGAAATGCACGCGAGCAAAATCGTGCGCGTACTCCAACTGGCTCTGAAAATGGGCGCACCCTGTGTCGGCTTGAACGATTCCGGCGGCGCACGTATCCAGGAAGCGGTTGACGCATTGGCCGGCTATGGCCGTATTTTCTTCGAAAATACGATTTCGTCCGGTGTCATTCCGCAGATTTCGGCGATCATGGGACCGTCGGCAGGCGGCGCGGTATACTCGCCGGCGTTGACGGACTTCATCTACATGGTCAAGAATACCAGCCAAATGTTTATCACGGGTCCGTTGGTTGTCAAATCGGTTACCGGTGAAGACGTCACGGCGGAACAGCTCGGCGGCGCAATGACGCACAACAGCGTTTCCGGCGTATCGCACTTCATTGCGGAAAACGATGAAGACTGCTTGAACCAGATTCGTTACCTCTTGAGCTTCTTGCCGAGCAACAACATGGAAGAAGCCCCGATTGTGGATACCGGTGATGATCCGTTGCGGATGGATGAAGGTCTGAACACCTTGCTTCCGGACAACTCGAACGCGGCGTACGATATGTACGACGTCATCAAATCGGTTGTCGACAACGGCGAATTCTATGATGTCTTGGCGCACTATGCGAAAAACATCATCACGTGCTTTGCCCGTATGGACGGACAGACGGTCGGCATTATCGCCAACCAGCCGAAATTCATGGCCGGCTGCTTGGATATCAATGCCTCGGACAAATCCAGCCGTTTCATCCGTTTCTGCGATGCCTTCAATATTCCGATCGTAAACTTCGTTGACGTACCGGGTTTCTTGCCGGGCGTACAGCAGGAATACGGCGGTATCATTCGCCACGGTGCGAAGATGCTCTTTGCTTACTCGGAAGCGACGGTACCGAAGGTCACCGTTATTACGCGTAAAGCATACGGCGGATCGTACTTGGCAATGTGCTCGCAAGACTTGGGAGCAGACCAGGTATTTGCATGGCCGACGGCTGAAATTGCGGTAATGGGACCGGCAGGCGCTGCGAACATTATCTTCAAGAAAGATCCGGACAAGGATCAAAAGACGGCCGAATATGTCGAAGAATTTGCGACACCGTACAAAGCGGCGGAACGTGGATTTGTCGATGCGGTCATCGAACCGAAAGAAACACGGCCGTACGTCATCAACGCATTGGCCATGCTCGCAAGCAAACGCGAAGCTCGTCCTGCGAAAAAACATGCGAATATTCCGTTGTGATTTCATGCTTCAGGCATGCGCAACGTAATATAAATTCACAAAGAGAGGATGGGAAGCGAGTATGTCAGGTGAACTGAATGCATGGCTGTTTATGGCCATCAACATGACAATCGTCTTTGGCGTTCTGATTGCGCTGTGGGTGCTCATGGTGATTATCCACGCAATCGATCCGACAAAGGCAAAAAAAAAATCTGCTGAACCGGTAAAAACGGCAGCTCCGGCTTCGGCGTCCGCAGCAGCACCTGCTGCGACGAGCCAAGATGAAGTCGTAGCCGTCATTACGGCAGCAATTATGTCAATGGGGTATAGCAGCGGTCAAGTCGCCTCGATCCGGCCGGCCAAAAATACCGGTTGGACTGCAGCCGCACGTATCTCGGCAGTAGATACGTACTGATTCAGAATTTTACTTTAGGAGGATCAAGAATGAAAAAATTTTCCGTAACCGTTAACGGTCAAGTGTACGATGTAGAAGTAAATGAAGTAGGCGGCGTGGCTCCGGCTGCAGCTCCGAAAGCAGCTCCGGCTCCGGCAGCGGCTCCCGCTCCGGCGGCAGCACCGGCACCGGCTCCGGCAGCAGCTCCGAAAGCAGCAGCTCCGGCAGGTGCTGAAACTGTCAAAGCCCCGATGCCGGGCAAGATTTTGTCGGTCGCTGTCAAAGCAGGCGATGCTGTCAAAGCAGGCGACATCCTCTGCGTATTGGAAGCGATGAAAATGGCGAACGAAATCTATGCTCCGCATGATGCAACTGTCAAAGACGTAATTGTTGCGGCCAACGCAACGGTACAAGCCGGCGACGACCTGGTCGTTCTCGGCTAAAACGAGCGGATTTTCCCGGACTCGCTTCGCATGCTGACAGATTACCGTCCGCATCGTTTTGATGCGGGGTAATCGCTTGCGGCGAAGAGTCCCGGACATGTTGGAAGAAAACGTACCCACCTCTTTCTTTTCATCTTACCCACAGACGAAGAGGCACTACCCGGCCGATTCGCGAAAAGAAAGAACGACCGACACCCCGCAGGCTGTCAGGCGAAGGATAGTCGCATACTTTGGAATACCGGATTTATCGTTTTCATCTCTTTAAGTATGCAAGGCAAGGATTTCGTCGAATACAGACAGTAAACGGGTAGTTTCATGCACGAAACATCGGTCCCGCGAAAGCGGAGACATGCGCTCGCCATTCCAACGGGCGGTCGCGTGTCACAACGAATGCATTGCACGGCAATCACGTCTTCGAGGCGGTTCCCCACCCCTCGGAAGCGTTGCGTTCGCACCTGGTGAAAGCGTCTTTACGGTAAGTAAAGCGCGACGAGATGCGGCGAACGGTATTCGCTACAAATGACATGTGTTTTGTAGGGGATGCGGTCTTCCCCGCGAACCTACGAAGCAGTTGCGAAAGGCCTCGAATTGTCGAGGCTTTTCCTGTTACAGGAGTGGACAGTATGGAAATGACACAGTTGAGTGATCAGCAGGTGATGTATCGCTTGTTGATTACCGTTATTGTGACATTGATAGTATTCGGTGTTACGGCAGAGATTATCGGTGAAGAACGAAAAGCCCGCTGGTTTCAGAAGCGAACCAAATTTTCATGGTTTTTACGGCGCGGATTGTTGGGGGAGAAATTCCACTACGGGTACCCGAAAACACTCGAAGGAATCGGTGTTTTTTTGGCAATGCTCTCGGTCATCGGACTCTGCACTTGGTTTATTTTTACCACTTCTCTGCTGGATTAAGAAAACGGCTTGCATCGGCAAGCCGTTTTTTATTGGCGGGCACAAAGTCGGGTACAAACAATACAGCCGGCATGCGGCACACCGGGGGGGTACAGGCGTAGCGAAAACGGGGTATTTAGCGCAACACAGGATTTTTGTGAGGAATCCGTCAAGCGAGAAAAGAGCGGCAATATACCGCTCTTTTTGTCGTTTTGACGCATTGCCTGCCGAAGCAGAAAACGGGGCGCGTGGCGGCGGCTGTCGCGGCGGGCGGCAGGGAGATTCGCCGCGGCGCAACTTGGCGACAGAAGACAACAATCAAACGTGCAGAGGCGGAAACGCAATGACGGGAAATCGCGGACATGTTTTGACTGCTGTTGCGGAAAACGAAAAGCAAGAAAAGGGGGCAAATTTTCAATTCGACAGAATTCATGAAAACTTCCACAAGAATATACCAAGGACTCTAAAAAACACCCGAAAAAAACGATTTGAGGGCATGTTTGAGAAAAAGATGACGCAACAATGACACGCGTGTTGTTATATGCAAGTCATATGCTCTGTATGCGCTGTCTCAAAAACAAAAATAAAAGATGAATTTTGGGAGAAAAACAAAAATAGAGTCCACGTCGTTGACGATTGAGAAAAAACAGAAAAACAAGCCTGATTTTAATGATTCAAGAGGCGTTGTGTGCGGGAGGGAGTCACAGTGAAGGAGGTAAGAGGAAATGTGTAGAGGAAGACCGACGACAGGTAAAAAGTTAAACAAAGGAATGATACTTGCGGTCGGACAGGCGGTTGTCCGTGCAGGGGATACGGATGTGTGCGAAACAGAACGGCCTCGGCAGGTACCGTTCGTCCCGGTGTGGGGGATCCCGGAGAATGCGGTACGGGCAATTATCGTATCGTGATGATCAATGGTGCAGATGTGCGGTGAGCCGAGCGGCAGGAGCGACGGCGCATCAGCGGCCGGTGCTGTCGGGACATTTCGGGGTGTCGCGGCCATGGGCGCGGTGATGACGGGAAGCCGTGCCGAAGTGAGGTTGCGGAAATCAAACACCGCGGCGGCAGACACCCGCAGAGACGGCGCTGTTTTTCGCGCATCGGTAACGCCGCGTGAGGGTATGGCGAATCGGATAGCGAGCGACATTCGATGCAGTACTGACGGAGCGGAACGCATGCTGCCGACAGGCATGTACGGCTTGCCCGGGCGGACGGATGGAGGGGGAGCGAATCGCGATGAGAACGGCACGCCATGATGCGGGGGATTTTCGTCTCGGTGTAGAAACGATACGCCGCTCGCTGCAACAGGAGCGTGCGGCGTTGGCCGATATGGTGGGCACGTTACGGAGAATCGATACGGGGAGAGAACGGTCACGGGAGTGATATCACCGAGGCAATGTGGGATGGTCGCGGCCGTGCGGCAGGTCGACGGCGCGCGAAAAATCAAACAGTTGCCGGGGCGTTGTCGCTGCAGACGAGCGGTGTTGCACAACGGATAGATAAAGGCGGCAAGGCGGTATGCCGGTGTGGACAAGCCTGCGCAGAAGTGATAGGAAGGCGCGGCGCGGAAGTAATCACCATCAAGGAGGCACGATGGCGCGGAGTGATGGACGGTGCCGCGATGACACCGCTGCCGGAAAGGACACACGGATACGCAGACGGCCGTACCGTGCGGGGGGCACTACGTGTGGCTGCCGGTTCACGGCGTTATGCGGTAGAGAGGTGTGGAGCGGTTGGGGCGGAGCGGGCGCGGGGATGGGCAGCTTCATAGAAAATCGGAATTTTTATTGCAAAAAAATTCTTTCGCTATTGACTTCCCTATAAATTCATGTATAATTTAATTAAGTTATACCTGAATATATTGGACGGAAACACATCGCCATCGGCGATGCACTCATCCGACAGTCCGACCGAGGTCGGACGGGAACAAACAGTTCCCTTTCCGTGGGGGCGGAAAGGTCGTAATACCCATACCGAACGCAGTCTCGGCAGCGGCCGGACTGAGTGGGGATACCGGCGGGGAGCGCCGATACGGATGGGTCGACACGGTTGTTCGGGAGGCGGCACGGGTACAGTCGCACCGACAGGCGCAGCCGTCCGGCAGGGTAACGGGATGAAGGGCACTTCATCCGACGGATTGCGATGGAGCGGAACTTGTACGGAAGCACCGCGTCGGCGGTGACAGGGGAGGCGACTGTCGTAAGACGAAGGGCCGACGGAAGTCGGCAAACCGAACGTTTTGCGGTTGGACGCAAAACGCCGTCCGCAGCTGACGGTAGGATGAACCGCACTCACAGCAGTGTCTTGCTGTTCCCCGTGGGACGGGAAGAGCAAAGGTGTCGGGAAAGACAAGGCGACATCGCATTCATCGATTGGTACGAAGCTGAATATGTGAAAAGGAGAGTCATTATGCAAGGTTTTATCGTGGCCATCAATTCGGTATGGCATGATAGCGGCATGATTGTCTTCACTTGGGGTCATCTCTTGATGATTGTGGTGGGGCTTGTGCTGTTGTACCTGGCGTTCGTGAAAGAGTTTGAACCGCTCTTGCTCGGACCGATCGCCTTCGGCTGTGTGTTGGCAAACTTGCCGAAGAACGGTTTTGAAGAAGGGGTATTCCATCTGATCGGCTTAGGCATCAGTCAGGAAATCTTCCCCCCGTTGATTTTCATGGGTGTCGGTGCGATGACGGACTTCGGTCCGCTGCTGGCGAACCCGAAAACGCTTCTCTTGGGCGCGGCGGCGCAGATCGGCGTCTTCGTTGCCTTGGGCGGCGCGATGTTCCTGGGCTTTACGGCTCCGCAGGCGGCCGCTATCGGTATCATCGGCGGCGCGGACGGCCCGACCTCGATTTACCTCGCGGCGAAATTGGCGCCGGAACTGTTGGGGGCGATTGCGGTTGCAGCGTATTCCTACATGTCCCTGGTACCGCTCATTCAGCCGCCGGTCATGATGCTGTTCACGACGAAGAAACAACGTCAAATCGTCATGGAACAGCTGCGCCCGGTTTCGCACTTTGAAAAAGTCGTATTCCCGATTGCGGCGACGATTTTCATCAGCTTGCTCTTGCCGTCGATTACGGCACTCTTGGGGATGCTGATGTTCGGTAACTTGATTAACGAATCGGGCGTCACCGCGCGGTTGTCGGATACGGCACAAAACGCGATGATGAACACGGTCACGATTTTCCTGGCATTGGGCACAGGCTGCACGATGTCGGCGGAAAGTTTCCTCAACATTCAAACGCTGGAAATCATCGGTTTGGGATTGGTTGCCTTCATCTTCGGTACGGCCGGCGGTGTTATCTTCGGTCAGATTATGTACATGGTAGACGGCAAGACGAACCCGCTGATCGGTTCGGCCGGTGTCTCGGCAGTGCCGATGGCGGCCCGCGTATCGCAGATTGTCGGTTCGAAAGCCAACCCGGCAAACTTCCTCTTGATGCATGCGATGGGCCCGAACGTGGCCGGTGTCATCGGTACGGCGGTAGCCGCCGGTACGATGCTCGCGATGCTCGGCGCACATGGCTGAGTCGCCTGATTTCACACGTATTCTTTTTGAGCAAAGAAGGTGTCAAGTATGAGTCCTGCAGTAATCACTTTATGTGTACTTGCGGTAGTCGCCATTCTGTTTATCACTGAAATTATTCCGTTGGCGATTACATCCCTGAGCGGCTCGATTGCATTGGGTCTGCTCGGTGTTATCCCGGAAAAGCAAATTTTCACGGGTCTGTCGAACTCGACGGTTGTCTTGTTCGCCGGCATGTTTGTCATCGGTGCGGCGTTGTTCCATACAGGAATGGCGCAGGATATCGGTCAACGTGTCGTTAAAATGTGCGGTTCCAGTGAAACGAAGCTGATGTTCGGCGTCATGCTCGTTACGATTATCATGAGCTCGGTCTTGTCGAACACCGGTACGGCCGCATCCTTGATTCCGGTTGTCACCGGTATCTGCGCGGTCGCGAAACTGAAAGGCTCGCGTTTCCTGATGCCGATGGCGATTGCCGCCAACGTCGGCGGCACGATTACGATGGTCGGTACCCCGCCGAATATTATCGTAACCGGCGCCCTGCAGCAAGCAGGTCTCCCGACCTTCGGATTCTTTGAATTCGCCTGGATCGGTATACCGTTGTCGATCGTTACTGTTCTCTTTACCCTGACGATCGGCAAGCGCTTGCTGCCGAAACATGACATCGACGAATCGGCGGAAGTCGAACAGGAAGTCGATGAATCGGAAATCAAACGCGACCCGACGAAGAAGGCAATCTCGCTCTTGATTTTGGTCGGTGTTGTCATTGTCATGATTTTCTCGAAAGAGCTCGGCGTATCGCTCACGACGGCGGCCGTCATCGGCGCTATCATTGCGGTACTGACCGGTTGTATGACGGAAAAACAGGCGTACCAATCGATTGACTGGGTGACGATTTTCCTGTTTGCCGGGATGATGCCGATTGCCGACGCCCTTGATAAGTCGGGCGCGGGCGCGCTGATTGCGCACTCGGTCGTCGGACTGCTCGGGGATAACCCGAACCCGCTCGTGATCGCGGCGGTTATGTATCTCTTGAGCAACATCATGACGCAGTTCATGAACAACACGGCGACGGCGGCGCTCTTGGCACCGCTGGGTATCTCGATGGCACAGGCCATCGGGGCCGACCCGAAAGCCGTCCTGATGTGCATCGGTATCGCCGCATCGGCTGCATTTGCCACGCCGGTTGCGACACCGCCGAACACGTTGGTACTCGGACCGGGGCAATACGCCTTCAATGACTATGTCAAAGTCGGTGTGCCGCTCTGTATCGTCGCATTCATTGTTTGTATGATTATCATCCCGGTTGTCTGGCCGTTCTTCCCCTGATCGGACGCGATAATCAGGATAGTCAGGTAACACACACCCTGTCGAATTTCGACAGGGTGTTTTTGTGTGCATGAAAAAGGAACGGAAATTTTGAAATTAAAAAAGATTATGTTTGTGGAAAAGAAAAGTTAGTGAGGGGAATTCGGGAATTGAGAACAGCAGACACGAATCGGTAAAAAAGCATCCTGAAAATCGGAGCGCTCTTATATATAGGATATATATAAATATTATTATACATGTTTATGCATAATGATAGAGCAAAAAGCTCAGGTGAAATGAGTTGCGGAAAGTGAGCAAGTACTAAAATGAGAACAGAGAAAAACAGAAATAAACGATAACTGCAATGCTTTACTGGAGGTTAGTGAGAGCGTATTGACAAAACGAGGGGTTCAATGTCATAATCTAAGTGTCGTTAGAAACAATTTACCGAGTGCATAAATATGCATAGCATATTATGCCCGTCGTTCCTTGCAGGAAAATACCTACGGGGAGTCGCAGTGTATGGGGATACCTGCGGCAGGTATTTGAGAGCGGTTGATGCTACGGGGTAAAGAGAGCATCAACCTATCTTCGACGGTCGAATGAATCGAACGACAAAAGCAATTCGGGTAGGTTGCTTGTCGACGGACAGGTGGCGGAAAGGAGAAAAGATATGAATCCTTGGCTGTTTATGTCGATTAATATGACGATTGTGTTCGGCGTATTGATGGCACTGTGGGTCTTGATTACAATCATTCATATGATTGATCCGACCAAGGCAAAAAAAGAATCGTAATCGATTCCGCTTCACATCGACGTCACGTACATGTCGGGCACGCGGAAACGTTCCCTCGTTTATCGCTATTATTCATTTTCATTCACCGGAACCGAACGCGGCCGGGATATGGACGTGACCTGTTATTCGGATGGTTGGTAGGTATGGAAGGAGAAAAACATGCAAGATTTTCTTGTAGCAATCAGTTCCGTCTGGAACGACAGCGGCATGATTGTCTTCACTTGGGGTCATCTCTTGATGATTGTGGTGGGACTTGCGTTGCTGTACTTGGCATTTGTCAAGGAATTCGAGCCGTTGTTGCTCGGGCCGATTGCGTTCGGTTGTATCTTGGCAAACTTGCCGAAGAACGGTTTTGAAGAAGGGGTATTCCATCTGATCGGCTTAGGCATCAGTCAGGAAATCTTCCCCCCGTTGATTTTCATGGGTGTCGGTGCGATGACGGACTTCGGTCCGCTGCTGGCGAACCCGAAAACGCTTCTCTTGGGCGCGGCGGCGCAGATCGGCGTCTTCGTTGCCTTGGGCGGCGCGATGTTCCTGGGCTTTACGGCTCCGCAGGCGGCCGCTATCGGTATCATCGGCGGCGCGGACGGCCCGACCTCGATTTACCTCGCGGCGAAATTGGCGCCGGAACTGTTGGGGGCGATTGCGGTTGCAGCGTATTCCTACATGTCCCTGGTACCGCTCATTCAGCCGCCGGTCATGATGCTGTTCACGACGAAGAAACAACGTCAAATCGTCATGGAACAGCTGCGCCCGGTTTCGCACTTTGAAAAAGTCGTATTCCCGATTGCGGCGACGATTTTCATCAGCTTGCTCTTGCCGTCGATTACGGCACTCTTGGGGATGCTGATGTTCGGTAACTTGATTAACGAATCGGGCGTCACCGCGCGGTTGTCGGATACGGCACAAAACGCGATGATGAACACGGTCACGATTTTCCTGGCATTGGGCACGGGCTGCACGATGTCGGCGGAAAGCTTCCTCAACTTGCAGACGCTGGAAATCATCGGTTTGGGCTTGGTGGCCTTTGTCTTCGGCACCGCGGCCGGCGTCATCTTCGGTCAGATTATGCTGATGGTAGACGGCAAGACGAACCCGCTGATCGGTTCGGCCGGTGTCTCGGCAGTGCCGATGGCGGCCCGCGTATCGCAGGTCGTCGGCTCGAAAGCCAATCCGTCCAACTTCCTCTTGATGCACGCGATGGGCCCGAACGTGGCCGGTGTCATCGGTACGGCGGTAGCGGCCGGCACGATGCTCGCGATGCTCAGTGCAGCAGGTTACTGATTCACACCCTGAGGGGTGAGAGGAAAAAGGGGGATTGGATGGTATGAGTCCTGCAATTATTACACTCTGTGTATTGGCAGTAGTGGCCATATTCTTTATCACGGAGATTATTCCGCTGGCGATTACGTCGATGAGCGGAGCCATCGCGCTGGGATTGCTCGGCGTGATTCCGGAAAAACAGGTCTTTTCCGGTCTGTCGAACTCGACGGTCGTCTTGTTCGCGGGTATGTTTGTCATCGGTGCGGCGTTGTTCCACACCGGTATGGCGCAGGAAATCGGCGCCAAAGTCGTTAAGATGTGCGGTTCCAGCGAAACGAAGCTGATGTTCGGCGTCATGCTCGTTACGATTATCATGAGCTCGGTCTTGTCGAACACCGGTACGGCCGCATCCTTGATTCCGGTTGTCACCGGTATCTGCGCGGTCGCGAAACTGAAAGGCTCGCGTTTCCTGATGCCGATGGCGATTGCCGCCAACGTCGGCGGGGCGATTACGATGGTCGGCACACCGCCGAACATCATCGTAACCGGCGCACTGCAACAGGCGGGTCTTCCGACCTTCGGATTCTTCGAATTCGCCTGGATCGGTGTACCGCTCTCCATCGTATCGGTACTGTTCACTGTCACTGTCGGCAAGAAGTTGCTCCCGAAACATGACATCGACGATTCGGTGGAAGTGGAGCAGGAAGTCGACGCTTCACAGGTCAAACAGAGCAAAGCGAAAAAGATGATTTCGCTCTTGATTTTGGTCGGTGTCGTACTGGTCATGATTTTCTCGAAAGAGCTCGGCGTATCGCTCACGACAGCGGCCATCATCGGCGCGATTGTCGCGGTACTGACCGGTTGTATGACGGAAAAACAGGCGTATGCCTCGATTGACTGGGTTACGATTTTCCTGTTTGCCGGCATGATGCCGATTGCCACGGCGCTTGACAAATCGGGCGCGGGCGCGCTGATTGCGCACTCGGTCGTCGGACTGCTCGGGGACCATCCGAACCCGCTCGTGATTGCGGCGGTTATGTATCTCTTGAGCAACATCATGACGCAGTTCATGAACAACACGGCGACGGCGGCGCTCTTGGCACCGCTGGGTATCTCGATGGCGCAGGCTATCGGGGCCGATCCGAAAGCCGTCCTGATGTGCATCGCGATTGCCGCATCGGCTGCATTTGCCACGCCGGTCGCGACACCGCCGAACACGTTGGTACTCGGACCGGGGCAATACTCGTTCAATGATTATCTGAAAGTGGGTATTCCGCTCTGTATCGTCGGATTTATCACCAGCATGATTATCATTCCGATTATCTGGCCGTTCTTCCCGTGAGGATGCGGCTGACGGAAACACCCGAGAATCTCTCGGGTGTTTTTTTGTCGGGCAAAAGGGGCGTTGTCTTTCCTCTATATATTCATGTATATAATATATATAATATAATAAAAAATATATATACAAGAATATGCATAAGACGTAAAGGGAGAAAATGTACGGAATCCTGCGCCCGGTAAGGATTGCGCGCGTAAGCGTCGGAAGAAAAGCCCGTTCGTAGGGGGAAGAACGGGGCATCGTTTGCGTGAGAGCCTTGACAAACCGCGTACAAAAATGCATAATAAAGATGTCAATAGACAACCGTGATTTGCATAAAAATACAGTAATGTATACATGTTTCGGGGCAGCAACGGTAACTCGCCGGTGGGACACTTGAGGATGATGGGGATCATCGTGAAGTGCGGCGAAAGCGGGTGTTGACGCTGATGGGTAAAGACAGCGTCAACACAGCTGCCGAAGCAGCAAAAGCGATTGTTTCTGACGACATGGGGCGATAGCAGGTGGGGTAGACCTCTATTGTCGGAGTTTCGGCGGCAGCAAAACGGACACGGTTCGTTAGCGGCAGACGGTACACAAGGCGCAAGGGCGTCGTACCGGTATCGCAGCATGGCGACATGCGGTGGCGGCTGGGCGAAGAAGGCTTCGCGTGGGGACATCCGATTCATCGTGCGCGGTGGAGCGGACTAAGAGCCGACATCGGGCGAGTATCTGCGCCGACCGGAAACGTTGTGATGAAAGGGGAATTGAAAGACATGCAAGATTTTATCGTGGCCATTAACTCGGTATGGCATGATAGCGGCATGATCGTCTTCACATGGGGTCATCTCTTGATGATTATTGTGGGACTCCTGTTGTTGTACTTGGCATTTGTCAAGGAATTCGAGCCGTTGTTGCTCGGACCGATTGCGTTCGGTTGTATCTTGGCAAACTTGCCGAAGAACGGTTTTGAAGAAGGGGTATTCCATCTGATCGGCTTAGGCATCAGTCAGGAAATCTTCCCCCCGTTGATTTTCATGGGTGTCGGTGCGATGACGGACTTCGGTCCGCTGCTGGCGAACCCGAAAACGCTTCTCTTGGGCGCGGCGGCGCAGATCGGCGTCTTCGTTGCCTTGGGCGGCGCGATGTTCCTGGGCTTTACGGCTCCGCAGGCGGCCGCTATCGGTATCATCGGCGGCGCGGACGGCCCGACCTCGATTTACCTCGCGGCGAAATTGGCGCCGGAACTGTTGGGGGCGATTGCGGTTGCAGCGTATTCCTACATGTCCCTGGTACCGCTCATTCAGCCGCCGGTCATGATGCTGTTCACGACGAAGAAACAACGTCAAATCGTCATGGAACAGCTGCGCCCGGTTTCGCACTTTGAAAAAGTCGTATTCCCGATTGCGGCGACGATTTTCATCAGCTTGCTCTTGCCGTCGATTACGGCACTCTTGGGGATGCTGATGTTCGGTAACTTGATTAACGAATCGGGCGTCACCGCGCGGTTGTCGGATACGGCACAAAACGCGATGATGAACACGGTCACGATTTTCCTGGCATTGGGCACGGGCTGCACGATGTCGGCGGAAAGCTTCCTCAACTTGCAGACGCTGGAAATCATCGGCTTGGGCTTGGTAGCCTTCATCTTCGGTACGGCCGGCGGTGTTATCTTCGGTCAGATTATGCTGATGATTGACGGCAAGACGAACCCGTTGATCGGTTCGGCCGGTGTCTCGGCAGTACCGATGGCGGCTCGCGTATCGCAGGTCGTCGGCTCGAAAGCCAACCCGGCAAACTTCCTCTTGATGCACGCGATGGGCCCGAACGTGGCCGGTGTCATCGGTACGGCGGTAGCCGCCGGCACGATGCTCGCGATGCTTGGGGCAGTCGGCTGACAAGTGGATTTTACCCTCGTTCTTTTTTAGCAAAGAAGGTGTAACGTATGAGTCCTGCAATTATCACACTGTGTGTACTTGCAGTAGTCGCCATTCTGTTTATCACGGAAATTATTCCTCTGGCGATTACATCCCTGAGCGGCTCGATTGCATTGGGTCTGCTCGGTGTTATTCCGGAAAAACAAATTTTCACGGGTCTGTCGAACTCGACGGTCGTCTTGTTCGCGGGTATGTTTGTCATCGGTGCGGCGTTGTTCCACACCGGTATGGCGCAGGAAATCGGCGCCAAAGTCGTTAAGATGTGCGGTTCCAGCGAAACGAAGCTGATGTTCGGCGTCATGCTCGTTACGATTATCATGAGCTCGGTCTTGTCGAACACCGGTACGGCCGCATCCTTGATTCCGGTTGTCACCGGTATCTGCGCGGTCGCGAAACTGAAAGGCTCGCGTTTCCTGATGCCGATGGCGATTGCCGCCAACGTCGGCGGTACGATTACGATGGTCGGCACACCGCCGAACATCATTGCGACGGGCGCACTGCAGCAGGCGGGTCTCCCGACCTTCGGATTCTTCGAATTCGCCTGGATCGGTGTACCGCTCTCCATCGTGACGGTGCTCTTTACCTTGACGGTGGGCAAGAAGCTGCTCCCGAAACATGACATCGACGAATCGGCGGAAGTCGAACAGGAAGTCGATGCATCGGAAATCAAGCAAAGCAAGAGCAAGAAGATGATTTCTCTCTTGATTTTGGTCGGTGTTGTCGTTGTCATGATTTTCTCGAAAGAACTCGGCGTATCGCTCACGACGGCGGCTGTCATCGGCGCGATCGTCGCGGTACTGACGGGCTGTATGACGGAAAAACAGGCGTATGCATCGATTGACTGGGTTACGATTTTCCTGTTTGCCGGCATGATGCCGATTGCCACGGCGCTTGACAAATCGGGCGCGGGCGCGCTGATTGCGCACTCGGTCGTCGGACTGCTCGGGGACCATCCGAACCCGCTCGTGATTGCGGCGGTTATGTATCTCTTGAGCAACATCATGACGCAGTTCATGAACAACACGGCGACGGCGGCGCTCTTGGCACCGCTGGGTATCTCGATGGCGCAGGCTATCGGGGCCGATCCGAAAGCCGTCCTGATGTGCATCGCGATTGCCGCATCGGCTGCATTTGCCACGCCGGTCGCGACACCGCCGAACACGTTGGTACTCGGACCGGGGCAATACTCGTTCAATGATTATCTGAAAGTGGGGATTCCGCTCTGTATCGTCGGATTTATCACTTGTATGATTATCATTCCGATTATCTGGCCGTTCTTCCCCTGAGATAGGGGCTGACAAAAGACCTTACCGCTACGCGGTAAGGTCTTTTTGTGTGCTGTCGGCGCGGCGCCGGGATATGCACGGAGAGGAGACGGCATACGGTGACAAGCTTCGGCGCATTGCAAAAGCAGTGCGGATGGGCAAGGGGCGGAATTATCTCTGTCGTCAGCAGGGGGCAAACGCGCGAACCGCTCGGTATCACATTGTTGTCGGTTGAAAACAGCGCGCGGGAGGCGCATTCCTTTCATCGCGCTTGTGTCGTATATTTTGACTGTGATGAAGCCGATTGTATGCGTCAGGACTGCTTGTACAACGCCGAGGCGTATAGGATTGTCGGCGCGGCGTGCGGGCGAGCAATCGTAGGTCTGTTGCCGGCGATACGGATCCGGGTGGCGTGTATGTATGCCGATTGCCACAGGGGCAGCATGCTTGTTGACGTCGCAGTCGTGCCGGCGGGGAGCGCGCAATCGGGCTTGCGTCGTAACAGGTCGGTGACGCGCGAAATCAGCGGGGCATCCTCGTGTATCGCCGCATAGCGGTGGAGATGGTGAAGGGGGTGACGAAGGAGGAACAGGGGCACGATGCATGGGGGACTGTTGTCGGTGACGCTCTTCCTGACGGAATGGCGGTCGCGGAATGGCGGTCACGCTATGGTGTTACGCTGACGCAAACAGGTCTCTTTTGCCTTGTCGGGGACGTGTGAAGGGACGTACGGGATATTGCTTGACGGGGCGTGATGCGCGTCTTGTCGCGGTACAAGCGGTAAGTGTGGTGGTTGTCATGCTGGACAGGGCGGACAGGCGGCGTTGCACCAATCGTGCGGCCGCCTCACGGGTGGTGGCGGCGCGGTATGATGGTTGCGGTACGATGCGTACGGTGGCTAAGCGCAGGGACGACGTCCCCGGCAGGGCCTTTTCAGGAACTGGCGGCGATATTCTGCGTGGCCTGGAGTACGCGGTTCGGCGTCGTTGCGGGGAGCATCTGTGCACATGCCGGCGCGCCACTGTCGTACCGAAGGCGGGATAGACACGCACTGAAAAAGGAGCTCGCGCGGTTGCGCGGCTCCTTTTTCGGTTTCCCTGAGTTATGCTCGTGCCAAGCGGCATGCCAACAGATGATAGTAGAGTCGGTCGGTGAAAAGGTGGTTGGATGTGCGCATGCGAATGTGCTGCCGGCGCAACAAGTCACGACCCGTAATCGCCTCTTTACCTTGGCAAATGTCGCGGAAATAGTTGTTTCTTTCCATACGACAAGCAATTAAATGTTCGTAATACGTCATCTTTGACCCGGATAATCCGGTCCCTCCTTTCGCTGACAAGACTTGGTAACGGAATAGCTGTCTTTCTCTACCCTTATTGTAAATCGAAATTACGTCGGGGTAAAATCAATCATTTTCATCGTAAAACTTCAAGAAACGAATGTTTTACCATCAGTAATACGGCCATACCACCGGAATGACGATGCAGGATACCAAGAGGCAAACGAGCACCAGACCGGTACCGCATTTGAGGTAATCCATGAACCGATAGTGCCCCGGGCCGAGTACCAACGTGTTCGGCGGTGTGCCGACAGGGCTGGCAAAGGCGCAGGACGACGCAATCAAAATCGCCATGAGGACGGCTTGCGGATTGGCACCGAGATCGGCGGCAATGGCAATCCCGACCGGACAAAGCAGGGCTTTGGAGGCGGTGTTGGACATGAACTGCGTCAAGGTGACCGCAATCAGGAAGAGCACGACGGTGACGAGATAGACCGACGGCGATCCGCCCATCCACGAAATCACGTTGTCGGCAATCAACTTGCCGGCGCCGGAGGTGTTCATCGCGGTGGCGAGCGGAATCATGCCCGCAAAGAGGAAAATCGTCATCCAGTCAATCGACGCATAGGCGGCTTTTTCGGTGATGCAGCGTGTCAAGACGCAGGCAATCGCGCCGGCGATAGCGACCATATGCAGCGGCAACCCCAAGGCCATGGAGACCACGACGGCCGCCAAAATGAGGCCGCAAATCCAGCGGCGAATGGTGCCGCAGGTAGCCGGCTCGTCGTCGTTGGTGACTTCTTCCGGGACATCGCGCTTTTCGTTGGGCAAGAGATACTTGCCGACCAGCATCATGTAGAGGATACCCGCGACGGTAATCGGGATACCGAGCCAAGCATATTCAAAGAACCCGAATTGTAACTCTTCCATGCCGGCTGTTTTCAAGGCGACATTGGCGATGATGTTCGGCGGTGTGCCGATGAGCGTAATCGTGCCGCCCAAACCGCAGGCATAAGCGAGCGGCAATAATTGTCGGGAGCAAGAGATGTGCGCTTTGGCACAAATACCCTTGACGACAGGAATGAGGCAGGCACACGTGCCGGTGTTGGACAATACCGACGAGAGCGCCGCCGCAATTGTCATGACGCCGAGCATCAGCTTGTTTTCGCCGGTGCCGCAGGCACGGACGACAGCCGCACCGATACGCTGCGCCAGACCTGTGTGGAACATTGACGCGCCGACGATGAACATCCCGCCGAACAGGACGACGGTATCATCGGCCAGCCCCAGAAACACTTCGTGCATCGGAATCAGTCCGAGCAGTCCGCAGGCCATTGCGGCCATGATGGCGGTCACGGCGAGCGGAATGATTTCGGTGATGAAAAGTACCGCGACAATGACCAGCACGATTAAACATGTAATTGCAGGTGACATAATCCACTTCCTTACCGGACGGATGATGTCATTTCTTACGGTGACGTACAGTAGAATTGGATGAAAGAAAAGATTGCCCTGACGCTAACCGTTTTTCCAACAGGTGATGGTAGAAATGACGACTCATTCGTCGCAAATATAGTTTTGTTTCTACATCCAAGCGTACAGGTACCTGCTGTTCAGTAGGGGATGTCGGTAGTTGTGTCGACATCGGTAATGAGTAATGAGACATAACCACATTCCTTTCTGAAATTGAAATCGATTTCATGTTTAATATAGCCTCTTGTCATAAGTGTTGTAAAATTGATACTTTCTATAATTAATATGCAGACATTTTATGAACTTACCGTGATAAAGAGTGGTACAATACATTATAAACAGTAAGATAACCGAATGGAGGAACTATGGATACGCAGTATTACCGCAACTTTTTGGCGTTGGTCGAAGCAGGGAATATGACCCAGGCCGCTGAATTTTTACATATTACGCAACCGACACTCAGTAAGCAACTGCGATTGTTGGAGAAGATGTACGGTGCCAAGCTGGTGGTCGCGGAACGCGGACGGCGGATTATGTACTTGACGGAGGCGGGCGAGGTGCTGTATCGACGTGCCAAGCATATTTGCGGATTGGAAGACTTGGCGCGGCAGGAAGTCATGGTGGCGCTCGAGGAAGTGAGCGGGCCGCTGCGCATCAGCATTTCACCGGGGAGGACGGAGCGGTTTATTCAGCGGGTATTGTCGGGATTCAATCGGAA
Source organism: uncultured Veillonellaceae bacterium (assembly GCA_945876385.1). Lineage (GTDB taxonomy): Bacteria > Bacillota > Negativicutes > Veillonellales > Negativicoccaceae > CAMCNU01. The sequence continues at coordinate 11,616 of CAMCNU010000003.1, read as the reverse complement.
ATACCCGCGGGTGACATTTGAACTGTACGAAGGGATTGTCAGTCGCCAGCAGGAGGAGCTGTTGAGCGGGGTGACGGACTTGGCAGTCTGCAGTGCGGAACTGACCCAGCCGGAACGCTTTGAGATTTTGTTTACACGCGAGGAGCAGCTCATGCTGATCGGCAACAAGGAGCTGTTTGAGATGCCCGCCTCGGGGGAATTGACTTTGGAAGAAATCGCGCAGATACCGGTGGCGATTTCCGGCGGGTGTGCGCAGATGCTGGCGTGCGAGCAAGGGGACTTGCATGACTTGCTGCATGTCGTCTGCGTGAGCACGACGAAGCATGCGGCGCTGGCGTGGGCCCGTACGGGGGCGGCGGCGGCACTGATTCCCGCAGAGCCGGATGAATTTCAGCCGGAGGGGATGCAGTCATGTCGCATCGCCTATGACTATGTCATGCACAAATCGATTATCCGGGCCGTCGAGCGACCGCTGACACATGTCGCAAAAGTGTTTTTGGAGTATTACTCGACGATTTCGCCGACGTCGCGACGCGGCGGCAAGACCGGGATTAAGAAAGGGAAGAAAGTGATCGAAGCGGACGAATTATAATCGGTAAACGCAATGTGGCACAATAAAAAAGGACCCTACGGTCCTTTTTTTGAGTCCTGCGGACGGGCGCTTGGAAATGACGTGATTCCCCGACACGCCGTTTATACAGTTCCCATCCTGAGGCCAGTATAGCAAGAAGGCATAACGATTGTAAAATGAAAAAAGGCTATGAAAAAAGAAACGATTGCGACTATTTCGCATTCGGGCGCGGCAGCGCGAGCAGGTGCTCACCTTCGTCCGTGATGACGCTGCGGGCAGCCGTGAGGTCGGTGAGCGCGGGGACAAAGTCGGCGGCCAGTACGGACGGTACGTCGACCGTCAGGGTGACGTCGGCGGCAAATGCGCGATCCGCAACGCGATAGGGACGCTGCTGCCAGTCGTTTTCAAGGCGGCCGAGCAGGTCGTAAGGGATGCGGACGAGGTAGCGGTGATGGGGCGTGTAGCGAATGAGGGAAGCGCTCTCCAGTGCCCGCGCCAATGTCCCGCCGTAGGCGCGAATCAAGCCGCCCGCGCCGAGTTTGATACCGCCGAAATAGCGGACGATCGCCGCCGCGATATCGGTCAGTCCCTGTTGTTGCAAGACGTGCAGCATGGGTCGCCCGGCGGTACCGGCCGGCTCGCCGTCATCGGAAGATTGTTCGCGGACGGGGTGCTGTCCGAGACGTGTGGCACTGCAGATATGCGTCGCCGTGTAGTGCTCTTTGCGCAGGGCGGCGAGCATGTCGCGTGCGTCTTCCGCGGATTGTACGGGAGCCAGATAGACGATGAATTTGGATTTTTGGATGAGTTCCGTATAGACATGCGCGGAACCGATTGAATCATAGCCGGTCATGGTGCGTTCCTCCTATGCGTACAATACCGCAAAACCGTACGCAATGCAAGGGATGCATGGCTGTGGTACAATAAATATATCGATAAAAATCAATCGAAGAAACGGAGTGCGCATGGCGATGGCGAGCGAGGTACAACAGACGATACGGATACAGATTGAGGGCATGCATTGTGCGGCGTGTGTGGCGCGGATTGAAAAGGCGGTCGGCAAGCTGGACGGCGTCACGTCGGTGGCGGTGAATTTGTTGCAACAGGAAGGCGAGGTGCGCTATGACCCCGGGTGCGTGACACCGGCCGAGATTATGGCGCGGATAGAGCGCATCGGGTTCGGTGCGCGCGAGCATGTACCGGATACGCCTGCAGACGCGGCAATCGATGCGCCGGCAGAGCGGCGGATGTTCTTGACGGCGCTTGTCTTGTCATTGCCGCTGATGATCGGCATGCTCGGCCACATGACCCGATGGTGGCCGATGTTGCCTGCGTGGGCGGAATGGGTATTGGCGACAGCGGTACAGTTCGGTCCGGGGGCGGTGTTTTATCGCGGTGCATGGGGCGCGCTCAAGGGGGGCGCGATGACGATGGATACGCTCGTCGTGTTGGGAACGACGACGGCGTACCTGTTTTCCGTGGTCCACGTAGGGACGGGCGGGGCGCTCTATTTTGAGACATCTGCCTGGCTGATTACCTTTGTCTTGCTGGGGCGCTACCTGGAGGCACGTGCCAAAGCACGGACAGGGAGCGCACTGGCGGCGTTGCTTCGCTGGCGGCCGAAAACGGCACACGTCGAGCGGGACGGGCACTGGGTGGAGGTGGCGGCGTCTGCGGTGCAACGCGGCGAGACGATACTGGTACGGGCGGGATCACAGATTCCCGTGGACGGAGAGGTCATCTCCGGCCGGAGTGAAGTGGATGAATCAATGTTGACGGGGGAGAGTATGCCGGTGGACAAGACCGTCGGCGATACGGTCATCGGCGGCACACTCAACGGCAGCGGCGCGTTGACCGTCCGTGCGACACAGGTCGGTGAGGCCGGCACGTTGGCGCGGATTGTACAGGTCGTGGAAGCGGCGCAACTGTCGAAGGCGCCGATTCAGCGTGTGGCGGATAAGGTCGCGGGCATATTTGTCCCGACGGTCATCGGCGTGGCGGTGCTGACCGCCGGGGTGTGGTATGTCCTGCTGGCGCCCGGTGAGGTGGAAACCGCGATTTGGCGTGCGGTCGCGGTTTTGGTCATTGCCTGTCCGTGTGCCTTGGGGTTGGCGGTGCCGACCTCTGTCATGGTCGCCTCGGGTGTCGGTGCGCGGCACGGGATTTTATTCAAGAGTGCGGCGCATTTGGAGCGGGCAGGGCAATTGGACCGCATCGTTTTCGATAAAACGGGGACGCTGACGCAGGGCGAATTGACCGTGACCCGTTGGTGGAGTGCGACCGACAGACCGCGCGAAGAGGTGGCGCTTGCGGCGGGACTGGAATCGGTATCCGCGCATCCGCTGGCGGCGGCGGTACGTGCGTATGCGGCGGCGGCCGACGTGAGGCCGACAGCGGTGACGGCGGGTCGTGACGCGGTCGGCGACGGCGTGTACGGGCAGCTGGCGGGACGGATGTACCGACTCGGACGGCCGACCGATACCCAGGCGGAGATGCCGGTCGTCCGCGAGTGGCAAGACGCGGGCGATACAGTCATGGTACTGAGTGAAGGCGAGCGGACCGTCGCGGTACTGGCAGTGGCGGATACATTGCGGCCGGAAGCGGCCGAGGCGGTGCGTATGCTGCATGCAGAAGGCGTGCGGACGGCACTGCTCAGCGGCGATCACCGGCGGACGGCGGAAGCGGTCGCGGCGGCGGCGGGTATCGAGGACGTACGGGCCCGCATGCGGCCGGAAGAAAAGGCGGCCTACCTCGCGGCACGTCAAGCGGACGGTGAATGTATCGCCATGGTCGGAGACGGGGTCAATGATGCGCCGGCATTGGCGACGGCGGATATCGGCATCGCTATCGGCGGCGGGACGGATGTCGCCGTCGAAAGCGCCGATGTCGTACTCTTACAGCCCGATTTGCGCGGCGTGGTGCGGATGCTGCGCTTATCCCGCGCCACTCGCCGCAATATTCGGCAAAACCTGTTTTGGGCAATGATTTACAATGCCGTCGGGATTCCGTTGGCGGCGGCGGGGTTGCTTTCGCCGCTGCTCGCCGGAGCGGCGATGGCCTGCAGTTCGGTTTCGGTGGTGGCCAATGCGCTCAGGCTGTACAGGACGGACAGTATGCGCTGATGCAATGCGGGCAACGATGACTGTCAAGAGGGCGAAAAAGGCAAGAAAAAATCCCGTTGCCCACTGTACCTCATAAGATTCTTATGCTATCATAGAAATAACGGAATAGACACGGAATCGTTGACAGTTTCAGCAGTTGAAAAAGGAGGACATGACGTGAATTTCGCAAAGAAAAAATGGGGTGCCGCTGCCATGGCGGCCGTATTGGCACTGGGGATTGCCGGCTGCGGCGACTCGGGCGATGCGGGGAAAGCAAACGGTAAAGTACAAGTCACTTTCTGGCATGTGTATTCGGAAAACTTCGGTGCACCGGTCATCAAAGAAATGGTGGACGAATTCAACAAGTCGCAAGACAAAATCGAAGTCAAGGCAGTCTACAATCCGGACATGTATCCGGGCCTGATGCAAAACCTGCAGGCGGAAGTAGCGGCCGGCAAGTATCCGTCCATGGTCATGATCGGGTACAACTATTTGAAATATTTCGATCAAAACTTCCAATACGTGTCGCCGACGGACTTGTGCAAAGACGTGCCCGGCGATGCGGACTACCTCACGACGAACTTCATGCCGAACATTTTGGAATTGGCGCAAGTCGAAGGCCGTCAGGTCGGCGTGCCGTATTCCATCAGCGCACCGATTCTGTACTATAATGCCGATTTGTATCGGCAGGCGGGACTGGATCCGGATCAACCTCCGGTGACCTGGGAAGATGTCCGCGAACACGCCAAGATTATCAAAGAAAAAACCGGCAACTACGGTTTCTATATGCAGGAATACCAAGACAACTGGGCGGTACAGGGATTGCTGGAAAGTAACGGCGCCCGGATGCTGTCGGACGACGGCAAAACCGCGACCTTTGCTTCACCGGAAGCGGCGGAAGCCTACCAGCTGTTGCGCGATATGGTCATTGAGGACAAGTCCGCCCTCCATATGGCGGCGGATGAAGGGATTGCCTCCTTCAGCAGCGGCAAGGTCGGTATTCTGGCCGGTTCCAGCGCGAAAATCGGCACGATTTCTTCCGCGGTAAGCTTTGATTTGCGCGGGGCGACGTATCCGACCTTCGCCGGCAAAGAACGACGTCTGCCGGTCGGCGGCAATTTCATCGCCATTACCGCGCAAGACCCGGAAGTACAAAAAGCATCTTGGGAATTCCTCAAGTTTATCATGAAAGAACAGAATCTCGCGAAGTGGACTGTGGAAACCGGCTACATGCCGCCGCGTCCCGAAGCGCGTGAAGATGAAACCTTGAAAGCGCAAGTCGCCAAGAGCGAGCCGTTGCGTGCCGCATTTGAAGAAATGGATACCCTGGCACCGTGGGCGGCCTTCCCCGGTGATGTCGGTGTCCGTGCGGAAAAAATGTTTGCCGATGCCCGTGACCGGATTCTCGGCGGCAAAGCGACCGTGATGGATGCCCTGCAAGACGCGCAGGACGAATTGAACAAGTTGTTGAAGTAAGCGTAGCGGGGACTCGCTTGACGGGTCCCCGTTTTTAATGAGTCGCTTTCCTGAAGGGGCATTATGAAAACTGGTGCTGGTCGTACGTTGACTGCCCGTAAGTGGCAGGAACGGCGCTTGGCGGCGGTGCTGATTGCGCCGGCGTTAATCGTGTTTCTGTTGTTTATGTTTTGGCCGCTGGTGTATACGATGTATCTCAGTTTCTTTGACTGGAACATGGTATCGCCGAAAATGATTGCCGTCGGTTTCGACAATTACTTGCAGGTCATGCAAGATCCCGTGATGTGGCAGATTATGCGCAATACGGTCGTGTACTTGCTGTTGCTGGTGTTTTTCTCTTTTGCCGTGCCGTATGTGATGGCCTTCGTCAATACCTTTATGATGAAAAAAGGAAAAGACATCTACAAGACATTGCTTTTCGTACCGAGTCTGATTTCTCTGGTGGTCGGTGCCATCGTGTTGCAATGGATATTCAATCCGCTGACGGGACCGATCGGCGCACTCGCCGCGATGGTCGGTATCACGATGCCGACCTGGTCGAAGACGGCCGGACTGGTCATCTTTGTCATTTCGCTGGTGGCGGTGTACAAAGCCTTCGGCTACAATTTCCTGATATTACTGTCGGGGATGTCGAGCGTATCGGAAGAATTGATTGAGGCGGCGCGCTTGGAAAAAGCGCCGGCGCGGTCGATTTTCAGCAAAATCGTCGTTCCGTTGACCTCCTCGTCGGCGGTCTATATTTTGATTATGTGCATGGTACAGGGAATCCAGTATGTCTTTACCCCGATAAAAGTACTGACACAGGGCGGTCCGAATAATGCCAGCTCCAACTTGATTTACCATGCGTATGAAACGGCGTTCACCTACTATGAAACGGGGATTTCCTCCGTCGTGTCCGTCGTGACGCTCTTGCTGTTCGTCGTACTGTTGTACTTGGAATTCAAATACGTGGAGGAAGAGGTGTATTATGAAAATTGATTGGGCCGAATGGAAATGGCACATCCTCTTTCTGCTGGTATTGGGCGTGATGCTGTATCCGATTTTGTTTGCGGTATCGACCTCGTTTAAATCCATGCCGGAAGCGTTCAGCGGCGGGGTGCATCTCATCCCGCACGAACCGACCGCATCGGCCTATGTGCGCGTGCTGGATGTGTTGCCGTTTTTCCACATTTTGAGCAATACCTTCATCGTGGCGAGTATCGTGACCGCGTTCAAACTATGTACGGGCGTGCTGGCAGCCTATGCCTTTGTCTTTTTGGATTTCCGCGGTAAAAAATGGGTGTATTTCGCGCTCATCAGTACGATTTTCATTCCGTTTACCGTCATTATGATACCGAACTATATTACGCTCTCGAAAATGGGACTGGTCGACAATCTGTTCGGGATGGCGTTGCCGCAGCTGGCGGATGCGACGGGGATATTCCTGTTGCGTCAGCACATGAAAGGAATCCCCAAGGCCTTGATGGAAGTAGCCGATTTGGAAGGGGCATCGCACTGGTCGCGGATGCGGTCGATTGTCATTCCGCTGGTGCGGCCGGCCATTTTGTCCATCGGGATTATCTTCTTCATCAACTCCTGGAATGAGTACGTCTGGCCGGCATTGATGATTAAGAGTCAGGAAAACTATACGCTGTCGCTGGCGCTGCAGATGTTTGTCAGTGCGGAAGGCGGCACGGATATCCCGGTCGCGATGGCGGTATCGACCTTGACGATGCTGTTGCCGCTAATCTTGTATGCGGTCTGCCAGAAATTTATCATCGGTACGTTTGCCCAGTCGGGGATTAAAGGATAGGAGCGAATATGCACAGTATTGTTTTAGAAAATGTCACCAAACGGTTCGGCGACACGGTCGTCATCGACCAACTGAACTTGCAAATCCGTAAAGGCGAACGGCTCATCCTGCTCGGCTCGTCCGGTTGCGGCAAGTCGACGATTTTGCGGATGATTAGCGGCTTGGAAACCATCAGTGACGGGACGCTGTATCTCAACGGTGTCGTCGCCAACGATATCGACCCCGGCGATCGCGGCGTGGCCATGGTCTTCCAAAACTACGCACTGTTCCCGCATATGACGATTGCGGAAAATATCTCCTACGGGCTGCGGATTCGCAAAGTGGAGGAAGACGAGATTCGCCGTCGCATCGACAAAGCACTCGAGCTCCTGCGCTTGACGGGGTTGGCGGACCGCCTGCCGAAACAATTGTCCGGCGGGCAACGGCAGCGGGTCGCCTTGGCGCGTGCGTTGGTCAATCAGGCGGACTTTTTCTTCCTGGACGAGCCGCTTTCCAATCTGGATGCGCAGCTGCGTGCGCACGCCCGCAAAGAACTGGTCAAAATCCATGAAATGTACGGGCAGACCTTCCTGTACGTCACGCACGACCAAATCGAAGCGATGACGGTCGGTCCGCGGATTGCCGTGCTCGATCAGGGCAAGGTGCAGATGCTCGACACGCCGCAACGCGTGTATCATCGTCCGGCCAATCGATTTGTCGCCACCTTTATCGGCTCGCCGGCAATGAATATGATTCCCGTCCGGTATACGAATGAAGGGATTGTATTAAATGAAGTGACCGTCGCGCACAGCACGGATTGGCGGCAGCATTTGGGCGCGGCCGCAAGTGAGCCGACGGAGCTGGGGATTCGCCCCGAGCATGTCGAGCTGACCAATGACCTCGTTTCCGGTGCGGTTCCCGTCAAAGTCGATTATGTGGAAGATTACGGCAATCGGGTGGCATACTACTTTGCCGTCAACGGGGTGGAAACAGTGGCCGTGTCGCCGATGCATACCATTTCACCGGATGTACCGACCTACTGGGTGCCGAACGCACAGCGCCTGCATTTCTTTGCACAAGACGGTGTGAATGTAGGCTATCCGTCAACATGGGAGGAATTGTGATGAAATATTATCTCAGTACCTTGATCGCCAGTGTCGATCATCGTGACAACCATTTTGAAGATGTGGCGCGTCAGGTCATGGCGTGGAACGATCCGGATATCGGCGTGGAAATCGCCGCGTTTACGCATGACGAGGCCTATTGGCAACGCGTCGTCCGGTTCATGGACGAAGTCACTTGTCCGTGTACCTTTCACGGACCGTGGATCGGTGTCGAAGTGACCTCCGACCCGGACAGTGAAGCCGGGGCGTGGCTACGGACGGCGTATGAACGTGTGTTTGATTTGGCGGCGCAGCATCATGTCCGTCACGTCGTCGTGCATTATTCGCAGCTGTCGTTTACGGAAGCGGAACACGCACAGGCACAGGCGCACGCGTATCGTAATCTGGAAGATTTGTTGCAACTGGCCGATGACCGCGGGGTCAACATGGTCATCGAAAACCTCGCACGGCAAGCGCACGGTAAACACTTGTTTACGAACGAAGAATATATGGAACTGTTTACGCGTTTTCCGAATGCGCATTCCATCATTGACGTCGGACATGCCAATGTCAATCGGTTGGATGTCAAACGGATGCTCATGACCTACGGGCCGCGGGTGACGTCGTTCCATTTGCACAATAATGACGGCACCGCCGACCAGCATTTGGAGATTCACGCACCGCAAGGTACCGCCGATGTGGCGCAAGTCGTTCGCTGGGCGAAAGAATACACCCCCGATGCGAATATGGTGCTGGAATATGAACCGCATGTGACATTGACCATGCCCCAATTGCGCGCCCAACTCGAAGAAATTCGCGCACTGTAAGTACAAGCACCCCTCGCGGGTGCTTTTTGCGTAAGGCGGGAAAATACAGTACAATACAGATAAAGGAGGCGTCGTGATGATTGATTTGAAATGGGGCGAACCGCTCGCGATTTATGTGGACGGTGAAGGCGAAGAGGCGGCCGTGATTCAGGAACTCGACGACCGTCGTTTTGCCGTGGTGAGTGACACGGACGGGCGCGTCCCCGAACGGGCGGACGAGACATTGTACTGGTCGCTGTACATCGTCGACGAAGCGACAGAGGAAGGCGAATTTCAGTGGAGTGTGACCTTGCGCGACGTGGCGGAGTGGCAAGCATTGGCCGGTGCCGAACCGGCGGACGCCGAGCACATTATCGAGCGGATGGCACACCGCCGCGCGGAAAATATCGCGCGATTTGAAGAGGAGGGACCAAGATGACAGTACGGACAGACGGATGGACGAATGTCGCCATCGAGATTACCGACGGGATTGCCGTCGTGCGGGTAAATCGGCCGAAGGCCTTGAATGCATTGAATGCCGCCACGATGCGGGAATTGGACGCGCTATTTGCGGAGCTGGCCACGGCGGACGAGATTGATGTGGTTGTCTTGACAGGAGCAGGAGACCGGGCGTTCGTTGCCGGTGCGGATATCAAAGAAATGGCCAAGATGGACACGATTGCCGGGCGCGATTGGGGGGCGTTCGGACAGCGGGTCATGCAACGCATCGAAGATTTGCCGCAACCGGTCATCGCCGCTGTCAACGGCTTTGCACTCGGCGGCGGTTGTGAATTGTCGCTGGCCTGTGATATCCGTTATGCCTCGGACAATGCGAAATTCGGACAGCCGGAAGTCAAGTGGGGCATTTGTGCCGGCTTTGGCGGCAGTCAGCGTCTTGTCCGTGCCGTCGGTCCGGCAATGGCCAAGGAAATGCTGTATACTGCCGACATGATTGACGCTGAAGAAGCGCTGCGCATCGGACTGGTCAATCGGGTGCTGCCGCAAGCCGAACTCTTGCCGGCCGTACTCGAATTGGCCCGCCGTATCCAAGCCAACGCCCGCTTTGCCGTACGCGCGACCAAACGTGCCATACTGCACGGACAGGACATGGATCAGCGCGCCGCTATCGAGCACGAGGCACAACTCTTCGGCCTGTGCTTTGCCACCGACGATCAACGTGTGCGGATGGAATCATTCGGCAAAAAATAACGACTTCATCGTCAACAAAAAATCTCCCCGCGGGGAGATTTTTTGTTGCAAAGAGAAGCGGCATGCGGACATGATCGGCGTGAGGCGCAACCGACCGCATACATCGGTCGCCGGCGGCAATACGATTGTCGGCCCTGCTTTTGTGCCATACAGGGCGATGGATACTGCCGGGTGCAGGAGAATACGGCGCAGCGCACAGGAAGGAATAAAAAAACAGGCTTTCACAAAAGCCTGCAAGAAATCTGGTGCGCCTAGCAGGAATCGAACCTGCGCACCCGGTTCCGGAGACCGGTGCTCTATCCCCTGAGCTATAGGCGCTTTTTGCTTACCAAAACATTATATCATGTTGTAACGCCGAGGGCAACGGTGGATTTTCAGGAATGAGGAGATGACTTCGGACGGACAGATTCAGCGGAGAAGAGAGTTGAAAATCGACATTTCGGGCGGTCAAGAAATGAACGCACGTGATAGTTGCCGATAGGCATACACTGAAAATGTCGGATTGGCGAAGTGGATTGTGTAATATAAATATGGTAGTATGGTTTGGGGAAACATATTGTGATTGTTAAGTATGAGAAAAATGAGGAGGTAAGTATGGTTCGGCAGGGAAAACGGAAGGTATCGCGTAAGGCGGTATGGGGAATGATGGTACTGTTGTGCGGTGCCGGAATGGGAGCGGCAGCTGCAGAAACGGATGTACCGACACAGACGTTGGATACGGTATATGTATGGGGCAATATTCTTCGCACACCGCAGACATATGCCGGCGGACAGGTGGCGAGAAGCACACAATTGGGCGTGTTGGGAGAGCGGGATTTCATGGATACCCCGTTTACGACAATTTCCTACACCGCGCAGCGGATGGAAAATACAATGAAGACAACGGTGGCGGAAGTCTTGCAGTCCGATCCCGGTGTGCGGTATCAATATCCATCCGGAACGTTGATGGAAAATTACTATATTCGCGGATTGACATACAACGGAGGAAATATGTCGTTGAACGGCGTTACGGGAATGGCACCGTACGGTTCGGCGGCAACGGAGTTTTTGGAGAATGTAGAATTGCAAAAAGGGCCGACTGCATTGCTAAGCGGTATTAACCCGGGCGGTGAAGTGGCCGGCGCGATTAACCTGACAATGAAACGGGCACAGCAGGAGCCGATACGTAAAATTTCCTTGGATTATGCGGCACCGGGGAGAAAAGGCGTTCATGCCGATATTTCTTCACGCTTGGGGGCACAAGATGAATTCGGCGCACGCGTCAATGCAGTCCGGCGGGACGGACGATTCGGTGTCGATGGGCAAACGCAAGGCAGAAAACTCGCTTCGTTAGCGCTGGATTATGTCGGTGAACGCTGGGGCGTGACGGTGGACGGCTATTATATTAAAGACGATTTCAGCGGGGCCGGCGGCTACTTGGTACAGAGTGTTCACAAGGATTTTCTTTCTGCACATCGATTGCCCGCTGCGCCGGATCCGGGAAAAGGTATTAAGGGATTGTATGGCGCGCTGGAAAACAAGGCCGTTATGATGCGTGCGGAATACTATGCGCGCCCTGACTTGTATGCCTATTTCGGTG
>CAMCNU010000002.1 GCA_945876385.1 uncultured Veillonellaceae bacterium | reverse complement strand
TGGGAGGAGACACCTACACGGCAGGGGCGATGGCAGGCGCAGTCAATGAACTGGTAAACGGAGAAATAGACAAATACAACCGCACTCATCCGACAAATCCGATCGATGCACAGCGTCACCAATGGCTGAGTGCGGCAGTGGGGGCGATTGTGAATGCAAGCACCAATCAAGCCCTACAGACGGGAGCTGCCGAGGCGGTATACGGGACGAAGTGGAACCAACATGGATTCCGTCCTAAATATGAGGGCGCCTGGATTTTTGTACCAGGTCAAGGATTTTATCGTAGAATTGACGGAGTTGATGTGTATCAAAATGGGACGCCCCCTGAAGGCGCACATTTTTGGATACAAGATAGTCCGGATTCTAATATGGGCTATGATTATCGTTGGGGGGCGAATCAATCTCAATATATTCCGGAAGAAGTGTTGTGGTCAGGATATATTGATATTGACGGCCATGCATATGGAGTAACGTTGGTTCAATATACCAAAGAGCAAAAACGAGAGATCATTTTGGAAGACGGGAAGACGTTGGCAAAAGCTGTTATTGTTATGGGCGGGGGAGATGCAAGTATCATTGATGATCCAAGCAAAGAAAATGCAGAAAAATTAGCGTTAAGTATGATTAGAGAAGCCGTGGTTACAAAAATAGAACAGTTAGGCTCTTTAAAAAACATGTTTAAGTGGATAAGAGGCAATAAAAAATGATTATCCCATTTTTTCGGTTTCATATAGGAGGGTACTTGTTTTTATTTTCCAGTGTTATTTGTATCGCTTGGATTATTCAAGATTGGTATATTACCAGCGAAAGTGAACGTAAGCCGGAAAAATATTTGCTAATGACCATTTTAGCTATACAGGGGTGTATATCAGCATGGTATGTTTTTCACAACGAGGCTATAAAAGCATTGCTGGCGGTCTTATCTTGCACTGGCCTTTATGTTTTATTTTATGTTTTGATTCGATGTCACAGAAACCAAAAATGATTTTTGGGTACGGTGGTATACCCCGACACTCATTAACGGGGATACCGTCACTATCACCGCAGGAGGCAATATGAACGTACAAGGAAGCATGCTCACCGAGAGCGCATTCTTTCCCGTCGCCGGGAGGCGTTGACCGCAGGTCGCCCCACCGGCCCGTCGAAATCTCGTCCGTAGGACTTGACGGCGGCGCGGGGTGCGGTATAATAGAACAGATAACACCTTTAATTCAGTCCCGTGAGGCTGACAAGGATGAGCGCAGAATGAGTGAGGACTCTCCGTGTCGGCGAGTCCTTTTTTCATGCGTCGAAGGAGGAGCAGATGAAAAAGATAGTAGATGTAGACGAACGATTACCGATTTTGCAGACGATACCGCTGAGTATTCAGCATTTGTTCGCGATGTTCGGCGCGACGGTGCTGGTGCCGTTTTTGCTCAAGGTCGATCCGGCGACGGCGCTCTTGATGAACGGTATCGGTACGCTTTTGTACCTGTGGATTTGTAAGGGGCGGTTGCCCGCATACCTGGGGTCGAGTTTTGCGTTCATCACGCCCGTACTGACGGTGATGTCGCTGCCGCTGGGCGGATACGGTGCGGCGCAGGGCGGGTTCATCGCATTCGGGTTGTGCTTCATGCTGCTGTCATTCATCGTGAGCAAGGTCGGTGTCGATTGGATTGATGTGATGTTTCCGCCGGCGGCGATGGGGGCGATTGTGGCGATTATCGGCTTGGAGCTGGCGCCGTCGGCGATGTCGATGGCGGGCTTGGTGGGTGACCCGGCGGCAGAGCTGGGCATCCCCGCAGGCAAGGCCGTCGGCGTGTCGCTGTTTACGCTGGCGGTGACGGTGCTGGTGTCGATGCTGGGGCGCGGATTTTTCTCGGTCATTCCGATTTTGACGGGGGTCGTCGCGGGCTATATCGCCTCGCTGTGCGTGGGGATTGTCGATTTGGATGCGATCGCCGCCGCACCGTGGCTCGCCGTGCCGACGTTTTACAAGCCGATATTCAACTGGCAGGCGATTTTCATCATCTTGCCGGCCGTGTTCGTCGTCTTTGCCGAGCATATCGGGCATCTCATCGTGACGAGCAATGTCATCGGGCGCGACCTGATGCATGATCCGGGACTGTCGCGTTCGCTCTTTGCCGACGGGCTGGCCAATGTCCTCTCCGGCTTTGCCGGTGCGACGCCGAATACGACCTACGGGGAAAATATCGGCGTCATGGCGATTACCCGCGTGTACAGTGTGTGGGTCATCGGCGGGGCGGCGGTGATTGCGGTCATGTGCTCCTTTGTCGGGAAAATCGCCGCAATCATTCACGGGATACCCGTGCCGGTCATGGGCGGCGTCTGCGTGCTGCTGTTCGGGATTATCGCGACGACGGGGCTGCGCATGCTCGTCGATCGCAAGGTCGACTATACGAAACCGTCCAATATGATTTTGACGGCGGTCACGATGATTACGGGGCTGTCGGGCGCGGTGCTCAATGTCGGCCCGTTCCACCTGAAGGGGATGGCACTGGCGACGGTGGTCGCGATCGTCATTGCACTCACGATGCGACTGATTCACCGCTTCGTACCGGCGGAAGACTGAGCGCTCGCTGCTCTATATATGTACAAGGCAAACCACGCATCCGCGTGGTTTTTTGTTGTGCGTGTCGCTGTGTGTGTGCGGTGATTTGTGTCGGGAAAATCGCCGCAATCATGCACGGGATACCCGTGCGGGTCACGGGCGGCGAGCGTGCGGCGCTTCGGGGGGCGCGCGTCGGCGAGCGTGTTCGGTCGGGAGATTTGTCGGTATCGGCGCGGCGTCGCGTACTCTTTGGTATAATGAAGACAGGACAGTCAGTAGCGAAAAGTCAGGAGGGATTGTATGCGAAAAGGCATTATCACGGCGATGGTGTGGGGCGTGGGGGTCATGGCCGTCGGGGCGGCATCGCTCTTGCCACCCCTGCCGCCGTTGCCGGAGGTCAGCGGGCCGATCGTCGGGGCGACGAGTACGGCACCGCCGCCGCTTTCTGCGGTCGAGCGTGCGCCTGCGGTGACGGTCGAGGAGACCGTCGAGTCGGCGTGGGCGGTCGACGGCCGCGTCGTGGAAGTCACCCTGCGTGAGCGGGCACAGACGCCGCCTGCGGTGACGGATTTCACCTTGTGGCCGGCGGTGGAGTTGCGGCGAGTCATCGCGACGGACGACGCCCGCGTGTGGCGGCTGGAGACGGACGGCTTGGCGCCGGATACCTACTATCGCGTCGCCTATCGGGGCGGCGAGACGGTCGGCTTTCGGACGATGCGCAGCGCGCGGGAGACGAGCGAGCGATATAAAGGCCGACTGGGCGATTATTTTTGATAAAAAAGGAAATACCGGCGCTACGGAGAATGAGAAGGCAGTAATGTTCGGTAATGAGGAGGCGGTATGATGAAGGAACAGGCAGGCGCCAATGTGCGCAACGTTGCCGTGCTGTCGCATGACGGCGCGGGGAAAACGGCAGTCGTGGAAAATTTGCTGGTCGTGAGCGGTGCCTTGGACAGCGTCGGCACGGGAGCGGACAACAAACACGTGCTCGACTATGAACCGGAAGAAATCAAACGCAACGTCACCATTCAGATGGGCATCGCGCCGTGTGAATGGAAAGGCTACAAACTCAATTTTATCGACACGCCGGGCTACAGTGAGTTTTCCGGCGAAGTGCGGGCGGCATTGCGGGCGTGCGACGGGATTTTGATTGTCGTCTCGGCGGAATCGGGCGTCGAGGTCGATACCGAGCGTGCGTGGGCGTACGGCGACGAGCTGCATCTCCCGCGGATGATTTTCATCAACAAGATGGATGCGGAACAGGCGGACTATGACGGGACACTCAAGCGGATGCGCGAGCTCTTCGGCAAGTCGGTGATGCCGCTGCACCTGCCGATCGGCAGCGGGGCGGACTTCAGCGGGATTATCGACATCGTGAAACTGACGGCGACGACGTGGGAAAACGGCAAGGAGACGGAGATCGACATCCCCGCGCCGTACCTCGACCGTGCGAAGGAAGTGCGCGAGATGGCGATCGAAGCCGCGGCGGAAGGCGATGATATCCTGCTCGAAAAATACCTCGACGGCGGCGAACTCACCGTTGAAGAAATTCGCCTCGGCCTGCGGGAAGGGATGAAATCGGGGCGGGTGACCCCGGTCATGATCGGCTCGGCGCAGCGGCAAATCGGGCTGGACAAAATGCTCGACCGCATCATCCGCTACATGCCCGACGCGTCGGCGCGGGTCATGGACGGCCGCCATCCGGAGAGCGATACGCCGGTGACCGTCCACGCGGACAACCCCTTTACCGCTTTTGTATTCAAAACGATACTCGACCCCTTTGCCGGCAAGATGAGCTATATTCGCGTGATTTCCGGCGAATTGCGCGAAGGGGACAAATTGTACAACCGTACGCAAAACAAGACGGAACGCTTTACCAAGATGTTTACCCTCGTCGGTAAACAGCAACTCCCGCTCACGCAGGCGGGAGTCGGCGATATCATCGTCATCCCCAAGCTGGACGCCAAGACGGGTGACACCTTCTCCGATGCGAATTTCCCCGTGCTCTACGACGGTATCCGTTTCCCGAAACCGCTCTACATCGTGGCGGTCGAGCCGGAAACGAAAGGCGACGAAGAAAAACTCACCGCCGGCCTGATGAAACTCTCGGAAGAAGACCCGACGCTGATCGTCGTCAAAGACCCCGAAGTGCGGCAGACGCTGGTCTACTCGATGGGGGAAATCCATCTCCAGCACAACCTCGCCAAACTCGAACGCAAGTACGGCGCTAAAGCGCGTCTTGTCGAGCCGAAAGTCCCGTACCGGGAAACCATCCTCGGCACGGCGGAAGCCGAAGGCAAGCACAAAAAACAAAGCGGCGGTCACGGCCAGTACGGGCATGTTTTTATCCGAATCGAGCCGAGTACCGAGGACTTCGTCTTTGTCGATGACATCTTCGGCGGCGCGGTCCCGCGGCAGTATATTCCCGCCGTTGAAAAAGGCGCGCGCGAAACGCTGGAAAAAGGCCTCTTGGCGGGCTACCCGATGATCGGCATTCAGGTGACACTCTACGACGGCTCGTATCACTCCGTCGACTCCTCGGAACTGGCGTTCAAGGTGGCGGCGGCGCAGGCACTGAAAAAGGCCGTCCCGCAGGCACGGCCGATACTGCTCCAGCCGATTCAGTCGGTCAACGTCATCGTTCCCGAAGAATACACGGGCACCATCGTCGGCGACCTCTCCGCCAAGGGCGGCCGCATCCTCGGCATGGAGCCGGGCGAACGCGAAGGCCTCTCCGTCGTGCGGGCGCAAGTCCCGCTGGGCAAGATGTTCGGCTATGTGACCGAGCTGCGTTCCCAGACGCAGGGACGCGGTACATTCAACATGGAATTCTACCAATACGAAGAAGTACCGCATCAGGAAGCGGACAAAATCATCGCCGCCTATGACGCGGCTAAAGAAGAATGACACCACGCCGCCGGAACTCCGGCGGCGTTTGTAATAGCATACACTATAATGACTGCACGGCATAGCCGCGCGTTACTATGCCTGTTTGTCAATGTCCGCAAAAGTTGCACAAAATGCTTGTCTACTTTGCGGTATGGTGATATAATGACTTCGGTAATTAGTATACTCTATTGCACACAGGAGGTCGGATTATGCGTATTGGCGTAGCAAAAGAAATCAAAAACAACGAATTTCGTGTCGGTTTGACACCGGCGGGTGCCCATGCACTGGTCGAAGCGGGTCATACCGTCATGGTAGAAAAAGGCGCGGGGGAAGGGTCCTTCATCTCCGATGCCGAATATGAAGCGGTCGGCGCCCAAATCGTCGCGGACAAGAAAAAACTCTTCGACGATGCGGACATGATTATCAAGGTCAAAGAACCGATTGCGGAAGAATATGATCTCTTCCACGAAGGGCAGATTCTCTACACGTACTTGCACTTGGCACCGGAACCGGAACTGACGGACGCCCTGCTCCGTCACAAAGTCGTCGGTATTGCTTACGAAACGGTACTCGGTCGTGACGGCCGCAGCCTGCCGTTGCTCCAGCCGATGAGTGAAGTCGCCGGTCGGATGTCGATCCAGGTCGCGGCGCACTTCCTCGAAAAAATCAACGGCGGCAAAGGCAAACTCATGGGCGGCGTAGCCGGTGTGCTCCCTGCCAAAGTCACCATCGTCGGCGGCGGTACCGTCGGTACGAATGCGGCGAAAATGGCCGTCGGCATGGGGGCGGACGTCACCATCATCGACAACAACCTCAACCGCTTGCGTGAACTCGACGATATCTTCGGTGCGCGTGTCAAGACACTCGCCTCGAACCCGCTCAATATCGCGCAGTCCGTCAAAGACAGCGACGTCGTCATCGGCTCGGTTCTGATTCCGGGCGCGAAGACACCGCAGCTGATTACGACGGAAATGGTCAAAGAAATGACACCGGGCTCGGTCATCGTCGACGTCGCCATCGACCAAGGCGGCGCGGTACAATCCGTCGACGGCCCGACGACCCACGAAGACCCCGTCCGGATGAAATTCGGCGTCGTACATTACTCGGTGGCCAATATGCCGGGCGCGGTCGCCAATACCTCGACCTTTGCCCTGACGAATGCGACCCTCCCGTACGCGATTGCAATCGCGAACAAAGGTTGGAAACAAGCCGTCCTCGACGACAAGGGACTGGCGAACGGTGTCAACACCTTGGACGGTCATGTCACCTTCAAAGGCGTTGCCGACGCACTCAATCTGGAATACAAACCGCTCGACGAATTGCTGTAATACAGCGAAACAAAAGCACCGCGACCTCGGTCGCGGTGCTTTTCTGTTGCCTTTCGTAAGCGTCTCAAAGATTGTCGCAGCGCGTGAGCAGTTCCTCCACCCGCTCGACGATGCGCCGCTGCTCCGCCACCGGCGGGAGGGGGATAGGGGCACGGTCAAGGCGGTCGGTGATTGCGGATAGGCGACACCGATTGCGTTTTTGATGAATCGGCAGGGATTCGTGCGGTGCGGATTGCCGATGCGGTCGGTGGCGGCGGGTGAATCCTTGACGCGGGGGCGGTGATTTGGTAGACTGACGATATGGGGATACCGTGCTGACGGTGAGAGTAGAATTGACTACGTGTACGATATCCGAAGGCAGCCGACCGTCTGGGCAATGGATTGCGCAGGCAGTCGGTTGTTTTTGTGTATCGAAAAACGGAGGTCAAGATGAAGCGAAATCGATGGGGGATGGCGGCCGCGGCGGTCGGGATTCACATTTCGATCGGGTCGGTGTATGCGTGGAGTGTGCTCACGGGGCCGGTGATGGCGGCGCTGGGCGCGGAGCTGGCGGCGGTGCAGTGGACGTTTTCGCTGGCAATTGTCTGCCTGGGGATGTCGGCGGCATTTCTCGGACGGACGGTGGAGCGGCTCGGGCCGATGCGGTCGGGGTTGCTCTCGACGCTGTGCTTTACGGCGGGGCTGATGGGGGCGGCGTGGGCGGTGGAGGTTCGCTCGCTCGCGGCGCTGTATCTCACGTACGGCTGTATCGGCGGTATCGGTCTGGGTGTCGGCTATATCACGCCGGTGGCGACGCTCATGAAATGGTTCCCCCGGCATCGCGGGTTTGCGACGGGACTGGCGGTGATGGGGTTCGGCTTTGCGGCGTTGGTGGCGGGGCCGGTAATGCAGCAGCTGACGGCGCTGGTCGGGTTGCCTCGGATGTTGGTAGGCATGGCGGCGGGGTATGCCGTCATCATGGGGGCGTCGTCGTGGTATCTGGCGCCGCCGCCTGCCGCGCCCGCCTGCGCGGATGCCCCGATGCGGCCGGCGTTTGACCGTTCGCTGACGGCAGCGGAGGCACTGCGGACGCCGACATTTTACCTGATATGGGTCGTCTTTTTTATCAATATTACGTGCGGTATCGGGATTTTGAGTATCGCCGCGCCGCTGGCGGGGGAGGCGGTCGGTCTGACGGCGGCCGAGGCGGCGAGCGTTGTCGGGGCGCTCGGCTTGGTGAACGGGCTCGGGCGGCTGGTGTGGGCGTCGGTGTCGGATGCTATCGGACGGGTGACGACGTACTTGCTGTTTTTTGCCGTGCAGGTCATCGCGTACAGTCGCGTCGCCGCGGGCGTGGGCGAGTGGGAGCTGTATCTGTGGCTGGCGGGGATTATTTCCTGTTACGGCGGCGGCTTTGCAGTGTTGCCGGCACTCTTGGCGGAGCGGTTCGGGTTGCGGTACTTGAGCAATATTCACGGCAAGATGCTCACCGCATGGGCGGCGGCGGGTATCGCGGGACCGCTGCTCATCGCGACGGTGCGGGGCGCGACGGCGGGATTTACCGTGGCGCTGGAGGTCTTTGCGGCGCTGTCGCTGGTCGCGCTGGTGCTGACGGCGGTCATGGGGCGTGTGGCGCCGCATCGGTATTGAGCGGTGTCACGGCCGATGTACGGTGAGTATCGCGGCGCGCTGGTCAAATGCCGGGAAAATCGGTATAATGCAAACAATACAAGGGGGCGGTGGAGATGCACAACGGATTGGTGACGGATTTTTATCAGTTGACGATGGCGCAGGGACTGTGGCGTATCGGCGCACAGGATGTGCCGTGCGTGTTTGATTTTACTTTTCGCAAGAATCCCTTTGCCGGCGGGTACACGGTAGTCGCGGGTGTGGAGCATGCGGCGCATTTCTTGGAGGGATTTACCTACGGGGCGGAGGAGATCGACTACCTGCGCAGTACGGGGACATTTGCGGAGGACTTTCTTGCGTGGCTGGCGGACTTGCGCTTTACGGGGTCGATTTATGCGATGCCGGAGGGTTCGGTGGCGTTCCCCGGCGAGGTGCTGGTGCGCGTCGAAGCGCCGAAGGCGCAGGCGCTCTTGATTGAAACGGCGCTGACGATGATCATGAACCACGAGAGCCTGATTGCGACGAAGGCGCGCCGGATACGGACGGTGGCGCCGCATGACAGCCTGATGGAGTTCGGATTGCGGCGGGCGCAAGGCGAGAGCGCGGGGCATTACGGTGCGCGGGCGGCGATTGTCGGCGGATTTGATTCGACGAGTAACGTCGAGGCGGCGCGGCGGTTCGGACTGAAGGCGGTCGGCACGATGGCGCACAGCTGGGTGATGAGTTTTTCGGATGAGCTCGAGGCGTTTCGTGAGTATGCGCGGCAGTATGAGAATGCGATCTTGCTCGTCGATACCTACCACACGCTGGAGTCGGGCGTGCCGCACGCAATCACGGTATTTGAGGAGTTGCGCGCGGCGGGGCGGCTGCCGGCGCAGTACGGCATCCGGCTCGACAGCGGGGACTTGGCGTACCTGTCACGGCGGGCGCGCGAGATGCTCGACGCGGCGGGCTTTTCCGATGCGGTCATTACCGCGTCGAACGATTTGGATGAGTACCTGGTGCGCAGTCTGAAGGAGCAGGGCGCGGCGATCAACGCCTGGGGCATCGGGACGAAGCTGATTACGGCGGACGGTACGTCCGCGCTGGGCGGCGTGTACAAGCTTGCCGCGCAGGAAGAGAACGGCAAGTTGATTCCGAAGATGAAATTCTCCGACAATCCGGAGAAGATGACGAACCCCGGTCACAAGGATACACGGCGGTTTTACGATCGCGAGAGCGGCAAGATGATTACGGATGTGGTCTGCCTGGTTGATGAACACATCAGCGAGGAGCGCGAGTACGAGCTGGTGTCGCATCCGTATCGGTGGCGGCGCAAACGCCTCGCCCCCGGCGCGTACTATGTACGCAATATGCTCCGGCCGGTGATTCGCTACGGGCAGCCGGTGTATGATTGGCCGTCGCTTGAGGAGATTGCCGCCTATGCCGATGAGCAGGTCGGGCGGCTTTGGCCGGAATACACCCGCCTGGACAATCCGGAAATCATGGAAGTGAATATTTCGCCGAAGTTGCAGGTATTGAAAGACAAGCTGATTGAACAAAATCTGCAGACGGAGTAAGAGGGCATCGGATTGCGCGCGCAATCCGATGTTTGTATGTAGGGTATATTGCACGCGGCGAGGAAGTCATATTATAATAGCCGTAACCATCGAGGGAGGGATAGGGATGCGAGGAATTACAGCCGTCGGGGCGGCACTGCTGGTGACCGTGCTGACGATGCCCGCGGCACAGGCGACGCAGGTTTCGACCGTGCCGCAGTTGTGGGAACAAGAGCAGGAGACGAATTGGGCGCCGGCGACGGAGGCATTTACCCGTATCGAGGAGCGGGACGCGGCGCGCGTGCTGGGAGAACTCGTGCCGCCGGGGGCGACCGTGACCGAGGTCGCACCGGGCAAGGCGGGAGAGGATGCGCTCTTGCTGCGCGGTTACGGCACGGCGGACTATCCGCTCTATGTGTCGGGGTTGCTTGAGGAGTATATCGCGGCCGGCGTATTCCCGCCGTTTGCGGGCATATCCGTACCGGAACGCCAGCGCATCATCCGCTCGGCGCGCGGAGTTCGACTGACGCACGAGGGCGAGACGGCGGGGGCGCTATTGCTCGCCGTACCGAAGGCATCGTTGCGCTCTTTGACCGAGCCGCAGGCGGAATGGACGCCGGAGGCGGCGGCATCGCGCTTGCAGGCGATGCCGCGCAAGGCGCTGGAGACAGAGCTCTTGGCGCGGATGCGACGGACGATCGAGATGCAAAAAGCGACCGGATTTACGGATATCATCGCCGCGGCCAAGCGCCGCGGCGGACTGACCCTGCGGCAAGTGCGCGAACAGCCGAATATGCGTCGCGTCAGCGTGTCTTCCTTGCGGCCGCTCGCCAAGACGGCGACGGGCGTGTGGGAGCAGACGGTCGTGGCGGCAGAGGAGTATACCGACGGTCGCAAGCCGCGCGCACGGATGCAGACCCGCTTGCTGACGGAACAGGACACCGTGTGGGTGCTATGGATAGTGACAACGATGAATCGGGAGGACTAGGATGAAACAATACTGGCGTATGGCCGTGGCGGCCTGCCTGCTGGCCGGCGTGTGTGCCGTGCCGGCGTCGGCAAAAGACGTGACATTGACGGATTGGGGACGGGTGAGCGTGCCGGACGAAACGCGCGTCATCCGCTTGGATACGCTGCCGGGGCTCTCCCCGACGCAGGCGGTCAAAATCGAGCCGGTGAAACCGAAACAGGAGAAAACGGTGATGCACCCGCTGTACGAATGGGCGCGCGAGCAACAGGCGCGGATGAAAGCATTGGCGAATATCCGCATCACGGAAGTGGCGGCGGATACGGACGCGCATGAAACGGTGGTCAAGCGGCGCGCGGCGAAGTACACCGGCTACCAGGTCGTCAGCCCGCACGGGGATTCACTCTCGACGGCGTTGTGGCTGACGATGACCGCACCGAAACCGGGCAAGATGGATGCCTATGATTTTAAATGGCATTTCGGCGAGCGGGAGTGGACGGATCTCATGCATCGCACCGTGCTCAACGAGGAATGGCTGGAGCGGGCGACGGGTGCCGCGGTGAGCCTCACCGAGCGTGAGGACGTGTACACCCTGCGAGCCGGTGCGGATGATGTCGTGACGACGGGGGCGCGGTTCTTGCTCCATACGGACGGCGGCGCGGTCGTGCCGCTGGCGATGCGGGTGTACGGGCGGTACAGCGATGACCGTATCCGCTTACTGACGGTGTTCAGTATGGACGACGACCGGTACTATTTCGCGGACTTCACCGAGGACGCCTTGGCGCAGTTGCGCGATTGGTAAGTATAGCAAGCAACGCACAAAACGGAATAGCAAGCGACGTACGAATACGAATAGTAAGCGGCGCACGAAAAAACAGCGAATCGAGCGATTCGCTGTTTTTTAATTGTTCGCACGGCGGACATACGTCGCAAAATCGTAGGCGGGATGCGTGTCGCCCGCGGCGACGCTGCGGCGCTCGCGGCAGATCCAGTCGCGGGCGTCGGGCTGCAGGAAAAACGTATCCGCCGCCGGCGCGTCATCGACCTCCGTCAGGTAGAGACGGTCGGTATAGGGCAAGAGGGCGCGGTAGATTTCCCCGCCGCCGATGATGAAGTACTCCCTGTGCGGGTCGAGGGCGTCGAGCAGTTCCGTCACGGACGGGTAGCAACAGAGTGCGGGATGCGCCTTGGCCCACGCGCGGTCGCGGGTGAGGACGAGATGCGGCCGACCGGGCAGCATGCCGGGCAGGCTCTCAAAGGTCTTGCGCCCCATAATCAGCGGATGCCCCATGGTGAGCTCCTTGAAGCGGGGCAAATCGCCCGGCAGGTGCCAGAGCAGGCGATTGTCCTTGCCGATGGCACCGTTCTTGCCGACGGCGACGATGAGATTGAGCATCAGACGGACACCTCCATGGCGAGTTTGCCGAGGTGTTCGTAGCCGTCGAGCGTGATGTCCTCGGGCGTGAAGGCGTAGAAATCGGTGATGCCCTCCTTGAGGACGAGCCGCGGCGCGGGCAGTGCCTCGTCACGGCGCGCGAGCTGGGTACGCAGGGCGTCGACGTGGTTGTCGTAGATGTGCGCGTTGTTGATGACATGGGTGAACAGTCCCGGTGTCAGCCCCGTAGCGCGCGCGATGAGATGCACGAGGACGGCGTATTGCGTCATGTTAAACGGCACCCCCAGTCCCATATCGCCGGAGCGTTGGACGAGCATGCAGTTGAGCCGGCCGTCCGCCACGTCCCACATCGTGAGAAAGGCGCACGGATACAGGCTCATCTCGGGCAAATCCTCCGTATTCCACAGCGATACGACCATGCGGCGGCTCTCGGGGTCGCGGCGCAAGGTGTCGAGCAGGGTATCGACCTGGCGATACTTGGCGAGCTGGTAGCCGTACGCCTTGCCGATGGTGCCGTCGGGGAGCATCCACTCATCCCAGATATGGCAATTCATCGCCTGCAGGCGACGCACGTCGTTGGATTGCAGTTGCCAAATCCAGAGCAATTCTTTCACCGCGGTCTTGAAGGCGACGAATTTCGTCGTCAAAATCGGAAACTCTTGCGCCAAATCAAATTGCATGACTTGGTGCGGCAACTTGCGCGCCGGCATGCCGGTGCGGTTGTTGCCGTGCGTGCCGTGCGCGAGAATGTGTTCGACACAGTCGAGGTATTGGGTATCTGCGTAGCTCATGCGTCCTCCATCTCTTGAATCACTTGAATAAATGCGGGCCCGTAGGCGGTTTTCTTAAAGGCGCCGACGCCCTTGATGCGGCCGAATTCTTCTAGCGTCCGCGGCTTCTTGACGACCATCTCCGCCAGCGTCGCATCGTTAAAGACTGCGAACGGCGGGACGTTCTTCTCGGCGGCGAGGACTTTGCGTTTCGCCCGCAGGGCGGCAAAGAGCGGCGAGCGGGCGGGCGCGGTACGGGCGGGCGGTGCGCCCTTGCGCCGCGGCGCGCGGACGATGATTGTGACCCGGCGGCGGTCTGACAGCACGGCATCGCCGTGGGCGGTGAGACCGAGCAGCGGGTACTTGTCGCCGTGGCGATAGAGCACCCCCGCCTCGATGTAGCGGTCGATTTCCGCGCGGACGGTCTGTTCCGTCATGCCGCTCCGCGTACCGTAGCCGGCGACATTGTCCAGCCCGACACGCAAGTCGCGCTCGGTGAGTCGTCCGCGCAAGATGCGGCTGATGCCCGCCGCCCCGTAGCGTTCGCGCGTGCCGCGGACGGCGCGCAGGACATCGAGTGCATCGGCGGTCACGTCCTGTACGGCGTGCGGCCGCTCACAATTGCCGCAATGCCCGCAGCGGTCGGGCACGGACGCGCCGAAATGACCGAGCAGGCGGGCACGCAGGCAACCGTCGCTTCGGCAGTAGTCGACGACATCGTAGAGCCGCCGCAGGGCCTCGGAATCGCTCGGATTGTGCTCGATGATGTACTTGCGGGTGCGGACGTCGCGACCGTGGTAGCAGAGGATGCATTCACCCGGCTCGCCGTCGCGCCCCGCGCGTCCCGCCTCCTGATAGTACGCCTCCAGACTGGCGGGGAGTTGCGCGTGCAGGACGTAGCGGACGTTGGACTTGTCGATGCCCATGCCGAAGGCGTTCGTCGCGACAATCACCGGACAACGGTCATAGACAAAGTCATCCTGCGCCCGCCGGCGTGCGTCCTCGTCCATGCCTGCGTGGTACTTGGTGACGGAGATGCCCGCCGCCGCCAGCGTGAGATAGAGCTCGTCCGTCCGTTTGCGCGTCGCGCAATAGATGATGCCGCTGTCACCGTCATGGGCGCGGACGTAGTCGACGAGCCGGTCGTCGTCGATGCCTTCTGCGACGTCAAAGTAGAGATTCGGTCGGTCAAACCCTTCGACAAAGACCGCCGGATCGTGCAGATGCAGTTCCCGCCGGATATCGTCACGGACGTGCGGCGTCGCCGTCGCGGTAAATGCGCCGATGACCGGCCGCCGCGGCAACGCCTCGACCGCCCGCCAAATCGTGCGGTAACTCGGGCGAAACTCATGCCCCCATTCGCTGATACAATGCGCCTCGTCCACGACGAGCATCGCAATCGGCAACGCCGCCAAAAAACGCAAAAACGACTCCGACTCCAGCCGCTCCGGCGCCAGGTAGAGCAGGCGATACCGCCCTTGCCTGAGCGCCCCCATGCGCGCCCGAAACTCCTCGTCCGTGACGGCGGAATTGAGCATCGTCGCGGGGATGTCTTGCGCCGTGAGTGTATCGACCTGGTCTTTCATCAGGGCGATCAGCGGCGAGATGACGACGGTGAGCCCCTGCCGGCACAGCGCCGGCAACTGGTAGCAGAGCGATTTGCCGCCGCCCGTGGGCAAGACCGCGAGCGTATCGCGTCCCGTCAGCAGACTGCGGATAATCGGCTCCTGTGCCGGCCGAAACGACGTAAATCCGAAATATTGTTGTAAGACTTCCTTGAGATCGACCCCGTTCACACACTCACTCCTTTGCTGTATTATACCATTTTTCCGTACCGCCGGCCGCGTGCGGGGGCGGAGTGCTGTCCCGCGCACGCCGAATATAAAAAACAAAAGAGTTTCGGCTGAGTGCGATTATCTCCCCCGTTTGCCGCCCGTGCGCACTTGCCCCGAACGGGTGAATTTCGTCGATATCGCCCGCCCCGCGGGATGTTGACGAAATGATGACGAAGGCGGAGCGGCACGATATCTCTCTGCGGATTTTAATAAAAAAACGCTACGGATGTCGCTGTTAGCAAACAAGATTGAAAAATGAGTACATAAGGAGTATAGTAATAGTAGGTCAATGGATGAAGAAACGATGAGATTCACCCATGCAACACAAGAACGAACACAGGAGGGGACTATGGCGAACGAAAGAATTTTGATCGTCGAAGACGAAAAGAAGATTGCACGGTTTTTACAATTGGAATTGGAACATGCCGGATACAGCTGCGTCATCGACTTTACGGGCGCAAGCGTCATCGATCATATCGGACAGGGGCATTTTGATTTGATTCTGCTCGACGTCATGCTGCCCGGTGAGGACGGACTGAGCATCTGCAAACGGGTACGCGAAATCAGCAACATCCCGATTTTGATGCTGTCCGCCAAAGACGACGTCGACTCCAAGGTCGCCGGGCTCGACCACGGGGCGGACGACTACCTGACGAAGCCGTTTTCCAGCAAGGAGCTGCTCGCCCGCATCCGCGCACTCTTGCGCAAACGGGTCGGCGGCGACAAGCTCAACGAATCGTCCTACCACGTCAAAGACTTGTACATCTTCCCCGATCGGCACGAGGTGCAGGTCGGCACGACGATTATCAACTTGACGAAGAAAGAATTTGAACTGCTGACGTACTTGGCGCAAAACAAGAATACGGTACTCAAGCGCGAGCAGATTTTGGAAGATGTCTGGGGCTATGACTATGTCGGCGACACGAATATCGTCGATGTCTATATCCGCTACTTGCGCAGCAAGGTCGACGAAGTCGTCGGCAAGAAATATATCCACACGGTGCGGGGCATCGGCTATGTGGCGCGCGATTAAGGCCTGCCGCAAACGAATCGGAACTATCGCGTGGCTGCTGTCGACAAAACTGACGGCAATGTATACGGGGATCATGCTCATGATCCTCGTTTTT
Organism: uncultured Veillonellaceae bacterium; assembly: GCA_945876385.1. GTDB lineage: Bacteria > Bacillota > Negativicutes > Veillonellales > Negativicoccaceae > CAMCNU01. The sequence continues at coordinate 123,346 of CAMCNU010000002.1, read as the reverse complement.
GCAACTGTGCTGGCCATCGGGAGCGCATACTACCTCTTGATGCGCCAACTGCAGACGGATGTGCGGGACAGCGCCCAACGGGTGACCGCCTATATCCGCCGGCACGGGTATGTGGACGGACGCGCGCTGGATGCGCGCAATGTCGTGCCGAATGTATCGGTCGTCATCTACGACAAGTACGGCCGGCCGATACTGGACAACTATGCCCGCTTTACGGTGACCGAACCCTTGTCGCCGTCGCGGATAGAGGCGATGACGCACACGGTGGACGGCGAAATCGTGGAAATCACGCAGGATCTGTCCTATCGCTTCTGGCAACGCTGCGAGCTGGCAAACGGCACGGTCTACTACTTGGAATTTTGGCGGGAAGCGGCGCGGGAAAAAACCTTCATCGATTTGATGATGCGCCAGATTATCGTGTCACTGCTCTCGAGCCTGGTACTGACGGTGCTGGCGGCGCTCTTCCTGTCGGGCAAAGTACTTGCGCCGATGCGGGACATGCTCGCGCCGTTGCGTAAGATTGAAGCGAACGAGATGGGGCATCGCGTGCCCGTGCCTAAGGCGCAGGACGAACAGCGCGAGCTGGCGGTCGCGATTAACCGCGCGCTCGACCGCATCGAGGCGGGGATTCGCCAGCAGAAACAATTCGTCAGCGACGCCTCGCACGAATTGCGCACCCCGATTACCGTCATCGGCGGCTATGCGGACATGCTGGTGCGCTGGGGCGCGCAAGACCCCAACACCCTGCGCGAAGGCCTGGAGGCGATACGCGGCGAGACGGCGTACATGCAGAGCCTGATTGAGCGGCTGCTGTTTTTGGCGCGGGCGTCATCGGGCGAAATCCGGCCGGAACGTCGCGCCGTGGCGATGGACAAGGTCATCAACGCCGTCTGGCAAGGGGCGAATATCATGGATCGCGGCGCCCATCAGTGGGTACTCGAAGAGACTGCATCGGCGACGGTGCCGGGCGATGAAGCGCTGATTAAGCAGCTGATTCGCATCTTCATCGAAAACGCCGTGAAGTACACGCCGAAGGGCGGGCACATCTACCTCGCCTCGCGGCAGACGGACAGCGCGGTCGAAGTCGCCGTTCGCGATGAAGGCATCGGCATCGCCGCGGACGACTTGCCGCACATCTTCACGCGCTTTTATCGCGTGGACTCCTCGCGGACGAAAGACACGGGCGGCAACGGACTGGGACTGGCGATTGCCAAGGACATCGCCGACCTGCACGGCGCGGATATCCGCGTCGAGTCCGTACCGGGAGAGGGGACGACCTTTACGCTGGTATTCCCGACGACGGATGAACGGGCAGACGAATAAACAAAAACGGGTGCGCGGCGCCCGTTTTTGTTTGTCAATTTTTCCCGCCCGATGTGTAGACATTATGACGGATATGGTACAATAGGAAAAGATAACCAACGGAAAGGACACAATACGATGATTGAATCGAAAGCGATGTTTGTCATCGATCATGTCAGTCATGCGTACATCGATGAAGAAGGCACGGAGGCGCTGGCGCTCAATGACGTGTCGGCGACGATTGCGCACGGCGAATTTGTCGCGATTATCGGGACGAACGGCAGCGGCAAATCGACACTCGCCAAGCATCTGAACGTCTTGCTCAAGCCGACGCAGGGCGATATTTTGGTAGACGGGATTTCCGTGTCGGACGACAGCCGCTTGTGGGATATCCGGCGGCGCGTCGGGATGGTCTTTCAAAACCCGGATAACCAGATTGTCGCCGCCGTCGTGGAAGAAGATGTCGCCTTCGGCCCGGAAAATCTCGGCGTCCCGCGCGCGGAACTTAGGCGGCGCGTCGATGCGGCGCTGACCGCCGTGCGCATGCAGGAGTATCGCACGCATGCACCGCACCTGCTCTCGGGCGGACAAAAGCAGCGGATTGCGATTGCGGGGGTGCTGGCGATGCAGCCGCAGGCGATTATCCTCGATGAGCCCACCGCCATGCTCGATCCGCGCGGGCGGCGGGAAGTCCTGGCGACGGTGCACGAATTGCACCGCACGCTCGGGATGACGGTCGTCTACATTACGCACTTCATGGAAGAAGCGATTACCGCCGACCGTGTCATCGTGATGAAACACGGCAGCCCCGTCATGACGGGGACGCCGCGGGAGGTATTTTCGCAAGTGGATACCTTACTGGACTTGGGATTGGAAGTACCCGTCGCGACCGAAGTCGCGGCCCGTTTGCGCGCACAGGGCGTACCGGTCGCGGCCGATGTCCTTACGGCGACGGAGTTGGGGGATGCACTATGTCCATATGTCTGAGAGAGGTATCACATATCTACGGCAAAGGCTCGCCGTATGAAAAAGTCGCCCTTACGGGCATCGATTTGGAACTGCACCGCCACGAATTCGTCGGCATCATCGGCCATACCGGCTCGGGCAAATCGACCCTCGTCCAGCATTTGAACGGCCTGCTCACCCCGACGACGGGGACGGTGACTGTAGACGGCGTCTCACTGGCGGGAACGGGCGCGGAGGCCAAAGCCGCCCGGCGGCGCGTCGGCATGGTCTTCCAATATCCGGAACATCAGCTCTTTGAAGAAACGATTGCCGAAGACATTGCCTTCGGCCCGCGCAATCTGGGCTGGGACGAAGAGACCGTCCAAGAGCGTGTCCGCGCCGCGATGCGCTTCGTCGGCCTGCCCTATCGGCAATTTGCCTCGCGCTCGCCCTTTCGCCTGTCGGGCGGCCAGATGCGGCGGGTCGCGATTGCGGGCGTCATCGCCATGAAACCGGACTACCTCGTACTGGACGAACCGTCCGCGGGGCTCGACCCCGTCGGACGGCGGGAGATTTATGCGCAGATTACCCGCTTGCACGAAGAACAGCACACGACCGTGATTTTGGTCTCGCATAATATGGAAGACATCTCGCGGCTGGCGTCGCGGGTCATCGTGATGAACCGCGGTGCCGTCATGCTCGACGGCGCGCCGCTTACGATTTTCACGCAGCACCGCGACGAACTCGCCGCGGCGGGACTGGAGCCGCCGCCCGTATCGCGCCTGCTCAGCGCACTCAATGAACGCGGCTGGCAGATAGACGAATCGGCCGTCGAGCCGGACGAAGCCGCCGCCCATATCAAGGCGCGGCTGACCCGCCTGCCCGCCGCGCCCGCCGCCCGCCCGCCAAAGGAGACACGCCATGCTCGGTAATATTACACTCGGACAATATTATCCGGCGGAATCCTTCCTGCATCGGTTGGATCCGCGCACGAAGATTCTCTGTACACTGGCCTTTGTCGTGTCCATCTTCTTTGCCGACAGCTGGCTCGCCTACGGGATCGTGACCGCGTTTACCGTCTTTTGCTTCGCGCTCTCGCGCCTGCCGGCGGGACTGATGTGGCGCGCGGTCAAACCGCTCTGGATTATCATCGTCTTTACGCTCACCATCCACGTCTTTACCACACCGGGCGAAGTCCTGTGGCAATGGGGCTGGCTCGTTGTGAGCAAGGAAGGTCTGCGGATGGGCGGCATGATGACCGCCCGGCTCGTATTCCTGATTATGTTCTCCTCGCTCGTCACCTACACGACCAGTCCGATCGTACTGACCGACGGCATCGAACAACTGCTCAATCCCTTTCGGCGTATCGGCGTGCCCGCCCATGAGCTGGCCATGATGATGACCATCGCCCTGCGCTTCATCCCGACACTGTTGCAAGAGACGGAGCGCATTATGAAAGCGCAGACCGCGCGCGGTGCGGACTTCGGCTCGGGCAACCTCATCCGCCGTGCCAAAGCGATGGTACCGCTCTTGGTGCCGCTCTTTGTGAGTGCCTTTCGCCGCGCCGACGAACTCGCCGTCGCGATGGAGGCGCGTTGCTACCACGGCGGCGACGGCCGCACCCGCATGCACGAGCTCGTCTACGGTCGGCTCGACGTCATCGCCTTTGCGGGGACGGCGGCCGTCTTTGCCCTGCTGGCGGCACTGCGGTGGCTCTGATGCCGCGCAACATTCAGATTACGCTGGCATATGACGGATATGCCTACGCCGGCTTCCAGCGTCAGGCCAACGGCCTCGCCGTGCAGGAAGTCGTCGAGCAGGCACTCGAGCGGATACACGGTGCACGGACGACACTCTACTTCGTCGCTCGCACCGATGCGGGCGTGCATGCGTGGGCACAGGAATGTACCTTTTATACCGACGGGACCATCCCCGCCGCCAAGTACAAATCCGCCCTCAACGCCCTCCTGCCCCCGACCGTACGCGTACGCCGCGCCGTCGAGCGGCCGGAAGACTACAGCGTGCGCCGCACGAATACCGGCAAGACCTATGTCTACCAAATCCTGCGCGGCGAAGCCGACCAGCCGTTTTTGTACCGCACGAGTTGGCAAGTCTACGCGGCGCTCGACGTGGCCGCCATGCGGAGCGCCTGCGACGTACTGGCGGGGACACATGACTTCACCTCCTACCGCGGCAGCAACTCCGTCCCTGCCGACCCCGTGCGCACCCTCTACGACGTGCGCATCGCCACCGTAGGCCGCCTGCTCCGTATCTACGTGACGGGCGACGGATTTTTGTACCACATGGTACGCAACATCGCCGGCGCGCTCGTCGACGTCGGGCGCGGCCGCAAGACGGCGGCCGACCTGGTGCGCATCCGCGCGGCAAAAGACCGCCGCCTCCTCGGCATGACCGCCCCCGCGGCGGGGCTCTGCCTGCTCCACACCTACTTCGACGCCGTCACCCCCGCGGCGATTGCGGACGTACTGCGGACCCCCGTCCCGCTGTGGAACGACGGCCGCCCCGACGGTTGATACATCCGTACGACACTGCACACACAAAAAACGCGGCCATGCCGCGTTTTTTGCTTGCGCGTCGCGAAGGAAATCCATCCGTGCTATAATGAATTTAATCAAACTATCATTGACAAGGAGGCGGTACAATGAAAAAATGGGGAGTCGCGCTCGGGCTTGCATTACTGTTGAGCGGTGCGACGCAGGCGGATGCCGTGCGCTATGAAGGGGTGTATGTGTATGTCGGGATGAGCGACACGGAGGTCGCAGAGAGGATTAATGCTACACTGACCGAAATTCATCGGCAGAGAATGCCGGCCCTGGAGAAGAATACGAAGCGCTTTATCGGAGATCCGTATAACAAAAATGGTAAGCTGGAATACTTCTTTGCCGATATGCGCGTGACGGAAAACGGTCCGAAGTACTTGGGATTGGTGGAACGCTACTGGGTACATCGCCAGCAAACGGAGACGGGCTACGTCTTTTCCAAGCAGACGGGACGCCTGGTGACCCTGTCGGAAATCACGGGGCGCGATCGGGCGACGCTCAATCGGGAGATGAAAGCCTTCGTCATGAACTATCTTGAAAATAGAGGTTCGGCAAGATCCGTCTATCCGAATATGCTCGATGATTATTTCGCGCCGCATCGTGATTTGAACTATACGCTCAGTCGCAACGGTGAGGTCATCCTCATCTTCAGTCAAGGGGCGCTGGGGTCACCCGTAATGGGGTTAGTTCATATCACCGTGCCCCGCTCCGTCCTGCCGGTCAATAGCAGCTGGGTAGATAACTAAACAGCAGGAAAAACGAATTATGGTGACACAAAAACGCGGCCATGCCGCGTTTTTTGTGGAATATGAATCAGAATGAAAGTTAGGAGCCATAGGATGATACGATGTGATATACTAAAAATAAATCCATAATATTTGTAATGAGTATTATGACAGGAGGATGGATTGCTATGTCAGAACAATCTGATCACGATAAATTAGTTAAAATGTTAATCGAAAAAGAAGATGAACGAAAAAAAAGAATAAAAAGCAATCGAAAATTTACTTTAGGGTGCTTAGGAACTTTCTTTTTTGCTTTCATATTGATGATTGCGAGTTGTATGAATAGCTGCAGTAATACGGGAGGAATTGCAGTAGAAGATTCAGAAAAATTGAGTGGCCTAACTCACAAGGAGAAAAGAAATGCTGAAACTGCTGTAAAAACACTAATGACCTCTCGCATGAATAATCTCAATAAAGTGGATTTTAAGTATATCAAAGCAACACGTCATAAGTTGGAATGGGAGTTTAAAGATACAGGAAAAGAGATTATTCAAGTTGATGGTAATGTTAGAGGGCAAGATAGTTATGGAGAAAAGGTCTCACACATATTTTTTGTTATTTTATCCTATCCTGACGGAAAAATATTGCAATTGAATGTAGATGGTGAATTGCAATATGATAATCTTGAACAATACATCAATAGCTGAGATACTACAACCTTTGCAATCGTTCGGAAAATTTTTATGAGTGGACGCATTGCGTGAAAAATTAGTCTATGGGAAATGGCAATGTTAGAGAATATGTTGCAGACAGCTGATAGATTTTTATGTCATAAATGCTAGACTTGTCGCTAAGCAGGGGGAAATGTTTAGGAACGCGGTGTGCAGGGGGCGTCTTATCGAAGGAGGAATCTGTATGAAGTTACGAGAGTGGTGTCTGGCGGCGCTGTGTGCGGTATGGTTGCCGCAGGCGGCATGGGCGGCGCAGGCGGAGATCGCGGTGACGGGGTGGACGGTGTCGTGGCCCGATGCGGTGGCGGCGGCGCGCGTGAATGCGGATATTGCGGTACGGGTCGCACAGGCGCAGGCGGATGCGGCGGAGGTCGATGCGGGGTATCGCGAGGCGGTACGCGAGTATCCGGATGTACCGATGTACAGTTATCGCAGTGAGACGGCACCTGCGGCGGAGACGGAGCGGTATCTGGTGATGGGTACGCACATGGAGTGCTACTTGGGCGGGGCGCACGGCAGTTACAGCGAGATGTATACCGTCTATGACAAGCGCACGGGCGCGCGGGTCGGTGTGAGCGAGCTGGCGGGTGAGCCGGCGGCGACGCTGTATCCGAAGCTGGAGCGGCTGACACGCGAGGAAGTGGAGCGGCGCGGTATCGGCGATCTCGCGTTTTGGGGAGAGTTTATCCATGAGCTGTTTGCGCCGGAGGCGGAGTTGAATTATACATTGACCGCGGACGGGCATGTCGAGCTGGTGTTCAATCCGTACGAGGTCGGACCGTATGCGGTCGGTATCGTGCGTATCGAAGTGCCGGCGACGATTATTGCACCGGTCAAATAAAAAACACACGGGATTTCCCGTGTGTTTTTTTGTGCGCACGGCGGGGGAGCGGCAGAGAGAATGGTATAATGGTAGCAGAGGTACAATCGAAAAGGGTGAGGAGGGTTCGGATTGCAGACCAGACGGGATTTGATTTGGAAGATGGGCGGCCAGCAAGGCGAAGGCATCGAGTCGGGCGGCGAGATTTTGGCGCGGGTGTTGGCGTCGCAAGGGTATTCGCTGTTCAGTCAGCGGTTGTTTTCGTCGCGGATTAAGGGCGGTCATACGACGTTTGCGTTGCGGATTGCCAGCGAGAAAATCGGCACAATCGGCGAGGCGGTGGATGTACTGGTCGCGCTCGATCAGGAGACGATTGATTTGCATGCCGGTGAGGTGCGCCGCGGCGGGGTCATACTGGCCGATGCCAAGTTCAAGCCGACGGCGGAGTTGCCGGAGGGGGTGCGTCTGTTGTCGCTGCCGATGAGCGACACGGCAAAGGAATGCGGCATGCTCCAGATGCGAAATATCGTCGCGCTCGGGATGTCGGTCGCGCTCTTGGGGTTTGCGCGCGACGCATTTGTCTTGGCGATTGCGGAGCGGTTTGCGGGCAAGACGCAGGATGTCGTCGCGGCCAATGTGCGCGCGTTTACGGAAGGGGCGCGGTTGGCGGACGAGCAGCAGGGCGAAGAGGATGCGCTCGGCGAATTGCCGCCGCCGCCGACGGCGGATTTGCTTTTTATGATGGGCAATGAAGCGACGGCGCTCGGTGCGCTGGCGGCGGGGTCGCGTTTTATGGCGAGTTATCCGATTACGCCGGCGTCGGAGATTATGGAGTATATGATACGCTGCGTGCATCGCCTGAAAGGGACGGTGGTCCAGACGGAGGATGAGCTGGCCGCCTGTATGATGGCGATGGGCGCCAATTATGCGGGGATTCGCGCGTTTACGGCAACGTCGGGGCCGGGGTTGTCGCTGATGGCGGAGTCGATTTCGATGGCGACGATGGCGGAAATCCCGACGGTCATCGTCGATGTGATGCGGGCGGGGCCGTCCACGGGGATGCCGACGAAAATCGAGCACAGCGATATCATGGCGGCCATCTACAGTGCGCACGGCGATCGCGGTAAAATCGTGGTCGCCCCGACGTCGATCGAGGAGTGTTTCTACGTGACGGCGGAGGCGTTCAACTTGGCGGAGGTCTACCAATGCCCCGTCATCGTGTTGAGCGACTTGCAGATGGGATTGAACAAACAGAGCATTCCCGCGCTTGATTTGTCGCGTGTCACCGTTGACCGTGGTGCGCTCCTGACGGAGGATTTGCCGCCGCTCGTGCGGCCGGATTACTTCGAGCGCTTTGCGGTGACGGAGTCGGGGATTTCTCCGCGGACGCGGCCCGGCGTCGCGGACGGGATGTTTTTGTCGACGGGGCTGGAGCATGATGCCATCGGCAAGCCGGCGGAGGCGCCGGCGGTACGGACGGCGCAGGTAGACAAGCGCCTGCGCAAGCTGGCGACGGTGACGGAGCGGTTTGATCCGCTGTATGTCGATGCGCCGTACGATGAGGCGGAAATATTGCTGGTGGGCATCAATTCGACCCGCGGGGGCATCGAAGAGGCGCTGGCCGTCTTGCGCGCGCGCGGTGTCAAGGTAAACCATGTACATTTGCGGCTGTTGGAGCCGTTTCCGACGGAGGCGCTGGCGGCGCAGATTGCCCGCGCCGAGAAGACGATGATCGTCGAGTACAATGCGACGGCACAGCTGGCGAGTCTGGTGACGATGCATATACCGGAGGCGGCGCCGTACTTGTCGTACTTGCGCTATGACGGGATGACGATGGCGTCGTCGGCGTTGGCGGCACGTGTGCGGGAGGTGATCTGATGGCCAAGACGATGGAATATAAAAACGCGATTCAGCCGAATTGGTGTCCGGGGTGCGGCGATTTCGGGATTCAGATGGCGATTCAGGAGGCCGCGTCGAAGCGGGAGATTCCGTTTGAGCGGTTGGCGCTGATTTCGGGTATCGGCTGTTCGAGCCGTATCGGCGGCTATCTCTACTGCTACGGAGCGCATACGACGCACGGGCGGGCGTTGCCCTTTGCGCAAGGGGTGAAGCTGGCCAATCGGGAGCTGGAGGTCGTCGTCTGTTCCGGCGACGGCGATGCGTATGCCATCGGCATGGGGCATACGATTCACGCGATGAAACGCAATATCGACCTGACGTACATCGTATTTGACAATCAGGTCTACGGCTTGACGAAGGGGCAGACCAGTCCGCGTTCGAGTCAGGGATTTGTGACGAAAACCACGCCGGAGGGCAATATCGAAACGCCGCTGGCGGTCACGTCGATGGCAATTACGGCGGGGGCGGGATTTGTCGCGCAAGGGTACGCGCGCAACCGCAAGGAGCTCGTCGAAATACTTATGCGCGGCATGGCGCATCGGGGATTTTCCTATATCAATGTCTTTACCCCGTGCGTGACGTACAACAAGTACAATACGTACGACTGGTTCAAGGAAAACCTCACCTCGCTGGACGAGCGGGAGGGTTACGATGCGCACGATCCGGCGGCGGCGCTGCAGATGCTGGCGGAAACCGACGGGCTCGTCACCGGTGTCATCTATGAGAACGAGAACAGCGGCTGTTATGAAGACGCGATCGGGCTGGATGAGGTGCCGCTGGTCAATGCGGTATGTCCGCCCTCGCAGGAATTTTTCGATACGCTCGTGCAAGAGTTTCGCTGATAACGGCATAGTAAAAACGACTCCGCTTAGGCGGAGTCGTTTTTGTGTGCCGAGGAGTGTCGTTATTCGCGCGTTTCGTCAAAGATGACTTTCGTCTGCGTGAAGTCGAGCAGGCCGACCAGGCCGCCTTCGCGACCGATGCCGGACTGCTTGTAGCCGCCGAAGGGGGCGGTGATGTCGCGCGGCGCGTCGTTGATGTAGACGTTGCCCGAGCGGATGCGCTTGGCGACGCGGACGGCTTCGGCGTGCGGGCCGCAGACGGCGGCATTGAGGCCGTAGACGGTGTCGTTGGCAAGGCGGACGCCTTCATCGATGTCGGTATAGGTGAGAACGGACAGCACCGGGCCGAAGATTTCTTCTCGGGCGATCGTCATCTGCGGCGTGACGTCGGTAAAGACGACGGGCTCGACGAAGTAGCCGCCTTGCGGATCGGCCGGCGGGACGCTGCCCGTGAGCATGGTCGCGCCTTCCGCCAGTCCTTGCTCTATGTAGTGGCGGACTTTGTCGTATTGGCGGCGGCCGGACAGACAGCCGATGTCGGTGGCGGGATCGGTCGGATCGCCGACGGTATAGCGGGCGAGTTCCTGCCGTACGGCGGCTTCCGCTTCTTCTTTGCGGTCTATCGGGACGAGGAGACGCGAGAGTGCCGAGCAGGTCTGGCCGCAGTTGGGCAGCAAGGAGCCGAGGGTGACGCGCGCCGCCACGGCCGCATCGCCGCCGGGGAGCAGCAGCAGCGGCGATTTGCCGCCGAGTTCCAGGTGGATTTGCTTGACGGTCTGCAGGGCCTTTTGCGCGACGGTAATCCCGCCGGAGGTCGAGCCCGTAAACGAAACCATATCCACATCGGGATGGGCGGACAGGCGGTCGCCGACTTCACCGCCGCGACCGGTGACGAGATTGAGCACGCCCGCCGGCAGTCCCGCCCGATGAAACGCATCGACGAGGTAGTAGACGGTCAGCGGGGTGTGTTGACTCGGTTTCAGGACGACGGTGTTGCCCGTGAGCAGGGCGGGCAGGAGTTTTTGGACGACCTGGCCGAGGGGATAGTTCCACGGCGTAATCGCCGCGACGACGCCGAAGGGCTCGCGCAGCATGGTCGAATGCTCGAGTTTGGTTTCCCAGGGGATGCGTTCCGCCAGTCGGATAAAGGTGCGGATGCGTTGGACTTGAAATTCGAAATGCGCCGCGACGGTCTGCTTGCGTGAGCTGCCGAGTTCGGCGATTTCCAGTTCGATGATGTCGTCGCGTGCGGCGAGCAAGTGCTCGAGGGCGCGCTGCGCAATCTCGATGCGCGCGGCGGGAGAAGTCCCTTGCCAGCGCGGGGCGGCGGCGTTGGCGGCCGCGACGGCGCGGTCGGTGTCCGCCTGTCCGCAGGCGGGGACATGCGCGATGATTTCACGTGTTGCCGGATTTTCGACGGCGATACGGTCGGTACTGAGCGGTGCCACCCAGGCACCGTCGGTATATAATTGCGAAAAGTTCATATCGATTCCTCCTTCTTCGTCATGACTATCGGGTCTTGTTACTTGTATTGTACCGTTCGCGGGGATTTGTTTCAAGCGCGGCGGGGTGTATGCACGGCGCCTGCATGATATAATACACACAACGGACTGCCCGCACGGACGGGCGGGGAAAGCGAGGCAAACAGTGAACGAAGTAGAACAATTGTGTGCCGCGATACGGCTGCCGTCGCCGGAGGTGGCGGAACGGGTACGGGCCCGTTGGGACCGGCTTCATCTTGGCGCGGGAGATGCAGGCAAGCTGGCGGAAATCGTGACGCAATACGCGGCCGCGCTCGGCGAGGAGAATCCGCCCGATGCGAAGAAAATGATGATTTTGGCGGCGGGCGATCACGGGATTTCCAAGTATAAGCTGTCCGCCTATCCGGTCTCGGTGACGGTGGATATGACGCGCAATTATTTAATCAGCAAAGGCGCCGGCGCGAATGCGCTCGCTCACTACGCGGGGGCGGATATGACGGTCATCGATGCGGGGATCGCGGCGGATATGAGCGGCGTGCCGGGACTGGTGCATCGCAAAATCGCATGGGGGACGGCGGATATGAGCCAAGGGCCGGCGATGACGCGCGAGCAGGCGTTGCAGGCACTTCAGATCGGTATCGACACGGTCAAGGACTGCATCGACCGCGGCTATCGGCTGTTTTCCGTCGGCGAGATGGGGATTTCCAATACGACGACGGCGGCGGCGATGATCGGCGCGTTTCGCGGCTGGACGGCGGAAGAGGTGACGGGGCGCGGGACGAATATCTCGGATGAACGCTTGCGCCGCAAGATCGGCATCGTCGCGCAGGCGTTGGACGTGAACCGCCCCGACCCGACCGACGGCTTGGATATATTGACAAAGGTCGGCGGGTTTGAGTTCGGCGTGATTGCCGGCGTCATCTTGGGCGCGGCGGCGTACGGCGCGCTGGTGATTATCGACGGGTTCAATACGACGGCCTGCGCGCATGTCGCCAAATCGCTCGCACCGGCGAGCCGGCATTATGTGATGGCGTCGCATCTGTCGGCGGAGCAGGCACATCGGCGGGCGCTGGCGGCACTGGATGCGGAGGCGTATGTCGATTTGGGATTTCGTCTCGGCGAAGCGTCGGGGGCCTCGGTACAGATGCGGATGCTCGAGCATGCGCTCTCGATTTATCGCGATACCTTGACGACGGAGGAATGGCAACAGGCGGGAGGTGCGGCACAATGATAGCAGCATGGAACGAACGCATCCCCGTGCCGGATGCGGCGATTGAGGAACAATGTCGCGACTATGTGGACAATTTGACCAAGCCGCTCGGATCGCTGGCGGAGATGGAAGTCATGGCGGTGCGGCTGGCGGGTATCTGCGGGACGGTCAAGCCGCATGATTTGCCCAAAGCGGTCGTGATTGCGGCGGCGGACGCGGCGATTGACAGCGAGGCCAATGTCGGTCACGGCGCCTCGAGCTATGAGGAAGCGCTCTTGATTGCGGGCGGTGTCGCCCCGGTGAGTGCGGTCGCGCGGGATATCGGCGCGGCGGTGTACCTGGCCGATGTCGGATTGGAGCGCGATGTGAGCGGCGTGGACGGCATCATGGTACACAAGTGGCAAGCGGGCAGCCGCCGGCCGCAGACGCGTGAGGCGCTCAGTCAAGAGGCATGCGCGGAGGCGGTTGCGTTCGGCGTACAGGTCGCGATGCAACTGGCCGAAGACGGTGTGCGCTTGCTCGGGTTGGGAGATATCGGCGAGCGGGCGGACCTTGCGGCGCTGGCGGTGACGGCGGCGTTTCTCGGACCGGATCTCGCCGCCAAGATTGAAGCCGCCGGTGCCGGTGCGGTCGGCGACGACTGGGAGCTGGCGACGCGCGAACCGGAAACGGTACTGGCGCGCTACGGCTCGGCGTCGATTGCGATGCTCGTCGGCGTCATCTTGGGCGCGGCGGCGTCGCGCATGGCGATTGTCATCGACAATGCGGTCACGGGCGCGGCGGCGCTGGCGGCGGTGACGATTGCCCCGCGGGCGAAGGCATATCTCTTTTCGTCGGCGGCGTATACGAATCCGCTCCAGCAATTGCAGTTACAGCAGTTGGGATTGCAGGGGTACTTGCATTATGATTTCACCTTGGCGCAGGGGCTCGGCTCGGTGCTGGGCTTGTCGCTGCTCGACGGTGCGCTCGATATGCTCAATGAAATGAAGACCTTCGGGACGGCGGGCGTGACTGTCGCGGAAGACGGGCCGGGCAAAGGACGGCAGAGAGAAGAGGTGCGCTGATGGAACGGGTATTGGCGGCGCCGGTGATTCCGGATGCGGCGGCGTGGCTGGGCGCGCTGGCCGATCTCGGCGTCCCCGCCGCGTACTGGCAAGCCGAATGGGCGCGGTGCGGCCTGCATGTCGAAGTGGGTATAGAGGAAACGTCGATTTTCGGGATGGTCGGGCGCCGCGTGTCGTGGCGGGCGGACGGCGGTGTCTTGCCGCCCGCGCTCGCGGACCGGGCGCCGTTATTGCGCGGGGAGACGGCCGGCGGCTGGCAACGCATGGCGGCGGTGCTCTTGCAAGCGCGCGAGGCGGGCGGGCTCCGGACGGCCGACGAATGGATCGCGGCGTCCGGCGTGGCGCTCGGGCTGGCGTATCTCGATGTGACGACGGTCGCGGTCGGTTCCGTCGGTACGGGCGTGGCGGAACTCGTCGCGCGGGCACTGGTGACGACGACCGACTTGCCGACACTGGTGCCGGAACGGACGGGATACGGGATCGGCGACGAAGGCGCGGCCGAAGTGACGCTGGGCTACGCGCAGCCGACGGCGTGGACGCACGAACGGCCGTACGTGTTCGGCGACACGGCACGGGCACGGGAAGCGATTGGGAATCGGTAAGAAACGGATGATAGTTTCAAAAAGTGTTTGACAAACGGCTCACGGATTTGGTATGATGCCTATAATTTAACCATGCCAAAAGCGATGAAGAGAAGAGTACGCAGTGCGGACAATCTGCAGAGAGCCCGGGTCGGTGCAAACGGGCGATTGGAAACGTTGCGGAAGATGGCCTCGGAGCTGCCGGCTGAGCCGCAAGGCAAGGTCGTGCCGGGTGTGCCCGTCAACGCACTAGTGTATCGCTCGCCGAGCCGTACATGAATGAGGTCTGCACGGCAGACGAAGTAGGGTGGTACCACGAGTGTCCTCGTCCCTGAGTGAATCAGGGCGAGGGCTTTTTTATTGCGAAAGGAGACGCTTATGTCCATCAAGGAGAAGTTTTTGCAGGAAGGTCCGTTGTATTCGTTTGAAGTATTTCCGCCGAAGCGCGAGGGGGATTTTGACAATATGGTGGCGACCTTGCACGACATCGCGCAATGGGGGCCGGATTTTATGTCGGTGACGTTCGGCGCGGCGGGCGCGGCGCGCGGCCGGCTGACGCTCAAGCTGGCGGAATATATCCGCAGCGGGCTGGGGATCGAGCCGCTGATGCATTTGACTTGTGTCGGCTACTCGCGGGCGGAACTGGCGGCGATGCTGCGCGACATCGAGGCGGCGGGCATCGAGAATACGCTCTTGTTGCGCGGTGACCGGCGCGCCGACAGCGAAACGCCGACGGACGGCTTTCAGCATGCCGACGAATTGGTGGCGTATGTGCGCGCGCAGCATGACTTTTGTATCGGGGCGGCGACGTATCCGGAAGGACATACGGAGGCGCGCAGTCTGACGGCGGACTTGATTCGCTTGCGGGACAAGGTGAACGCGGGGGCGGACTTTTTGGTCAGTCAGCTCTTTTTTGACAACGACGCGTTTTTCCGCTTTTTGGAAACGGCGCGCAGTATCGATATCAATGTCCCGATTTCCGCGGGGATTATGCCCTGTTTGAACAAGGCACAGATTGTGCGTATGACGGCGCTGTCGGGGGCGAGCCTGCCGCCGAAATTCCGCCGGATGCTCGATCGCTACGAGCATGCGCCGGAGGCGATGTATGATGCGGGAATTGCGTATGCGTGCGAGCAGATTATCGATTTGCTGGCATCGGGAGTGGACGGCATTCATCTCTATGTGATGAACCGGCCGGATGTGGCGCGGGCGGTGACGCAGGGCATCGGTCGGACGCTGAAGACATGCAAGGAGGAACATCGTGGAACGAACGCCGGCTGATTTTTTTGATGAAGCGGATGTGTTGCGGTTCTTGCGGCACAAACGGCGCCGCATCAGCGAGGACGATCGCCGCTGGCTCGTGCGGGCGCGCAAGATTGTCGATGCGGCGGCGGTGTACCGCGAGGTGCATCTCGTCCGGCCGTGGCGCAGTGACGCGCAGGGTGGCCGGTGGGGGGAGATGTCCCTGCCGTACCAGTCATTGGCGCGGCTCTTTGCGGCGTGTGACGAGGTCGTCGTCTGCGGTTGTACCATCGGGCAGGACGTCTACCGCACAATTCGGGAATGGATGGCGGCCGAGCCCGCGCTGGGGGTGGCGGTCGATGCGACGGCGTCGGTGCTGGTCGATGCGTATGCCGCGTACTTGCAGCATCGGTTCGGAGCGACGACGATGCGGTTCAGTCCCGGCTACGGCGACGTCCCGCTGGCACTCAATCAGCGGCTGGCGGCGGTGCTCGAACTTCCGAAACGCATCGGTGTCCATGTGACGGAGGGGCACTTGATGGTGCCGGAGAAATCGATTATCTTTTTGACGGGAAGAGAGAAAGGAGGCGCGCGATGATTCCGTTTGCGACTTGGTGCAAGACACATACCGTGCTGTTTGACGGTGCGATGGGGACGGAAGTCCAACAGCGGCGGCCGGATTTGCAGGTTGCGCCCGATGCGTGCGTGCTGTATGCGCCCGAGCTCATCGAGGCGATTCATTACGATTATCTCGTGAGCGGCGCCGACGTGCTCACGACGGATACCTTTGGCGCCAACGGCTACAAATGTGCGGGTACGGACACGACGCCCGAAGCGCTGATTACGGCGGCATTCGGATGTGCGCGGCGCGCGCGTGAGCGCTACCTGCGCGAGTACGGTGCGCGGCCGATTTACCTGGCGCTCGATATCGGCCCGATCGGGGCATTGCTCGCGCCGGCCGGCGATATGCCCGCGGAACGCGCCTTTGCGCTGTATCGTGAGCAAGTCGAAATCGGCGTAGCGCAGGGGGCGGACTTGCTGCTCATCGAGACGCAGACCGATTTGGCGGAGTTGAAATGGGCGGTGCTGGCGGCGCGGGAATACAGTGCCTTGCCGATTGTGGCGTCGATGAGTTTTGAGCACACGGGGCGGACCTTTACGGGGACGGATGTCGTCACGATGGCGACGACGCTCGAAGGCCTCGGCGTGACGGCCATCGGGATTAATTGCTCGTTCGGGGCGGCGGAAACGCGGCCGCTGGTCGATACCTTGCTGACGGCGACGAGACTGCCGCTGATTGTCCAGCCGAACGGCGGCATTCCCGATGCGGACGGGCACAGTCATCTCGATGTCGAAGCGCATTTGGCGGAGATGCGGTATTTTTTGGAACGCGGCGTGGAGATGGTCGGCGGGTGTTGCGGTACGAATCCCGCATTGATTGCCCGCTTGCATCGGTTGCGGCGGGAAGTACACGGCACGCGGCCTGCGGTGACGCCCGTGACGCGCGTGTCGTCGTATGCGGAGACGGTGGTCATCGGGCAAGGGCCGGTGCTCATCGGGGAGCGGATTAATCCGACGGGTAAGAAGGCGTTGCAGGAGGAATTGCGCCGCGGTGCGCTCGATCGCGTCGTGCGCGAGGCGGTCGTCCAGCGTCGCGAAGGTGCGGCGTTGTTGGATGTCAATGTCGGCACGTCGGGGGTCGATGAAACGGTGCTGTTGCCGCAGGCGGTACGCGCCGTGCAGGCGGTGGCGGGGACGCCGCTGGTGCTCGATTCGGCGTCGCCCGCGGCACTGGCGGCGGCGGCACGGGCGTATGCGGGCAAACCGCTGCTCAACTCGGTCAATGCGGGTGCGGAGAGCCTGGCGCAAGTGCTCCCGATTGCCGCACAATACGGCGCATGTGTCTTGGGGCTGACCTTGGACGAGGACGGCATTCCCGAGACGGCGGCGGGGCGCGTGCGGCTGGCGGAGCGGATTGTCGCGCGGGCGCTGGCGGCGGGTATCCCGCGGGAAAATATCCTCATCGACTGTCTGACGCTGACCCTCGGTACGGGCGCGGACAACGCCCGTATTACCGCGGACGCGGTCGCGGCGGTCAAGCGTGAGCTCGGTGTCGCCACGGCACTCGGCGTGAGCAATATTTCTTTCGGCATGCCGAATCGCCCGATTATCAATCGGACGTTTTTGCAAATGGCACTCGCCCACGGGCTCGATGCGCCGATTGCCAATCCCGGCGACCGGGGGATGACGGACACGCTGGCCGCGTATCGGGTGCTGACGGGGGTGGATGTCGGGGCACGCGAGTGGATTGCACGGGCGCAGGCGACGGTCGAAACGCAAACCGAGCCGGCGGCGCCGACGATACTGGCGGCGATTACGGACGGGCTCGAGGCGGAGACATTGCGCTTGACGAAAGAGCTGCTCACGCACAAAGCGCCGCTGGATGTGGTCAATGACGACCTCATCGGCGCACTCAATGAAGTGGGGCGCCGGTTTGAAACGCAGGAGCTGTTTTTGCCGCAACTCATTCGGGCGTCGCAGACCGCCCAGGTCGCCTTTGCCGAGGTGAAGCGCCGGCTGGCGGCGGCGGGCGAGCAGGCGGCGGCACGCGGGACGATTGTGCTGGCGACGGTGCGGCACGATGTGCATGATATCGGCAAAAATATCGTCAAAGTCGTCTTGGAAAATTACGGCTATCGGATTATCGACCTCGGCAAGGATGTCTCGCCGCAGACCGTACTCGACACCTGTCGCAAGTATGATGCGCGGCTGGTGGGGCTCAGTGCGCTGATGACGACGACGGTCGTGTCCATGCAGGAGACGATTGCCCTGCTCAAACGCGAACTCCCCGACGTGCGTGTGGTCGTCGGTGGCGCGGTGCTCAACGAGCAGTACGCCGCCGATATCGGGGCGGATTGCTACGCGGCGCACCCGGCGGCGGTGGCGGATATCGCGGCGGCGTTTTTCGGTCCCGCGGTGAAATAAACGGGCGATGAAGTAAAAGACCGTACGATGTACGGTCTTTTGTTGTACGTGCAGAAAAATTACATTGACTCGCTGAAAAGATTAAATTATAATAAGTGCAGGGGAATCGCAAGGCAGTTGTCAAAGGAGGATTGACATATGGAAGCAAGAGAATTGGCGGCCGTTCAGGGGCTCGGCGAAAAACAGCGCGGGCATGTCCTGATGGCGTATGAACAGCGGGCGAAAAAGACCTCGACGGCGTATATTTGCATGGTGCTGTTCGGGGTGCATTATTTTTACCTGGGTAAGCCGTTGTTGAATTTGCTGTACTGGTTTACGGGCGCGGGATTTGTCATTTGGGGGATTATCGATTTGTTCCGCATGAGCAGTTTGGTGCGCGGCGTGAATGCGCAGATTGTCAATCAGCTGGTGCAGGAAGCGCGCATCCTCTACCCCGATGAGGGCGGCGCGGTGCCGACGGCCGATGCGACGGACGATGCGACGGACGATGCGACGGAGGCAGGCAGTGCAGACGGCGATGCCGTCGAAACGGCGAACGCAACCGAAGCAACGGAGACCACGGAAGAACGCGACGCAAGCGACACGCAAGCGTAAGCGCATTGGTATACAAGAAAACCGTTCCGATGTCGGAACGGTTTTTGTCATTACGGGAATGGCGGTCAGTCTTGTTCTTGCCCGCGCCGCCAGCGGTAAAAGAGATACGCGAGCAGCGCAATCACGCCGCCGGCCAGCATGATTTCCATGTCGTATTCGAGCAGCTGTTGCCAGTGTTCGCCCAGTGTCATCCCCGCCCAGACGAGCAGCATGGTCCAGGGAATCGTACCGAGGACGGTGTAGGCGATGAAGGGGAGCAGGGGATAGCGTGCCATGCCCGCCGGCAGCGAGATGAAGGTCCGCACGCCGGGGAGCAGTCGCCCCGTAAAGACGGCAATGCCGCCGTACCGCTGAAACCAGTCGTCCGCCCGATGCAGTTCGTGCTGGCGGAGCATGACGTAGCGGCCGTAGCGGAGCAGCAACGGCCGTCCGCCGTAGTAGCCGATGGCATACGACAGCAGGGAGCCGATGATACCGGCCAGTGTACCGACGGCGACCGCCGCCCAGTAGGTAAATACATCTTGCGACACCAAAAATCCCGCAAATCCCAGTACGACTTCACTGGGAATCGGGATATTCATATTTTCCAAAATCATCGTCAAAAGCAGCGCCCAATAGCCCCACTCCGACATAAATTGATATAGCCAGTCCATGCGAACTCCTTGTTAATGATATGGTCTATTGTACCATATCGGTCGCGGAAAACGAATGCTCGCCGCGCAGGGTCATGATGCCGGAATATCATACTTCGCCTTGACAAACGGCGGAAAAGTTTTTACAATGCATATGAACTTGCATATGGTCGGTATCCGCGGAACCGAACCGCAAGGGAGAGACGTGAGGCGATGGTCACACGACTTATATCCGGAGAGGAATAAGAACGGAGGTATACCATGACACACACTGTAGAAGATGCGTCGACACCGTCGACGCCCAAGCGTGCGCCGTTTTTGACGACGCGCCAACTCACCACCGTCGGCTTGTTGGGGGGCATTACCGCTCTCTTGGGGCTGACCGGTTACGGATTTATCAATTTGGTCTTTATGAAAGCGACGATTTTGCACATTCCGACGATTATCGGCGGGATTATGGAAGGGCCGCGCGTCGGCATGCTGATCGGCCTGATTTTCGGCTGTTTCAGTCTCTTGCAAAACATCATCGCGCCGACCTTGATGAGTATCGTCTTTATTAACCCGTTGATTTCGGTGTTGCCGCGCGTACTGCTCGGACTGATTGCGTACCTGGTGTATCGGTCGATGCCGGGGCCGACGGCGGTGCGGGTGGCGGTGTCGGCGTTGGTGACGTCGATGTCCAATACCGCGATGGTCATGGGCGGGACGTACCTGCTCTATGCCAAAGAGTTTGCGGAAATGCGGCATATTCCCGTGGACAATGTCATCAATATCATCATCGGCATTTGCACGGTGAACGGCATCCCCGAAGCCATCGGCGCGGCCGTCATCGTGACACCGATTATTTTGGTCTTGCAACGCTCGCGGCGGCGCCGCTGAGCATACAAACGAACCCGAACCGTGGCGGGTTCGTTTTTTACTGCCGCGGCAATGCACGCTGAGGCAAGCCGCGGCGGATGTAACGGCGCAGACGATACGTAGGCGGCAGCGAGCGGCAGACCGATGCGCATGTACTTATCGCCTTGCGCGGCGGCGCGGGGTGCAGACAGTAGATGCATACCGTACACGGCGTGCCGATGCGGCAAGATACGCGGGTGAGCGGCAAGGCGGATAGAGCGAAATCGGAAAATCAGGCATATAAAAACGCACCCGCAGGTGCGTTTTTATGTTGTTATTGTTTCTTTTCGTCGCGAACCAATTCGATGACGGTCAGGACCATCTCGTAGGCTTTTTCGAGCGAGCCGAGCGGCAAGAATTCACACACGGAGTGGAAATTGTGCCCGCCGGTGAAGAAGTTCGGCGTGAGCAGCCCTTGCGAGGAGAGGTACGAGCCGTCCGTACCGCCGCGCATGGACATCGTCTTCGGCGTGATGCCGAGGCGTTTCATCGCTTCGTAGACGTGGTCGATGGCAGCATGGTTGTCGTCGGTGACGGCGTCCTTGATATTGGCGTAGACGTCGGTCAGCTCGAGTTCAATCTTGGCGCGCGGATGGCGCTTGCGCAAGAGTTCCGTCGCTTGGCGGATATAGTCTTTGCGCTGTTCGTAGCGGTCGCGGTGGTGATCGCGGATATTCATCGTGACGGTCGCGGTGCCGGCGTTGCCGCTGATGCCTTCCATCCAGACATAGCCGTCCGTACCGTCGGTGTTTTCCGGCGTTTCCAGACGGTTGAACATGGTGATGAAGTCGACCGCGACGAGGATCGGATTGACCAGCACGCCTTTGGCGGACATCGGGTGCGCGCTGACACCGTGTACGGTGAGCAGCCCCGAGCCGGCGTTGAAGGTTTCGTAGACGACTTCGCCGATTTCACAGCTGTCGAGCGTGTAGGCGTAGGCGACGGGGAAGCGGTCGAGTTCGAGCGCTTTCGAGCCGCGCAGGCCGATTTCTTCATCGGGTACGAACGCGACATAGATATCGCCGTGCGGCGTGTCGCCCTTGGCCAGCGTCGTGAGCGCTTCCATAATCGCCGTCAGGGCGGCTTTGTCGTCGGCGCCGAGGACGGAGGTGCCGTCGGTCACGACGATGTCGTCGCCTTGGTAGGCCAATACCTCCGGATGCTCCGCCGGGTCGAGGAAGACCTGCTTGTCCGCGTTCAGGGTGATGACACCGCCGTCATAGTGGCGGACGACTTGCGGATGAATTTCCGGCGAGAGGTTCACATCGACGGTATCGAGGTGAGCGCAGAAGCCGACCGCCGGCGTATCCGGCGAGACGCCTTCCGTCCGCGGCAGTTTGGCCGTCAGGCAGCAGTGCTCGCTGAGATGAATCTCGGTACAGCCGAGCGCTTCGAGTTCCTGTTGCAAGTGGCGCGCCATGTCCCATTGGCCTTTGGAGCTGGGGACTTGGGTCGCGCGCGCATCACTTTGACTGGGGATGGCGACATAGCGCAAAAAACGGGTGAGTAACTGATCTTTCATGACAATCCTTCCTTTCTACGAATTATTGACGCGGGTAGAGGTAGCTGGACTGTAAGCCGAGCGGCAGGTCCATGTACCAGAACACGTACAGGGTGGCCGTCAATGCCAAGAGCAATCCGATGGTGTACGGCAGCATCATGGAGCTGAGCGTACCGATACCGGCTTCTTTGACATATTTCTGGCAATAGGTGATGATGAGCGGATAGAAGGCAAACATCGGGGTGACGACGTTGACGGCCGAGTCGCTGACGCGGAATGCCATCTGGGTCAACTCCGGCGCAATCCCGACGCCCATCAGCATCGGCACGAAGATCGGCGCGAGAATCGCCCATTTCGCGGACGCCGACGTAATAATGAGGTTCAGCAGACCGACGAAGATGATAATCCCGCCGATGGTCAGCTGCGGCGGCAAGGCCAGCGAACGCAGGAAATCCGCCCCCGATACCGCAATCAGGATACCGATTTGCGAGGCGTTGAACGCATAGAGGAACTGTGCCGCAAAGAAGTAGAAGACAATCAGCTGTACCAGGGTATGCGTCATCGTTTCCATGGATTGAGTAAAGTCTTTCGGGCTTTTGAAGGTACCGGCGAGAATCCCGTAGACGAGCCCCGTGCCGCCGGCAATGACGAAAATCAAGGCGACCAGCGATTGCATGATCGGTGCTTTGAAGCTGGCGATTTCTCCGTCGGGCGAGCGCCATGCCGAATCCGGCGACGCGACCGACACAAAGAGACCGACGAGCATCAAAATCAAGACGGCACTGGCGATGTAAAACGCACGATTTTCTTTTGCCGTCAGCGGCTTGTGCGAATCTTCCGCCATGTCCGACGACAAATCAATCGGGTACATTTTCCACAGCCACGGTTCGACGATGCGTTCCGTGATGTACCAGCAGGTCGGGATGACGACAAAGGTCGCGGCCAGCATGTAGAAGTAGTTGCACAGGACATTGACCATGTACGACGGGTCGATGATTTGGGCGGCGCTCTGCGTGAACCCCTGGATGACGGGGTCAATCGCACTGGGGGTATAGTTCGCGGCAAACGCGCCCGCAATCCCCGCAAACGAGGCGGCAATCCCGGCGAGCGGGTGCTTGCCCGACGCGTAGAACATGTACGCCGCAATCGGGATGATGATGACGTAGCCCGTGTCCGGCCCGATGTGGCTGAGCATGCCGGCCAGGATGATAATCGGCGTCAGGGCCGCTTTCGGCGTAAAGGACAGCAGTTTTTTGAGGCCGGCATTGATGTAGCCGGCGCCGTCGGCAATCGCAATCCCCAGCGTGGCGACGATGACCATGCCCAGCGGCGGGAACCCGGAATAATTGGTGACCATCTTGGTCATCAAGGTGACAAGTTGTTGCGGTTGCAACATGTTGATAATCTGAATCGGTTTTTCCGTGACCGGATTGATATACGAGAATGTCATTTGCGCCAAGGCGGCGGAAATCAGGCATACAATCACAAAGGCACTGATAAACAAAATCGTAATGTCCGGGACTTTGTTCCCGACCCGTTCAATAAATCCGAGGATTCCCTTCGGTTTTTCCGGTGTGACGACCGGCGTTTCACTGCTCATACACAGCCTCCCTTTCAGACCAAACGTTTACCTATACAAAATTTCTCGCTATCTATTATAGTCAGCCGAAGCGACCGCAAGCAAGTGACAAATGTACATTGTACACGGAAGGGGCGAATTGTGAGCGGAATGCATACCTCCCGTACGGGCGTCGCGACGGGCGGCGACGACGAAAAACCGTGCGCGCGGCGGGCATCGGCCGGCACGATACGTGCGGTACGGGCGGCGGCGCGGTGCGGGAGTGCGTCGCGGGACAGGCCAATGATGTGAAATTTGCAAGAACGCGCCGAGCGGCGCGAGAAGGCGGATGCGGCGCTTGTTTTTATTCGCGGTACGGATTTGGTATAATAGCGGTAAGAACGCGGCCGACGACCGGTCGGCACGGCGAGGAGGAAGACATGCTGGCCTATCGCAAACGGGAAGTCGATTTGGGAGCGGGGACGGAGACGCTGTATGTGTTTGCCGCTCCGTGGCAGATGCTCAGCGATGTCTTTGCCGTCGATGTCAGGCAGTACGGCAAAGAGTTGCGCGCATCCATTCAGGAAGTATTGGATTATGAATATGATTCCGCTTTTTTCAACGGCTCGGTCTACGGATTTTCCGTCTATCGGGACGTGACGGTCATCGACCGCGTGGGCGACGAGAGTGCGGCCGTGCTGGCGGAGGTCGATACCCGACGCTTGCAGAGTCTGGTCGGGGCGTATCTGACGGATAACGGCGCGCAGGTGGAGCGCTCGGAATGGGAAGAAGAGATGGCGACGAACTAGCGACACGAGGTGTCGCTTTTTGATTGCGCACCGCGGAAATATCGGGGCACGAATTGAAAAAAAGATAGGGAATTGGTATGATAAAGAGAACAAGTAGAGATACTCGACATGACCGATAAGTGGAGGAATGCCGTTTTGGAAAAGTTATACATTAAAGGGGGCCGACCGCTCAGCGGACGGGTACGGGTCAGCAGTGCGAAAAATGCCGTCCTGCCGATTATTGCCGCGACGATGCTCCCCGTGACGCCGAGCCGATTGCCCGATATTCCGCAATTGGAAGATGTGGTGACGATTTGCAATGTCCTGTCACATCTGGGAGTGCGGGTCGATGCGCATGCGCATGAACTGGTATTTGACGCGAAGACGCTCACCTCGCACGAAGCACCGTACGAATGGGTCAGCAAGATGCGGGCCTCGTTCCTGGTCATGGGACCTTTGCTCGCCCGCTTGGGGCGTGCGAAGATTTCGCTCCCCGGCGGTTGCGCCATCGGGACGCGTCCGATTGATTTGCACTTGAAAGCGTTTGCCGCGTTGGGAGCGGAGATTGACATCGGCCACGGCTTTGTCGAAGCCGTCGTCCCGCGCGGACTCAAGGGCGCCCAGATATACCTCGATTTTCCGAGTGTCGGCGCGACGGAAAATGTGCTGATGGCGGCGTCGCTCGCCAAGGGGCATACCGTCATCGAAAATGCGGCGGAAGAACCGGAAATCGTCGATTTGGTGACGTTTTTGAACAGTATGGGGGCGCGGATTCGCGGCGCGGGGACGAATGTCATTCGTGTCGACGGTGTCGAGGAGTTGCACGGCGTCACGCACAACGTCATTCCCGACCGGATTGAGGCGGGGACCTTTATGGTGGCGGCAGCCATGACCCGCGGCGATATCTATGTGGAAAACACGCTTGCCGAACACGTCAAGCCCCTGATTGCCAAGCTCAAAGAAGCGGGCGCGGCGGTCGTGGAAGACATCAACGGCGTGCGGGTGGTCGGGCCGGACCGATTGCGGGCGGTCGATATCAAGACACTCCCGTACCCCGGGTTTCCGACGGATATGCAAGCGCAGTTTATGGCGCTGACGACAATCGCCGAAGGCACGAGTGTCGTGACGGAGACCGTGTTTGAAAATCGGTTTATGCATGTCAACGAGCTGAAACGGATGGGGGCCGCGATTAAAATCGAGAGCGGCAGTGCGGTCATCGAGGGGGTCTCCCGACTGGAAGGCTGTCCGGTCAATGCGACGGACTTGCGTGCCGGGGCGGCGCTGGTACTGGCCGGACTGGCGGCGCAGGGCGTGACGGAGGTCGGGCATCTGCACCATATCGATCGCGGCTATGACCATTTTGTCGAAAAATTACAGGCGTTGGGAGCGGACATTGAGCGGCGTGAAGAGGACTAGGCGGCGGGCACGGCGGCCGGGGCCGTCGCTGTTTGAACGGCTGAATGCGGTGGCCGTGACGGACGTGGCGGTGGATTTGGGCAGTGCCAATACCGTGGTGTATATCCGCGGCCGCGGGGTCGTCGTGCGTGAGCCGAGCGTGCTCTTGGTAGACGACGCGTCGCGGGAAATCATTGCGGTCGGACAGGCGGCTGCGGCACTGGAAGGCGCGGTACCGGAAGGTATGCGGTTGATTTATCCGATTCGGCACGGCGCGGTGACCGATTTTGAGGCGGCGGTGGACTTGCTGTCGCGATTGGTTGATCCCTATCTCACGGGGTGGCGTTCCCGCCCGCGGATGATTGCCGCGGTGGGGACGGGACTGACCGCTGTCGAACGCCGCGCGGTCTTGGAGACGGCGGCACAGGTCGGTACCCGCAAGACGGTCGGCATGGAAGCCCCGCTCGCGGCAGCGTACGGATCGGATTTGGAGCAGGCATCGACACCGGGACTGCTGGTGGCGGATATCGGCGCGGGGACGACGGATATGGCGCTCGTCAATGCCCGCGGCATCGTCCATGCCGCCTGGCGGCCGGCGGGGACGGGCGAGTGGAATCGCCTGGTGGCGCGGGCGGTACGTCGTGAATGCGGCGTGCGCATCGGCCCGCGGACGGCGGAGCGGCTCACGTGCCGGGTGGCGGATTTGCGTGAGGGGGCGCCGCATTCGCTGGAATGTGCCGGCACCTCCGTCGAGACGGGACTGCCCGTCGCAGTCACCGTGACGGCACAACAGTTGCAGCCGGTACTGCGCGAAGCGGTGGCGCCGATTATCGCCGACGCGGAAGCGTTGCTGCTGCGGTGTACACCCGAGTTGTCGCAATGGGTGCGTCTGAACGGGATGCTGCTCGTCGGCGGCGGTGCCCGCCTGCAGGGATTGGCTCCGTACTTGACGCATCAGCTGGGCATGCCCGTGTATGTGGCGGAAGACCCGCTCTTTACGGTCGTACTCGGTGCGGGCAAGGCACTGCTGGAGATGGATCGCTTGCGCGATTCGCTCGGCGGCGCGTGAACGGTTAGAGAGCAAAGACAAGTATAGTAACGATACGAGGTGGTAATAATGAAATCTATCAGTACACGACGGATTTTCTGGTTGGCGGCCGCATTGGCGGTCTGCGGTGCGGTCATGGCAGCGGCGCAGGCCATCGTCCATACGACGGTGCTGTCCGGCAAGGTCACCAAGGCGGTGACGGTCGGCACGACGGTCAAAGAAGGTGACACGCTGGTCGAAGTCGAATCGTTGGCCGGTTCGATGCCGGCGGCACGGGCAACGGCGGACGGTAAGGTCGTGCGCGTCGATGTGGCGGTCGGTGACCGGGTCGAAAAAGGCGGCGCGGTCGCCGTAGTGGAAACGAATTGATGAAACGAATCGGAATGCGTGCGGGGCGCGCCGTATTGGCGGCGGTGCTGTGGGCAGGCGCGACGCTTGCCGCGGCGGCGACGGAATTTATGCCGGTCGAATCCGTTCGCGAGGGAATGCACGGTATTGCCAAGACTGTCGTTGCGGGTGACCGTATCGACACGTTTGACGTGGACGTACTCGGCGTGATGAAACAACGCGGCCCGTCAGGCGATTTGATTTTGGTGCGGGTATCGGGTCCCGTCATCGACAAAACCGGCGGTATCGCCCAAGGGATGAGCGGCAGTCCCGTCTATATCGACGGCAAACTCGTCGGCGCGATTGCCTACGGCTGGGGGGTTGCCGACGGCAAAATCGGCATGGTCACCCCCATCGGCGACATGCTGAAGTTGTGGACGGTGGAAGATTCGCGCACGCGCCGTTGGTTGCCGCCGCGAGCGCCGGGGCTGGTACCGCTCGCGACACCGGTCATGGCGAGCGGATTTTCCGCGGAATCGCTGGCGTATCTGACCGACAAACTCGCGCCCTTTCATTTAGTCCCGTACAGTACGGGGGCGGCGGGGACATACGATGCCGAGGCGCATCCGCTGGAAGCCGGCGGTGCGGTCGCGGCGACCCTGATGACGGGCGATTTGAAACTCGGTGCCGTCGGGACGGTCACCCATGTGGACGGCGACCGGATTGTGGCGTTCGGGCATCCGTTTTTGAAACGCGGCACACTCGACTACTTCATGCACAACTCGTACATCTTTACCGTTGTGCCCTCGGTCAACTCCGCGTTTAAGCTCGGCTCGATCGGCAGTGAAGTCGGCAAGATTACGCAAGACCGCGGTGCGGGTATCGCCGGCCGCATGCATCTCGCGCCGGCCGCCGTACCGATGTCGATGCGCATTGTCGACACGGACACGGGGGAAGTGCGTCGTGCCGACGTGCGCATGGTCGAAGACCCGCAACTGACGCCGGTATTGGCGGCGACGGGGGTCTTTGATTTGGCGCAAAAGACACTCGACCGCGCCGGTCGCGGGACGGTGAAATTCACCTACACCCTGACACCGCAAGATGCGAAGTTAAAACCCTTGACGCGGACGAATATGTACTACTCGCGCCGCTCCGTCAGTGAACGCTCCGTCGACGAGCTGTACAATGTCTTGGAAATATTGGCGAAAAATCCTTTCACCGACTACCGCCTGCGCGGCATTCGCATGGATATGGAAATTACCCAGGAGCGTCGCGTGGCGGAGATTTTGGATGCATCGGCGACCCCGTCGGTCGTCAGCCCGGGCGATGACATTTATATTCGCGTGCGCCTGCGGCCGTATCGCGAGCCGGAGACCTATCGGCACCTCGTCTTTCACGTGCCGAAAGAGCAACCGCTCGGCGAGATGACACTGGAAGTGCGCGGCGGCGGCGTCACCCCGCTCCCCTACCTCATTCAAAAACAGCAGTTGAACCTGACGGATGAGATTCTGGAGCGTCTGCGCAGTTACAAGGACTTTGAAGATCTGCGCCACCGCCTGGAAAATGAAGACCGCAATCACCAGATTGTCGTGGAAATACTCGAGAGCGGTGTCTCCGCCGTGCCGGATGAACGGGAAGGCGGCGGCGGAGCGGTGATTCACGGCCACGAGCCGGAGCGACTGCCGAGCTATCTCCATGCCGGCGAGACGGCGCCCGCCAAACCGGAAGACGACGCGACGGAAAAATCCAAAGTGCGTCTTGATACCGAATACATCATCGAGGGCGACGGACAATTTACCTTTGCCGTCGTGACGCCGAAGGAAAAAGAACGCCGTCTGCGCGCGGACAAACAAACCGCGACGCAGGCGCAAGCCAAGATGCGCCATGAAAAGGAGGCGGCGGGGACGGATTCCGCGGCGGATGCAGTCGACGATAGCGACACCGCCCCGCAGGCTTGACAAGCGAAGAACGGGGGGCGATGACCGCTGCAAAGATTGCGTACACACGCTTGATGTGCGAAGCCTTGCCGAACGAACAAGAAGACCTGCGGGTCTTCTTTTTTGATGCCGAGATGACAGCCCGGTGAAAAATAGGCTTGACGGGGGTCGTGCGTGCGCACATATCGCCGTGAGCGGTCAAACTATGTTAAAATAAATAAATAGAGTCAAGCGAAAGGAGAATCGTATGCAGTCGCTGCTTAGTTCACTCGGGACAACTACATTGACAGTGTTGGCACAGGTCGGCGCGACAATGCGTCTGCTGGTGATGACGTGGCGGCGCATCGGGTCGCTCTCGGTCAGGGAGACGATTCGCCAGATGTATCTCTTGGGGGTGAAGTCGGCGCCGATCGTCAGTCTGACGCTGCTCTTTACCGGTATGGTGATGACGGTGCAGATTGCTTCGGAGTTGATTCGGTACGGCGCGGAGTTTTCCATCGGGGCGATTGTGACGTTGGCGATGGGACGCGAGCTCGGCCCGGTACTGGCGGGTGTGGTGCTGGCGGGTCGTGCGGGGGCGGCGATTACGGCGGAAATCGGGACGATGAAGGTGACGGAGCAGATTGACGCGCTCCGGTGCATGGCGACCGATCCGGTGACGTACCTCGTCGTGCCGCGGATGGCGGCGTGCATGCTGATGTTGCCGCTCCTTGATATATTCGGGTTGGTGATCGGGACGTTCGGCGGGATGTTGGTGGCGACGCTGGTCAACGGAGTGGCGGCGCATACGTATTGGACGTCGATTGATACCTTTGTCGTGCCGGCGGATGTATACATGGGCATGATTAAGACGATTTGTTTCGGGATGATTATCGCGGTGATTGCGTGCGATCGCGGCATGCAGGCGAAGTCCGGTGCGGAAGGGGTCGGGATAGCGGTCACGCAGACGGTGGTCTATGCGATGGTGATGATTTTTGCGGTGAATTATTTGTTGTCGTCGGTATTGTTTTAGGAGGCGCGATGATTGAATTAGACAATGTCACGGTGCGCCTGGGAGAACGGACGGTACTGGACGGAGTGGACTTGACGGTGCGGCGCGGAGAGACGATGGTGATTCTCGGCGCGTCGGGCAGCGGCAAATCGACGATTTTGCGGGTCATCATCGGACTGGTACGACCGGACGCGGGGCGGGTACTCATCGACGGCGAGGACGTGACCGGCTACACGGAAAAGGCGTGGAACGAGGTACGCCGCCGGATGGGGATGGTGTTTCAGTACTCGGCGCTGTTTGACTCGATGACGGTCGGTGACAATGTGGCGTTCGGTTTGCGCCGGCGCGGACTGCCGGAGGAGCAGGTGCGGACGGAGGTCGCCGCCGCGCTGACGCGGGTCGGATTGGACGGGTGGCAAGCGGCCATGCCGGCCAATCTGTCGGGCGGCATGAAAAAGCGCGTGAGCCTGGCACGGGCGCTTGCGACGCATCCGGAAATCGTATTGTATGATGAGCCGACGGCGGGGCTGGATCCGATTCGTTCGGCGACGGTGGATCGGCTGGTGATGGAGACACAGCGGACGCTGCAGACGACGGCGGTCGTGGTGACGCATGAGTTGGTATCGGCCCGCAAGATTGCCGATCGGATGGCGTTTTTGCATGAGGGGCGTTTTTTGGAGATTGCGCCGACGGAACGGTTTTTGCAGTCGCGGGAGCCGTTGGTACAGCAGTTTTTGCGCGGCGAAGAGACGCTTGCCGAAACACGGGTAACGGAGGACGATAGGCGATGAAGTGGACAACGGAAGCAAAGGTAGGCGCGTTTACACTGGCGGGGCTGATTTTGTGCGCTGTCGTACTGGCCCAATTGTCGCATTTGGTGCTGTTCGGCAAGGACGGGTATCCGCTCGAGGCGGTGTTCCGCGAGGTAGGCGGTCTGTCCAAGGGCAATATCGTCCGGTATTCGGGGGTCGATGTCGGTCGGGTCGATGATGTCCGCGTGCGCGGGCAGGAGGTCGCGGTGCGGCTCAAGATTGATGAAGATGTCGAAATCCCGAAGAATTCGCAATTTACCGTGGAGACGACGGGGGTCATGGGTGAGCATTATGTGGCCATCGTACCGGGCGATGCGGCGGGCGGCTACCTGGCGGCGGGCGATGTCGTCATCGGCGGGCCGACGGGCGGTATCGACGCACTCATGCGCAAGGCGGATCGGTTGGTGGTGTCGATGCAGCAGGCGATGGACTCGGTCAATCGGGTGGTCGGCGATGAGGAATTGCAGTCGTCGCTCAAGCAGACGATGCGCAATGCGGAAACCCTGTCGGGTGAATTAATCGTCCTGGCCGATTCGATGGAGGTGCTCAGCGGACAGGTGCAGGCACTGTTGACACGGTTGGACGGTGACGGACAGGCCAGCGGCGATTTGCGGGCGATTTTGCGCAATATGCGCGAGACGACCGACAATGCGCGCGTCGTGTCCGACCGATTGCGGAGCGGGCCGAAGGCGGCGGGCGCGTTTGCGGGCAGTCACTTGAATTTGTTGTATAATATGAAGCAAAACAAGTACGGTTTTGAAATCGGTACGGATATCGGTCGGTCAAACGGATTTGTCCGGCTCGGCGGCGAAGGTATCGGCGACGAAACCAAGCTCAATTTACAATACGGCAAGCGTCGCGGCGATTGGACGGGACGGGTCGGCATGGTGCGCAGCAAGCCGGGCGCGGGGGTCGACTATCGGAGCGGCAATTGGAAGTGGACGGCGGAGGCCTACGATTTGAATGATATGCACTACCGGTTGCGGGCACAATGGCAGGCGGATAAGGAATGGAGCTTGCTGGGGCAGGCGATTTGGCCGACGGATTCGGCGGACGGCGGGTGGTACCTCGGTGCCGGGTATACATTGTAGAAAGGACAGATAGGATGAAAGCGACAAAATGGACAGCAGTATGGATGGCGGCGGTGTTGGCGTGCGGCTTGAGCGGGGCTGCGGGCGCGGCCGATACGGAGATGACCAAGACGGTGACGGGTCTTGACGTCGTCACGGGCGTGACGGCAGTCGCGCCGGCGGAGGCGGCCGCACCGGCGTCGCTCACGCTGGATTTGCCGACGGCACTTTCCCGAGCGGTCAATCATAATCATGCGATTCGTATCGCCGAGCACAAAGCGCGGGCGGCGGCACAGACGGTGTCGGAGGTGGCGGCGGCGAAAAATCCGTCACTCGATTTCCAATTCGGCGCGTCCAAGTTCAAGACGCGTACGCAAACGGTGCAGGTGCAGGACCCGCGGACGGGTCAGGTTGTGGACTATCCGGTGGAGCTCGATCACGGGTATCAGAACAGTCTGTCCGTGACGTGGCCGATTTGGACGGGAGGCCGCGCGGAATACGGTATCGAGGCGGCGCGTGATGCCCGCGATATCGCCGCGTGGGAGGTCGTCAAGCAGGAAGCCGATGTGAAGTACAAGACGACGGCGGCGTACTACCAGCTGGTGGAAGCGCTGAATTTGCGCGATATCGCCGATACGGCGGTGACAAATCTCAAGGCACATGTGGATAATGTCCGGGCGCATTTTGCCGCGGGGGTCGTGGCGAAGTTGGACGTACTGTCCTCGCAGGTCGCCTTGGCGAATGCACAGGAAAAACAAATCGCCGCAAGTAACGGGGCGGCGTTGGCCGAGGCCAATCTGAACCATCTCATGCGGGTACCGCAGACGACGGCGCTCAAGGTCGACAAGAGCGATTTGCCGCAACGGGATTTGGCGGTATCGCTTGATCAGGCGATTGCCTATGCGCTGACCCATCGCTGGGAGCTGATGCAGGCGGAGCTGGGGGTGTCGGCGGCGCAGGCACAGCTGGCGGCGGCGAAGGCGGGGCACCTGCCGACGGTCGGCGTCAAAGCGGAAATGAACTGGCAGGACAAGGATTTTCCGGGGTTCAAAAATCGGGATTGGACGGTAGCGGGCGCGGTCAGCTGGCCGCTCTTTGACGGCGGTGCGACGGCGGCCAAGACGGCGGCGGCCAAGGCACGGGCGGACGAAGCGCGCGAGACGCTGGAGTCGGCACGGGAAGGTGTCCGCTTGGATGTAACGAAAGCGTATCTCGACGCCCAAAGCGCGCGGCAACGGATTGCGACACATACCCGTATCGTTGCGCAGGCACAGGAAGCGTTTGCCATCGCACGCGTACGGTATCGTGCCGGCGTGGGCATCAACCTGGATGTGTTGGATGCCCAGTTGCAACTCGATCAGGCACGGACGAATTATGTGACGGCGTTGTTTGATTACAATGTCGGCCTGGCGCGTCTGGAGCAGGCAATGGGCGTGCCGGCGGTCGTGCGGGAGACACAGCCGCGAGTCGCCCGCTGAGCGGGCGGGGGTCTGCCCGACACGGCGAAAGCACGATAAGACAGAGAAAATCACATCTCCTGCCGCGCCGGCGAAGGGCGGCGGAGAAGGGAGTCGAATGTGGCGTTGACGACCAAGCAGTGGCTGGCGGCGGGGCTTGCCGGTACGGCCATCGGGGCCGGTATCGGCGTGTACGGTGTATTGGTACCGCAGTTGACGGCGGCCGCGCCGGAATGGATTGACCGCGCGCTGGCGGAAAATCTGAACGGCACGGTACAGTATGAACAATTACATATCAACGGTAATCTGGACGTGACGGCGCGCGATGTCATCGTGCGTGACGCCGAAGGGCGGACGGTCGCGGCGCTCGACGGGCTGACGGTGGGCTGGACTGTCCCGCGGCTGGTGGCGTATCTCTTGACGGATTGTGAAGCATTGAGCGTCATCGACCGCATCGATCTGGATGCGCCGTCGGTCACCTTGCGCGAAGAGGCGGACAAGTCGTGGAATATCAACCGTTTATTGAAAGAAAAGGACACCGAGACGCCTTTTTCTTTGCGTGCGAAAATTGCCGTCATCGACGGGCGGGCGGAGTTGGCGTTTCAAGATGAGCCGCCGCTGTCGTTGCGGGATATTCAGGCCCTGGTGGATTTGGCGGAGTATCCGCAGGTGACGGCGGATGTCCGTTTGGCACATGCGTCGGGCACGCTGCATGCGCGCGGCACCTATACGTCGGCGGACGAATTTGCGTTGACGGCCGACGGTGACCGTACGCCGCTGGCGCTGGCCATGCGGGTGTTGCCGCAGGACGTACCGCTGTCGGTGACGGCGGGCGAAGCACGGGAGTGGACGGCGACAGTCGAGCGGCATGCGGGGGCGCTCACCTACTTGGTCAACGGGCGGCTGGAAGATGCCGCGTTGACGTATGCGTCGTATCGGGTGACGAATCTGCAGGCGCAGGTCCGTGTCGATTCGAAACAAGTCTCGTTTTGGAAGACGCATCTTAGGGTCAATGACCAGCCGCTGGAGGCGCAAGGAAGCATCTTGCCGGCGGCCGATCCGCACTTCGACATCGATGTGCGTACGACGGGCATCGAGCTCAATCAATTGGCGGATGTGCCGTTGACGGGACCGGTGGCGGGGCAGGTGCATCTCGGCGGGACGACGGCGGACTGGGCGGCTGACGGTGCAGTCATGCTGGCCGCCGGCAGTTGGGACGGCATGCCGCTGGCCAATGCATTTACCCGTTTTACCTATCGCAGCGGCGTCGTTCGCATTGCGGACGCGGTGACGGGTATCGGTGACGGGCGGGTACGGGGCAGCGGGTATTATAATCTACAGACAAAGAGCGGCCGCGGCCGGGTCACCTTTACGCAGACGGATTTGGCGCTGTTGCCCTTATCCGAAGCAGTGACGGGCGTGGTCAGCGGGCAGGCCGCCGTGGCGGCGGATGCGGGCGTGTACACGGCGGACGCGGTATTTGACGGACGCGGCGTCGGAGCGCGCGGCATCATGACCGACAGTATCAGCGGCGCGGTGACGTATGCGGACGGCGATGTCCTCATTCGGCATTTGACGGGAACCGTCGGCGGCGGGACGCTGACTGCCGCGGGACACTGGGGCGAGCGGGCCGATTTGGTCTGGTCGGCCAATGAGATTCCGCTGGCACGTTTGGCACCGGCGACGGGCATCGCGCTGACGGGGACGCTGACCTCCGCAGGGACGGTGCGCGGTCGGACGGATGCCCCGCATGTCGAGGCGGCGTTGACGGCACGCGACGGTGCGGTGCAAGGGGTACCGTTCCGGACGGTGACGGGGCATGCCGACTATCGGGACGGCGTGCTCACCTTGCGCGATTGGTTATGGACGGATGCGGACGGGACGCAGACGGTCAACGGTACGGTTGACTGGGGCGGGGACGGCCGTTTGGAACTTCGTGCCGTCGGCAAGCGGGGGCGCTTGGAACACTGGTTGGCTGCCGCCGATGCGGGGATGGCGGTCACCGGTTGGTTTGACCATACCTTGACCGTCGGCGGGACGATTGATGCGCCGACGGCGCAGGGAACGATTCATGCTTGGGACGGCTCGGTGATGGGTGAGTTGTACCAAGATGTACGCGCTGCGTATCGCTATGCGGCGGGCGCGATCCGGTTGGATGCGCAGGCGGCGCTATATAACGGTACGGTGACGGCCCGCGGGCAAGTCGCACCGGACGCCATGCACATCGACTGGACGGCAAGCGGGATAGATGTCGATCGGATTTTGCGTGAACGCAACAGTGTGCAAGCGCAGGGGGATATCCATGCTCGCGGCCGCATCGTCGGGCGGCCGTCGGATCCCGTGCTCTATGCGACGGTGACCGGCGACGGCCTGTCGGTCAACGGCGAAGCCGTGCAGGATGCGTCCGCGGAAGTGGCGTACCATGCCGGGGTGGTGGCGCTACGGCATGCGATGTTCCGCCAGCATGACGGGGAATATCATTTCGACGGGAGCTATCGTTTCGATACCGGTGCCATCGAAGGGGCCGGTCGGGTGACGGCGGTCGCCGTGGCGCCGCTACTGCACTTGGCGAATGCGGATATGCCGCATTTGACGGGGCTGATTGACGGTCACCTGCAAGTCCGCGGCACGACGGCCAATCCCGACATTACCGTCCGCGGACGGTGGACGAAGGGTGCGGTGCGCGGCTTGCCGATCGGCGATACGGCCGTCGATGTGACGCTGGCCGATCGGGTCGTCCATATTCGCGAGTTGCGCATGCCGCTCGGCGAGGGCGTGCTGGCCGCGCAGGGGACGGCCGCGCTGGACGGTGATGTGGACTTGCAAGTCGCCGCACAGCATATCGATGCCCTCTACCTGCAGGCGTTTATGAATGAAGAGCCGACAGTCACGGGGGACGTCCGATTCAGTGCCGTGGTGACGGGGAAAACCGCCTCGCCCGCGGTGGATATGTCCTTTGACGTGGCAAACGGTACGTATAATCATGTCGCGTTCGATCATTTCATCGGCTTGCTCAACTTGGAAGACGGCGTCATTCATATCAATCAGACCTTGCTGGAGCGCAATCCGTATCGCTTGAGTGTCTACGGTACGGTGCCGGTGGCGGCGCTGACGCATGACGGTCGGACGGACAATCCGGCGGAATCCATGCGGGTCGAAGTCAAACTCGACAAGGCGGATTTGGAATTGTTGACGGCATTGTCGCCGACTGTAACGGCGGCAAGCGGGGCGACCCGCGGCGGATTGGTCGTCAGCGGTACATTGGCCGATCCGCGGATTGACGGTCGGATTTATGTCGAGGACGGCAGCTTGACCTTGGCGACGATGCATACGCCGGTCGATCACATCCGCTTGAACGTCAATTTTACCGGCAAGACGGCGGATTGGGACGTGCGCAGCGATATCGGCGGCGGTATGCTGACCGGTACGGGCGATGTGTACTGGGATCAGGCGATGCCGTATCGGTTGCAAGGCCGACTGACCGCCGCGCAAATCAATCCGAAGAGCGATTATTACAGCGGCAATCTCAATGCGGACCTGACACTGGGCATGGAAGGCGGACTCCCGTCGATTGCGGGGACGGTCGCTACCGACCGTGCGAAACTCGATATTCCGTTTACCTTCAGTGACAGCGGCGAGATGATGCCGATTGCGCTCGATGTCGCCGTACATCTGGGCGAGCAGACCCGTTTGTACAATCCGTACTTGTACGATTTGGATATCGACGGCGACGTGCACGCCGGCGGTACGACCGCCGCTCCGCAGATGAGCGGCCGGGTCAATGTCCGCAAAGGGTACCTGAAATATCTCAACAATCAATTCCGTGTCGCGGAAGGCTATGCCGATTTCAACAGCGGCAGCGGTTTCTTGCCGAATTTGTACGTGGACGCCGCGACGACGTTTAACCGTTATCATATCCGTTTGCTGGCGACAGGGCTGCCGACGGCGTTGGATTTGGGATTGACCTCCGAGCCGAGCCTGACGAAAGAAGAAATCGTGACGATGCTCACCTTGCATACGGGTGATATCAACGACTTGAGCAAGGCCGACGCAAATATCCTGCTCGGGGCGGCGGCGCAGATGCTGCTCTTCGGCAGTTTGGAAGGGCGGCTGCAGGAGACATTCGGGCTGGATATGATCAATATCACGACCGGCTCACTTGACCCCTCTGCAGCGACGAGCGACAGCAACACGGGTGTGTTGTACAATATCGAAATCGGCAAGTATCTGTTTGACGATTTCATGCTGACGGCGGCGACCGGCGTCAACAATCGGCAGTACAACATCGGGTTCCGCTACGACATCAATCGCCAATTCAGTGCACGCGGTTGGACGAACAGCGAGAACAATTATTACATCGGTACGCAATGGAAATGGCGGTTTTGATATCGCCGGAGAAGGAGCGCTATGCTGGCAGAGTACTTGGCCGAATTGGCCGCGGTGCAGCTATTGACACCGGACGAAGAACAACGATTATGGCAAGCGTATCGCGAGCGTCATGACGACGATGCCCGCGAGCGTTTGATTGCCTGCTACCAGCCCTTAGTGTTCAAAGAAGCGACCCGCTTGCAACAGCGGGAGCCGATTTTGCTGGACTTGGTACAGGAAGGCTCGGTCGGGCTGATTGAGGCGGCGGAGCGCTATGACTATACACGCGGGGTGGCGTTTTCGCTGTATGCACGCCACCGGATTCGCGGGCGGATGCTGGACTATCTTGCCCGCAGCGGCATGGAGGTGGCGGTGCCGGCGGCCATCTGGGAAGATACGCTGGAGGCCGCGGATCCGACAGCGCAGCCGACCGACGCCTTTGAGTGTGCGGATCGGGGAATCCTTTGGGAACAGGTCCGCGAGGCCTTGACACGGTTGCCGGAAAAAGAGCGCTTGGTGGTGGAAAGCATCTATATCGGCGAGCGTGAGCCGAAGGAAGTCGCGGACGCGCTGGCGGTCAGCCGCACGTATATTTATCAATTGCAAAAGAAAGGGATTCGCCGTCTGCGCGGGATGCTCAGCCGCTTGATGCAAGAGCGCAAGCACTGATTGCGGTCGGCACAGCCAGAAAAACGCCGAAAATAAGCGGAAACGACAGCATAGTCGCTGTCACGGCGGCGGACGAAAGTTGGGCGGCGGCGGCCGAATCGGGACTATATACTATCGGAAGAGAGGAAAGGAGAAGCTATGTCGGTCTCACGGGAAGAATTGACCCGACGCGTGCATGCGACGCGGCGTTGGTTGGAAAAAGCGGAAGAGTCGTTTCGCAATCGTTCGACGGTCAAAGGAGAATTGAACTTGATGCTGGCACAAGCCGAATGGCAAAAGTTGCGCGAGCAGCGCGGCGGCAGTCTGTGGTCGGCCTATTGGCAGCAAGGGGCGGCCCTGCTGTTGGCGGCGCTGGCGGCCATGTGGCTGCTCGGTATGTGGCCGCCGGCCTCGGACGATGCGGCGCGCGCACCCGCGACGACGGTACCCGTCGTACGTGAAGTGCCGACATCATTGGTCTTGCCGCAGGTGACGGGATTGGAACGCAAATCGGCGGCACCGGTCGCCGCAGAGCCTGTCGTCACGACCGTTTCGGAAGCGCCGGCGAGCGAGCCTGCGGCAGTGGTGACTGTCGCGGCGCCGTTATCCCAAGCGGAGCTGAATTCCGTGGTCAGCGATGCCGGAAAAGTCTTGCGCGGGCAAGCATAATCAAGTACACTACCACTATAGAAGTAACAGTATAGGAGGATTCGAATGAAGCAAATGCATACGAACAAACGCTTCCTGGCCTTGGCGGTGACATTGGCCATCGTGGGCGGTCTGCACATGGCCGATGCGGCGAGCGTGTCACAGGAACAGATGCAGTTTAACAAGCCGGCAGTCGGTGTCGCCGTGACGGCGGACGGGCAAAAAACGACCGCGGCCACGATGGCGGCAGAGCAAAACCGACAGCTGCAGGAACGCGGCTTGGCGGATAATCCCGCTCTGACGGTCGGCGCATCGCAGTCGATTGACATGCAACAAGTGCCGGCTTTGTATGTTTCCGAAGCCGATCAGGCACAGCTGGCGCCGTACATCGGCAAAGCGGTCACCCGTATCGAAATCGTCGGCGCACCCGATGCGGTGCGGGCCCAGTGGCTGCCGCAATTGACGACCAAGGTCGGCGACAAAGCGGCCATGGACAAACTCAACAGCGACATCACCGTGTTGGGGAACAGCGGCATTTTTGCCCAAATCACGCCCGTGATGACGCCGGTACCGGAAGGCGTGCAGCTGACGTATCGCGTCACGATGAATCCGACGGTCAAACAGCTCGAATTTGTCGGCAACACGGTCTTCCCGAGCCAATACTTGGCACAATTGATGGCGATTCCGCAGGACAGCACGCTCAACACGGTCACCATCAGCCAAAAAGTGCGCGAGATTGAAAATCTGTACCTCCAGCAAGGCTATATCCTGGCCTCCGTGACCG
Source organism: uncultured Veillonellaceae bacterium (assembly GCA_945876385.1). GTDB lineage: Bacteria > Bacillota > Negativicutes > Veillonellales > Negativicoccaceae > CAMCNU01. The sequence goes on along the minus strand of CAMCNU010000002.1, from coordinate 83,503 downwards.
ATGTCGCGGTGAATGCCGACGGCGTCTTGCAAGTGTCTGTCGCGGAAGGGCGGATTGAAGATATCGTCCTCAAGGGCAATAAAAAAACAAAAGACTATGTCATCGAACGGGAATTGCGCTTCAAACGCGGCGACGTCTTCAACAAATTCCTCGCCCAGCGCAGTCTGGAACGCCTCTACAACCTCGGCTTTTTCGAAGATGTCAATGTGCGCCTGATGCCGGGCAAAGAACCGCATGCGGTCGTCGTCGAAATCGACTTGCTCGAGCAGAAGACGGGGGTCATTACGGTCGGTGCCGGCTACTCGAAATCGGACGGATTTGTCGGGATTTTGGAATTCGGTGAAAACAATTTCCGCGGAACGGCTGACAAGATTAACGTGCATTGGGAGTTCGGCGGTTCGGGCAAAGGCAAGAACTACCAGATTTCCTACACGCGGCCGTGGCTGGATGACAAAGGCACCTCGCTGAGCGCGTCCTACTACAACCGTGTCGTCGAATATGAAGACTACAATGAAAATGCCCAAGCCGTCGCACGCTATGACAAGCGCCGCAAAGGGTACAGCCTCTCGCTCGGACGGGCGACCGGCGAATACAACGCGACGTACCTCACCTGGGAAAGCCGCGACGATCGCTATGACAAGCATTTGAGCGGATTCAACTATGGGGAAAACGCCGTTTACAAGTCCTCGCCGTTTACCTATGAGAAAGACAAGAAAAAATATGAAGTGCATCGCTTGTTGCAAAACGGTGCAGACGGTCCGAAAGTCGCCGGAGAAATGAGCTTTGAAGTGACCGGCGATAAAACCAAAGACGACGCCGAACGGGCGAAAATCACGAAGAAAATCGATGAAGAAATCGCCAAGGCGGTAAAGAATCCGGACTTGCAAGGACTGAATTTCAAGGATATGGATTATATCGGCAAGAACTTCGGCCGGACGAACAGCCTGAGTCTGACGCATGTGTACGACTCGCGTGATAACTATTTCAATCCGACTCGCGGTCAGCGGCTCTCGCTGACGGGCACCTGGGCCGGTCACGGATTGGGCGGTAACTTCAGCTTCTACAAATTCCTGGCGGAAGGTCGTGCCTACAAGAAAGTCGGCAGCAACCAAGTCCTGGCACTGCGCGTCATCGGCGGCTATTCGACGGGGGATATTCCCTATTCGGAGCTCTTCAGCCTGGGCGGTGCGAATAACCTGCGCGGGTTTGAAGACGATCAGTTCAAAGGCAACAAGATGTATGCCGCGACTTTGGAATATCGGTTCCCGATTGTGAAAAAGGTCCAAGGGGTCGTCTTCGGCGATGTCGGGAATGCGTGGGGCGTCGATCGGACGCGGATTCCGTGGTATCACGACAGCAACAAGGTGCATTGGTCGGCCGGGGTCGGTCTGCGGGTACAGACACCGATTGGACCGATTCGGTTGGATTATGCACGTGGAGAGAAAAGCAAATTCCACTTCAGTTTCGGCGGGCAATTCTGATCGGACTGACGTGCGGGGCGACAGTTGTGCTGTCGCCTTTGCTTGTCGCGTAAGTGAGGTGAGGCTATGAACTATACCGGCGCGCGGATGGCGATGGCCGTCGCCGGAGTCTTGGCGATGATGCCGCTGACAGCGGCGGCGGAGACGGCGGTGCATGCGGTGAGCGCCGAGGTGACCTCGACGGCGGCACTTCCGGCCTCGATACAGGATCGGCTGAAGGCGAGCGTCACCGTCATCGGTGAGCGGGTATTTCTCGGGCGCGATGTAGACGAATTGACCGCGCGGCAGCCGGCCTATACGGGGGTCATTGCCGATGTCGTCGGCCGTGTGGCGCTCGGCTATGCGGTGACGGACGTGCAGCTGACACCGGGGGCGACGACCCGTATTCGCGTGGCGATTGCGCCGTACGGGGAAACGGTGCGTACGGTCACGACCCGAATCGATTACGGCAACTTGTCGCCGACAGCCAAAGCACTTGTCGCACAGGATTTGGCCGATATCCCCGAGGAGGTACGTCGGCTCTTTGTCGGCTTGCCGGTGGATTCACTTGACTGGGTCGGCGGCATTTCGGAGACGGTATTGCGCGACCGATTGGCGGCGCATGTACCGGAATTTACCGTGACAATTGAATGCGTGGCCGAGCCGGATGCGCACGTCGCCATTTACTTGATTCCGAAAGGCGAGATTGTGCGCGACGGGGAGGCCGTCGTGCGCGGCGGCAGTTTGCCGCGGCTCTTGCTGGCCGATGCCACGCGGGCCGTCGAGCGGGCGTTGCCGGACTATGCGGGATTGCCGGTCGATTTTGTCCGTCGCCATCGGAAGACCGTGGCGCAGCAGTTGCTGGCGACCGCGCGGGAACGGGCGTTTGTGCAGCAGTATGCCGTGCAATTGCAGGGCGATGTGGAAGTCGATCGGACACTGCGCTTTGTCCTGCACGCCTATACGGACAAATGGCGCATCGAAGGCCAAGTCCGGATAGATGCGGGGCGGGAAGCGGACAGCGCGTCGCTACGCGGACTGGTCGCACGGCGCATCGGGTCGCACGATGCGATGTTTACGGAAACGGTGCTGTATCCCGGGACGCTGACGTGGGACTGGTCCGTCGGGTGGTGGCACGATTTCGGCAGTGCGCTCACTGCCGGCTACCAATACGAGCTTACCGACGGCTATGGCGCGTGGATATGGCGCTATCAAATCGGTTCACGCTGGTACCTGCGCGGGCGGCATCCGCACGGTGCGCACGAACGGGAATGGGCGGTCGGCTATCGGCCGCGCGAATATATCGGACTGGAGTATGTCCGTGCCGAAACTGATCAGTGGCTACGGCTGATCGGCTATGTATAACCAACTAAAGGAGAGATGCAATCATGATGCAAGCATTACGGAACAAACACAATGTCAAAACGGTATCGTTTATTGTGGCGGTCGTATTCGTACTGGGGATCGGCGCGTATGCGATGATGGGGACAGGCAATATCGCCAACGCGGCGCCGACATCGTCCATCGGGGTCGTTGACCAATCGACGATGATTCAACAGAACAGCACGCTCGGCGCGCAATACCAACAGCAAATGGCCGCGGCGGCGTCGGAATTGCAAAGCGAATTTGATGCACAGTCCGCGAATATGAGCGAAGAAGAAAAGCAGCAGTATTTTGCCAAGATGCAGGAACGTTTCGGTGAAAAACAAGCGGAAATTCAAAAGAATATCCAAGGTAAAATCGATGCGGCCGTCAAAGAAGTCGCAGAAAAGAAAGGCCTGAACCTGGTCGTTGACAAAGCGGCGGTCTTGTACGGCGGCGTGGATATTTCCAACGAAGTCCAGACCTCGCTGACGAATGCGCTGTCCAAAGAAGCGACGGCCGATCAAGCCGCCGATAAGAAATAACGGGGCGCGACGTGAATCGACGATATCGTGCCATGGCGGCCGCATTGATTGCGGCAGCGGCACTGGCGGGTTGCGGCCCTAAGGAAACGCCGCCACCGCCGCCGACGGTCGGCGTAGCGGATATGGAGCAACTGGAGCATGCGCATTATCGATACAGCGATTACTTCCGCTTGCAGCAGGAATATCGGAATTTGCTGGCGGAATATGATGCCGAACGGGCGGACTTGATTGCCCGCTCGGCGGCGGCGCAGCAGCAGCTCGCCGCCCGCCTCGATGCAGGCGACCGGGCCGCCGCGCTGGACGAAGAGTATCGCTCGCGGCTGACGGTGCGGCAAGATGAATGGAACGCCCGCTTGCAGGCGCGTTTACAGGAATGGCGGCAACAGGAACAAGGAGCGGTGACGGCCGCGCCTTCGGCGGCGGATTTGGAAGCGGTCAATTTGCAACTCAAATTGCGCGCATTGCCGCTGGACGAACCGCAACGTGCCGCGGTGGAAGCACGTTTGGCGGAGATATTGGCGGCGCGCGGCGGCGTCGAGTGGGAGCCGTCGCTCAGTGCCGCGGCGCAGGCGGATTTGACGGCGCTCAAGGCACAGGCCGAGGCGGATTTGACACAGTATGCGGCACAGGTGCAGGCGCAACTGCTCGCGCGACGCGATGAGATGGCCGCCGAGATGGCGCGCGAGGCGCAGGCCTCGTTGCTGCCGGACGGTGACGCATGGCAAGCGCAGTGGCATGAGCGCTTGGCGGCCAAAGAAGCGGAACTCGCTGCCTTGCAACAGACGATGCGGGCGGATATCGCCCGGGCGGCGCAGGCCGTGGCAGAGGAAAAAGGATTGGAAATCGTCTTCAGTGAGTATCGCACCAATCTCGGTGCGGTCGATATCACGGCCGCGATGACGGCACGGATGGCGACATCTTCACAAGGAGGAACGGAACGTGAGAAATAAAGTATGGCGACAGGTCGCATTGGCCATGACATTCGGCACGGCAATGCTGCTCAGCGGTTGCGGCAGTGATGAAAATGTCGGTACGGTCAATTTTGAACGGATTGCCAAGGAGAGCGGCCAGGCCCAACAAATGACACAGGAAATGGTAGCCAAACAGCAAGAGATTGCGGCGCGGCTGGAAGAAGCGCATCAAAATCTGTCGGCGGAAGAGTTTGCCAAAAAGGAAGAAGAAGCACGGCGGGAAATGCGGATTTTTCAGTTGAGCAAGCGCCAGCAGTTTGAAGCGTTGGTACAGACTCAGGCCGCCCAAGTAGCCAAAGAGAAAAATCTCGGCATCATCATGCATGAGCAGGCGGTACATTATAAAGGTGTGGACGTGACGGACGATTTGCTCAAACGCTTGCAGTCGTCAGCCGGCGCGAAAGATACCGCCACGCAGGAGAAATCCTGATGCAAAAGACGGTAGCGGAGCTGGCGGCGCTCGTCGGCGGTCGTGTGGTCGGTGACGGTACGCGCGTCATCACGGGAGTGGCGGCGGTGACGGAGGCGACCGAGACACAGGCGGCGTTTTTGCTCGATGAGTATATGGCGGCGCTCGGTCAGGTACAGGCGGGTGTCGTACTGGTCGAACACGAGCCCGAAGATACCGCGGGCAAGACGCTGATTGTGACGGATAATCCGAAGTGGGCATTTGCGTCGTTGGTGCGGGTCTTTGTTCCGCCGGTACAGGCGCCCGCGGGGATTCATCCGACGGCGGCGGTCGATGCGACGGCCACGGTCGATGAGAGTGCCTCGGTCGGTCCGTATGCGGTCATCGGCCCGCGCAGTCGGGTCGGTGCGCGGGCAGTGCTGCAGGCGCATACGGTACTGGGCGCCGATGTCAGCGTCGGTGCGGATACGACGGTGTACGCCGGTGCCATCTTGCATGACCGCACGGAAATCGGTGAGCGGGTCATCATCCGCTCGCATGCCGTCATCGGCGGCGAAGGATTCGGTTTTGCGACGATGAGCGGCAAGCATGAGCGCGTCCCGCAGATCGGCCGCGTCGTCATCGGTGACGATGTCGAAATCGGTGCGGGCACGACGATTGACAATGCGACATTCGGCGAAACGTCCATCGGACGCGGCACGAAAATCGACAACCTCGTGCACTTGGGGCACAATGTCCACGTCGGTGAAGATTGCTTTATCATCGCCCAAGTCGGTGTCGCCGGCTCGACGACCATCGGGAACCATGTCGTGCTGGCCGGGCAGACGGGGGTGTCGGGGCATATTACGATTGCCGATCATGTCACTTGCGGCGGCAAGACCGGTGTCATCGGCAGTATCAAAGAAAGCGGTACCTATGTCGGATTTCCGGCGCGGCCGCATCGCCAATGGGGGCGTATCGAAGGGGTATTGAATCATTTGCCCGACTTGCTCAAGCGCGTGCGCCGCTTGGAAAAATCCCTATTGAAAGAGAACGAATAATGCCGCGCGTTGCGGCATTTTTTGAGGAGACAGTATGTACGGTTGGTTGTGTCGGTTGAGCCGGTGGGCGTGCGGGTTGTCGCCGGCGGCGGCGGCGCGTTGGGGACGGTGGCTGGGGCGGCTGTTTTGGCTCTTGGTGCCGCCGCACCGCAAGCGCTTGGCGCGGGACAATATCCGCCTCGCGGGCATTGCGACGGATCCGACGGAGATTGCGCGGATTGCGCGGGAGTCGGCGCTACGGTTCGGGCCGCTGGCCATGGAAGTGTTTCGTTTTCCGGTGACGGCGGCCGAGGATTTGCCGGCGCGGATTGTGTTCGAGCACACGGAGGCGGTCGATGCTGTGGAGGCGGCGGGAATCGGCTGTATTTTTGCGGCCTCGCATGCCGGTCCCTGGGAAGTGCTCGGGGCGGCAGTCGCGTCGCGCTATTCGCGGCTGGTGGCGGTCGGACAGCACCAAGCGGACGAAGGATTTGACCGGTTTATCCGGGAAGCGCGCGAACGTGTCGGCCAAACCACCGTCTATTCACGCAGTATGCGCGACATCTTGCGCTTGCTTGACGACGGCAACAAGATTGCGCTCCTTTGCGATCAGGACGGCGGCAGCAGCGGGATTTTGTCGCCGCTGTTGGGGACGGTCGCGCTGACGGTCACAGGCCCTGCGGTACTCAGCTATTCCCGGCGGGTACCGATTATACCGGTCGATATTTATGCGGACAGCGACCGCTATCGGGTCGTGTTCGGCGAGGCGGTATATACACGCCGCGATATCGACAAGCGGGCGGCGATTGCCGAGATGACGGCGTATCTGAATGAATGCCTCTCGAGGCGGGTGCGTGCGGTGCCGGAAGATTGGTTTTGGTTGCATAATCGATGGAAATGGACGCGGCGGTTGTACGGCGACCCGCTGACGCTGACGACGACATCGCCGAGAAAGAAGGACTCATGATGATTGCATCGTATATCGACCATACATTGCTCGCGCCGACGGCGACGCGTGAGGACATCGCACGACTTTGCGAGGAGGCGCGGACATACGGATTTGCGACGGTATGCGTACAGCCGGTACGTGTCGCGCAAGCGGCCCGTGCATTGGCAGGGACGGGCGTCGGCGTGTGTACGGTCGTCGGGTTTCCGCACGGGGCGAACGGCGGCGCGGCGAAGGCGGCGGAAGCGACGCGCGCGATAGCCGACGGCGCAGCGGAAATCGATATGGTGATGAATCTCGGCGCGGCCAAAGACGGCGATTGGGATACCGTCACGCGTGAGATTAGGCAAGTCAAAACGGCGGTCGGGACGCATGTCTTGAAAGTCATTTTAGAAATTTCGGAATTGACCGCGGATGAGATTGTCGCGGCTTGTCGGGCGGCGGTGGCAGCCGGAGCGGATTTTGTCAAGACGTCCACGGGCTTTGCGAGCGGCGGTGCGACAATCGAAGCGGTCACGCTCATGCGTCGTACAGTCGGCACGGCGGCACGGGTCAAGGCGGCCGGCGGGATTCGTGATTATACCGCTGCGCAGGCGATGATAGCCGCCGGTGCGGATCGCATCGGGGCGAGTGCAGGCGTCGCAATCTGTCAAGAAGAAGCGGCGGGAAAGGGTACTCTATGAATACGATTGTTGTCACCGGCGGCGCCGGATTTATCGGTTCGCATCTGACGGAGGCATACCTGCAAGAGGGGTGGCGCGTCGTCGTTGTGGACGATTTTTCCTGCGGTACGGAAGAAAATTTGGCGGCGGTGTGGGATGCACCGCAGCTCTTTGTCGAGCGCGTCGATATTCGCGACGGGGAGGCGCTACGGGCGGTCTTTCGGAAGTATCGCCCGACCGCGGTCAATCACCATGCCGCGCAGAAATCCGTCGCGGACTCCGTCGTGCGGCCGCTCCTCGATCAGGACATCAACGGCAAAGGCTTTTTACAGGTCTTGCTGGCAGCTATCGACGTCGGCGTCAAGCAGATTGTCTATGCGTCGTCGGGCGGTGCCCTGTCCAAAGTCATTGAAGGCGACGAGCGCTCGCGGGAAGACGATCCGCCGCAGCTGATTTCACCGTATGCCGTGCATAAATTTGCCGGCGAGCAGTATCTGGCCATGTATGCGGCGCAGGGCGGGTACCGATATACCGTGATGCGCTATGCCAATGTCTATGGCCCGCGCCAAGTCGCCGACGGCGAGTGCGGCGTCGTTCCGATTTTCGTGGACAATATCCTGGCCGGGCGTCCGTCGACACTGATGACCTACCCCGACATGCCGCGCGGCTGCTCACGCGACTACGTCTATGTGGGCGATGTCGTTCGTGCCAACCTCATGGCGACCGCGCATCCGCTCAATACCGTCATCAACATCGGGACAGGCGAGGAGACCTATATCCTCGACATCTACGAGATGTTGGCGGAGCTCTTTCACTCCGACCAAGCGATACACATCGTCGGCCCGCGGGCGGGCGATATTCGTCGCTCGGTACTCTGCGCCGATCGGGCGAAACAACTGCTCGGCTGGACCCCCGAGGTCGATTGGACGACGGGTCTGCAACGACTGAAAGACAGCCTGAACGGCTGACATGATTTTGACGAAACGCTTTGCATCCTGCAAAGCGTTTTTTTGTTGTGGTATGAAAAAACAAACGTTATATACTTAAAATGGTACAACAGTAGAAAATATCGATTGACAAAATAGCGAGATGTATTATGCTATCAGTATAGAGGGTGCGCAATGAGCATGGTGCTGCGCACCGATGAAACGATGGTGTTGTCATAAGGAGGAGCGGTATGAAAAAGCAAGCGGCAGTATTGGCGGCAGCGTTGGCCTTGATGGTGACAGGCGCACAGGCAGCGGATCTCGGCAAAGTGGATTTGGGCGGGACATATTGGTACGCCGGAAAGCAGCAAACGGCGACACATGAGCAGGTGCTGCAAAACATTCACGAATTGAATGAAATGGTCGATAAAGATTTGGGGTTGACAAAAACCGGATTGGCAACGGTTTATAAGCAAGTGTGTGAGCAGTATCCGGTCACGGAGATGAAGGATTCTAGCGGGAAACCGATGATGGATGAAGAAAGCGGAAAAGTATTGCTGAAACAAAGTTTTGGTGGCGGGATGACCGGGATGGCATTAGGGAAGGTCGGCACCAAAGTAGTGAACATGATTGCGAATAAGTTCGGGATGACTTCACAAGAAGTATTGGCGTTTTATAAAGACATGCCGGAGTATGAAAAGGGAACGAAAAAGCCGGAAGGGAAAGCGGCTACATTGTACAAAGCGACAACGGCTGCGTATAAAGCGCGTCAGGTGCAAACCCACCTGATGACGGCGCTCCCGAAAGCGGCGGATACGGTCAATAAAGCGATTGACCAAGTGAATGCCAACACGAAATCTATCGATGCGAACAAGCACTTGATTGATGCGAATGCGAAATCCATTGCCGACCACCAAAAGGCTATCAGCGTCAATGCGGCGGCCATTGCGGATAATCAAAAAGCCATTGTCGGCAATACGGAAGCGATTGCCGGTGTCGCGCGGGAAGTGAAGGCGGTCGATGCGCGGGTGACGGCGATTGACAAGCGGGTGGACAAGGTCGGCGCGCTCAGCGGCGCCTTGGCGGGGTTGAAACCGATGCAGTACGATCCGCTGGCGCCGACCCAGTTTATGGGGGCAATCTCGACGTATGAAGGGGCGCAGGGATATGCGCTCGGCGTGGTGCATTATGCGAAGGAAGATGTAATGCTCCACGGCGGTGTTGCCTACGACGGCGACAGTGACGTGATGGGCAATATCGGTGTCACGGTCAAGGTCGGCTCGTCGGCGGATAAGGCGGGCGTGCCGGCACGGTATCAGGCAGGACCGATCTCGTCGATTTATGTGATGCAACTGGAAAATGAGCAGATGCGGCAGGATAATGTCGCACTGCAGCAGCGGGTCGCGGAGCTGGAACGGATGGTTCGTGCGCTCGCGGCACGATAATCAGGAAGACGGACGCCATCACCGCGTCTTGTAGGCATAGATGTTTTTTCTCTCTTTTCTCTTTTCTCTTTTTTCTTTTTTCCTCCTTTATTGAGAAACACGGCCCCATGGGACCGTGTTTCTTTTTTTGTGCGCGGACGGGTGCAGTAGGTGTAGCATGGGTACCGACATTGACTGCCGGACGGTCGTGGCAATCGCGGCAGCGGAGCGGGCGGATGACGGTGACACCGGCGAAAGGAAGGCGTATCGCGAGGGGCAGTGACGGTTCGCCCGAAGGAAACGGCGGCGGGGCGGTCGGTGGATACGAATCGCGACGACGGGACAGGGCGTGCCGGCGGTGAGCGTGCGTGCCGGATGTGTATCGGGGAGACCGAGTTTGGCAATCTTCGTCGGGGGTACGCCATGTGTGTGCCGACAGTGTGGCGGGGCATTGTCCGTGTTATCGTGGCGGTGTATGCGGGCGGTCATGGCAGCAGACGGGCAGCGGGCATACAAAAGACCGCCGTGTGCGGCGGTCGATATCAGGGGAGATGCGCGGTCGGGCGGTCAGCGGGGGGCATCGTCGGCCGGTAGCAGGCGCAGACGGTAGGAGTGTTTCCGGGTGCGGCGGTCGATGCAGGGAGATGCGCGGTCGGACGGTCAGCGGGGGGCATCGTCGGCCAGCACCAGGCGCAGGCGGTAGGAGCGTTCGAACTGGTCGGCGTGTTTGTGCAGGGCACGGCGCAGGCTGTCGAGGTCGTCCGGCGTGGCGGAGAGCAAGGTGAGTTCGGCGCGTTCGTCGGTGCAGTGGAGCATGAGGTCGCGGATTTGGCCTTCGTGGGTATGGGCGAGGCATTTGGCGATGGCGAGCAACGCGGCGAGACGTTTGATGAGACGGAAGTCTCCCGCCTCCAACAGGTCGCGGTAGCGGGTAAAGCGGGTGAGTTTGCTGCTGATGCCGTCCTGAAAGCCCGCGATGATGGCACAAATCGCTTGTTCGCGGTGGGTGAGACCGTAGAGCGGGGCGTTGGCGATGATGTAGGCGCTGTGGCGCGCGGTACTGTAAAAGTTAATGATTTGCCCCGTGTCGTGCAGGCGGGCGGCGGTCTCCAGCCAGGTGCGGGCGGCGGCGGGAAAGTGGTAGCGTGCCTCCAGCGCATCGTACAGGCTCAGGGTGAGGCGCGTGACGTAGCGCATGTGGGCGTTGTCGTCGAGGGGAAGCGTCGCGCGGTAGGCGGCGGTGCTGTCGGCAATCATGTCGTCGGGGAAGAGCATGTCCCCGCGATAATGGCGCGCGTAATCCTGGAAAAAGAGACCTTCGCGCAGACCGCAACCGCTGATGATGAGGGTGGGGGCATCGACGGCCCGGAGCAAGGTGTCGATGGCGATGCTGCCGGCGTTGATGATGTCGGCCCGTTCGGCGGAGAGGCCCGAGACGTCGCGGCGTTCGTCGAGGGTGGCGGCGCAGAGCCGGTCTGTCAGGGTACGGACGACGGCGGGTGTCATCCGGTAGTGGTGGAGCTTGGGAATGGGGTACCGGATTTCCCGTTGGTGGATTTTGGCGAGGTTGCGCACCGTACCGCCGATGCCGATGACGGGGATGCGCGCTTTGCGGATATCGGGGATGGCGGCGAGGGCGTCGGTGACCGCTGTGGCCACACGGCGACGGCGGGCGTCGTCGGTGACACCGGCGGTCCCGTAGGCGTCGGTCAGTGTCAGCGCGCCGATCGGCAGGCTCACGGAACGAATCCGGCGGCGGCGGCGGACGAGGGAGATTTCCATACTCGCGCCGCCAAGGTCAAAGATGATGCAGTCCCGCTCGGGGAGGGTGTTGACGACGCCGATGTAGCCGAGCTCGGCTTCGCGTTCGCCGCTGATGATGTCAATCGAAAGCCCCGTCTCGTCGGCGATGCGGTCGCGAAAGGCGCTGCCGTTGGTCGCCAGGCGCATGCTGGCGGTCGCGACGGCGAGCGTGCGGGTGACGTGCATGCGGCGGGCGATGCGGACGAATTGGCGCAGTACGTCGAGCGTGCGTTCCATGGCGTCTTCGCGCAGGGCGCCCGTGTCCGTCAGGCCTTGGCTCAGGCGGACGGCGGTCTTGTCGTGATAAATCTGGCGGTACGCGGCGGCGGGCTCGGCGGTCAAGACTTCCATGACGGCCAGGTGGGCCGAGTTTGAACCGAGGTCGATGACCGCGATACGTTCTCTTCCTTGCATATCCTTCATGTCCTCACTCCTGTTCTACCAGTATTGTACAAAAATCGCGGGCGGTTGTGCAACGAATGCAAAAACTCGGTCAAAAGGAGCGGGCATGGGGAGAGCGCAAACGGAATATGTATTATAATAAAGACAGTAAGGAGGATACGTCATGACAACTACCAAACGCGGACGCCTGTACGGCGTCATTCATATCGGGTCGGTGGCACTGTCGCTGTGTATCGCCGAGTACACGGACAGCCGACATGTCACCGTCGTCCAGCAGGCGCGCCGCGCGGCGGATTTCGGTGAAGAGGTGTTTGCCACGGGCGCGCTCTCGTTTACGTCGATACGGCGGATGTGTCGGTATTTGAACGGATTTCGGCGGATATTGGCGGACTATCAGGTGACCGAGGTGGTCGTGTATGCGACGGCGGTGCTGCGGGAAGCGGAAAACCGGCGCATGATACTCGATTTGATTCGGGTGCATACGACGCTGGATGTGCAGGTCGTGGATATGCCGCAGGAGATTTATTTCAAGCATTTTGCGTTGCATCATCGGCTGACGCATCCGTACGGGCAGGGACGCCGGCCGATCGAGGGCGGGGTGCTCTTTGTCGATATTACGTCGAGTTCGGTCGGATTTACCGCGTGGGAGGACGACCGCTTGACCTACCAGCAAAATGTGCATATCGGGACGCTGCGCCTGCTCGAGCGGTTTGACCGCCGCCAGCGCGACGCGCAATCGTATCCGCAGGCGGTGAGTGAGTACTTGCGGCATATGTTGGCGCCGATTTGGCCGATGCTGGAGCGGTGTGATATCCGCAGTGTCGTCCTGTCGGGGCGCGAGTCGCGGATGGTGGCGCGCCTGATGGGGGTGCGCAGTAATCACGATATGATGATGCTCTCGCCGGAAAATTTTGCGCGGGTATTCGCCGAGGTGGGCGACAAGACGGCGACGGGGCTGATGCATTATGACGATATGACCGAGCCGCAGGCAGAGGCGTTGTTGCCGACGTTGCACCTGTATGCGGAAGTCTTGGCGCATGTCCCCGCGGAGCGCTTGGTGATGATGGGGATTACCTTTTTGTACGGGGCGGTCTTTTATCATGGAGCGTTGGTGACGGGGGCGGCGGAGCTGGAGTATCTGCGCGATCAGCATTTGGAGCTGGCCCGCTCGATTGCCTCGCGCTACGGCGGCAATCTGGCGCATCTCGATGCGGTGGAGCAGTATACGGTCGTGCTGATGGATGCGCTGCGGACGATTCACGGCATGACGGTGCGCGACCGCTACCTCGTCCGCATGGCGGCGCTGCTGCATACGGTCGGCAAGTATGTCAATTTGCGCCAAAACAACGAGCATACGTATCATATCATCATGGGGACGGATATTTTCGGGTTGAGCGATTTGGAAAAAGAAGTCGTCTCGACGATTGCGTATTATAATTACAAAGGCACGCCGAGCGATGAGGACGCGGTCTTTCGGCGCTTGCCGGAAGCGGTGAAGATGACTGTCATCAAGCTGGCGGCGGTCTTGCGGATGGCGATCGCGCTCGATCAGGGCGAGACCCAAAAGCTGCGCCGTGTCGAGGCGGCGCTGTCGCGGGGCGAGCTGGTCATCGCCTATACGTCGCAGCGGGATACGACGCTGGAGATGTGGACCTGTGAGGAAGAAAACCGTTTCTTTGCCGATGTATTCGGCGTCAATGTGCGTTTGGAAAGGAGGCGTGACAGGTGACCGTACCGGTACTGGATCATCGTTATTTTCTCAATCGGGAATTGAGCTGGCTCTCGTTTAATGAACGGGTGTTGGAAGAGGCGGTCGATCCGAATAATCCGCTTTTGGAAAAGCTGAACTTTATTGCGATTACCTCGTCAAACTTGGACGAGTTTTTCATGATTCGCGTGGCGGGGCTGATGCATCAGCGGGCAGGCGGCATCGAGCGGCGCGACAATGCCGACATGACGCCGGCCGCGCAGCTGGCCGCCATCGCGACACAGGCGCAAGCACTGGTGGCGCGGCAGAGCCGCTACTTGGCGCCTATCCTGGAGCAACTGGCGCAGGAGGGTATCGTGGTGCGTCATTTTGCGGAGCTGTCCGCCGCCCAGCGTGAGGAACTGCATACCTACTTTGTCCGCACGATTTACCCCGTCGTGACGCCGCTGGCGGTCGATGCCAGTCACCCGTTTCCGTTTTTGCAGAGCCGTAGCCTCAATGTCGGCGTACGCCTGCACGGGGACGGCGATGCGGACGAGCGGCGCGCGATTTTGCCGGTGCCGGGCGTATTACCCCGCTTGGTGCCGCTGATGACGACGCAGCAGGAGGGAGCGCGCGAATTTGTCCTGCTCGAAGAAATATTGCAACATCATGCGGAAGACTTTTTCCGCGGCTTTACCATCACGGAGACCTGTGTCTTTCGTGTGACACGCGACGCGGACTTGGATATCGACGAAGAAGGCGCGGAAGACTTGCTGACGGAAGTGGAAAAATCGCTCAAACTGCGCCGTCGCGGGGCCGCCGTCCGACTGGAAATCAGTGCCGGCGCGAGTGCCGAGTTGGAAGGATTTTTGCGGGCGGAATTGCAACTGAATCCCGCCGAAGTCTATCCCGTCGAAGGGCCGCTGGACTGTACCGTGTTTTTCGCGTTCGGCAACCTCGAAGGCACCGAAAGGCTGCACTATGTCCCCTTCCGGCCGCGGACACCGTATGCCGTCCTGCAGGCGACGGGGGACAATATCTTTGCGATGATTCGGGAGCGCGATCTGTTTGTGCATTTGCCGTACGAATCGTTTGCGCCGGTCGAGCGGCTGGTGGCGGAAGCCGCGCTTGACCCCGACGTCCTCGCGATTAAACAGACACTGTATCGGGTCAGCTCCGACTCGCCTATCGTCAATGCCTTGGCGAAAGCGGCGGAAAACGGCAAGCAGGTCACCGTCCTGATGGAAGTGAAGGCGCGTTTTGACGAAGAAAACAACATCATCATGGGGCGGCGGCTCGAGCAGGCGGGGGCGCATGTCATCTACGGGCTGGTCGGCGTCAAGACCCATTCCAAATGTACGCTCGTCATCCGACGTGAATCGGACGGTATCCGCCGCTACGTCCACGTCGGTACGGGTAATTATAACGGCAAGACCGCCAAACTCTACACGGATGTGGGGATATTTACCTGTAACGAGCAATTCGGTATCGATGCGACGGCGTTTTTCAACCTGCTGTCCGGCTACTCGGACCCGCCCGAATGGAATAAATTCATCGTCGCGCCGATGGATATGCGGCGGCGCACCGTCGAGCTGATTGACCGGGAAATCGAATGGGCCCGCCGCGGCGAACCCGCCCGCATCATGGCCAAGATGAATTCCCTGCTCGACCGCGAGATGATACTCAAACTTTACGAAGCCTCGCAGGCGGGCGTGGAAATCGACCTCATCGTCCGCGGGATTTGCGTCCTCAAGCCGGGGATTGCCGGGGTAAGCGAGCGAATCCGGGTACGCAGTATCGTGGGGCGCTTCCTCGAGCACAGTCGCATCTTTCGCTTTGCCAACGGCGGCCGCGAAGAAGTCTATATCGGTTCGGCCGATTGGATGCCGCGCAATCTCAATGACCGCGTCGAGCTGATGGCGCCGGTCGAAGAACCCGAACACCGCGAGCGCCTGTGTCGCATACTGGAAACGGAACTGGCCGACAATCGCAAAGCGCACATCATGCATGCCGACGGCACCTATACCAAGACGATTGCCGAGGTCGATCCCCTGAACAGTCAAGACTACTTCCGGGAACTGGCGGAAAAACGTGACCGCCCGGTCAAGATGACCCTGCGCCAACGCTTGGAGCCCTACTACTCCGACGAATGGTGAGTGTCCGCCGGGGATACTACATTTAGCCTTCACCGGCAGATGCGGTACTGCATCTGCCGGTGATTTTTGTTGCCAAAGTGGAGAATTGCGGACGCAAAACGGAAGAAATTGACTGATTTATGTAAAAAAATAAGCAAAAAAAGGCGAAAAATGTTGCTCTAATAAAAACATAATATTTGCTGTCGTTCGTGCCGAACAAAAACCACGACATTTTGTCCGTCTCCTGTGGACGTCAAGAAAAGCGTTGCCTGTCGTTCTTTTTCACGGGGATAACAATCATCCGTGCCGGACAAAAATGTCCTATCCGAATATTAGAAAAACGCCCGCGGAGAGCCTGAAAACAGCTATTGTCAACCACGTTCCTTTGACAGAAAATGTCCGCCTATGGTAGAATTTTCACGTTGGAGGTTTGATTATGAGGACAAATTGGAAGACATATGTCTCGCCTTCCCTTGTGAGTGTCGTCGTCGTACTCTGGTGCGCGCTGTGGTTGGTCGGCTTTGCCATGCCGCCGCGGACGGTCGTACTGACGGTAGACGGGACGGAGCGGGAAGTGCGGACGACCGCGCGTTCGGCGGCGGGGATACTGCAAGAAACGGGTATCCTGCTCGGCGGGCATGACCGGGTCACGATGGTCCGCGATGCCGCAACGGGTGCAGAACGGATTACCGTCGTGCGCGGTGTGCCGGTGACGGTGACCGACGGGACGACATCTCGGGACATGGTGATTCCGGCCTATACGGTCGGCGAGGCTGCCGCCCAACTCGGGTACGATTTGACGAAGTACACGACGTTGCAGGCGGATGATGAACCGCTGATGGCGGGCATGACGATTACGATGGCGCTCTGTACGAAAGACACGGTGGACGTCGTGGAAGAGGTTCCCTTTGTGACGCAGATACAGCCGAACAATCGGATGCGTATGGGCGAAGAGCGCCTGGTGACCGCCGGCCGAAACGGTGAGCGCAAGGTGACCTACGAACGGATTTGGGTGGACGGCAAAGAACTGCGCCGTCATGTTGTGGCGGTGGCGGATATCACGCCGCCGGTTACGGAAGTGCGCGAAGCGGGGACCCGCTCGGTCGTGACGACGAGTCGCGGAGACATCCGTTTTACGAAAGTGATGGAAATGGAAGCGACCGCTTATCATCCGATGGACGGTGACGGCCGCGGCATTACCGCCAGCGGTATCCCGGCGACCTACGGTGTCGTCGCGGTCGATCCCGACGTCATTCCGCTCGGGACGCGGGTATTTATCCCCGGCTACGGCGAGGCGATTGCCGCCGATACCGGCGGTGCCATCCAAGGCGCCCGCATCGACCTGTGCATGGAAGACTATGACGAAGCCTTCGAATTCGGTCGCCGGATGACGGAAGTGTATATTTTGAATTAAGAGCAGACGGCACACAAAAATACGCGCCACGATGTGGCGCGTATTTTTGTGTGCCGTGATTGTGATAAACGGGAAGCGAAGAGTGCGATAACGTTGGAGAGTAGCGGCGGTTGGTGTGATATGAATGGTGCGGCTATACACGGCTAAACGCGTCCGTAATCGAAATACCGGAATGATAAAAGGTAATAGGCTTAATTAAATATAATCCTGAAAATATTGAAAATAATTATATTTGTGTGATATATTTATGTTGGACGTATATAAGTATATATACTTATTATAAATTGACGGATGTGGGAGGCTAAAGAATACATCTGCGGTGGGACTTAAATGCAAAAAAGGATGTGTTCGAGATAGCGGTAGTCATCGATTGGAGGTTCGAGAAAGTATGAAGAATAAAAAGGTTTTGGCCGCATGGGCAGCGTTTTCCGTGGTGACGGGGAGTGCCTTAGCGGCGAGTACGGTGGTCGATATTACCGTCAACCAGCCGTATGAACGCACCGGATTGGAGCTCGGAACGGATTCGTATGCGCGCGGCGAGGGATCGATTTCGACCGGTACGAACAGTATTGCCATCGGGAAAGGTGCCACCGCCACAGGGAACAACGAAACATCCGCCACCATCACAGCAAAGCTGGCCGAAAACCAAGCCAAACTGCAACAAATTGAGGACAAGCAACGCCGAGTCAAGCAGCTCGGTGATGAATTGAATGCCCTCAAAATCCGTGAACAGAAAACGATTGAAGCCGGTATCCGTGTAGAACAGATTCGCAAGTCAAAAGAAAACGCCAAAAATGTGTGGACAAGTGCGGAACAGACTTGGCAAGCCAAGGTCGACGGCACGAGAGATGCATTTGCAGCCCATCAGGCAAAGCTGGATGACCTCAACAGTCGTTTGACGGGGGTAAGTCAACTGACCAATACGGATATCTCCACTCCGGAAGGGCTGACGCGGGCGGCACAGGAACTGAAAGCCAAAGCCGAGCAGGGGACGTCGCTGAACCTGTCGGAAGGCTTTTACAAGGACTATGTAAGCAGTTACTACAAGGCACTGGGGGATTTGCGGAAGAATAACAAAGTGATTAGCGACCATGGAAATCGAAGAATCGTCGATCAGATGCGGGAAAATCCGTTGGGAAGAGATTTAAATGGAATTGTCTTGCAATATGACGACCCCACCACCTCCGCCCACGGCTACGGCACCTCCACCTCCACTTCCAGCTCCTCCTCCTCCTCCCGATACGACTCTTCCTCCTCCTACTACTCCTCCTCCTCCTACTACCCCTCCTCCTCCTACCACTCCTCCTCCTCCTACAGCTACAATTCTTTAGGAGAGTATTCAATTGATAATAACGGTATTGTTCGTGTAAATGGACTGCGCGATGGCGGCAAGTTGGCATATAACGGCGAAATTTACCAAACGTATTGGAATGTGAAAAGCGATACAGTCGATCAAGCGACTTATGACAAATGGAATGCCGCCAAAGAGGGGTGGAAGGCGCAGATTCATGACGCGAACCGTCGTAGCGGGGATGAAGTGTTCGGGAAATTTGATACTGCAACCGGCGGGTAAAGCACCGTTCTCTTTAATATGGTTACGGACATGAAGTTTGAACTGGTCGATTTGGACTATCAGATTTGTTACTACCAGGGGAAGTACGAAGACACGCATGATACCCAATGGTTGGACAAGAAAAAAGCGGCACTGGACAAACGCCAACAAAAGCTGGACACAAATGAACAAACCATAAAAGACAAGTACAGAGAATTGTTTGGTAAAGAGTTGAGTAGCACATCTGTTTTGTTTAATCAAATCGGCAAAGGCATTAAGAAGGAATGGACACAAGAAAACATCACCGGTGTTGAAGAAAAGAATAAACTCGCGACAAATAAATTGACTGCGGAACTGGAACGCGAACTGGGGATTAACAAGAACGCGATCCAAGAATACGAGCGTCAAATCCAAGACTTGCGCAACAAAGCCGACCAAGCGCGGCGAAATTATGAGGGTTTGAATCCGTCTGAAGAAGACTTGATACTCGCACGCGAATACGAACGCGTGGCACAGGAGCTGAAAGAAAAAGCCGACGCACTGAAAACCGAAACGGACGAACTTCAAAACCTCAAAGACGGCTTGACACTGCATGACCTTGCCAACAAAGGCGCCGATGCCATCGCTTACGGTACGAACGCGCTTGTGACGGGAAATGCCGCTATCGGTCTCGGTAAAGATGTCGTCGTGACCGGACAGGACAGCATTGCGCTCGGCCGTGCCAATCAAGTGGCCGGCATGCAAAGCGCCGCCATCGGCACGGATAATACAGTCACGGGTAATCGTACGTATGTCCTTGGCGCGAATGTGACCACGGCTGCCCGAAATGCGGTAGTGCTCGGTGCCAACAGTACGGGAGAAGACAATACGGTATCTGTCGGTGCGACGGGCAAGGAACGCCGGATTATTCATGTGGCGGATGCCACGCAAGACAATGATGCGGTGAATTTCAAACAGCTGAACACATTGGCTGAAACGCCGGCTTCTTTTGCGAAGTTTAACAAAGCGAACTGGCAAGCGGCACTCGGTGACGGCGCCAATGCAGCCGGGAATACAGGACTGATTACGGGGGATACACTTCACAGTGCCATCCAAAACATTGACGTCACAACCCAAGTAGCCGGCAAAGCGAATACGGATCTGAAGAACATTACCGAAGAAGGTAAGACGGAAATCCGCAACCTTGCCAAAGGCAGCGTGAAAGTAGTCAAAGGCGAAAACACGACCGTCACGACAGGGACGGACGGCAATGCGACGACCTATGCAGTCAACGTCAGCACACAAGCGATGAAAGACGCGGTAGCAGATGACCTCGCCAACAAAGCGAACAAAACGGACGTAGACGCTGCTCTGAAAAAGAAAGCGGACACGAACGCGGGCAATCTCACGCCTGGCGACGTCACAGCATGGCAAGGCAAACTCGGCACGGGAGAAGTAGCCGAAGGCAATACGGGCTTAGTCACGGGCAATACCGTCTACAACAAAATCCAGAACCTGCAGACGAGGCTGACCGCGGACTTTTCACTGAAAGCCAACAAAGACGCAACGAACATCGACAAGACGAAATGGCAAGCGGCACTCGGTGACGGCGCCAATGCAGCCGGGAATACAGGACTGATTACGGGGGATACACTTCACAGTGCCATCCAAAACATTGACGTCACAGCCCAAGTAGCCGGCAAAGCGAATACGGATCTGAAGAACATTACTGAAGAAGGTAAGACAGAAATCCGCAACCTTGCCAAAGGCAGCGTAAAAGTAGCGGACGGTACGAACACGACCGTGACAACGGAAACGGAAGGCGAAGCCACTGTCTACAAAGTGCACGTCAGCAAACAAGCGATGAAAGACGCGGTAGCAGATGACCTCGCCAACAAAGCGAACAAAACGGACGTAGACGCTGCTCTGAAAAAGAAAGCGGACACGAACGCGAGTAATCTCACGCCCGATGACGTCACCGCATGGCAAGCCAAACTCGGCACGGGAGAAGTAGCCGAAGGTAATACGGGATTAGTCACGGGCAATACCGTCTACAACAAAATCAACAACTTGCAGACGACGCTCACTGCAGACTTGAATAAGAAAGCCAACAAAGACGCAACGAACATCGACAAGACGAACTGGCAAGCGGCACTCGGTGACGGCACGGTCACACAAGGAAACACCGGGCTTGTGACGGGCGATAAAGTGTACGAAGCGTTGCAAGGAAAAGCGAATGCAGCTGATATTGCCAACAAAGCGAATACGGACATGGACAACCTGACGGACACCGGCAAGACGGTCATCCGTGACCTTGCCAAAGGCAGCGTAAAAGTAGCGGACGGTACGAACACGACCGTGACAACGGAAATAGAAGGCGACGCCACTGTCTACAAAGTGCACGTCAGCAAACAAGCGATGCAAGCGGCGGTAGCGGAAGATCTTGCCAACAAAGCGAACAAAGCGGACGTAGATAACGCATTGAAAAAGAAAGCGGACACGAACGCAGGCAATCTCACAACCGATGACGTCACGGCATGGCAGACCAAACTCGGCAACGGAGCAAACGCGGCCGGCAATACGGGACTGATTACGGGCGACACGCTGAATAAAGCGATTAGCGGAGTGGTTGCGGGTAATGCCTCGCTGGATGGCGAGATTACAGCCGCTAACACTACTAAAGGCGTGACCGGTGACAAAATTTATCGTGCGCTGGAGCAAAAAGCAAGCAAAGCGGATGTCAATCAGTCGTTGAAGGCGAAGGCTGACAAGAATGCCGGCAATCTGTCTGCAGATGATGTGAACGCATGGCAAGCCAAACTCGGCACGGGTGAGGTGGCCAAAGGCGACCGGAATCTGACTACAGGAGATACCGTGTACCGTGCGCTGAGTGGTGCTTTCGGCGAATTTGAAGGACGGGTTGCGGGCGGTATGGCAGCTCTCGATACGAAGATTAATCAATCGGGGGCGATGGCGGCGGCGCTTGCCGGTATGAAGCCGCTCGATTTTGACGGAACGGAGCGGACGCAGATTTCAGCGGCTGTCGGCAGATATCAGGGTGAGCATGCGCTTGCACTCGGTGTATACCACTATTTCAATCGAGATTTCCTGTTGACGGGCGGTTTATCATGGCGCGGGTCGGATATCATGAGCAACGTCGGCATGACATTCCGTGTCGGTAAACGTGATGAACGGGCCGTTACACGGAATGCAGAAGTAACGGCGCTGGCGGATGAAGTGATTGCGCTTCGTGAGCAGAATCGGAAGATGGCGGCACAGATGGAAGTGTTGCTGAAGGAAGTCGAAATGCTCAAGGAGAAAGCGGTAGTGAACGGATAATAGGCGGTAGGTAAGAAAATGCGCAGTCGGCGCGGATGGAATGGCTGACTGCGCATTTTTATATGCGAGTGTCGGCTTTAGCCGGCGAATACAATGATGATGTATGCGGCGGTTACGCGCGGGGTGTATTATCAGGCGGAAATGTGATATAATAATCCAGTTTAGTAGGTGAGTTGAAGGAGACGATTATGAAGCGAAATGATATCCGCAATGTAGCGATTATTGCGCACGTCGACCACGGCAAAACGACGTTGGTGGATGCGATGTTGCGCCAGAGTCATGTGTTCCGTGCCAATGAGAAGGTCGTGGAACGGGTCATGGATTCCAATGATTTGGAGCGCGAGCGCGGGATTACGATTTTGTCGAAGAATACGGCAGTCATGTACAACGGGGTGAAGATTAATATCGTCGATACGCCCGGGCATGCCGATTTCGGCGGCGAAGTGGAACGGATTTTGAATATGGTGGACGGGGTCGTGCTGTTGGTGGATGCGTTTGAGGGGCCGATGCCGCAGACGAAGTATGTCTTGCGCAAGGCGCTGGAGCAGCATTTGAAGCCGATTGTCGTGATTAATAAAATCGACCGTCCGGATCAGCGGGTCAAGGAGGTGGAGAGCGAGATTCTCGATTTGTTTATCGAGCTGGATGCCGATGACGATCAGCTCGACTTCCCGGTGATTTACGCGTCGGCGCGTGCCGGTGTGGCGAAACTCTCGATGGATGACGATTCGACGACGCTCGAGCCGCTGATGCAGACGCTGATTCAGGAGATTCCGGCGCCGGAGGGAGATATGGAGGCGCCGCTCCAGATTATGGTGACGACGCTGGATTATGATGATTATGTCGGTAAGATTGCCATCGGCCGGATTGTGCGCGGGTTTGTGCGTGCGGGGCAGCAGGTGGCGATTATGAACGGCGATCGGTTGCGCCAGGACAAGCTGGGACGGCTCTATACGTACAGCGGTCTGCAACGGACGGATACGAATGATGCGCATATGGGCGATATCGTCGCGATGGTCGGGTTCAAGGATATCAATATCGGCGAGACGATTACCGATCCCGAGCATCCGGAGGCGTTGCCGGCGATTAATATCGACGAGCCGACGTTGTCGATGGTCTTTGCGGTCAATAACAGCCCGTTTGCGGGGCAAGAGGGCGAGTTCGTCACGAGCCGTCATTTGCGTGCGCGTCTGTTTAAGGAAGTGCAGACGAATGTGGCGATGAAGGTCGAGGAGACGGATTCGGCCGACGCGTTCAAGGTGAGCGGCCGCGGGGAGCTTCATTTGTCGATTTTAATCGAGATGATGCGTCGTGAAGGGTATGAAATGCAGGTCGGCAAGCCGACGGTCATTTATAAAACCATCAACGGTCACAAGTGCGAGCCGTTGGAACGGCTCAATATCGACGTGCCGCAGGAGTTCATGGGGACGGTCATGGAGAGTCTCGGCCCGCGCAAGGCGGAGCTCGTCGGGATGCAGGAGTTGTCGGGGTATCTGCGGATGGAGTTCATCATTCCGGCGCGCGGGCTTATCGGATTCCGTAATGAGTTTTTGACGAATACGAAGGGCAACGGGGTCATGTACCATGTATTCCACGGGTACGCGCCGTACAAAGGGGCGATTCCGATGCGGACACGCGGGGCGCTGGTGGCGTTTGAAGCGGGCGAAACGACGGCGTACGGTTTGGCGAATGTCGAGGAGCGCGGGACGCTGTTCCTGGCGCCGAATGAAAAGGTGTACGAGGGCATGATTGTCGGCGAAAATGCGCGCGAGGACGACATGGACGTCAATCCGTGCAAGAAAAAGCACGTGTCGAATATGCGCGCGTCCGGTTCGGATGATGCGATACGGCTGACACCGCCGCGCCGGTTCTCGTTGGAAGAGGCGCTGGAGTGGATCAATGACGATGAGACGGTGGAAGTGACGCCGAAGTCGATTCGATTGCGCAAGCGCATCCTCAGTAAGCAGGAACGCTATAAAGCGATGAAGAAGAAAAATAATCAGTAAGTCCGACATCCGCCTGCGGGCGGATGTTTGCGTTTGGCAAGCGAGCGCGGTGTACCCATGGTATAATGAAATCACACTGGGAGGTGAGCCGTATTTTTCAGCGGTTACGAATGCACCCGCGGGTGCAACGGTGGATTCATTCCAAAACGTATTTTTTCTGCCGCGGCTTGGTGGAGCGGTACATGCGTCATGATGTCGGCTCGCTGGCGGCGGAGGCGACGTATTACCTGATTTTGGCGTTGGTGCCGTTTCTGATTGTCGCGCTCAATATGGTGCTGTACTTTGCGGCGACGCAGATTGACCATTTGGTGGCGCTGCTGACGTACTTGCCGGCGGAGACGCGCGAGTTTTTGTGGCCGGTCATCGTGCAGATTATCGAGTCGCGGAGCGGGGCGGTGCTGTCGGTGGCGATGGTGCTGGCGCTGTGGTCGGCGTCGAAAGGCGTCGATACACTGGTGCGGGCGATGGATACGGTATTTGATACGGATAAAAATCGCCAGGCGTATTGGCGTGTCAAGCTCAAATCCGTCGTCTTTACGCTGCTGATCGTCGGTTCGATGCTGACCGCGCTCGGCGTGCTGGTCTTCGGCAATGCCATCGTGCATGCGGTGGCGGGATTTATCGGCGGGGATTATCATTTCTTGGCGTTGTGGGATGTCGTGAAGTATCTCGTGCCGTTTGTGGTGATGGTCATCGTCATTGCGGTGTTTTACCGCTACGCGCCGGGGCCCGTGCGGGCCGGTGAACGGCGGTTGCCGTGGCGGTTTGCGCTGACGGGGTCGGGCGCGGCGACGCTGTTGTGGCTGGTAATGACGGGGGCGTACAGTTTTTACGTCAACAATATCGCCAATATGGGCGCGACGTACGGTTCGTTGGTCGGGTTGATGATTTTATTTATTTGGTTCAATCTGACGTCGCTGATTCTCATCATGGGCGCCGAGCTCATTGTCGTCTGCAACGAAATGAAACTGGTCTACGATTTGCCCGGCGAACGGCTGGTGACCTATCGGGACCGACATCGTGAATAAGTCCGCGGCGGCGGGCTTTTTTACATGGCGGAGATGGGCAAAAGCGGCAGGACTGTGATACAATGAAATAGTATACGGAGGCGATTATGCAAGTAGTATTGGTGGAGCCGGAAATCCCCGGCAATACAGGGAATATTTCCCGTTTGTGCGCCGCGAATCATGTGACGCTGCACTTGGTCGAGCCGCTCGGGTTTTCGCTGGAAGATAAGTATTTGAAACGGGCGGGTCTGGATTACTGGGACTTGCTCGATTTACATATTCACCCGAATTACGAGGCACTGGAGGCGTCGTTGCCGCCGACGGCGCGGTATTGGTATGCGACGACGAAGGGCGGGCGCTCGTATGCGTCGGTCACGTACCGGGAAGATGACGTGCTGGTGTTCGGCAAGGAGACAAAGGGATTGCCGGAGGAGCTCCTCAGGGCGCATCCGGAGCGGTGTATCCGCATTCCGATGATTGATGAAGCGCGGTCGCTGAATTTGAGTAACGCGGTGGCGATTATTTCGTATGAGATGCTGCGGCAGACGGGGTTCCCGGGATTGCGGCAGGAGGGCGAGATACCGAAAGGAGACGGCGATGAACATGTATGATGAGGCGCACGGGTTGGCGCGCGCGATGACACAAAGTACGGAAATGCAACGGCTGGTGCGGGCCAAGGCGGCATTGGCGGGCGAGGGCGCGACGGCCAAGATGGTTGCGCGCTACTTGACGTTGCAGGTGGAGATGCAGTATAGCCAAATGTTGGGCAAGGCACCCGAGGAGACGGTGCTGAATGAATGGCGGGAGTTGCAGGTATTGGTGCAGAATAATGCCGCGGCGAAAGAATATCTCGATGCGTTCGGCCGCTGGCAGGTCATTTATGCCGATATTCAAAAAATCATCGGTGATGCGACAAAGGACGGCATGCCGGATATTGAGGCGCAGGAGACGGACGGTAAATGAGCGCGCTGTCGGCGGCGCAGGTACGGATTGCGCAGGCGGTGACGCGCGGCACGGTGCGCACGGATGAGCCGATGGCGCGGCATACGACGTTTGCCATCGGCGGGCCGGCGGATGTGTATATCGAACCGGCGGACGAAGACGAGCTGGTCGATGTCCTGCGGGCGGTGCATGCGGCCGGCGAGCCGTTGACCGTGCTCGGCGGCGGTTCGAATGTGCTGGTGGGCGACGGCGGTATCCGCGGGGTGACGATTTGCCTGCGGCGTCTGGCACAGCCGCTTGCGGTCTCCGGCACGGTGATGCGCGCAGGCGGCGGTATCCGGATGCAACGGGTATCGACGCTGGCCGCCCGGCAGGGATTGTCGGGGTTGGAATTTGCCGTGGGGATACCCGGTACGCTCGGCGGCGGTGTCTGGATGAATGCCGGCGCGTACGGCGGCGAGATGAGTACGGTGGTGACCGAGGTCACGGCGGTGACCCGCACGGGCGAGCGCGTCTCGTACAGCGGGCGCGAATTGGCGTTCGGCTATCGGCACAGTGTGTTTCAGGATACGGGCGACCTCGTGACGTCGGTGGCGATGGTGCTGGTACCCGACGAGGCCGCCGCCATTCGGGCGCGGATGGACGACTATACGGCGCGGCGGCGACACAAGCAGCCGCTGGAATACCCCAGTGCCGGCTCGACGTTTAAGCGGCCGCCGGGGTATTTTGCGGGGACGTTGATTGACGAAACGGGGCTGAAGGGATTGACGGTCGGCGGGGCGCAGGTATCGACGCGTCATGCCGGTTTCGTTATCAATCGCCACGGGGCGACGGCGGCCGATGTCAAGGCACTGATTGCATTGGTACAGGAGAAAATCATGGCGGCACACGGGGTGTATTTGGAACCGGAAGTGCGCATGATCGGCGACGATTGAAGATAGGGGGAGCTATGCGGGCAAACGGACGAGGACACGGGCAAATCCGGCCGGTCGAGATTCAGGTCGGAGTGAATAAATATGCGGAAGGCTCGGCGCTCATCAGCATGGGCGACACACGGGTGCTCTGTACGGCGACGATTCAGCCGAAGGTGCCGGGCTGGCTGCGGGGCAAGGGCGGCGGTTGGGTGACGGCGGAGTACTCACTGTTGCCGCGCTCGACGCAGGACCGTACCGCGCGGGAGGCGGCACGCGGCAAGCAATCGGGACGGACGCAGGAGATTCAGCGGCTCATCGGTCGCTCGCTTCGGGCGGCGGTGGATTTGCAGGCGTTGGGGGAATGCTCGATTGTCCTCGATTGCGATGTGCTGCAGGCGGACGGCGGGACGCGCACGGCCTCGATTACGGGGGCGTACGTCGCACTGGTGCAGGCGATTGCGTCGCGCTGGGACGGCGAAGGCCTGTTCCCCGTGCGCGAGTATTGTGCGGCGGTGAGCGTCGGCAAGGTCGGCGGAGAGATACTGCTCGACCTGTGCTATGACGAAGACAGCGCCGCCGATGCCGATGTCAATATCGTCATGCTCGGCGACGGTACACTGGCCGAGATACAGGGTACAGGCGAAGGGACGACTTTTTCCCGCGCGGAGCTTACGCAAATGCTCGACTACGGTGCGGCGGGCATTCGCGAATTGATGGCGGCACAACAGCAGGCGCTCGGCGAATTGGCCGACCTCGTCGGGAGCAAGGCGGATACGGCGATTATCCTGGCGACGCACAATGCCGGGAAAATCCGCGAATTTCAGGCGGCGCTGGCAACGGTCGGCTATGCGGGCATCCCGATCGCCGAGCTCACCGCCATCCCCGAACCGGAAGAGACGGGCACGACATTTGCGGAAAACGCCCGCCTCAAAGCGACTTACTATATGCAAGAAACGGGATTGCCCGCCTTGGCGGACGATTCGGGACTGGTCGTCGATGCACTCGGCGGCGCGCCGGGGATTTACTCCGCGCGCTATGCGGGTGTGCACGGCGACGATGCGGCGAACAACCGCAAACTCGTGGCGGCGCTGGCGGATGTCCCGCCCGAGGAGCGGACGGCGCATTATGAATGTGCGCTGGCGCTGGTGTGGCCGGACGGACACGCACTCACCGGCACGGGCCGCTGCAGCGGACGCATCGTCGATACGCCGCAGGGGACGGGCGGATTCGGTTATGACCCGCATTTTTGGCTGGACGACCGCGGTTGTACCATGGCCGAAATCGATTTGGACGAAAAGAACCGCATCAGTCATCGCGGGGAGGCATTGCGGCAGCTGCTGGCCAAAATCGAAGCGCGTGACGGCGCGCCGGCCGACTGACATGCCGCGACAGGACGTAAAGGGGGGATCGGATTGACATCGGTAAAACCGCGTAAGCTCAAGCTCTACGGCTTCAACAATTTGACGAAAACGCTCAGTTTTAATATGTATGACGTATCCTATGCCAAGACGCCCGCGCATCAGCAGGCGTATTTGGAGTATATCGACGAGGTGTACAGTGCCGAGCGGCTGACGGCGACACTGCAAGAGGTCGCGGACATCATCGGCGCGCACATCCTCAATATCGCGGCGCAGGACTACGAGCCGCAGGGGGCGAGTGTGACCATGCTCATCGCCGAAGGCCGCCCCGAACCGGAAAAAGAAGACGTCGTCATGCATTTGGACAAGAGCCACATCACCGTCCATACCTATCCGGAGAAGCACCCGCACCACGGGATATGCACCTTTCGGGCGGATATCGACGTGTCGACCTGCGGGGAAATCTCGCCGCTCAATGCGCTGAATTTCCTGCTCCAACGCTTTGAAACCGATATCGCCATCATCGATTACCGGGTGCGCGGTTTTACCCGCGAAGTCAGCGGCAAGAAAATTTACATCGACCATCGGATGAATTCCATTCAGCACTATATTGCGGCGGCGTTGCGGCGCGATTATAATATTGTTGACGTCAATGTCTATCAGGAAAATATTTTTCATACGAAGATGATGCTGCGTGAATTTGACTTGAACGATTATCTGTTTGACGTCACGGAAGCCGAGCTGTCCGCGACCGACAGGTCACGGATTCGCCGCTTGCTGAAACAGGAGATGGCGGAAATTTTTTACGGCAGAAACCTGCCGACAGTGAAGGATGTCTAAAAGGGGGAATCCGATATGGATTTGAAACAGGAATCAATCGCATTGCGCAAGGCCCATCGCGGGATTTTGAGCACGACGCTGAAAGTCGCGATGGATAATCGCCACGACTTGGCGGTGGCGTACACGCCCGGCGTGGCCGAGCCGTGTCTGCATATTAAAGAGAAGGAAGATTTGTCGTTTGACTTGACTTTGCGCGGTAATGTCGTCGCCGTCATTTCCAACGGTACGCGCGTCCTCGGCCTCGGCAATATCGGGGCGGCCGCCGCGATGCCCGTCATGGAAGGCAAATGCGCCATTTACAAACGCTTTGCCGATATTGACGCCTTGCCCGTCGTCATCGACACGGAAGACAAGGACGAATTCATTCGCACGGTCGAACTGCTGGCGAAGAACTATGCGGGGATTAATTTGGAAGATATCGAATCGCCGCTCTGCTATGATATCGAAGACGAACTCATCGAACGGCTCGATATCCCCGTCTTTCATGACGACCAGCACGGCACGGCGATTGCGGCGGTGGCGGCGGTGCTCGGTGCGTTGCGCTATGTGAAGAAAGACATCGCGACGGCAAACATCGTCATGAACGGTGCCGGCGCGGCCGGTACGGCCATCGTGAATCTGCTCTGGGCGGCGGGCGCGCGCCACATCAAGATGCTCAACAGCAAGGGCATCATGCACAGCGGCAGCAGCCGGCTGAACCGCGTGCAAGCCGACATCGTCCGTCGGATCAATCCGGAGGATCGCCAAGGCGACTATCACGACGCGATTACGGGGGCGGATGTATTGCTCGGCGCGTCGCGCGCGGGCGCATTCACGCCGGAAGACATGAAACTCCTCGCCAAGGACAGCATCGTCTTTGCCATGGCGAACCCCGTACCGGAAATCATGTATGACGAAGCTATTGCCGCCGGCGTCGCCGTCTGCGGCACGGGGCGCAGCGACATGCCCAACCAGGTCAACAACTCCAGCGTATTCCCCGGACTCTTCCGCGGGGCGCTCGACGTACAGGCACGGGCGATTAACATGGACATGAAACTCGCCGCCGCGCATGCGTTGGCGCATCTCATCAGCGACGAAGAACTCGCCGCGGACAACGTCGTCATCGACGTCTTCGATCCGCGAGTACCGCATACGGTGGCCAAAGCCGTCGCCCAAGCCGCCATGAAGAGCGGCGTCGCCCGCGTCGCCGAGCTGCCGAAGCAGTATCGCGACTGAACAACGCGTCATGATGTCGGCGCTATCACCGATCAATAGATGCTGTGCAATCAGGAAATAGAAAAACCGCACCCCTACGGGTGCGGTTTTTGGTTGCCGGCAAGGCATGTGACGACGCTGATACGATGCGTTGTGTCCGCATGTGCGGCACCGGCGTGCACACGGCGCGGGCGGACGCGACTACTGTCATCATGTTGCCCGCTACGGTGCGGTTCGGCGAGCGGTTTTGCGGCAGCGGGGCCGGCGGTCGATGTCGGTCGGAAGCGCTTGCCGTACAGTGTTGGTGCGACGATAAGATACTGTCTCGCACCATTGTATGCCATATTGCATGCAATAAAAAACGATGCCGGGGCATCGTAGTATGCATCTGGAGCGGGTGAAGGGAATCGAACCCTCGTAGCCAGCTTGGAAGGCTGGAGCTCTACCATTGAGCTACACCCGCCTATAAAAATGGTCGGAGCAGCAGGATTTGAACCTGCGACCTCTTGGTCCCGAACCAAGCGCGCTACCAAACTGCGCCATGCCCCGATAGACATTATTATAGCAAACTATTTTTCTGTTGTCATCCCTTTTTTTCAATTTTTTTGCAGAAAAATGATTTTCTTCGTTTACGGTGTTCATCCGCGGATGGGGACGCGGCGGCGGGCAATGAGGCGCGTATTGTCGTCGTTGTTCTGTTATAATAGGAGTAACAGTCAGTGAGAGGAGTGCAGCATGGAAAAGCGGGATTTGGTGGATGAGTATCGGATAGCGATGGCGGAGTATCTGCAGTGGCTCGGTGCGGCGGCGTCACATTATGCGCATGTGCCGCCGGTTTCGGCGGTGTTGACCGAGATGGGGCAGGACGAGATGCTGTATAAGATGATGGGACAGAAAGGGTTGTACCAGTATCGGGTGCGCATGGATGAGGAGATTTATCGCGAGGTGCGTATTCGGTTTGCCGATCAGTGGGCGCGGTTGGACGCGGCGACACGGGCGGCGTTTTCCGATGAGGAGTTGGCGGAGTGGTCGAAGGTCGCAGCCGAGCTTCACGCATGTCACGAGGCGATGATGAAGGCGGCGGATGATTGGTTTTTCCGCGAGGGGATGCGCGCCGCCAAGCCGAAAGGGTGCTTGGGGGTGACGGCGGGGGCGCTCGTGTTGCCGCTGCTGGCGGCAGGCTGGTGGTTTTCCTGAGCGGAGTTCTTTGTTCTCACGGACGGGTATGCTATAATGGGTATACCTAGCAGAGGAGGTAGCGGAGATGGCAAAACACATTTTGACCTTGAACACGGTCTCGCTTCAGACGACGGCCAAACATGGCGGTTGCGGTGAATGCCAAACGTCCTGTCAGTCGGCGTGCAAGACAAGTTGCACGATCGGCAATCAGGTCTGCAAACAACGCGAACGCTGATCTGCTGAGGTCCTTTGCCGCTTCGGCAAAGGACCTTTTTGCATACGGAAATACGGAAAGGGTTGGAGTATGAATACGGATAAGGATGCGGTACAGCCGTTGATTCACAAGTTTTATCAGGACGGGCTGTATATTGTGATGGATGTCAACAGCGGGATTGTGCATTTGACCGATGAGTTGACGTATGAGTTGCTCGATGTGTACGACGGGACGAACCGCGCGGATGCGCTGGCGTACATGGCGGACAGGTATCCGGCGGCGGATGTGGAAACCGCGCTGGCGGAGGTGGATGAGTTAATCGAGCGGGAGTTTTTATATGCGCCGATGGACGATTCGTTTACGGTGGCGTTGGAAGAACGCCCGATTGTCAAGGCGCTCTGCCTGAATATCGCGCATGACTGCAATTTGCGCTGTAAGTACTGTTTCGCGGGCCAAGGCGGATACGGGAAATGGCGGGAGTTGATGTCGTTTGACGTGGCGCGGCGGGCGGTCGATTTTCTGATTGCGCACAGCGGGCCGCGCCAGCATTGCGAGATTGACTTTTTCGGCGGCGAGCCGTTGATGAATTTTCACACGGTGCAGCAGACGGTGGACTATATCCGCGCGCAGGAAAAGAAGCACGGCAAGATTTTCAAGTTGACGCTTACGACGAACGGGATGCTGCTCGATGAGAAGAAGGTGCAGTATTTCAATGACAACCACATCAGTCTGGTACTGAGCCTGGACGGCCGGCAGGCGGTGCATGACGATATGCGTCCGGGGGTCGGCGGTGAAGGGACGTATCGGCAGATTCGGGATAATCTCGCGTATGCGGTGACGCACCGCAACGGCGAGGAGTACTATGTGCGCGGGACGTTTACGTCGAAGAATCTGGATTTCACGACGGACGTGCTGGACATGGTCGACCAGGGCTTTGACGAGTTGTCGATGGAGCCGGTGGTCGGCGAGGATGACGAGTTTGCCATCCGCAAGGAGCATTTGCCGCAGATTTTTGCGGAATATGAAAAGCTGGCGCGGGCGTATTTGGAGCGCTATCGCGAGGGGCGGCCGTTTACGTTTTTCCATTTCAATATGGACTTGTACCGCGGGCCGTGTATCCAAAAGCGGTTGCGCGGTTGCGGCGCGGGGCATGAGTATATGGCGGTCGTGCCGAACGGTGATATTTATCCCTGTCATCAGTTTGTCGGGCGCGACGGCTATGTCATCGGCAATGTCAAAACGGGGCTCAGGGATATGGACAGCCCGCGGGAGTTTCGGGAGAATCACGTCTTGCGCAAGGACGCATGCAAGGGGTGCTGGGCGAAGTTTTATTGCTCGGGCGGTTGCCATGCGAATAACGAGACGTTTGCGGGAGATATCCATGTGCCGTATGATGTCAGTTGTGAGATTCAAAAGAAGCGTATCGAGTGTGCGCTTATGATTCAGGCGCAACTCGCACTGATGGAGCGGGATAAGGAAGCCGCGCAGGCGTAAGGTGCGGTATCGAAGACAGTGACAGAGAAAGGACGGAGGACAATGAAACAACAGATGAAACGGGCATTGGCAGCGGTATTGGTCGCGGGTATGCTGGGGACAAGTACGGTCGCGACGGTCGGTGCAATCGATTTGGGCGGGTTGCTCGGCGGTGTGCTGAAAGTCGGCGGCGTCGGTTACCTGGTGGATCGGTTCTCCGGGCAGTTGGACAGTTTTATTAATACGTTGCTTCGCCAGAGCGGCGTGGAAACGGCGTATGCGACCAAGGTGGTACCGATCGTCAGCATCGGCAATAAGGGATACATCGGGGCGGCGCAAGTCGTCGGCCCGCAGGCGGCCGTGGATAAGGTGGAAGCGGTGGCGCAGGTGGAAGGCAGCTTCAACGATCAATTGTTCCGGATTCGCGGCTTGGTGCCGGTCGACAGCAAGAACCCGACGAAACTCAATCGTGTCGACGGTGTCGGGGTGTCGGCCATCATTGACGTACGGATTTGAGGCGGTCGCAGTCGCCTCGCCGCAGTGAGCGGCAGGGGTGATGGTTACGGATGAGGGAGAGACGTATGAAACAATGGATATGGGCGGCGGCCCTGCTGACGACGCTGGCTTGGCCGGCCGTCGCGGCGGACTTGACGGTAGCGGAAAAATCGGATGCATTGGAACGGACGCTGTACGGACAGACGACGACGGGCGCATTGACGACGCGGCTGAGCGAGCTGCAGTATGACGTGTACGGCGGGACGTTTCGTGACGGGGGTCTGGCGGAGCAGGTCGATACATTGTACGATGATGTCATCAAAAGCGACACGACCGAGCCGGCGTTGGCGATTCGCCTGCATACGCTGGAGTGGCAGTTGCAAAATCAAGTGACGGATCGGCCGATTGTCGAGATTGCGGGCGGTCTGGAACGGACGGTGTACGGCGTGCTCAAGACGGGTTCGCTGCGGACGCGGGTCAAAGAACTCGAAGAGACGGTGTACCGGGGCAAGCATTATGAATTGAAACAGGTCGAAGTGCCGGCGGGGACGGTATTCAAGATTTCTCTGGCGCAGGATATCGGCACGAAACTCAGTCAGGAAGGCGATGCCATCCGCTTTACGGTGTCGGAGGATGTCTTTGTCGATGATGTCCTGGTTCTGCCGAAAGGGTCGGTCGGCCACGGGGAAATCACCAAGGTCAAACAGCCGCGGCGGTTCGGTCGCAACGGAGAAATCAAAATTGCCTTCAATCAGGTCTTCGGTATTGCCGATGAACCGATAGCGACCGTCTTGGGGCCGGAGGCACAGGAACGGCTCAAACGGGAGGCGGCGGCAGTCGGCGCGTCCGCGGTCGGGGCGATGGTACTCGGACCGATCGGGTTGGTCGGCGGCTACTTTGTGCGCGGGACGGATGTGGATATGCCGGCGGGCACGGAGCTGTTCATTCAGGTGCAGGATACGGTGGCGGCGTACGGTGTTGCACAGGTCAGCGGTGCCCCGACGTATACGACGCGGGATATCGTGATTTCGACGGCGGATGCCAAGGAGAAAAAAGCGCGCCCTGCAGACGGATTGGCCGTGCTGGAAGAGAAAATCGGCGGGAAGGATTCCGTGTTGAAGGCGGATACCCGCCCGGAAAGCGCGGCGGTGGCGGAAACGAAACCGGCGGACGTCCGTGACGACGCCGCACAGGCGGTGCAGGCGGCGCGCACCGAGGCGAAACAAGACACGACCGACGTACGGGGTGAGGGCAAAGAGCGCGCGGATGACGCACGGACGAAGGTCACCGCGCAAGCGGAGCGTGTCAGTACCGTCGTGACGGAAGACGAACCGGTCAAAATCGAACGGGTGGAAACGGACGATGATGAATTGCCGGTCGTCATCGTGCGGCAAGAATCATGAACCGACGCGTGACGGTAAGCGGGTGGTTGGCGGCGGCGTTGGTGCCGGTGGCGGTGTGGGCCGCGCCGGCGGCCGCCCCTTCGCCCCTGCAGATTGATGCGGATTATCTGCGCTATGCCGGCAAGGCGGGCGATGTCGAGGCGCGCGGGGCGGTGGAAATCCGCTGGCGTGAGCATCTCGTGAGGACGCCCGCTCTGACGGGCAATATCCGCACGGAGCAATATCGCTTACCGCAGGAAGGGCATTGGACGAATGCGGCGGCGGGTATCGATATGACGATGACGGATGCCCGCTATGACGGCAAGGCGAAACGCGCGACCCTGGCGCATGCGGAAGGTGTGTACGATGCGCTCTATGTCCGCGGCGAAGAAGCGGTCTATGACGACACGGGCGGCGGGCGGCTTGCCCGCGGGATGGTGACGACACCGTCCGCGATGGCGCGCGTGCCGGACTATCGCATGGAGGCGCGGGAAATCACGATTTCTCCGGAGGGGAAATTGGTGGCGTATGACGCGTCGTTTTATATTAAAAATTGGCGCTTGGCGACGGTGGGGACATATCGTGCCCGCGTCGGCAAAAAAAATCAGCGGCATGTGAGTTTCATGTCGTTTTTACCGCGGCCGATTTATCGCCAGCACAACGGGTTCGGCCTGCGCCTGACGCCGTCGTACCCGCTCGGTGACCGCTGGGATGTGGTCGTGCAGGCGGATTGGTACGCGCGGACGGGTTTGAAACCGGATATCGGGCTACGCTACAGTGCGCCGAACTGGACGGCGACGCTTCATTACGGTAAGGAAGAAAGCGTATTTAACGATGATTCCGTCTGGGTGGAACGGCGGCCGGAACTCAAATGGAATACCCGGCGGCTGTATGTCCGCGACGGTTGGTATGCGGGGGCAACGGCGAGTTGGGGACGCTGGTATGAAGATACGGTGCGCGGAAACCATTTCGGCTGGGATGTCTACGGCGGCGCCGACCCGATTCGGCTTGGCAGAAAGTGGACACTGACGCCGCACTTCGGCGTTCGCCAAGATCGCTACAGCGCCGGACGGATTACCCGCAATGATTGGTACTATCGTGTGCAGGCGGACTATGCCGCATCCGACCGTTGGTCGTGGTGGGGCGGGGTGGACGATCACCATTTGAGCGGTGTGTCGCCGTATCGGTTTGACCGCTGGGAGATTGAGCGGGCGGTCTATATCGGCACGAAGTATCAGGTCGACCGTCTTAATGCGGTCGGTGTCCTGTGCCGCTGGGATACGGCGCACGGGACGTTGCACGATGTCGATTATACGTGGTATCGGGATATGCATTCGTTTGTGGGGAAATTGACCTATCGCGCCAAGCAGGGACAGGTGCGGCTCGATGTGTGGGCAAAAGATTTTTGACGGAGGCGTGATGAGAGTACTTCTCGCGACGGCGATACTCGTCGTCATGAGCGGATATATGACGGGCAGTCGGGGAGCGGAGACACTGCCCGTTTCGTCTGTGTCGACGCCGAAACCGCTGCGCGCCGCGGCCCTGGCGACACCGTGGGGCGCGGCCGTCACCGCGGCGCATACGGAGGCGGCGCAGGAGGCAGTGCCGTCGTCGTCGGGACAGGTAGCGATGACGGTGCCGGTCTTGCGCGGTATTTTACAACAGGGCGCGCAACGCTTGGCACTGTGGGAGACAGCAGGGGAAACGTCCGTGACGGCGTGCGGGGAAAACGTCGGCGGCTGGACGGTGGTGGCGATTGCTCCGGCGCAGGTGACACTGGTGCGGGGCACGGCGGTCGTGACGGTACCGCTGACGGAGGAAGCATGAAACCAATCGTAATGTGGGCAAGTTGCCTGTGGCTATGGGCAGGAATCGCGGTCGGTGCGGCCGCACCGATGACCGTGACGGAGGGCGGGATTGAGATGCACGTCCGACAAGCGCCGTTGCGTGATGTATTGGTCGGATTGGCACGGCTGTGCGGGGACAATCTGGTTATCGCGGGCGATGTGGACGGTACGGTCACGGTTGATGTGACGGGCGCGACGCCGGAAGAGGCGCTGGCGTGGACGGCGGCCGCGGGCAATGTCGTCATCGAGCGGCAGGGCAAGGCGCGCATCGTCTATGCCAAAGACGTCGCCGAGCATCAGGCGCGGCGGGCGGAAGCGATTGCGCTTCGGCATGCGGATGTCGCCACGATTCGCGACAATCTGACGGCGATTTTGCCGGAGGAGCGGGTCCGGCTCAACCCGGCGGCGGGCAGCGTCATCGTCTACGGCACCGGTCGGGAAATCGCGCAGGCGCGGGCGATTGTCGAGGCGCTCGATCGGGAGGTGCGGCAGGTACAGGTCGAGGTGGAAGTCGTCTCCGTCCATCGCGAGCGGGCGAAAGAGCTCGGTGTGGATTGGGATTGGTCGGGAATCTCGACGGCGACGACACCGACACCGGCGGGCTACAGCGCGCTGACCTTCGGGAAGGCGGCAGGCGGAATGCCGTATACGTGGCTGGTGCGCGCCCGTCTGGATGCCCTGGTCGCCGACGGTGATGCCGAGATTTTGGCGCGGCCGAATATCATGACGCTGAACGGGCATGAGGCGAGTATTCTCATCGGCAACAAAATCCCCGTTCTCGTCGAGCACGGTCGCGGTGATGATGTCGTGACGACGACGGAATACCGCGATGTGGGGATTCGCCTGCGCTATACGCCGCATGTCGGCGCGGACGGCCGGATTACGGCGCAGATTTATGCGGAAGTCGCGACACCGTACTTGGAGCCCTCACTCAACGCCTATCGGATTGTCACGCGGGAAGCGCAGACGACCGTCTGCCTGCCCGACGGGGAGCCGCTGGTCATCGGCGGGTTGATTGACCGCGAGCACGAGAGTACGGTGCGGCGTGTCCCCTTGTTGGCGGAGATACCCCTCTTGGGCAAGCTGTTTCGTCATACGGATGAGCGGCGGCGGGATGAAGAAGTCATGATATTCGTCACGGCGCATACGGTAGACGGCGCGGACGGGAAGGATGAGTATGAAAGAAATTAGAGTCACGGGACTGGGCAAATCATTCGGCATTGATACCGTCCTGCAAGGCGTCGACCTGCGCTTGGCACCGCAGCAGCGAATCGGCTTGGTCGGGGCGAACGGTGCCGGCAAGTCGACGTTTCTCAAATGTATATTGGGGATTCTCGAGCCGGATGAAGGTACGGTGAAGTTTGCCGACGGCGCGACGGTCGGCTACCTGCAGCAGGATATCGACTTCGGCGGGCGTACGGTACGCGAAGAAATGGAAATCGCCTGG
The DNA here is from genome assembly GCA_945876385.1 of uncultured Veillonellaceae bacterium. Lineage (GTDB taxonomy): Bacteria > Bacillota > Negativicutes > Veillonellales > Negativicoccaceae > CAMCNU01. The sequence goes on along the minus strand of CAMCNU010000002.1, from coordinate 45,167 downwards.
AGGGATTTACTGGTGTGTCAAGCGGAGTTGCAGCGATTGGCGGCGGTCATGCATGACGGCCGTGCCGACGACGACACCGTCCGCCGCTACGGACAGCTGCAGCAGCGGTTTGAATGGCTCGGCGGCTATGATTACGAGGCCAAGACGCGGCGGATTTTGCAGGCGCTGGGGTTTTCCGACGCGGATTGGGAGCGGCCGGCGTCGGCGTTTTCCGGCGGGCAAAAGACACGCCTCAATCTTGCCAAGGCATTGGTCCGGCAACCGGACTTTCTGCTTTTGGACGAACCGACCAACCATCTCGACATCGAGATGACGGAGTGGCTGGAGGACTATTTGCGTGCGTTTCGCGGCGGGGTGCTGATGATTTCCCACGACCGCTATTTTTTGGATGCGATTACGACCGACATCGTCGAACTGGCGCAGACAAAACTCCACTACTATCGCGGCAACTATTCGTACTATGTACGGGAAAAGGCGGCGCGGCGGGAGGCGGCGGAGCGGGCGTATGCGCAGCAGCAGGAACACATCCGCCGCGAAGAAGAATATATCCGTAAATATAAGGCCGGTATCAAAGCCAAGCAGGCGCGCGGCCGGCAATCCAAACTCAACCGCTTGGAACGCCTGGATGCGCCCGTGAATGAAACGACGCTGACCTTTCACTTTCCGCGGGCGACGGGGACGGCGGACAAAGTGCTCATCGCCGAAGACTTGGCCGTACACTACGGGAGCCGCACCGTGTTCACCGATTTGTCGCTCTTGATACGGCAAGGCGAGACCGTCGGTATCATCGGGCCGAACGGCGTCGGTAAATCGACGTTGCTCTCGATTTTGGCGGGCAAACGCCGCCCCGACAGCGGGCGGGTGACGGTCGGCAATCGGGTCCGGTTGGGGTACTATTCCCAGGAGCATGAACGCCTGCACCCCGACTACACGGTACTCAAAGAAGTGATGTACGCCGCCGGGTGCGGCGAAGAAGAAGCGCGGCATATCCTCGGACGCTTTTTATTCCGCGGGGATGAGGTGTATCGTGAGATTCACCTGCTGTCGGGCGGAGAAAAAGCGCGGCTGGATTTGTTGCTCTTGCTGCTCGAGGCGCCGAATGTGATTTTGCTCGACGAACCGACAAATCATCTCGACATCGCGACGCGCGAAGTCATCGAGGACGCCCTGCGCGAATTCGGCGGGACGTACCTCGTCGTTTCGCATGACCGCTACCTGCTCGATCGGCTGGTGACGCGGATGCTGTCGTTTGAGGACGGCGGCATGCGTGAGTACCACGGCAACTATACGTATTGGAAGGCGAAACGGCGGGAACTGATTGAGACGGGTACCTTGCAGCCGTCCACGGTCATTGCCCCGGGGGCGGCCGTCGTACCGGATGAGGACAATGCGGTCGAAGAGGACGCGCCCCGTACGGTCGTGCCGCTTGCGCCGTCTGTGCCGGATACGTCTGCGCGAGACTCCGCCAAGGCGGTGCACTTCGGGGAGCGTGAGGCACGGGAACTCATGCGACTGGAGCAGGAAATCAGCCGCAGTGAAGCGACGATTCGCATGTATACGCAGGAGTTGCGCGCGGCAGATCCCGGCGATGCGGCGCGCTGGCAACAGCTGACGGACGCACTGGCGGCGGCGCAGCAGGAGCTGGCGACGTACTACGAAAAATGGGAACGCTTGGCCGCGGCGGCGGAAGCGGCGGAAAGATAGCCGGCAGTAAAAAATGAGGAAACGACTTGACAAGGGGCGTTACCTTTGGTATGATTGTTGCAATTAATCAAAAGCGAGGAACGGGAAAAATCGTCATCATCCTTTCTCTCAGAGAGTCGACGGTCGGTGCAAGTCGATAGAAACGGTGGCGGGAATCATCACCCGGGAGCTGTATACGTGAATCGAGTAGCGTATGCCGCCGGTCGGCGTTACGGACGACAAGTGATAAATCAGGGTGGTACCGCGTACATTACGCCCCTGCAGGAGTATTCCTGCGGGGGCGTTTTTGCTACCGTACCCCGGGCGGACACGCCAATCGCAAGAAAGGAGCACACGACAATGGGCAGCATGAACATGAATCAGAAGGTCAACTTCATGAACGCGGCAAACACGGCTATCGTCCGTGTCCTTTCGGGTCTCCTTATTCTTACGATTGCCCTTCTTCTTGTGCTTAGCATTCGAATTACGGGCCTTGTTCGCGTTGTCCTTATGATTATCGCGAACATGATGCATGAGCGGTTCGCGGTACACGGACGAAGTATCATCGCCACCCGATAGGGGGCATGACGGAGTCGGGAGTGACGCGAAACGCGACACTCTCGAATGGATGCGGTCAAGCGATCCTGCGAGAGCGGGGTCGCTTTTTTTTGTTAGCCGAAAACGGAGAAGCGCGATGCAGACACAGGCAAGTCGGCGATTGGACGGCGGGTAGCCGCCACGTCCGATCGGTCACAGCAATCAGTAAGGAGTAATCGTCATCATTGAGTACATAAGGAGGATATCATGAGCAGAGCAGCAGCAGTGATTCAAGAAGACGCACAATATTTCGCACCGGCGGGACGGATTCCGTATTATCCCTTGGTCATCGACCACGCGCACGGATCGACGATGGTCGACGTGGACGGCAAGGAGTACATCGATTTGCTCACGAGCGCGAGCGCGCTCAATGTCGGCCACACACCGCAACCGGTCGTGGATGCGATTGTCGCGCAGGTACGCAAGATGGTGCATTATACGCCGGCGTATATGTACCATGAGCCGCTGGTCAAGCTGGCGCATCGTCTGTGCGAGCTGACACCGGGCGATTTCCCGAAGCGCGCGATTTTCGGGCTGACGGGGTCGGACTCCAACGATGCGTTGATTAAGTTCGCACGCGGCTATACGGGCCGGCCGAATATCGTCACCTTTGTCGGGGCGTATCACGGATCGACCTACGGGTCGATTTCGATGTCGGCCATCAGCTTGAACATGCGCCGCAAGATCGGTCCCTTGCTTCCGGGATTTCATCATATTCCGTTCCCGGACAGCTATCGCGGGATGTACGGCGCCGGTGAGCCGAACACGGTGGAAGAGTATCTTGCGCCGTTTAAGGAGATGCTCGCGACGTACTTGCCGCCGGATGAAGTGGCCTGCGTGGTCGTGGAAACCTTGCAGGGCGACGGGGGGTTGCTCGAGCCGGTGGACGGCTACTTCCGCGCACTTTACGACTTGTGCAAGGAACACGGTATCCTCTTTGCGGTTGATGATGTCCAGCAGGGACTCGGCCGGACGGGGACGTGGTGCTCGCTCGAGCATTTCGGGGTGGAACCGGACTTGGTCGTGTACGGTAAATCCTTGGCGGGCGGCTTGCCGCTGTCGGCGTTGGTCGGACGCGAGGAGATTATGACCTCGCTGGAAAAACCGGCGCATGTATTTACGACGGCGGCCAATCCGGTCTGCTGTGCGGCGGCGCTCGCGGTACTCGATATGCTGGAAGGCGAGGATTTGCTGCGGCAGAGCACGGAAAAAGGCGTGTACGCCCGTCAGCGTATGGACGGCTGGAAAGAGCGGTTTGCATCGGTCGGTGATGTGCGCGGTCTGGGCTTGTCGCTGGGCATCGATATCGTCAGTGACAAGGTGCGCAAGACGAAGGCACCGGAAGCGGCGTTGACGATTTGCAATCGCTGCTTTGAAAAAGGTGTTGTCATGATTGCCTTCGGCGGGAGCGTATTGCGGTTCCAGCCGCCGCTCGTGATTACCTATGAAGAGCTCGATCGGGCGATGGATGTCATCGAAGAAACATTACAAGAATGGGAAGACGGTAAGTTGGCCGACTATGAGGTCGGCGGACAGGGATGGTGAGTCACATGAGCGGACAAGTCAGTTGGAAAAACGTATTGAAATTAAGCGGGGCCTACGTAGCCTACCTCATCGGCTCGGGCTTTGCGACGGGGCAGGAAGTGTTGCAGTTTTTCGTGTCGTACGGAGTGAACGGGATTTACGGCGCGGTCATCAGTGCGGTACTGTTTTGCAGTCTGGGCGCGATTTTGATGATGAACGGGCATGCGTTGCAACTCAAGCGGCCGGGACGGGTGTTTCGGTATTATTGCGGGGAGTACTTGGGCCGCGCGGTGGAATATTTCACGATGGTCTTTATCTTCAGTATCGTCGTCATCATGATTTCCGGCAGCGGGGCCATCACGCAGGAGTTTTTCCAAATGCCGGCGATGTGGGGCGTGCTGGGCATGGGACTCTTGGCGATGGTGACGGTGCTGGGCGGTCTGCGCCGAATGGTGGATATCATCGGTGCCATCGGACCGGCGATTGTCGTCTTTACGGTGGCGGTCGGGATGGTGACCTTTTTCCGTGATTTCACGGGCACGGCGGATGTCGTCGTGACCGCGGCGGCCGAAGCGGTACAGCCGGCGGACAGCTGGTGGCAGGCGGGCGTCTTGTTCTTTTGTTACAACATGCTGGCGGGGACGGTGTTCTTCACGGAACTCGGCGCGCGGGCAAACAGCCGCAAGGAAGCGGGAATTGCGGGCTTTACGGGCGGTCTGTGTTTGATGATTACGGTGTTCGGGATGTTGTGCGGGATGCTGGCCAACTTCAATGAAGTCATCGCTCTGCAAGTGCCGAATCTGTACCTGGGCGCCAAAATCAGTCCGTTGGTCGCGATGACGTTCTCGGTCATCATCTTGCTCGGTATCTACTCGACGACCGCACCGATGTACTGGCTGATTAAAAACGAATTCATGAAGTACGTCCCGGAAAAATGGGAAGTCGCCTTGACGGTGGCGTTGGGGGCAGTATTCATGACCGGCGGGTCGCTCCCGTTCGGCGCGTTGGTATCGCTGATTTATCCCTTTGTCGGCTATGTCGGTATCTTCATGGTCGGGGTCATCTTCGTACGGACTTTGCTCAAGAAAAATACCGTGCCCGAGGCGGCATCTTCCGTCACGGATTAACCGGAGCGGTTGGCTTTACTCCTGTAATTAGTTATAATGACAGGAGTAAGGAGGGATGACGATGAGTCTGAATCCGCGCTTGGAAAATCCGTTGACTGACAGACTGGTCACGGCATTGCTGTCGCTGGAGACGCGGCAGGAAGCGTATGAATTATTGGAAGATTTGTGCACGGTGGCGGAGTTGCGCGACTTGAGTATGCGACTGGAGGTCGCGCGCCTCTTGGCCGCCGGCGAAAAGTATGAACGGATTGAGGCGCTGACGGGGGCGAGCTCGGCGACGATCAGTCGGGTCAAGCGCTGTCTGCGGTTCGGTGCGGACGGGTATGTGAAGATTTTGGCACGCTTGCCGGAGGTGACCGATGAAGTGGAGTGAACGCAGTCGGGACGGCTTCAAGGCGTATGATATCCGCGGTCTGGTCCCGGTCGAAGTCGATGCGGCGTTGGCGTATCGCGTCGGGCGCGCCTATGTCGAGCAGTATCACCCGCGTGATGTCGCGGTCGGTTATGATATCCGCGAGTCTTCCCCCGCCTTGGCGCAGGCGGTCACGGAAGGACTGCTGGACGGCGGGGCGAATGTCCGCAACATCGGCGTCTGCGGGACGGAGATGGTGTACTACGCGACGTTTCGCTACGGACTGGACGGCGGGATTATGGTGACGGCCAGTCACAACCCGGTCGATTACAACGGGCTCAAGCTCGTGCGTGAAGAGGGGATACCCATCAGCGCGGATACGGGACTGAAGGACATCGAGGCGCGTGTTTTTGCCGACCGCGATTTTCCGACACCGACGACGCGGGGACAGGTGACGGCACTTGAGATACAGCATGACTATATCGATTCGCTGTTGGCGTATGTGAAGCCCGACACGATTGCGCCGCTCAAGGCGGTGGTCAATGCGGGCAACGGCGGTGCGGGGATTGCGTTTCGGTCGTTGCAAACACGGCTGCCGTTGCAGTGGACCGAGCTGTACATGGACGCGGACGCGACCTTCCCGCACGGTGTACCCAACCCGATGCTCGCGGAAAATCGCGAGGTCACGATTCGGGCGGTCAAAGAAACCGGCGCGGATATCGGTATCGCCTGGGACGGCGATTTTGACCGTTGCTTTTTCATCGACGAGCAGGGTACATTCCTCGAAGGGTACTATGTGCTGGGACTCTTGGCGCGATACTTTTTGGAGCGGCATCCCGGCGAAAAAATCATTCACGATCCGCGGCTCTATTGGAATACGCAGGCGATTTGCGCCGCGTACGGCGGTATCCCCGTCGAATCAAAGGGCGGCCATGCCTTTATGAAAGAGACGATGCGTCGCGTGGACGGTCTGTACGGGGCGGAGATGAGCGCGCATCATTTCTTCCGCGATTTCTCCTATTGCGACAGCGGGATGATTCCGTGGCTCATCGTGGTGCAAATCATGTCGGATACGGGGCTGCCGTTGTCCGAGATGGTCGCCGAGATGGCGCGGGCATACCCGTGCAGCGGTGAAATCAATCGGCAGGTGACCTCGACGGCGCAGGTCTTGGCGGCGGTGGAAGACGCGTATGCCGGGCAGGCACACGAGGTCAAGCATCTGGACGGCGTGAGTATGGATTTCGGCGATTGGCGGTTCAACTTGCGCGGGTCCAATACCGAGCCGCTGGTGCGGTTCAATCTCGAAACGCGCGGCGATGCGGCATTGATGGCGGCCAAGCGTGACGAAGTACTGGCCGTAGTGGCCCCCTTTGTGACGGGTGCGTGACGGGCATACAGGCAGCGTAAAACGGCGACAACCGAAAGGTTGTCGCCGTTTGTCGTGTCAATAGCGCAATTGTTTATCGATGACGTATTCCAAGGGTTCCCCCGCCTCGAAAAGGGTGAGGTTGCGGTCCAGCTGGCGCAGGACGCGCGTGAAAAATCCGTGCGAGCTGGCGGCGCTGTGGCCGGTGATGATGACCCGCTCCATGTCCCAGAGCGGTGAATCCGCCGCGAGCGGTTCACGGGCGACGACGTCGAGCCCCGCGCCGCCGATGCGGCCGTCTGCGAGGGCGCGGATGAGGGCGGGCTCGTCGACTTGCGAGCCGCGGCCGATATTGATAAAAGTCGCGCCGGGTTTCATCGCGGCAAAGGCGTGTTCGTCAAAGTAGCCGTCCGTGTCGGGCGTGCCCGGCAGGGCGCAGACCACATAGTCGGCGCGACCGAGTGCGGCCGCAAGGTCGCCGCCCGCGATGACTTCGTCGGCGAGCGGTTCGTGCGTCGGTCGATGCTTGGCGGCGATGATATGCATACCGAAGGCGCGGGCGCGCACCGCGACGGACTTGCCGATACGACCGAAACCGACGATGAGCATGGTCTGTCCGTCCAGCGGCTGAAACGCCAGCCGTTTCCATTCATGCCGGTCCTGCGCGCGAATCGACGCGGGGAGCTCGTGCGCCAAGGCCAGGGCCATCGCCATGACCCGCTCGGCGACGGGATGGTCGTGGACGCCGCCGGAGTTGGTGACGATGATGTCACTGTTGACGACGGCGGGCGGGAGCAGCTGCTCGACCCCTGCGCTGAGCGAATGCAGCCAGCGCACATGCGGGGCGGCCTCCAGCAGCGGGGTCGGGTCGGTAAATCCCCACAACGCGATGATGTCGGTTTTTGCCAGATGCGGCAGAGCGCTCGCTGCATCGGGGTACGCCGTGATGGTCGTGTGCGGATGCCGCGCTTGCAGGGCGCTCAGTTGTTCGGGTTTGACGCGATTTAAAATCGCCAATTGATGTGTCATTTTCCACCTCCTGATAGTCTTACCGGTATTATACGTGATTGGCGGCGGTCGTGCGTTGCGACGGAAAAAGTTTTTGCGGAAATTGACCGCGGCGGTGTTTTTCCGTGCGGAAGTTTGCTATAATAGAACTAATCGGAAGAAGAGAGAGGAGGTACGGAAATGAAAAAAATACTCGGTCTGACATTGGGGTTGAGCGCCATGGCGATGGCGGCGCTGGCGGCGCCGGTGACCTATGTACCGGAAGGCGGCACGCATGTCGGCTACGGTTACAACGGCGCACGGGACGGATCGCACGCGTTGTATGCGGAACACAGTGTCGCCGATCAGGTGGTCGTCGGCGTGGAATATCGCAAGTTGATTCACGAAGGCAACGAACTCGATATTTACGGGAAGTATCGTTTGAACAACAATGTGTATGTCACTGTCGGCAATCGCGACATCGATCAGGTCGGTCACAAGTTTTATGCCGGTGTCGAAGGGATGACGTATCTGTCGGACAAGTTTGACGGCTATGCGAGCTTTAAGTACAGCAGCGCGGAAAAGGAATACAAAGTCGGCGCGCTGTACGATTTGAACCCGCAATTTGATTTGGACGTCAACTATACGTATCAGGATCGGGACAAGACGGTAGACCGCAAAGGGGTCGGCGTCGGACTCAATTATCGTTTCTGACGGAGAAAAACCTGCTTACGGGCAGGTTTTTTTGGTGTCCGGATTTAGGATTTGGCGCCGATTGTGCTACAATGAAACTGATTGACAAGGAGGATTGGGTGCATGGCGTATTTGATTGCGTTTGCGATTGCGTTGGTGGTGACGTATGCGGTCACACCGTCGGTCAAAAAATTGGCGGTGCGTGTCGGTGCGATGGACAACCCCAATGCGCGCAAGGTGCATCATGAAGTGATTCCGCGCTTGGGCGGGTTGGGGATTTACCTCGGCTTTATGGCGGCGGTGCTTTACAGTCTGCCGCTGACGCAGGATGTCGTCGGCCTGTTGGCGGGCGCGACCGTCATCATCATGGTGGGCATCTGGGACGATATTTGCCAAATCCCCGCCAAAGTCAAATTGGCGGGACAGGTTGTCGCGGCCGCGATCTTGGTGGCGTTCGGCGTGCAAATGGAATGGTTGATGAATCCGTTCGGGGAGCAGTATATCTATCTCAGCAACTTGATTTCCGTGCCGCTGACGATTTTGTGGGTGGTCGGATTTACCAACATGGTCAACTTGATTGACGGTCTGGACGGTTTGGCCGCGGGGGTATCCTCGATTGCGGCGGTGTCGGTGGCCTTGATCGCCTACCAGATGGGGCAACAGGCGAGCGCGTTGATTACGGTCGCGATGGCGGGCGCGGCGCTCGGCTTTTTGCAGTACAATTTCAATCCGGCGCGGATTTTTATGGGCGATACGGGCAGTATGTTTCTCGGGTACGTCTTGGCGGCGGTATCGATTATGGGCGTGATGAAGACGGCGGCGACGGTGGCGCTTGTCGTACCGGTTATTGCGCTGGGCTTGCCGATCATGGACACGGCGCTGGCGATTGTGCGCCGTTATTTGCGCGGGGTGCCGATTTTCTCGCCGGACCGCGGACATTTGCATCACCGCTTGCTGGACAAAGGCTTGTCGCAAAAGCAAGTGGTGCTGTTGATGTATGCGATTACGGCGTTTTTGGGTATGATTTCGCTGGTGGTCGTGCATTTGAACTTGGTGCTCGGCGGATTGATTGTGGCGGCGCTGGTCGTGGTCGGGCTGTGCTGGGCCCGCAACTTGGGCGTCGTGCTGGCGCCGACGACGCCGGAGCGTAAATCGTAGAAAGGGTGGACACCATGCCAATTCGGGTGATGACGGTATTCGGGACACGTCCCGAAGCGATTAAGATGGCACCGGTCGTGCGGCAGCTCAAGGCGCGGCCGGAGTTTGACGTGAAGGTGGTCGTGACGGCACAGCATCGGGAGATGCTCGATCAGGTGCTGGCGCTGTTCGCCATTCGACCGGACTATGATTTGAATATTATGGCGGCGGGGCAGACATTGTACGATGTGACGGCCAAAGCGCTGCTCGGGTTGCGCGACGTGTTGCGAGAGGAGCGTCCGGACACGGTATTGGTACACGGCGATACGACGACGACTTTTGTCGGCGCACTCGCCGCGTTTTATGAACAAATCGATGTCGGCCATGTCGAGGCGGGATTGCGGACGGGGAATGTCTATTCGCCCTTTCCCGAGGAGATGAACCGCCGCTTGACGGGGACGATTGCCCGCTGGCACTTTGCGCCGACACCGACGGCGGCGGCCAATTTGCGTGCGGAAGGGGTTGCCCCCGAGCGGATTTTCGTCACGGGCAATACCGTCATCGACGCACTGCAGACGGCGGTGCGCGCGGATACCGACGCGGCGCCGTGGGCGGACGGCCTTGCGGATGGGGACCGGGTCGTGCTGGTGACGACACACCGGCGGGAAAATCTCGGCGAACCGATGCGGCATATTTATCGGGCACTTCGGCGACTGGTCACGGAGGTGCCGCGGACGCATATCGTCTTCCCCGTCCATAAGAATCCGGCGGTGCGCCGCGTCGTGCATGAAGAATTGGGGGATATCCCGCAGGTGCATCTGATTGAGCCGCTCGAGTATTCGCCCTTTGCCAAGCTGATGGCGCGCGCGACGCTGGTCTTGACCGATTCCGGCGGGATTCAGGAAGAAGCGCCGGGACTGGGGAAACCCGTGCTGGTCCTGCGCGACACGACCGAACGGCCGGAGGCGGTCGCCGCGGGGACGGTGGCGCTCGTCGGTACGGACGAGGAGCGCGTCTATACGGCGGCGCATCGCTTGTTGACGGATGCGGCGGCGTATCGGCAGATGGCGGAAGCGGTCAATCCGTACGGCGACGGCACGGCCGCGCGTCGGATTGTCGACGCGCTGGCGTATATCTACGGTAAAACGGGAGAAAAACCCGCCGATTGGATAGCCAATCAGCCGTAATTGTGATAAAATGAAACGGGTTATGTGAGAGGTCTCCGCTATCGGTGGAGGAGGTGCGCAGTGAAAACGGAAAAACAGGATTGGCTGCGCGCTGTCGGCATCGCCGCGGGCGCCGGCATGACCTTGCTGTGTACGATTGTGCTGGGTGTATACGCCGGACATCAACTCGACGTCGCGGCCGGCTGCTCCCCGTGGGGGACGATGGCGGGCGGTCTGGGCGGCGGAGTGGCCGGATTATGGATACTGATTCGCGATTTGGTGGGCAAATGACACGCTGGAGCTATGTGATTGCGTGGGCGCGCCGCATGTTGCGTCTGCAGGCGATTGTGGCCGTGCTCGTGGCCGCCGCGTTGTGGGCATCGGGCTACGGACACTGGAGCGGCGGCTGGCTGCTCGGGTCGGCGTTCAACTTGCTCTATCTCGCGTACTTGGTACTGCTCATCGTCGCCCGAGCGGGCGAGGAGCCGACGACACTGACACGCCGCTTGGCGGTGGTGGCGTCCTTGCGCTTGTGGGTGGCGGTCGTCTTTTTGACGGTCGTGCTGAAAACGGGCGCGGCGCATTTCGGTGCGACAGTTTGCGGCTTGTTGTCGTTCAAACTCATTTTGTTTTTGGAAGTGGGCTTGCAACGGCGTTAAGCATATATATTCAACCTATGTCCTGACGGGAGGAGGTGAAGCTATGCATCTACATACAGGTACACATGACGTACAATATATCTTGGGTATGGCAGTCAATATGGATACGATTTACATGACGTGGATTACCGCGGCGTTGGTCTTTATCCTGATTCGGCTGGCGGTGGCCAAACCGGCACTGGTGCCGGGAGGCGTGCAAAACGCCGTGGAAATGATTGTCGAGACCCTGTGCGATCAGTTCCGAGGCACATTGGGACCGGACTATCGGAAAGCGGTATACATGCTGCTGACGCTATTTTTCTTCATTTTTGTCGGCAACGAAATGGGATTACTGCCGACGCCGCATCTGCTGGTGTCACCGACCAATGACCTCAATACGACATTGGGGATGGCCATCGGCGCGTCCTTGATTACGCACATATTGTATGTACGCAATCGGGGAGTCGGCGATTATGTAAAACACTGGTTCCAGCCGTTCGCACCCTTCGTGATTATCAACATCATTGAAGAAATCGCCAAGCCGTTGACATTGGCGATGCGTCTATTCGGCAACATTTTGGCGGGCGAAATTCTGTTGGAGGTCCTGCAGAACCTCGTGCCCTTCGGTGTACCTATCATCTGGCTGGTGTTCTCGCTGGTCATCGGTTTGATTCAGGCCTTTATCTTTACCATTTTGGTAACGGCGTACTTGGGTGGTGCCATCGGTGAAGGCGGCCACTAAAATGGAACGGCACAGCGTGCCGCGGTAAGACAGGTAAGGACAACTATCAAAAAATATGTAACATCCCAAGGAGGAAATTATCATGGAATCAACTGCATTAGTATTGGCGGTATCGGCATTTTCGGCGGCGTTAATCGCCGGCATGGCATCCATCGGTGCGGCAATCGGCGACTCGAAAGCGGCATCGACGGCATTGGACGCAATGGCTCGTCAACCGGAAATGAGCCAAAAACTCTTGGTCAACCTCTTGATCAGCATCGGCTTGATCGAATCGATTCCGATTATCGCGTCGGTTATCGCGATTGTATTGGTATTTGCGAACCCGCTGGTAGACCTGCTGAAATAATTGAGTGTAGTTTAGTGAGGAGGGAATCTCATTGGTTGAGATCAACGGTACGTTACTTTTTCAAATCCTCAACTTTATTATCCTCATTGCCATTTTGGGTAAATTCGGCTTTGCGCCGCTCATGAACACGCTCGACGCCCGTCGCGAACGCATTCGCAACGACCTCGAAGGGGCGGAGCAGGCACGCAAGCATGCGGAAGAGTTGAAAGCACAGTACGAAGCGCAGTTGCAAGACGCGCGGGTACAGGCGCAGGACATCGTCAAGCAGGCGATTGCGGAAGCGGAACGCCAGACGCAGGCCCAGCTCGATGCCGTTCGTGCGGAAATCGACCGCAAAAAAGAAATCGCGGAACGCCAACTGGCGGAAGAACGCGAAGCTTTGGTCAAAGAATTGCGCGCCGACGTGGTGGATATGTCAATGGCGGTCGCCTCGCAATTGCTCAAGCAGAATTTGGATGCGGATATGAATCGGAAGTTGATTGCGGAGTGCATTGATAAGTTGGATAAACGGCAAGTAGGTCGATGATATGAAGAGAAACCGGGAGCTTGCCAAAAAATATGCCGGTGCGCTGATTGCGATTGCAACCGAAGCGAATCGGCTGGAAGAAGTTGAGACGCAACTCGTGCAAGTGCGAAACGCGATACGGGAAAATCGGGAACTGTCCGGATTTTTGTATCATCCGTTGCTGGCACGGGAAGCGAAAAAAGAAGTCGTAGAAAAACTGTTTGCGGATACTGTCGATCCGCTGGTCGTACGTTTCTTGGCGGTGGTCATCGACCGCGGCCGGATCGATTTGCTGGAAGAAATCGTGGAGATGTACGTACTGGGCTCGCAGGCGGCACGCAACGTGCAAGAGGCCGTCGTGCGGACAGCGATTGCGCTGACGGATGAAGAAGAACGCGACCTGATTGCACGGCTGAATGAAGCGACGGGCAAATCGGTCTATCTGACGACAACCGTAGATCCTTCGATACTGGGCGGCATGATTGTCACAATCGGCGACCGCATGATCGACGGATCGATGACCCGGCAGCTGCAGGAAATGAAAGCGACTCTACTGAAACAAGATGCTAACGAATTGAGGTGACACACGGAATGAAAATCAAACCGGATGAAATTACATCGGTGATTAAGCAACAAATCGAGAATTACCAAGCAGACCTCAATGTCGACGAAGTAGGTTCGGTCCTGGAAGTCGGGGACGGTATCGCCCACATTTACGGTCTGGAAAAATGTATGGCCGGCGAATTGCTCGAACTGCCGCACGGCGTGTTCGGCATGGCGCTGAACTTGGAAGAATCCAATGTCGGTGCCGTTTTGCTCGGTAATGCGGAATATATCAAAGAAGGCGACACGGTCAAACGGACCGGTCGCGTCATGCAGGTACCGGTCGGCGAAGGCATGATCGGTCGTGTCGTCAACGCGTTGGGACAACCCATCGACGGCAAAGGCGACATCAAGACGGAAGCGTATCGTCGTGTGGAATTCCCGGCACCGGGGATTGCCGATCGCCAATCCGTCAACGAACCGCTGCAGACGGGTATCAAATCGATTGACTCGATGGTACCGATCGGCCGCGGCCAGCGTGAACTCATCATCGGTGACCGCAGCACGGGGAAAACCGCCGTGGCCATCGATACGATTTTGAACCAAAAAGGACAGGACGTCATCTGTATCTATGTCTCCATCGGGCAGAAAAACGCGACGGTCGCCCGTCTGGTCGACAAGCTGACCGAAGCGGGCGCCATGGACTACACGATTGTCGTTCATGCCGGCGCATCGGAAGGTTCGCCGATGCAGTACATCGCACCGTATGCCGGTGTCGCGATGGCGGAACATTTTATGTACCAGGGCAAAGCGGTATTGTGCGTCTATGACGACTTGTCGAAACACGCGGTCGCTTATCGTGCGATGTCCTTGCTGTTGCGTCGTCCGCCGGGACGTGAAGCGTATCCGGGCGACGTCTTCTACTTACATTCCCGTTTGCTCGAACGGGCGGCCAAACTCTCGCCGGAACTCGGCGGCGGTTCGATTACGGCGTTGCCGATTATCGAAACCTTGGCCGGCGACGTCGGCGCCTACATCCCGACGAACGTCATTTCCATTACCGACGGGCAGATTTTCCTCGAAACCGAGCTCTTCTACTCGGGGGTGCGTCCGGCGATCAACGTCGGTCTGTCGGTATCCCGTGTCGGCGGCAGCGCGCAGATCAAGGCGATGAAACAGGTCGCCGGCTCGCTGCGTCTGGACTTGGCGCAGTTCCGCGAATTGGCGGCGTTTGCGCAATTCGGTTCGGACCTCGACGCGGCGACCAAAGCCCAAATCGATCGCGGGCAACGCTTGACCGAAGTACTGAAACAGCCGCAATACACACCGTATGCGGTCGAAGACCAGGTACAGGTCATCTTTGCGGCGATCAACGGCTTCCTGGACGATCTGGAAGTGGACGAAGTCGTTCCGTTTGAACATGAACTGCTCAATTTCATGCATACGGCGCATCCGGAAATCGGTCGGGCGATTCGCGAAGCGAAAAAACTCGAAGAGGATACGGAAACGCAGCTCAGAGCAGCCATTGATGAATTTAAGGCACGGTTTAAGGCGGCAAGAAATCAAGCGGTAGTGGGGTGATCATAGATGGCGAATACACGCGAAATTAAACGCAGAATTCGAAGTGTAACCAATATCCAGCAGATCACCAAGGCCATGAAAATGGTGGCCGCCGCCCGCCTGCGTCGAGCCGAAGAAAAGGCACTGGGGACGCGTCCCTATGCCGATAAAATTCAGCAAGTATTGCGTCATATCGTCGCCTCCGACATCGGACTGCAAAGTCCCCTGCTCGAAGAACGACCGGTGACGCGTACGGCGTATGTGGTAGTCGGAGCGGACAAAGGTCTGGCCGGCGGCTATACGTCGAACTTGATGAAAAAAACCATGGACGTGTTACGCGGCCAAACGGCCGAGCAGTTCGCACTGCTGACCATCGGCCGTAAACCGTATGAATATCTCACACATCGCGATTATGCCGTCGGCGCGCACTATGCCGGATTTTCCGACCGCCCGACGTATAATCACGCCAAAGAAGTCGCCCGCGTCGTCGCGGAGCAATTTGTCGCGGGAGAAGTCGATGAAGTCGTATTGGTGTACACGCACTTCTATTCGGCCTTGCGCCAAAAACCGACGACCCAGCGTCTCTTGCCGATTGCGGCGGAGACGACCGATGAGGCGGCACCTGCGGCGGATGTACGCTATCGGTTCTTACCGAACGTACAGGATGTGTTTGAACGGCTCTTGCCGCAATATCTGGAAATCGTGATTTACAATGCGATGCTCCAGGCCGCGGCGAGTGAACTCGGTTCGCGGATGGCGGCGATGACCAGCGCGACCGACAACGCGTCCGACCTCATTGATGATCTGACACTGCATTACAACAAAGCGCGGCAAGCGGCAATTACGAGTGAAATCACCGAAATTGTCGGCGGCGCCAATGCACTGGAATAATAGTGGAAATAAGGAGGAGAGACCTCTTCATGAGCAATCAACAAGAAGGAAAAGTCATACAGGTCATCGGGGCCGTAGTCGACGTTGCCTTCAGTGCCGACCAAGAGTTGCCGGCCATCTTCAACGCGATTGAAATTGAAGATGCGACAGGCGACGTTCCGGTACGTCTTATTGCGGAAGTGGCGCAGCATCTCGGTGACGGGGTAGTACGCTGTATCGCGATGAGCTCGACGGACGGATTGACGCGCGGCACGAAAGCGGTCGATACCGGTCGTCCTATCGCCGTACCGGTCGGTCAGGGCACATTGGGACGTATCTTCAACGTACTCGGTGAAACGGTAGACAAAGTAGACGAAGAAGTAAAAGCGGATGATTACTGGCCGATTCATCGTCCGGCACCGGAGTTCAAAGACCAGTCTCCCAGTACCGATATTCTGGAAACGGGGATTAAAGTCGTTGACCTCATCGCGCCGTACGTCAAAGGCGGTAAGATCGGTCTGTTCGGTGGCGCCGGCGTCGGCAAAACCGTATTGATTATGGAATTGATTCACAACGTTGCGACGGAACACGGCGGCTACTCGGTATTCTCGGGCGTCGGCGAACGTACCCGTGAAGGCAACGACTTGTGGAACGAAATGAAAGAGTCGGGCGTTATCAGCAAGGCGGCGCTCGTGTACGGCCAGATGAACGAACCGCCGGGAGCGCGTATGCGTGTCGGCCTGACGGGTCTGACGATTGCGGAATATTTCCGTGACAAAGAACACCAGGACGTACTGCTCTTTATCGACAACATTTTCCGTTTCGTGCAGGCCGGCTCCGAAGTATCGGCGTTGCTCGGTCGTATGCCGTCCGCCGTCGGGTACCAGCCGACGTTGGCGACGGATATCGGCGAGTTGCAGGAACGGATTACCTCGACCAAAGACGGCTCTATCACGTCCGTACAGGCGGTCTATGTACCGGCCGACGACTTGACGGACCCGGCGCCGGCGGGCGTATTTACGCACTTGGATGCGACGACGGTGCTCTCGCGTGCCATCTCCGAGTTGGGGATTTATCCGGCGGTTGACCCGCTCGATTCCACCAGCCGGATTTTGGATCCGCTCATCTTGGGCGAAGAACATTACCAAGTGGCGCGCGGCGTACAGGAAATCCTGCAACGCTACAAAGAATTGCAAGATATCATTGCCATCCTCGGGATGGAAGAGTTGTCCGATGACGACCGCTTGATCGTTGCCCGGGCACGTAAAATCCAGCGTTTCCTCAGTCAGCCGTTCCACGTCGCGGAAGTATTTACCGGCTCGCCCGGCAAGTACGTCGCGCTCAAGGATACGATTCGCGGATTCAAAGAAATCCTCGAAGGGAAACATGACGATTTGCCGGAAGGCGCATTTTACATGGTAGGTACGATTGAAGAGGCAATTGAAAAAGCGGAATCGATGAAAGGGGAATAGTCTATGTCTACGAACCTGACATCCCTCCAAGTGAACATCATCACGCCGGACGGCACGTCCTATCAACAGGACGATGTCGAGCTGGTCGTGGGACGGGCACTGGACGGTGAATTCGGCATCATGAAAGGCCACGAGCCGATGGTAGCGGCACTGCAGATTTGGCCGGTTCGCGTCAAGACGGCGGCCGGTGAAGATATGGTGGCGGTATTCGGCGGTTTTCTCGAAGTCAAAGAGAATGTCGTGACGATTATTTCGCAAAATGCGGAAACGGCCGACTATATCGACGTCGAACGCGCCATGCGCGCACGCGAACGCGCGTTGGCACGCATCGAAAAACCGACGCCGGACATCGACTTGCTGCGGGCGGAACGGGCATTGCAACGCGCGCTCATTCGTCTGCAAGTGGGCCGTCGCGACTGATCGTACAACAAGCACGCTCTCGTTGAGGGCGTGTTTTGGTATGCGCAAGAAGGCGGAAGGCGTGTTCGCGCGGGGCGCTTTTCGTCGTTTCGGTGACGGTGAGCGGGATTGATATACGCATGGGCATCCGGTGTCACCGCAGTCGTAGCCGTGCGGGCGTGTGCAGCGATGCGCGCGGGGCGGTCGATGCGGACGCGCACGGCGGCGCGATGTGACAGACACACGGGCATGGGGTGTGCGGCGCATCCGTTTTTGCAGGACGTGACTTCGCGGATACCAATCTCCCGCTGTCGTTCGGGGGGGCATATGTGTACGTCGCGGGGGCGATGGCGTCGCGTGTTACGGCAAGACGGCATACCTGTGTGTGTGCGGCGATGTACGACCTTCTCTCGTGCGGTACGGACAGATGGAGCCATGCGTATGACGTATCCGACGGGTAGTGACCGTACTCGCTTGCGTTTTGCGGCATACCTGTGCGTGTACGTTGCGGGGGACGATGGCGTCGCGTGTTGCGGCAAGGCGGCATACCCGTGCGTGTGCGGCGATGTGCCGCGGCGGGCGGCGATGCGCGCGGGCGCGCGTTGTATTTCACCCTTGATTAGTGTAAAATAGGGGTGTTACAGTCCGCGCAAGCGGTGATGAAGATAAGGAGACGACCGGTTATGAAACGATACGGAATACTCATTGCGATAGCGGCGTTGTTGCTGCTGGCGGTCGGTTGTGCGACCGACGAGGCACTTCCGCCGCCGGCTGCCGCACCGGCCCCTGCGGTACAGACGGAGCGGGCGGACGGGGTGTCGGTCTTGATGTACCATATGATTGCCGATATTCCGGGTAATGATGCCGTCTTGCGGGAAGATTTGTTCCGCGAGCAGATGCAATACCTCCACGACAACGGCTACCACCCGATTACGCTTGCCCAGCTGGAAGCGTATATTGACCATGATGAGCCGTTGCCGCCGAAGCCGGTCTGCATTACGTTTGATGACGGCTATCCGGATACCTATTCGATTGTGTATCCGATACTTAAAGAATACGGGTTCCCGTGGACGCTGTTTATGATCGGCGGGATGACCGACCAACCGAATCGGCCGACATTGGCACAGCTCAAAGAAATGCGCGACAACGGCGTGACGATTGCCAATCATACCTGGTCGCATCCGGAGCTGCCGTATGAAAGTGAAGAACGCCAGCGCGAGGAAATCAGTCGGACGCAGGCGTGGCTCAAGGACGAATTGGGCATCGACAATCGCTATTTTGCGTATCCGGTAGGGTTGTATGACGATACGGTCAAACAGGTTTTGCGTGAGAACGGGATTACGCTGGCGGTGACGATGAATCCGGGACGGGTACGCCCGGGCGACGAGATGCTGGAAGTGAAGCGGATTTGGATCGGCGATCGGGTCGATTTGGAGCATTTTGCCGATCGGTTGACCCACGATCACTATCGGTCCTTGTGAGGTGAGCATGAAACACGGATGGCAACGTACGGTACTGAAATGGCTGGCGGTGACGTTGATTTTCGGGATTTTGACGTCGCCGATTGTGGTCTTGTTCGGTCCGTTTGTCAATTTGAAACAAGCGGTGGTGGGGGCGATTTTGCGTTCCCGCCATCCGCATTATATTACCTGGTTGTTTGACCGGGAGGATTTGGACCGCATCTTGGGGCGGATGGATCAGGCGCCCGAGCAAAATATTTTCACGTTTGCCGCGCGCGAGGATAAGACGCTGACCTTGCACAAAATCGAGTCGGAGCGGTTCGTCGGGTATATTTTGGAGATTCCCGACCCGCGGCGGATTCAGGTCGCGACGGCGGCGGATATCAATGAAAAAGGCGACACGACGAGCAATATCGCCCGCAACAACGACGCGGTGGCGGCGATTAACGGCGGCGGCTTTTACGATCCGAACGGTACGGGGACGGGACGCTTGCCTTACGGATTTATCATGCATCAAGGCGAGTACTTGCTCGGCAAGGATGTCGATGATGTGGAGGAAGTCGATTTCATCGGCTTTACCGAGGCGGGGAACTTGATTGCCGGGACGTACAACAAGGCGGAATTGCGCCGATTGGGGGCGCGTGAGGGGTTGACCTTCGGCCCGCCGCTCATTGTCAACGGGATGAAGATGATTACCGACGGTGACGGCGGCTGGGGCATCGGCCCGCGGACGGCTATCGGTCAGCGGCGGGACGGCACGGTACTGTTTGTCGTGGTGGACGGCCGGCAAATCGGCTATTCCATCGGGGCGACGCTGGCCGATTTGCAAAATATCATGTATGAGCAGGGCGCGTATATCGCCGCCAACCTGGACGGCGGATCGAGTTCGACGCTCTACCTGAACGGCAAGGTCGTCAACAAGCCGGCGGACTTGCTCGGCGAGCGGATGATTCCGACGGCGTTTATCGTGAAATAGGAGGGCGGCATGAAACGACATACATCTACATGGCTGCTCTGTTTTGCGGCGGGGATTGCCTTGCAAGGGGCGGTCTACTGGTACTTGGACAGCGTCAAGTTCGCCCCGGATTCGGATTTTTATGTGACGGGCACGCAGGGCGAGGAAACCGTGACGCCCGCCGAGGAGATGTTCGGCGAGGTGACGGGCACGGGCACGCGCTACTATTCGTACAACCGCGAGTACATGGCCATGGTGACGCCGACGGCGGTGACGATTTATCACAATCAGGACAAAAGCGACGTCCAGAAAATCGACCTCAAAGGGCGCGAGGTGTCGTTTTTTGAGTGGCTCCCGGATCGCAACTTGGTGCTGATGGCACTCTATGACCCCGACGCGCGCGGGACGGACGATATCATCATCGCCCAGTACAATCCGCTCAGTCCGGAGCATGAGCTGGACACGCCGATCGAAGGGGTGCCGGCCGGTGCGAAGGTGACGGCAATGGCGTATTCGACGGCGACGAACGCGGTCTATATGAAGGTCAAAGTCGGCGAGGAGCGGTATCGCATTTATCGGACGGATGCGAACTACGACACCCGGCGCATCTATGTCCAAGCTGAAAATATCGGTCATATCGACGTGTATTACGATCGGGACGTGTTCTTCTATGACGATGCCGATGAAGGGGTCATGTACGCCTTTAACGGCAGTGACAGCAGCTGGCGCACGATTTCCCCGCCGGGTTTCTTCCGGCTGATCGGCGTCGATCACGACAAACAGATTTACGCGGTGCGGTTGGGCAAGGATAAACAAGTGGAAGAAATGTATATCGGTAAGTTGGGGGTCGGGTTTGAGTCCGTGGCCAAGGTCACGACACCGCTCACGGTCGAGCAGGTGACGCCCGCGTTGATTCGCGAACGGGCGGCACAGCCCGCGGAGAGCGCACCCCGAAAGGAGTAGGCGATGGCGGGAAAACGCAAAATTCCGAAAAACTTGAGCGATCGCGAGATGATGACGGCGGCGGAACGAAGCGCGCCGGCGGCCGCTCGCGAGACGGCGCAGGCACAGACACCGACCGCGCGGGAGGAGTTTTATCGCGGCTTTTTGCCGGAAAAGACGGCGCAACGTATCGGTGAGCTGCTTTTGGCGGTCAAGATGGAGTACTATCGGGACGAGATTGTCGATTTCGGTATCGAGGTCCGCAAGGACGGGCGCAATATCGTCTTGGTCACGGTTCCGAAGAAAACGCAGGAACGCATTTGAATTTGTTCGGGAAAAGAGCGCGCGGCGCTCTTTTTTTATGGGCGGATTTTGGTTGTGAAAGTGTAGCGAAAACAAAAGAAAAATCGTGAAAATAAACGGAAGGATGAGGAAATAAAGGGAAAGGATGCGACCAAGTGCTTAATCTCAGTGAAAAAGTAACTAAAAAATTGAAATATTCCGCTTGAAAGGGTTGCATTTCCATGACGTTTGATTTATACTTTAGCTAATCCGAAAGGGAGTAGTGAGGATCGGCAAAATCCTCGGTTGGTTGAGCCTAGCAATAGGCATCGAATAATATAGGAGGAATGCTGCAATGGGTACATTAATTGTCATGGCTCTGAACTACTTCGGTATTCATTTGTGAGAAGCCAAAGGTCGCGGCGGCGGCCTTTTTTTGCGTATACGGAAACGGAGGAACCATGGACGAACGGTTGATTGTGGCGCTCGATGTGCCGACCTTGCCGCAGGCGGAAGCGCTGACGGAGCGACTGGGCGATGCGGTTTCGTTTTACAAAGTCGGCATGGAGCTGTATTATCGGTCGGGGGCGGCGGCGATTGCGATGCTGGCCGCGCGCGAGAAGCGGATTTTTTTGGATTTGAAATTGTATGATATCCCGAATACGGTCGCGCGCAGTGTGCGGGTGCTGACGGAGCTGGGGGTGGATTTGCTGACGATTCACGCCCAAGGCGGCCGCGCGATGATAGCGGCGGCACGCGCGGCGGCGGAGGAGGCTGCGGCGGCGTGCGGCAGACCGCGCCCGCAGCTGCTTGCGGTGACCTGCCTGACGAGTTTTGACGCGGCGACATGGGATGAGGTCGCAGGCCCCGTACCGATTGCGGAGCGGGCGGTGCGGCTGGCCGAGGTGGCACGTGCGGCCGGTGCGGACGGCGTGATTGCTTCGCCTGAAGAAGCAGCGGCGATACGGCGCACAGCGGGAGCGGATTTCCTCATTGTGACACCGGGAGTCCGACCGGCGGGGGCAAGTCGGGGAGACCAGCAGCGGGTCGCGACGCCGCGGGCGGCATTGGCCGCGGGGGCGACGCACTTGGTCGTCGGGCGGCCGATTACCGAGGCGGACGATCCGCGGGCGGCGGCGTTGGCGATTGTACGGGAAATGGAGGCAGTAAAATGACGGAAGCGGAAATGAGTGCATTGCTGCGGGAAACGGGCGCGATGCTCGACGGGCATTTTCTCTTGACGTCGGGCTTGCACAGTCCGATGTATGTGGAAAAATTCAACTTGTTGCAACAGCCGAAGTATACGGAGCGGCTCTGTCGGGAGCTGGCCGCGCGCTTTTCCGGGCACAAAGTCGATACGGTGCTCGGCCCGATGACGGGGGGCATTTTGCTGGCGCATGAGGTCGGCAAAGCGCTCGGGACGCGTGCGATTTTTACGGAGCGCGAACACGGCCGCATGACATTGCGGCGCGGTTTTACGCTGGCGCCGGGGGAACGGGTGCTCGTGGTCGAAGATGTCGTGACGACGGGCGGCTCGGTGCGTGAGGTCATCGATGTCGTCAGGGCGGCGGGCGCGACGCTCGTCGGGGTGGGCCTTCTCATTGACCGCTCGGGCGGTCGGGCGGATTTCGGCGTCCGTGACGGCGAGCCGGTCGAGGCGTTGGTACATCTCGACGTGGCGACCTACGCGCCGGCGGAGTGCCCGCTCTGTCGCGACGGCGTGGCACTGACGGAACGCGGCAGCAAACATCTCAAAGCATAGGCATACACGAAGACTCCTGCGGGAGTCTTTATTTGTGTTGGCGGCGGAAAACGGCTACAATAACAGAGAATGCAGGAAGAAAGAGGGACGTATATGGCAGGACGAAAACAACGGCCGCGCGCTTCACGGCGTCGCGGCGGCGGCATCTGGCTGCTGCTCGCGCTCTTGGCGGCGGCGGTGCTGGGACTTTGGTGGTATACGCAACCGCAGGCCGAGCCGCGGGCGAAGGTGACGGTACGCGATGCCGACTATCGGGCGGTCACGGACAATGTCCAAAAGCGGATTGACGAGGCGTTGGTACGGGCGGGGCATCAGGTCGTCCGCGGCGCGGGGACGGAGAAAGAAGCCCCGCGCGAGGCGACGGGCGGCCGGATACGTTGGACGGTGTGCGATATGACCGTCACGACGGAGCGGCCGATTCGCTGGCCGCTGTTGTTGCAGACGGCGACCCCGACGGACGGAGTGCTGACCGTTTCCGAAGGGGAGCCGACCGAATGGGAAGGCGCTCCCGCGACGCGCTACGACATCCGTCTGAATGAAGATCCCGACGGGGTGGATTTGACGATGGTCATGGCACGGCTGTATGTCCGCGAGGGCGGCGCGACCGTCGAGACTGACCGCCGAGATGTCACGTCCGGCGATGTGGCGATACCCGCCGCGGTGAAGCCGCATCGGACGAGTGCGGGCGGCCGCGGCAAGCTGGCGATCGTGATTGACGATTGCGGCTATGATTTGGCGGCGCAGGCGGTGCTGGAGTCGCTCGGGCGGCGGTTCTCGCTGGCGGTGATACCGGGACTGGAGTCGAGTGTCGCCGCGGCGCGGCAGGGGCATGCGGCCGGTATGGAAATCATGTTGCACTTGCCGATGGAGTCGATGAGCGGTACGGGGCAGGAACCGACGACGATACTGACCTCGATGAGCGACAGCACGATTCGCCGAACGGCGGCCGATGCGATGGACGCGATTCCGTTTATTGTCGGGTTTAATAATCATCAGGGGTCAAAGGCGACGTCCGATGCGCGGGTGATGCGGGCCGTGCTGGCCGAAGCGCAGGCGCGGCATCTGTTCTACGTCGACAGCCGGACGGCGGCGACGAGTGTCGGGGTGGCGACCGCACGGGAGATGGGCATCCCGACGGCGGCCAACGAGCTGTTTTTGGATAATTCCGCCGACGAGGCGGCGATTTGTGACCAATTGCGGCAGGCGATCCGCATCGCGCAGCGTGAGGGTACGGCGATTGCCATCGGGCATGCACGGGGCTCGACCGCCGCGGCGATTCGCAGTATGCTGGGCGAGCTGGACGAGGCGGGCATTGAATTGGTCTTTGTGTCGGAGTTGGTCGGGTGAGATGATGGAATACGGGATTGGAGATACCTCCGTCTGGACCTTGCTGTGTTTGCTCGGCGCGGGGTTTTTGGCGGCGTGGATTGACGCCATTGTCGGCGGCGGCGGGGTGATTTCCCTGCCGGCCGTCCTGCTGACGGGAATTCCCCCGACGACGGCACTGGGCACCAATAAATTGGCCGCGATTGCCGGCGTGATGGCCGCCAGTGTGACGTTTTGGCGCAACGGTCACGTCCGCAAGCGGCTGGTCGTGCGGCTCTTTCCGCTGGCAGTCATCGCGGCCGCGCTCGGTTCGTACACCGTCATGCACGTGCCGGTGATGTACTTGGAGCCGATTATCATTGCGGCCCTGATTGCGGTGAGCGGTTTTGTCTTGCGACACAAGCGGTTCGGGCAGGAGGCAAGCTATCGGGGCGAACGGCCGCGCATCTGGCTGGTGGCGGCGGCGGTAACGGTGGCCTTTTCCTTTTATGACGGGTTTATCGGACCGGGGACGGGCGCGTTTTTTATGATGGCGTTGGTGGCGCTCGGATTTGATTTTGTCCATGCGTCGGGCAACAGCCGCGTGCTGAATATGGGGAGCAATCTGGGCAGTCTGCTGTTTTTTCTGACGGTCGGCGAAGTCCATCTCCTGTACGGCGCGGTGATGGCTTGCGGCATGGCGGCGGGCGGCTACGTGGGCGCCCGTACGGCCATGACACGCGGCGCGGGATTTGTGCGGGTGATTTTCATGGTGGTGACGGGGCTCTTGATTGTGCGGCTGGCGTGGTCATACTCGGGAGGCGCATGATGGATACGGTATTGATTTCCGGCGGTACGTCCGGTATCGGTCTGGCGACGGCGGCGGCGGTGGCGGCGCGGGGCATCGTCCCCGTAATGATGGGGCGCGATGCGGCGCGGGGCGCGGCGGCGTGTGAAGCGGTCCCGACGGGGGTCTATGTCGCGGGCGATGTGACCGTCGCCGCCGATGTCGAGCGGGCGGTACGTACGGCGGCGGCACACGGGACGCCGGTCGGTCTGGTGACGGCGGCGGGATGCTATCGGGAATGCCCCGCCGGTGAAGAAACGATGGATGCCGTCTGTCGGGACATGGCGGTCAATCTGTACGGGACGATGCATTTGTGCCGCGCGATGCTGCCCTACCTGCGGCGTGTGCGCGGGGCGGTGGTGACCGTCGCGTCCGATGCCGCGGTGAGCGGCAATGTCGGCGCCAGCACCTACGCCGCGACGAAGGGCGCGGTCGCCGCATACAGTCGCTCGCTCAGTGCGGAGTGGTCGATTTACGGGATTCGGGTGAATTGCGTCCTGCCCGGTGACATCGACACGCCCGCGACGCGTGCACTGTACCCGACGGAACGGGAGCGGGCGGAATTGGGCGCGCTCTACCCGCTCGGTCGGATCGGCACGGCGGCAGAAGTCGCGGCGGTGATTGATTTTTTGCTGTCATCGGCGGCGGGCTTTGTCACCGGCGCATGGTGGACGGTGGACGGCGGCCTGACGGCCAGATAAGACAAAAAACGGCGAGATGTCGCCGTTTTTTTGCGGTAAGAGTGCCGTGCGGCAGGCATCGGGGCGATGCGGTCGATACGTGGCGGCAGGCTTGTCGCCTGACAGGCGACAGGATATCGAAAAATATGATATAATAAAGTCATAGATAGAACGGATACATGGGATTGGTCAAAGGAGTGACAGTCTATGAAACAACACGAACATGAAGACATGATTTCGGAAGAAGTCGTGGCCACGGGAGAAACGGATACACAGACACGGGAAGGGCGCTGCCCGCATCGCCGGGAAGGCGGTACGGGGCATCATCATCACGGTTGCGGTCATCACGGCGACGGTGAGGAAGGTCATCACGGGCACGGCCATTGCGGCGGTCATCACGGCGACGGCGAAGGCGCGCATCACGGGCACGGCCATTGCTGCGGTCGGCACGGCGACGGCGAGGCACACGGCGGCCACGGTCATTGCGGCGGTCATGCGGCGCACGAAGCGGCGGCAGAAACGGGCGGACGTTGCCCGCATCGGCGCGAAGACAGCGACGGCACCCGGCGTACGCACGACGATCCGAAACCGGGCGGACGTTGCCCGCATCGGCGTGCGGACAGTGACGGCACACGGCGCACACATGCTGATGGCGTCAATCCGGTCAACGAAGAAGACGAAGCGGCCGAAAACCTCATCCGCTGGGGGGCGGCACGTGCGGGTGTCTTGGCGTTGACGCCGCTGGTGAGCGGGATTGCGCTGATGGCCAACGAAGTCTACATGATCGGTCGTTTGGCGAAGATTTACGGTGTCAAGCTCTCCGATCGGGCGATTATGGGATTCCTCGGCGCGTTCGGCGCGCGGGTCGTCGGCAAAGTCGCCCTGGCGATGATTCCGTTGCCGGGGTTGTCGGTACCGGTCGCGATTTCCGTCACGTACGGATTGGGGCGTGTCGCCCAGTCGTGGGTCAAAGACGGCATGCCGGTCGACATGCAGCCCTATGTAGAAAAATTCTCCGACCTCAAGGCGGAAGGCGAAGCCAAAGTCGAAGAGTTGGCGGACAATGTCAAAAAAGACGAACCGCTCGGCGATGAAACGAAGCAATTTGCCGCCGAAGCGAAAGAAGAAATGAAAGAAACCGCCGGCCGCGGTATCAGCAAAGCGGCGCGCGTGGCGGACAAAGCGTTCACCGATTTGCTCTTGATGCTCGGTGTATCGCAGGCAGCGATTGACGATAAAAAAGCATTGGCGAAGGGGGTCCTCGAAGTGACGAAAGAAACGACGGAAGAATTGGCGGCGGAGTGGAAAGAAAAAGTCAGCGAAGTCGCCGAAGAAGCGAAAGAACGCGCCGCCAAAGCCAAAGAACAGGCACAGGAAACGGCGGAGGATTGGAAAGAACGCTTGGATCGCAAAGTCGATGAAATCAAAGACGACAGCGAAGACTGGAAAGACCAGGCCAAGGAAAAAGCGGCCGACCTGAAAGAACAAGTCAAAGAAAAAGCCGCGGACTTGAAAGAACAGGCGCAGGAGCACCATGCGCAATTCAAGGAACGCGTGCAGGAAAAAGCGGAAGAATTCAAGCGCGATGCGCGGGCGGTCGAAGACGCGATGGGCGAGGCGGCGGACGATGTCAAAGCCGACGTCAAGGATGCGGCGGCCGCGGCGAAAGACAAGGCGGAAGATGTCGCCGATGATGTCGCGGACGCGGTCAGCGATGCCAAAGACAAAGCCGAAGACATCGCCGACGATGTCGCGGATGCGGTCAGTGACGCCAAAGACAAAGCCGAATCCGTGGCGCAGGACGTCGCGAAGAAACTGAAATCCTGAGGAGGTTGACACGTGGCCATCGGAAAGATGATGCGATACTTGGTACGCCTGTACTCCGCGAAAAAAATGTTTCGCTACTTCGGTACGGTGGGACGGCGGATGTCGTTTTTGCGGGAAGGATTGACGATGTTCTTCTGCCTGCGGGATGCGCGCACGCCTGTCTATGTACGGGTCGCGCTGCTCGGCGCCATCGGCTATCTCTTGACCCCCGTCGATGTCCTGCCCGATGTCATTCTCGGCCTCGGCTGGCTTGATGATACGGCGGTGATTGCGGCGGCGATGCGTCTGGCGCGTGCGTATATTCTACCGGAACATGTACTGGCGGCCAAACGGTTTTTCCCGTTCTGAGTACACAAAAACCTCTCATTTCCCGAGAAATGAGAGGTTTTTCTTGTCACGGCTCGCGCGGCCCCTCCGGCGGCACGGCGATGCGGCGCGGCCGAGTACGACGGTCGAGATCGTAGGGAATGCGGGTGCCGCAACCGATGCACTTGATGTGGCCGCGGCGGCGCTCGATCTGGCTTTGAAAGAGCGCGAGTTCTTTTTTGCAATACGGACAAATCAGGATATGGTTCATGAGCGTTCCTCCTGCTACCAGTATACGCAACCGGGCCGGGTGTGGCAAGCGGCGGGTATGCCCGCCCGACGGGCGCGATTTTGACATTTACAGGGCAGGCGGGTACAATAAATAGGATTCCCCGGTCGCGGTCGGGGAGCGGGAAGGGGACGTGAAGATGTATACGCACCGGTTACGTGTACGGTTTTATCATACGGACGGCATGCAGGTGACCCACCATGCCAATTATATTTTGTGGTTTGAAGCGGCGCGGGTGGAGTTTTTCCGGTCGGTCGGCGTGTCGTTGGTCGATTTGATGAATGACGGCTATGTATTTCCGATTTTGCATGTGGAATGCGATTATATTCATTCGTCGCATTATGATGACGAGTTGGAAGTGCGGCTGCGGCTGGTCAAGCTGACGCGGGCGCAGATGGTGTTCCGCTATGAGGTGGTGCGGCCGGCGGATGACACGCGGATTTGTACGGGACTGACGAAGGGGACATTCACCAAGTCGGACACGGGGCGTATCAGCCGTATGCCGATGGCGTATTATACGAAGTTTACCCCGTATGTGGAGGCCGAGTGAGATCGGTCATCGGGGTATTGGATTCGGGGGTCGGCGGCTTGACGGTGCTTGCGGCGCTCGAGCGGGCGCTGCCGGGGGCGGCGTACGTATACCTGGGCGATACGGCGCGCAATCCGTACGGCAGCGAGTCGGCGGCGCGGATTACGGCGATGGCGCGGGAGGGCCTGCACTACCTGCTGGGCGAAGGCGCGACCGTGCTGGTCATTGCCTGCAATACGATTACGTTTACGGCGCTTGACGTCTTGGCGCGGGAGACGGATGTGCCCTGCATCGGGATGCCGAGCGAGATACCGGCGCTGGAGACCGCACGGCATGTCGCGATTGCGGCGACGCCCGCGACGATTGCTACGCATGTCCATCGCGAGGCGCTGGCGCGGCGGTGTCCGCACGTGCGGGTGACGGAGACGGCGGTAGAGGGACTGGCGGCGGCGATTGAGCGGGGAGACCGTGCCCGGGCGGCGGCGTTGATTGCGGCCGCGGTGCAGGGCTGGGGCGATGTCGATACGGTGTTGTGGGCGTGTACGCATTACCCCTTGGTCGCGGACTTGTGGCAGGCGGCGGCGCCGCATTGCCGCTGGATCGATCCGGCGGCGCAGGTGGCGCAGGAAGTCGTCCGGCGGACGGACGGCGCGACCGAGCCGGGCAGTGTGCGACTGTGTTTTACGGATGAACGGGCGGCGGGCGGATTGCGGGCGACGGCCTATGCCGAGAACCTGTGGGAAGTCGTCGCCATCAGTGAGAAAAGAGGCGTACTATGAGTATGTATACCGGTTTACAACTCGTCATGATACTGCTGGCGCTAGTGACGGCAGGCTATGTGGCGTATACGCTGTTTTGCCTGTGGCAGGGCGATATGCATTTTACGGTGCGGCCGGCAGGCGCATCGCGCTTACGCCGCGCGCCGCGCGCGGCCTTGCCGCCGGGGGCGGTGCGGTTCGCGCTGGAAGAGGCGACCGCGCATCGGCTGGTGCTGGTGGCCGAAGTCATCTTGTACAATGACGGCAAGCAGCAGGGGACGATTATGGACTGCATCGGGCGTGCGTACTTGCCTGCCGAGCAGTACCCGAATCTGCGGATGCGGGTGCGGTTGACGCCGACCGATGCCCCGCGGACGGATGAATACTGGGAGGCGGTCCTCGTGCCGGCGCGGACGGGCTTGCCCGCGCGGGTGGAAATCACGCTCGAGGCGGTGCGCGGCAGTCTGACGGAAGCGATTGCCGAGTTCGGCAAAGCGGATTTCGACATCATCTACCAGGTACTCGGCCGCAGTGATTGGTACTATGACAAGACCCGCCTGACATTGACGGGCGATGATATTCGCAGCGAATGGCTGCGCAAGGGGGTGACACGGCGATGAAACCGAAACTTACACTGGTACCGGTCAAGACGCGCGTGCTGACCGACGACGACCGTATCGTCGAGGCGGTGGAACAGTACGGCGGGCATCTGGTCGGCTCCGATGACATCGTGTGCGTGGCGGAAAGCGTGGTGGCGATTACGCAGGGGGAATTTACCCGCCCCGAGCTGCTCCGTCCGTCGTGGCAGGCGCGGCTGATGAACCGATTTGTCCCGGCGGAAGGCTCGATGGCCTCCGTCTACGGCATGCAGTCGGCGATGGAAAAAGAAGGCGAATGGAAAATGCTGTTTTGGTTTGTCGTCGGCTTTATCGCCAAGCTGTTCGGCCGTCGCGGCGTCTGGTATGCGCATTGCCGGCAGGCGTCGTTCGTCGATGACGTGACGGGGACGATGCCGCCCTTTGACAAATGCATTGTCTACGGGCCGCGGGACGCCGATCGCGTCTGTGACGAGATGGTGAAACGACTGGGCTGCTACGGGGCGGTCGTCGCCGATGTGAACGACCTCAAACGCAGTGCCGTGCTCGGCAAGAGCCGCGGTATCGATGCGGCGGAAGTCGCGCAAATCCTTATCGACAATCCCTTCGGCAATGCGGGTGAGATGACGCCGATCGTCATCATCAAGGATTACGCCGCGGTCGCACGGGCGGCGCGCGGGTGACATTCCGCCCGTACTTGACAATGTGACGCCTCCGGCGTACAATAATAGCAATATGCAGGCGAGGATAAGGACAAGGTTCCGTTTCCCTTTTGACGACAGAGAACGATGCCGCGGCTGGAAGCATCGGTCAAAACGACGGGTACTACCCCCTTGGAGCCGGACGGCGGAATCGAGTAAGTCGTCCCGGGTGTACCCGTTATCGTACAAACAAGTGAATCCGTACGGATTAATTTGGGTGGAACCGCGAAATGACTTTCGTCCCATGGGGGGGGCGAAAGTTTTTTTATGCAGAAAGGGAGGCAGACATGGTACAGATTACATTGGCGGACGGCAGTGTCCGCGAGTTTGCGGACGGGATGACATTGCACGAGGCGGCCAAAGCCATCAGCAACAGCTTGGGCAAAAAAGCGGTCGTCGCACTGGTGGACGGCAAGCGGACCGACCTCGACCACGCCCTGACGGACGGGACGAAAGTCGAATTTTTCACGCTGGCCGACGACGAAGGGGTGCGGGCGCTTCGGCATACCGCATCGCACATCATGGCGCAGGCGATTTTGCGGCTTTGGCCGGACACAAAACTCGCCATCGGGCCGGCGATTGACAACGGATTTTACTATGACATGGACACGGAGCATGTGTTCAGTCCGGAAGATTTTCCGAAAATCGAACAGGAAATGGCGAAAATCGTCAAAGAAAATTATCCGCTGATGCATCGCGAGATCGCTCGCGCGGACGCGCTCAAGCTTTTTGCCGACAAGGATGACACCTACAAGTATGAATTGGTGCGCGACTTGCCGGAAGATGCGGTGCTCACGCTGTATACGCAGGGCGAATTCACCGACCTCTGTGCGGGCGGACACGTACCGTCCACGGGCAAGGTCAAGGCGTTCAAGCTGATGAGCGTGGCGGGCGCGTACTGGCGCGGCGACGAAAAGAACAAGATGCTGCAGCGCATCTACGGGACGGCGTTCCCGACGCAAGAGGCGCTCGACGAGTACCTGTTCATGCTGGCCGAAGCGGAGCGGCGCGACCATCGGAAATTGGGCAAGGAACTCGATTTGTTCAGCTTTCAGCCGGAAGGGCCGGGATTCCCGTTTTTCCATCCGAAAGGCATGATTTTGCGCAACAACCTGCTCGGTCTGTGGCGGGAACTGCATCGCGAATACGGCTATGACGAAATCCAGACGCCGATTATCCTCAATCGCGACTTGTGGATGCAGTCGGGACACTGGGATCATTATCGCGACAATATGTACTTTACGAAAATCGACGGCGAAGACTATGCGGTCAAGCCGATGAACTGCCCGGGCGGGATTTTGTACTTCAAAAACGACCTGCGCAGCTACCGCGATTTGCCGATGCGGGTCGCCGAGCTCGGTCTGGTGCATCGACATGAGCTGCACGGCGCGTTGCACGGGCTGTTCCGCGTCCGTTGTTTCACGCAGGACGATGCGCATCTCTTCATCTTGCCGAGTCAGATGAAGGAAGAGATTTTGAAAGTCTTTGAACTCTTCGACCGGATTTACAAAGCGTTCGGGCTGGAGTATCGCGTCGAGCTCTCGACCCGTCCCGACGACGCGATGGGCGATGAAAAAATCTGGGAGCTGGCGACGGAGACCTTGCGTGAAGCGATGGAATCGTCCGGCGTGGAATACCGTGTCAATGAAGGCGACGGCGCGTTTTACGGGCCGAAGCTCGACTTCCATATCAAAGACTCGCTCGGCCGGACCTGGCAGTGCGGGACGATTCAGCTGGATATGCAGATGCCGGAACGGTTTGATGTCACCTATATCGGCGAAGACGGTGAAAAGCATCGTCCGGTCATGTTGCACCGCGCCGGTTTCGGCAGTATCGAGCGGTTCATCGGGATTTTGATTGAGCACTATGCGGGCAAGTTCCCGACGTGGCTGGCACCGGTACAGGTCAAGGTGATTCCGGTGACGGAGCATCAGCTCGACTATGCGCAGGAGGTGGCGCAGGCGATGGCGGCGGCGGGAATTCGCGTCGAAGTGGATGAACGCAATGAAAAGCTCGGCTACAAGATTCGCGGCGCGCAGCTGGAAAAAGTACCGTACATGCTGATTTTGGGCAATCGGGAAGTCGAAGGCAAGACGGTGTCGGTACGGGCACGCGACGGCGCAGAAACGAACGGCGTCGCACTCAGTGACGTCATCGCGCAGATTACGGAAGAAGTACGCAAGCGCACGGTCAATGCCTGAGGCGGGTGTTTGATTTTCACTGAAGATGCGCGCGACGACGCACGATAGAGAAGAAGCGGGGACCATGGTGTCTCCGCTTTTTTCGTGGGGACTTGCGGACAAAAGATGCGCGCCGAATCGGGGTCCTGTGTTATAATAGGGCAGAGGTGACAGATTGATGAAGATTCGATGGGGGGCGTGGCCTACATCGCTGGTGGCGATATTGCTGGTGGCGATGCTCGGCGGCTGCGGTCCGCGCAATGTGGAAGATACATACAGTTTCGGGACGGCGCGTTTGTATTTCGGCCAAAGCGTGGTTGAATTGCTGTTGCCGTTTGAACTTCAAGTGCGGCGCGAGGCCGAGCTGCAAGCGCAAGCACCGCAGGAGTTGACGGCGTACAATGCCAATGCGCATTTCCAGACGATCGTCGAGGCGGCCCCCGCGGTCGATGCGGGGGATGTGGCGGCGGCGCAGGCGTACCTCGTGGCGACCTTGCAGGACAATGCCGGCGCGGTCGCGACACCGAGCGCGGCACAGCTGGCGGGACAGCCGGCGGCGCGGGTGGACTATACTTACACCCAGCCGACGAAAAACGGGCC
The DNA here is from genome assembly GCA_945876385.1 of uncultured Veillonellaceae bacterium. GTDB lineage: Bacteria > Bacillota > Negativicutes > Veillonellales > Negativicoccaceae > CAMCNU01. Next base: position 11,441 of record CAMCNU010000002.1, on the reverse strand, counting down.
GGTACCCTTGACGGGACGGGCGTACATCGTCGTCCATGACGGTACGCTCTGGCGGATTATGTACCAATACCCGACAGGCGATGCCGAAGGCGAAGCACTGCTGGCGGCCGTCGACGGGCAGGTACAATGGCGGGCGGTCAATAAGGAGCGCATATGAACGTATTGTTTTGGGATATCGACCAGACGCTCGTCATGACGGGGCATGCCGGGTTTATGGCGATTGCGCGGACACTGGCCGAGATGGCGGGCGAAGACACGCCGTTGCCGAAGTTCGATGCGGGCGGCCGGACGGACAACTATATCTGTCGGGCGATTTTGCGGCAGGCGACGGGGCGCGAGCCGACGATGGCGGAGATTCAGCGGTTCGGGCGGCGCTATGAGGAAGTCCTGCTCAGCTGTATGCAGCAAATCGAAGGCTACCTGTTGCCGCATGTACGGGACAATCTCGCCCACTTTGCCGCACTGGACGGCTACGACCAGCTGCTGCTGACGGGCAACAGCCGCACGGGGGCGAATTTGAAGCTGTCCTATTACGGTTTGGCGAAGTATTTTGATTTTGCGCACAGCGCGTTTGCGGAAGAGGATTTTGACCGCATCGAGGTGGCGGCACGGGCGCGGCGACTGGCTGAAGCCAAATGGGGCGAGCGGCTGGAGCGGGTGTTCATTATCGGCGATACCGAGCACGATATCCGCTGCGGGCAAGCCGTCGGGGCGTATACGGTGGCGGTGGCGACCGGGACACGGACGGCGGCGCAGTTGGCGGCGTATCGACCGTGGCAGGTCTTGCCGCAATTGCCGCCGCCGCAGGAAATGGAGGCGTTGCTCGGCCGTGCCGAAGCGACAACGGGAGGATGGAAATGAACGAAGACATGAATGAGCGACAGGGGACGACGGACAACCCCGTATTCCCCAAGGCGTTGCTGGCCGTCCAGGGCGAGCCGATATACGAGGACGAGTCGGAGTCCGTGAACGGGAGTTATTGGCATATCATCCTGATTGTCGGGCTGATTTTTGCGTTTTTTGTGTGGGACGGGTTCCGCATGCTGGACAACTACCGCATTACGGGCAATATCTGGCAGAGTATTAACTATGCGAGTGTCTTTTTCGTGCTGTTTGCGCTGTATATCCTGCTCAGTCAGGCGATGATCAATTATCATTTCCGCTTGACGGAAAACGCGCTGGTCGTGACCTATCGGACGCCCTTCGGGCACAAGCGGCATGACATTTTGTATGAAAATATCTACGGCGTCCACGAACACAAGGCGCGTCTGGCGAACAACGTCAAATTCCGTTACAAATGGCGCTGGTACTCGCTGATTGATTCGCGGCCGCTCTTGGCGTTGTTTTATAAAATCCCCCGCGGGGCGAAAAAGCCGAAATTCGGCCGCGTGATTTTCAAAGCCGACCCCCAATTCTTGCTCGGGATGAACGAATACATGCCGGGACGGGTGGCGATTACGGAAGAAGAAACGACGTACCTCGTGCTGGTCGATGAAAGCAACCGGCTGGATGCGAAAGAAAAAGCGGCGCAGACCGCCGCGGCGAAGAAGGTGGATTGATGCGCTGGGGCGGTTCGCGCGGCATTTTGATGCTGCTCTTGTTTTTGCTGGCCGGGGCGCTCATCGGCGGCTTGCTCGGTGATTTGCTGGCGCAGGTGTCGCTGGCGGGTATCATGCCCTACCTGGTCAAGCAGTATGTCCTGATTGACGTCAGCAATATCCGCTTGAACCTGTACATCTTGACGCTGGACTTCGGGATTCGCTTTGCGCCGAACCTGCTCAGTATCATCGGGATTTTCATCGCGGCGTGGCTGTTTCGGCGGTGGTAGCATGTGGATTTTGGCATCGGCGTCGCCGCGGCGCGCGGCATTGGTGAAGGATGCGGGCGCGAGCGTGGAGATTGACGCGTCCGCGTATATCGAGGACAATACCGCGCCCGTCACACCCGAAGAGCTGGTGCGGCGGCAGGCGCTGGGGAAGGCGCGTGATGTCGCCCGTCGGCGGGCGGACGGCGTGGCCGTGGTCGGGGCGGATACCGTCGTCGTCCATGCGGGCGAGGTGCTGGGCAAGCCGCGTGACAAGGAGGACGCGCGGCGTATGATTCGCGAGTTGGCGGGCGATACGCATACCGTCCTTACGGGACTGGCGCTCGTGACGGAGGCGGCGGCGCATACCTGGTGCGTGACGACAGAGCTCACGTGGCGCGCACTCACGGACGCCGAGATCGAGGCGTATCTGGCGACGGAGGAATGGACGGACAAAGCAGGCGCCTACGGTATCCAAGGTGCGGCGGGCGCTTTTGTGACGGCGCGCCGCGGCAGTCTGACGAATGTCATCGGCCTGCCGGTGCGGTTTTTGCAGGCGCGTATGGCGCAGCACGGAGTGGAGTGGTAATGGCACGAATCAGGGACTTGCTGGAAGAAGAACGCCCGCGGGAGAAACTGCTCCGCGGCGGTGCGGAGATGCTCACCGATGTCGAGCTCATCGCGATTTTGCTGCGGACGGGGCGGGCCGGTATGTCGGTGCTCGAGATTGCGCGCGAGACGCACGAGCGGCTCTTTGACGGGCATCTGGAACGAACTGACGGAAATCACCGGCATCGCTCCGGACAAGGCGGCGACATTGTGTGCGGCGGTCGAGCTGGGGCGGCGCCTCGCGCGGCATCGGGCGGCGGATACGCGGGCGGACTTTTCCGATCCGGAGCGGATTGCGGCCTACTTTATGCCCCAGATGCAGTACTTGCCCTACGAGGAATTTTACTGCTGCTACCTCTCGACGAAAAACCGCCTGCTGGCGGCGGTGATGAAATCGCGCGGCGGGTTGTCGTCGAGCACGGCGGAGGCACGGATGATTTTTGCCGATGCACTCGGCTGGAATGCGGCATCCTGTATCCTCGTGCACAACCATCCGAGCGGCAGCCCCGAACCGTCGGCGGCGGATATCCGCACGACAAAGCGACTGGTGCAGGCGGGCGAGCTGCTCGACATCCCGATACTCGACCATGTCATCATCGGGGACGGCGTCTTTGTCAGCATGCGGCGCAAAGGTCTGTTATAATACAAGCAACACCAATCAACGATACGGGGAAATATCGTTTACACACGGAGGCGGGTATGGATATAGAATATTTTCGTAATTTTATTATGATTGTCGATTCACAAACCCTGACCGAAGCGGCGAAAAAATTGAGTATGGTGCAGCCGGCGCTCAGCGCGCAACTCAAGCAGATTGAGCATAATTACGGTGCGCGGCTGATTATTACCCATCGGGGCGGGCGGCGCATCGAGCTCACCGAGGCGGGGGAACTGTTTTATCGTCGCGCTAAAGACCTCATCCGCCTGGCGGATGACTTGAAAGACGAAGTGGCGCATGTCTCGGCGGGCGGCGCGGGCACCTTGCGGGTGGCGATTACGCCGGGCGCGGTGCAGGGCTTTATCGATGACTACATCCTGCCCTTTTCCGAAGCGCACCCCGAATTTCGGTGCGTCTTTTATGAAGGCAATGTCGACGTACAGGCGGAATACCTGCTCGAAGGACTGGCCGACATCGGCGTGATGAATGAACCCATCAGCCGCGGCTATCTCTTTGACCTGATTCATATCCGCTACCGACAGCTCAACGCCCTGATCGGCGAGCAGGAAAGCTGGATCCCCGAAACGAAGAAAGAACTGCTGATTAAGGACTTGGCGAATATGCCGCTGTGCGTGACCCGCAGTGTCCACGCCAAGCTGGAGGCGTTTTTCCGCGAACGGGGACTCGAGAGCGATATCCGCAGCATCTGCAGTACCAATGCGCTCGCCGCCCACTGGGCGCGGCGCGGACTCGGTGTGGCGGTCATCGTCGGCGAAGGTGCGGCGGAGGCGGGTTTGCGGCAAGTCCCGCTCGCCCGTGAAGAAATGCTCGGTGCCGAGCATATGTACGGCGTCAAAGACCGCAAACTCACGACGATTGCCAAACGCTTCATCTCGTTTATTCAAGAACACGACTGAGTATCGGATGTCCGCCGAAACGGATAAAAATTTGAATAAAAATCCGTTTAGAGATATAATCAAATTAAAGTACTGCATACTGCACAAAAAAAGGAGAGGGAGACATGAAAAACTTTACTTATCACGTACCGACGAAAGTCGTATTCGGTACGGATCGTGAACGTGAAGTCGGCAAGCTGCTGTGTGAGCGGGGCGCAAAAAAAGTCCTGATTATTCACGGTCGGCAAGCGGAACGTTGCAAAGGTCTCTATGAACGTGTAGTCAAATCATTGGAAGAAGCGGGCATCCAGTACAATGATGTCGGCGGGGCGTATCCGCCGGCAACACGGGCGAAGGCCAACGAAGGTATCGCACTCGGTCGCATCGAAAATGTCGACTATATTTTGGCGATCGGCAGCGGTGCCGTCATCAACCTGGCCAAAGCAATCGCCATCGGCATACCGAATGACGGCGATATCTGGGAATACTATACGAAAGAACGCACCCCGAAGACGATTTTGCCGATCGGCGTGGTTTCGACCAACGTCGCGGGCGGCGGGGAAATGAGCGCCATCAGCCAGCTGACAAACAAAGCGAAACGCTCGGCGAAAATCCTGTACCATCAGGACACCCGTCCGCAACTGGCCGTGATGAATCCGATGCTGACCTTTACCTTGCCGATGGATGAGCTGCTCGGCGGGATTATGGAAATCCTCATGCTCACCATGGAACGCTACTTCACGCACGACAGCACGATGGAACTTACCGACAACATCTGCGAAGTCCTGATGCGCGTCGTCATCCGCAACTCGCAGATTATCATGGAAGAGCCGAACAACTATGAGGCGCGCGCCAATGTCATGTGGGCCAGCGCACTGGCGCACAACGATCTGACCGGTTGCGGCAACGGCTGGGGCGACCTCACCGTCCACAACATGCAAAAAGAACTCTTGGGCATGTACAATGTCCCGCAAGGCATTGCGCTGGCCATGTCATGGGCGGCCTGGGCAAAATACGTCTACAAAGCCGACGTATTCCGCTTCTACCGCTACGGTCGTACTGTCTGGAACCTGCCGCGTGAATTCGGCACGCAGGAAGACATCGCCAAAGAAGCCATTACCTTTACGGAAGACATCTTCCGCGCGATGGGCATGCTCGGCGAACGCGCCCGCCAGCAAATCGGCGACGTCGTCTTCGATACCGAGGCGCTGACCGACAGAGTCATGGACGGCGAAAGCCAAATCGGCGCCTTCAAAGTCCTCACCCGCGAAGAAGTCAAAGACATCTTTGATGAAGCGGTCTCCTACTTGGAATAAGTATATACGGACAAATACAAAACTCACCGCCACGGCGGTGAGTTTTTTTAGTGCGAATTATTTGTTGAAGTGTGCCTTGATTTTGGCAATCACTTGCGCGCCCTTTTCCGAACGCAGGTACGCGAGTGTCGTCGGCGGGACAAACTCTTCGACGCGCGCCCAGTTGTCCTCGGCAAGTGCCGCACGGACTTTCGACGCGCTGATGATACTGCCGCCTTCCTGCTTGCGCGGAATGATGCGGAAATCCATATCGTTCATCGGCAAGACCTTGCCCAGTGCCGTATTGTAGGCATTGGTGGTATTGTCCGTCGGCTCTTCACCGACATAGCGGACGTTGATACCCAGCGCCGGCGCGATGCGCTCCGCAAACACCGTCGCATCGAGCTTCGTCTGGGCGTCAAGCGCCTCCGTCCCCTTGATGAAGTACGTCGGGAACGTCGCATTCGAGATGATATACTCGCCGCCCGAGACGACGTGGACATTGCCCAAATCCTGTACACCCTGCCGCACCAGTTCCAAGCGATCGGCAAAGGGGAAGAGCGAGCGATCCTCCTGCACGACGAAGAGCACCACATCATCACAATGCTGCGACGTGTACTCGACCAGCGCCCGATGCCCGCGGGTAAAGGGATTGCAATTCATGACAATCGAGCCGCGGACCGCGCCTTTCGGTGCGCCGACGATACCCTTCACATGCGCAAGAAAATCCTCCAGCGAGGGCGTCCCCTTCTCCAGCAGCGCCGCATACGGTTCGGCGACCGCCACGCAGGAAAATCCCGCATGCTCAAATACCGGCACCTTGGCGGGCTTTGTGAAAATCTGGAATCCCGTGATATCGCGGCGCGCCGCCTCCGCCTCCAGCATCTCAATCAGTTGATGCGTCAGCCCCTGCCCCTGATAATCGGGCGAAATCGCAATATTGCGGAATACCCGTCCGCTGAGCGAAGCGGTCGCAATCAATTCCTCCCCGTCAAAAATACCTGCTGTATAATCGACCGTATCCTCCGAAAACGTCAATTCAAACTGCGTGAGCAGTGCCATCAATCGGCGCTTGTCGTCGGCATGTTGCAAATCCAACTGTCGTTTGTTGTACATAATCATCCTCCTTCGATGCTTCTACCTGTATTATAACAAAACCGCGCCCGCCGATAAAGCATCGCGGGAATTCATAGTTGCCGATATCGCAAGATACAAGCGGCGGGGACAAAAAACGCGGATACCGCCAAGCGGTATCCGCTATTCATTCGGCTTACGCGGTTTTTTTGCTGCGCCACCACTGGTAAGCAATCAGTGCGGCGACGATGGCAATCCCCGTGAGGTCGGTGACAGTGCCCGGCTTGATGAGGAGCAGGCCGCCGACGGCAAAGGCGATACGTTCCCACGCGCTTTCCTTGACGATGAAGTAGCCGATCATCGACGAGCTCAGCGCGACCATCCCGATAATCGCCGTGATGAGTATCCAGATAATCGAGAGCGCGTCGGCATCAATCATCAGCATGGCGGGCGACATGACGAACATGTAGGGGATGAGAAACGCCGCGATCGCCAGCTTCGACGCATTGACGCCCGTCTTGAGCGCGTTCCCGCCGGATATCGCCGCGCCCGCATACGCCGCCAGCGCGACCGGCGGGGTGACGTCGGCGATAATCCCGAAGTAAAAGACAAACATGTGCGCGGCCAGTGCCGGCACGCCGAAATCCATCAACGCCGGTGCGGCAATCGTCGAGGTGATGACGTAGTTGGCCGTCGTCGGTACACCCATACCGAGGATGATGGACGTCAGCATCGTAAAGAAGAGAATCGGCAAGAACATCCCGCCCGACAAATCCAGCAGGAATGAGCCCATCTTCATCCCGACGCCCGTCTTGGTGACGACGCCGATGATGACACCCGCCGCCGCGCAGGCCGCCAGTACCGACAGCACGCCCTTGGCGCCGTCGATGAGACCCTGTACGATTTGCGCCGCCGACATGCGTGTGTTGCGCCGCAGCATCGCCGCGACAATCGACATAAATATCCCCACCAGTGCGGCGCGCATCGGCGTGTAGCCGGCGACCAGCAGGTAGATGATGACAATCAGCGGGAGCGCCAGATGGCCGCGTTCATGCAAGATGGACGACGTCTTCGGCAGCTCCGTGCGGGGGATACCGCGCAGGTTTTTGCGCCGCGCCTCAAAATGCACACCCAGCCAAATCCCGAGAAAATACAAAATCGCCGGAATCGTCGCCGCTTTGACGACTTCCATGTACGGCACATTGACAAACTCCGCCATCAGGAACGCGGCCGCCCCCATGATCGGCGGCATCAGCTGGCCGCCCGTCGAGGCGGCGGCTTCGACCGCGCCGGCAAAGTTGCGGTCATAGCCGAGTTTTTTCATCATCGGAATGGTAAAGCTCCCCGTGCCGGCGACATTGGCGACCGACGAGCCGGAGACCGTCCCCATGAGCCCGCTGGAGAGCACGGCGACCTTTGCCGGACCGCCGCGCGCCCAGCCGGCAATCGCGTTGGCGATATCAATGAAAAAATGCCCCAATCCCGTCGATTCGAGATACGCGCCGAACAGGATAAACAGGAAAATAAAGGTACTCGATACCCCGAGCGGAATGCCGAAAATCCCTTCCGTCGTATAGAAGAGATGCCCGACCAGCTGCTCAAGCGTGACGCCGCGATGCCCCAAAATTCCCGGGATATACGGCCCGGCAAAGGCATACGCCAAGAACACGAGTACGACCGATACCATCGGGATACCGACGACCCGTCGCGCGGCTTCGATGACGAGCAGTACGCCCAACAGCCCCACGGCAAAATCCGTGCCGCTGATATTGCCTGCGCGCAGGACCAGCTCGTGATACTGGACAATCAAGTACCCCGGTGCCGCCCCGCCGAGCAGCGCGAGTGCGATATCCGCCGGATGCGGAAACCGCCGGCTCAGCCAGCGCCGCCGCGTCGGATACAAGAGGAAAATCAGCACCAAGCCGAACCCCAGATGGACGGCACGCTGTAATTGTGCGTCCAATACGCCGAACAGTCCCGTATATAGTTGAAATAGAGAAAAACAAATCGCAATTGCCGCGACGATTTTTCCCGTCAGACCGCTGTATTCGGCCAAATGCCGATTGTCATCCGGCAGCACGGGGGCTGCCTTGGTTGTCGTTGTCATCATAGTACCTCATTCTGCTAATAGTTGCGGCCGCCACATCGCCGCCAGCACTTGCCGATACGGGGCGATACCGATGCGTACCGCCGTCCCCGCCGGATAGATGCGATACAGCGCAAGCGACCCTTGCGCCGTGGAGAGCGTCAGCTCCGTGCCGACACCGACCCCCACACGCAGCGACGGGAGCGGGCGATGCATGTCCGTCAGCACAAAATCATCGCCCTCACGCCGAAACGTACCTTCCTCCGGCAAAAACGGCAACCCCACGCCGTACGAACGATACTTCGTCCCCGTCAGGACGAACCCGTCCGCGGCGGCGTTGACCGCCAGATACTCCGTCACTATGGTTTGTTGTACCGAATGCCGAAAGCGAATCTCGAGCCTTGTATCCGGGTGCGCCGTCCCCAGCGTGTCACAGCGCGTCGCGGTGAGCGCGTACATCGTCGGTACCGCGCCCGCCGTCCGCCACCACGCGACCGACGCACCGACACACAGGGCGACGAGAACGGCCGTGATGATGGCCGCGCGCCGCATTATTCCTTCAGCGCCTTTTCCGCACCCGCATTCATCGTCAGCGGCATCCCTTTCATCGCGCCGTCTTTCGTGATGAGCTTACCGACCGCATGCGCCGCCGCAATCCGATCCAAATTGTTGAAAATCGCCTTCGTGATATCATAGCCTTGCGCATCGGTCATCTTGTCCGTCGCCACGATCATCGCCATGACCGATACCGTCGCGATATCCGACGTCACACCGTCATACGTGCCGGCGGGAATGACCGTCTTGGTATAGTACGGATACTGCGCCACCAGCGCATCGGCCGTCGCGTCATCGAGCCCCACCAGCGTGATCGGCTGTGTCGCCGACACATCCTGCACTGCCGCCGTCGGGAACCCCGCCGTGACAAATGCCGCATCCACATTGCCGTCCTTCAGCGCGCCCGACGCTTCGCCGAACGACAGATACTGTACGTCGATATCGTTATAGGACAAGCCCGCCGCCTGCAAAATCTGCCGCGCATTGGCTTCCGCACCGCTGCCCGGCGCGCCGACCGCGACCCGTTTCCCGCGCAAATCCGCAATCGTCCGAATGCCGTTCTTCTCGAGCGTCACCAGCTGAATCGTTTCCGGATAGAGCGTCGCAATCCCGCGAATCGAATCGACTTTCTTCCCGTCAAACATCTCAATCCCGTTCGCCGCATAATAGGCGATATCATTTTGGACAAACGCCAAATCAATCGCATGATCCTTGAGCATATTGATATTGGCCACCGACGCGCCCGTGCTTTCCGTGCTGGCATTGGCACCCGGAATGTTTTTGTTGATGATTTCCGCAATCGCCCCGCCCAGCGGATAATACGTACCGGCCGTGCCGCCCGTACCGATATTCAAATACTGCTGCTTGGCACCGTCACCGCAACCGGCCACTGCCGCCATGACCGCGATACCTGTCGCCAACGCGACCATCTTTACGAGAGAACGTTTCATCATACTCATCCTTTCCGTGACTGCAAATAGGGAAATAAAAAAAGGAGCCTGCGCTCCCGCACAAAACCGGCATACGAGCGTACGCCGACTCCGTTGTCGACTCATACCGCCAGGGTATGAACTATTTAATTTCCCTTGGTGTTGAATTACGGTTATTATATCACCCTGATACACGGAATGCAAACGAAATATTACCTGCGCGGCAAAAAAATACTGTATACAGCACCGCTGTGCCTTATCTGCACGAGGACGTATCCGCCGCACAAGCCCTGAAAAGTATACTCTTGCCGATTCTTAATGAAGGGTAATGTGCTAAGACATATGTGACACTTTGGAGAAGTAGACTACATATTGTTGAATTGAAAAACTAGAATTAGTGGAGTATACTAAACAATATAGTGGGAAATCATAGATTCACTTCATGCGACGAGGATATCCATGCGCGACAAGGGAAAAAGAACACTCGCACAAGGGGACATGGTATCAGCCGAAGTTATCGCGATAGGCATCGTGACAACTATTTTGGTGTTCTCATTATTGTCGGTCGTCATGGCTGCCGGCGATGAGCAACACGAACAAGCGCGCCGCGTGTTTGAACGACAAGTACATGCATTGCACTCACCCTACACCATACAGGAAGACATGCCGGAAGATTCGTCAGCAGCGAGCTCTCCGAACGGCGTGCCTTCCTTTTTTGTTACCCAAATAGAGCTTATCGACCAAGAAAGGCATGGTCGTTCGGCATGGAGACGTATTGCTCAAAATTATGAACATCGGTTGCTTACACAAAAAGACATTGGTGAACTGGTCGAGGAATTGCAGAATGTATTCCGATTTTCTGCAGTAGGTGGAATCGGAGGGAGCATATCGTTTGGACAGCATGGTGGTGTTGCAAGTATTCAGGCCGGTATGACAGCAGGAGTAGCGTTTGATTTTACGTGGACGGCATTGAAGGGGAGAATTTGATGATGCGTAAAGTCTTTAACTGCTTTGCTGTAGGGTGGTTTTTATTTGGAATTTCTTACTTCATCTCTACTTTTGTTTACGGGATGTTTTTTACCGATAAAATACAAGCACGTGCTGATACACTTGAAAAAGTGTATCAGCAGGAGCTTGGTATACTATATCTACATACTAAAAGTGAACACAGTGAAATTGCTAGAGGAGGTTATCGATTGTCTTTAGAAAAACAAATTATAGTTGATTTATCACCGGAGAAGGTAGTGCATTTACTAGAGGAAAAGGAAAAAGATAGATGGAACGTAGACGAGTGTATCGATAGAGAAAATTATTACTACCGCAGTTATGCGGTGATGGATAATCAATATGGAATTAGTATGATGGTGATGAAAGATACAATCGGCAGTGATGCAGAAATATCTTTAGATATTTATTTTAATGATTTTTATACGAGATATGGTCTTTGATAAAGCAGACTGCCTATCAGATGGCTTATACTCCGACACTCATTAACGGGGATACCGTCACCATCACCGCAGGAGGCAATATGAACG
>CAMCNU010000001.1 GCA_945876385.1 uncultured Veillonellaceae bacterium | reverse complement strand
CGCTGATTACACAGACGCCCCTGCAAATGCGGGGGTGTTTTTGTATGTAGATGCAGCTGTTGGCAGGGTAAGCAGGCACAGTCATGTATAGGAGCGTAAGCAACGCACAAGCAACTGAAGCCACTTATGGCGCAAGGTAGCATAAGCGACGCATCAATGACATGTGATTGCGTATGACATAACTTGCTTGCGGCAAGGCAAGCACCTCTACGTTAGCGGGTGTGTTTTTGTATGTAGATGCATCTGTTGGCAGGTAAGCAGGCACAGTCATCTATAGGAGCGCAAGCAACGCACAAACAACTGAGGTCACTTAAGGCGCAAGGTAGCGTAAGCGACGCAGCAATGACAGTGGTTGCGTATGCCATAACTTGATTACGGCAGAGCAGGTCCTTCCTGCAAACACGGGGCGTTTTTATATGCATCGGATACTTACTGTAGCCTGTTGCTCCCATTCGGGAGTATAAGATTTGGTGCGAGGTGTGTTATAATTGGGAATAGAAAACAGTTACTAAAGGAGGATTATAGTGGAAGGAATTAAAAATAGAGCGTGTATTCCTTCGTCGAGTTGGAACCGATTGCGAAAGTTGTACGGCAATGAAAAGGTGGACTATTATAATTTACTGGATGAAAGCTACATTGCCGCCAAAGAGAACGGTTCCTTGACGGAGCGAGAAAACGAGTATATCGAGTATGATCTCATTCGTAACAGCACGGAAGGCAAGCCGGTGCATGTGAGGTATACACCGAATCGGTATAAGGAAAAGAATCCGCAATGGATTTGGTATTTGGAAGAAATCACGGAAGTGCCGGAAACGGTGCACGTAAGTCACAGGAAGCATAATAATAAAGTACCCCGCGTGACAGAAACGGCATCGGAGAAAAACGTAGAGAGAAAAGAACACAGTGTTGTCGGGGGGCGTGAACGGGCACTGCAAGCGAAATGCACGCCCAAGCATGCATTGCCGGCGCCGACAGTTGAAGAGAAGCCAGTGATGGCGGTCTCACCGGCGCCACCGCGGGTGACGCGTACGACGGCCCATCGCAAAGGCAAAGCGGCGGATGCGCCGTTGAAACGGATTCAAGCGCCTGCAACGAAAGACACTATACTTTCTCCCGCCAAGCCGAATGTCGAGTATCGCTCGATTTTGCCGATTGAAATGATTGACGATCAGGATATTGAGCCGAATGCGGTGCTGAAGAAATTCGCCTGGCTGGGGGCGGAAGTTGATTTTTATAATGATTTGTATACGATGATGATGAGTGAGCCGTGGTATTTTTCCATGGATCCGCAGCATATCAGTTTGGCGACTTATATTAAGTACACCTTCTATCGCTTACAGACGGAAGGCAAAATCGTGTATTCGATTGACGAACAATACGCCGCGTTTAATACGGGACTGGTTGATACACGCGACAACGAGATTTATGCGTTGTTTTCCCGTGATGACGGTTCGCACCAGCAGCAGTGGGTATATTGTGCGTTTTGTATCCGCGGCACGGGGAACGGGAAAATTATCAGCGAGCGCTTTGCCGAGTTTCCGGAAAAGGCGGGCTATGACTTGGATGATCGCCTGCGCGCGATTACCAAAGAAACTTACTTGGATGTCGATTATCAGCATATCGTGATTGCCAATGCAGGACGATTACCGGAAGAGATGTTGGTGGAAGAAAGTGATAAAAAGACAAAGTCGCCGCTGAAAAATATTTTGGAGCAGCGTCGGCGGATGGTGGCGGAAGGAAAGACGGTCGAGGTCAATGAGCAAAATCGCAAGCTGGGAACGCTGGTAGCGGAGAATACGGATTTTCAAAATCGCTTGTTGGACCGGCTGGAAGAGCATGTGAAGGTCGCGCAAAATCGTGTTGACCAAAATCCGGCGATTGCGATACCGGTGTATTATCCGGGGAAAAATACGATGAGTGTCGTCTTGCCGCTCTATCGGAATCGCGAGGATGATATTGCGTACGGGGCGCTGGTCGTCGGGATTACCAAAGCGGGAAATTGCCAGGCGCATACGATTTTGACGCCGCAGATGGCGTATGTCGATGCGCGGATTGTGCGTCCGATTGACAGCCTGTGGTTGATTAAATCGTACTTGCATTCGACGGAACACCGAAACGGGTAAGGCGGTTCGCGGTAAAATAGATGAAATAAAAAACTGACTTCATAACGAAGTCAGTTTTTTTGTCGCTGTATACCACTACGTGTGGTGCGGAGTACCTGCTCGGATAGCAGTTACACGCCCGTTGAAAGGGCGGATAGCGGCACGCGCCGGCATCCGCGTCGGATTGCCGACGATACGGGGTGATTAAGGAGCTGCGGGGGTGTCGACGGTCAGCGGCGGTGAAGCGACAAAGGTCACGTTCGGATTGCGCTCGACGAGCCAATTGGCTTGCCAGTCGTTGGCCAACAAGATGACAGGACGTTGGCGGCTGTCGTAGATAATCAGAGAGGTACCGAGACCGGTGAGGTCGGCGGGCCGGGCGTCCAGGACCCAACGAGCCACACTGTAGGGGAGCGGTGTCAATTCGACGGTGACGTTGTATTCGTTTTGCAGTCGATATTCGAGTACTTCCCATTGCAGGCGACCGACGGCGCCGATGATGAAGGATTCGCGGCCTTCGCCTTGGGTGTAGACTTGAATGGCGCCTTCTTGGGCGAGTTGGTTCATGCCTTTGAGGAATTGCTTACGCTTCATGCTGTCCTTGGGTGTCACCCGTGCGAATAATTCCGGCGGGAAAACAGGGAAATCGGCAAATGTGACGAGGTTTTTGGCGTCACAGAGAGTGTCGCCGACACCCATGGTGCCGGGGTCAAAAACACCGATAATATCACCGGGAAAGGCGGTGTCGATGATGGTGCGTTCCGTGGCGAGAAATTGTTGCGGCTGGGCCAGGCGAATGGTTTTACCGGATTGGCGGTGAACGACGGACATGCCTTTGGTGAAGGCACCTGAACAGATGCGCATAAAGACAATGCGGTCATGGTGCTTCGGGTCCATATTGGCCTGGATTTTGAAGACGAACGCGGAAAACGCGTCGCTGTCCGGCTCGACAATACCCTCGGCCGCCTGTCGCGCGGCCGGTGCGGGCGCCAATGTCAGAAAGCTCTCGAGAAACGGTTGGACGCCGAAGTTGGTCATGGCCGACCCGAAATACATCGGGGTCAGTTGCCCGTGGGCGACTTTTTCCGCATCAAACGAATCGCCCGCAATGTCGAGCAGCTCAATATCGTCCTGCAGTTGTCGGATGACCTCTTCGCCGAGCTGCTCGCGAATGGATGCATCATCCGGGCGGCCGGACATGACGGCCAGTTTCTTTTGACCGTGATCGCCGGCCTTGGCAAAGAGATGAATCATTCCCGTGTCGCGCTCATAGATGCCTTGGTAGTTGCCGTTGATTCCGACGGGCCAATTCATGGGGCAGGCGCGGATGCCGAGCATGTTTTCGATTTCTTCCATCAAGTCGAACGGATTGCGCCCGAAATGGTCGATTTTGTTGACGAAGGTAAAAATCGGTATCCCGCGGTCACTGCAGACGCGAAAGAGTTTTTCCGTCTGGGCTTCTACGCCTTTGGCGACGTCAATCAGCATGACGGCGCTGTCGGCCGCCATGAGCGTGCGGTATGTGTCTTCCGAGAAATCCTGGTGACCGGGGGTATCCAAAATATTGACATGGTGTCCGTCGTAGTCGAATTGCAGGACGGAGCTGGTGACCGAGATGCCGCGTTGTTTTTCGATTTCCATCCAGTCGGAGACGGCATGTCGGGCGGTTTTTCGCGCTTTGACGGAGCCGGCCAAGTGGATGGCGCCGCCGTAGAGCAAGAGTTTTTCCGTTAATGTAGTTTTCCCCGCGTCGGGGTGGGAAATAATCGCAAATGTGCGACGTCGAGCGATTTCTTGTGCTAAATTCATGGTTTCACCTCTGTTATTCGATTTATTATAGCATGGAAGTTCCGATTGCAAAAACGGCGTCGTCGGGAGAATAAGGCGGGTGTGATATAATAGCGAAGAGAATGAGAGGTGTATACACATGAATCGATTGAGTATTTTTATTTTCTTTTATATTCTGGTTTGTCTAATCGGCTCGCAGGTGAGTTTGATTCCGCAAGTGTCGCTGGGGATGCTCGGCGCGTATTTGGCGGGGCTGATTTTGTCACCGGCGGTGGGCGGTTTTGTCGGATTGCTCGGCGCATTTGCCATCGGGTACTGGCAGGGGTTTCCTCTGTCGGTGGCGGGGCACTGGATTGTGGCATTGAGTGTGGCGTGCGCCGCGTATTATTTTGCGTTGCTGTACCGGGAAGAGGGGGCGCCGGCATGGAAACGATACGGTCTGTCGCTCGTGATGGGATATGCCTGCCAAGTAGGGATGAGTGTCTTTCTGCTGTGGTGCTTTATCGGAGATGAGGCGCTGGTATTATGGCTGCCGTGGAGTATTTCGGCCGTCTTGTCAATGGTCGTGGCCATGGCAATCGAATACGGCTGGCCGCAGTCGTTGCGGCATTATTTGGGAGCGCCGCGGGCGGCGGTCAAGCCGGAAGGACGGTATCGTAACCGTAAACGGCGGGCACGTGCCAATGCATTGGCCAAGAAGCGCGGCGAAGATACCGACTCGTCGCCTGAATGAAGACAATGCCTCCCGCATCGGCAAGCGGATGCGGGAGGCATTGCGTGATTATGCGGTCGGCGGCGAGAGCAGCGCGACGCTTTTTTCCAATACGTCGCCGATACTCTCGTGAAAGAGTAAATTCGCGTAGCGATCGCCGGGGGTGGGGTCACGATTGATGAGGACAATCTGCTCACCACGGTATTCACGGATTAATCCGGCGGCCGGATAGACGACCAAGCTGGTACCGCCGATAATGAGCAGATCGGCGTCGCGAATGGCATCGACCGCATCCGTGAGAACGTCGGTGTCCAAGCTTTCTTCATAGAGTACGACATCGGGCTTGATGATGCCGCCGCATTGCGGACAGTGGGGAATCGGCGTACAGAGTGCGATAAAACTGTCGATGTCGAAAAAGGCGCGGCATTCGGTACAGTAGTTGCGGTGCACCGAGCCGTGGAGTTCGTAGACGCGGCGACTGCCGGCACGTTGGTGCAGGCCGTCAATGTTTTGGGTGACCACCGCCGCCAGGCGTCCTTTTTCTTCCAGGCGGGCCAGTGCATAGTGGGCACGATTGGGGGATACATCCCGCATGAATCCTTCGCGTTCTTTATAGTTGTCGAAAAATTCTTTCGGATGTTCGAGATAAAAATGGTGGGAGAGCATTTCCTCCGCCGACCAGGGCGATTGACGGGGACGGCGATAGATGCCGCCGGAACCGCGAAAATCGGGGATGTCGGATTCGGTCGATACCCCGGCGCCGCCGAAAAATACAATGCGGGAGTGGGTACTCAGCAGTGCGGCGAGTTTGCGGATTCGGTCTTCATAGGTGTTCATGGCAAGGCCTCCTTTCGTTTGTCTGTATTATAGCATGATACGGAAGGGACGGTCTGTGCGCAGTCGTAGACAGAGAGGGACGGGAGTCGGGATGAAAACATATGATTGGATAGTGGTGGGCAGCGGTGCCGCCAATACGGTAACGGAAACACTGGCGGCACAGGGACGGCGTGTGGCCTTGGTCGAGCGCGGGAAGTTCGGCGGGACGTGTCTGACTCGCGGCTGTATTCCGACAAAGGTGATGGTTACGGCGGCCGATGCGGTCGAGTCTGCGCGCCGTTTTGCACGGATCGGGGTTACCGGGTGCAGCCCTGCCATTGACTGGGATACGGTCAGTCGCCGGGTCTGGAATCGGATTGACCAATGTTACGAATTGCAGGCGCATTATGAGGAGATGGACGGTGTCGATGTGTATGCCGGTGACGGCCGGTTCTGCGGGCCGTACGAGTTGCGTGTCACGTTGCCGGACGGTAGGAAAGAGCAGATCGGCGCGCCGCGGATTTTGCTGGCAGTCGGCGGGCGGTCGCGGATTCCCGATGAGGCGGAAGCGCCGGGATTGGCGGACGCGGGATATTGGACGAGTGAAGATTTCTTCGGGGATTCGTACCCCTATCGTTTGCCGGCGAGCATGGTGATATTGGGCGCCGGAGCCATCGGGACGGAGTTTGCACATGCGTTGGCCGCGGCCGGCGTAGCGGTCACGCTGGTGCATCGCAGTGCCCATATCCTGTCGCGTGAAGAGCCGGAGGTCGCCGCCTGTGTGACAAGGTCGCTGGAGGCTGCCGGCGTGCGGGTCCTGACCAATCAGGCGACGATATCCGTTGCGGCGGCAGACGGCGTGAAACGCATGGTACTGAAAGACAAGACGACGGGGCAGGTGACGATCCTGGAGGCGGAAGCGCTTCTGGTCGCGGCGGGAATCGTACCGAATACGGATACGCTGGGATTGGAACATACGGAGATTCGGACCGACGACAGAGGCTACATCCTTACCAACGAGTTTTTGGAAACGAGCGCGCCGGGGATTTATGCACTCGGCGATGTGAACGGGGAGGCACCGCTGCGGCATCGGGCGAATTACGAAGCGGATATCATGGCGCATAATTTGACGCATGCCGATCCGCGGGATTGGCGCTGGGCACGCTACGACTTGGTACCGGTGGCCGTCTTTACCTCGCCGGAGGTGGCGCGTATCGGCTTGACGGAGGAAGCGGCGGCACGTAGCGGACGGCCGCTGCATATTGCCTATCATCGCTACGCCGATACGGCGAAAGGGTTTGCATTGGGCATCACCGCCGACACCGACGACAACGGGATGATTAAACTCATTGCCGACGCCGAGACCGACCGCTTGCTGGGGGTCAGTATTGTGGGACCGCAAGCGACGGTGCTGTTACAGCCGTTTGTGAACTTGATGAATGTCGGCGACACCGTATTGCAAGCGAAGCATGCGGATATCGCGTCGCCGCAAGTGGCACGGCTGCGGGCGGACGGCCTTGTGCGTCGTCTGTCTGCCGATTCGGTCATCAGCATCGGAGAGACGATGACACCGCATCCGGGGCTGGCCGAGGTGGCGATGTGGACGCAGTATTATTATGAAGGGAAAATATAATAGGGAGCAACGAAAAAGCCTGCCTTTCGGCAGGCTTTTTCGTGATTAGGCTTCGTTTCGACGGACGGCGTCATATTCCGCGACGGCGGTAAAGAGCACGTCACTGGAAGAGTTGAGCGCTGTCTCACAGGAGTCTTGCAAGACGCCGATGATAAATCCGACGCCGACGACTTGCATCGCGATATCATTGTTGATACCGAACAGCGAGCAGGCCAGCGGAATCAGCATCAGCGAACCGCCCGCGACACCGGATGCACCGCAGGCACCGATGGCGGAAATGACACAGAGCAGAAAGGCCGTACCGAAATCGACGGAAATGCCCAATGTGTGCGTGGCGGCCAAGGTCAAAATCGCAATGGTAATGGCGGCGCCGGCCATATTAATCGATGCGCCGAGCGGAATGGAAACGGAATAGGTGTCTTCGTTCAAACCCAATTTGCGGCACAAGTTCAAGTTGACCGGAATGTTGGCGGCGGAACTGCGCGTGAAGAAGGCATACAGACCGCTTTCACGTAACGTCAGCAGGACCAGCGGGTACGGATTGCGACGCATTTTGAGATAGGCCAGCAGCGGATTCAAGACCAGTGCGACGAAGAAGAAGCTGGTGAGCAAGAGTCCGAGCAGGCGCACATACCCGAGCAATACGCTGAACCCGCTTTCCGCAATTGTGCTGGCGACCAGTCCGAAAATCCCGATCGGTGCAAAACGCAGTACCCATTGCACGAGCTGGGTGATGACATCCGCCAAGTCTTTGACGACCTCTTTTGTCGCGTTGCCGGCGCGGCGCAAGGCCAAGCCGAGAACGACACTCCAGGCCAAGATGCCGATGTAGTTGGCATTGAGCAGTGCGTGCACCGGATTATCGACGACGTTGAGTACGACCGTGCGGATGACCTCCGTGATATTGCTCGGCGGTGCGAGCTGTGCATTGGTGACTTGCAGGCTCAATTCCACCGGATAGAGGAAGGAGACCGCGACAGCGGTCAATGAAGCAAGAAAGGTGCTGACAATGTACAGTAGGATAATCGGCTTCATATTGCTGGAGGCCGAGGCCGGTTTGGTGGCCAGTGCACTCATGACCAGTACAAATACCAAGACGGGGGCAACCGCTTTTAAGGCGTTGACAAACAGCGTTCCTAAAATCGCGACGGAGGCCACCCAATCGGGAATGAGCGCTGCCAGTAAAATCCCCAATACAATCCCGACCGCAATCTGTTTGACCAGACTGGTGTCGTTCATTTTTTGCCAAATTTTTCGTATCATCCGAATCACTCCTAAAAATAATATGTGTGTATTATACTCTATCTATTGAAGAAAAACAAATGTATTTACACAAAAGACAAATGATAGGGAATATATGACTTTTGGGTATAAAAAACGGCCGCCGTAGCGGCGGCCGTGACAGTCAAGCCATTATGTGCGATAGGCGGCGACGATTTCCGCGACATAGGCATCGTGAATATTTCCCTTTTCACGATAGAACTTGTCGAAGATATCCGCGTGCAGCGACGTCGGATCCGTTTTGGCAATCTGGAGCAGGCGGCATTCCAAGTGCGTGAATCCCTCGCCGGCGATAATCGGCACACCGACCTCCTGCGCCGGCGCGGTGCGAATACCGTGCGCGGCCAGCTTATCGCCGTCACGTCCCGATGTCGTGCCGCAACTATGCAACCATTCTTGGTAGCGGTCGTCGTGAGGGATAGAGATGGTGAATTCCGGGTGTGCGGCGAGAATTTCCGCTGTATAGCGGGACGGTCGGATGAAGGCGGTGCAGCAGTAGCGCCGCCAGCGATAGCCGATGGTTCCCCAGTTGAGCCACATGGAATTGACGAATTCGCCTTTGCTGGTCAAAAACACGCCGTGCCGAATTCGCTTTACAAAGTCGGCACCGTATTCTTCGGGTAATAGTGTATCCATACTCATGCGGAACTCCTTTCCGTCAAATGACGCTAAATACCAAGTTGACTCGTACGCTGACCTCTTGCGTGCCGCCGGCAAGCGGAGTACCTGCCTGGTCGGTGGCATAGAGGGCGGTGGACTTCATGCGGTTCCAGCCGTTGTCATAGATTTCCGCGCGCAGCAATGTACCGAGACGCGCTCCGGTCGCTTGGGCGATGAGGTCGGCCTTATGGCGCCCGTTGCGAACGGCGGCTGTCAGCAATGCGTCCTCAAACTGTTCCGGCTGCTCGACGGCAAAATCGATGCTGTCGGCGACATTGGCGCCCGCGGTGATGGCGTTGTCGAGTGCGGAGGCCAGGCGGTTGATATCCGTGGTTGTCAGTGTGATTTTGTTTGTCACGCGATACCCCGTGATGCGTGCCGGTTCGTTATCACGAGATGACGTATACACCGGAGCGATGGCAAAGGTATCCGTACGAATTTGCTTGGCGGGAATACCGAGCGAATGTAACGCGCTCATGACACGGTTCATGACGGCGTCGTGCGAGTGCTTGGCCTCTTGTACGGTGGCGGCTTCACCGATCACACCGAATGAAATCGAGGCATGCGTCGGCACGACCGTTTGCGAGGCGCTGCCGGTGACTGTAATCGTCCGGGCCTCCGGTGCCGTGTCGGCCGCTTGGACGCCGACCGCCAGCGGCAGTGCCGTCAATGCACAAAGTAATCCCAAATGTCGTAATGCATGCATAGAAAATCCTCCTTTATAAGGTAACTGATAGTGGGTACGACTTGATTGTACACTATTTCGGTGCAGTCGTAAAATACGCGGAAGAGGCAGGAATGCGGACGGGTTCGCGTCGCAAGTCGTGTGGCGGCTATGGTATAATCTTGGCAAAGGAGGAGTGTATGAGACAATTGACATCCATTGCGGCAGCGGCATTGTTGTTGACCGCGACCGGTATCGGCGGTGTGGCGGCGGCAGAGGGAAACGCTGTCGAAGCGGTGCCGGAGCAGGCGCTAAACGTTGCGCATGAGGCAGTGACCGCAACGTCTGAGCCGGTGACGGCGGCAGCACCTCCGGCGGCGGGACGTGCGGAAAAGCGTGTCCATGAGGGGACGAATCGTACGTACTTGGTGTGGTCCTTGGCACAATTACGAAATGAACCCGTGACGACAAACGATATGCAGTTGGGAGCTATCCGTATCGGCAGTGATGCGGCGACATTGCTGCGGGTTTTCGGCACGCCGAAAGAGGTACGGCACGGCAATATGGACACGGAATATCGATTTGCAGACGGAGTCGCGGTCGTACGGGAGGCGCCGGAGTGGTCCTCTGCGGTGGCGGCACAGTACGGTATTGACGCGGCCAAGCTCCAGCGCGGGGTGGTGGCGGTGGCAAGTGCGGCGCACACACCGGCCACGCTGCGAGGACTTACTGTCGGCAACAGTCGGGAGAATGTCATTCGGCTGTACGGAGCACCGTCGCAAGTTCGATGGGAGCCGGCCGAAGAAACGACGTACTATCTGTATGATAACCCGGAAGGTACGCAGCGACTGACGGTCAAAATTCATGCGTTGCAAGTCGACGAACTTCGCTTGGACCGGCTCAGCGGGCAGAAGGCATCTGATGCGCAACCGGCACCGTTACAACTGATGGGATTAAGTGTCGGGGAGTTATATCGCGAACCGACTTGGGCGACATGGGAAAGCAAGGCGGAAGTCGGCATGCGGTGCTACTGGCTGTTTCGGGATATGATGGTCGAAGTCGATCAGCCGACACAAAAAATCCGCAAGGTGATTGTGCGCTCTCCGCATGTCGCGACGAGCAAAGGTATTGCGCTGGGGGACAGTGCCTCGACCGTGTTGCATGTCTACGGCAAGCCGATTTTACAAGAAGATGGCAAGCCCGGTTGTCCCGTCGTTTGGTACTATATCGACGATACACAACCCGGCGTCTATCTGGCATTGGTCATCTCGGCCGACAAACAAGAGGTCATCGATATTGTGCTTACCGATACCCGATTGGCGGTATCCGCCGACCGCGATGTACGTTACGGTTTGAAGGAGGACGGAAACGAGGGCAAAGCAAGGTAGAATTTTGACGCAAAGTATATTATAATGAAAGCAACAATCAAACATGGGGGCGTGATGCTAGTGGTGACGGTAGAGGATTTGCAAGCACGTTGGCAGGAAGTGGCACAGAGCGATAAAAAGATTTTGTTTGTCGTCGGCGGTGCCGGTTCGGGCAAGAGCAAATTGTTGCGGGAGCTGGAACAGACGGGAGAATGGCGGTACATCGAAGCCAAAGAATTGCTCATGGAAAAGTTGTTTGAAGTCGAGCATGACGAACGGCCGATTGAAGCCAAAGAATCCTTGATTGAGACATTCCGCGTCTTGGCGGACAAGGGTATTATTATCGACAGCGTGGAAATCTTGTTTGCGCCGATTTTCAACTTGGAACCGATGAAAATCTTTGAAGAGTTGAGTGCGACCTACCCGATTATTATCGGCTGGCGCGGGGCATTTGACGGCCACGTATTACGGTTGGAACACAACAGTAAGAAGAATTATTTTTCCTACGAAATCAGTAATCCGCAGCGCGTGATTACCTTGGATTGACAGGTGTGTCGGAAACAAAAGAGCCGCTGAGAAGCGGCTCTTTTTACGGGGAGGCAATATGAACTATTGTGATGCATGCGGTACACGCTTGCTACAACGCATGTGCGGGGAGACGCTGCGTGCGTATTGCCCGCAGTGCCGGACCCCGAAGTATCGTAATCCGATGGCGGCGGTGGCGGGCATCGTCCTGCAGGAAGGGCGGTTGTTGCTGGTACGGCGTGCTGCGGGACAGACCTACGCGGGGAAGTGGTGCATTCCCTGCGGTCATATCGAGTGGGGCGAGGATATCCGCGCGGCGTTGGTGCGGGAAATGCAGGAAGAAACGGGATTGACGGTTCGCCCGCAGCGCGTGTATAATGTGTATTCGAATTTCCATGCCGCGCATGCATTGAGCGTGGGATGCTGGTTTTTATGTGATGTCGTGGCCGGTCGGTTGCATGCGGCCGATGATGCCGACGACGTACGGTATGTGACACGAGCGGAAGTGCCGGCACTGGCATTTCCGACGGATGAATGGATTATCGATGAATTGGCGGCGGACGGATTGCTTCGTCGCGGCTGACAGGAGTGGACTATGTACGAATACGGGGCAGCATTATTAATCGGGATTGTCGAAGGGCTGACCGAATATATTCCGGTGTCCAGCACGGGGCACATGATTATTGTCGGGGACATGATCGGCTTTACCGGCGTCAAAGCAAGTGTGTTTGAAGTGTTTATCCAGTTGGGGGCGATTTTGTCTGTACTGGTGGTCTATCGGGACAATTTTGCCCGTATGATTCGCCGGGAAAACTGGCTCCAAAAACGAGGCACCTCGTGCTATAATCTGGCACTGGCGATGCTGCCGGCGATGGGCGTCGGCTACTTGTTGCACGGTGTCATCAAGACCTATCTCTTCGGTTGGCAGACGGTGGTCATCGGCTTGGTGGCCGGCGCCGTCTTGATGCTGGTAGCGGAAAAAAGCGGCGTGCGGGTGCGCGTGGACGATGTCAACCAAATCACGACGGCGCAAGCGGTGATTATCGGTCTCTTTCAGGTGCTGTCGCTGTGGCCCGGTTTCTCTCGCAGCGGCTCGACGATTTCCGGCGGGATTTTAATCGGGATTACCCGTAAAGCGGCGGCGGACTTTACCTTTATTATGGCAGCACCGTTGATGCTGGTCGCCTGCTTGTATGATTTCCTGAAAATTTATCGTTACTTGACGTGGAATGATTTGGGCATCTTTGCGGTCGGCTTTGTGACGGCTTTTGTCGTGGCGTATATGTCCGTATTGTGGTTCTTGCGGTTTTTGAATCGCGCCAGCCTGGCCGGATTTGCCTACTACCGCTTCGCTTTGGCGGCGGTGGCGACCTTGTATTTTCTGGTGTTTCACTAAGAAAAAGCCTTGTGCCTGTACATGCGTAGCATGCCGGCACAAGGCTTTTTTATTGGCTGAACGCATCCGGATTGCGGCGAATGCGGTGATATACATAGTGCAATAAGGGGAGCAGGAACAATAGGGTCAAGACTCCGCAACACAGAATGCCGTGCGCGGTGCCCAGCAGTTCGATTGCCGTTCCGGTAATCAGGTTGCCGAGGGGCGTGGCACCGAGAAATACAAACGAGTAAATCGAGAGAATCCGTCCGCGCAGTTCGGGGGCGGTACTGATTTGCAGCAGCGTATTGACATTGATGACAAAGGTCAGACAGAAAAAACCGAACAGTACACAGGCAAGCAGTGCCAGTTCGTAGGTGGAGGTCAGCGAGAGCGCGATGAGCGCCAGGGCGGTGAGAATCCCGCTGCCGAATACCAGTCGCGCCGAGGGGCGTCCCTTGGCGCTGGTCGCGGACAGGATGGCGGCAGTGAAGGAGCCGACACCCATCGCACTGGTAATCATACCGAACCCGGCGATGCCTTTGTGGAGCACTTGGTCGGCATAGAGCGGAGCGAATACGCTTTGGTTCATGCTCATGACGGAGACGATGGCCAGCGCCACCAACGAGGACATGACCGGTAAATTTTGGGCGGCATAGCGCAGACCGCCGCGAATTTCATCGAGAAAACGGTGCGTCTGTGTCGTTTCCGGTGCGCGCCCTTCAACCGGCAAATGCCAATATACGTAGAGGACGGGAATCATACACAGTCCGTTGATGAAAAAGAGCCATCCCGTGCCGTAGGCAGCGGCGATGACGGCCGCCAGTGCCGGTCCGATCATGCGGGCGACGTTGAAGTTGGCGGAGTTCATGCTGATGGCGTTGCGCAGATATTCCGTTTTGACCAAATCCGGGATGAAGGACTGGCGGGCAGGCGTGTCTACTGTTTGGATACAGCCGTAGATAAACGCCAGTGCGAGGACGTTGTAAAAATTTACCGATTCGGTCAGCACGAGTGCCGCAAGGGCAAACGCCTGCAACATAAACCCGGTCTGCGTCCAGCGCAGCAAGGTCCGCTTGGGGATACGGTCGACAAATACGCCGGCGGGCAAGGAAAACAGCATAATCGGGCCGAATTGTGCCACGCCGAGCAGTCCCAGCAGCAAGGCCGAGCCGGTCAGTGAATACACCAGCCACTGTTGGGCGGTCACCTGCATCCACAGGCCGATGAGCGCGAGCCACTGGCTGCACCAAAATTGTCGATAATACGGTTGGGTCAATGCCGGAAACATGCGATAAAGCAAATCCATATGGGTCACCTGAAATGTTTATAGTGGTTATCTTAATCATACGCGAGCGGCCGTGCATTGTGCAAGCGGTTTTTGCCAAATTAAAAAGGCTGGCAAGGTATCAAGGATATCATTGACCGACGGAAATACAGTATAATAAACAAATACAACGAGGAGGCGAATGAATGGAATGGATGAATGATGTCATTGCGGCGGTCAATGACGTGCTTTGGACATACATACTGATTACATTGTTGATTGCGGCCGGTTTATGGTTTTCGGTCAAAACGGGATTTGTGCAAATCAGGCTTTTGCCGGAGATGTTGCGTCTGTTGACGGAAGGCGCTGCCGGCCGAGTAAAAGAGGGGCACATTTCACCGTTTCAAGCATTTTGCATCAGTACGGCATCGCGTGTCGGCGTCGGAAATATCGCGGGGATTGCGATTGCCGTGGTGCTGGGCGGACCGGGCGCGGTATTTTGGATGTGGATGATTGCATTAATCGGTGCGGCAAGCGGGTTTGTGGAAAGCACATTGGCGCAATTGTACAAAGTGCCGCTGCCGGGCGGCGGCTTTCGCGGAGGGCCTGCATACTACATCAGGAATGTACTGCGCGCGCCGCGGGCGGCCATGTTTTTTGCGGTATTGATTAGTGTGACCTACGGGTTGATTTTTAATTCCGTGCAGGCCAATACTATTTCGTTGTCATTGCAAACCGCATTCGGTTGGCAGCCGTTGTATATCGGTGCAGGGATAACATTATTTGCGATTTTATTGATTTGCGGAGGATTGACCCAAATCGCTCGTGTGATGGAATGGATGGTTCCGTTGATGGCGGGCATTTATATATTGACGGCTTTGGCCGTTATGTTGGCGCATTTGAGCGAATTGCCGTCGATTTTCGCATTAATCCTGACGGATGCGTGGGACGTCGATTCGTTGGCCGGCGGCGGTTTCGGTGCCACGGTCATGGCGGGAATCAAGCGCGGACTATTCTCCAATGAAGCCGGCATGGGCGCCGTCCCGAACGCGGCAGCCACCGCCGATGCATCGCACCCGGTGAAACAAGGACTGCTGCAAGCATTCGGGGTGTTTGTGGATACCTTGCTGGTCTGCAGCGCATCCGCCTTTATCGTCTTGTGCTCCGGGGATTGGGCGACATCGGGCCTGACCGGCATTGCGCTCATTCAGTATGACTTGTCGCTCTTTTTAGGTGATTGGGCGGCCGGGGCATTGGCAGTGTTTATTATCCTGTTTGCATTCAGCTCGATTGTCGGCAACTACTACTACAGTGAAATCAATATCGGTTTCCTGTGTGCCGATACCCGTGTGCTGTACGGATTTCGTGTGCTGGTCGGCGGGATGATTATGGTCGGCGCGCTGGCAAAATTAGAACTGGTCTGGAACCTGGCGGACTTTTTCATGGCGCTTATGGCCATTACGAATATTATTGCCATTTTGCTCTTGTTCCGGCCGGTGCGTCAAGCATTGGCGGATTATTGTCGGCAACGGCAAAGCGGGATTCGCCATCCGGTCTTTTCCGCGTCCGTGTTGGGCGACCGAACGGGTATCGTGTGCTGGCAAGGTGAACACTTGCAAGAATTGCAAGCACTGCAGAAAGAGAAATAATTGCGACGTGCGGAAGAGTATGATATTATATTAATTAAAATACACAAAACGATGTGATTTTATTTCGGTTAATAACGCAAAGGAGTGAATCATATGGCAAGTTTTAATTTTGAAATTGTCGCGCGGCTTGGAGAGCTGTCCGGCAATCCGGACGCGGAGGCGGATCTTCGTGAACTGAGCGATGAAGAGGCAGCCGCCAAGAAAGATTGGTGGAGCAAGGAACTGACGTACACTCGCTGGGGTGAACGCGATGCCAAGTTTGATTTGCGTTCGTGGGGACCTCGGTATGAAAAAACAGGGAAGGGTTTGACTTTGACCAAAGATGAGTTGATGAAGCTCAAGGACATCTTAAACGAAATTGATTTTGATAAATATTAATACCAATTACGCTCCGTGTTGACGGGGCGTAATTTCTTATTGAGGAGGCAAGATGCAGGGAATCGGTAAAGGACGCGAAATGTCGCTGGCGTTGGCCTTGTATTTAGCAGTGAAAATCGGTCTGTCGGCGGCGAAAATCGGAATCGGGCATATATTCGGATCGCTGGCGGTCATGAGCGACGGGATGCACGATATTACCGATGTGGGGTACGGCGTACTCATCGGCGTATCCGTATACATGATGATGCGGCCGGCGAATTACCGGCATCCGTTCGGACGGGCGCGGCTGGAGTATGTGATGACCGGGGTCGTCGGTGTGGTGATTTTGTACGCCGGACTGACCGTGCTGGCGGAGTCGGTGACGCGAGTGCTCCACACGAATACGGTGCCGTACGAGCCGATACTGTTTGCGGTGCTGTTGGTGTCGATTGCGGTGCAAATCGGATTGATTATCGGCTTGCGGTATTGGTATCGACGGACACGGTCGGAGATGATGCGGGCACTGGTCGCGGACGGGTTTTCCGATATGATGATTACGGTGGGCGTGCTGGCGGCCTTGGGCATCGAGTTTACGATGGGGTGGCAAATCGATGCGTATATCGGCGGTTTGGTCGCGCTGATGCTGTTGGTCACCGGGGTGCGAATCTTGCATCGCGGACTGGACCGGCTGCTCGGTAAACGGGTGAGCGCGGCGGAAGAGCGGGATATCTTGGCGTTTATCGCGTCATGCCCGGGGGTGCACGGTGCACATGACTTAATCGTGCATGATTACGGACCGGGGTACAAGTTTATGACATGTCATATTGAGGTTGACAGTCGTAACAGCTTTCTGGAAGCGCACCGTATTGCCGACGAAGTGGAACGTCGGATAGAAACGGAGTATGACGCCCAGGCACTCGTGCATATGGATCCGCGTAACCTCAGCGATCCGGAGGCGGCGGTTGCGGAAAATGAAGTGCGGCGGGCATTGGCGATGCTCGATCCGAACTGGGTGGCACATGATGTTTACGCCGTCGCGACAAAGGCGGGGTGGGATATCAGCTTTGACGTGTCGGTCGGTGACACCCCCGAAGACGATGCCCAAATCGTCCGTGATATTCATCATGCCGTGCACCGGTATCATCCGGAATACCGACTACTGATTCGGATTGATCGACACTACTTGAGTTATGTACCGGAAGCGACAGGCGAGGCGGAAGATTCGTGAGCGGCATGCGGTGCGATGCGGGCAATCTGATTGAGTGCCCGATAGTGATGTGATATAATGATAAAGTATTGATAATGAGTATTACAGGAGGAGAAAACATGAACGAGGTGTTCACTACGGAAGTCGCAGGGCGACCTCTCACCATTGAGACAGGAAAGTACGCCAAGCAAGCGAGCGGGGCGGTGATGGTACGGTACGGGGATACAGCGGTGTTGGTCACGGCGACAGGGTCGCGGCAGCCGCGGGAAGGGGCAGACTTTTTCCCGTTGACCGTGGATTATGAAGAAAAGTTATATGCGGTCGGCAAGATTCCGGGCGGATTTATCAAGCGGGAAGGCCGACCGGGCGAGTCGGCAATTTTGCATGCCCGTTTGATTGACCGACCGATTCGGCCGTTGTTCGATAAGGGGGTCCGCAACGATGTGCATGTCGTGGCGACGGTGTTGTCCGTCGAACATGACAATGCGCCGGAAATGGCCGCCATGCTGGGGGCGTCCGCGGCACTTTCGATTTCGGACATTCCCTTTGACGGACCGATTGCCGGTGTCAAGGTCGGCCGTGTAGACGGAGAGCTGATTATCAATCCGACAGTCGCCCAGACAGCAGCCTCGGACATGGTGATTACCGTCGCCGGTACAAAAGATGCGATTCTGATGGTCGAAGGCGGCGCGCAGGAGGTACCGGAGGAAACGGTGCTGGATGCAATTATGTTCGGACATGAAGAAATCAAGCGTCTGGTCGCCTTTCAAGAGGAGATAGTGGCGCGTATCGGTAAAGAAAAGCGCGTCTATGAAGTGCATCAGGTGCCGGCGGAGATTACGGCGGAAGTCGAAGCACATGCCGCCGCCAAGCTGAAAGAGGCGATTTTCGATCCGGACAAGCAGACGCGCGAAGCACATATGGATGAAGTCAAGCAAGAGGCGCAAGCCTACTTTGAGGAAAAATATCCGGAGCAGGCCGGTGATGTTCGGCAGGCATTGGACAAATTGACGAAATCCATCGTGCGGCGGATGATCTCCGTAGATAAAATCCGTCCGGACGGCCGCGGTCTGACCGAGATTCGGCCGATTACTTGCGAAGTCGGCCTGTTGCCGCGCGTGCACGGTTCGGCGCTCTTTACCCGCGGGCAGACACAAGCGTTGACGATTACGACGTTGGCACCGTTGTCGGAAAAACAGGTGATTGACGATGTATCGCCCAATACGGAAAAACGCTATATCCATCAATACAATTTCCCGTCTTACAGCGTCGGGGAAACCCGCCCGACGCGCGGTCCGGGACGGCGGGAAATCGGGCACGGCGCATTGGCGGAACGGGCGCTGTTGCCGGTGATTCCGAGTGAAGAAGAGTTCCCGTATTGTTTGCGGGTCGTGTCGGAAATTTTGGAATCGAACGGTTCATCTTCGATGGCCAGCGTCTGCGGCAGTACCATGTCGCTGATGCAGGCGGGGGTGCCGATCAGCGCACCGGTCGCCGGTGTGGCCATGGGGCTCGTTAAAGAAGGCGAATATTACACGATTTTGACGGATATTCAAGGTATGGAAGATGCCTTGGGCGATATGGACTTCAAAGTCGCCGGTACCGCCAAGGGCGTGACCGCTATCCAGATGGATATCAAGGTGGACGGTCTTTCGCGGGAGATTTTGGCGTCGGCATTGCAACAGGCGCATGAAGGACGACTGTTCATCTTGGATAAAATCGCCGCCTGCATTGATCGGCCGGCAGCGGAACTGTCGCCGTATGCACCGCGGATTATTACGATGAAAATCGCTGTCGATCAGATTCGCACGGTCATCGGACCGGGCGGCAAGATGATTAATCAGATTATCGATGCGACCGGTGTCAAAATCGATATTGAAGAGGACGGCACCGTCTATATTGCGTCGGTGGACGGTGAAGGCGGTCAAAAAGCGGTCGAAATGATTGAACGGCTGGTCAAGGAAGTCGAGCCGGGTGAAGTTTACATGGGGAAAGTAACCCGTTTGATGAAGTTCGGGGCATTTGTCGAAATTCTGCCGGGCAAGGAAGGATTGGTCCATATTTCGCAATTGGCGAACGAACGGGTGGAAAAGGTGGAAGATGTCGTCAATGTCGGCGATGAAATCATGGTCAAAGTGACGGAAATCGACAAACAGGGACGAATCAATCTGTCCCGCAAAGCGGTATTGAACGCAAACGGAGCCGCCGACAAACGGCATTCGTGAGGACCGAAGGAGGATTACTATGGAACCGATACGCGGATTTGAAGTCGTATCCGCTTATGCCGGGCAGGGACTGACCTTGCCCGAGCGCAAGACGGCGGAAAGCGCCGGCTACGATATCGCCAGTGCGGAAGATGTAGTGCTGGCGCCGCAGGAAGTGACATTAATCCCGACGGGACTGAAAGCGTTTATGGGCATCGGTGAGTACTTGGCCGTGCATATCCGATCGGGAATTTCGATTCGCAACCGATTGCTGTTAATCAACGGGACAGGTATTATCGACAGCGACTATTACAATAACGAAGAGAACGAAGGTCATATTATGATTGCCGTTTACAATGCAGGTGAAGCGCCGTTCGCTATCCGCAAGGGAGAGCGTATCGCGCAAGGGATATTTACCCGTTACCTGTTGGTAGCGGATGATGAAGCGACCGGTGTCCGCGTCGGCGGAATCGGCAGCACCG
Organism: uncultured Veillonellaceae bacterium; assembly: GCA_945876385.1. Classification (GTDB taxonomy): domain Bacteria; phylum Bacillota; class Negativicutes; order Veillonellales; family Negativicoccaceae; genus CAMCNU01. The sequence continues at coordinate 406,015 of CAMCNU010000001.1, read as the reverse complement.
GAATGTGACACAGGTATGACGCAAAAGACTGCCGCGGCAGTCTTTTTTTGCAAGGAGGAGCAATGGATACGGTACAACTCATCGGCAAGACACGGGACAATATCCCGCTGACGGCCGCGGAAATTGATTTTCTGGTAGCGTTGTATACCGCCGGGGCGGTACCCGACTACCAGATGGCGGCATGGTTGATGGCGGTGTATTGCCGCGGCCTTACTCGTGAGGAAACCGTGGCATTGACATTGGCCATGGCGCACTCGGGGGAAGTCATCCAATGGCCGGATGCATGGCGGCCGATTACCGACAAACACAGTACCGGCGGGGTGGGGGACACGACGACGCTGATTGTGGCGCCGATTGTGGCGGCGGCCGGCGTGCGCGTCGGGAAAATGTCGGGACGCGGTCTCGGATTTACCGGCGGCACGCTGGACAAACTCGAGTCGATACCCGGATTCTCCGTGCAGTTGTCCGCGGCGGACTTTCGCCGGCAAATTGAAACATTGTATCTGGCAGTCATCGGCCAAAGTGAAGAGTTGGCACCGGCGGACGGGTTGATGTACGCCCTGCGGGATGTCACGGGGACGGTGGAGAGTTTGCCCCTCATCGCCTCGTCTGTGATGAGCAAAAAGCTGGCATCGGGGGCGGACGTCATCGTGCTGGATGTAAAGTGCGGTGCGGCGGCCTTCATGAAGACGCGGGAAGAGGCAGAGGTGCTGGCGCGCTTGATGGTGGCCATCGGGGAGCAGGCCGGTCGGCGTACGCTGGCGATTGTGTCGGATATGAATGCACCGCTCGGCAGTGCCGTCGGCAACAGTCTTGAAATCGATGAAGCGACCGAGGTCTTGCAAGGACAAGGCAATCGCCGTCTGATTGACGTATCGCTGACGCTGGCGGGGGCAATGATTTACGGCGCGGGCAAGGCGGACGATTGGGAGAGCGGTATCGCTCGGGCACGAGAAGTGTGGGAGTCGGGAGAGGCCTTTTCCGTCTGGAAAGCGTGGTTGGCTGCACAGGGCGGCAGCGTAGACTGGGTGGGGCATCGTCCGTTGACACAGGCCGCTCATGTCCATACGGTTACAGCACAGGAAGAAGGCGTCGTGAACGGTATCGACGCCATGGTGTTGGCACAAGTCAGTCGGGAGCTCGGCGCGGGTCGAATGGTCAAAGAGGATACGATTTCGCCGATGGTCGGTCTGCGGCTCCATTGCGAGTTGAATGATACGATTCGCCGGGGCGATGCGCTGGTAACCGTGTATAGCGATGATATGACGGATGAGGAGGCGTTGACCGAGCGGTTGCGCCGTGCCTTTATTCTCGGTACGGAAGCGGCGGACATTCCGCTTATCTACGAACGAATCGACGGCAAGGAGAATTTTACGCAATAAAAAAAGCTACCGAAGTAGCTTTTTACAAGCGATTATTTGCTTTCTGTTTCTTGCAAGTGCGCCTGCAGACGCGATTTTTTGCGAGCGGCATTGTTCTTATGAATTACACCTTTGGAGGCTGCCTTGTCGATGATACGCGCAGTGTTGGAAAACTCTTTGCGAGCGGCATCGGCATCTCCTGCTTCTGCGGTCTGCAGCGTCTTTTTGATAGCAGTACGGATGCGCGATTTGACGGCGGCGCTTTGGGCCCGACGTTCGGCGTCAGTCTTCATGCTTTTGATGCTGGATTTAATTTGCGGCAATGGTGTCACCTCCTATCGTGGTTCATTTGTTTATACCTTGAAATTCTATCATAAAAACGGAATATGCGCAAGATTTCGAAAAAGGAGTTGCGAATGTCCATCAGATACGGTACGGATATTGTCAAAATAGAGCGCATCCGCCGCCTGCTTGACCGAAAAGAAAAAGCGGCAGAGCGGTTATTTACCGCGGCGGAACGGATGTACGCGGAAGGCCGCGGCAAGGGGAAATACGCCAGTTATGCAGCGATGTTTGCGGCGAAAGAAGCGGTCATTAAAGCATTGCAAGGCGGCGGGGGGACGTGGCATGAAATCGAGGTGCGGCATACCGAATCCGGTGCGCCGTACTTGCAGCTGGCAGGTACAGTACGGCAACGATGCGAGGAAATCGGCGCGGTCTCGTCGACGGTCTCGCTCAGTCATGAACGGGAATATGCGATTGCAGGGGTGATATTGTGGGGACACGGGTCTACGTTGTAACGCCGGCGGACATGCGGTGCTGGGAGCAGGAGCAGTTCGCGAAGGGATTCAGTGCCGAAGTGATGATGGAGAGCGTCGGCGCGCAGCTTTGGGGGCGCTTGCAAGATCTGGCGCGCGGCGTTGCATTGCCGCATTGCGTGATTTTGGCGGGCGGCGGGAATAACGGCGGTGACGCATTGGTATTGGCCAGATATGCCGTGACGGCAGGCTGGCGTGTAACGGTGATCGATTTCGGCAAACGCCGCAGCGAATTGTGTGCCTTGGTATCGAATCGTTTGGAGCAAAGCGTAGACGGCACGATGATGTGGGCGCGGTATTCGGCGCAAGATGTCGATGATGCGCTGACCGTGCTGGCTACGGCGGATATTGTCGTGGAAGGTATCAGCGGTATCGGTTACCGTGGTGCGCCGGACGGTGAAGTACGGCGGTGGGTCACGGCGGTCAATGAGTGGCACCTGCGCAAGGGTGCTATGGTGGCGGCAATCGATGTGCCTGTCGGTGTTGACGCCGAGAGCGGGGCCGCCGATGGTGCCGCGTTACGTGCGGATGTGACTTGGATGGTCGGCTGGCCGAAACGGGGATTGTATTGGTATCCGGCATGTGCGTATGCCGGTGAAAAAGTCCGGATTCCGCTCGGTCTGCCGCCGGCGGATTGGCAGACGCAGTTGGCGGTGCCCGGCATACCGGAATTGGTGACGCCGCAGCGGCAAGGCAACGCTCATAAAGGAACGCAGGGCCATGTGGCGATACTGGCCGGCAGTGAGGGCATGGAAGGGGCGGCCTTGTTGGCGGCGCAGGCGGCATTGTACAGCGGTGCCGGCAAAGTGACATTGTGGGTGCCCGGTGCGGTTCGCGGGCGTTTGGCCGCGCTCGTGCCGGAGGTGATGGTGCGCGGTGTCGGAGAGGCCGATACATGGGGTGCGGCGATGTGCCCCGATACGGATTTCGGCGACTATGATGCATTGGTCATCGGGTGCGGTATCGGCAGATCGCCCCAAACGCAAGCCTGGGTCGGGTCGGTCTTGTCACAGTGGCATGGTCCGACGGTGATTGATGCGGACGGACTTTTTGCATTGGCGCAGCAGCCTGACATTACGCATACGTCCTCATGGATACTGACGCCGCATGCCGGTGAGTTGGCGCGCTTGGCAGGAAGTGCCGATATCGGCGGGGAGACGGAACGCTGGGAGCGGAGCGGGCAAGTGGCCGCCGCATATGAGGCGGTGGTCGTTGCGAAAGGTGCGCCGACAGTGACCGTATTGCCGAGCGGGGCGCGTTATGTCAATACGACAGGGAATCCGGGGTTGGCCACCGCCGGGACAGGAGATACGTTGGCGGGTATTATCGGCGGACTGCTCGCGCAGGGATTGACAGTGACACAGGCAGCCGTGTCGGGTGCCTATTGGCACGGGGCGGCGGCCGATGTGTTGGCAAGCGGCGGCTATGGATTCACGGCAGGTATGGTGGCGCGTGCATTGCCGGGAGTCATGGGGAAAGGAGCGACCGATGCGACGAATTAACTCCATACTGGCATTATTGATGGTGCTGTTGGTTCTGGGCGGGTGTGCGTGGTCGGGAGTCGGCAAGGCATCCGGCGCGGATTGGCGGCAAGAGATTCCCCTGATCGGGGAGTGGGTCGCCGCACAAGACGATACGCTCTATGTGCATTGCCTGGACATCGGGCAGGGAGATGCGATATTGTTGCAATGGCGAGGAAAGTGGACGATGATTGATACCGGTGATGTGAGTCATCGACCGCAAATCGTCGAGTATTTAGACCACTATGGAGTCAGCCGCCTGGAGCAACTGATTGTTACGCATCCGGACGGAGATCACTTGGGCGGAGCCTATGCGGTGTTGCGTCATATTCCTGTCGGGCGGGTCTACGACAACGGGCAGGAAAAGCTGAACTATATGTATCGGACTTATCTGCGAACATTGGCACGGACGGGCGTCAAACGCGTGACGGCGAAAAAGGGCGATGTGATTGATCTTGGCAGCGGTGCAGTCTTGACATTGATGGGACCGCCGCAACCGTTGTTGCAAGGGAAGAACGGCAAAGCGGAGTATAATAACAACTCCATCATTGCCATGCTTTCCTACGGTTCGTTCCGAATGCTGTTTACCGGTGATGCAGAGAAAGAAGAAGAGGCCTGGCTGTGCGCGACATACGGCGACAAATTACGCGCTACCGTACTCAAGGTCGGCCACCACGGGAGCCATACCAGCTCTTCCGCCGATTTTGTGCGGGCGGTTCGGCCACAGGCGGCGGTCATTTCGTGCGGGCGGAATAATTCGTACGGATTTCCCCATAAAGAGCCCTTGGCGCGGATTCAGGGTATCGGTGCACAAGTCTATCGGACGGATCGTGACGGTACGGTCACCGTGGTCACGGACGGCAGGTCATTTGCCGTACAAAGAGAGGGAGACGGATGAAACAACGGATTGTGATTGAGCGGGGAACGGACAACGGTTGGTGGGTTGTCGCAGAGGGGGACGAGCAAGAGGTATGGCTGCCGCGCACATGGCTGCCGGAGGATGTCGATGTCGATACGGTGCTTGCCTGTGACGTGACGGTCGATACGGCGGCACAGGAGGCCCTTAGGTGCGAGGTGGCGGCGCTCAGACGCGCGGTGACGGCAGATGAAACGGATAAGTAGACTCGATTTTCTTGCATACAGGCGGTACAACCGCCTCGCTTTGTTGTATAATAGGTCTACCGACAAGAAAAGGAGTCGATTATGAAACGATTGATATGTTGGATAGCGGCCGTATTCCTGCTGTGCTTGGGGGCGGTCAGCGGCCGGGCGGCGAGCGAGGTCACGGACTTTCGTTGGGTCACGCGCAACGACAGTGCGGTCCCGTTCGTACGCATGGTACTCGATGTGGATCGTCTGCCGGCCATTGATGCGGAGTTGAATCGGGACGGGACGGTGCTGTCGGTCGAGCTCAAGAAGACGGAAGGTAAGCAGGTGGAGGGCGTATATGCCCTGAATCCCGACATCGTATCGGGGGTACGTATTGCGCAGGAAAAACGCAACTTGGTCTTGAAGATACAGCTGCCGAAAGCGACGGTCAAAGAAGATATCAATGTATTTCCGCTGAAAGCGGATGCGGCGCATCAGAAACCCTATCGCGTTGTCATTGATGTGTATAAAGTCGTGCCGCCGCCGACTTTCAAGACTACGGCAGGTTTGCAGGACAAGGTCATCGTCATTGACCCGGGACACGGCGGAAGCGACACCGGGGCTATCAGTGCGAAAAATCTGTATGAAAAAGATGTGACCTTACCGATTGCGTTGTATCTTAAACCGTTACTGGAGGCGCGGGGCGCGCAGGTCATTTTGACGCGCGAGGATGACCATGATGTATACGGTCCGCATGCCGATGCGGTGTCGGAGTTGCAGGCACGCGTGGATATTGCGGAACGAGCGGCGGCGGATGTGTTTTTGAGCATTCACATCGATTCGTTTGTGCGGCCGAATGTCGGCGGCGTCACGACGTATTATCATCGCAAAACGGTGTTTGACGAGACTTTGGCCGAGGCATTGCATGACCATACTTCGCAAGTGCCCGGTTTTGACGACCGCGGCACGCGGACGGCCAATTTCTACTTATTGGTCAACAGTACCATGCCGTCGGCATTGGTCGAATTGGGATTTTTGTCGAATCCGAAAGAAGAAGCCGAATTGCGTAAAGACAGTGTACGGCGCGAATTTGCACAACAGATTGCGGACGGGTTGGAAGCGTATTTCAATCGGGCCGATCGGATTTCGAGATAGGGGGAGTGAATATGCGTCGAAGTGTGTGGGGCGCGTTGGTATTGGTGGTGGCAGTGATGTGCGGAGCGGTCGCGTGTACATTTGACAAGACACCCGCGCCGCCGGTGCAGCAGGAGCAGGCAGTCAAAGACTGGGAATTGGTGACCTATGTACCGGCGGATGACGCCGAACATATCGTGCCCAAGAAGGTGACCGTTCGTGCGTCGCAACTGACCGCGGATGCGGCCTTGCGGGAAATGCTGCAGGTCGATGCCCGGGAGCAGTATCCGCTGTTTCCGCAAGGGACAACCGTCCGTTCGGTGCAAATTGACGAGGCGACCAAGGTAGCGACGGCGGATTTCTCGCGTGAATTGATCAGTGAAAACAGCGGCGGCTCGCTGGGTGAAATTTTAATGGTATATATTATTGCGGATACGCTGACGAACCTGGACGGCATCGAGGCGGTACGATTTGCGGTCGAAGGTGAGCATGTCGATACCTTGACGGGTCATATGGATTTATCCCGGCCGATTTTGCGCAACGAAGAGATCATTGTGAAGTAAGTACCGACGTGAAGCTACGGCTTCACGTTTTTGGTATAGGTGAGAAGGCCGCATTGATGTGGTACAATGAGTGAAACGGTAGCGATAAGGAGAGGCGATAGGGATGCCGCAAGATGAATTCGGTTGGATCAGAGAATGGACTTCCCGCTGTCCGACACGCGCGGCGTCGGTCGTCGTAGCCACCGGTGATGATGCGGCGGTGACGTCGTTGCCTTGCGGTCGGGAGCAGGTCAGCTGTATGGATACGATGACGGAGGGCGTACATTTTCGGCGGACGCAGATGACCATGGAGGAAATCGGCTGGAAAAGTGTGGCCGTCAATTTCAGCGATCTTGCGGCCATGGGCGCGGATGCGTCGGGTGTACTGGTCGCGGTCGCGGTACCGCCGACTGTGGACGCGACCGAGGTGAGTGCGCTGTATGACGGTATCGGCGCGATATTGCGCGAATATGACGCCGTGTTACTCGGCGGTGATACCGTGCGCGGGCGCAATGATTTTACGGTGACCGTCGCCGCGTTGGGGTCGGTGCCTGCCGGTACGGCCGTGACACGAGCGGGCGCTCGTGCGGGTGACCGCGTGGTCTTGACCGGGCCGACGGGATATTCCGGCTCGGTTTGGCGGTCGTGGGCGCAAGGACGAACGGCTCCGACGGCCTATCGGCAGGCACATACGGTACCCCGGCCGCGACTGCGGGAAGGGCGACAATTACGCGAGCTCGGTGCGAGTGCCATGAATGATGTCAGTGACGGACTGGCAGCGGATGTCGAGGCAATCGCGACTGCATCGCAAGTGGCGATTGTATTGACGGAAGAGGCGTTTGACTGGTTGCCGGAGCTGGCCGCCGAGTTGTCCGAAGGGCCGTGGACGGCAAAGGAATTGGCGCTGTACGGCGGTGAAGACTATGAGTTGGTGGCGACTGTACCGGAATATGCGGAGATACCCGAAGGGATGCGCGTCATCGGTCGTGTGGAAACAGGCTGCGGGGTGTATTGGCAAAACCCGGCGGGAACCGTGCGGGTGTCGGGCAACGGATTTAATCACTGGCAGGAGGAAATGTGACATATCAACAACGCTATATCAGCCCGTCTGTGGCCATGACAACCGCATTCGGACGCAGTATCGGCAGACAGGCATTTGACGGTTTGGTCGTCGCCTTGCAGGGGGATTTGGGGGCGGGCAAGACCCATTTGGCACAAGGAATTGCGGCCGGAATGGGGATTGGCGGGACCATTGCGAGTCCTACCTTTACCTTGTTGAACGATTATGTGCAAGAAGACGGTCTTTCGCTGCATCATTTTGACGTCTATCGATTAGAACAGGCGGATGAATTGGAAGGTATCGGCTTTTATGACTACGGCACGGAAGGCGTGACCTTGGTAGAATGGGCGGATCGTTTTCCGGAAGACATTTGGCCGCACGCGATTTGGATACGATTGGAGCGGACAGGTGCGGATACCGAGCGGGGGATTACGGTCATCGTACCTGAGCGGCAGATAACTTGGTGGAAAGGAGTCGAAGCGGATGTGGTTGGCGCTGGATACGTCCGGACGGACCTCGACGGTTGCGTTGACGGACGGTAGGCAAGTGGCGGCGGAGGTGCAAGTCCGCCGCAAACGGATGCATTCGGAACAATTAATTACGCACTTGGACACCGTTTGCGAATTGGCCGGCCGACCGGCAATTGACGGAATTGCGGTCAGTGCAGGACCGGGGTCGTTTACCGGATTGCGTATCGGCTTGGCGACCGCCAAATCTCTGGCCTATGTCTGGGGGGTACCGCTGGTCGGAGTCAATTCGCTGACGGCGTTATTTTATCATTATCAGGGAGTGCCGACTCCGCTGTGCGCGATTGTCGATGCGCAAAAGGGGAATGTATATTACAGTTGCGGCTACTGGAAGGACGGCGAACTCAAGCTGACGGCGGATTCGCGAATCGCACCGTTTCATGAAGTGGCGGCAAGGCTGGCAAGCGAAAACGAGTCGACACTCATCGTCGGTGAGGCTGTGGATGTATTTGCCCGGGATATACAGGAGATTCCCGGCTTGACGGCGGCTCCGCCTCATTGCCGCTATGTCCGTGCCGGTGCGGTCGGTATATTGGGAGAGACAGAGTATACCCGGCGCGGCGCGGATGACCCGATGACCTTGGCGCCGTTGTATTTGCGTCGCAGTGAAGCGGAAGTATTGTGGGAGCAACGACAATGTCAACAGTAAGTATCAGACGTGCCATTGCGGACGATTTGCCGCACTTGGAAAAATTGGAACGCGAGTCATTTCCCGACCCCTGGTCGGGGAGTTCGTTGCGTCATGACCTGCTGCAGGGACCGGGATACTACTTGGTCGCGACGCAGGGGAACACCGTCATCGGCTATATTTCATTATGGTTTGTCGCCGACGAAGTTCAGTTGATTCGTCTGGCGGTCATGCCGTCCCGGCGGCGGCAGGGCGTCGGGCGTATGCTGCTGGCATGCGGACTCAAAGAAGCCCGCGATCGGCAGGCTGCGTACTTTCATTTGGAGGTGCGGGTATCCAATACGGCCGCGATTCGTATGTATCAGGACGCCGGCTTGTCAATTCGTTCGACGCGCAGAGATGCCTACGACAAACCGGTGGAGGACGGCTATCTGATGGCGACGGATATAGGAGAGTAACGTATGAAAATTTTAGCCATTGAAACCAGTTGTGATGAAACCTCGGCGGCGGTTGTCGAAGACGGTCGTCGGGTTTGCTCCGATATTATTTCTTCACAAGTTGATATTCATCGAAAATTCGGCGGTGTCGTCCCCGAAATCGCCTCTCGGCATCATGTCGAGGATGTCTTGCCGGTGGTGGATTTGGCGTTGCAGGAAGCCGGCATGACGCTGGCGGAAACGGATGCGGTGGCGGTGACCCAAGGCCCGGGCTTGGTCGGCGCATTGCTGGTTGGCGTGGCGGCCGCCAAAGCCCTCAGTTATGCCGCCGGCAAGCCGTTGTTGGCAGTGAACCATATGGAGGGGCATATGTATGCCAATTTGGTCGCGCATCCGCAACTGGTGCCGCCGTTTTTGACGCTGGTGGTATCCGGCGGTCATACCATGTTGGTCGATATTCCGGCGTATAATGAGTTTCGTTTGCTCGGGGAGACCAAGGACGATGCGGCCGGAGAAGCGTTCGACAAAATTGCCCGAGTGATGGGGTATCCCTATCCGGGCGGACCGGAAATCGACCGCTTGGCGCAGCAAGGGAACCCGCAGGCCATCGAATTTCCGCAGGCGTTACGCCATGAACACAGTTATGATTTCAGTTTCAGCGGGGTGAAATCCGCCGTGATTAATTATTTGCATCATCAAGAGCAAATCGGCGCCGGGTATTCACCGGAAGATGTCGCCGCATCGTTTCAGGCCGCGGTGGTAGACGTGCTGGTGGACAAAACCGTCCGTGCCGCGCAGGCATGCGGGCGGGAGACAATTTGCCTGGCCGGCGGAGTGGCGGCCAATTCCGCCTTGCGTGCGCAGCTTTCGGCTGCGGCGGAGCCTCTGGGGATGCGTGTGTTGGCGCCGAGTGCACGACTTTGCACCGATAATGCGGTGATGATCGGTGCGCGGGCGTATTATCAATGGCAACGGGGGGATACGGCGGACTGGTCACTCAATGCCGACCCGCGGCTGCCGTTTACCGGCGGGAGGCAAGGATGAGTTTTACGACGCATGATTACCTCAACCGTACGAATGTCGGTGTCGTCGGTGCGAAAATGTTACGTGAGACGTCGCCGTGGCTCCCCTTTTTGGCGGATTTGACACACAAAGAGGTGCTACTGTTCGTTCGCGGGCAGACGGAGGAAACGGCGTTCATTGCGGATCGGGCATTACCTTCCGTCGGGACGTATATCAGTCTGGGGGACGAAGCGGACGCCATCAGTTTGCACAATGAACATATTATTGCGCCCACGTTGCTGCGGGGCGTGGCGACATGCGGCACCAAGGAAGCGCATTTAGGGATTCCGGTGCCGCTTTCCGTATATCCGGTATTCGACAGTGCGGGGTTGCCGATTGCGGGCGTCGGTCTGTACGGGCGGCTGGTGGCAAATGAGCAGGTGCTGATTGAGGCTGCGGTCAAATTGTTGGCGCTCTCGCCGGGGGTGATTACGGCGCACCGGTTGCATGTCATGCCGCAGGACGGGGTGATTGTGTATGACCGAAACGGACGCATGGTCTATCGCAACGAAGTCGCCGCGCGGTTGTTGCATTTGCTCGACCGACCGGCGCCGCGCCCTCGGCTTCGTTTGGATGAAGGCAGTGACATTATCCCTGTCGTTCGCGCGCGCCAAGAACGGGTACCCGTTTCGCAAGAGTGGGAGTCGGGGGGGACCGTATTGGAAGGAACGGCATTGCCGCTGCTGGACAGCGGACAAGTCAGCGGCGTACTGTTGATTGTGCGGGATATTACCTTGCTGCGAAAAAAAGAAATCGAGTTACTGCATAAAGATGTCGTGATACAAGAAGTGCACCACCGCGTTAAAAATAATTTGCAAACCGTGGCGAGCCTGCTGCGGATGCAAGCGAGAAGAAGTTCACCGGAGGTGCGCGAGGCGCTGCGGGAAACCGAGCGTCGGGTGGCGGCGATTGCCGCGATTCATACGATTTTGGCACGTGAGGTCAACGATACGGTCAATGCCGTCACTGTGGCCGACGAGCTGATTGTGCAGATGCGCCATGAATGGAATCGGGGAGCGGAAATCAGTTGGCAGTGTGCGGCGGAAGAGATTCCGTTGCCGTCGACACAAGCGGTATCGCTCGGCATGATTGTGCATGAGTTGGTGCAAAATGCCTGCGAGTACGGTGCGCAAAGCGGCGGCCCCGCGGGACGTCGGGTGCGTGCTTGTTTGCGACGTGAGGGAGGAGAAATCCGTTTTTCGGTGGAAAATCAGGGCAATCTTGACACGCTTCACCCGGATGACGGCGCCCGGCATCTGGGTTTACAGATTGTAAAAAACTTGGCGGAAACGAATTTGGGCGGCCGATTTACATTGCAAAACGTAGCGGGGTATGTGTGTGCTTGTGTTGTGTTTACAATCCGGGAGGACGTATGACAAAGCGGACGGTAATCGTTGCCGATGATGAAGGCATCATCGCGATGGACGTGGCGGAAATCTTGGAAGAGGCGGGCTATCGGGTTGTCGGCATCGCCAAAGACGGAGTGGAAGCGTATGAGCTCGGCCGGACGAAACGACCGGATTTGTTTGTCTTGGATATCCAAATGCCGCGCATGGACGGCATTCAGACGGCGCGGCGAATTGCCGCCGACGGCCTGGGACCCGTGATGTTGTTGACCGCGTTCGCCGAAGACGAATTAGTAGCCAAGGCGAGCGAATCGGGAGTGTACGGCTATCTCCTGAAGCCGGTGGACGAGACCGCGTTGAAGATTACCGCGCAGATTGCGCTGCAACGGTATGCGGACCATGAGAAAATGCGGGCGGCCAAGGAGGTCGCGGAAACGACGCTGACGGAACGCAAAGCGGTCGAGCGGGCGAAAGGATTATTGATGCAGCGGTATCGGATATCGGAAGAAGAGGCGTATCGCAAGATGCGAACCATGGCAATGAACCGCGGATGTAAATTGACGGCGATGGCCGCGCGCATCATTCGGGAACTCACGTCGGAAAAATAAAAGTCAAAAAAGCAAAAAAAGGCTTGCAATTTTAATGCAGATGGGGTATCATATAGTCATCGGTTAGCACTCGACGGAGATGAGTGCTAACAAAAACAAAGGAGGTTATCCAAATGCTGAAACCATTGGCGGATCGAGTGTTGATTAAAGTAGTAGAAGCGGAAGAAAAAACGAAAGGCGGTATCTTGCTTCCGGATACGGCACAGAAAAAATCGCAACGCGGCGAAGTATTGGCGGTAGGACCGGGGAAAGTGGCCGATAACGGTACCCGTATTCCGTTGGATTTGAAAGTCGGCGACAAGGTGCTGTTTGCCAAATATGCAGGGACGGACATTGAAGACAATGACGAACAATTCCTGTTGATTGCAGAACGCGATGTCTTGGCCGTTATCGAATAAGTAGTGAATCCAATCAGTCGAATCATAAAGGAGAGATTGTACGATGGCAAAACAGATTTTGTTTAACGAAGAAGCGCGTCGTGCCTTGCTCAAAGGCGTCGATACGCTGGCGGATGCAGTAAAAGTGACGTTGGGACCGAAAGGCCGCAATGTCGTATTGGATAAAAAATTCGGCGCACCGACGATTACCAATGACGGTGTCACGATTGCCCGCGAAATCGAATTGAAAGATGCGATGGAAAACATGGGGGCACAGTTGGTCAAAGAAGTGGCGACCAAGACGAACGATGTCGCCGGTGACGGTACGACGACGGCGACGCTGCTGGCGCAGGCGATGATTCGCGAAGGGATGCGCAATGTGGCCGCCGGTGCCAATCCGATGGTACTGAAACGCGGTATTGAGCTGGCCGTCAAACAATTGGTGGAAGGCATCAAAGAACAGTCGACGCCGGTCGAAGGTAAAGAAGCGATTGCACAGGTTGCCTCGATTTCCGCCGGGGATGAAGAAGTCGGTCAACTGATTGCCGATGCGATGGAAAAAGTCGGCAAAGACGGTGTCATCACCGTAGAAGAATCCAAAGGGATGGGGACGCACCTTTCGGTGGTCGAAGGGATGCAGTTCGATCGCGGCTATATTTCACCGTACATGATGACCGATGCGGACAAGATGGAAGCAGTCATGAGCGACCCGTACATCCTGATTACCGACCGCAAAATCGGAGCGATTGCCGATTTGTTGCCGGCATTGGAAAAGGTTGTTCAAGCGGGCAAAGAATTGTTGATTATTGCGGAGGATGTCGAAGGTGAAGCATTGGCGACGTTGGTGGTCAATAAATTGCGCGGGACATTCCGTGCGGTTGCCGTCAAAGCACCGGGCTTCGGTGACCGTCGTAAAGCGATGTTGGAAGATATTGCAATCTTGACCGGCGGTACGGTGATTACGGAAGATTTGGGTCGGAAACTGGACAGCGTCACCTTGGAAGATTTGGGTTCGGCACGCCAAGTCCGTGTCGCCAAAGATGAAACGACGATTGTCGACGGTGCCGGCAATGCGGATGAAATCAAAGCGCGTGTCGCGCAGATTCGCTCGCAGTATGAAGAAGCGACTTCCGAATTTGATAAAGACAAATTGCAGGAACGTCTGGCCAAACTGGCAGGCGGGGTAGCGGTCATCGAAGTCGGTGCCGCGACAGAAGTCGAATTGAAGGACAAGAAGTTGCGGTTGGAAGATGCGTTGAACGCGACGCGGGCAGCCGTAGAAGAAGGCATTGTGGCCGGCGGCGGTACGACCTACTTGGATATCATCGATACGTTGGACACTTTGGCGGTAGAAGGCGACGTGCGGACCGGGGTACAGTTGGTCAAACGCGCCATTGAAGCACCGGTACGGCAGATTGCCGATAATGCCGGCTTGGAAGGTTCGATTGTCGTTGATAAAGTCAAGGCGGCCGGCAAGGGCATCGGATTCAATGCGCTGACTGAAGAATATGTCGACATGGTCAAGAGCGGTATCGTGGATCCGGCGAAAGTCACCCGATCCGCGCTGCAAAATGCAGCCAGCATTGCGGCCTTGGTCCTGACGACGGAAGCCATCGTCGGTGACGAACCGGAAGAACAAGCGGCGATGCCGCAACCGGGTATGGGCGGCATGGGCGGTATGGGCGGCATGATGTAAGCGGCCGTACCGGACAAACGGAAACCGGCAAAGGGATTGGAACGGAAGGGTTCCAATCCCTTTTTTGTACTAGGAAAAGGTGATGTGAGTGATGACAGGTGTATGGGGACAATGGGTGGCGCAGCGGCATATTTTACCGACGCGTCTTCGTGAACGCTTGCAGTGGTTGGAGGAGCAGGATTGGGAAGGGCAGCCGGATGGAAGAATCGAGCTTTCCGGACGGGATTATGTCAATCTTGAACACAGTATGACCGAACCGGAATGTGCACGGAAATGGGAGTCGCATCGTGACTATCTCGATGTGCATGTATTGCTGGAGGGCGAGGAGCAAATTGATTGGGCGGTGCTGCCTGACGCGAAACCGGTAGAGTCGTATCCGGATCGGGATTTGTATTTTCATGCAGCGACGATTGCGGCACAGGCGCATATCCGTATGCGGACAGGGTTGTTTGTGGTGATGTATCCGTGGGATTTGCATCGGCCGTTGGTGGCCGTGGGGAGTCCGGTGCGTGTGCGCAAAGCGATTTTGAAACTTCACGTAGCGGACATGATTGACGCGTCTCGGTAAAATTGGTACAATTGGTACTGTAAAATGATTTTGAGTTTTCTGATGAGGGGTACCAATGAGGGAGAAAATCTTACATGCTGCCGAAAAGGCCATCGGGAATGCGGGGAATGACTTTACGATGGATCAGCTGGCGACGGCGGTGGGAATCAGCAAGAGAACATTGTATGAACATTTTCGTGACAAGGAAGAAATCGTCGAGTTGATTTTGCTGTCACAGCTGCGCGATGTGGTGCAGCAGGCGCAGGCGGTGACGCATGACGAATCGCTTTCCGTACGGGAGTGTATCAGTACGTGCGTGACGCTCCAATCCCGTTCCTATCCGTTGATTACCTTGCCGGTGAAGGGACAGTTGTTGCAGAAATATCCGCAGATTGCGTGTCGGATTAAATCGGCGGCGCAGGCATATTGGCAGGAGCTGGAGACGTATCTGGAAGGGCAACAGGCTCGGCATCGGCTTAAGCCGATATCCGTTCAGGCAGTCATTGCACTGATGCAAGTGATTTCATATGATTATATGTATCGGCGCCTGGTGAAGCGCGAGCCGCTGACGGAGCAGGATTTATTGGCATTATTGGAGATTATGTTCGTCGGGATGATACCCGATGAAACCAAGGAGGAATCGAGATGAAACGAAAGTTGACGGTAGGCATCATCAGCGCATTGACAGTCAGTGTATTGCTGATGTCGTGCGGGAAACAGCCCGCGGGCGGTCCTCCTCCGGAAACGCTGGTTAATACATTTGTCGCGACGACATCCGACACGCCGATTACGGCGGAATACTCGGGGACGATTATGCCGTTGCAGTCGGTCAGTGTCAAAGCCCGTATCAACGGCTATATCGTTGAAAAATACGTGACGGGCGGGACCTATGTGGAGGCGGGACAGCCTTTATTCCGTATTGATTCCCGCCAATATGAGTCGGGGCTTGCGGCGGCGCGTGCCAATACCGCACAGGCAAAGGCCAACTATGAAAATGCAATGCGGGATTTGGAGCGCTACCGAATGTTGTTGGAACAGGGAGCGATTTCCGAGCAGCAATTTTCCCGCCAGCAGGCGATGACCGAGCAGTATCGTGCAGTCGTAGCCGCCGGTGAAGCACAGGCCGAGATGGCGGCGGATAATGTCGCCGACACCGTGGTGCGTGCGCCGTTCAGCGGGGTGCTGGGTGTCGATGATTTGGCCGAAGGCACGATGGTCACGGCGGGCGTGACGCCGCTGGTCACATTGACGTCGTCGGCACCGGTGTATGTGCAGTTTCGGTTGAGCGAGACGGAGTACTTGCAGATGAGCGCACAGGCGCATGACGGCGCGTGGGGAGAAAATCTGAAATTGCGTTTGGCGGACGGATCGCTTTATAGTGAGACGGGTGAGGTCAAGGTCGTCGAACAAAATGCGACAGGCGGCGGACAGTTTGTTATTCGCGCCGTGTTTGCCAATGCGGACGGGCGATTGCGTCCGGGGATGTATGCCAATATCGTGTCGGACAGCCGGATTGCGCACGGCAGTATCTTGATTCCGCGTAGGGCGCTCCAGCCGATGCTGGACAAAGAAATGGTCATGGTGGTAGATGCGGATAATAAAGTCAGCCAGAAAGTAGTGCGTACGGGCGGTGTTGTCGGCGACTACATTGTGGTCACGGACGGCCTGCATGCGGGGGAAACCGTCGTGGTCGAAGGACAGGCCAAGATTCGCAGCGGGCAGACGGTCAAAGCACATATGCTGACCAAGGAAGATATCGCCGGCGCACGTACGGGAGCGCCTGCCGCGGCAGGGCAGTAAGGAGGACGAATGGCACATTTCTTTATCAAACGTCCGATTTTTGCAATTGTTATCGCCTTGCTGATTTCCATCGGTGGTTTGTTGTCGATGTTGCAATTGCCGGTCGACAGATATCCGCAGATTGCGCCGCCCAGCGTTCGCGTCATCGCGATGTACCCGGGGGCCAACTCGGAAGTACTCGGCGAGACGGTGGCCCAAGCGATTGAAAAACAAATCATCGGGATTGACGGGTTTGAGAGCATGACCTCTTCGAGTGCGTCGAACGGGTTATATATGCTCAGTATTTTGTTCGACACGGATACGGATGCCGACTTGGCATCGGTACAGGCACAAAACCGGGTCGCGCAGGCCAATGCCCAGCTGCCGGATGCGGTCCGTCAATTGGGGGTATCCGTGCTGAAGTCCAGCGGTGACTTTGCGCTGGCGGTGACGCTGTACAGTCCGAACGGAACCTATGACCCGACCTTTTTGAAAAACTATTTCAGCCTCAACTACATGGATGATCTGAAATCGATTAGCGGTGTCGGCAATGTACAGGAGTTCGGCTCGGACTATGCGATGCATATTTGGCTGAATCCGACCCGCATGGCGCAGTACGGATTGACGGCTAACGAAATTATCGGCGCCGTACGGACGCAAAATCAGCAGGCGGCAGCCGGTTCAATCGGGTTGAACCCGGCACCGGATTCGCAACAGTTTCAGTATGCGGTGACGGTGCAGGGACGTCTGATTCAACCGGAAGAATTTGCCGCAATCGTGGTCAAAACCAATCCGGACGGCAGCCTGATACGCCTGGGCGATGTGGCACGTGTCGAACTCGGTGCGCTCAATCAGGATTTTATTGCGCGCTCCAACGGACTTCCGGCGGTCGGGATGGCCTTTTCATTGACAAGTGATGCCAATGCGCTGGAGACTGTCGGTGAAATCAAAGAAAAATTGGCGCAGGCGGCACAGACCTTCCCGGAAGATATGGAGTACCGGATTGCACTGGACAATACGGAATTTATTACCGCTTCATTGACATCGGTGTTGGAAACCTTTTTTGAAGCGTTACTCTTGGTTGCGTTGATTGTATTTTTGTTCCTGCAGAGTTGGAAAGCCACGCTGATTCCGATGCTGGCGGTACCGGTGTCATTGCTCGGTACATTTGTCGCCTTTGAAGTGTTCGGGTTTACCATCAATACCTTGACGCTGTTTGCCATGGTCTTGGCTATCGGCTTGGTCGTCGACGATGCCATCGTCGTCATCGAGGCCGTCGAGTTTGAAATGCGCTATCATCACCGTTCGCCGCGGGAGGCCACGGAAGAGGCGATGAAAAAGGTATCGGGACCGGTTATCGGGGTGGCGGTCGTACTGTGCTCCGTATTTATCCCGGTCGCGTTTGCCGGCGGAATCATGGGGGTATTGTACAAGCAGTTTGCGTTGACGATTGCGGTATCGGTTGCGATATCCGCCTTTGTGGCGCTGACACTGACACCGGCGCTGTGCGCGACGATACTCTCGGATCCGAAAGAGGCGTCCCGTGAAAAGAATGCATTGGAACGATTTTTCGATCGCTTTAATGCGGCATTCGACCGCTTGCTCGTACGCTATGAGCAGGTACTGGAACGGATGATTCGCGTGAGCGGTGCGATGCTGCTATCGCTACTGGCGATTACCGGCCTGGCGGTGTTTTTCTTCTTGCGCATGCCGACAGCGTTTGTGCCGTTGGAAGATAACGGGTACTTTATCGTTTCCGTCAATCTGCCGGAAGGGGCGACCGGCAAGCGAACGGATGCGGTGATTCAGCGGTTTGTTCATTTTATCGGTGAGCAGCCGGGAGTGGAAACGACGATGGGCGTAACCGGGTTTGATATTTTGTCCGGAGGACCGAAGCAAAACAGCGGTCTGGCCTTTGTCAAACTCAGTCATTGGGATGAGCGAAAGTCGTCCGAACTCAGTGTCGACGCGGTCATGCGTAAGGCGTTTGCTTTCGGTATGCAGACCCCGGAAGCACGGATTCTGGCATTGAATCCGCCGCCGATTCCGGGGCTCGGAGCCACCGGCGGGTTCTCGATGTATATTGAAAATAAAATCGGGGACAGTAATGAAGCCATGTTCGGTGTCGGGCAGCAATTTTTGGCGGCGGTCAATGAACGCCCGGAAATTGCGCAGGCATATACGACGTTTCGTGTCGATACGCCGGCCTATCAGTTTGATATCGACCGCGACAAGGTTCACCAAGCCGGCGTAAATATTTCGGATGTATTCACCAGCTTGCAGATGTTCTACGGCGGATTGCAGATCAACGATTTTGAAACCTTCGGGCGCAATTTCAAGGTGGTCGCGCAAGCCGATCAGGACTTCCGGATGTCACCGGAAGCAAATCGGGATTTGCAAGTGCGAAACTGGAAAGGCGAAATGATTCCTTTGAGCAGTTTCATCGAGCCGAAACGGACCGGTTCGGTGGCGGTCTCCACGCGGTTCAACAACTATCCTGCAATGAAAATCGGCGGCTCGCCGGCACCCGGATACAGTTCGGGACAGGCACTCCAGGCATTGGAAGAGGTTGCGGCGCAGGTATTGCCGCAAGGCTACGGATACGAGTTTGCCGAACAGTCGGCCCAGGAGAAAAAAGCCGGCAACCAGATGATGTATGTCATGGCGTTGGGGATACTTTTCGTATTCTTGGCGTTGGCCGCCTTGTACGAGAGCTGGAAAGTACCGTTTGCGGTGTTGTTGAGCGTACCGACGGGGATTTTCGGCGCGGCGTTCTTCGGTTGGCTGTTGAATGTCAATAATGACATTTATTTCCAAATCGGGCTGTTGACCATCGTGGGCCTGGCGGCCAAGAATGCGATTTTGATTGTCGAATATGCGAAAATCCGAGTTGATAAAGGGATGGAGCTCACCAGGGCGGCCGTGGAGGCGGCGATCATTCGTCTGCGACCGATTTTGATGACGTCGCTGGCCTTTATTATCGGTTGTTTGCCCTTGGCGCTTTCGACGGGAGCAGGCAGTGTGTCCCGCTCGGAAATGGGGATTACCGTAGTCTTCGGTATGTTGACTGCGACCTTGCTCGGGATATTCTTTATTCCGATTCTGTTCTACGTGGTTGAGCGGGTCGGTCATAAACAACAATAATCGCCAATCGGGTGCAGCCGGAGAAAGTTTCGGCTGCACTTTTCGTATTGGCGGGTATACGTGGTACAATATAAACATGAGGTGATAGATAATGAATGAAATTTTAGTCGCAGGACACAAAAGTCCGGATACCGACAGCATCGGTTCGGCCATTGCGTGCGCGTATTTATATACTGAGACAGGACGCGCAGCCAAAGCGGTGCGGGCGGGTGAAATCAACAAAGAGACGCGGTTTGCCTTACGTTCTTTCGGCTTAACGGAGCCGCCGTTGTGCACTGAGTTTGCCGCAGGGCAGCAAGTAGTACTGGTCGATCATAATGAGCGCAAGCAGTCGATTGACGGTGTTCGGGACGCGGATGTCGTGGCCTTGATTGACCATCATCGCCTGGGAGATTTTGAAACGGAAAAACCGATTTTTATTTCCGTTGAGCCGGTCGGTTGCACGGCAACGATTCTGTTCCGGATGTTTGAGCGGGCGCAGGTGCATATTCCGCAGGAGATTGCCGGAATGATGCTTTCGGCGATTATCTCGGATACGTTGCTGTTCCGTTCGCCGACGTGCACGGAACGGGACAAGTTGGCGGTCAAGGCATTGGCCAAGTTGGCGGGTGTCGATTATGAAGAATACGGCATGAACATGCTGAAAGCGGGGGCGGATGTTTCCGACATTCCGGTGGAACAATGGGTACAGACGGATAAAAAAGAATTCATGGCGGGAGAACAGACGTTTTCCGTCGCACAGCTTTCCGTGATGGACACGGCACCGATACTGGCCCGCCGCGACGAACTGCATCGATTGATGGAGGCGGACCGGAGCGCACACGGATATCTGGCGTCGTTCCTGATGGTGACGGATATTTTGCAGGAAGAAACCGAGTTGTTGTTTGTCGGTGATATCGATGCCTGGGTGGCACGGGCATTTGCGACCGAGCCGCGTGACGGCAGTGTTCACTTGCCGGGTGTGATGTCGCGCAAGAAGCAAATTGTGCCGCCGCTGCTCGGTGCGGTCTAAAGAGTTGCTTCGGCAACTCTTTTTTATTCGGGGTCAATATGAATTATTTGGATACATTGAATGATAAACAACGGGAAGCCGTGTTGACGACGTCCGGGCCGCTTCTGATTTTGGCGGGAGCCGGCTCCGGCAAGACCAAGGCCCTGACGTGCCGGATTGCCCGCTTGCTGGAGGAGGGCGTATCGCCGTATTCGATTTTGGCGATTACCTTTACCAACAAGGCGGCCAAGGAGATGAAAGCCCGTGTCGCGGAGTTGGTCGGATCGCAAGCGGAACATATGTGGATCAGCACGTTTCACTCGTTCGGCGCCCGGTTTTTGCGGCGGGAAATCTCGCGTTTGCCCGCATATACCAATCAATTTACGATTTATGACGCACAGGACACCAAGCAAGTCATCAAAGCCATTTTGCGGGAGCAGAATTTGGATGACAAGCAGTTTCAGCCGTCCGCGATTCAAAATCGGATTTCCAATGCGAAAAACGCATTGCAGTCGGCCAAGGACATGCGTGCGGAGGCGGATGATTTTTACGCCGGGAAGGTGGCTGACGTGTATGCCGGGTATGAACGCGTACTTACGGCGAATAATGCGTTGGATTTTGACGATTTACTGCTTTTACCCGCGCAACTCTTGCAGCAAGATGAGGAACTGCGACAAAAATATCGGGACCGTTTTCGCTATATCTTGATTGACGAATACCAGGATACCAACCACGCGCAGTATGTTTTGGCACGCATGTTGGTCGGAGAGGAGCAAAATATTTGCGTCGTCGGTGATGTCGATCAAAGCATTTATTCCTGGCGCGGCGCGGATATTCAAAATATTATTGACTTCCAACGGGACTATCCCGGAGCCAAGTTGATTAAGTTGGAGCAGAATTATCGTTCGACGGAGACCATTCTGACGGCGGCCAATGAAGTGATTCGTCATAATTCCAATCGGCCGCCGAAAAAGTTGTGGACGGACCGCAGCGGCGGGGAGAAGATTTGCTATTTTGAAGCGGTCAGCGAGCGCGACGAGGCGCAATTTGTCGCGGCGGAGATAGAACGTTTGGGCGAAACCGGTATGGCGCGCGGTGATGTCGCGGTATTGTATCGGACGAACGCGCAGTCACGTGCGATTGAAGAAGCGTTTGTGCGCAGCGGTATCGCGTATACGATTGTCGGCGGCACGCGATTTTATGACCGACAGGAAATCAAAGATATACTGGCGTACTTGAAAGCATTGCAAAATCCGCGTGACGATATCAGTGTCAAGCGTATTATCAATGTACCGAAACGCGGCATCGGCGCGACGACGGTGGAACGCTTGGAAGCGCATGCGGCGGAAACGGGAGTCTCGTTTTTTGAGGCCGTTCTGGCGGCCGCCGCGATTCCCGGACTGGGGGCGCAGGCGGAATACAAAGTAGCTTCTTTCGGCGCGTTTTTGCTGGAGATGATGAATTTGGCGGCAACCGGACCCGTCTCGGATCTGCTGGAAGAGGTGCTGACGAAGACGGACTACATCTCGTCGCTACTGAATGCGAAAGATACCAAGGGGGAAAGCCGCGTCGAAAACGTGGGTGAGTTGGTGTCGGTGGCCAAAGAGTTTGATGCGGAAAACGGCGGCACACTGACGGAATTTTTGGAAGAAGTCGCCTTGGTCAATGATGTCGACCAATATGACAATCAATCCTCCCGGGTGACGTTGATGACACTGCATAGTGCCAAAGGACTCGAATTTCCCGCTGTCTTTTTAATCGGCATGGATGAAGGCTTGTTTCCGCATGCGCGGACGTTTTTGGATGAGGCGGAGCTTGAGGAAGAGCGGCGCCTGTGTTATGTGGGAATTACGCGGGCGGAGTACAGACTCTACTTGACGCATGCGGGGATGCGGACGACATTCGGCACGACAACGCCATACCTGCCGAGCCGATTTTTGGCGGAAATTCCTACGGAATTGGTGGAAACGAGGACGCCGAAACGAGCTTCCGATTGGCAGGGGGCGGTGCATCGTCAGCAGGAGAGCCGGCGTACGATAGCGGGGTTGTCTGTCGTGCATCAGGGGCCGAAACCGAAAGCATCCGCACGCTATGATTGGCAGGCGGGCGATCGGGTCAAGCATGCCAAATGGGGAGTCGGAACGGTATTGGAAGTACGCGGGGAAGGCGAACGCATGCAGTTGCGGCTGGAATTTCCGACGCAAGGGGTTCGCCTGGTAATGGTCAAATTCGCCCCGTTGACGAAGGAGTAAGAAATGACGGAACAGGACATTGCCCGGCGTGTGCGGCAATTGCAACAGGAGTTGTTGCATCACGGTTATTTGTACTATGTGCTTGACGCGCCCGAAATCAGTGACTATGAATATGACCGCCTGTATCGTGAACTGCTTGATTGGGAGACACAGTATCCGGAGTTGGTTGTACCGGAATCACCGACGCAGCATGTCGGCGGATATGCGGCGCAGGCGTTTGCCAAGGTTGCACACACGACGCCGATGCTCAGCTTGAGCAATGCGTTCGGTATGGATGAGGTACGGGCCTTTATTAAGCGGGCGCAGGATGATTTGGGACAGGCGGTGCCGGCGTTTGTGACGGAGCTCAAAATCGACGGGCTGGCGGTGAACTTGGTCTATGAGGACGGGTACTTGGTGCGTTGTGTGACTCGCGGTGACGGACGTGTCGGAGAAGATATCACGGCCAATGTCAAGACGATTCGGGAGATTCCGTGGCGGTTGACAGACGTGCCCGCACACTGGGAGGTACGCGGGGAAGTGTATATGCCCCGCGAGGCGTTTGCGGAGCTCAACCGGGAGCGCGATGAAGCGGGCGAGCCTCCGTTTGCGAATTGTCGCAATGCGGCGGCGGGATCGCTGCGGCAAACGGACCCGAAAGTGACGGCGCGGAGGCGGCTCGGTTTTTTTGCCTATGCGCTGGGCACACCGGCGGATGCGGGCATTCGTTCACAAGAAGAGTTGCTGCAGCGGCTGGCCGCAGACGGTTTTCCGGTCAATCCGCATCATCGGCTGTGTCGTGCGGTGGAGGATATTGACGAGCAAGTACGGCATTGGGAAACGGCACGGCACGACTTGGCGTATGATACGGACGGCATGGTGATTAAAATCAACGACTTTTCCTTACAGGAAGAGCTCGGTCATACGAGCAAAGATCCGCGCTGGGCCATTGCGTACAAGTATCCGCCGGAGCAGGCCGTGACGCGTGTTGAGCGCATTGTCGTGACCGTCGGGCGGACGGGGGTGCTGACACCGTCGGCGGATTTGGACCCGGTATGGCTGGCGGGTACGTTGGTACGTCGGGCGACACTTCACAATGCGGACTACATAGCCGCCAAGGATGTGCGTGTCGGGGACACGGTCGTCGTACACAAGGCGGGAGAAATTATTCCGGAAATTGTCAAAGTCTGTACGGAACGGAGAAGCGGCGCGGAAACCGTCTTTGTCATGCCGACGGTATGCCCGGTTTGTCAGAGTCCGGCGGTGCGCAGTGAGGAAGCGGCGTATCGTTGTTCCAATCCGCATTGTCCGGGTGTCATGCGCGAGTGTCTGGTGCATTTTGCGTCACGGAATGCCATGAACATCGACGGTCTGGGACCGTCGGTCGTCGATCATCTGCTGGCGGCCGAGCTGGTGTCAGATCCCGCCGATTACTACGATTTGACGCCGGAGATGCTGCAGTCGTTACCGTTGTTCGGTGCCAAGCGGGCACAGAATCTGGTGACGGCGATTCAAGCCAGTCGCACCCGCGGACTGGGGCGGGTGCTTTTTGCGCTCGGCATTCGGTTTGTAGGCGCCAAGGCGGCGCAACTCGTGGCGGAGGCGTATCCGACGATGCCCGCGCTGTTGCAGGCAAGTGAGGAAGAGCTGAAGGCGATTGAAGGCATCGGCGAAAAGACCGCCGGCGCTTTGTATGCGTACCTGCATTTGCCGGAGACAGGCGTACTTCTGCAACGACTCGAGGCGGCCGGGGTGGACTTGACCCAATCTGTCATGCGACCGACAGGCGGTGTCTTTGCAGGAGAGCGGGTGGTGTTGACAGGCAAATTGGAGCAATATACCCGTAATGAAGCCAAAGCCCGAATTGAAAGTGAAGGCGGCACCGTATTGTCCGCCATCAGTAAAAACGTGACGCTGGTCATCGCGGGAGCGGAGGCCGGCAGTAAACTGGCCAAGGCACAAAAACTCGGTATTGCGATATGGTCGGAACAAGAATTACAAGCCGCTTTGAACGGCGACGAGAACGCGGCCGACAATAGCGGTGTGCTATAATAGAAAAAAACAGGAGGCGCGTATATGAAACTGACAGCAGAGGAGTTGGCCAAGGTCGCTCACTTGTCGCGTTTGGATTGGTCGGAGCAGGCGGCAGCGACGATGGGGGATTCATTGGATACCATTTTGACGTACATGGAAACATTGAATGAAGTGGATACAGCCGAGGTGGCACCGACCGTACATGCGGTGGAATTGCGTAATGTGTGGCGCGAAGACGAGCCGCATGAGTCGCTGGCACATGAAGCGGCGTTGCAAAATGCGCCGGAACGCAATGAAGAGTATTTTAAAGTACCGAAAGTGATATAGGAGGGCGGCATGGAGCAACTCACGATTCATGAGTGCCATCGGCGACTGACGGCCAAGGAGATTTCAGCGGTCGAGTTGACGAACGCGGTATGGGCACAAAAAGAGAAAACAGAGCCGCAAATTCATGCATATTTGTCCGACTCGTACGAGACGGCGTTGGCAGCGGCCGAGGCGGTGGACGCCGACATCGCGCGGGGGGAACCCATCAGTCCGTTGGCGGGCGTACCGGGAGCGATTAAGGATAATATGTGTATGGCCGGTCAGCCGGTGACGGCGGCATCGCGGATGCTGGAGCATTTTGTCGCTCCGTATGATGCGACGGTCATTGCCAAGCTGAAAGCAAGCGGTTTGGTATCACTCGGCAAGTTGAATATGGATGAATTTGCCATGGGAAGTTCGACGGAAAACTCGGCATTCGGACCGACTCGGAACCCGTGGCATACCGACCATGTGCCCGGCGGATCGAGCGGGGGCAGTGCCGCAGCGGTCGCGGCGGGAAGCGCCTTGTGGACTTTGGGTTCGGACACCGGCGGTTCGATTCGCCAGCCGGCTGCCTATTGCGGCGTCGTCGGGCTCAAACCGACTTACGGTCGTGTCTCTCGCTACGGCCTGTTGGCGTTTTCGTCCTCACTTGACCAAATCGGTCCGTTGACACGCGACGTTCGGGACTGTGCATTGGTTATGAACGCTATCAGCGGTCACGATCCTAAAGATTCGACGAGTATTCCGGGAGAGGTGCCGGACTATACCCGTGCCTTGGTAGCCGATGTCAAGGGGTTGAAAATCGGCGTACCGGAAGAGTTTTTCGGCGCGGGCATTTCCGCGCCGGTCAAAGACGCAGTACAAGCGGCGCTGCGTTTTTACGAAGAACAGGGAGCGACTCTGGTGCCAGTCTCGTTGCCGCGGGCCAAGTATGCGATTGCGGCGTACTACATCATTGCTCCGGCGGAAGCCAGTTCCAATCTGGCCCGTTATGACGGTGTCAGCTACGGGATGCGTGCCGCGGCGGACAATTTGATTGCCATGTACAAGAAGACGCGCAGCGAAGGGTTCGGAGCGGAGGTCAAGCGGCGGATTATGCTCGGCACGTATGTGTTGAGTGCGGGGTACTATGATGCGTATTACCTGAAAGCGCTCAAGGTGCGGACGCTCATCAAAGAGGATTTTACCCGCGCGTTTGCGCAGGTCGATGTGATGATTACGCCGACCGTACCGGATACGGCATTCCGTTTCGGCGAAAAAATCGACAACCCGTTGGCGATGTATATGGAAGATGTGTGCACGGTACCGGTGAATTTGGCAGGGATTCCGGCCATCAGCATTCCGTGCGGTATAGCGGCAGGATTGCCGGTCGGCATGCAAATCATCGGACCGAATCTTTCGGAAGAAACACTGTTGCGAGCGGCGTATACATTTGAAACGGCGCATCCGGAGTATACCCGCATGCCGAGTCAGGAGGCCATGGGATGAAATATGAAAGTGTCATCGGGCTGGAAGTCCATACGGAATTGAAAACTCGAACCAAGATTTTTTGCGGATGTCGCGCGGAATTCGGTGCGGCGCCGAATACCAATGTGTGTCCGGTCTGTCTGGGGTTGCCGGGGGTCTTGCCCGTACTGAACCGCAAGGTGTTGGAATATGCGGTACGGGTCGGTGTGGCGTTGAATTGTCGAATTGCGAATTTTACCAAATTTGACCGCAAGAACTATTATTATCCGGACTTGCCGAAAAATTTCCAAACCTCACAGTATGATTTGCCGATTGCCGAACACGGCTACCTGGATATCGAAGTCGACGGCGAAGTGCGTCGAATCGGCATTACGCGTATTCACATGGAAGAAGACGCGGGCAAGTTGGTGCATAGCGGGGAGACGATTACGACATCGGACTATTCGTTTGTCGATTACAATCGGACGGGAGTACCGCTGTTGGAAATCGTGTCGGAGCCGGATTTGCGAACGGCGGCGGAAGCACGTGCCTATATGGAAAAATTGCGCTCGATTCTGGAATATTTGGATGTGTCGGACTGTAAGATGGAAGAAGGCAGTCTGCGCTGTGATGCCAATGTGTCCGTGCGGGAAGTCGGGGCGGAAAAACTGGGTACCAAGGTCGAGATGAAAAACATCAACTCGTTGCGCGGTGTCGAACGCAGTATCGAATATGAAGCGCAGCGACAGGCGGAAGCGTTGGAAGACGGGGAGCGCATTGTGCAGGAAACACGGACGTGGGACGAAGCGGCCGGTGTGACGCGTTCGATGCGTTCAAAAGAAGAAGCCAATGACTATCGGTATTTCCCGGAACCGGACTTGGTGCCGTTTACCATCACGGATGACTATATCGAAGCCGCCCGCCGGGCACTGCCGGAGTTGCCGGATGCACGGCGTGACCGCTTGATGCGCGAGTATGAGTTGTCGCGCTATGATGCGGAGCAAATCACGGCGAAAAAAGATATTGCGGAGTACTTTGATGCGGCGGTCGGTGCCGGCGGAGATGCCAAAGATGTGGCAAATTGGTTGATGGGTGATTTTGCGCGCCTGGCCAATGAGGCTCAGGTCAGTGCGGCACAAGCGCCGGTACAACCGCAACAGCTGGCGGGAATGTTGGCCAAGGTACATGACGGTACGATTTCCGGGAAGATTGCAAAGTCGGTATTTGAAGAAATGTGGCGTACCGGTAAGGATGCGACGGTGATTATTGAAGAAAAGGGGTTGCAGCAGATTTCCGATACGGGGGCATTGGAAACCGTCATTCTCGAGGTCATTGCGGCCAATCCGCAGTCCGTGCAGGACTTCCGTGCCGGTAAGAAGAAAGCGGTCGGATTCCTGGTCGGTCAAACGATGAAAGAAACTAAGGGCAAGGCCAATCCGCAGCTGGTCAATCAGTTGCTGATGAAGTTGTTGGATGAAGCATAACTACGGACGGGAGGGATGACATGACAGCATTCGGGCAAGAGCAGACGGAAACGAAAGAGGCGCGAAAAATCTCGGAAACGGAGCAGCAGGCATTTCAAGGGGTGACCTATGAAGCCAACGGCGAACGGGAAAAAACGATCGACGATTTGCTGGAGCGCAGCAGTTGGCTGGAAGGCAAGAGCTGGAGGACGGTGGCGATTGCCGTCGGGGTGGCGGCAGCCGTGTTGTTGTTCGGCGGCGTATTTATTATGCTGGCGTTGCTGGGGGCTTTTGTCGGCGTCATCAGGAGATTGTTTCGCTAAAAAAGGAGCTGCGGCTCCTTTTTTTGTGAATTTATCCGACTATCGTATATAATAAGAAGAAATACAGGAAAGAGAACAGATGTGATGACAGCGCAAACGGCGGATTATCGAGTGGAGCTGCCGGTGTTTGACGGCCCGCTGGATTTATTGGTGCACTTGGTCAAAAAAAATCAAATCGATATTGCGGACATTCCGATTCATCTGATTGTGACGCAGTATATGTCCTATTTGACATTGGCGCGTGAAGCGGATTTGCAATTGGCGACCTCGTTTTTCGAGATGGCCGCGACATTGCTGGCGATTAAGGCCGCCATGTTGTTGCCGCGGGCCGCAACGGACGAGGAAGAAGATCCGCGGACGGACTTGGCGGAACAAATCCGTGCCCATGAGGAAGTACTTCGGCTGAAAGAAGAAATTACGCGCAGGCTCGCGGACGGTGAAAATGCTTTGGAGCGTCCGCCGACGGTGTTGCGTTCGACACAGGTGCGTGGCGGTATTTCGGCGGGACGGTTGCAGGCCGTTTGGGAGCGATTGACGGAATGGCAGGAGCGAGAAGCTTCGGTACATACGATTGCGCCGGAAGTCGTATCGGCGGCCGCGGTCGAGGCGGAATTGAAGGAGCGATTACGGGCAGGAACGGTCGATATCCTGCAGTATTTGCTCTCGCTGCCGCAAAAATTGCATCAAATCACGGCGTTTTTGATTATTTTGGAGGAAGTACGACGCGGGCGGATTTTTTTGGCTGATGACGGAGCGGCATTGTATATGAAAGGGAGTCATGAGTATATCAATCAAGGATGAGCAAGTGGCCTTGGCGGAGGCGTTGCTTTTTGTTGCCGGCGAGCCGGTCTCGTTGGCGACGGCGGCGGAGGTCATCGGCGTTTCGCCGGCGGCGGCGGAGACGATATTACAAGAATTGGCGCGACGGCATGCGGAGAATGCGGCCGTCGGTACGGAAGTGCGGATGACGAGCGGCGGCTGGCAATTGTGTACAAAAGCGGTTTACGGAGAACGCTTAAAGGCGACGTATGCCCCGCCGCTCACGTTGAGCAATGCCGCGCTGGAGACATTGGCGATTGTGGCGTATCGGGCGCCGGTGACGCGCGCGGAAATCGAGCAGTTGCGCGGTGTCGGCAGTGAACGATCCATCGCCACGCTGTTGGAGCGGGATATGATTATGGAATGCGGGCGTGCGGCGCTTCCGGGGCGTCCGATTTTGTATGATGTGACGCCGTTGTTTCGACGCAAAACCGGTTGGGATAATATCGTGTCGGACGGCGAGACGGACAGAGAAAGGACAGAGAATGAAGGAACGACTGCAAAAGCTGATTAGCGCTGCCGGTATTGTGTCACGGCGTAAAGCGGAAGAGTGGATTGCCGAAGGACGCGTGCGGGTGAACGGAAAAGTCGTGAATGAATTGGGCAGTAAAGCGGACGGTCGGCGCGACAAAATCACAGTGGACGGAAAGCCGCTGGTGATGCCGGAGCCGGTATACTATTTATTTAATAAGCCTAAGGGAGTGCTCACCACGCTCGCCGATCCGCAGCAGCGTCGGACGATTATGGACTATTTGGGACGTATCCGCGAGCGGATCTACCCCGTCGGGCGATTGGATTTGAATACGGAAGGCTTGCTGCTGCTCACCAACGACGGAACGTTGACGCACGGGCTGGAGCATCCGTCATCCGAAGTGGAAAAAGAGTATGAGATTCGCATCAAGGCGCCTGTCGGCGAGCGGATTTTACAGGCTTTTCGTGACGGTGTGGCGTTGGCCGACGGCATGACCGCGCCGGCAACAGTGGAAGCGGCAGAGTGGGATGCCAAGACCGGTACCACGACGATATACCTGACGATTCATGAAGGGCGCAATCGGCAAATTCGTCGTATGTGCGAACATTTCGGCTTGCGGGTGCATAACTTGAAACGAGTCCGTTATGCAGGCCTGACCTTGCAGGGGGTCAAGCGTGGCAGTTACCGCAAATTGACACCGACGGAGGTGGAAGAGCTGTATGCGTGTATCCGCACCTAAGCAGGTGCTTGTCATCGGCGGCGGTGCGGCAGGACAGATGGCCGCATGGGCGGCGGCCGAGCAAGGTGCGCATGTGGTCGTGCTAGAGAAAATGCCGCAGACCGGATTGAAAATGGGTTTGACGGGGAAAGGCCGTTGCAATATTACCAATGCGCGGCCGATCAATGAATTTATCGCGGAAACGCCGGGAAACGGG
This sequence comes from uncultured Veillonellaceae bacterium, assembly GCA_945876385.1. GTDB lineage: Bacteria > Bacillota > Negativicutes > Veillonellales > Negativicoccaceae > CAMCNU01. The sequence goes on along the minus strand of CAMCNU010000001.1, from coordinate 375,317 downwards.
AAATTCTTGTACGGAGCATATCGCCGTTTTTCCAACCAAGATTTGCTGGAGCGGTTGCATGAAAACGGTTTGTTGACAAATGTAGAGCGTGGCGGTCGGGTCTTTCCCGTCAGTGATTCGGCGCAGGAAGTGCGGTCCTTTTTCCGCACACGTTTGCAGCGGGCGGGGGTGACGATACATACGTCGGCAGCTGTGCAATCACTGCGGCGAGACGGCAATCGCTATAGCGTCGTCACGGTCGACGGCCGTCGCTATGAGGCGGATGCGGTTATCATCGCAACGGGCGGCGCTTCATATCCCCAAACGGGATCGGACGGCAGCGGGTGGCGGCTGGCGGAACAGTTGGGACACCGTATTGCGCCACCGCACGGAGCGTTGGTCCCGCTGGTGACGGCAGGCGATACGGCGGCATCGATGCAAGGATTGTCGCTGCGGCATGTGGAGTTGACATTGGAAGTGGACGGTCGGCGGCGGGAAACCTTGCGCGGTGAGATGCTGTTTACCCACTTCGGACTCTCCGGACCGATTGTCCTCTCGTTGAGCGGACAGGCCTCGGCGGCCCTGCAGGAAAAGCGCCAAGTCCGGATGTTGTTGGATGTGAAACCGGCCTTGTCGGCGGAGCAATTGGCACGCAGGATACAGCGTGATATGGATACGCACCGGCGTAAAATGTTGGGAAATGCGCTGCACGATTTATTGCCGCAAAAGATGATTGAGCCGCTGCTGGAGGCGGCCGGTGTTGCGCCGACGCGGATTGCGGCGGAGTTGACGCGAGCGGAGCGGCAAGCGTTGGTGGCTACCTGCAAGGCATGGTCGTTCCCGATTGTTGCGACGCGCCCGCTGAGGGAGGCGATTGTCACGGCAGGGGGCGTTTGTATCAAAGAGATACAGGCGAGCACGATGGAATCGAAGTTGTGCCCCGGCTTGTATTTTGCCGGCGAGGTGCTCGATATTCATGCCAATACGGGCGGATATAATTTACAAGCGGCGTTTTCAACGGGATTTGTGGCGGGAAGCGAAGCGGGAAGGCAGGATCATGAAAGCCATTACGATAGCAATTGACGGTCCGGCGGGAGCCGGAAAAAGTACGGTGGCCGCCGCCTTGGCCGAACGGTTGGGGTATGTTTACATTGATACGGGGGCGATGTACCGGGCTGTCACCTATGAGTTGCAGCGGACAGGCGTCATACTGACCGATGCGCAGGCGGTTTGCCGGGCGGTAGACGGGTTGACGGTGCGTATCAGCGGAGCACGCGTATCCGTGAACGGCGGTGACGTGACCGCGTTTTTGCGGACGAAGGAGGTATCGGCCGTCGTGTCGACTGTGGCGGCGTATCCGTGTGTCCGGCGGTTGTTGGTGCAAGAGCAACGGGCAATGGCCCAAACAGGCGGTGTGGTCATGGACGGTCGGGATATCGGCACCGTCGTGTTACCCGACGCGCAATTAAAAGTGTTTTTGACTGCATCGGCCGAGGTGCGCGCCCGTCGTCGCTGGGCACAAAACCGGAAAGCGCAGGCGCTGACACGTGCCGGGCTTGAGGAACTGAAGGAAGCCATCCTGCGACGCGACCGCCAAGACAGTGAGCGCGAAGTATCTCCCTTGCGGCAGGCTGGCGACGCCCGTTTGCTGGACAACAGCGAGATGACGGCGGCAGAAACGGTCGGTGTACTGGCCGATTGGGCGGAGCAGGTGATGAATCATGTTCATTAACATTGTCAAAGCACTATTTGAGTGGATTACCTTCCGTTGCTTCGGTACCCGGGTCTACGGAATTGAAAATATTCCGTTGACGGGTGCCGGCATTTTGGCTCCCAACCACAGCAGCAATTGGGACCCGGTATTGATTGGCGGGATGATTCCCCGAATGGCGTATTTTATTGCGAAAGAAGAGCTGTTTCGCAACTATGTATTGGGGAAGATTTGTCGTGCGCTCGGGGCTTTTCCGCTGCAGCGGGGACATGTGGACCGCCAAGCGATGAAGCAGGCATTCGGCGTTTTGCGGCGGGGCGACCTGCTCGGGATCTTTCCGGAAGGTACGCGGGTACGAGGTAATCGCATCGGTCGTTTTCACAACGGCATGGCCTCCTTGGCATTGCGTATCGGGGTACCGATTATACCGATAACGATTATCGGTTCGGAACATCCGCGAGAAAATGGCGGTCCTGTAATCGTCATCAGCCCGCCGATTGCGGTCGAGCGGCAGGAAGTAAGTAAAGAAAAGATTAAAGAGATTAATGATTTGGTTAGAAATGAGATGGAAAAGAGTATCGAAAAATACGGAGAGATGGGCAAATGAAGGTCATTGTGGCGTCGAGCCTCGGGTTTTGTTATGGGGTGAAACGGGCGATTAAAATTGCTGAAAATGCTTATACGGCGGGAGGTAAGACGGTTACGCTCGGGCCGATTATTCACAATCCCCAGATGGTTCGTCGACTTGCCGAGCGCGGCGTCGGGTATGTCGACGATATCGAAGAGGTAGACAGCGGTACAATCATTATCCGTTCCCACGGAGTCGGTCCGACGTGTTATAATAGAGCAGATGAAAAAAAACTAAAGATTATCGATGCGACATGCCCGTTTGTGTTGCGTGCACAGCAAGAAGCGCACCGTTTGGTAACGGCCGGCAAAAAGGTGATTATTTTCGGCGAAAAGAATCATCCGGAGGTACGGAGTATTGCCGAATGGGCGTTGGGACAGGCACTGGTGGCGGAATCCCCGGAAGATTTGCATACTCTTCCGCAGATGGATGACGTCAGTATTGTGTCCCAAACGACGTTTTCCCAGGAGACATTTCAGCAAATGCTGGCGATTGTGTCCGAGAAAGCGACGCGAGTGGACGTACATAAAACGATTTGCAATGCGACAGCCGAACGCCAAGCGGCCGTCAAGTTGCTGGCCGACGAGGTCGATGTGATGATTGTGGTAGGGGGTAAAAACAGCGGCAATACACGCCGTTTGGCAGAGATATCAGCCCAATCGGGCAAAATGACCCGCCACATCGAAACAGCGTCCGAGTTGCAGATTTCGTGGTTTCGTTCCGATATGAAAGTCGGCGTTACGGCAGGAGCGTCCACCCCGGATTGGATAATCGAGGAGGTATTGGAAGTAATGGAAGACATGAACAAAATGCTGGAAGAAATGGAAATGAGCGAGTTTCACAAAGGTAGTGTGGTCGAAGGTACGGTAGTCGAAGTCACTGATGACGAAGCACAAGTGTCCTTCGGATACAAAACCGAGGCGGTTTTGCCGGCGCGCGAATATTCATTTCCGGCCCCGAAATCCATGAAGGATGTGTTGGCGGTGGGCGATTCGATTAAAGCCCAGATTACCAATGCAGTCAAAGAAGACGGCACGATTTATATTTCCAAAATCAAACTGGATCGTTTGGCGGATTGGGATATTGTCGAAGAGGCATTGGAAAAAGACGAACCGGTCGTGTGTGAAGGGATTGAAGCAATCAAAGCCGGTCTGTTGGTACAGATAAAATCGTTACGCGGATTTATTCCGTTGTCGCAAGGCGATTTGCGTTTCGTGCGCTCACTGTCGTTCCTGGTCGGCACGCAGTTTGAAGCCAAAGTCTTGGAAGTCAACCGCGGTCAGAATCGATTGGTATTGAGCCGCAAAGCGGTGTTGGAAGAACATCGCGATGAAGAAATGGAACATATGAAAGTCGCTTTTGAAAATCAGGAAGTCCTGACCGGTGTCGTGAAAAAAATCATGCCGTACGGTGCATTTGTTGATGTAAACGGAATCGAAGGCCTGCTGCACATTTCCGATGTTGCTTGGAACAAAATTGATAAAGTGGAAGATGTATTGGCGCAGGACGAAGAAGTACAGGTCAAAATCAAATCGTTTGACGAAGAAAAGCAACGAATTTCCTTCAGCCGCAAGGACACGATGCAAGATCCGTGGTTGGAAGATATCAAAAATCATGAAGTCGATGATGTGGTCGTCGGCAAAGTGGTCAAATTGATGGACTTCGGCGCGATTGTCGAGCTGGAAGACGGTCTGACCGGATTGTTGCATATCAGCGAGATGACGAAAGAGCGCAATCGCAAGGCAAGTGACATCTTGCAATTAAGTGATACGGTCGAAGTACGGATTATTGGTATTAATCCGGCGCGCAAGCGCATCAGCTTCAGCTTGGTGAGTGTAGAGTCGCCGGCGGCAGATACGGAACCCGAAAACGAATAAGAATCTGCCGAGAAGGTAGTGTTGGTAGGATAGTAGAACGAATGCGGGAGATGGCAGTTGAATTTCCCGCATTTTTCATTCAATGGAGTGAGTATGGACAAACCTTTGGTTGCAGTTGTCGGTAGACCGAATGTCGGTAAATCGACACTGTTTAATGCCATTGTCAACAAACGGATTTCAATCGTTGAAGATATACCGGGCGTTACCAGAGACCGGATTTATTTTGATGCCGAATGGCTACAGTATCATTTTACATTGATTGATACGGGCGGCATCGAGTTTTTGGCCGACAGCGACAATCATATCGCCATCAGTACGAAGGCGCAGGCACAGCTTGCGATAATGGAAGCGGACGTAATCATTTTTGTTTGCGACGGACGTACCGGCGTAACCAATGATGACGAACAAGTAGCACGATTGCTGCGAAACTGCGGTAAACCGGTCGTTTTGGCGGTCAATAAAGTGGACAGTCCGGCGCAGGAAATGAATGTGTATGAATTCTATTCGCTGGGACTGGGTGAACCGTACGGCATTTCCGCAAGCAATTTTTTAGGGCTGGGGGACTTGCTGGATGCGGTTACCTCGGCATTTACGAAAGTCGTTACGGAAAACGAGCCCGACGAGCGGGTGCATGTGTCCCTGGTGGGACGACCCAATGTGGGGAAGTCGTCATTGACGAATGCGCTGCTGGGAGAAGAGCGCGTCATTGTCAGCGATGTGCCCGGGACAACGAGAGACTCTATCGATACCGTATGGAAGCATCACGGCGAAGAGATGGTGTTGATTGATACGGCGGGGATGCGTCGTAAAGCCAAAATCGACTTGCCGGTTGAGCATTACAGTGTGATTCGTTCGTTGCGGGCCATTGACCGTTCGGATGTCGTGGTATTGGTCTTGGATGCGGTTGACGGCGTCACGGAGCAGGATACCAAGATTGCCGGGTATGCCCATGAGTCCGGCAAAGGAATCATTATCTTGGTCAACAAATGGGATTTAATCGAGAAGGACAGCAAAACCGCCGAGGCGTATGCGGAAACGGTACGGGACAAGCTGGCGTTTTTGCAATACGCGCCGATTTTGTTCGCTTCCGCATTGACGAAACAGCGGATTTACCGTTTGGGAGATTTGATTAACTATGTGGCGGAACAGCAAAGTATGCGCGTTTCGACCGGTGTTCTGAATGAACTGCTGGCGGATGCGAAGCTGATTAATCCGCCGCCGATGAAAAACGGAAACAAGGTCAATTTATATTATATGACACAGGTGTCCGTGAAACCGCCGACCTTTGTACTGTTTGTCAATCAAGCGGAATGGGTACATTTTTCGTATGTCAGGTTTTTGGAAAACAGACTGCGGGAAGCGTTCGGGTTTGAAGGCAGCCCGATTCGATTGGTAATTCGCGGCAAAAAGGATGAGCAGGAATGATATATACGCTGTTGGCGTGGTTAGCAGCCTATTTGCTGGGGTCGATTCCGAGCGGTTTGTGGATTGGTCGGTGGCTGTATCAAACCGATTTGCGTCAAGTCGGCAGCCACAATACGGGCGCTACGAATGCCTATCGCATGTTAGGGGCGAAAGCTGCGATATTGGTCTTTTTAGGGGATTTTTTCAAAGGGTTTGTGGCCGTCTCATTCGGTGATCCCGATCCTCTGCGGATGGTCGGCTGTGCGGCGTTTGCTGTCATCGGGCATATGTGGTCCGTTTGGATGGGATTTCACGGCGGGCGAGGGGTTGCAACCGGTGTCGGTGTCTTTATGTATCTTTCGCCGGTGGCTGCCCTGGCGGCATTTTTCGTCTGGGCGGTGATTGTGGCCTGGAAACGAATCGTATCATTGGCGTCTATCGTCGCGGCATTGGTACCGCCCATTGTAGTTTGGTGGCGGGGAGAACCGTGGGAATATGCGGTTTTCGGTGCGGTCGGGAGTGTATTGGTAATCGCCAAGCACCGCGATAATATCATCCGTTTATGGCGCGGAGAAGAGTCACAAATTCAGCGAGGAAAGAAGTGATAGTGTGAGTGTGGCAATGATCGGTGCCGGCGGTTGGGGAACCGCGATGGTATCACAACTGGCACAAAAACATGAAGATATTATTTTATATTCGCGCAATCGGAAAGTGTTGGCGGATATTGCAGACATCCATGAGAATCCGGATTATGTAAAAGGGGTATATATTCCGACGCATGTGCGCTTGACTTCCGATTTGGAAGAAGCGGCACGGGCGGATACGGTGATTTTGGCAACGCCGTCTTTGGCAATTGAAGAAACCGCCGCCTCGATTGCTCCGTTTTTGCAAAAGAATGCGTTGGTCATTTCTACGGCCAAAGGTTTGTCCCGTGACGGGCGGCGGCTGTCGGCGGTGATTGCCGAGCAAGTGGCGGCTAAAACAAGTCGCATTGCCGTGCTGTCCGGCCCGAATCATGCCGAAGAAGTCGGCAAAGGACAGCCGGCGGCCAGTGTTGTGGCGGCCGCGGAGCGGTCGACGGCATTGGCAGCGCAGGATGTCTATATGATGCCGCATTTTCGGGTCTACTTCAGTACTGACTTGGTGGGGGTGGAGTACGGCGGCGCGCTGAAAAATATTATCGCGCTGGCCGCCGGCGTGACCGACGGTCTACAGTACGGTGACAATACCCGGGCTGCGCTCATTACCCGCGGATTGACGGAAATCGCCCGCTTTGCCCGCCATTACGGCGCGGAGACGAGTACGCTGTTCGGCCTGTCGGGGATGGGGGATTTGATTGTGACTTGCACCAGTGTGCACAGTCGCAACCATGCGGCCGGCTATGCACTCGGTCAAGGCACGCCGCTCGACGAAGTCTTGGGGCGGACGAACAAGGTGGTCGAAGGCGTCCGTACGACGAAGATTGTGTATCCGCTGGCGGAGCGATTCGGGATTGAGATGCCGATTACCGAGCAAGTGTATCGGGTACTTGGCGGTGAGACCAATCCGGAAGATGCGTTGCGGACGCTGATGAATCGAGAGAAAAAGGCGGAAGTACAGGAGCCTGTTTTTGACGGCTTCTTTGCAAGATAAGTCATGAATGTTATAATGTGGATGAAATAGGTGTATCATGCGAATTATTGCCGGAACGGCAAAAGGCCATACGATTAATGCGCCGAGAGGAATGCGTACCCGACCGACTCAGGATCAGGTGCGCGAAGCGGTGTTTAACGTGGTGACGGCATGGGGGCTGGAAGATGCGCGCGTGTTGGATGTCTATGCAGGAACCGGTGCTATGGCGATTGAGGCTTTAAGCCGCGGAGCGGCGACGGCAGTCGCCATTGATCGCGCAACGGCACGGTGCATCCTACAAAATGCCGTACATTGTCGAGTGCAGGATCGATTGACAGTGCTTCCTCTTTCCGCGCAGGCGGGGTTACAACGCTTGGCGGTGACAGATGCATTGCCCTTTGATTATGTCTTTATGGATCCGCCTTACGGGAAAGGTCTGATTTTACCCGTATTGGAGCAGCTTACGGTGTATTCGCTGTTGCGCCCGAACGCGTATGTGGCGGTGGAACATGCAGATACCGAGCAGGTGGCGTGGCCGACTGCATTCGACGTGGTAAAAGAGAAACGATACCGACATACTTGTATGACATATTTACAATATACGGCAGGGGAGAACGTAGATGCGGACAGCAGTTTGTTCCGGGAGTTTTGATCCCGTAACGAAAGGTCATATTGATATTATTAAGCGAAGCGCCGGATTGGTAGACAAGTTGATTGTCGCTGTATTTATCAATCCGAATAAACAACCGCTCTTTACGATTGAAGAGCGGGTCGCGCTACTGGCAGAAGCAACACGCGATATTCCGAATGTCGAGGTGGACTCTTTTTCGGGGCTGTTGAACGAATATGTTCGCAGCCGCGGGGCGAGATTGATTATTCGCGGTCTGCGGGCATTCAGTGATTTCGAATATGAGTTTCAGCGGGCGCTGTTGATTAAAAGTATTGATCCGGATATCGAAACGGCGTTTTTTATGACGCGCGGCGAGTATTCGTATCTAAGCTCGTCCGGCGTACGCGAATTGGCCCGCTTCGGCGGCAAAGTGACACATTTGGTGCCGCCCTGTGTGGAACAAGCACTGGCGGCGAAGATGAATCGATTGCAAAAAGAAACCGAGGAGTGATGAGTATGGACACGCAAGCATTGTTGAAAGAACTCGAAGATTTGATTATGGACGGATGCGGAATTCCGTTTGTCGGGAAGAGAGCGGTCAATGTCGACGAAGCGATGCGTTTGATTGATGAAATCAATCAGTCGTTGCCGAATGAACTGGCCAAAGCGCAGTCGATTGTCGCTGATGCTGACCAACGCAAGCTGGAAGCACAGAAAGAAGCGGAAAAAATCGTGGCGCAGGCGAAAGATTATATTGCGCAAATCACCGAAGAAAGCGAATTGGTGAAGATGGCACAGGAACGTGCCAATGAGATTGTGGCGGCGGCGGAAGAGTCGGCACGGACTATGAATACCAATGCACTGACCTATGCGACGGATGTGCTGAAGTATGTGGAAGATAACATGGAACAGACACTGGATTCGTTGCGGCAAAATCGGGAAAGCCTGATGCAACAGCATACGAATCCGACGGATGTGCATTCCGAGGAGCATTAATATGCAAGTCAACCGCAATTGCGGGGAAATGCAGTTGACGCCAACTGCATTTTTTGTATATTTTTTTAGAAATGAATGGTGCTGACAGGAGGAAGAGTGATGGAAGTCGAGTCGAAATATATACCGGCAGAGATTGAGCCGAAATGGCAGGCGGTTTGGGATGCGCATCAGCAGGCGAAGACCGGTACGGATGCGGATAAAGACAAGTACTATGTATTGGAGATGTTTCCGTATCCGTCGGGCAATTTGCACATGGGCCACGTGCGCAATTATTCAATCGGCGACGTCATCGCACGCTTCAAGTCGATGCAAGGATATAATGTATTGCATCCGATGGGATGGGATGCCTTCGGCATGCCCGCGGAAAATGCCGCCATTGCGCGCGGGATTCATCCGGATGAATGGACCTATAAGAATATCGCCAATATGAAGCGCCAACAAAAGGCGCTGGGGTTGTTTTACGATTGGGATAAAGAGTTCGCCACTTGTGATGAGGAATATTATCGTTGGACCCAGCAGCTCTTTTTGCTGTTCTACGAAAAAGGACTGGCCTACCGCAAAGGGGCCAAAGTGAATTGGTGTAATCACTGTCATACCGTTCTGGCCAATGAACAGGTCATTGACGGTGCCTGCTGGCGGTGTGATGAGCCGGTCGTCAAAAAGAATCTGGAACAGTGGTTCTTGCGGATTACCGATTATGCGGATCGCTTGTTGGCAGATCTTGATCAGTTGGAAGGATGGCCGGAACGGGTCAAGATGATGCAGCGCAACTGGATCGGTCGCAGTGAAGGGACGGAATTTTCCTTTGCGCTGGCGGATTTCCCCGAGGAATCCGTTGCGGTTTATACGACGCGTGTCGATACGGTTTACGGTGTATCGTATGTCGTGTTGGCGCCGGAGCATCCTCTGGTTGAAAAAATCATCGCGGGCAAACCGCAGGCGGACGCCGTGCGTAAATTTGTCGAACAAGTACGCAATTTAAACGAACTCGAACGTACTTCGGATGAGGTGGAAAAGGTAGGCGTCTTTACCGGAGGGTATGCGATTCATCCGCTGACCGGGCAGCAAGTGCCTGTTTGGGTGGCGAACTATGTCTTGGTAGAATACGGGACCGGCGCGGTGATGGGCGTCCCGGCGCATGATACACGCGACTGGGCGTTTGCTCGTAAGTATGAGTTGCCGATGACCGGTGTGATTGCACCGGCTGCAGGCGAAGCCGCCGATTTGGCCGGCGGTGCATTTGTAGATGACGGCGTACTGTATGATTCGCAGGAATTCAGTGGAATGACAAGCGCCGTCGCACGTGACAAAATCACGGAACGCTTGGCAAAGGAAGGCATCGGTCACAAAAACGTGCGTTATCGTTTGCGCGATTGGTTGATTTCCCGACAACGTTATTGGGGCGTACCGATTCCCGTGGTATATTGTGATACTTGCGGCATTGTGCCGGTTCCCGCCGAAGATCTCCCTGTACGTTTGCCGTTGGAGGTGGATTTCGTCGGCGGAGCGACATCGCCGCTGGAAACGTCTGAGGACTTTATTACGACGACTTGTCCGCATTGTGGCGGTCAGGCTCGTCGGGAAACCGACACGATGGATACGTTCATCGATTCGTCGTGGTACTTTTTGCGGTATGCGGACGCACGCAATACGGAGGCGCCGTTTGACCGTCAGAAGGCGGATTATTGGATGCAGGTCGATCAATATATCGGCGGTATCGAGCATGCGATTTTGCATTTGCTGTACTCCCGCTTCTTTACCAAGGTCTTGCATGATGCCGGGATGATTGCGGCGGAAGAACCGTTCAAGCGACTGCTGACACAGGGGATGGTGCTCAAAGACGGCGGTAAAATGTCCAAGTCGAAAGGCAATGTCGTGTCTCCGGAAGATATCATCCGTCAGTACGGCGCGGACACGGCTCGCCTGTTCATTTTGTTTGCGGCGCCGGTAGAACGCGATCTCGATTGGAGTGAGCAGGGGGTTGAAGGATCATTCCGTTTCTTGCAGCGTGTGTGGCGGATTGTACACCGGTATGCTGCGTTACCGACACATGATGACGCGCTGACGGAAAGTGAGATCGCGCTCCGCCGCAAATTGCATCAGACGGTCCAGAAGGTGACGAGCGATTTGGACGGCCGATTCAATTTCAACACCGCCATCAGCAGTATTATGGAGCTGGTGAATGCGATGTATGCGTTTGACGGTGATACGGTGCGTATCGGACGGGCGTTCCGTAAGGAGCTGTTGCGCGATTTGATACTCATGTTGGCACCCTTTACCCCGCACATTGCGGAAGAGTTGTGGCAGGGGTTGGGGGAAACGGAAGCGAGCGTGCATAGTGCGCCGTGGCCGCAAGTCGACGCGAAGGCACTGGTCGTTGACGAAGTGGAAATTGCCGTTCAAGTCAACGGCAAAGTGCGCGATACGTTGCAAGTCGGTGTCGATGAAGAGGACTCATCCGTACGGGAACGGGCATTGGCACGCGAGCGGGTGCAGGAATTTATCGGTGACAAAACCGTTGTCAAAGTGATTGTCATTCCGCGGAAGATTGTCAATATTGTTGTGAAATAATGACCAACGGTCGAGAGTGATTCTCGACCGTTTTTTGTTGCGGGCAATAGGGAAAAGGCAAGGCGGTTTGTATAGCGCAATCGTGTCTGTGATATAATAAAGTAATCAATCCTGATTCGGTAAGGAGGTTTATTATGAAGTGTCCGTTTTGTCAATTCAAGGATACCAAGGTGACGGATTCCCGTGTGACCGACGACGGCAACGCCATTCGTCGACGGCGGGAGTGTTTGTCATGCCAGCGGCGGTTTACGACGTATGAACTGGTGGAAGAGGCTCCGCTTGTGGTCATCAAAAAAGGAAATCGGCGGGAGATGTTTGACCGTGGCAAATTGTTGCGCGGAATTATGCGGGCATGTGATAAACGGAATATCAGTACGGAGCGGATGGAAGAACTGGTCAGCGAAGTAGAACGGGAAATCCGCAACGGTCTGATGCAGGAAATCCATTCGGACAAACTGGGCGAATTGGTATTAGGTAAGTTGAAGGATTTGGATCAAGTCGCCTATGTGCGATTTGCATCGGTATATCGTAAATTTCAAAATCTCGATGAGTTTATGCGTGAGCTGGAATTGCTGATGAATCAGGCGCAGAATGGTGCATCGTCAGCAGCACCGAAGGAGGAGTCGTAAATGATTATTGACTTGCATTGTGACACATTAATGAAATTGTTGGATGTCCCGGCAGGCGGCGATTTGTATCGAAATTGCTGGAACATCGATATCGAAAAGTTGCGGCATTCCGATTATTTGTTGCAGGATTTTGCGATTTTTGTCGATTTGCAAGAGCATCCCGATGCATATGCGCGGTATACGGAGATGAAACGGGTGTTTACCGAGCAGATGGAAAAGTATCCGCAGTATATTCGGCAGGTACGGACGTATGAGGATATTTCCGCTTGTGCCCGTGACGGTGTCGTCGGTGCCATGTTATCAATCGAAGAAGGCGGCGTCTTGGGCGGCGACATGGATAAATTACAGGCCGCTTATGATGACGGGGTGCGGTTGATTACGTTGACGTGGAATTACCCCAATGAGCTCGGCTATCCGAACGGAACGGAAGGTGAGGACAAAGGTCTGACAGCGCGCGGCTGGGAGTTTGTCGAATGGATGCAGTCCCATGGTGTCATCGTGGATACCAGCCATTTGAATGACCAAGGTACGCGTGAGCTATTGGAACGCACATCGCGCCCCGTTATGGCGTCTCATTCCAATGCCCGCCGCGTCAAGGAACATACGCGGAATTTGCCGGATGATTTGTTGCGGCTCTACGGGGAGAAAGGCGGAATTATCGGGCTCAATTTTTCTCGTAATTTTGTCAGTCCCGAACCGATTACGTCGTTGCGGGAAATTGATAACCCGAAAATGTTTTCGCGGCTGGTCACGACAGAGGAATATCACGCCATCCAAACCGGACAGGCACCTCGTCCGACAGGCGAGTTGACGGAGCCGTTGATTGTGTCCAAAGTGGCGGATATCGCCAAGCATGCACGGTACATGGTGAATTTGGCAGGGATTGAAACGGTCGCCTTGGGGACGGATTTTGACGGTGTGCAGCCTTACTTGGAAGTGCATGATGCGAGTGAAATGGATAAGTTGGTGCAGGCACTTAAGCGGGAAGATTTCTCGGATGATGATATTGATCGGATTTTTGCCAAGAACGCGCTGCGTTTCTTGCGTGATACATTGCCGCATGCGGAGCAGGCGTAATGGATGTGGTCAAACAGGGCATGGCGCAGCATGCGGAAGTGCTGGCGGCCATGGCGGCACGTGCGGATGAGATTGCTATGTTGGGCGGTTGGTGGACGGAGACTCTGGCGGCCGGCGGGACAATCTTTTTCTGCGGCAACGGCGGCAGTGCGGCGGACGCGCAACATTTGGCGGCGGAGCTGGTCGGGCGCTATCATGCCGAGCGGCGTGCACTGCCCGGTATTGCCTTGACGGTGGATACGTCGATTTTGACGGCGGTCGCCAATGATTATTCGTATGCGCGCGTGTTTGCGCGTCAAATCGAAGCACTGGGGCGCGCGGGGGACTTACTGGTGGCGATTTCGACCAGCGGCAACAGTGAAAATGTCGTGGCGGCAGCGCAAGCGGCGACAGCGCGTGATATGCGGGTTATCGGCTTGACCGGTGCCGAAGCGTGTGAGCTGGATCACCGGGCAACTCATGTTTTGCATGTACCGTCTACAGTGACGGCCCGTATTCAGGAGATGCACATGATGGTCGGTCATATTTGGTGTGCGATGGTGGATGCGTACTATGCATGCTAATATTCGGACATTTTTGGCGGAGGTGCAAGGTCTGCCGGTCGGTGTGATCGGGGACGTGATGTTGGACCGTTACTTGTTCGGTACCGTGGGGCGTATTTCTCCGGAAGCACCGGTTCCCGTTCATGCAGTCACTCGTACGGAATCACGGTTGGGCGGTGCGGGCAATGTCGCGGCCAATCTCGCGCAATTGGGGGCGCATGTATATCTGTACAGTGCTGTCGGTGATGATGAAGCAGGACGGACAATCGGTGACCTGTTGATGCAGCTACCGGCGGCATCGAATCGCATGGTAACGGATCAAGAGCGCCAAACGACTGCCAAAATGCGAATTGTCGGCGGGCAACAGCAAATGTTGCGCGTCGATTTTGAGGAATATACGGAGTTATCGTCTGTCGGTACAGATGATTTACTGCAACAGTTGGAAACCGATTTGCGCGCGGGACTACGGGGCGTAGTGATTTCCGATTATGACAAAGGCGTATGCCGCGCTGAACTTTGTCAGAGAGTGATTGCCCTGTGTCGGCAATATCAAGTTCCCGTCGTGGTCGACCCGAAAGGAACGGCGTGGGAGAAATATGCGGGAGCGGAGTTGATTACGCCGAACTTGGCGGAATTGTCGCTGGTGAGCGGGCGAAACGTACCCAATCGGGATGGGGATGTGATTGCCGCAGGAATGGAGGCGGCTCGCCGTTACGGGTTGCGACAATTGGCGGTGACACGCTCGGAGCAGGGGATTAGCTTGGTGACGGAAAACGGAGAATCCGGTCATCATCCGGCGGCAGCGCGTGAAGTGTTTGATGTGTCCGGCGCGGGTGATACGGTATGTGCAATCCTTGCAGCTGCCTGTGCATTGAAGATTCCGGCTCCTGCCGCGTTGGATTTGGCGAATCAGGCGGCGGGAGTGGTCGTCGGCAAAGTCGGCACCTATCCGATTACGCGGGCGGATATGGAAAACATCGGGAGCAGTGTCGAAGACGGCAATAAAATTTATGTATCCGTATCCGCATTGGCAACACAAATCCGATCTTGGCAGGCACAGGGAGATACGGTCGTCTTTACCAACGGCTGTTTCGATATACTGCACCGGGGACATGTCAGCTACTTACATGCGGCTGCGCGCTTAGGCAATCGACTTGTCGTCGGCCTGAATAGTGATGCGTCCGTACGACGGTTGAAGGGAGAAACACGTCCGGTTTGTAGGGAGGCGGATCGGGCCTACTTGTTGCAGGCACTTTCTTGTGTGGACGCTGTGATTGTGTTTGCGGAAGACACGCCCTACGAATTGTTAGCGCGCTTGCGACCGAATATCTTGGTCAAGGGCGGCGATTATCGGCCGGAAGATATTATCGGCAAAGAATTTGCCGAGCGGGTGACGGTACTTCCGTTTATTGAAGGATATTCGACGACAGGGCTGATTGCACGGATAGGGGCACCCGGTACGGAGCGGGAGCATGATGCATAAGCGGCTGGTGTTACTGGATCGGGACGGGGTACTCAATGTGGATAGCGGTTACGTCCATACCCCGGCGCAATGGCAGTGGATAGACGGTGCCCCGCAGGCGGTGGCTTACTTGGTCCGTTGCGGTTGTCGTGTTGTTGTCGTGACCAACCAAAGCGGTATTGCGCGGGGGATGTACACGGAATCACAGGTGCAGTCCCTGCATCAATGGGTCAATGACGAGCTGCGTGTGTACGGCGGCGAAATTGCGCGATTTTATTATTGTCCCCATTTGCCGCAGGCGAAGGTACCTGCGTATGATTGCGTTTGCGACTGTCGCAAACCGGCAACGGGGATGATTATGCAAGCATTGCGGGATGCAGGCTGTGCACCGGCGGAAGCAGTCTTGGTCGGCGACAGTGAGCGGGATGTTCTCGCGGCACAACGGGCGGGCGTAGAGGCGCGCCTGTTTTCGGGCGGCAATTTATATACGTTTGTCAGGGCATTGGTTGGCGGAGAGCGGCATGAGAGAATTAGAAATTCGCAGTGAGCAACGTATTTTACTTATCAAAATGAGCTCTCTCGGAGACATCATGACAGCGCTGCCGGTATTGGCGGCGTTGCGTAAGGCAAGGCCACAGGCGTACATCGCGTGGGCGGTGCAGACGGAGTTTCAGTCTGTTTTACCGGGCGCACCTTACTTGGACGAGATTATCCCCGTTCATCGAGCCCGTATTCGCAGTCCGAAGTACTGGCTTGCGTTGGGGAAATGCTTGCGTGAAAAACGATTCGATTGTGTACTGGACTTGCAGATGATTGCCAAGAGTGCATTGGTGGCGATATTGAGCGGCGCAACGCAACGGTACGGGTATTGGGAAGCACGGGAAGGCGCCGGGCTGGTCAGTCGTCCGCTCACCGGGGAAAATCAATACGGTCATATTACGGCGCGTCTGCTCGATGTCTTGCAGGAGTTGGGCATTGCGACGGAGGGAGCGGAGTACCCGTTGCCGGATATTCAGACGGAGCGTCGTGAAGTGCGGCAGAAGTTGGCCGATATCGGGATGAATAAGCCGTTTGCTGTCGTCGTACCCGGCTCACGCGGTGCGGGGAAAATGTGGCCGGTGTCTCGCTGGCAAGAGGTTATTGCGTATTTGCTCGGTTACGGGGTGGCGGTGGCGGTGATGGGTAGCGCAGCTGAGCAAAGTATGGTGGATGCCGTTGTGCGTCCGTTTGCCGAGCGAGAAGTGCTGCCACTGGCCGGCAAGACGACTCTCCGGCAATTGATGGCGTGGGAGGCGGAGGCGTGCCTGCATATCTCCGGCGATACGGGACCGCTTCACATTGCCAATGCGCTTCGCACCCCGCTGATCGGTGTATATGGGCCGACATTGCCGGAACGAAGCGGTCCGTACCTGCACCCGCTCGGACTGACGGCGGTCGCACCGCAACCTCCCAATCGCCCTTTGCATGCGAAGCGGGATGATCGTGTGGACATGCAGAATTTACCAGTACAGGAAGTGACAGCATTGATTGATAGGCAATTGCGTCACATACCGATCTTGAAGTAGTTTACAAGACAAAAAGGACCTGCAAGGAATATTCCTTGCAGGTCCTTTTGTTCTTACTTGCGGTTGAGATAAATCAAGCGCAAATTGTAGGCAACGGAGGCGGCCGCCAGACCGGTAATCGCACCGATCCAGTACCCGTAGGGGCCGAATCCGAGCAGATGCGCAAATACACCGCCCGTACCGAGACCGACAAGCCAATAGCAAATAAACGAAATGCAAAAGATGAAGCGGACGTCTTTGTAGCCGCGCAAGGCGCCTTGAATCGGTGTGCCGGTGGCATCGGCAAAAATAAAGCACATAGCGAACGGAACAAAGGTCGAAATCAATGCAATCATGTCCTCGTCAGAGGAATACAGACCGGCGACCCGGTCCATATGCAGGTAGGTAAATCCGAATAAGAGCAGCGCGATGATAATCGTGAACAACTGTGCCATGCGGGCGTAGCGAAGGGCATAGTCCCGTCGTCCGCCGCCCAATTCGTAGCCGCACAAAATTGTTGTGGCAATACCGGCCGAGAGCGGTAGGGTATATGCGAGATTGGAAAAATTATTGGCGGCCTGATGGGCAGCAATGATATCGGTGCCGTACGTCGTGACAAGCAAACCGATGATGGCAAACAGACTGATTTCCAAGAAATTGGCACCGCCGATAGGCAGACCGATTTTGAGTTGGTCACGCCAAATATCGGGACGGAATTGCTCCCACGCAAATACACGGTAGTGCTTGAACGGTGCGCAAGTCCCCATCAGGACTAAAAAGCACAGGCAGTTGAAGGTGTTGGACAGCGCAATCGCGACACCGGTTCCGGCACCGCCCATGTCGGGAAAAATCCATGCACCGTAAATAAAGCAATAGTTTAAGACGATATTGACCAAAAATCCGCAGGTCATAATCATCAGAGAAATACGGGTCAACCCGTGTGAATCGACGATGTTGCGCAGGGTAATCGAGATGAACGTCGGGATGATGCCCAGGCCGATATAGAGCAGAAACCGATAGGTAATCGTATCGACAGCAGGCTCCAAGGCTAATATATCCAACACCGGACGAACGGCGCAGGCACCGAGAAGGGTGACGACAATACCGATGGCGGCGGCCAAGTAGACAGCCTGGCGGATAATTGTCGGAATGCGTTGCGTTTTTCCGGCGCCGAGCAGATGGGAAATAATCGGGGTGACGCCCATAAACAGCCCGATTGAGGTCATCAATACGGGCATCCACAGATTGACACCGACCGCGACACCCGCCAAGTCGATGCGGCCGTGATGACCGGCCATCGTCGCCGCAAAAAAACTGCCCAATACGAGTGAGAGTTGGGTCAGAAATACAGGTAATGAAACAGAAAAAAATTGCCCCCACATAGAGCGCGTTGTTGTGACATGTTGCATATGGTTCTCCTTCATTGAATAACTAACAATTCCATTATAGCATATGCACGGGTGAAGAGACAGACATGACGGACGGCGGTGGAAAATAGTCGGCTATGCTATAATAATAAATAAGTCGAACAACAAAGGAAGGGAATCTATGAACAGTAGAAAAAAAGGGTGGATCGGAGCGGTAGCGGCCGTGCTGATTGTCGGTGCATGTGCATGGTGGTTACTGCCGGAGGAAGCGCCGGAGGCGGAGTATACGATCGGGCAAGTCGAATCGATGGACATCAAGGAAAAAATCGATGTAACGGGCACGATTGAACCGTTGCGCCGGGTGGATTTGAGTGCGACGGTGGCAGGGACACTGCGTGAGGTGCGGGTGCGTGAAAATGATGCGGTGACAACAGGACAGATTATTGCCGTCATCGAGTCGCAAACTGCGGAAAGTCAGTTGCATCAAGCACAGAGTAATCTGCAGAATAAAAAAGCATCCCTGGCACGGTATGAAGAGTTGTATCGCTCCGGTGCCGTTTCGGCCGAGATGCTGGACGACAAGCGACTGGCCTATGAAAGCGCCGCGGCGGAATATAATCGCGCCCGGGGCGACTTCAACGATACGGTGATTGTGTCTCCGATTGCAGGGACGGTCATCGGAGAGCCGATGCGGGAAGGGGAAACGGTATCGCAAGGACTGGCCAATCAGATGATTATCGCCACCGTTGCCGATTTGACGCAGATGCGCATCAAACTGGCCGTGGATGAGACGGATATCGGTCGTGTGGCGGTCGGTCAAGCGGTCACATTTACGGTAGACGCGTATCCGTCGACGGAATTTCACGGTACGGTGACGGATATTTCGCGCCGGATTCCGAGCAATCAGTCGACCGCCGTGATTTATTACACGGTCTATGTCGCCATCGATCCGACGGACATCGCTCGGTTGTATCCGGGAATGACCGCACGGGCGTTGGTGTTCGGGCGACATGCGGAAAATGTGCCGGTGATTCCGATTACGGCGCTGCGCAGCGGTGTCAACGGGCAATATGTCTATCGTCGTACGGCGGACGGATTTGAAAAAGTGCCCGTCACGCTCGGCATTGTCGACGATATGCATGCGGAAGTCGTGAGCGGTCTGGTTGTCGGTGATACGATTGTCGTCAACGGACGAGTTCCGGACGAAGTCACGAAATCGGTGACGACACGCAGGTTCCGCATATGACGACACCGGTCATTGCTTTGCAACATATCAGCAAGACGTATCGTTTGGGGGCTGTGGAAGTGCCTGTCTTGCGGGATATTCAGTTGACGGTGCGAAAAGGCGATTTTTTTTCCATTATGGGGCCATCCGGATCCGGCAAGTCGACACTGATGAATATTTTAGGCTGTCTGGATCGGCCGACGGACGGATCATATCGCTTGGACGGTGACGAGGTGGCGCATCTGACGGATGATGAATTGGCCCATATCCGTAATCGCAAAATCGGATTTGTGTTTCAAAGTTTTAATTTGCTGACCAAGCTGTCGACGCTTGAAAATGTCGAGTTGCCGATGATTTATGCAGGCGTCGGTAAAGAGCAGCGGCGGCAGCGTGCAACGGAATTGCTGGGGATGTTCGGATTGGGCAATCGGTTGCAGCATTTGCCGACCGAGCTCTCCGGCGGGCAGCGGCAACGTGTGGCGATTGCCCGCGCATTGGCCAATGAGCCATCTATCATTATGGCGGACGAACCGACAGGCAATTTGGACACCAAGTCCGGCGCAGACGTAATGCGGATTTTTACGGCGCTTCACCGCGAAGGACGGACCATTTTGCTGGTGACGCATGAGCCGGATATCGCGGCGGCGGCGGATTCGCACATCGAGTTGTTGGACGGTCGGATCCGGGTCAACGGTGAGGAGATGACGTCATGAATGCAATGGTAGCGGAAAATGCCAAAATGGCGTGGCAATCTCTGTTGGCCAACAAGATGCGCTCATTGCTGACTATGCTGGGGATTATTATCGGGGTGGCGGCAGTGATTGCCTTGGTATCAATCGGATACGGCGTGCAGAAAGACATTGAAAAACAAATCTCCGGATTGGGGTCAAATCTGTTGCTGGTCTACCCGGGGGCGCCGCGTTCGCATCGTGTACAGCCGCTTGCGGGCAGCTTGGAAACATTGACGGCGGCGGATTATGAAGCGATTACGCATTTGCCGCATGTCGCCAATGCCTCGCCGGGATTGCGCGGTACGTTTATCGCGATCGCGGGGAACAAAAACTGGACGACGAATGTACGCGGAGTCACCTCGTCGTATCGCGAAGTGCGGGGAATGGAAATCGGGGAGGGCCGCTATTGGACGGATCGGGAGGAGAAAAGCCGGGCACGTGTGGCAGTCATCGGTACCAGTGTCGCCAAAGAATTGTTCGGGGACATGTCGCCGCTCGGCCAGAAAATCAGAATCAACAATGATCCCTATACTGTCATCGGCGTACTGGAGAGCAAGGGGCTGTCCGGATTTGATGATCAGGATAATCAGATTTTGGCGCCGTTTACTACCGTACGGGATCGCCTGCTGGGAATTACGCATATTCAAAGTATCAATGTCAAAACCGATTCTCCGGAACATATGGCACAAGTCGATGCGGATATTACCAATTTGCTTCGCGTGCGTCACGGCATTACGCCCGGAGAGAAGGATGACTTTATGGTGGAGAACATGGCAGATGTGATGAGCGCCATGCAGGAAGCGACGCGCACATTGACATTGTTTCTCGGAGCGGTGGCGGCGATTTCGTTGTTGGTCGGCGGTATCGGAATTATGAATATTATGTTGGTATCGGTATCGGAGCGGACGAAAGAAATCGGTATTCGGAAAGCACTGGGCGCCACGTATCGGATGATTATTACGCAATTTTTGATTGAGGCGGCGGTCATCGGTCTGGTAGGGGGCACGGTCGGTATACTTTGCGGGATTGCCATGGCGGTGGTCATCTCGCAAGTCGGCCAAGTATCTACAGAAATTACGATACTTCCGATTATCGGATCGTTCGTGTTTTCCATGCTGATCGGGATTGTGTTCGGATTGTATCCGGCACGCAAAGCGGCACGACTGCATCCGATCGATGCGTTGCATCATGAGTAACAAAGGGGGAGAAGAGATGACGGAGGAGGGAAAAGCGGAGGTGCTTCGCTTGCTTCAGCAAAATCCCTTTGATGCCCAAATGGATTATCGGCTGGAAGATATCCGAGAGGGCATGGTCACACTGTCGTTGTACATGCGCGATGATATATTTCAAAACTCACGCGGTGCAGTTCATGGCGGGGTGCTTTACGGGCTGAGCGATACGGTCATGGGGGCGGCTTGTTTCAGCATGGGGAAACGGGTCACAACAATGGGACTGCAAATCAATTATTTACGCCCCGCGAAGGTCAATACGCGGGTAATCGGCGTCGGCAAAGTTCGGCAAGCAGGGCATCACATCATGCGCACCGAGTGTGATTTTCATGCCGAGGACGGACACACGCTGGCGCATTGCGAAGGAACGTTTTTCGTGTTGCAAGATGTGCGGAACGCGCAGGAGGTGGTACAATGAGTACGGTGGATTTGTCTCACTTTTTGCAACGGGCGACGACGGAAGATCCGTATTTCCGATTTTTGCGCTTCCGTGTACACCGCTTGACTCCCGGCAATGTGGTCTTAAAGGTGCATATTGATTCGGATTTTCATACGAATCGGCGCGGTATCGCCCACGGTTCTCCGTTGGCGGCACTGTGTGATGCCTGCATGGGTTGGTCATGCCGTACGCTCGGCTATCATGTGGTGACCGTGAACATGGATATTTCCTACGTCCGACCGATACCGGAAAATACATGGGCTTACGGAGAGGGCAAGGTCGTTCATCACGGTACGAAAACGTTGGTGTGCGAGGCGCATCTGTATGACGAGGAATATCGGTTGGCAGTCGTCGGCAAGGGGACATATTGGATTCATCACAGTATTGATTTGGCGACGGATATATAGGAGGGCATGATGGATTTTACTATTCAGGCAGAACAGCAGGAATTAATGGATTTGGTTCGGCAGGTCGTCGATGAAGAAATTCGCCCGCGGGCATTGGCGATGGATCAAGACGGCGAGGTGCCGGACGAGTTGTGGACCGTTTTACAACAGACCGGTATTACCGCCTTGGCCGTGCCGGAAGCATATGGCGGGATGGGGCTGGACCATGTCACGCTGGCGCTGTTGTTTGAAGAACTGGCCAAAGGGTGCGCCGGTATTGCGACGGCGTGTGCGGCGAATATGCTGGCGTTGTTGCCGGTGCTCATCGGCGGCTCGGAAGAACAGAAGCAGGCATTTTGTCACAATCTGTTGCAGGGCGGCATGGCGGCGTTTGCCCTGACCGAACCCGGTGCGGGCTCGGATGCGGCGGCGGGGACGACTTCCGCGGTCAAAACGGATAGCGGGTATGTCTTGAACGGTGTCAAGCATTTTATCACCAACGGTCCGCTGGCCGATCAGGTCGTTGTCTTTGCCAACGCCCGCAAAGAGCGCGGCGTACGGGGGATGACGGCGTTTATCGTCGATGCGTCGTTACCGGGGTTCAGTGTCGGCAAGGTCGAAGACAAAATGGGGATTCGTGCGTCGGCGACATCGGAGATTATTTTGGAAAATTGCGAAGTTGCGGAAAGCGCGCGAATCGGCAAAGAAGGACGGGGTTTCCCCTTGGCCATGGCCACATTGAATGCGTCCCGACCCCATGTAGGCGCCATCTCCGTAGGGATTGCGGAAGAAGCGTTACAGCGGGCGCTGACATATGTGCATCAGCGTGAGCAGTTCGGCGGCAAGCTGATTGCTCTCCAAATGGTACAGCAAATTATTGCGGATATGGCGATGCAAGTAGAAGCGGCGCGGTTGCTGGTGTATCAGGCGGCGGCCAAAACGGACGCGCAAGAGAAAAACGCGGGTGTATATGCCGCGATGGCGAAGTGCTTTGCCTCCGATGTCGCGATGAAGGCGACCGTGGATGCCATTCAGGTCATGGGCGGCATGGGATATTCGCGGGAAAGCGGCGTGGAAAAACTGGCGCGTGATGCGAAAGTCATGCAAATTTTTGAAGGCAGCAATCAAGTCCAACGCGGCATTATTGCCAACGGCATCAAATAAGATTTGCGCAAAGATATAAATATTGGTATACTACCAAGTAATACGAACAGGCAATGAGCGAAAGAGGTTGACAGCTCGCGGCACTACAGGGAATCGATAGCGTGATTGAGAATATCGGTGTGTCGTCGTCAACCGTTCATTCGTGAGCTTTCGACTGAACGGAGTAGGTCGAACGTGACTCGGCGTTAACGAGGCAGAGTAACAAGTTGGGTGGTACCGCGGAAAAGACTTTCGCCCCATGAGGGGAAAGTCTTTTTTTGATTAGGAGGGATAGGATGAAAGCAGAAATGGAAGCATTGCGGCAGCGGGCATGTGCCCAAATCTCCGCCGCGACCGATGAGCCGACGTTACAACAAGTCCGTGTCACCTTTTTGGGTAAAAAAGGGGAGCTTACTGCGATTTTGCGAGGCATGAAAGACTTGACGGCACAAGAACGGCCGGTCATCGGTGCGTTGGCGAATACAGTGCGCGCCGAGCTGGAAACGCAATTGGCATCGCGCTTGGCCGAACTGAAGGCGCAGGCGCTGGCCGCGCGCTTGGCGACGGAGCGTCTGGATATCACGTTGCCGGGGAAGCCGGCGCGGCGCGGACACTTGCACCCGTTGACACGGGTCAATCGGTTAATTCAGGATGTATTTATGAAAATGGGGTATACGGTGGCCGACGGTCCGGAGATTGAAAGCGACTACTATAATTTCCAATGTCTGAATTTCCCGCCGGATCACCCCGCACGTGACATGCAGGATTCGTTTTATATCACGGATTCGATTTTGCTTCGTACACATACTTCGCCGGTACAGGCGCGGACGATGCAGGCGCATGAACCGAATACGCCGATTCGAATTATTTCACCGGGCAAGGTGTTCCGTTGGGACTACGATGCGACCCACTCGCCGGTGTTCCATCAGGTGGAAGGCCTGTTAATCGATCGACAGATTGCATTCTCCGATTTGAAAGGTACGATTGAGCATTTTTGCCGGGAAATATTCGGCGCGGATACAAAGGTCAGATTCCGAGCGAGCTTTTTCCCGTTTACCGAACCGAGTGCGGAGGTCGATATTTTATTCCGTACGCGGCATACGCGCGGCGGTGCGGTAGACACACAGGATAATTGGCTTGAAATTTTGGGGTGCGGGATGGTTCATCCGAATGTCCTGCGTCTCAACGGGTACGACCCCGACGTCATGAACGGTTTTGCCTTCGGTATGGGGGTGGAACGGATTGCGATGTTGTTGTACGGGATTGACGACTTGCGGTTGTTTTATGAAAATGATTTGCGCTTCCTGGCGCAATTTTGAGGAGGCGATAGGATGAAAGCGTCATACCAATGGTTGCATGATTACACCGACGTGCGCGGTGATGCGCAGATGATCGCGGATCGATTGACGATGGCGGGAATACCGGTGGAAGCGGTACATCAGCCGGGGGCAGAAATCAAGAATGTCGTGACGGGCAAGCTTCTTTCCGTGACACCGCATCCGAATGCGGATAAATTGGTGGTCTGCCAGGTGGATACCGGTGAGGAAACGGTACAAATTTGCACGGGAGCGGATAATGTCCGTGCGGGACAGGTCGTGCCGGTGGCCAAGCATAACTCTTACTTGCCCGGCGGCGTACATATCAAAAAATCCAAGTTGCGCGGGTTGCCGTCGTGCGGCATGCTGTGCTCGGCACGTGAGCTGGGGCTGGAGCCGAGCTTACTGACGGAAGAAGAACGGCACGGAATCTTGATTATGCCGGAAGATACACCGGTCGGAGTCGATATTCACGAATTTTACGGTCTCGGCGATACGATATTTGAGTTTGAACTGACGCCGAATCGGGCGGACTGCTTCAGCATGCTCGGTTTGGCACGAGAGTTTGCCGCGGTCATCGGCGGATCGTATACAGATGTTGAGCCGACAGTCGTCGAAAGCGGGGAGCCGATTGCGCAGGCGCCCCGCATCGTCGTCGAAGACGCCGCGTTGTGTCCGCGCTTTACGGCGCGTTTGCTGCGCGATGTGCGTGTGATGCCGTCACCGCAATGGCTGCAGGAGCGGTTACGGACGGCGGGTATCCGCAGCATCAACAATGTAGTGGATGTGACGAACTATGTGATGCATGAGTTGGGGTTGCCGTTGCATGCGTATGACTATGATACGCTGGCAGGGCATACATTGATTTGTCGTCGGGCCCGTGACGGGGAGACCGTGACGACGCTCGACGGTCAAACGCGCACCTTGCAGTCGACACAATTGGTGATTGCCGACAGTGAGCAGGCGGCAGGCTTGGCAGGCATCATGGGCGGGCTACGCACGGAAGTGACTGCGACGACCACGACCGTATTGCTCGAAGCGGCAGTGTTCGACGGGGCAACTATCCGGCGGACATCGCGTCGGGTCGGTTTGCGTTCGGAGGCATCGGGGCGGTATGAGCGCGGTGCGGACGTGACGCTGACCCGTAAAGCCTTGGATAGAGCGGCGGAACTGTTGCAACGTATGGATGCTTGCAGCGTCGCACCGGGCTATTTGGACAGCAATGATTCCCTGCCGTCGCCGCGGGAGTTGACGGTCAAGGCGGCGGATATCAGCCGTGCCATCGGTGTGACATTGTCCCCGAAGGAAATCGGCGCGTGTTTGGCACCGCTGGGGTTTGTCGTAGATGCGGACGGCGACGACATGCGGATTGCGGTGCCGTTGTGGCGCCAAGATGTCAGTGTGCCGGCGGACATTGAAGAGGAGGTCGCCCGTTTGTACGGGTATGATCGCATCCCGAACACGATGCCGCTGGTCCGCACGCAAAGCGGCCGCATGAGCGACTTGCAGGCGTGTGCGGAAGAGGTGCGGGATGTGCTGGTCGGCCTCGGACTCAGCGAAACCGTTTCTTTCAGCTTTATGGACACAAAAGATGCGGACCGACTGCAGTGTCCGCCGGATGATTCCTTGCGGCAGGCGGTACCGATTAAAAACCCGATTACGGAAGAGATGCCGATTATGCGGACGACGTTGATTCCGGGCTTGATGAAGGTTTTGCAGCGCAATTTGTCTGTCAAAAACGAGAATGTCGGCGTGTTTGAATACGGTACGGTATTTACGCCGCATGCCTTGCCGATGACGGAGCTTCCTAAAGAACGGAAATGGTTGAGCGGCTTGGCCTGCGGTGCCGACAGTATGGCCGCCTGGAATCGAGCGGTCGAGCCGGTCGATTTCTATACCGTGAAAGGATGGATGGAAACGATTTTGGCGGTGCGGGGGATTACGTCGTATCAAATCGAGCGGGCGGAAGAATCGTATTACCATCCCGGCAAGTCGGCCCGCATGATTGTCGGTGAAACGACGGTGATGACTTGGGGAGCCGCACATCCGTCCGTTACGGAGGCTTGGGAAATCAATCGGGAAGTCTATCTGTTTACGATTGATATGCAGGCATTGACCGACGCCAGCGTGACGGTTCCGAGTTATCAGTCGTTGCCGAAGCAGCCGGGCGCGGAACGCGATTTGGCCGTGGTGGTGCCCTGCACGATGCCGCATGCGGAGGTTGAGCAAATAATTTTGGACAACGGCGGGACGGAATTGGAATCGGTGCGGTTGTTTGATCGCTATACCGGCGACCAAGTGCCGGACGGCAGGCTCAGTCTGGCGTATGCGTTGCACTTCCGGGCGGCGGATCGGACGCTGACGGATGCAGAAGTAGACGAACATATGCAACGCATTATAGCCGCATTGGCAGAACGGGATTGTCGCTTGCGGTAACGGTTATATGACAAACACGCTCTTTACGATGTCGCAAAGAGCGTGTTTTGTTTGTTCGGGGGAGGTGGCGAACGCAATCGCTACGGTGTTCGTGTTATAATAAATAAATACGAGGTGGAACGCAAAATGGAAGTGATTGCATTTGTCGGCCCCAGCGGTACGGGCAAAAGTCATCGGGCGACGGTCGTCGCACACGAACATCATATTGAATGTATTATCGACGACGGTATTTTGATTTACCGTAATGAGCTGGCCGCCGGTTTTTCCGCCAAGCGCGAGAAAAGCCGCTTGAAAGCGGTGCGTCGTGCGATTTTTCAGGATCCCGAGCAGGTTGCGGATGTCAAAGCCAAGCTGGCGCAAATCCGACCGGAGCGGCTATTGATTCTGGGGACATCCGAACGGATGGTCAATAAAATTACGGTGGCACTGGATTTACCGGAGCCGACCCGATATATTCAGATTGAAGATGTGGCGACGGCGGAAGAGATTCGCCGCGCCAATGAATCACGACTCAAAGAAGGAAAACACATTATTCCGTTACCGACGATGGAGCTCAAACCGCATTTTCGCGGATACCTGATCGACCCGATTAAGTCGTTGTTGCAACGTGGCAAAAACCGCAAAGCGGAAGATGAAAAAACCGTCGTTCGACCGATATTCAGCTATTACGGAAAGCTGACGTTTACGGATGATGCGATTACGGCACTGATTGCACATGCGGTCAAACAAACCCGCGGTGCGCTTTCCGTGCAGGATATATCGATTCGTAAGACGAAAGGTGCAGGCATCGGGTTGGAGCTGGAGTTTTCGCTGGTGCTGGTGTACGGTGTGGATACGCGGCAGGCGATTCGTCGGA
Source organism: uncultured Veillonellaceae bacterium (assembly GCA_945876385.1). Lineage (GTDB taxonomy): Bacteria > Bacillota > Negativicutes > Veillonellales > Negativicoccaceae > CAMCNU01. The sequence goes on along the minus strand of CAMCNU010000001.1, from coordinate 347,548 downwards.
TTCAGCGGGCGGTACAAAAAGAAATTGAGTATACGACAGGCATGTCTGTCAATGTGATGAAGATTTCGGTGCGGGATTATGCGCGCCCGGAAAGATAGGAGCGGTTTGTGGAGAAGTATCATATTATTACGTACGGATGCCAAATGAATGAGAGCGATTCGGAACGATTGGCAGGTCAGCTTGAGCATCTGCATTATCGGCGGACGGAGACACCGGCCGAAGCGGATGTCATTATTATCAACACCTGTTGCATTCGCGAAAGCGCGGAAAACAAAGTATACGGCAAAATCGGCGAGCTCAAGCATTTGAAACAACACAATCCGAATTTACTGATCGGGATTACCGGGTGCATGGCGCAGAAAAACAAAAAAGCGCTGTTTGCCCGTGCGCCGCATATTGATTTTGTGCTGGGGCCGTATAATTTACATCATCTGGAAGAGTTGGTTTCCCAAAAGCAGCAAACGGTGGCCTCGCATACATTGATGACCGATATGCGGGCGGCCTCGATTGAAGATTTTACCGATATTAAGGCCAAGCGGGAAAGCAATGTCTTTGCATGGGTGCCGATTATGCAGGGATGTAACAAATTTTGCACCTATTGCATCGTGCCGTATGTGCGGGGACGGGAATGGAGCCGCCCGCTGGCTTCAATACGGGCGGAAGTCGAACAATTGGCGCAGGAGGGCTACAAAGAAATTACGCTTTTGGGGCAAAATGTCAATGCGTACGGTCTTGACTTCAAAAACGGTACGGACTTTTCCGATTTGTTATATACCGTCAATGAAGTACCGGGAATTGAGCGGATTCGATATATGACCTCACATCCGCGTGATATGAGTCGGGATATGATTGATGCGATTGCCGCTTGCCCGAAAGTCTGTACACAGATGCATCTGCCGATTCAATCCGGATCGGATGAACTATTGCGGCGGATGAATCGCGGGTATACCTTGGCGGACTATATGGAGCTGCTCGACTATATTCGCATTCGTTTGCCGCAGACCGTGTTGACGACGGACTTGATTGTCGGATTCCCCGGCGAGACGGAGGCGATGCATGCCGATACGCTCCGTCTGCTGGAAACGGTGGAATACGATATGGCGTATACATTCATTTTTTCCAAGCGCTCGGGGACACCGGCGGCCGCGATGAACAATCAGGTCGATGATGATACAAAAAAACGGCGACTGCAGGAACTGATGGATGTGCAAAATGAAATCAGTTTGCGCAAAAATCAGGATATGGTCGGACAGGTATTTGAAGTGATTGCCGAAGGCCCGTCGAAGAAAAATGCGGATAACTGGTTCGGTCGTACCTCCGGCAATAAAATGATTTTATTCCCGTATCAAGCGGGGATGACCATCGGCGAAACGATGCAGGTGCGGGTCGATCGAGCACAGACCTGGGTGTTGACCGGCACGCCGACGGAAAGGAGATCGACAGCGATATGAGCAAACAGCCGACTCCGATGATGCAACAATATCAGGAGCTGAAAGCGGAGCATCCGAATGACATTTTATTTTTTCGCTTGGGCGATTTTTATGAGATGTTTTTTGATGATGCCGTGCTGGTTTCCAAAGAATTGGAGTTGACATTGACAGGGCGCGCAGCCGGGAATAATGAACGCGCCCCGATGTGCGGTGTGCCGTATCATTCGGCCGATACCTATATTGCCCGTTTGATTCGCAAGGGGTATCGCGTAGCGATTTGTGAGCAGCTGGAAGACCCGCGAGCCGTCAAAGGACTTGTCAAACGCGGTGTCGTACGGGTGATTACACCGGGAACGATTTTGTTGCAAGAAGGCGCGCATGATACCGGTCGAAATTATTTGGCGTACGTCTGTGCCACGGAGCAGGCCGTTGTGTTGCTCCTCGCGGAGGTGTCGGTCGGCGAGTGCCGCTGGGAGCGGTTTGCGCGTGACGAGACGGCGAGCTTGCTCGATCAGTTGAATGTCTACGCGCCGAGTGAAATGATAGTGGCCGGCGACGACGAATGGGCGACCATGGTACGTGACTATGTGCAGTCTCATTTGGGGAATACGCTCATCAGTGTCGATCGCCCGACAACGGATTCGGATGACAGTGCGTACGGCGGAATTGATCCCGACGACATTCCGGAGGACGGACTGGTACGGCAGGCATTGCGGCGGTTGTTCGTATACCTGCGTGATACCTTGCGGCGAGATGCGGGGCAGTTTACACGCTTGACACGATTGCGGGCAGCGGATCGGATGGTACTTGACAGTGATTGCCTGCGACATTTGGAAATTATCAAAAACCTACGGGACGGCAGCCGTCGCGGGACACTGTATGCGTTGTTGGACAAGACACAAACCGCCATGGGCAGCCGCTTGTTGCGGTCCTGGCTGGAGTCGCCGCTGATTGATATCGTCGCGATTGAAACACGGCAGGAAGCGATTGCGGCAATGCTGGCACAAGCCCGACTAAAAGACAGTTTGCGGGACAAGCTTGCGCAAGTATTTGATTTTGCCCGCATTGTGACCAGGGTAGAAATGGAAACGGCAAGCCCGAAAGATTTGGTCGCATTGCGCACCTCGCTGTTGCAATTACCGCTGATTCAAGCCGACATGCAGGCCGCGCCTGCCGCACGATGGCAAACATTGGCAAGCGGGCTGGAGTTGCACACGGAGATGGCCGCGTGGCTCGGGCGGGCATTGACGGATGAGGCCGGCTTGCTGCGTGACGGCGGATTTATTCGGGAAGGGTACAGCGAGGAATTGGATGAGCTGCGCCTGTTGATTCATGATAACCGGCGTTGGATACAGGAACTGGAAGAAGAAGAAAAATCAAAAACCGGTCTGAAACTGAAAATCGGATTCAATAATGTGTTCGGATATTATTTTGAAATCCCGCGTTCCCAATCGGAGCAGGCGCCGGCGTATTTTGTGCGTAAGCAGACGCTGGCCAATGCGGAACGCTATATTACTCCGGAGCTTAAGGAATTTGAGGTCAAGGTCTTGCACGCACAGGAACGAATCGTCGTGCTGGAGCATCATCTCTTTAAGGAAATATTGCGCGATATTCGACCGCATATTTCGCGTTTGCAACAGACCGCAGCGATCGTCGCCGAGGCGGATGTGTTGGCGGCGTTGGCGCAAGTGGCGCAGGAGCGTCGATACACGCGACCCGAATTCGGCACGACTGAGCAGATTGTGATTCGGGAAGGGCGACACCCGATGCTGGACGCCGCGATGCAACGGGAATTATTTGTACCGAACGACACGGTTCTGCAGCGTGAGGAATGCACCGGGATGCTGATTACCGGGCCGAATATGGCAGGCAAATCAACCTACATGCGCCAAGTAGCCGTGCTGGTCTTGATGGCACAAGCGGGTTCATATATTCCGGCACAATCGGCGAAACTCTACCCCGTACATCGTATTTTTACGCGAATCGGTGCCAGTGACGATATTTCGACGGGGCAAAGCACATTCATGGTCGAGATGCGCGAAGTCGCGCATATTTTACAGCAAGCGGATCGGCACAGCTTATTGTTGCTCGATGAAATCGGGCGCGGGACCAGCACCTATGACGGAATGAGTATCGCGCGGGCGGTGATGGAATATATCAGCCGAAAAATCGGTGCATTCACTCTCTTTGCGACCCATTATCATGAATTGACCGACCTGGAAGATACGGATACGGGAATTCGTAATTATACGGTTTCCGTCAAAGAAAACAAGGGCAGTATCCGTTTTTTGCGGAGAATTGTTCCCGGACGCGCAGATCGCAGTTACGGGATTCATGTTGCCCGGCTGGCGGGCTTGCCGAAAGACGTACTGCGCGAAGCGGAAACGGTACTGGCGGGGCTGGAGGCACAAGGGACGGCGACGGTGTCTCGTCCGGTAACGACGGCGGAGCCGGAAACGGATTTGTTTACCATGGGGATTTGGGACGAACTGGCCGAGCTGGATGTGATGAGTATATCGCCGATAGAGGCGCTGGAGATTCTCTATCGTCTCAATCGGCAGGCGAAAGAAAGAAAGGGACTGTAATGGCGACGATTCATATTTTGGATGCGCAGACGGCCAATCAAATTGCGGCCGGAGAGGTCGTCGAGCGGCCGATGTCGGTCGCAAAGGAGTTAATCGAAAACAGTGTCGATGCGGGCGCGACGGAAGTGGAAGTGGAAATCGCCGAAGGCGGGGTTCGTTACTTACGGGTAACGGATAACGGCGAGGGGATGGCGCCCGACGATGTCAAGCTGGCGTTTGTCCGTCATGCGACAAGCAAAATCCGTCAGGCGGAGGATATTTTTTCCGTCAGCTCGATGGGGTTTCGCGGCGAAGCATTGGCCAGTATTGCCTCGGTGTCGAGAGTGACGTTGACCACGCGGACGCCGGATGCGGAAATCGGTCTCCAAATCCGCGTGGAGGGCGGCGCACTGAGTGAGCCGTTGGAGATCGGGACGGCGGTCGGTACAACAGTGGAGGTTGCCGACTTGTTTTTCAATACGCCGGCGCGAAAAAAGTTTTTGAAAACGGAGCGTACGGAAAGCGGACGGATTCATGCATTGGTCGGAAAACTGGCGCTGGCGCATACCGAGGTGGCATTTCGTTTGATTAATAACGGGCGGGCGGTGATGGAGACGCCGGGGAACGGCTCGTTGGCAGATGCCTTTGCGGCGGTTTACGGGACGGATTTGGCAGCGGATATGTTGCCGTTTGCGGAATCCTATGAGGGAATGCAAATCTGCGGACTGGTCGGTAAGCCGGCCACGCTGAAAAGCTCTCGTAACTGGCAGACCTTTATCGTCAATCGGCGGGTCGTCGAGAATGCGGTCCTGGCAAAGGCGTTGACGAATGCCTATCAGTCGCTGTTACCCAAGCGGGGATATCCTGTCGCGGTGCTCGTGGTGACGGTCGACCCGGAACAGGTGGATGTGAATGTGCATCCGCAAAAACGCGAGATTAAATTCGTCGCCGAGCAGGATGTATTCCGACCGGTATACCATGCGGTATTGGGAGCGCTGACTGCTGCACATACGCCGGAAGAGATTGCGACGGATATTCGCCGGGTGCCGGCCGGCGTACAGCGGCGTAATGACCTTTGGCAACAGGCACAGGAGGCCGAGGCGGCAGGAACGACCGCACACGGAGCCGTGGCGAACGGTGCCGAAGTAGGCGAGGCGGATACGGAGAGCACGCGTATACCGACACAAAACGAGTTTCCGACACCCCGCTTGTCGGTTGCGCCGCCGCGATCTTCGTCGACCGTCGGACGAGAGACGCCGTATGCGGGAAGTGTGTCGACCGGCTGGGAGGAAACCAGTTGGGTGCGGCAGTATGACGAATCACGGGAGACGGAAACGCCCTTGTTTACCGTTGCGCCGGAAGAAGAGTTGCCGGTACTGCCGCTGGGGCAGATTGCCGACTGTTTCATCATCTGTCAGCGCGGAGAGGATTTGTATATTATCGATCAGCACGCCGCGCACGAGCGTGTGCGCTACGATCGTTTGAGTCAGGCGACGGATCGTATCCCTTCGCAACAGTTATTGGTACCGCTGATGCTTTCTTTGGATGCGCAGGACGTTTCCCTCCTCTTGGCGCATCGTGAGGCGCTTACGGAACTGGGATTTGCGTTGGAGCAGGCCGGACCGCGGATTATCCGCTTTACGGAAGTGCCGGCGGATGTGCCGACGGACGAGCATGAACGAATGATACAAGAAACCTTGCAAGCCCTGCATGAATACCATACGCCGAATCGGGCACAGCTGCGTCATCGGACGTTGGCATATGCCGCGTGTCGCGGCGCGATTAAGGCCGGTCACCGATTACAAATGCGCCAGATGCGGCAATTGATTACGGATTTGTTCACGACGGACAAGCCGTTTGTCTGTCCGCACGGTCGACCGGTAATCGTACGTTTTACACCGCAAGATTTGGCACAACTCTTTCGCCGGACATGAATATGGCAACGGTGGTCGCCCGCAAGGGCGGCACGGCGGAAACGGTACGTGCCCGCCGCTATGCGACATGGTTCGGAGTCCCCTATATCGAGCGTTGCGGTCGAGGATTGTCGCAGTTGACACGGGAAACAGGACACGACTTGTGGCTGGTGGTCGAGCAAGACGGATTTTATGTAGCCGCGGACGGTATTCGAAACCGTTTTCATCTGAATATGGCGGCGTTACGGTGGCGGGAATGGGAGCAGAACGGCAAGGACTACTTGAGCGCCATTGCGGCGGAAATGCGCCCGCAACGCATCTTGGATGCGACGTACGGGATCGGGAGCGATGCATTGATGTTGGCCGCCGCAACACGGGCGGAGGTGGTGGCCTTGGAGGCATCGTGGCCGCTATATGTCGTCGGCAAAGTCGGTTTGGCGGAGACAACCGAAAGCGCATTGCCGTTGGCGGCGGCCGAGCGCATTCATCTGTGGCATACGGATGCGCTTACTTACCTGTCACAGCAAGAAAGCGAGTCATTTGATTTGATTTATTTTGATTTTATGTTTACGCATCCGGTGCCAGGCAGCGGTAATTTGCAAGCGGTGCGGCGCTGGGGCCTGCAAGGGGGAATGACCGAAGCGCTTTGGCGGGAGGCAACACGGGTCTGCCGCGGACGGATTGTACGCAAAGAGCGTCCCTTCGGCGCGTGGTTGCGGACGCATCCGCCCGATGTATTGCGTGGCGGTAAATACAGTAAGGTATGCTATGGAGTGTGGCAACATGCATGAACGAATCGTCACCGTGATGGGACCGACCGCGTCCGGGAAAAGTGCATTGGGGGTCGCGCTGGCACGAGAGCTGGGCGGCGAAATCATTTCGGCCGATGCGTTTCAGGTCTATCGACAGCTGAATATCGGCACGGCAAAGATTACAGCGGACGAGGCACAGGGTGTTGTGCATCACTTGATTGACATCAAAGATGTGACTGACGGATATACGGTGGCGGAGTTTTGCCGCTATGCCCGAGAATGGATTGCGGATATTACTTCGCGCGGACGCATTCCGTTGATTGTCGGGGGGACGGGACTCTATGTACAGGCCTTGCTGGAAGGATATGACTTCCCCGCATGCGGCGCGTTACAAGAGGCGTATCACGAGTGGGAAGCGGTGTTTGCGCGCGAGGGATTGACAGGCTTGGTACAAGCAATGCAAACTCGTGCACCGGAGTATTTCGACTCGCATCCCGTCCCGGATCGGCAGCGACTGATTCGCGCATTGTCCGTGCTGTCCGTCGGGGGCGATTATCGTGCGGGTAAGGCGTCTTCCTCGCCGTTGTACCGCGGCCCGGTGTATGCGCTGTGGCCGGAACGGGAGCGGATGTATGCCCGCATCAACGCGCGGGTGGATGAGATGATTGCCGGAGGCTTGGAAGCGGAGGCGCGCTGGCTGTATGAACGCTGTCAAGGTGTGCAAACACAGGCTGCCAAAGGTATCGGTTATAAAGAGTGGTGGCCGTATTTTGAAGGAACGCAAACGTATTCGCGCACGGTGGAGTTGATTCAGCGCAATACGCGGCGATTCGCCAAGCGGCAACGGACATGGCTGCGGCGAATGGTATATGTCCGTCCGCTGGTCATGACGGACGACATGAAACCGGTACGCTCAGTGCAGGAATTGGCGGCGGAAATCAAACAGGAATGGAGTGAATCGGATGGGAGACACGAAGATTAATTTACAAGAAAGCTATTTGGAACAGGCCAAGAAAGACAATGCGGTGCTCAGTATTTACCTGGTGAACGGCGTGCAGCTCAAAGGCCAGGTTAAAGCATACGACAATTTTACGGTGCTGCTGGTCAATAACGGCCATGAGCAATTGGTATACAAGCATGCGATTTCGACGGTGCAACGATGACGACGGCGCTTGATTTACGTCTGCAAGAATTAAAGCGTGAGGCATTGGCGGATTGTCGTGAGGCATTTGTCGAGTATCAAGATATTGTTTCGTATAATACGGACAAGGTGATCCGCGCATTTCGGGAGTGTCGTCTGTCGGAGCACCATTTTCACGGCAGCAGTGGCTACGGGTACAATGACGCGGGGAGAGAAAAGCTGGAAGAAATCGTTGCGCATGTTTTTCAGGCGCCGGCGGCATTGGTTCGACCGCATTTTGTTTCGGGCACGCATACGCTGGCGACAGTGTTGTTGGCGTTGTTGCGACCGCAAGATGAACTGGTGGCGGTGGTCGGGGCACCGTACGACACCATGCAAAGTGTCATCGGCACACGCGGCGACGCGCCGGGCAACTTGCTGTCCATCGGCGTGAAGTATCGGGAGATTCCTGCGCCGGACGGTCACTATGACTTGCAGGCGATTGCCGACGGTATTACTCGGGATACGACAGTGGCGCTGATTCAGCGCTCGCGAGGATATTCGGCACGAGCCTCTTTGCTGCCGAAAGATATGCGAGACATCATTCGTACGATTAAAGAAAAAAATCCGCGCACGATTTGTTTTGTGGATAATTGCTACGGCGAATTTACACGACAGCAAGAGCCTTATGAACTCGGAGCGGATATTGTGGCGGGCTCGTTGATTAAAAACCCGGGCGGAGGTTTGGCACCGACGGGAGGATATGTCGTCGGTCGCGAGGACTTGGTGGAGCGCACGGCCCATCAATTGACGGCGCCGGGACTGGGCGCGGAGATGGGCTCGTATGCGAGCGGGTATCGTTGGTTTTTCCAGGGCTTGTTTATGGCGCCGCACGTAGTCGGTCAGGCTTTGATGGGGGCGGATTTCGCGGCGGCACTGTTCAGTCGCATGGGATATGAAGTGTCGCCGCAGCTGGGAGAGTCTCGCAGCGATCTGGTGCAATCCGTGGTTTTACGCAGTGCGGATAATATGCAACGCTTTTGTGAGGGAATCCAGTCGTACTCTCCGGTGGACGGTTTTGTGAGGCCGATACCGGGCGATTTGCCGGGCTATTCCGATCCGGTGATTATGGCGGCCGGCACGTTTTCGCAGGGGTCAACGATTGAAATCAGTGCCGACGGCCCGATGCGCGATCCGTATGTGGTGTACTTGCAGGGCGGCCTTGTGTTTGAACACAATGTGCTCGCGGCCATGGAAGCGGCACGACGTTTGTTGGCGGAGGAGTCTGACGGATTCGGACGGATGCGCGTTTGACAGATTGGCATGCGGTTTAGTACAATACAACACAAGAGAACAAGTATCGACTGTGATGGGAAGAAGCGTCGTGAGGCATTGACAGAGAGCGGACAGACTGGTGGAATGACCGCAATGCGACCGACGCGAGTCACCCCGGAGTCGGCGATGAAAAGCATCGCCCGGCAGCGTCCGTTATGCGCATTGAGTGATCGTCGGATAAGTTAGGTGGTACCGCGGAAGTGATCTTTCGTCCTAAGGGAGGAAAGATCTTTTTTGTTGGCAGGAGGTTTGTATGGGAGAGTATAAAGATTTAGGCACGTACCGGCCGTCGGAGCTGGAAACCAAGTGGTATGCGTACTGGGAAGAAAACGGCATGTTTCATCAAGAGCCTGATCCGTCACGGGAAGGATATTCGATTGTCTTGCCGCCGCCGAATGTCACCGGCCAGCTGCACATGGGGCATGCGTTGGATGACACATTGCAAGATGTGTTGATTCGCTACAAGCGGATGCAGGGGTACAATACGCTCTGGCTGCCGGGTAAAGACCACGCGGGGATTGCCACCCAAATCAAGGTCGAAGAGCAATTGGCCAAAGAAGGATTGACACGCGATGATTTAGGGCGTGAAAAGTTTGTCGAACGTGTCTGGGAATGGAAACAACAATTCGGCGATCGAATCAGTCAACAGATTCGTCGTCTGGGGGCGTCGTGTGATTGGCAGCGGGAGCGGTTCACATTGGATGAAGGGTGCTCGAAAGCCGTGCGTGAAGTATTTGTATCGCTGTATGAAAAAGGATTGATTTACCAAGGTTTTCGAATTACCAACTGGTGTCCGCGATGCCAGACGGCGCTGTCGGATATCGAAGTGGAATATGAGGATGAACAGGGACAGTTGTACTATGTCGATTATCCGTTGACAGACGGGGGCGGTACGGTGCGGATTGCGACAACAAGGCCGGAAACGATTTTGGGTGACACGGCGGTGGCGGTACATCCGGAGGATGAACGGTACACGGCTTTCATCGGCAAAACATTGCGTGTGCCGCTGGCCGGTCGCGAAGTCCCGATTGTTGCGGATACGTATGTCGATCCTGCCTACGGTACCGGGGCGGTAAAAATTACGCCGGCACATGACCCGAACGACTTTGAGGTCGGTGCACGGCACGATTTGCCGTCGATTGTGATTTTGAACTTGGACGGTACGCTTAATGAAGCGGCAGGGCGCTTTGCGGGGATGGAGCGGTATGCGGCACGCAAGGCGGTTGTTGAAGCGTTGCGTGCAGAGGGCGTGCTGGTCAAGGTGGAGCCGACCGAACATGCCGTCGGTCATTGCTCCCGCTGTCATACGACTGTCGAGCCGCTGACGACGAAACAATGGTTTGTCAAAATGGAGCCGCTGGCAGGACCGGCGATGGAAGCGGTGCAACAGGGGCAGACCGAATTCGTGCCGCCGCGTTTTGTCACTACCTATATGCATTGGCTGAGCAATATTCGTGATTGGTGCATTTCACGCCAATTGTGGTGGGGACATCGAATACCGGCGTGGTACTGTCAATCTTGCGGTGCTACGGTGGTGGCCCGGGAAGATGTGACGGCATGCCCGCATTGCGGCGGCGAAGTCAAGCAGGATCCGGATGTCTTGGATACTTGGTTCAGCTCGGCGCTGTGGCCGTTTTCGACAATGGGCTGGCCCGAAAAAACGCCGGAGTTGCAGCAATGGTATCCGACCAGCACGCTGGTCACGGGATATGACATCATTTTCTTCTGGGTCGCACGGATGATGTTTACGGGAATGGAATTTATGAAAGAGGCGCCCTTCCGGCATGTATTCATCCACGGTCTGGTACGCGACAGTCAAGGACGGAAGATGAGCAAGTCGCTCGGTAACGGCATTGATCCGTTGGAAGTGATTGAAGAATACGGAGCCGACGCCTTGCGTTTTACCTTGGTCACCGGCAATACGCCCGGCAACGATATGCGTTTTTACATGGAACGGGTCGAAGCCAATCGTAACTTTGCCAACAAGATATGGAATGCCGCCAAGTTTGTGTTGATGAATTTGACGGACTATGAGGAAGCGTATGTGCCGCAGCCGGACGATTTGGAACTGGCGGATCGCTGGATTTTGGAACGTTTGGCGGCGACCACAGAGCATGTGACGCACAACTTGGACAAGTTTGAGTTGGGGGAAGCGGCCGACAGTATTTATCAGTTCGTTTGGAATTCCTTCTGCGACTGGTATATTGAGGCGGTCAAGCCACGTTTGTATGCGACCGATAACCCGATTTCACGGAAAACCGCGCAATATGTTCTCGTGCGGACGTTGTCGCAGGCATTGGCACTTTTGCATCCGTTTATGCCCTTTGTGACGGAGCATATTTGGCAGCATTTGCCGCACCAAGGCAAGGCGCTGGTCGTGGCGGATTGGCCGAGGGCGGATGCCGCGTGGCGATTTGCGCAGGAGGAAGAGCAAATGGAACGCGTGTGCGAAGCCATCCGTGCGGTACGCAACATGCGTGCGGAAGCGGGCGTCGAGCCGCGGCGCAAATGTCGCTTGATGATTCGACCGAAGCGGGAGGATTTGCATGCGGTCATTGCATCCCATGTCGGTTATTTCCATACCCTGGCCAACGCGCAGGAAGTGGTACTGCTGGGGCAAGAACCGTCACCGGAAAATGCCATGACGACAGTGACCGACGGCATGGAAGTCTACTTGCTGCTACAAGGTCTGATTGATGTCGATAAAGAAAATGCCCGCATTGCCAAAGAAGAAGCGCAGCTGACACAGGAGATTGCCCGGTTGGAACAGAAATTGGCGAATGCAGCCTTTGTGGCCAAGGCACCGTCGGCGGTGGTGGACGGCGAGCGGAAAAAGTTGGCGAATTATCAAGAAAAACTGGCGGCTGTTTCCGAACGGCGGGCATTTTTGCAGCAAGTAGGAGATTGAGATGAAGTATACAGAAGCATTGGAATGGTTGGCGGAGCAAGCCGCATTCGGCATTCATCCGGGTTTGGAACGGATTCGGGCGGTGCTGGAGGTGCTGGATAATCCGCAAACGGCGTATCGTACTATCCATATAGCGGGAACGAACGGCAAGGGCAGCGTCGTCGCGATGATGAGCAGTGTGCTCACGCAGTCGGGCATTCGTACGGGCCGGTATATTTCGCCGCATTTGGAAGAGTATACGGAGCGCATAGCCATTGACGGACAGGATCTTTCACAAGCCCAATTCGCGCATTATCTGACGCTGGTTCGCCGCGCCGCCGAACAAGTGGTGGCGCAAGGCGTCGATATGCCGACAGAGTTTGAGTTGCTGACGGCGGCTGCGTTTCTGGCATTTCGTGAAGAGGGCTGCGAATATGCCGTGATTGAAACGGGGATGGGCGGCCTGCTGGACTCGACCAATGTCATCGTACCGGAAGTGTCGGTCATTACGAATGTATCACTGGATCATATGCGCTACTGCGGGAATACTGTGGAAGAAATTGCCGCTCACAAGGCCGGCATCATTAAACCGAATGTGCCGGTTGTGACGGCGGCACGCGGAGACTCGCTGACGGTCATCAAGAAGACCGCCAAAGAAAAGAAGGCAAAATGTTGGGTTTGGGGACGTGATTTTTCTGTCGAGCAGCGCTCGCCGGGATCACGCGGGCAAATCATTAAAGTCAGCCGCCCCGGACAAGACGTCGGGATGTTCTTCGTACCGTTCTTCGGCATGCACCAGGCGGTGAATGCGTCGGTCGCGATTATGGCGCTGACGGTCGTGATGAAGCAGGAGCCGAGAGTGTCGGAGGACGCGTTGCGTGAGGGTATCGCTTGCAGTACATGGGCGGGCAGATTTGAAGTGACGCCCAAGAAGGTACCGGTGATTATGGACGGTGCGCACAATGAGGACGGAGCGACGGCACTTCGCATGACGCTCGACGAGGTCTATCCGACGCAGGCGCGCGTATTTGTATTTTCCTCGTTGGAGGATAAAGATTTGGACGGTGTCAGCAAGGCGCTGTTTCGGTCGGAAGACCGGGTGATTTTGGTACCCGCGCCGACTCCGCGCTCTCGCCGTCCGGAAGACATGCAATCGGTGATCAAGGCACAAACGGAGACCGCGGACTCGATCGAGGCCGGATTGGCGCTGGCGATGGAGCGAGCCGGTGAGGATGCAATCGTTTGTGTGTGCGGATCTTTATATTTGTTGGGAGACGCCCGGAAGTGGCTGGCAATCCATTGAAAAAAGCAGGTTCGGTATTACCGAACCTGCTTTTCAGTTATGCTGATTGTTTGCCGGAAACCCTTGCCGTGCGTTTGGCCGGCAGGCCGACGGTCGTTGCCGGTGAACCGTGGCTATTTCTTTTTGCGGGGGGCGGTCAGGACGCGTAACATTTTGCTCCCGGTCTGCTTGAGTTGCTGACCGGTCGACTTCATGCGGCGGAACGTAGTGGTTTTGGACTTTGTTTTCGGTTTCATGTCCGGGTCGTTGTCGGTGTCCACTTTGCCGCGACGAACGCTGGTCGCGCGAATTTTGTCCGGGCGGAAACGCTGGCGCAAGATTTTCATGACCGTTGTCGGATTCAAATCGGCGTTAAATGCAAATACGTCAATCGCGACATAGGAAAAATCGGGATAGGAGTGAATGAAAATGTGACTGCCGCGTCCGATGACCGTCAGCGTGAGTTCGTGCTCGGTTTGATGGACATGCGTGTCATAGGCTTCGATATCGGCGATAGCAATGGCTTCATTGGCAATGTCGGCGAGAGCGCTCATACTGCTGATGGTATTGTTTTTGCAGCCGTAGCAGTCAATTAATAAATGTTTGCCCAGGTTTTCTTTCATCGTCATCACGTCTCCCGTTCGTCTCTATAGTAGACCTATTATAACAAATGACGAGAAGTTTCGGAAAAGACTTGCAATTAGTCAAAAGGTCAAGTATAATGACAATAGAGCAAAAAGTCAAAAGAGCAATTTACATCACCATGGCGAGTGAAGGGGTGAATCAGATGGGATTGTTGGCGGATCGCATTGAGCGATTTATTATGCGAAAGCTGATGGAAGAGCAGGCGCAACAAGTGGTATTGCAACGTAAGGAGATCGCGGATGCAATCCAGTGTGCGCCGTCACAAATCAGTTATGTATTGAATACGCGTTTTTCCACAGAGCGGGGGTTTGCCGTCGAGTCCAAGCGCGGTCTGGGCGGGTTTATCCGCATTACGATTTTGGAAACGCGGCAGTTGCCGCAGGCTGCGGAATGGGAAGAGGAAGATATCTCTATCGGTATGATTGACAGGCAATTGTACGCCTTGCTCCAAGATGAGATTATCAGCAAACGGGAAGCGCGCTTGTTGCATGAGGTGTTTGCGGCAGCCCTGGCGGAGGAGCAGAAACAGACACGGTTGCGCTTGGTGCGGCGATTGCAAGAACGCATCGGTGCGGCATTGCGAGGTGAAGGATATGAAATGTGAAAAGTGCAGAAAACACGATGCTACGGTGCATGTCACCACAATTCACAACGGAAACAAGCAGGAACATCATTTATGTGAGACTTGTGCCGGTAAAAACGAATACGGGAGTATGATGTGGCAACAGTTTAATTTGTGGGACAATGAGTTTTTTAAAAGCTTAATGGCGCCCGGCGCTTATCCTGCGGATGAAGGCGTTCGCTGTGACGGGTGCGGTATGAGCTATCGGGATTTTACTCGCAGCGGCAAGCTGGGATGCCCGTCGTGCTACCGACAATTTTCCGCAAAGCTGGCACCGATTATCAAGCGCTGGCAAGGAGCGGCCCGTCATGTCGGTAAAGCACCGGCGCAAGCGGAAGAGGCGTTTCGCACGTCGCGGGAATTATATCGGCTGCGGCAGGAATTAATGCAGGCCGTTGCGGCGGAAGAGTATGAACGGGCAGCTCGTCTGCGTGATGAAATCAAGCAGCGGGAAGAGCAGACGAAAGCGAAGGAGGCGGGTGAAAATGGACATTAATGCATTGCTATCCGTGCCGTTGGAAACATGGCAAGCGCAATCCGCACCGGCAGATGATGTGGTGATTTCCAGTCGTGTGCGATTGGCCCGCAATCTGACCGGCAGCCGTTTCCCGTACTTTGCGGAGCAAGATGAGTTACAAGCGGTAGAAGAAAAGGTCAAAGGCGCATTGAAGGCGTTGACAAAAGAAGAAGGAGAACCGCCGACTTATATCGCACTGGGCGGTTTGGACGGAATTGATACACAGGTACTGGTGGAAAAGCATGTAGTGAGCCCGCAATTCGTTGCCGAGACTGCGCATCGGGGCTTGGTGGTCAACCGCGATGCGTCGTTGGCGATGATGGTCAATGAAGAAGACCACTTGCGAATCCAGTGCATGGCGGGCGGATTTCAACTCCGGTCCGCATTGGCACATGCGCAAGCCGTTGATGACGCCTTGGCAAGCGAGCTGACGTTTGCATTTGATGACCGGTGGGGGTACTTGACCGCGTGTCCGACCAATGTCGGCACCGGCATGCGGGCGTCGTTGATGATTCATGTACCGGCATTGGTCAGGACAAAAAAAATCCAGCGCCTCATCCAAAATATGATGAAACTGAACTTTTCCGTGCGTGGAATGTACGGAGAAGGCTCTGAGATCATCGGCAATGTCTTTCAGCTGTCAAACCAAATTACATTGGGCATGAGCGAGTCGGATATTGTCGCGGCGTTGCAACGTGTCGGCGAAGAGTTGATTAAGGAAGAACGGGAAGCGCGGGAGCAGTTGCTGGCCGCTGAAAAAGATGTCTTGGAGGATGAGATTTGGCGCTCGTACGGCGTACTTCGCTATGCCCGCAGCATGAGCGGCAAGGAAGCGATGACCCGGCTCAGCCAAGTGGAGTTGGGACGCGTACTGGGGCTGCTACCGCAGGTGCCGCATGCGGCATTTCGGGAATTGACGGTATTGACCCGCCCCGGCTTTTTACAACGTTATATCCGTCGCCCCGAATTACCGGAGACGGAGCGGGACAGTTGGCGGGCGGTAGTGATTCGGGATAAATTGCAGTCGTATGAAAAGAGTCATACGGAGCATCATCAATCAGTTAGCAAGTAAAGGAGTGAAACAATATGGAAAATCGGTTTACGCAGAGTCTGCAACAGGCAGTTCAATTTGCCAAGGAACAGGCGCTTCAATACGGCAGCGGCGAGGTCGGAACGGAGCATTTGTTAATCGGTATTGCCTCACAAACCCAGAGTATCGGTGCCAAGGTGCTCGCCGAAGTCGGGTTGAACGTTGCAAAATTGCAAGAGATGTTGGGCGACGCTCCGCAGACGACCGGCGCTGAACGGTCATTGCATTTGAGTCCGCGCAGTAAACGTGTATTGCAATTGGCGGTCGGCGAAGCCAACCGACTGGGGAATAATTATATCGGAACGGAACATTTATTATTGGGAATTTTGCGTGACGGCGGCGGCGTGGCGGTCGCGATGTTGAACCATGCCAATGTCCGTCGGGATGATTTGGAACAAGCATTTCGCAAATATTGGGGGAAAGAGGAGGAAAAAGGAGCGGGAGAGACGCCTGCAAATTCCGAATTGGGGGCGTTGGCCGAGTATGCACGGGACTTAAATGAAATGGCCAAGCAAGGAAAAATCGATCCCGTGGTGGGCCGTGATCAGGAGATTGATCGCGTGATTCAGATTTTGAGTCGGCGGACGAAGAACAATCCGGTCCTTATCGGCGAGCCCGGCGTCGGCAAAACCGCCATTGCGGAAGGGTTGGCGCAACGCATTGTGGCCGGCGATGTGCCGGAAATCCTGCGCAATCGACGCATTTTGTCGCTCAATATGGCGGCGGCGGTGGCAGGGACGAAGTACCGCGGCGAGTTTGAAGAACGGCTGAAAAAGATTATTGATGAAGTGCGTGAGCATGATGATTGGATTTTGTTTGTTGACGAATTGCATACATTAATCGGTGCCGGCGCAACGGAAGGGGCTATGGATGCGGCCAATATTTTGAAACCGGCGTTGGCGCGCGGGGAGTTGCAATGTATCGGTGCGACGACGTTGGATGAATACAAGAAACATATTGAAAAAGATGCTGCGTTGGAGCGCCGATTCCAACCGGTGCTGGTCGCAGAACCTTCCGAGGAAGATGCCGAACGGATTTTGCTCGGTTTGCGTGATCGCTACGAAGCCTTTCATAAGACGAAAATTACCGATGCGGCGATTCATCAAGCGGTTGCGTTGTCATCGCGGTATATTGCCGATCGGTTTTTGCCGGACAAGGCCATCGATGTGATGGATGAAGCGGCAGCGAAAGTCAGAATTGCCGCGGCGTCGACGCCGAGTGAACTGCGAAGCAAAGAAGAAGAATTGCAGGCATTGCTGAAGGAAAAAGAAGAGGCAATTGCCGCACAGGACTATGAACGGGCCGCGGTGTTGCGGGACCGTGAGAAAGAATTGCAAGCGTCAATCGGTGAGGCAAAAGAAAAGTGGAACCAAGGCGACGCGGATGATTTGGTTGTCACGGAGCAGGATATTGCGGAAGTGGTGTCCCGCTGGACGGGTGTTCCGTTGAATACCTTGCAGGAAGAAGAAAGTCAGCGTTTGCTACATTTGGAAGATGACTTGCATGCACGCGTTGTCGGGCAAGACGAGGCCGTGGCGGCCGTCGCCAAAGCGGTACGACGGGCACGTGTCGGCTTGAAGGATCCGAAACGTCCTATCGGGTCATTCCTGTTCTTGGGGCCGACAGGGGTCGGTAAGACGGAGTTGGCGCGAACACTGGCGGAGAATTTATTCGGTGACGAAAACGCCTTGATTCGTCTTGACATGTCGGAATACATGGAAAAGCATACGGTCGCTCGCTTGGTCGGGGCACCTCCCGGCTATGTCGGCTACGAAGAAGGCGGGCAATTGACGGATGCGGTACGACGTAAACCGTACAGTGTGATTTTGTTGGATGAAGTTGAGAAAGCACACAGCGATTTCTTCAATATCCTCTTGCAAGTGCTCGATGACGGCCGCCTGACGGACAGCCAGGGACGAACGGTCGATTTCCGCAATACGATTATCATCATGACGAGTAACTTGGGCGCGAAACGGTTACAGCAAGACAGTGCGGCGATGGGCTTTTTGGCCGGCAAAGACGAAGCGAATGCGGCGCAGGCGCAAGAAGCCGACCGTAAAGAAATGTTGGCGGAAGTCAAGCGCTTTTTCCGCCCGGAATTCATCAATCGGCTGGATGAAATCATTGTATTCCATCCGCTGACGGAAACAGATTTGCAGGCCATTGTGGACCGCTTATTGGAACGCTTGAACCGGACACTGGCCGCCAATCAGTTGCGTGTTACCTTGAGTGATGCAGCGAAAGAACTTCTGATTCGCGAAGGAAGTGATACCCAATACGGAGCTCGCCCGCTCAAACGTGCTTTGCGCGCGTTGATAGAAGATCCTCTTTCAGAGCGTATTTTGGCGGGGGACTTGGTCAAAGGACGACCGATTGAAGTGCATGTCGATGCACAGGACAAGTTGACATTCTCGCAACAGAAAGAAACTTCGTCCGAGACTGACGGTGAATAAGCAGGAATAGCCACAACGGAGAGCCGAACGGCTCTCCGTTGTTTGTTTTCATTCGGCAAGGGGTGTGGTACACTTTTAGTAATGAGGTGCTAGAGATGAAAAAAAGTAAAACGGTGTTCGTGTGTGCGGAGTGCGGCGCAGAGAGCAGTCGCTGGAACGGCCAGTGCATGCAATGCGGCGCATGGAATACATTAAATGAGCAAACGGTCAGTGCGAAACAGGTCGCGACACTGCCGCTATTTTCTTCGGAACCGATTACGGCGATTCCCTTGGCGGACGTACCGATGCAAGAAGCGGGACGTTTGGCGGTCGGCAATGAGGAGTGGGATCGTGCGGTCGGCGGGGGTATCGTGCCGGGGAGCCTGCTCCTGCTCGGCGGTGATCCCGGAATCGGCAAATCGACGCTGATTTTACAAGTAGCGTCCGCTTTGGGCCAGAGCGGACAGGCGGTGCTGTATGCATCGGGAGAAGAATCGGCCGCACAAATCGGTATGCGCTCTCGTCGCTTGCAGGTCGCGACGGATAATACGTACTTGCTGGCCACGACTGACTTGGCTCGGATTCTCGACAGTGCGCGGGAAATCTCACCGAAAGTGCTCATCATCGATTCGATTCAAACGATGGTGACAGCCGGTAATGATGGAATGGCCGGAAGTATTTCGCAAGTCAAAGAGTGCACGGGTACGATTTTACGATTTGCCAAAGAAACCGGAACGTCGGTTATTATTATCGGTCATGTAACAAAAGAGGGCAATATCGCCGGACCGCGCATGTTGGAACATATGGTCGATACCGTGCTTTATCTGGAAGGGGAAAAAGAGCAGTCTCTACGTATTTTACGAGCGGTGAAAAATCGTTTCGGCGATACGGCGGAAAGCGGTGTTTTCATCATGAAAGAAAAAGGTTTGCAGGCGGTGGCGGATTTTTCACGACTCATGTTGTCGGAACGCAGTCACGAGCAAATCGGTACGACAGTATTTCCCGGAATGGAAGGGGTTCGTCCTGTCTTGATGGAAGTGCAGGCCCTGACCAACCGCATGTTTTACAGTAGCGCGCGGCGCACGGCCATCGGCTACGACTACAACCGGCTGGCGTTGTTGCTGGCGGTATTGGAAAAGAAAGCCGGTATGGCATTGGCCAATGATGATGTGTATATCAATGTGGTCGGCGGCATGAAAATCAACGACCCGAGTATTGATTTGGCGGTTGCACTGGCCATCGTATCCGTGCAAAGCGGGACTCCTTTGCCGGGTGATTGGGCCGCGATGGGAGAAATCAGTTTGACGGGAGAAGTCCGGCGGGTGCGACAAGTTGAAAAGCGCTTGACGGAGTTGACTAAAATGGGATTTTCGCGAGCGCTCGTTCCGCAGAGCGATTATGCACGACTCCACGATAAGGTAAAGGGGATTTCGCTCATCGGTATCGGCAGTATTCGTGATGCGGTTCGAATGTTGACAATGCGGAATTAATCGTTGTGGCGCACCCGCTATTGTGATATGATTTAACTGAGCGTTTGGCTAACGGAAAAGAATGATTGCAGGGGGCGGAATAATCAAGGTGGTGGATATATGATTGGAAAAGTGCTACGCGCCATATTTACTTTGCTCTTCACCGTTTTGGGCGTAGTGCTTGCCGGACAACTGATTCCGACGCTGGAAAGTGTGGCGCAGGACACGTTTTGGGTGCATAGCTTTCTGGGAATTACTATCGTATCGCTGCTCATTACGGTCGGCGGTGCGCTGTTGGGGTTGGGAATCGGCTTGCTGGTAGCGCCGTTTTTACAGCGCCGGTTGTTTTCGTTTGCGTCGTGGGGCGAGAACATGCTGGCGGGCATTTCTTTCAGTGATTTGTTGCTGGGCGTGGCGGGGTTGTTAATCGGGCTTTTGATTGCCGGATTGCTCGGTGTGGCGTTTACCAATGTGCCGCTCATCGGGCCCTATGTCGGCATTGTTCTGAGCATCGTCATCGGCTATACCTGTATGCATTTGGCTGTCAGCCAAAAGCAGCAATTGGCTGCCATTTATAATAACTTGCGTGCCGCGGGAAAAGAAAAAGAGCGTCCGGAAGAAGAATCGACGTACGGCAAATTGCTGGATACCAGTGTGATTATCGACGGACGAATTGCGGATATCGCACGAACCGGGTTTTTGGAAGGACCGCTGGCGGTGCCGGTTTTTGTATTGGAGGAATTACAACATATTGCGGATTCGGCGGATGTGCTGAAACGAAATCGCGGCCGTCGCGGATTGGATATTCTCAATGAAATGCAAAAGAAAAAAATCATTGCGATTCATATTGTGACGGAAGATTTTGACGAATTGACAGAAGTCGACTCCAAGCTGATTAAGCTGGCGCAACGCCATCGTGTACCGGTGGTCACCAATGATTACAACTTGAACAAGGTGGCCGAACTCCAAGGTGTGACGGTATTGAATATGAACGATTTGGCCAATGCGGTCAAGCCGGTCGTCATTCCCGGCGAGATGATGTATGTACAAGTCATCAAGGCAGGCAAAGAAGAAGGACAGGGAGTGGCGTACTTGGATGACGGGACGATGATTGTTATCGATCACGGCTATCCGCATCTCGGGGAAGAAATCGGCGTGATTGTAACATCGGTCTTGCAGACCTCTGCCGGCAAAATGATTTTTGCGCGAGTGGAAGACAGTGGAGCATAAGGGGTACGACGGTATGATTACCGCAATCATTGTAGCGGGCGGCAGCGGTCGGCGAGTCGGCGCAAACAAGAATAAAGTGCTATTGCCGGTCGCGGGACAACCGCTGCTGGCGTATACACTGGCCCCGTTTCGAGAGGTTAAGGGCGTGCGCAGGATTTGCCTGGTTGCAGCTGCGGGGGAAGAACAGCAGGTGCGTGAAATCGCGCGGACATGCCTTCCGAAACTGGATATTACGGTGGTAACCGGCGGTGATACGCGCGGCGATTCGGTGCGTGCGGCGATTGCCGCATTGCCTGCGGAGACGGACAGTATTCTGATTCATGACGCGGCACGTCCCTATGTGACGGCGGAAACCGTTCAGGCGGTGGTGGATGCGCTGGCGTCTCACGAGGGCGTTGTCCCCGGGAAGTACGCGGTCAGCACCGTACGTCGCGTGACACCGGCGGGAGTGACAATCATCCCCCGCGACGAGGTGTTCTTAACGGAAACGCCGCAGGGATTTCGACGGAGTGCGTGGATGAGGATGTATGCATTGCCGGCGGAGACGATTCGAGAGGCGACGGATGATGCCGCGTTGCTGGAGTGTATCGGCGTTCGTCCGTTTTTTCTTGTTACCGCGCATGCCAATGACAAAATTACAACAATGGAAGATTACCGCCGTTTTGTGCAAGATGCCGCGATGGGGATGACGCGCGTCGGGTACGGCTATGACATTCATACGTTTTCGGATCAGCGGCCGTTGTGGTTAGGAGGAATCCGAATTCCTCATTCACACGGTTTGGCGGGGCATTCGGATGCGGATGTCGTCATTCATGCCGTCGCGGATGCGTTGCTCGGCGCCGCTGCCCTGGGAGATATCGGCGAATGGTTTCCCCCCTCTGATGAGCGTTGGCGCGGTCTTCGCGGGGCGGATTTGTTGCGGGAAGTGGCGCGGGCACTCACGCAACGGGGATATGCCATCGTTCATATCGATGTGACGGTGATTGCCGAGGAGCCGCATCTGGGGATTTACAAACAAGCGATGCAGGAATGTTTGGCGGAGATTTTGCAAGTCAGCGCAGCGGCAGTATCCGTCAAAGCGACAACCAATGAGCGTATCGGTGCGCTCGGGCGGCGGGAAGGAATCGCCGCACAGGCGGTAGCAACCGTATCGGAAAGGATGATATCAATATGGAAAACAAGACAATGAAAGTTCGATTTGCGCCCAGCCCCACAGGACCTTTTCATATCGGAGGCGCCCGTTCGGCACTTTTCAACTGGCTGTTGGCCAAACATGAGCAAGGCACGTTTTTAGTGCGCATTGAAGATACGGACTTGGAACGATCGACGAAAGAGTCGGAAGAAAATATCAAGGCGGCATTACGTTGGTTGGGAATTACTTGGGATGAAGGTATTGATGTCGGAGGTCCGCATGCGCCGTATCGGCAAAGCGAACGGCTGGATATCTATCAAAAGTATACACAGCGTTTGTTGGAAGAAGGTAAGGCCTATTATTGTTATTGCACGGAAGACGAACTCGAAGAGGCACGGACGCGCCAAATGGCGGAAGGGAAAACCCCGATTTACAGCGGACGTTGCCGGCACCTGACCGATGAGCAGCGACGTGCATTTGAAGCGGAAGGGCGCAAACCGACGGTGCGTCTGCGCTGTCCTGTGCATGAAACGCTGGTATTTGATGATATGGTCCGCGGCAAAATGAGTTTTGAGTCCGACGGTATCGGTGATTTTATTATTGTAAAATCCGACGGGATGCCGGTATACAATTACGGAGTCGTGATTGATGATGCCGAAATGGAGATTACGCATGTCATTCGGGCGGAAGAGCATTTGTCAAATACACCGCGCCAGCTGGTGATTTATCGGGCACTCGGATTTGCGGAGCCGCAGTTCGGGCATATCTCTCTGATTCTCGGTAAAGACTATAAGAAGATGAGCAAACGCCATGGCGCGACATCCGTTGAACAGTATAAAAATCTGGGATATTTGCCGGAAGCCATTATTAATTTTTTAGCGTTGCTGGGGTGGGCGCCGGAGGATGAAGAAGAGTTGTTTGATGTGGACCAATTAATCGAGCGCTTTTCGATGAACCGCGTCTCCAAAAACCCGGCGGTGTTTGATATTGACAAGTTGAATTGGATTAACTTCCACTATATGAAGCAACTGACACCGGACAAACTGTTGGAAGTGACGCTGCCTCATTTGCAGGCCGCCGGATTTGTGACCGAACCGACGCCGCAAGAGCGCGAACGTCTATTGCGTATGGTGGACGGTTTGCGGGATCATATCTATTTCGGCGCGCAAGTCGTTGAACACGCGCGGACGTTCTTTGAACGACCGACCGAATTGGATGAAGAGTGCACGGACATCTTGCACGAACATACCGCGGCGACGGTGCTGTCCGCATTTGCCGTGCAGTTGCAAGCTGCCGAAGAGCTGACGGAAGATGCGGTAAAAGCGATGATTAAAAGCATTCAAAAGGAATACAAGATTAAGGGCAAGAGTTTGTATGCACCGCTGCGTGTGGCCTTGACCGGGGCGATGCACGGACCGGACTTGACGATGATTGTTTCCGTATTAGGTAAGGAAGAAAGTCTAGCACGTCTGCACACGTGGCATTGAGTCGTTGAGGATAGCTGCTGTCGAAAGACGGCAGTTATTTTTATGCCACCTATTGACTATTTATTCATAAAAGGGTATAATTATCGAAAAAGGAGGAATCATTATGAAGAAAAAGGTAGCAGTCATTGCGTTGGCGATGGGGGTGCTGGCGCTGGTCGGATGCGGAAGCGATGCCGGCGAGTCGGCGGCAGAACAGGCCAAGGTGTTGAAAGTCGGCACGAATGCGACGTTTGTCCCCTTTGAGTTTGTCGGCGAAGATCACCAATTGACAGGCTTTGATGTCGAGCTGGTCGAAGCAGTTGCCAAGGAAATGGGAATGCAGGTCGAAGCGCATAATATTGCATTTGACGGATTGATACCGGCCTTGGGGACCGGCCAGATCGATTTGGCGGCTTCCGGGATGACGATTACGCCGGAGCGGGCCGATAAAATCGATTTCAGCAGTCCGTATTATCAATCAGGTCTCGGTGTTGTGGTGCCGCAAAACTCGTCCGTGCAGTCGATTGACGATTTGCGTAATAAGAAAGTAGCGGTCCAGATGGGCACGACCGGCGCGCAAAAGGCGGCGGAGATTGAGGGCGTCACCTTGCGGACGTTCGATCACAATTCCGACGCGTTGCTGGAACTGACAAAAGGCGGTGTCGATGCGGTGGTTTCGGACTTGCCTGTATTGCAATACTTTATGGCAACGAGTGCCAACACGTCGATGAAACTGATTCCGTTGACAACCGACAAGCCGGAGTATTTCGGTTTCGGTATCAAAAAAGGAAATACGGAATTGAAAGAAAAGGTGGATGCGGCGTTGGAAACACTGAAGAATAACGGGAAGTTGGATGCACTGTACCAAAAATATTTCCACGAAAACGCTCCGAAAATGCCGAAATGACTTGAATCATTTGCTGATTATCGCTACAATGACGGTAATACTACTAATGGGAGGCTGAGGTATGAAAGCAAAATGGGGAAGTTTATTAGTGATGATGGTGTGCTGTTTGGCACTGTTGGTCGGTTGCGGCGGAGAATCTGCGTCGACATCGTCTTCGGATAAGGTGTTGCGCGTCGGCGCGGAAACGACGTTCCCGCCGTTTGAATTTGCCGATGACAAGGGCAACTATGCCGGATTCGATTTGGACTTGATTCATGCGATTGCCGACGAAATGGGCTACAAGGTAGAATTTAAGAGTATGGGGTTTGATGCATTGATTCCGGCGTTGAACAGCGGGCAAATCGACACGATTATTTCAGCAATGTCGATTACCGATGAACGCAAACAGACCGTTCTGTTCAGCGAGCCGTATTATCGTTCGGGCGTTGCGATTGTCGTTCGTAAAGATAATCAGGATATTGCCGGCAAGGCGGATTTGGAAGGCAAAACGATTGCGTGCCAAATCGGGAATACCGGTTCGATGCTGGCCGAAGAAATTGCCGATACGAAAGTCATTAATTTTGACGGCGCCAATCAGGCGTTCTTGCAACTGAAAAACGGCGGTGCCGATGCGGTCATGATTGACCTTCCCGTGGCGCAGGATTATATGAAAAAAGATGCGGATAACAGTTTCAAAGTTGCCGGGGATGTGTTGGAAGCGGAAGATTACGGCATTGCCGTGACGAAAAACAATACGGAACTGATGGACAAAATCAATGCCGCGCTGAAGACCTTGAAAGACAACGGCAAGTATGATGAAATTTACAAGAAGTGGTTTGGCGAAGCCTAAACCGCTTGCGTACGACGAAATATCTCCCTGCGTGGCGGGGAGATATTTTTGTATGATAAATAATACTTGACTATGCATAAAAATACATATATAATGTAACCTATCAAATTAAGAATGCGAAGGTGAAGTCATGAGTTTTAATTTTCAACTGATTGTCGATTCGTTGCCGTTGTTACTGTCCGGCGCGCTCATCACGATTGAGATTACCGCACTGGCGGTGGGAATCGGTTTCTTTATCGGGCTGTGTGTCGGCGTTGCCAGGCTCTCGCAGGTCAAATTATTAAAGTATATGGCGATTATCTATGCGGATACGATTCGCGGGACGCCGCTGCTGATTCAGATATTTCTGATTTATTTTGCGTTGCCGATGATAATCGGACGGCAAATCGATCCGTTTGCGGCCGCAGTGGTAGCCTGCAGTATTAACAGCGGTGCCTATGTATCGGAAATTTTCCGTGCCGGGATTCAAGCGATTGATAAAGGCCAGATGGAGGCCGCACGTTCCTTGGGACTCAGCTGGTGGCAAGCGATGCGTTTTGTCGTCTTACCGCAGGCGTTTAGCAAAATTTTACCGCCGCTCGGTAATGAATTTATTGCCATGCTGAAAGATACATCATTGGTATCCGTCATCGGGTTTGAAGAGTTGACGCGCCGCGGACAGCTTATTATTGCGAAAACATACGGCTCATTTGAAATTTGGAGCACGGTGGCACTGATCTATTTGGTGATGACAGTGAGCATTTCACAATTGGTTGCGTTTTTAGAAAAGAGGAATTCGATACATGATCAGCGTTGAACATTTGCACAAAAATTTCGGCTCGCTGAAAGTGCTGAAAGATATTAATTTGGAGATTGCGGAACGGGAGGTCGTGGTGATTATCGGTCCGTCAGGATCAGGGAAAAGCACGGTGCTTCGTTGTATGAATTATTTGGAAAAACCGACATCCGGCAGGGTGGTGGTCGACGGACTGGATTTGTCAAATCAAAAGAATCTGAATGACGTGCGTAAAGAAGTCGGGATGGTGTTTCAGCGTTTCAATCTGTTTCCGCATATGACCGTCCTGGACAATATCATGCTGGCACCGATGAAAGTGCGGGGAATGTCGGCGGAAGAGAGTCGACAAATCGCCGAAGCACTGTTGGTGAAAGTCGGTTTGGCCGACAAAGGGGCGGCGTACCCGGAACAGTTGTCGGGCGGCCAACAACAGCGCGTGGCGATTGCGCGTGCATTGGCGATGCGGCCGAAAGTGATGCTGTTTGATGAACCGACGTCGGCACTGGACCCGGAGATGGTACGGGAAGTGCTGGACGTCATGAAAAAATTGGCCGTGGAAGGGATGACGATGGTGGTCGTCACGCATGAGATGGGATTTGCCAAGGAAGTCGGCGATCGTGTCGTGTTCATGGATGAGGGCATGATTGTCGAGCAAGGAACTCCGCAGGCGATTTTTGAAGACCCGCAGGAGCTTCGGACACAGAGCTTTTTGTCAAAGATTTTGTAGAAATTAATTGACATTAATCATTCCTTGTGCTACTATTTAATGAGCAGGCGCATCAGCGCTCAGTTGTTTATTGTCAGGAGGAATTGACATGCAAGGTAAAGTAAAATGGTTTAGCGCGGAAAAGGGCTACGGCTTCATTGAACGCGAAGACGGCGGCGATGTATTTGTTCATTTTTCGGCTATCCAGGAAGACGGCTTCAAAAACCTGAACGAAGGTCAAGAAGTCGAATTTGAAATTGTTGACGGCCCGCGCGGTCCGCAAGCAGCCAACGTTTATAAAGTGCAATAAGATATAAATAGCAACTTTAGGCACACCCTTCGGGGTGTGTTTTTGGTAAAAGGAATTTTAATGCGGACGGCGAATATAATATATAGATAGGGATTCCATGTATGCACTATAGAAAGGATGATGGATATGGAATTGACAGTACGCGGTAAAAATATTGATGTAACTCCTGCATTGCGTGCATATGTAGAGAAACATACGGACAGCGTGCAGCGGTATTTCGAAAAGCCGCTGCGGATGAATGTCTTGCTGAAAGTAACCAAGGAAACGCATACTGCGGAAGTGACGGTACATATTGACGGCGTGATTATTCGCGCGGTGGAAAAAACAGATGATATGTATAAGTCGATTGATATCATATTCGATAAAATCGAGCGGCAAATCCATAAATACAAGACGCGTTTGGCAAAACGATTCAAAGGGCGTGAGGTTCTCAATGAAAAACTGGTGGCGCAGGAGGCCGGAGGCGGCGAAGAGGAAGCGGCGTTCGAGATTGTGCGCCGGAAATCTTTTGAACTCAAGCCGATGAGTTCGGAGGAAGCCGTATTACAAATGAATTTGCTGGGGCACAGTTTCTATGTGTTCCGTAATGCCGAGACAGAGCTTGTCGCGGTGATGTATCGACGCGAAGACGGGAAGTACGGAATGATTGAAATGAAAAACTGAACAGGAACGTACGGAGATGCTTTCTGTTTCTTAACGAAAAGAAACGGGGAGCATCTCCCTTTTCGCTCCTTTTTTGACTACTTAAAACACATCTGATACAATAAATTAGATATGTCCTTTGCATAGCAGAAATAAAAAATAAGGAGTGGGGACTGTGCTCGGATTTTTAGAAAAATTGTTTGGCGGCTCAACCGATCGTGAGTTAAAGAATATGCGTCATATTGTAGATGAAATCAACGGTTATGAAAGTGAGATGACCGGGCTAAGTGACAGCTCGCTTTCCGGTAAAACGGATGAGTTCAAGCGGCGATTACGTGACGGGGCAACACTGGATGACTTGTTGCCGGAAGCGTTTGCGGTAGTACGCGAAGCTTCGCGGCGCGTCTTGGGGATGCGCCATTTTGATGTGCAGATGCTGGGCGGTATCGTACTGCATCGGGGAAATATTGCGGAAATGCGTACGGGCGAAGGGAAGACGCTGGTCGCGACATTGCCGGTATACTTAAATGCGCTGACGGGGAAGGGTGTTCATGTCATCACCGTGAATGACTATTTGGCACGCCGTGACAGTGAATGGATGGGGCAATTGTATCGTTTTCTGGGACTTTCGGTCGGATTGATTGTCCATGATTTGGATTTTTCGCAACGAAAATTTGCGTATCATGCGGATATTACCTACGGGACGAACAATGAGTTCGGATTTGATTACCTGCGTGACAATATGGTGATTCACGCCGAACAAATGGTACAGCGGCCGTTGCACTACTGCATCGTCGATGAAGTGGACAGCATTTTAATTGATGAAGCGCGAACCCCGCTCATCATTTCCGGACCGGGCGAACGCTCGACGGATAACTATTATACGATGGCGAAAATTGTTCCGAAACTGGTGAAAGAGGAAGACTATACCATCGATGAAAAGGCGAAAACCATTGCGCCGACGGAACAGGGGATTGCCAAAGTCGAACAGATGTTGCATGTCGAAAACCTGTACGATTCGGACAATTTGGAACTGAACCATTTGCTGAATCAGGCATTGCGGGCACATGCCATGATGGAACGGGACAAAGACTATGTGGTCAAAGACGGTGAAGTCGTGATTGTCGACGAGTTTACCGGACGTTTGATGTTCGGTCGTCGCTACTCGGACGGCTTGCATCAGGCCATTGAAGCCAAAGAGGGTCTGAAGGTCGAGCGGGAAAGCCAGACGCTGGCCTCGATTACTTTCCAAAACTATTTCCGTATGTATGACAAGCTGGCCGGGATGACGGGGACGGCCAAAACGGAAGAACAGGAGTTTGTCAAGATTTACGGGCTCGAAGTATATGTGGTACCGCCGAATCGCGAAGTCAAGCGAGTCGATTTGCCGGATGTTATTTACAAGACGAAAAAAGCCAAGTACAATGCGGTGGTACAGGAGATTGCCCGTCGCCATGAAACGGGGCAGCCGCTTTTGGTAGGGACGACTTCGATTGCGCAGTCGGAAGAATTGAGCCATATGCTCGATAAAATTCATGTCGAGCACAATGTATTGAATGCGAAATTCCATGAAAAAGAAGCCGAAATCGTGGCGCAGGCCGGGCAGATGGGGCAAGTGACCATTGCGACAAATATGGCCGGGCGCGGGACGGATATCGTGCTGGGAGAAGGAGTGCCGGAGCTCGGCGGATTGCACATTATCGGTACGGAACGTCATGAAAGCCGTCGTATCGATAATCAGTTGCGCGGTCGTGCCGGGCGGCAGGGCGACCCGGGATCGACACAGTTTTTCCTTTCGTTGGAAGATGATTTGATGCGGATTTTCGGTTCGGACAGTATTTCCAAGGTGATGGATAAACTGGGGATGCAGGAAGACGAAGAAATTCAAAGCTCGATGGTCACCAAGTCCATTGAAAAAGCGCAGAAAAAGGTGGAAAACCGCAACTTCAATATCCGTAAATACATTTTGGAATACGATGATGTCATGAACCAGCAGCGTGAGGTTCTGTACGATCAACGACGCCGGATTTTGATGGGAGAAAATCTGAAGGAACAAATCGTGGCGATGACGGATCGGATTATCAACGAGGCGATGGATCGATTTGCGGACGAAAAGTTGTATCCGGAAGAGTGGGACTATCCGGGACTGTTGAAATATTTGGAAGGATTTTACTTGCCGGCAGGTGCTATCAGCCTGGAAACCTTGGAAAATATGGGGCGTACGGAAGCCTTGGATTGGTTTTTGGATACGGCGCACCGGATGTATGAAGAGCGTGAGCAACAGCTTGGCGAGGAAAATATGCGTGAGCTGGAACGGGCTATTTTGCTTAAGGTCGTCGATGCGAAGTGGATGGACCATCTCGATGCGATGGATATGCTGAAAGAGGGTATCGGATTGCGGTCTTACGGGCAGAAAAACCCGTTGGTCGAATATAAGTTTGAAGCCTATGAAATGTTCCAGGAAATGATGCAGGCCATCCAGGAAACCGTGGTGATGTACTTGTATCATATTCAGATTCATTTCGCATTGCCGCCGGAAACGGAAGACCACTTGGTGCAGGCCACCTCTCATGCGGGCGACAAGGCGGAACCGGCGGAACCTGCCGGCGGTACTCCGCAAGAGAATAAATAATAGTGAGAAGATGTTGAGATGAAGGATGTGAACGTATGTTGGAAGATTGGAAACAACCATTGGAAGCATTGAAAGAGAGAATCGTAGAAATCGGGGATTCACTTTGACCTGGATCGGGCCAAAGAACAAATCATTAATTATGACATCAAAATGAGTGACCCGGGCTTTTGGAATGATGCGGAAGAAGCAAAACGCATTTCCAAACAGGCAACGGAGCTGAAAGATGCGGTCGATACGTACAGCGCACTGCGCAATCGCATTGATGAGTTGGAACTGCTGTGGCAGCTGGCCGTCGATGAGGAAGACCGCAGCTTGGAAACGGATATTGAAGCCGAGTATGAACAGATTGCACATCTGACGGAAGCAAAAGAAATCGAGCTGATGCTGTCCGGAGAGTATGATGCGAATAACGCCATTTTGACCTTCCACGCGGGTGCGGGCGGTACCGAGGCACAGGATTGGACGCAAATGTTGCTGCGCATGTATACACGCTGGGGTGAGCGGCACGGATTCAAGATGAATCTGGCGGATATTTTACCGGGGGACGAAGCGGGCGTGAAAAGCGCCACGATTTTGGTCGAAGGGAAAAATGCATTCGGTTTATTGCGTCCGGAAAAGGGTGTACATCGCTTGGTGCGGATTTCTCCTTTTGATTCGTCAGCGCGTCGTCACACTTCTTTTTCCGCGGTGGATGTCATGCCGGAAATTGAAGACGATGTCGAAGTCGATATCAATATGGATGACGTCCGTGTGGATTATTTCCGTGCGAGCGGTGCCGGCGGACAGCATGTCAACAAAACCAGCTCGGCGGTGCGGATGACGCATATCCCGACAGGCATTGTCGTGCAGTGTCAAAACGAACGTTCGCAAATGCAAAACCGCGAGCAGGCGATGAAGTTTTTGCGGGCGAAATTATTTGAATTGGAATTGGAAAAGCGCGAGCAGTTGAAAGAAAATATTGGCGGCCAACATTCGGCTATCGAGTGGGGCAGTCAAATTCGCTCGTATGTGTTTCATCCGTACAATTTGGTCAAGGATCACCGTACCGGCGTCGAAACGGGCAATGTGCAAGCGGTGATGGACGGAGAACTGGATCCTTTTATTGAAGGGTTTTTGAAACAGCAGGTAAACCAAAAGGTCGGGGAGTAAGCATGAAAAAATTTTTGTTCGGTATCGTTGCCGTGGTTCTTTTGGCGGCGGCCGGGCTTTGGTGGGCGTTGCCGGCGTTTTTGCAAAGTCGCATTGAAACATACTTGGATCAGCATGTGCCGATGCAAAATCGCCAAGTTCATGTCGTTTTGGGAAGTCCGTCGGATATTTGGCAAGGTCGTATCGAGCGGATTACAGCGGAAGGTGATCAGGTACAAACTGCCGGCTTGACGTATGCGCATCTCAAGGCGGATTTGCGGCAAGTCGATTTTCGGCTGCAACGGTTGTGGCAAGACGGAGAGTTTGTGGTTGAGCGTATCGGCGGCGGAGAAGTCAGCGCGTTTTTGTCTGCACAGGAGTTGCAGCGTCGTCTGCGGGCGCAAATCGATGCCGTCCAAAACGTGCAAGTCGATATCAATACAGAGCGGATTGCGGTCAGCGGTGAGTTGAGCCTGGGTAACTTGGCATTGGGCAGAATGGAGCTTGAAGGTGTACCGCTGTTAAAGGATAATCGCTTGGTTATGCTTCCGAGCGGACTGCGTCTCAATCGGTGGGGCATCAGCGGTATCAATTCTTCCCTGATGAAAACTGTCGACGTATACGATTTTCGCCAATTTCCGATTCCTGTGACCGCACAAAAAGTGGAGTTGAGAGACGGAATGGTTGTCATTGCGGCTACTCCGTACAAGGGGAATTGAGATGAGAGCGTTTTTGTCGATGCACAAATACTATCTGTGGGCTTGGATTATCGGACTTTGTGCGGCACTTTGGATTGGATACGGCCGCATCCAAACTGAAAATACCAATCACGCAGTGGAAATGGTATATGACTACGGGCGTGTGTTGGAGTACGCAGCGGCAGAACAAAAAACAACGGACGAGATGTTGGATTTGCTTGGCAAAGCCGGCATCACGTCTTTTGCCGTTTATGACGAAACTCCGAAAAAGCTGCAAGATGAAGGCTATATTCGTATCACACAGGTGCCCGATGCGGAGATTAGTTATCTCTCGTCTGCTCCGCAGGCAACGCCGATTGCCTATGTGTGGCGGGGGCAGAGCGAAATTGCGGCAGTGTACTATCGTGAGCTGACGGAAGATTTGCAACATCGATTGCCGCCGGCCAGTCTATATCCGTTTACGACGGCTGACCGGCAAGAAGGAATTGCCGTTATCGCCCCTTCGTTTGATGCGTTTATGAAACTGAATACGGGGATTTCGTCCGCGAGGATGCGTTCGATTAACGAGCGAGGATTCGGCGTAGTGGTGCGGCCGACGAATTATGCAGGGCTGACAGAGACGGAAATAGAGCGGTTTTGGCAGCGAGTAGATGCGGGCGGCGGCGCACGGGCAGTGATGTTTGTCGGTGCGCAGGCGTTGGGATATCCGAACGGATTGGACGAAATGGCGCATGAATTGATGCGCAGACACCTCCCCGTGGCCGTGATTGAAGCGCCGAATCAGTTGCAATTTGAAGAGCAAAAAGGTGTTATCGATTTATGGCGGACAACGGGGCTGCAAGGAATTCGCGCATACTCCATGTACCGTGACGAGCTGGTCAAGTTGGACGCACGTGAAGCATCTCAACGTCATTTTATCAGTGATATTGAGCGAAATATTCGGTTGAATTTGTTTGCCAGCTATAAGCGCCCCATTCCGGGCAAAACGGTTTTCGAGTCGGATTTGGAATATATAGGTCTGACATCGGAAAAGCTGCGCGAACGAGGATTTACGTTGGGGAAACCGGGCCTGCTGACGTGGCAGCCGCAATACCGTCCGGCGCAGTTGCTGGTGCTGCTGGGAATCGTTGCGGTGACGATGATGGCGTTGCGCGGGCTTATCTCGTGGCGGCGGCGGACGGAATGTTGGGTGGCCGCCGGGGTGTACGCGGGATTGGCGCTCTGGCTCATGCTCTCACCGGCGGTACTGCCGCGGCAAATTGCGGCTCTTTTGGCAGCGGTGATGACGCCGGTGGCGGTGATGTATGCCGTCATGCAAGGATGGCGGCAACTGGGATCGGTTAAACGGTCGGCCGCGCATTTGGTCGGTGTATCATTGCTGATGTTGAGCGGCGCGACATTGATGTCCTTGAGTGGCGGCTGGTTATTGGGAGGAATCTTGACCACGCCCGAATTTTTGCTGGAGATTGAGATTTTTCGCGGAGTCAAGTTGGCATTTGTATTGCCGGTCCTGTTGATTTCCTGCTTATATTTGCGGCATTATGCCACTTTGCTTGACCATCCCGCGGACACCATGGCGGATGTATGGGTGCTGGGACGACGCGCATTGACTCGCCCTGTGACCATCGGTACTATGGTACTGCTGGCTTTTTTGGCAATCGGGGCGCTGATTTTTGTCGGGCGGAGTGGGCATACCGGGGGTATTCCGGTCGCCGGTGCGGAAATTCGTTTCCGGCGGATATTGGAAACGCTCTTGTCGGCACGGCCTCGGTTTAAGGAACTGCTGATCGGCCATCCGGCTTTTTTGGCGGTAGCGATGGTTTGGCAGGATAAATGGCCGCGTTGGATTCATTTTTTGCTGGTCGTGGCGGCAGGTATCGGGCAAGCGTCTATCGTGGAGACCTTTGCCCATATGCGCTCACCGCTGCTGATGAGTACGGAGCGGGGGATTAACGGTTGGCTGGTAGGTATCGCAGTCGGGCTGGTCGCCTTGGTCATCTGCCATGTATTCACGCAGATCGCGGCGTACGGGAGAGCACGTTATGAGAAAAACTAAAATCGTTATTTCCGGTTACTACGGATTCGGTAATGCCGGAGATGAGGCGATGTTGACCGCGATTTTAGAGTCTTTGTATAACGAGAACCCCCGGCTTGAGATTTCGGTCATTTCCGGCAACCCGCGACAGACAAGGCGTACCCACGGCGTTAACGCCGTGTCCCGCTTGCACCTGCCGTTGATTTGGAACGCATTGCGTCAATGTGACTTACTGATTAGCGGCGGCGGCAGCTTATTGCAGGATGTGACCAGTAAACGCAGCTTGTACTATTACTTGAGTATTATGCGAATGGCACACTGGCTGGGCAAAAAAGTATTCCTGTACGCGCAGGGCATCGGCCCTCTCAATCGGGCGCATGCGCGCGCAACGGTGGCAACTGTGCTGAATCGCTGTGACTACATTACCGTTCGCGACCAAAAGTCGGCAAATCTGTTACAGGAATTGGGGGTTGTCCGTCCGCCGGTACGAGTGACTGCGGATGCGGTGCTGGCCATGCATCCGGTTGACAGACGCATCGGGCGGGCGTTGCTGGCGAAATACGGAATCGGCGGTGTGGCGCCGAAAGTCGGTATCTACGTACGCAATTGGCGTAATGATGAGAATTATAAAACGGTCTTTGCGCAGGCGGCCGACTCCTTGATTGACGAGCAGGGGTGTAAAGTGATTTTTGTGCCGATGCAAGTGCCTGATGATGTGGCGGCAGCTCGGGATATCCAAGCCAAAATGAAACATTCCGCCACCGTACTGGAGGATTCATATACGACGGCGGAAATGATGTCGATTGCGGGCAATATGGATGCCGTTATCGGGGTTCGCTTGCATGCGTTGGTGTTTGCGGCCTTGATGGACACTCCTTTGGTCGGGGTTTCCTATGATCCGAAGGTAGACAGCTTTTTGCATATGATTGGCGAATCCCCTCGAGGAAATTTACAAACCGTTTCGCCTGAAATATTGGTGAATGCGATACGGGAAAAACTTCACCTGCAAAAGCAAGAAGAGCATGTACGGCGAGCTGTCTCGGAATTGCGCTACCAATCGGAATTGACGGCGGAATTGGCGTTGGCATTGTGTAAATAAGGAGGGTGTCATGACTGAATTAACCGTAGAGCAACAACAGCAAGTAAAAGCGGCGGCCAAGCAAATACGCAAGGATGTTTTGCGTATGGTGACGGAAGCGAACAGCGGCCATCCGGGAGGCTCTTTTTCCTGCGCGGATTTGCTGGCATTACTGTATGAAGTGGAATTGCATGTAGACCCTCGTGTGCCGCAACTGGCCAATCGAGACCGCGTGGTTTTGTCGAAGGGGCATGCAGCGCCGGCCTTATATGCGGCGTTGGCCCATAAAGGCTATTTCTCGCGCGAAGAGTTGTGGAAACTGCGAAAAATTGACGCCATGTTGCAAGGGCATCCGGATATGAAGCATACCCCCGGGGTTGACATGACGACAGGTTCCTTGGGGCAGGGATTCAGTGCCGCGTGCGGGATGGCGCTGGCAGCACAATCGGATCAGGATGCATTTCATGTGTTTGCCGTTTTGGGTGATGGTGAATTGCAAGAAGGGCAAGTGTGGGAAGCGGCGATGTTTGCCGGACATTACCGTTTGCATACACTGACCGCCTGTATCGACAACAACGGTTTGCAAATTGACGGCAATGTGACAGATGTCATGTCACCGCTACCGATTGCGGATAAGTTCCGAGCCTTCAACTGGCATGTCATCGAAGCGGACGGACATGACATTCAAGCACTGCATGCCGCGATTCAGGAGGCACGGGCGGAGACGTCTGCGCCGACGGCGATTGTCATGAAGACAATCAAAGGTAAAGGCGTACGGGAAATGGAAAATCAAGCCGGCTGGCACGGCAAAGCACCGAGTGCGGAACAATATACGATATTTGCGGCAGAATTGGAGGGAGAAGACTGATGGGTAAAGCGACACGTGACGCCTACGGCGAGGTATTACAGGAAATCGGTCGGGAGTATCCGAATGTTGTCGTGTTGGATGCGGACCTCTCCCAATCGACCAAGACATTTGAATTTAAAAAAATATTTCCGGATCGGCATTTCAACGTCGGGATTGCGGAACAAAATTTGATGAGCGTGTCGGCCGGATTGGCGGCGGCCGGAAAAATTCCGTTTGCGTCAACATTTGCTATTTTCGGTGCAGGACGCGCATATGAACAAATTCGCAACTCGATTTGTTATCCGAAGTTGAATGTTAAAATCGCGGTGACTCACGCCGGATTGACGGTGGGAGAAGATGGTGCTACGCACCAAATGTTGGAAGATATCGCCTTGATGCGGGCGTTGCCGAATATGACGGTAGCCGTTCCGGCAGATGCGGCAGAAACCAAGGCTGTCGTCCGCTGGGCGGTCGGGTATGAAGGACCGGTCTATATCCGTATGGGACGGGCGTCCGTTGACGATGTCATGCCGGAGGATACGGTGTTTACTCCGGGATGCTCGACTTGTTTGCGCAACGGTACGGAAGTGACTCTCATCGCGTGCGGTGTGATGGTAGCCGCCGCTTTGCAGGCAGCAGTACTGTTGGCAGACGCAGGGATTGAGGCACGAGTCATCAACATGAGCAGCATTAAGCCGATTGATGAAGACGCTGTTATCGCGGCCGCTCGCGAGACCGGAGCGATAGTGACGGCTGAAGAACATACACGGATTGGCGGACTGGGGGCGGCAGTAGCTGAAGTCGCCGTGCAGTATGCGCCGGTACCGATAGAGTTTGTCGGCACGCAAGATACGTTCGGTGAATCCGGCAAACCGGCCTTGCTCTTGGAAAAATACGGCTTGACTGCAGAGACAATTGCCGCGGCCGCCAAGCGTGCCATCGCACGCAAAAACGAGGCGCAGGTATGATTCGCTTTGAGAATGTGTCCAAGCGGTACGGGAAAAGTCCCGCATTGAATCGCTTGAGTCTTCAAATTGAAAAAGGGGAATTTGTCTTTTTGGTCGGTGCCAGCGGCGCCGGCAAATCGACGTTTATCAAGATGCTGTCGCACGAAGAAGTGCCGGATGAAGGCTCGGTGTTCGTTGACGGAATTGAAGTCAATCGGCTGAAGAAAAGTAAAATCCCGTTTTTGCGGCGCAAATTGGGAATTGTATTTCAAGACTTTCGCTTGCTTGCGCAAAAAAATGTCTTTGAAAATGTTGCCTTTGCGATGGAAGTAATTGAAGCACCTACGGAAGAAATCCGCAAAAAAGTAGCGGATGTGTTGGAGCTGGTCGGTCTCTCCGCCAAGGCGCATCAGCTGCCGGCAACACTGTCCGGGGGGGAACAGCAACGGGTGGCCATTGCACGGGCCTTGGTCAACCGACCGGTCTTGTTGATTGCTGACGAACCGACGGGCAATCTGGATCCGGAAACGGCGAAATCGATTATGAAGTTGTTCAACGATATCAACCATTTGGGCACGACGATTGTGATGGTAACACATGCCAAAGAGCTGGTGAATACCATGCATAAACGCGTCATTACCATTGCCAACGGCGAAATCGTCCGAGATGTCAAGAAAGGGGCGTATGAAGATGAAGATTCGAACCTTTGCCTACTTCCTCGGTGAGGCGTTTAAATCCTTTCGCCGCAACAGCTTGATGACATTAGCCTCAATCGCGACGGTCACATTATCGCTGTTCATTTTGGGGATGTTTTTGACAACGGTGTTGAATTTGACTCATATGGCTTCATATTTGGAAAATCAGGTCGAACTGAGTGTGTATTTGAAAGACGGCTTGACGACACAGCAAATCAGCGATGTGGAGCGGAAGATTCGCGGTATGCAGGAAGTCAAAACGGTAACATTTATCAACAAAGATCAGGCGTTGAGTGATTTTAAGGAACGACTCGGGGAGCAAAGCTATCTGCTTGATTCGCTCAACGGCAACCCGTTGCCGTCGTCATTTGCTGTCATATTTGAGACGCCCGGGGCAGTGCGTCAGGCGGCGGGTATCTTGGAGCAAGACAGTGCGGTGGAGACTGCACAGTACGGTCAAGATACGATTGAGCAGTTGTTTGAGGTTACTCGCTTTATCCGTATCGGCGGAACTGTGCTGATTTTGTTCCTCGCATTTGCGACACTGTTCATCATTTCCAATACTATCCGCATGACGGTATTTGCCCGCCGCCGCGAAATTCAAATTATGAAATATGTCGGTGCGACAAACGGATTTATACGTTGGCCGTTTTTGTTGGAAGGTATGATGCTCGGATTGACCGGATCGGTTTTGGCCGGCGTCTGTTTGTGGCAAATGTACCGTTGGGGCTTGGTACAACTGGTCGATCACGGATTGGCGTTTTTACCGATGATTCCGACTTATCCGTTTATCTTACAAGTGGCGTTGGCCTTATTGGGCATCGGTATTTGTATCGGCGGATTGGGGAGTGCCATCTCCGTCCGCAAGTACATGAAGGTGTGACAGCATGAACAGATGGCAATCAAGTATCGCCGCCTTGTTGGCCGCACTGGTATTGACGACGCCGTTGCCTGCCGTGGCGGACAGTCTGGAGTCGGAGTTGTCCGAGGTGCAGACTCAAATGCAAGAGGCACAACGACGTAAAGAACTGGCGGAAATGGAAATCGGTTCGGTCTCGGAGGTGCTCCGGCAGATTCAGGTCGAACTGGATGCGGCACTGTTCGCATTGCGTGAGATTCAAGTGCAGCAGTCTGTATTGCATGCACAAATCCAAGAAACGCAGGCACAGTTGGATGCGGCGCAGGTACGCCTGCAGGCACGTGAGCAAGTGCTCCATAAACGGCTGCGGGATGTGTATATTCACGGTAAACTCAATTACGTGGAAGTCGTGTTCGGTGCCAAGAATTTTACGGATTTTGTCAATCGGCTGGAATTTTTGAAACGGATTGTGGCGGCTGACTTGGATTTGATTACGGCGATTAAACAGGAACGGGAACTCATTTTGGCCAAGCAACATGAGCTGGAATTGCAACGTCAGCAATTGGATGAGTTGGAAGCGCAGGCCCGCGCCAAACAGGCGGAAATTGAGGCACGCAAGCAGGATCAGCTGGTTGTTTTGGAACGCTTGTCGTACGAGAAGTCATTGGCTGAGCAATCTTACCAAGAGCTGCAGCAACAGAGTAATGATATCGAAGCGCGAATTCGTGCGCGGCAAAGTCAAGGTGCGGGAGCGTCGCAGGCGGTACACGGCACGGGGCAATTTATTTGGCCGGTGTCGGGCCCTATTACATCGCCGTTCGGCTATCGTACACATCCGATTTTCGGCACACAGATTTTCCATTCCGGCGTCGATGTGGGGGTCGATACCGGTACTCCGGTTGCGGCGGCGGATAGCGGCGTCGTGATTGAAGCGGATTGGCTCGGCGGGTATGGTTACGCGGTCATTATCGATCATGGTAACGGTTTGTCGACGGTATATGCACATAATTCGGAATTGGTAGTATCGGCTGGGCAAGCGGTATCACAGGGACAGATTATTGCGTACTCAGGTTCCACGGGATATTCTACGGGGCCTCATGTCCATTTTGAGGTGCGGGAGAACGGGACTCCGGTTGAGCCGTTGAATTATTTGTAGGTGATTATGAACAGTAAATGGAAACATATTGCCGGCAGTGCCGCGATTGCTTTGGCTGCTGTGTTACTGGTGGTTTCCGCGACGTTCTACCTGTTGTTCGGAAGTGTCGGCAACGGGTGGAAGATGGCGCGCGCCATGTACATATTGCGAACGCAATATGTACATCAATTGCAGAGCGATCAGCTGATGCAGGGACTCTTGACCGGACTGGTCAAGAGTACGGAGGATGCGCATTCAGAGTATTTGTCGTCGCAAGCATATCAGCGGTTGCAAGAAGCCATCGGGGGGACACATGTCGGTGTCGGTCTACTGCTGTCACAGCAAGACGGAGAAGTTTATGTGCAGGAGGTCATTCCCGGAGGGAACGCGGCGCAATCGGGAGAAATCGCTCCCGGCGATCGGATTGACAAGGTTGACGGCGAAACGGTCAGAGATGTTCCGTTGGCCGATGTAGTCGCGCGGATTTCCGGTGCCAAAGGTACGCAAGTGGTCTTGGAGATACGACATGTGAACGGGGATGTCCAATCCTTGCCGCTGATACGTGATGCGTTTGTTGTGCCGACAGTGGTATCCCGTTTTTTGACAGCAGATATTGCCTGCATCCGAATCCGCAGTTTTACGGAAGAAACGCCGACCGATTTTCGCAAGGAATACGAACGATTACGGTTTAACGGCATGCGCAAGCTGGTAATCGACTTGCGTGACAATCCGGGCGGATCGCTGCATGCCGTAACCGAAATTGCCAAACAGCTGTTACCCCAGGGGACATTGGTGAAAATCATTTCCCGTAGCGGTGGGGCTGATACGATTGAGTTGCCGGGAGCGGCGGATACGGTGCCACTGGTGGTGTTGATTAACAAGCGCAGTGCCAGCGCCAGTGAAATATTGGCTTCTGCCGTACAAGATTTGCAGGCCGGTGTGATTGTCGGTGAAACCAGTTACGGCAAAGGTACCGTGCAGGGGGTATTCCCTCTGTCGGGAGAAGACGGTATGCGCTTGACGGTGGCGGAGTACTTCAGTAGCAAAGGACACAGCATTAACGGGAAAGGTGTCACGCCGGATGTTCAGGTGCATCCGGAGGTGATGACGGAATCCGAATGGATGGCGGCCGCTGTCAATGCCTTTTGACAGGTGCGGGTAAAGCGTTGCTTTGCCCGCATTTATTTGATTTTTTACTATATTCAAGGTAACATAATAGGTACCGAACACAGAACAATCAGGGCGCGCTGTTGACTGCGTGCCGGCGATGCTACAGATAGGAACGGTGTACTATGTTTATTGATCGGGCACGGATTATGGTTGCATCCGGTGACGGGGGCAACGGGATGAGCAGTTTCAGACGAGAGAAATATGTCCCGCGCGGCGGTCCCAGTGGCGGGGACGGCGGTAAAGGCGGCGATGTTGTCTTGGTGGCGACGTCGCAAGTGAATACATTGGTGGATTTTCGGTATCGGAGAGTGTTTCGCGCGGAGCGGGGAGAGCATGGCAAGTCGTCCAACAAGTTCGGCAAGAACGCACAGGATTTGTTGATACAGGTCCCTTGCGGCACCGTGGTGATGACGGATGACGGAACAACGCTGCTGGCGGATTTGTTGCACGACGGACAACGGTATGTGGTCGCCAAAGGCGGCCGCGGCGGGCGAGGGAATGCCAAATTCAGTACGAGTGCCAATCGTGCTCCTACGTTTTCCGAAAACGGCGAGCCGGGGCAAGAGCTGTGGATACGGTTGGAACTCAAAGTGTTGGCCGATGTCGGTTTAATCGGATATCCCAGTGTCGGCAAGTCCAGTTTTATTCGCAAAGTATCCGCCGCCAAGCCGGAGGTAGCGGCCTATCATTTCACGACGCTGAATCCGGTCTTGGGGGTCGTGCGCCTGCATGATGAATACGAGTTTGTAATGGCGGATATTCCGGGGCTGATAAAAGGGGCAAGTCAAGGCGTCGGCTTGGGGCATAATTTTTTGCGTCATATCGAGCGGACCAAACTGTTGGTGCATGTAGTCGATGTAGCTGCAACGGAAGGGCGTGACCCGGTCGAAGATGTCGATATTATCAATACCGAATTATCTCTGTATAGTGAGCAACTGACTCACAAAAAACAGTTGATTGCGGCCAACAAGACGGATATGTTGACAGATGCGTCTGTGCTTGCACGATTTACCGAAGCAATGACCCAAAAGGGATTAACGGTTTATCCGATATCGACGCTTACCGGCGAGGGAATCCCGACATTGCTGGAGGCCATTCATGAGGAGTTGCTTGCGTTGGCGCAGACTGTCGAAGAAGTTGAGCCGAGCGTCGAGCCGATTGTCTACGATGAAGTGCCGGTTCCGGACTTTACCGTCAGTCGCACAGACGATGCGG
Organism: uncultured Veillonellaceae bacterium; assembly: GCA_945876385.1. Taxonomy (GTDB): domain Bacteria; phylum Bacillota; class Negativicutes; order Veillonellales; family Negativicoccaceae; genus CAMCNU01. The sequence goes on along the minus strand of CAMCNU010000001.1, from coordinate 305,054 downwards.
CGTTCGTATTGAGCGGAGCACGTATTGAAAAGCTGGTCGCAATGACACGTTTTGACGATGAACAGTCATTGTTACGTTTCCAGAAAATTTGGCGCCATATGGAGTTGGATCGGTTGCTACAGGAGCATGGGATTAAGGAAGGCGATACTGTACGCATCGGCGGTATTGAATTTGAATACAAGGAATAATTATGCTGACAACCAAACAGAAAAAAATTTTGAAAGCACAGGCAGTTGCGCTGGAGCCTGTTGTGCAAATCGGGAAAAACGGCTTGGACGACCCGGTGATTGACAGTGTGCGCAAGGTCTTGATGAAACGTGAACTCATCAAAATCAGAATGCATACCAACAGTCCGGATGAGCTGGATGATGTAATGGCTGATTTGGCGCGGATGCTGGGGGCGGAAACCGTACAGGTCATCGGACATACAGGCGTCTTGTTCAAACAGAAGAAAAAGGATTCTGCCTATGAGTTGCCGCGGTAATATGCGTCATCTCTCGTCCATGAAACGGATTGTCGTCAAGGTAGGGACGAGTTCGATTACCCATGCGAACGGACAGATTCATGTGCATAAATCGGACATGCTGATTCGCCAGCTGGCGGATCTTGCCAATGCCGGAAAAGAAGTCGTATTGGTGTCGTCCGGCGCGGTTGCGGCGGGAATGAAGTCGCTCGGGTTTAGCGAAAGACCGGCACAGCTGGCGGACAAGCAGGCCGCCGCCGCGGTCGGGCAAGGCATGCTGATGCATATGTACGAAAAGTTGTTTCGTGAGTACGGATTGACGGTCGGGCAAGTTTTATTGACAAAGGGCGACTATCTGCATCCGCGGCATTATTTATATGCACGTAATACGTTGGTGCGTCTGCTGGAGTTGGGCGCGGTGCCGATTGTCAACGAAAACGACACTGTATCGACAGAGGAAATTAAAATCGGAGATAATGATACGTTGTCGGCAATGGTGGCCAGTATTGTCGATGCGGATGTATTGGTGCTGTTATCGGATGTGGACGGCTTGTATACCGGCAACCCCATGACCGATTCGGAGGCGGTATTACGTCCGATGGTAGACGAGTTGACGCCGGAAATATGGGCGTCGGCGCAGGGAAGCGGTACAGTGCTGGGGACAGGCGGCATGTATACTAAACTGGTGGCTGCCGATATTGCGATGAACTCCGGAGTGGATATGATTATCGCGAATGCGTCGACTCCGGAAGTGCTGCTGAAAATATTTGACGCGGAAACGATAGGTACTCGTTTTGTTGCGCATGATGTGCATCCGCAGATGTGGAAACGCCGTTTGCTGTTCGGCGCGGATATGTGCGGCAAAATTCGTGTCGATGCCGGTTGCCGTGACGCGCTGATGCAACACGGTGCCAGTATTTTGCCGGTGGGGATTGTCGAGGTGGAAGGAGAATTCGTTCAAGGAGACGGAATTTCCGTCTATTATGACAATCGGGAAATTGCGCGCGGGATGGCCGGGTTTGACAGCGCAGAAATGCGAAGAATCAGCGGCTGCAAAAGTGAAGAAATTGCAGATATATTGGGATATGTACCTGCCGATACGGTGGCGGTGCATCGGGATCATTTAGTTGTGAAGCAATAGGAGAAGTAATGGATGCGGTAGAGATTGCCCGTCGGGCACAGCAGGCACGAAGCGCGGTAGCCCGCTGTACGAGCGAGGAAAAGAATGCAGTGCTGTTGTCCGTGGCCGACATGTTGGATGCGCAGCGAGAACGTATTCTGGCGGCCAATGCATGCGATTTGGAAGGGGCTGCGCAGTCATCGGCGCAAACGGCTTTTCTTGATCGCTTGCGGGTGACGCAGGAGAGAATTGACGGAATGATTGAAGGCGTTCGCCAGGTTATTTCCTTGCCGGATCCCTGTGCCCGGACTCCACAGGCGCATGTGCTTGCCTCGGGCATTACCTGCGTCCGTCAGCCCGTTCCGTTCGGTGTTATCTTAATGATTTACGAGTCACGCCCGAATGTTACTGTTGATGCGGCAGTGCTCGGTATTAAATCGGGCAATGTGATGATTTTACGTGGCGGCAAAGAGTCGTTGGCTACCAATCGGGCGTTGCGGGACTGTTTGGCGGCAGCGCTGGAGCAACATCACTTGCCGACGGACATTGTGCAACTAGTAGAAGATACGGATCGGCAGCGGGTACAGGAATTGATTCGTTTGCGCCGTTATATTGATTTGGTGATTCCGCGCGGCAGTGCGGCCTTAATCCGTACTGTCGTGGAAAACAGTACGGTGCCGGTGATTGAGACGGGAAGCGGCATTTGTCATATGTATATTGACTCTTCGGCGGAGTGGGAAACGGCGATTGCCTTGGCGCTGAATGCAAAAGTGCAACGTCCTTCCGTTTGCAATGCAATGGAAACGCTGTTGGTGCATGCGTTTTGGCAACCAAGAATTGGCGATCTTTTACAGCCGCTGGCAGATGCCGGCGTAGAGATTCGCGGGGATGAGAAAATCTGCCGCTGCTTTCCTGCAGCCCATCCGGCGACGGAAGAAGATTGGGGCACAGAGTATAATGACCTCATTTTGTCAGTGGCATTTGTGCCTGACGAAGAGGCTGCTATCTCGCATATCCAACAGTACGGCACGCGGCACAGTGAGTGTATCGTGGCAACTGACAGGCAAGCTGTAGAGCGGTTTATGCAGGAGGTCGATGCGGCAGTGATTTATGCCAATGCATCCACGCGGTTTACGGACGGATTTGAATTCGGCTTGGGCGCGGAAATCGGTATCAGTACGCAAAAAATGCATGTTCGAGGACCGATGGGCTTGGAGGCATTGACAACGTATGAATATCGCATGTTCGGGGACGGACAAATTCGCTCATGAATGGCAAATGGAAGGCGCTTCAGTCGTACTACCGTACACCGAAAGGACAGTATGAATTGCGCGGATACGCTCGCGCCGGCATGTGGTTTGTATGGGGCTGTATAGCGGCATGGTGCATAGTATGATGACAGTACGGCGTATCGGCATTTTCGGGGGAACATTCAACCCGATTCATAACGGGCACCTCTTGATTGCGGAGGCGGCTCGTGAAGAGTATGGTCTGGAGCGAGTGATTTTTGTGCCCGCTTCACATCCGCCACACAAACAGCGTAGTGATGTCGCACCGAATTCTTGGCGTTATGATATGGTGCGGCTGGCCGTGGCCGACAACCCGTTCTTTTTCGTTTCGGATGTGGAGTTGTTGCGCTCGGGGCCTTCTTATACGGTGGATACATTGCGGTATTTTCATGAAGTGTATCAGGGGCAAGCGGAATTTTATTTTATTATGGGGACGGATACCCTGCTCGATTTACCGACGTGGAAATATGCGGACGAACTGATTGCGTTGACGCACTTTCTCTCCGCGTTGCGCCCGCGTTACCGGACGGATTTGAGTATGCTGACGGCCAAATTCGGTCAACAGACGCAGGAAAAAATTCATTTTTTACATACTCCGGAGATGGAAATCTCGGCGACCGATTTGCGGCAACGATTTGCGACGGGACGTAGTACCCGCTATCTATTGCCGGTGGCGGTACAGGAGTATATTTTGGCAAATCACATTTATCGGTGAGGTCGATATGGTAATGACGCAAGAAATGAAAGAGCGATTGGAGAAATCGTTGTCGCCCAAGCGATTTTCGCATTCGCAAGGTGTCGCAAGCGCTGCGCGGGAATTGGCGACACGATATGGGGTTGATGTCGAAGCGGCGGAGACTGCAGGCTGGTTGCATGATTGTGCCAAGCAGGTGCCGTTGACAGACATGCAGGCGTATGTACGGCAAGCGGGCTACACGGTCGATCGGGCGGTATGGAATTCACCTGCACTGTTACACGGACCGGCGGGCGCGGCGTTGGCTGCTTCCGAATACGGGGTACGCAATCACCATGTGTTGCGGGCGATTTTTTATCATACAGTGGGGCGAAAAATGATGAGTCCGCTGGAGAAGATTGTTTTTTTGGCAGATTATATTGAACCCGGAAGAGATTTTCCGGGTGTCGAACGGATTCGCGCTGCGGCCAAGGTATCTTTGAATGCTGGCGTATTGGCCGGCATAGAGGCGACGTTACATCATTTGTTGGAAACCGGCAGCACGATTTATATAGGCACGGTCGAAACACGGAATTGGATTTTGGAAAGTGAAGAGAACATTGATTGATAAACAAACACCGCGCCCGGATACGGACAGCCGGCGACGCGGAGGTCGTCCGCGCAGATCGCGGCGTAAAAAACGCAGAAAAAATATCTTTATCCGGATGTTGCGTTGGTGTCTGCTTCTGCTGGTCTTGATGCTCCTCATTGTCGGTATCGGGTGGGGGTGGAAAGGGCTCTTGTCGGACTCGCCGAACGGCACTAAAAAAGTTACACAAAGTACGGCGGACACACCGGTCTATATTCTCGCTGTCGGTTTGGATGAGGAGGCGGTTCCCGCAGCAGACGGCCTGGCAGTACTCAGTGTAAATCGTGAACAAGAGTATGTGACGCTGATTTCCCTATTGCCGGAAACGAATGTAGCGGGAGATTATGACGAGACGCCGCAATTGCTGGGGAACGCCTATCAGGCAGGCGGTATTCAGGCGCTGAAAGAAAAAGTGGAAAGCACCCTGCATATTTTTATTCCTTACTATGTTGTCATGCGCATGCCGACAGCGGCGCAATGGTTGAATTCGCGAGGGAAAATCGATTTTTACGTTGAGCGGGATTTGTATCGGGATAATGATACCGGTGTCGTTGTCAATCTGCGGCAGGGATTTCAAGAGCTTAGCGGTGAGAAAAGTATGGAGTATGTCCGCTATCGTGAAGATGGCACATCGAGTTTGGCACGGGTGCAACGACAACAACGTCTCATCAAAGCCTATTTGGAGAAGTTGCGACACCATTATGCATGGGTCAACTATATGTATGCCTATTACGATTGGAATCCGGATGAGACGAATATCAGTGCCGGAGATGCTGCGGATATGGCACGTTTTTTGACAAATTTGCCGGAGGAAAATTGGCACTACTATATTACGCCGGGGCAATATATAGCAACGGAGGACGGCGGCTATTGGCGGATTGATCCCATTGCGGTGCAAAATATTATCGGGTTGACATTGCGCCCGGATGCGGCGCAAAATTAAGGAGGAGTATATGCAGACACTTATTGAAGAATTGGTGGCGTTATTGGAAGATAAAAAATGTTCCCGCATCAAGGCGTTGGACATGGCGGAAGTCACTTCGCTGGCCGATTATTTTGTATTGGCCGATGCCAAAAACAAGAAACATGCCCAAGCGGTGGCTGATTATGTAACCGCGCTGATGAAAACGCATGGGATTGCCTTGCTTCGGGAAAACGGATACCGTGACGGGGAATGGATTTTGCAAGACTTCGGCGATATTATTGTTCATATCTTTATTCCTAAAGAACGGGATTATTATGATTTGGACACGATGTGGGGCGATGCGCCGCTTGCATCGGCAGCAGGCGAATAAGATGAACCTTCAGGAAAACACCATTACCCGGCTTCGGGTCGCGCGGATGAATGATATGGGGGCATTTTTGGATGCCCAAACCGGTCGGACGACGGACGATGTCTTACTGCATCGTGACCAACAAACGGCACCTGTTACGGTTGACGAATGGGTTACCGTATTCCTGTATCATGATACGAAAGGGCGGTTGACCGCCAGCATGCGTCTGCCGCGCATTGATGTCGGCCAAATCGCGTATGCGCCGATACTTCACACGACGAAATTCGGTGCGTTTGTTGATTTGGGGACGGAACGCGGTATCTTTTTACCCTTTGCCGAGCAACGCGGAAGTTTGAAGGCGGGAGAACGTGTTTGGGTGCGACTGTATGAAGACAAATCCGGACGTCTGGCCGTCACGATGAATGTGGATGCCGCCATGCAAGAAATCGCTCTTCCGGTAAGCGGGGTGACGCGGGGGGATGAAGTCGTATTGTCCGTTTACAATATTACGGAGGTCGGGGCTTTCGGCATTACTCCGGAACGGTGGTTGGGATTAATTCACCGCGAGGAATGGCCGCGCACGTTACTGGTTGGCGAGACCGTCAAGGCGCGTGTTACCTACGTCCGTGATGACGGTCGTATTAATGCCTCGCTGCGCCTGCCGAAAGAAAAGGCGATGGTGTCCGATGCGGAGCGGATTTTGACCGAGTTGCGCACCCGCGGAGGGATGATGCCGTATTCCGACGAAACGGATGCGGCGGTGATTCGCCGGCATTTCGGCATCAGTAAGGGGGCCTTTAAGCGTGCGCTGGGTAATCTGATGCGTCGAGGTTTAGTTACGCAAGAGGGGATGGAGACACGGCTTTGTGTCGAGGAGGTTGACCCGCAATGAAAATTGTGCTGATCGGAGCCGGCAAGGTCGGATACACATTGGCGCAGCGATTGTCGGAAGACGATCATGATGTCATCGTCATTGAGCATGATGCGGAGCGTATCGAAGTATTGCGCAAATATTTGGAAGTGTTGGTTGTCGAAGGTAACGGGGCCAATCCGGATTTGCTGGAAAGTATCGGGATGAGTGATACGGAACTGTTTGTCGCCGTGACCGATGCCGACGAAGTCAATTTATTGGCTTGCTATGTGGCCAAAAAACTCGGTGCGACGCAGACGATTGCCAGAGTCCGGGCGAATGAATATATCAACGGAAAGCGGACCGATGTGTTGACGGATTTGGGGCTGACATTGGTGATTAATCCCGAGATGGTCACTGCCCATGAAATCTTGCAAATACTGAAAACGCCGAATGTGCTTGACGTAGAAAATTTCGCCAACGGTAAGGCACGTCTGATTGAAATCAAGGCGCAGGACAATCAGTCGCTCTTGAATCGTAAAATTCGCGATCTCGATTTGCCTGAAAAAATCTTGGTGGCCGGTATTTTGCGTCATGGCAGAATGATTATTCCGAACGGCGATGATTTGATTTTACCGCTCGACAATATTTTCCTTTTGGGTGAGAGCACGGCGATTAAAGAAATCGAGACGAGTCTTACCACACAGGAACGGACCCCCAAAAAGCAAAACATCTTATTGGTGGGCGCGGGACTCATCGGCCGCAACTTGGCTGTGTTGCTGGAAAGCGAGAATTATCATGTGAAGGTGATTGACAAAGATCTCGAACGTTGTGAGTGGCTGGCGGAAATGGTTGAAGAAACGATTGTCATTCACGGCGACGGGACGGATGTCGACTTGTTGCGCAGTGAGGAAATCGAAGACAGCGATGTGATTGTGTGTTTAACCGATGATGACAAGCTGAACCTCCTGGTCGCGTTGATGGCCAAACACTTCGGTGTCGCCAAAGCGTTTGTACGTGTGGGGCGACCTGAATACATTCCCTTGATGGAACAAGTGGGAGTTGACGTAGTCTTTTCACCGCGGCTGGTGACCTCAACCGAGATACTGCGTCAAATTCGCAAAGGAGATTTGCTGACAGTAAGCAGTTTTGAGAACTCCAAAGCGGAAGCGCTGGAGTTGGAGCTCAGTATCCATAACCCCTTGGTCGGACGGATGCTGTCGCAAGTGAATATCCCGGGCTCTACTTTGCTCGGCGCGGTCGTTCGCGGTGAGGAAACGATTGTGCCGAACGGTTCTACCGTCTGCCAGGAAGGCGATCGTATCGTTATTTTTACATTGCCGGAAAATCGGGACGCTGTCCTGCATTTTATGAAAGGGTAATATGAATACCAAGCTACGGGTGGTTTGTCATTTTCTAGGGCAAATCGTTATCCTGTTTTCGGTCGGGATGGTGATTCCGTTTTTATACGGACTTGTCATCGGCGAGCAGATATGGTCGTTGTTATGCACGGCGGCAATCACAGCTTGCCTGGGCGTTGTACTGAAAAAATGCGGCGAAAACGGTCTCTCTATCAGTCTGAGCCAAGGTTTCGTGATTGTGTCGTTTGCGTGGATTTTTGCTTCTTTTTTGGGAGCGTTGCCGTATTACCTAGGCGGATACCTGCCCGCGTTTGTGGATGCGTTGTTTGAGTCGACCTCGGGGTTTACAGCGACCGGGGCGACCGTCATCGTTGGACTGGACAGCGTGCCGCAATCATTACTTCTGTACCGCAGTATGACCCATTGGTTTGGCGGTATGGGAATCATCATTTTGATGCTGGCGTTTTTGAAGAGTTTGGGAATGGAAGCCTCGCACTTGTTTCATGCCGAAGCGGCTGTCAACGGTTACGGGCAAGTGATGCCGCGCATTCGGGAATACGCGAAAACTCTTTGGCGGTTGTATCTTTTATTGTCGTTGACCTTTATCGTCGTCTTGTGGGCGGTGGGGATGACACCGTTTGACGCCTTAAATTACGGCATGTCGATTATTGCGACAGGCGGTTTTACACCGAGCGCAGACGGTGCTTTTGTCTATGCCGACAATTATGCAGTGCAGCTGGCCATGGTGCTGTTTATGATTGTCTCCGGCGGGAACTTCGGTTTATACTATTTGGCGTCAAGAAAAGGCGTCCGATTGGTTTGGCAAGATCTCGAGTTCCGCGTCTACATCGCGATTTTGGCGGGGGGAACGGCGATGATTGTGTTGACGCTGTACCTCATCAACGGTGTAGGCTCAGCGAAGTCGCTGATGGATTCGCTTTTTACCATGGTGTCCGTGCAGACCGGGTCAGGATTTGCTGTGACCGATTATGACTTATGGCCGCCTTTTGCCAGGGTGATATTGTTCATGGCGATGTTTATCGGCGGCTGCTCCGGTTCGACAACCGGGGCGATTAAGGTGATGCGGTACATTTTGATTGTGAAAGCGGTCGGAGTGTACTTACAGCAATTGGTTCATCCGGGCATGGTCAAGGTCGTCAAACACAACGGCAAGCCGGTATCCTCGAAAGAGTTGACGGGGACATTGCTGTTTTTTGTGATGTATTTATTAGTCTACTTGGTGTCGGTCATGCTGGTTTCCCTGGCGGGGATGGAAACAGACGTGGCGCTGACTTCTGTCGCCGGTATTTTAGGCAATGTCGGCCTGGCGTTCGGAGAACTGGGGCCGACTGATTCATTTGCGTTTGTACATCCTTTTGCGAAGGGGGTATTCGTGGTGGATATGCTGCTCGGACGGTTGGAATTGTTTACCTTGCTGGTCATGTTGCATCCCGGCTTTTGGCGGCCGTTTTGGCAGAAAGACAAAGTGCGCTCTTGAATAATCCACTTGACATCGGGAAATGCGGGTGAATGCGTACTCACTCGCCCGAGAATATCGAGACGGCCCTGCAATGAAAGCAACTGCGGCGTTGGGCGCGGTTTTCATTCCGCCGACACGGCGACAACTTGACAGAATAGTGTAAAATCGCTATACTGTGATAGTAACAAATTGCGGCCCGGTGGTGTAGCGGTTAACATGCCGCCCTGTCACGGCGGAGATCGTCGGTTCAAATCCGATCCGGGTCGCCATTTTTTTATGATTGCCTCGGTAGCTCAGTCGGTAGAGCAGAGGACTGAAAATCCTCGTGTCGGCAGTTCGATTCTGCCCTGAGGCACCATTATGCGGAAATAGCTCAGTGGTAGAGCATCGCCTTGCCAAGGCGAGGGTCGCGAGTTCGAATCTCGTTTTCCGCTCCATTGTGGCGGCATAGCCAAGCGGTAAGGCAGAGGTCTGCAAAACCTTTATTCCCCAGTTCGATTCTGGGTGCCGCCTCCACTTTTTCATTCGCCGGGGTGGCGGAACAGGCAGACGCAACGGACTTAAAATCCGTCGAATTGAGAAATTCGTACCGGTTCGATTCCGGTCCTCGGCACCAACAGCAGATACGTTAAACTTATGTTTAGTCCATTAATAAAGCAGGCCATACATCCAAGATACTTGGATGTATTTTTTGTTGCCGCTTTTAATAAAAAAACGCCTTTCGGCGTTTTATGTCGGTAAGCTTATCGGCGCAACTGTCAGCGTATGCTGGTGTTGGTAGCGGACAAATCCGGGGGCGGCGTTGTTCGGTTTTTTGACGTGCTTTTTCAGTGTGTAGTCGACAGCAACTTTGGTGTCGTGTTTGGCGCGGGAGTGACCGGCGGCAAGAGCAGCGGCGTAGGAGATGGCCTCTTCGGTGAATTGATTGCCCGGGGCGGCAAATAAAATGACATGCGATCCGGGGATTTCGCGGGCATGAAACCACAGGTCTTGGGGACCGGCGATTTTCATGGTGAGCCGGTCGTTTTGGGTGTTGTTTTTGCCGATGCCGATTTTGAATCCGTCGTAGTGGATATAGGTGATATCCGATGCCGCAGGCGGCTGTGGGCGCGTGCGAGATGCGACGGGGTATTGGCGATTGATTTCGTCTGTGATTTCATCGAGCTCGCTAGGAGTGAGCGTTTCGCCGAGAAAATACCGCAGTGATGCCAGATATTCACATTCTTGGTGTACGACGTGCAAGCGTTCGTCAATCCTTTCCGCGCGCCGTTTGAGCTTGGCATACTGGCGATAATAGCGCTGGCTGTTTTGTGACATGCTTTCGCCGGGGGTAATCGGAATCGTAATCGGCGGCGTGTCGGGCAAGAGCAGGTTGGCGACGGTGACGGAAGATTCGTAGGTGGGCGGCAAGTAGGCATAAATCGCAAGCAAGTCACCGTATTGTTTGGCTTCATCCCGTTGCGCGGTTTCGTCTTTTTCTTGCGTCATTTTCTGATATTTTCGCCGGGCGTGTTTGTACAGTGTATCGATTCGTTTGCGCAGTGCGGATTGTTTATAAGAGTCCGTGCGTTCCGCTTGCCGGGCAATTCGTAATAAGGCCTCATTGGCATCCGCACAGGTTTCCTGCGCAGTCACTGTCGGCAGGCTGAACGGAGAGCACCATTTTTTATTGTCTTGCCGGTAGAGGTATATGCATTTGTCGGTATGGAGTTCTTGTTGCCATTCCTGCAACCGATGCAGCATGGCCGCTTGACTCGCGGGTGATAGGGTGTGCCATGTGACTTGCGCCAAATCGGCAGCGGCCGCAGTGGCCAGCGCGCTCAAGAGAGGCCGGGAGAGGCCGTTGAACAGCGACAACAGTGAGTGCCGGACGGGGGCATCGGCATGTGCAGACAAGAGCGATCGGAGTTCGTCCGGCGTAAATTCCGTCCAATCCATTTTCTCGCTGTGCAACGGTAATAGGTAGCGTTCTTGCGGTCGCAATGTGCGGTTCGGCAAGTCGCGGGAAGTGAGTACATCCAGTATCCGCTCGGCTTGCGTCAGAATCAGATTGGGCATGGCCGGAATCAGCTCGATATACAGTGCTCTCGTGATAATTTTGCCACTGTCTTCGATCCGAGAGAAATCCAATCGCATGACTTTGTCGGCATGCACTTGGGTGACGGCGGTGAGTTGTGCACCGACCAGGTATTTGCGCAGTGACATACAAAAGCGTCCGGGGATTTCATTTTCACCGGAGATTTTTTCGTCAGTTGCGCAGAGCAACGGCAGGGGGCGGAGAAAGAGCGCCAGGGAATGCGGACTCGTATGTGTGTGGAGCAGGAGTTCAAAGCGGAAAATATCTTTCTGGCGTATTTGCAATACGCGGCTTTCGAGCAGTGATTGTGCCCACTGTGACCAACGCCGGAATACGCAGCTTTCAATATTCATAGGAACCTTCTTTCCGGGTCTTGCCGATTAGGGTGAGACCGTATTGTGCATGTGGATTAATAATTGTATTATACAAAAAAATCGCGGTCGGTGTTTGCGCAGGGAAGATGTCGCGTGACTTCCGTCGAGAAAATACCTGCAGGTGCGGGACAAATGTGGTAAAATAGTAAAAATAGGAGGTTTTGACGTGGAATTTATGAAATGGCACGGTCTGGGGAATGATTTTATTCTGCTGGATTGTCGGAAGAAGAATATCGCCCTTACCGCAGTCGCTGTGGTGGCGATGTGCGACAGACACGTCGGAATCGGTGCGGACGGCGTAGTGCGGATTTTACCGCCGCGTACGAGCGAGGCCATCGCCGCGATGGAAATCTACAATGCGGACGGAACGATTGCGGAGATGTGCGGCAATGCGTTGCGCTGTGTGGCTAAGATGCTGGCGCCGGAAAATGCAGATGCTCCGTCGTTGCGAATTGATACATCGGCGGGGACGCTGGAAGCGATGCTTTGTCGAATGAACGGCCAAGATGAGATGGCCGTTCGTGTCAATATGGGTATCCCCGGATTGCGACGCAGGGATGTGGGGATTGATGATGACGGCGAGGCACTGGCGCAATCGATTCCGATTACGGTGGATAACAGCGTTTTGCCATTCACCGGCGTGTCCATGGGGAATCCGCATGCGGTTACGTTTGTGACGGATGTCGACAGTGTTCCGCTGGAGCGCTGGGGTCCGCAGGTGGAGACCGCGGCCGTATTTCGCCACCGGACCAATGCGGAGTTTGTCGAGGTCGTACCGTCCGGCTTGCGGATGCGGGTATGGGAGCGCGGCGTCGGCATTACCAAGGCTTGCGGTACCGGTGCATGTGCGGCAATGGTTGCCGCCGTGCAAAACGGATTGGTCTCGACGCGTGCGACGGTGCTTTTAGACGGCGGCACATTGGCAATCGAATGGAAGGGTAACGGTTGTCCGGTTTATATGACAGGCCCTGCCGTACATGTGTATGACGGCATCATCAAGGGGAGCAAAGGAGATGCATAACGTGGATATTACGTTAGTGAATATCGGGTTTGGGAATATGGTATCCGCCGGGCGGATTATGGCGATTATCAGTCCGGATTCGGCACCGATTAAGCGAAGAATCCAAGAATCCAGAGAGAGCGGCGTGTTAATCGACGCGACATACGGACGCAAAACACGCGCCGTGCTGGTGATGGACAGCGGGCAGATTATTTTATCGGCCATTCAGCCGGAAACAATCGCAAACCGTTTGTCCGAACGGTCCTTGTGGAGTGAAGACGAATAAGTCATGATGGTGGAGGTACTATGACGGATGAAGGAATCCTACTAGTCGTATCGGGACCGTCGGGGGCCGGCAAGGGAACGATTTGTAATGCATTGCGCAAGTTGCATCCGGAGATATGCTACTCCGTTTCCGCAACGACCAGGGCACCGCGGACGGGGGAAATCGACGGAGTCAGTTATTTTTTTACCGGTGAACAAAAATTTCGTGAAATGATTAAAGCGGACGCTTTTTTGGAATATGCCAAAGTGTATGATAATTATTACGGCACACCGAAAAAGCAGGTGCTGGACTTGGTTGCACAGGGACATACGGTGTTGTTGGAGATTGATATTCAAGGAGCCATGCAGGTCAAGTCAAAGTATCCGCAAGGTATCTTCGTCTATATTGTGCCGCCGTCTTTGGCCGAACTGTCGTATCGGTTGTATACGCGGGATACGGACTCAAAAGAGGTCATCCGCAGACGGTTGGAGAAGGTCACGGATGAATTGGCGCTGGCGCATCAATATGATTATATTGTTGTCAATGATGAGTTGCCGGACGCGGTAGACAAAGTACGTGCCATTATGATGGCGGAGCGTTGCAAGTTGGCAAGAAATCGGGAACGAATTAATACGGTGTTCAAAAAGTATATTTGTGAGGAGGTACATCATCATGATGATTGAACCGACAATCGGAGATTTGCTCGATGTGGTCAGCAACAAGTATATCTTGGTCACGTTGGCGGCTAAACGGGCGCGGGAGTTGACGGAAAATGCCGAGCCGCTGGTACCGCCGCGCGGCGATAAGCCGACGACTATCGCGCTGCGGGAGATTGCGGCACGGAAATTAAAGTACCGGATTGCGGAAGAGGCTTGGCGATGAATCGGTTGGACGGCAAGCATATTCTCCTGGGGGTTACCGGCGGGATTTCTGTCTACAAAGCGTTGGATTTGGTGCGCAAATTGCGCAAAGAGGGCGCGCAAGTGCGTGTTATCATGACCCAAAATGCGACACGCATCGTTTCGGCCTTGGCGTTTCGGGAGCTTTCCGGGGAACCGGTCTATGTCGATATGTGGGCGGAAGTCACGCATTGGAATGTCGAGCATATCGCATTGGCCAATTGGGCGGACTTGTTTTTGATTGCACCGGCGACGGCTAACTGTATCGGAAAAATCGCAGGCGGTATCGCCGATGATATGTTGACGACAACGGTTATGGCAACGCAAGCTCCGGTCTTGCTGGCTCCGGCGATGAATACCAATATGTTTGCAAATCCGATTGTTCAGGAGAATCTGGAACGATTACGCAGACACGGTTACCGTATCATTGAACCGGATGCCGGAGAAATGGCCTGCGGGACTTGCGGCAAAGGTCGCCTGCCGGAACCGGCACGGATTTTGTTTGCCGTCGAGCAGGCACTCAGCGAGCATTTGCTTGCCGGAGCCCGAGTAGTGGTAACGGCCGGCGGTACACGTGAACCGATTGATCCGGTGCGCTTTATCGGCAACCGTTCCAGCGGCAAGATGGGCTATGCACTGGCGCGGGCAGCGGCGCGCCAAGGCGCCAAAGTGACGCTGGTGAGCGCGACGGATAAGTTGGAAGTCCCGCCGGAGGTAGAAATCGTCTATGTGACCAGTGCGCTGGAAATGAAAGCGGCGGTGGATGCTGTTTTTGCGGATACGGATATTGTCATCAAAGCGGCGGCGGTAGCGGATTACCGTCCGGATTTGGTGGCGGATCAAAAAATCAAAAAATCGCAAGAGCAGTTGCAGTTGACCTTGACCAAAAATCCCGATATTTTGTACGAATTGGGACAACGAAAAACGCACCAAGTCTTGGTGGGGTTTGCCGCTGAAACGCAGAATTTGATTGCGCACGGAACGGAAAAATTGCAGCGTAAAAATTTGGATATTTTGGTGGCCAATGATGTATCGCAACCGGGAGCGGGGTTCAATACGGAAACCAATATCGTCACGTTGCTCTATCCCGACAGGGAGCCGGAGGCGTTGGCACGGATGGATAAACAGGAAGTGGCGGAGCGAATTGTTAGGCGCGCCGCGGAATGCCGGTCCCGCTTGCATAAATAGAAATATTTCGTTACAATAGATATGTACTCATCCAGAGTAGTTGAGGGAACGGCCCGATGATACTACAGCAACCGTTCAAACGGTGCTAATTCCGACAGTGATTGACTGACAGATGAGGGTGGATCCCTCGTCGCGAGGGATTTTTTGTGTCATGTAAAGGAGACGCTATGGAAAATAAGATGTATTTTACTTCCGAATCCGTGACGGAAGGTCATCCCGATAAAATTGCCGACCAAATTTCAGATGCCATATTGGATGCGATTTTGGCACAAGATCCGAGCGGACGTGTCGCTTGTGAAACGGTTGTCAATACAGGGCTGGTACATGTGGTCGGAGAAATCTCTACTTCGTGCTATATCGATATCCCGCAGATTATTCGTAAAACCGTTTGTGAAATCGGGTATACGGATGCCGCACTCGGATTTGACGGGAATACCTGCGGCATTCTGGTGTCGATTGACGAACAATCGAAAGACATCGCCCAAGGGGTGGATCAATCGTTGGAGACCAAGGAGGCCAGCAACGACGAATTGGATTTAATCGGGGCGGGCGATCAGGGCATGATGTTCGGATTTGCCGTGCGGGAAACGCCGGAATTGATGCCGTTGTCGGTATCGTTGGCACATCGGATGGCACGGTGCTTGGCGGAGAAACGTAAGTCCGGTGAGATTCCGTACTTGCGCCCGGACGGCAAGACGCAGGTCACGGTTGAGTATGAAGACGGCAAGCCGAAGCGGATTGACACGGTGGTAGTCTCCATCCAGCACAATCCCGACATTGCGCAGGAACAAATTTATCAGGATGTGCTCGAGCAAGTGATTCGGCCGGTATTGCCGCCGGAGATGTATGATAGAGATACGAAGATTTTCATCAACCCGACCGGACGATTTGTTATCGGCGGTCCGCAAGGTGATTCCGGATTGACAGGACGAAAAATTATTGTGGATACGTATGGCGGTATGGCACGTCACGGTGGCGGGGCGTTTTCCGGCAAGGATCCGACTAAAGTGGATCGTTCGGCGGCCTACGCGGCTCGTTATGTCGCGAAAAATATCGTGGCTGCCGGGCTGGCCGATAAGTGTGAGATCCAGCTGGCCTATGCCATCGGGGTGGCCCATCCCGTTTCGATTTTGGTGGACACATTCGGCACAGGTGTCATTGCGGAGGACAAAATCGTCGAGTTGGTGCGTAAACACTTTGACTTGCGACCCGCAGGTATTATCAGAGAGCTTGACTTGCAGCGTCCGATTTATCGGCAAACCGCCGCGTACGGTCACTTCGGCAGGACGGATGTCGAGTTGCCGTGGGAGCGTGTCGACAAAGCGGATGTATTGAAACGTGATGCAGGTATATAAAAGGCGGGATTTCCGCCTTTTTTGGTAAGGAGATTTCATGCGATTTGCGGAAGTATTGATTAACCGTCCCAGCAAAAAGTTGGATCGCACATTCACATATCGTATCCCGGAGACGGCGACGGATATTTCCGTCGGGTGGCGTGTGCTCGTTCCGTTTGCCGGCGGTTGGCAAGAGGGGATTGTGCTCTCGGTTACGACGGAGACTCCTTCATTTACGGTCAAAGAGATTCATTCCGGTGTCGGCAGAGAGCCGTGGTTCAGCGCCGAGATGATGGCGTTGGCCGAGATGATTGCATCGTATTATGTATGTACACGATTGACCGCGTTGCGGTTGTTTATGTTTGATTCGGCGCCTGTTCGTTTGCAGTCGGGATGGCATTTGACGGCGGCCGGCCGAGCGCGCTATCCGCACTTGTCCGAATTGCCGCAGTTGGCGTCCTACTGGGAGCGGCATCTACCCGGTTGGGAGCAAGATGACGAGTATTGGGAAGCGGCTGCGGTGCCGACCATGACATTGGCGTTTCCCACAATCACGCGATTTGCCGCGGCGCCGCAGGTGACGCAGGCGATGTTGGAAAAGCGTTATCGGCAGCGGGAATTGTATGAATTTTTGACGAAAGGCGGGGCGCAAACAGCAGCGGCGTTGACCGCGGCAGGATTTTCCGCGTCGTTACGACGGGAAGCGGAAAAAAACGGACTCGTTGTGCGTGCGGAGGAGATTAACGCGCCGCATGTGCCGCCGGTACCGCCGTTGCCGTCGTTGCAATTGACGGCGGAACAGGAAACGGCCCTGCAAGCCATCCGTCAGGCACAAGAGGGCGGAAAGAGTGAAGTCTTTTTGCTCCACGGTGTGACCGGCAGCGGCAAGACGGAAGTCTATATTCGCGCCGCGGAAAGTGCGCTTGCACGGGGAAAGTCGGTGTTGATTCTGGTCCCGGAAATCGCATTGACGCCGCAGATGACAGCGCGTTTTTCCGCGCATTTCGGAGATACTGTCGTATATGCCCACAGCGGTATGGCGGCCGGGGTGCGATACGGGAATTGGTGGCGGATACGCCACAAGCAAGCCAGAGTCGTCGTCGGTGCGCGATCGGCCCTCTTTTTGCCGCATCGTCATTTGGGCCTGATTGTGGTAGATGAAGAATACGACTCTTCCTACAAACAAGAGGACAGTCCGCGCTATCATGCACGACGCGTCGCGGAAGAGTTGGGACGGCTGCACGGTGCCACTGTCGTGTTGGGCGGTGCAACGCCGGCGGTGACGACCTATTATCGCAGCGAGCAAGGTGACATTCATCGTTTGGAACTCACACACCGTATCGGTCACCTTCCGTTGCCGGAGATTGTAGTCGCCGACATGCGCAGCGAACTGGAGACGGGAAATCACAGTATTGTCTCTCGCCCGCTGCTGGCGACACTGCAACGCGTGCTGGAACATCATAAGCAGGCCATTTTGCTGTTAAATCGGCGCGGGTATGCCACCTATATTTTGTGCCGACAATGCGGTTATATTGCGCTGTGCCCTCGGTGTGAGCGCCCGTTGACGTATCACTTGCACGGCCGGCAGCTGCGCTGTCATCATTGTGAGTGCAACTATCCCGTACCGCAAGTGTGTCCGGAATGTCACAGCCGATACATTAAGTTTTTGGGAATCGGCACGCAAAAAGCAGAGCAATTATTGGCACAAATGTTTCCGCAGGCACGTATTATTCGACTGGACCGGGATACGATGGGAAGCCAGGAAAGACTGTCCGCCATGTTGCATGCGTTTCATGACGGGCAAGGAGATATCTTGTTGGGAACCCAGCTGGTCGCCAAGGGGCATGACCTGCCGAATGTACGGGCGGTAGGTATTTTGTCCGTTGACAACCTGCTGAATTTGCCGGATTATACGGCGGCTGAGCGGGCGTTTTCCTTACTGACACAGGCGGCAGGGCGAGCCGGGCGCAAAGATGTACAGGGAGAAGTCGTCTTACAGACGTATCATCCCGAGCATTATGCGGTTCGGCATGCCCGAACACATGATTATCGCGGATTTTATGAAGAGGAAATACAGTATCGCCAAGCATTACGATATCCTCCGTTTTCCGAATTAATGCGAATGACTTTTTTTGACACGGTGTATGAGCGTGCACTTGCTCAAGCGGAGAAGTATGCCGCACGATTGTCGCAGATATCGGCAGTGAAAAACGGAGAAGTTGAGTTAATCGGTCCCTATGATGAATATGTCCGCAAGGTTCGAGATCGTTTTTTTGTTTCGCTACTCATCAAAGGGAGTGATTTGACGATATGCAAGGAGTGTATCCGGAATCATCCGGATTGGACGGAGAATGGTATAATTATAGACACGGAAGTTGTATAGTGAGGTGAAATATGGCAAAGTTGAATATTGAATTGATCGGTTCGCCGGTACTCAAACAAGTCGCCACGCCGATTGACAAAGTCGATAAATCGGTACGGGCCTTAATCGATGATATGAAAGAGACCATGTATGCGGACAACGGCGTGGGCTTGGCCGCGCCGCAAATCGGAAAGTCGCTACGTTTGTTTGTGATTGATGACGGGAACGGATTTGAGGCGTATATCAACCCGGTAATTACGGAAAAATCTGCGGAAATGACAGATCTTTCCGAGGGGTGCTTGAGTATTCCCGGTGTGGTAGGGATTGTCGAGCGACATTGCGCGGTGACGGTTGAATATACCAACCGTTGGGGAAAACGCAAGGTAAAGAAAGCAGACGGACTGTTGGCACAGGCGATTCAGCATGAAAATGACCATATTGACGGTATTTTGTTTATCGAGCGAGCCAAAACATTATACGAAACAAAGGATGAAGACTGATGCGGGTCGTATTTATGGGCACTCCGGAGTTTGCGGTGCCGTCATTGGCGGCCTTGGCGGCCGATTCACGCCACGAGGTCGTCGGTGTCGTAACCCAGCCGGATCGCGTGAATCGTCGCGGCGGAAAAGTCGCGTTTTCACCTGTCAAGGATTGGGCACTTGCACACGGACTTCCCGTTTACCAGCCGACCACGATTCGGGCGGAAGAAACGCTGGCACAATTGCGTGCGTGGCATGCCGACGTGTTTGTTGTGGTGGCTTACGGGAAAATATTGCCGGCAGAGGTGTTGCGTATGCCGACCTATGGCTGTATTAATGTGCACGCTTCGTTATTACCGAAATATCGCGGCGCCGCTCCGATTCAATACAGCATTTGGAACGGTGATACCGAAACAGGTGTCACGATTATGCGACTGGACGAAGGAATGGACACCGGTGATATTGTGGCGCAAGCCACCATTGCCGTAGCCGAAGATGATGATGTGCCGGCGCTGACTGAGAAACTGGCGGTGCTCGGTGCGGACGTTTTGACGGATGTCTTGCGTGACCTGCCCGCTGCGTTGGCGCAAGCACGTGCACAAAATCATGAAACGGCTACCTATACGCAAAAAATCAGCAAAGAAGAGGGGCATATCTGCTGGCAGCACTCGGCAATCGCGTTGCGCCGCCGAGTGAATGCCTTGCATGCGAATCCGGGAGTGTATACGCGGTTTCGTAACCGCCGGCTCAAGTTGCATCGTGTAGCTGCAAGTAGTGAAGCGACAACATGTCCACCGGGGGCGATTGTGCAGATGGATACGCAAGGTATTCATATCGCTACAGGCGACGGTATCCTCGTCGCACAACTTGTACAACCGGAGAATAAAAAACAAATGAGCGCAGCAGATTTTATTAATGGTTACCAGTTACGGGTAGGAGAACGATTTGGCGAATCCGAAGATTGATCAAACATTGGCGTCAATGAAACTGTATTTAGGATTAACGGCATTGGCATGGCTGACGTTGGCAGGCGTAAGCGGAGTCATTGCGGCTTTGTTGCGCCCCGGTTTGATGATGATTCACCCTTGGTTGGCCGATCTCGTAGTAGGGATGATTGTGGCGGCGGTCATTGCCGGCGGTGTATTGGCAGGGGTGACCGCAGTGGCCGCTTATGCCACCGGGAAACTGCCGCTGGCGCTACTTAAAGTGGCCGGAAAAACCGTCTATCGGATGTTGCCGTATTGTTTGCAGTGGGGGCGAATACTGGGGATATCCAAGGAACGGGTCGGACAATCGCTGGTAGACTTGATGAACACCATCTCGGCGCACTATATTACCAAAGTCAAACCGAGCGAGGTGATGCTGCTGACTCCGCATTGCCTGCAACTGGATACATGCCCCATCAAGGTAACCCGCGATGCGTTTATGTGTAAACAATGCGGGCGCTGTTGTGTGGGCGGGCTTGTAGGGCTCGCCAAGCGCTGGGGGACATCGCTGTATATTGCGACCGGAGGGACATTTGCCCGCTTGCTGGTGAAACAACATCGCCCCAAGGTCATTATCGCCATCGCTTGTGAGCGGGATTTGGTGCTCGGCATGCGGGATGTATTCCCGATTTTAGTATTCGGGGTGCTCAATGCACGTCCGTACGGACCTTGCTTTAATACGCAGGTCGACTTGGCCAAAGTAGAACACGTATTGGCACATTTGCTCGGTACGGGAAAGGATAACCATGACAGCTCGCGAATCGGCTTTACTGATACTCAGACGTATTCTGTTTGACGGTGCGTATGCCAATGTTGCCCTGCGATCACAATTACAGCGACAGCCGTTATCGCTCCGTGAGCGGGGATTGTGTACGGAATTGGTGTATGGTGTCTTGCGCTATTTGAACCGATTGGAGAATATCTTACAACGACTCGCCAAGCGCCCTGTTGCCACTATGGATCCGGAGGTAGTGATTGCGATCTATATCGCCCTCTATCAAATTATCTACTTGGACAAAATACCGACGTCGGCGGCGGTCAATGAATCGGTCAATTTAGTGAAAAAACATACACATGTCGGCAGTGCAAAATTTACCAATGCGGTTTTGCGTAACTATTTGCGCCGTGCAAATCAGTTTGCGATTCCGTCTGTTGAAGATAATCCGCAGGAACATATTGCACTGACGTACGGTATCCCGCTCTGGCTGGTCGAACAGTTGACGGCGCAGCGGGGACTTGAAAAGACTTTACAAACGGCGCAAGCGTGGTCGTCGCCGAGTCCCGGTTATGTACGAATCAACACATTGCGGAAAGAGCCGCAAGCGATTTTATCGGAGTGGGAAGCGCAAGGTATTAAGGTGCGTCCGACTATCGTTCCGGAGGGACGGGAAATCATAGACGGCGACGTCACGTCGCTCCGGCCGTGGTTGGAACGGGGAGAGATTTACTGGCAGGATATCTCTTCGATGCTGGTCGCCTATGCGGTCAATCCGCAGTCGGGGGAGGCCATCTTGGACATGTGTGCGGCGCCCGGGGGGAAAAGCACCCATATGGCGGCGCTGAGTCAAAATCGGGCGCAAATTGTGGCGGCGGATATCCATGCGCACAAGGTAGAGTTAATCGAAGCAAATGCGGCTCGTTTGGGAGCAGACGCGGTGCGAGGGATTGTGCAGGATGCGACCGTGTATGTGCCGGAGGCGGCAGAGAAATACCATCGGGTGCTGGTGGATGCCCCCTGTTCCGGCTGGGGGGTCATCGGGCATCGCCCCGATGTGAAGTGGCGACGCACACGCGAAAGTGTCAATGCCTTCCCGGCGTTACAAACATCCATATTGGATTGTGCGGCAGCCTATGTGCGTCCGGGAGGACGGTTGGTATACAGTACTTGTACAGTAAATCGAAATGAAAATGAAGATGTGATTCGTACATTTCTAGGCGGGAATCCCATGTATCGATTGGTGCCGTTTTCGTTGCCGACAATCGGAGAGATTGCCGACGGATATACTACGATATGGCCGTCGGATTATCGCTCGGACGGTTTTTTTATCGCCGTGCTGGAGAAAGAGAGGCAGCCGTGAATTTGTGGGGGAAAACAAGAGAAGAGTTGCGACAAGAATCCGTGCGACTTGGGTTTCCCGCTTACCGCGGGCAGCAGCTGCACGATTACATGTACCATCGTGGCGTGCACGATTTTGCCGAAATGCAACAACTTCCCCGTGCCTTGCGGGAGGTACTCGCCGAGGTGCATTCCGTCGATTTTCCGATAGTGGTCAAGCGGCAATTGAGCAATGACGGGCAAACGGCCAAAATACTGATTCGCTACCGCGACGGTGCGCTGGTAGAAAGTGTACTGATGCATCATCACTACGGGTACTCGGTTTGTGTGTCTACACAGGTGGGCTGTGCCGTCGGCTGCACTTTTTGTGCGTCGGGGCAAAACGGATTGATTCGCAACTTGACGGCGGAAGAAATGTTGGCACAACTGTATGTATTTAAGCTGCAACTGGGAATTGCGATTCATTCCTTAGTATTAATGGGTTCGGGAGAGCCGTTGCAAAACTATCGGGAGGTAGTGCGCTTTATGCACCGCTGCGCCGATCCGGAGGGGTTGCAGATGAGTTATCGCAATATGACGCTGTCTACGTCGGGGATTACCGATGAGATTTATCACTTGGCCAAAGAGCGGTTACCCATTACACTGGCACTGTCACTGCATGCGCCGAATGATACGATTCGCAACCGGATTATGCCGATTAGCCGGCGCTATCCGTTGCCTGAACTGATGCGAGCATTGCAAGCGTATTCGGAGACTACACGACGACGAATGACTTGCGAGTACATATTGATACGCGGAGTCAATGACCGACCGGAACATGCAGATGAGTTGGCGCGCTTGGTCAAACCGCTGCGCTGTCACATCAATCTGATTCCCCTGAATGAGAACGAGGGAATCCCGCTCTTTCGACCTTCGCAAACGGTCATCGATGCATTTTGTGCACGCTTGCAGCATAGCGGTATTGCCGCCACGGTTCGCAAAGAAATGGGGAAAGAAATCCAGGCCGCATGCGGTCAATTGCGCTTGCGGTTTCTTCGTCAAACGCCTGTTTGACGGTCTTTGGCGAACATGGTACGATAGTCTATATTAAACCGACCGTAAGGTGGCAGGTGAACGATGAATATTTTTGGACTCAGCAAGCGCGGTTTGGTCCGCACGGGCAACGAAGACAAATTTTATACGGACGGCACGGCGTTCTCCATTTTGGCAGACGGGATGGGCGGTCATGTCGGCGGTGAAATGGCCAGTGAAACGGTCATTGCCGAGGTTAAATCCTATGTACTCGCCGATACTTCGGACTGGAAAAACGAGGTCACGCTGCAAGAGGCTGTTCTTGCAGCCAATGCGGCCATTCGCGAAAAAGTCCGCGAGGACAGTCGCTTGGACGGGATGGGCAGTACCGCTTTGGTGACGTACATCGAAGACGGATTCATGTTTTGGGCGCACGTAGGTGACAGCCGTATTTATCTGTACGGTGACGGCGTGTTGCGACAAGTGACGGAAGACCACTCGCTGGTTGCGCAGTTAATCGCCGCAGGTGAGATGACGCCGGAAGAAGCGGCTACGCACCCGTCGCGGCATGTCATTACTCGCTCCGTCGGAACGGAAGACCGCTTGGAGGTCGATGCCGGTCGCGTCATGCTGGAGTCCGGCAATATGATTTTGATGTGTTCGGACGGGTTGACTTCCATGCTTGATGACGAAGTCATCCGCAACACACTCATCATGCATGAGCATGATGCGGAAGGTTGCGTTCATGAACTGATGCGCTTGGTCTATGAGGCCGGCGCCAAAGATAATGTGACAATCATTGCATTGCTGGTTGAGTGAGGTAGGCAGAGGTGAACTACATGATTGGCCGAATTCTGGATAATCGCTATGAAATAACCGAAAAAATCGGCAGCGGCGGGATGGCGGACGTATATTGCGCGCATGATATCCTGCTCGATCGTATTGTTGCTGTCAAAATATTGCATGAAGACTATGCCAATGATCAGGATTTTGTGACACGGTTTCGCAAAGAGGCGCAAGCTGCAGCGAAGTTATCACATGCCAATATTGTAAATATTTATGATGTCGGTTGCGATGACAATGTGCATTATATTGTCATGGAATATGTTGCCGGAGAAACCCTAAAAGAATATATTGCGCGACAAAAGAAATTGTCCAATGATGCGGCGGTACGAATTGCGATGGAAATCGGAGAAGCGCTTGAACAGGCGCATGCCAACGGAATTGTCCATTGCGACATTAAGCCGCATAATATTTTGGTCACGCGAACCGGCAAAATCAAAGTGGCCGATTTCGGCATCGCACGGGCCATGAATACGGCCACTGTGATGAATAAAGAGTCCGTACTGGGATCGGTGCATTATTTTTCACCGGAACAAGCAGCAGGGGAAAAGGTGACCGCCCAAACCGATATTTATTCGCTGGGGGTCGTCTTGTATGAAATGTTGACCGGTCGTGTTCCCTACGAAGGAGAAACGGCAGTTGCGATTGCGCTCAAACACATGCAAGAAGAGGTTCCGAAGCCGAGTCGATATAATCCGACTATCACACCGCTGTTAGAGGATTGCGTGTTGAAGGCGTTGCAAAAAGATCCGGAAAAGCGATTTAACAATATTTCCGAGATGATTGCCGATTTACGATTGGCACAGGGGCTGGTCACACATGTGGCGACCAAAACAGGAAGACATAATTTTGCAACCGGGGCCATTCCGATTCCCCATCAAGCGTTGGAACGCAAACGGCAGTCGGAGGAAAAAGAAAATTGGTTGACCGGGTTATTGGGATGGCCGATGAAACGCATTTTGATTGCGGTCGCCGCGCTCTTCTTTTTCGCGGCAGGTTTGGCTTTTTGGTTTGTCGGTGATTTTTGGCGTATGCAATCCGTGACCGTTCCGAATCTGATCGGTAAGCAAGTGGAGGTCGCGCGAAAAGCCCTGGAAAAAGAAGACCTGAACGTATCGGTCAATGAAATCGCCAGTGAAGAAGTGCCTATCGGGCAAGTAATTAATCAATCGCCTGAGCCGGGAACATCCGTTAAAACACATCGGACGATTCATCTTACCGTCAGTAAGGGAGGATCGATTATTTTAGTACCGGACTTGACGGGGCTGACGATTGAAGAAGCGGCGGCAAAATTGCGCAGCATTCATCTGCGTTTGGGCAAAATCGAAGAGCGGGAAGATACCTCCAAACCGTTGGACACTATTATCGGGCAATCTCCGTCCACACCGACAAAGGTAGAGCGGGATAGTACGGTGCATGTCATTTTGAACAAAAAGAATATGGTCAGTCGTGTCAATATTCCGGATTTTTCGGGTCTGACGGTTGAGAAAGCGGAGCAGTTAGTACAGGAAAATGATTTGAAGAAGGGTAATTGGAAGATGAAGAACGGCGGTGAACCTTCCAAAGACAGTGTCGTCACGACACAGAACCCGGCGGCGGGAAGCAGTTCGGTTCGCGGGACGGCAATCGATTTGACGTTTGATACGATGGTGAAAAAAGCGGAGATTACCATTCGTGTACCGAGCAAAAAGCCGGCACAACGCGTCACCATTATGGTGCATGACGCGAACGGAACACGGACACTGTTTGACCGGGAAGAAAAAGCCGGCACGGAAATCAGCACCCAGGCATCGGGGGTCGGCGCAGTGCGTGTGGAAGTATATTTTGACGGGGAACTCGTGCAGGAGCAAGAGCTTTGAGTGAATGGCAAGGGTTGGTGACGAAAAACCAAAACGGATATTATTCGGTGCGCACGGAACGCGCGGAGTATTTGTGCAAGGTCCGCGGCAAAATGAAACAAGACAATAATCGTGTGTTGGTAGGCGATTGGGTACGCATTGCGGCAATCGACTCCGACCGGGCCGTGATTACAGAAATTTGTCCGCGGCATAATCGTCTGTTACGTCCGCCGGTAGCCAATTTGGATCAAGCTCTACTGGTCACATCGGTTGCCTCGCCGCCGATGAATCCGTTGCTGTTGGATCGGCTGATTATGATGTGTATACTGAATCGAATTTCACCGATACTGTGGTTTAGTAAAATGGATTTACAAACGCCGCAATCCGATAAGGAATTGGCGGTATACAAATCGTTGCCCTATAGGATATACACTTCGGACAACAGCGACAAAGAGGAAAATCAACAGACGCTTGCCGCCATTCGGGAACAATTGCAAGGGAAAGTCACGACCGTGTGCGGGCAGTCAGGCGTCGGAAAATCGACATTGTTGAACGCGATTGCCGGTCGGGAATGGTGTCCGGTGCAATCTGTCAGTCAACGAATCGGTCGTGGGAAAAATACGACGCGCCATGCGGTGATTGGTGAAATCTATCCTTCCTGCTATGTAGCGGATACGCCGGGGTTTGCGTCCCTGGATTATCTTCCGCCACGCAAGGAAGAGATAGCGTCTGGCTTCCATGAGATTGCGGCGAGGCAGGACAAGTGTCGCTTTCACGATTGTACTCATCGCCATGAACCGCAGTGTGCCGTCAAAAATGCGGTAGATGCGCAAGAGATTGCAGCACCTCGCTATCAATCGTATGTGACACTGGTCGCAGAGTGGGAAGAACGAGAAAAGGAGAGGTTTCGATGATTCGTATTGCACCGTCATTATTATCCGCCGATTTTTCCGATTTACGCGGCGAATTGCAAAGCATGAAAGAGGCCGGCGCCGATTTGTTGCACATCGATGTCATGGACGGGCACTTTGTCCCGAATCTCAGTTACGGTGCGCCGGTCGTGACACACTTATCTGCGCACACCGACATTCCGTTTGATGTGCACTTGATGGTCACCAATCCGGGCGACTATATTCAACCGTTTGCAAAAATCGGCACCCGTATGTTGTCATTTCATTATGAAGCGCCCGTACATCATGACCGGCTGATTCATGCGATACAGGATGCAGGGATGCAGGCGGGCATAGTGCTCAATCCGGGGACGCCGATTTCCGTGTTGGACGATGTATTGTCGGTAGTGGATTATGTGCTATTGATGAGCGTCAATCCGGGATTCGGCGGACAGTCATACATTCCGTATGTGACGGATAAAATTGCGCGTTTGGCCGCATGCCGACGGGAACGCGGGCTGGCGTTCGAGATTGAGGTGGACGGCGGTGTGACACCGGCCAATGCCGACAAGATTCGCCAAGCAGGGGCGGACATTTTGGTCGCAGGCTCGGCGGTATTTCGCTCCGACGACCGCAAGGCAACTATTGAAAAGTTACGTGGTAAGTGATACAGTAGAAACAACTGAAAATCGTGTCTTTGAGGCAAGGTGAGATAGTATCAATTCCTGACCGGCGGTGACAGTCCGCAAGCGCAAGCTGATTCGATGTAATTTCGAAACCGACAGTAAAGTCTGGATAGGAAAAGACGGCAAAAGACATGGCTGTTTTTCCCATGTCTTTTTTGATGAAAACGGAGTAAAAATGAACGATACGGAATATATGCAACGGGCGTTGGAGCTGGCGAGCCGAGGGCGCCATGCGACCCGCCCTAATCCGATGGTCGGGGCGGTCGTAGTACGTGACGGTCATGTCGTCGGTGAAGGCTGGCATCAACAAGCCGGCGGGCCGCATGCGGAAGTGTTTGCACTGCGCGCTGCGGGGGCGCAGGCAAGAGGCGCTACATTATATGTGACGTTGGAACCGTGTTCCCACACGGGGAAAACTCCGCCCTGTGCCGATTTACTCATCCGTTCCGGTGTTCGGCGCGTAGTTTGCGCGATGCAGGATCCGTTCGACGCAGTCAACGGCCAAGGGATTCGGCGTTTGCAAGCGGCGGGGATTAGCGTTACGGTGGGGGTGTTGGAAACGCAGGCGCGATGCCTGAATCGTGGCTATCTGAGCGTCATTCAACGGCATCGGCCGTACATTGTCGGTAAGTGGGCCATGACGTTGGACGGTAAAACGGCCACGGTCGGCGGCGAGTCACAGTGGATTACCGGTGCGTCGTCAAGGATTGATGCGCATCGATTACGGGCACGAGCCGATGCGGTGGCAGTCGGTATCGGCACTGTTTTGGCGGATAATCCCCGCCTGACGGTACGACACGGTGATACAAGCCGCCAACCGTTATGTGTGGTTTGGGATACGCATGCACGCATCCCTCCGGAATCGAGATTGTTACAAGAGCGTGCGGACGAAACCGTGGTATTGGTCGGCATAGAAAGCAATTTTGACAAGCAAGATGCCATTCGAGCCACCGGCGCGACGGTGCTGGCATTACCGCTTTCTGCCGATGGTCGGATTGACACAGCGTCTGCCTTGCAGGCCTTGGCGACGGAATGGGCTGTGCAGGAGTTGATGGTGGAGGGAGGCGCAGTCTTGCTCGGAGAATTACTCGATCGGGATTACTTGGATGAAATTGTTACCTATATTGCGCCGACGGCGTTCGGCGGCACACAAGCAAAAGGAGCGACCGCCGGGAAAGGCGTTATTCGTCTTGCCGAGGCGAGACGATACACAATTACGGATATAGCGCGTTGCGGGTCGGATGTACGGCTTACGTATACGCGCGGGCGGGAGGAAGATATATGTTCACAGGACTAATCGAAGCGGTCGGAAGCGTTCATGCCATAGAACGGGGCAGCAATGAATACCGTTTGCATATTCGCAGTCCGCTGGCAGACCGGTTACAAGAGGGAGACAGTGTGGCGGTCAACGGCATTTGTTTGACGGCGAATCGTTGTTTGCCGGGAGAATTCGTTGCGGATGTCATGCCGGAAACGGTTGCCCGTGCCGAACTGAGTACATGGCGACGAGGGAAGCAGGTCAATTTGGAACGGGCCTTGTCCGTGTCTGCGCGACTCGACGGACATCTCGTCAGCGGGCATGTAGACGGTACCGGTCGAATTCAATCCATTCGACGTGACCGCAATGCGGTGCGGATTACGGTCGCCGCCGAGACCGGGCTGATGGCAGGGCTGATTCCCAAAGGCTCCGTAGCGCTGGACGGTATCAGTTTGACCGTGATTGCGTGTACGGCGGGGACTTTTTCGGTGGGTGTCATTCCGCACACCTATGTCCACACAGCGCTACAAGCGGCGGACGTCGGAGCCGTCGTCAATATCGAAACCGACATGATCGGTAAGTATGTTTTTTCCTGGTTGGAGCGCCAACCGGCGGAAACAATGCCGTCGTCGCTTCATGCGGTGTTGCGAGCTAACGGATATTGGAAATAATCGATTTGGATAACGGAAAAGAGGATGGCGATGAACTATATCATGGCGACTATGGATGAAATTATCAGTGATTTGCAACAAGGTAAAATGATAGTGGTGGTAGATGATCCGTCGCGTGAGAATGAGGGTGACTTGGTGATGGCCGCCCAATTTGCCGATACGGAGGCTGTTAATTTTATGACAAAGTACGGTCGCGGGATTATTTGCGTGCCGATGTTGCAACATGACCTGCAACGCTTACAGATACCGCCGATGGTCACGGAAAATACGGACAATCACCAAACGGCCTTTACCGTCTCGGTCGATCATGTCGAAACAACCACCGGTGTCTCACCGGCAGAACGCGCCTTGACCATTCGACAGTTGTTGAATCCGCAGGCGCATTCCGGAGAATTTCGTCGCCCGGGACACGTGTTTCCGCTGATTTATCGGGACGGCGGGGTGTTGGTCCGACGCGGTCATACGGAAGCCTCGATTGATTTGTTGCGGATTGCGGGACTGTACCCTGCGTCGGTGATTTGTGAAATTACCGCAGATAACGGCGATATGATGCGCCGAAAAGAATTGGCGAATTTTTGCGATACGCACCGGTTGCATATGATTTCCGTTGCGGATATTATCGTGTATCGCAAACAACATGAGCCTTTGGTGAAGTGTGTCGCGTCCTCGAAACTGCCGACCGCATACGGGAATTTCACGTTATATGTTTATGAAGATGTACTGGATTCCTTTAACCATTTGGCCATTGTCAAAGGAGATGTCCGCAATCGGGACAATGTATTGGTGCGAATTCACTCGGAGTGCCTTACCGGCGATGTGTTCGGGTCAAAACGTTGTGATTGCGGCGAGCAACTGCATGCGGCGTTGCGTCGTATCGACCGTGAAGGGGCGGGGGCGGTTATCTATATGCGGCAAGAAGGACGGGGGATAGGGCTCGTGAATAAAATCAAGGCCTATCGTCTCCAAGAAACAGGCATGGATACCGTAGAGGCCAATGAGCGGCTCGGATTTGCGCCTGATTTACGCGAGTATTCATTAAGTGCTAAAATAATAGAAGACTTGGGGATTCACAGTATTCGCCTGTTGACGAATAATCCGGATAAAATTGAAGGCTTGCATGAGTACGGGATAACGATTGCTTCGCGGGAACCGATTACCGTTCCGGCGAACGAGTACAACAAAGAGTACCTGCATACCAAAGAATTGAAGATGGGGCATCAGTTTTAAGAGGGAGGGCATATGGCACATATTATTGAAGGTAAACTGGACGGCAAAAATTTACGCATCGGTATTGTTGTTGCGCGTTTCAATCATTTCATTACAGAGCATTTATTGACCGGTGCGCTGGATTGCTTGGAGCGGCACGGTGTCGATTCGGATGATATTACCGTAGCGTACTGCCCGGGCGCATTCGAGATTCCGCTGGTGGCCAAGCAGTTGGCACAAGCCGACAAGATGGATGCGGTCATTTGTTTGGGAGCGGTCATTCGCGGTGCGACATCGCATTATGAGTTGGTTTGCAATGAAACGGCCAAAGGCATTGCGGCGGTTTCACTGTCCTCGGGGAAACCCGTTATTTTCGGTATTGTCACGACCGACAGTATCGAACAAGCCGTAGAGCGCGCGGGTACAAAGAGTGGCAATAAAGGGTTTGACGCGGCGCAATCCGCATTGGAAATGTGCAATTTGCAAAAGGAATTGCGCTGAGATGGCCGATACGATTGCCCATTATGTATCACCGGCAGGATTGCGGATGTCGGTGGCATACACGACCGAGCTCGTTCGGCAGGCACAGCAGCTTCATCAATTGTCTCCGGTCGCCGCGGCGGCGTTGGGACGGACGATGACGGGAGCGTTGTTACTGGCGAATGACTTCAAAAATAAAGAGGGGGTCAGTATTCGCATCGCCGGCGACGGACCTCTGGGCAGCATTCATGCGGATGCCTACGAGTCAGGCAAAGTGCGCGGATATGTAGACTGCCCGCATGTGGAGCTGCCCTTGAAAGGACCGCATAAACTGGATGTCGGCAGTGCCGTCGGCCGAGGAATGCTGTATGTGACTCGATATTCCTTGCTGCGCCATCCGTATCAGAGTGCGATTGCGCTCACGTCGGGCGAGATTGCCGAAGACTTGACGTACTATTTGACCGTTTCGGAACAAATCCCTTCCGCGGTGAGTTTAGGCGTGCTGGTCAATCCGGATACGTCCGTTGCGGCGGCCGGCGGCGTCATGGTACAGGCGTTGCCGGATGCCGAGGAGCATGCATTGTCCGCCATGGAAGCCAACTTGCAAGAGCTGGGACCGATTTCGCATGCGATTCAGACACAACCTTCCGCGGATATTTTGGCGACGTTATCGCGGAATTTGTCCTTTCGACGGCTCAGTGAAAATACGGTCAAGTGGGAATGCACTTGCGGCAAAGAACGGTTTGAACGGGCGTTGTTGCAGCTGGCCCGTGATGACAAAGAAGAGCTTTTGCATGATGAGAACGGTGTAGAAATGAGCTGCCATTATTGTAATGCGGTCTATCGTTTGACGCCTGGCGAGTTGCAAGAACTATTCGGATTAAAGGGGTGAGGAAAAATGAATAAATTGGCAATTATCGGAGGAACCGGGGTCTATCATCCCGATTTGTTGGATGACATACAGGAGCAGTCTTGTTTGACACCTTACGGTGAAATGACATATGTCAGCGGTATGTATGCGGGCAGAGAAATTGTGTTTATGACTCGCCACGGCAAGCAGCACAGCATTCCGCCGCATCGGATTAATTATCGGGCAAACATCTACGGATTGAAACGGCTCGGTGTCACGGCAATCATTGCGACCACTGCTGTCGGGTCGACGCACTTGGAGGTTCGCCCCGGAGAAATGATGATTCCCGATCAATTCTTGGATTTTACCCATGCCAGACCCTCTACGTTTTTTGACGGTGAGCCTTTGCCCGTAGCGCATGTAGACATGTCGATGCCGTATTGTCCGGTGTTGCGGGAGCTGCTTGCTGCCGGTTTGCGAGAGTTGAACGTGCCGTTTCATAAAACGGGCACCTATGTATGCACGGAAGGTCCGCGTTTTGAAACGGCTGCGGAAGTGCGAATGTTTCATCAATTGGGCGGAGATATTGTCGGCATGACCAATGTGCCGGAGTGCCAATTAGCACGTGAAGCGGAAATGGCCTACGCGACACTCTCGATGGTGACCAATTACGGCGCCGGTGTATCACCGACACCGCTGACCCATCGCGAAGTGGTAGAGGCTATGCAACAAAACAGCGCGCGTTTCAGTGAGTTGTTGACATGGATTTTCCGCCATTTTGATGACGATATGGAGAGTCCGGCGTTTCGTGCCATGGCAGAATACGGCGGGTTTCAGGTACAAGCATGAGTACACGTCTGCAACCCTTGCGATGGCGTGATCCGGTCGTAACGATTTTGGATCAGCGCGTGCTTCCTGAACGCATTGCATATATCGATTGTGCCCGTATGGAAGAGGTACGGGAAGCAATTGTGACATTGGCCGTGCGCGGTGCACCCCTCATCGGTGTGGCGGCGGCGTACGCAATGGTATTGGCCTGGCGTGAGGTATCGAGCCAAGCGCTTTCTCCCGACGATTTACTTGCGAAGTATGAAGTGCAAGCCCGTCATTTAGCAGCCGCCCGACCGACAGCGGTGAATCTGAGTTGGGCGGTCGAAAAGATGTACCGTGCAGCTACGAAAACAATCATGCGCGAGGGCGAGGCGAATAGAGTGGAAGCGGTTTTGATTGCCACCGCCGGACAAATCGAAGCGGAGGACGTCACGCTGAATGATCGTATCGGCGCGGCAGGAGCCGAGCTCTTTTCCGAGAAAGTTACGATATTGACGCATTGCAATGCAGGCGCATTGGCAACGGCAGGTATCGGGACGGCATTGGGCGTCATCCGTAAACTACATGACAACGGCTTGTTGCGGCATGTATTTATTGACGAAACCAGACCGCTTTTGCAAGGCGCACGACTGACGGCTACGGAACTCTGCGCCGAACACATTCCCTGTACACTGATTTGTGACAATATGGCCGCGACAGTCATGGAAAGCGGTCAGATAGATGCGGTCATTGTCGGTGCAGATCGAATTTGTGCGAATGGAGATACCGCAAATAAAATCGGTACTTACGGGTTAGCAATTTTGGCCGCTTATCATCACGTCCCGTTTTATATTGCCGCGCCGTTTTCCACCTTTGATTTTAGTCTTGCACAAGGGAAGGATATTGTCATTGAAGAACGTGACGGAGATGAGGTGCGCTACTGGCAAGAGTATCGGACGGCACCGACAGATGTAAATGTGTATAATCCGGCATTTGATGTGACGCCGGCCGCATTAATCACGGGGATTATTACCGACCGGGGGGTATTGACATCGCCGCTGGCCGCAAGCATTGCACGGTTCAAGGAGGAGGTTGAATGATGGGTTCTCAAATTCGCGATATTTCGTTGGCTCCGTCAGGGAAAAAGAAAATCAAATGGGTGGAGTCACACATGCCGATTTTGCAAAAAATCCGAAAGGATTTGGTGGATGCGCAGACCTTTGCCGGAAAAACCGTGGTCATGTCCATTCATTTGGAAGCAAAGACCGCCTATCTGGCGACGGTGCTGCATGATGCCGGTGCCGAAGTGATTATTACCGGGAGCAATCCGCTGTCCACACAAGACGATGTTGCCGCCGCACTGGCGACGGAGGGAATCACCGTGTATGCGACACATGCTTGCACGGATGAAGAGTATACCGCTTACCTGAATTGTGCACTGGATCACCTCCCGCATTTGATTTTGGATGACGGCGGTGATTTGACCGCGCTGTTGCTGACGACACGTCAAGATGCACGGGCACGTCTGCTGGGCGGAACGGAAGAAACCACTACCGGGGTGAATCGTTTACGCAATTGGGACAAAGAAAAATCTTTGGCGTTTCCGATGATTGCCGTCAATGACTCGCTGTGCAAATATTTGTTTGATAATCGTTACGGTACGGGACAATCCGTTTGGGACGGTATCGTGCGGACTACCAATTTAGTTGTGGCCGGCAAAAATGTGGTTGTGGCCGGCTACGGCTGGTGCGGCAAAGGCGTCGCGATGAGAGCCAAAGGACTGGGTGCGCATGTGTTCGTAACGGAAATCGACCCGATTAAAGCGATTGAAGCCGTATTTGACGGATTTACCGTTCTGCCGATGGAAGAGGCCGCGAGGCAGGGGGATTTGTTTGTGACGGTGACCGGGTGCAAGCATGTCATTGATGCGCGCCATTTCCCGTCGCTCAAAGAAGGCGCCATTCTTTGTAACGGCGGCCATTTTGATGTGGAAATCGATATGCAAACATTGCGGGAAACCGCTGTTCATACGGAAACGGCGCGAGCAAATATTCAGGCGTATACCTTACCGAACGGACGAACCGTCTACGTATTGGCGGAGGGGCGTTTGGTGAATTTGGCAGCGGCGGACGGCCATCCGGCGGAAGTGATGGATTTATCGTTTGCATTGCAGGCATTGGCTCTTGAATATGTACAGAAACATGCCGAGTTACTGGAAACGCGCGTGTATGTATTGCCGCCGCAAATTGATGAACGTGTCGCCAGAATCAAGCTGGACTCCATGGATTGTCACATCGACGCACTGACCTCCGAGCAGTACGCGTATTTATACCACCGTGGGGAGGTGTAACCATGAAGCGAATGATTACGCATGTAGATGCCTACACACCGGAAGGCGTGCAAACGGATGTTTCGATTTATATTGACGGGACTTCTATTCAGGCCATCGGCCGCCTTGATGAACCGATTCGGGATGATGCGGATGAGGTTATCGACGGGCAGGGCATGCTCGCGTTGCCGGGATTGGTCAATTCTCATACGCATGTCGCGATGACATTGTTTCGCAGTTATGCGGATGATGTCGCCTTAATGGATTGGCTCCAGAATCATATTTGGCCGGCAGAAGAGAAGTTGACGGATGAATTGGTGTACTGGGGATCGCAATTGGCGTTCGCCGAAATGATACGGGGCGGTACGACCGCTTTTTGCGATATGTACATGCACATGGATGCGGTAGCCCAAGCGGCTGTCGATGTCGGTATCCGCGGGACATTGGCCCGAGGCTTGGCAGGCGTATCCCCGAACGGTGAAGAGGCTTTGGCACAAAATGTCGAGTTGTTTCACCGTTGGCACGGAGCGCATGACGGTCTGTTGCGCGTCATGCTCGGACCGCACGCACCGTATACCTGTCCGGGAGAATATATCCGTCAAGTAGCTGCGACGGCGAAACGGGAAGGCATGGAAGTCCATATTCATCTATCCGAAACACAAGGAGAAGTCGATACTTGCTATGAAAAACACGGAGTGAGCCCGATTGCGTGGATGGAAGAACTGGGACTGTTTGAAGTGCCGACACTGGCGGCACATTGTGTCCATGTCGACGAGCAGGACTTGGATATTTTGGCGCGCCGCCATGTACGGGTTGCACATAATCCGCGAAGCAATCTGAAACTCGCCTCGGGGATTGCCCCGCTCACGGCGATGCAAGAAAAAGGAATCGTTGTCGGTTTAGGTACGGACGGGTGTTCCAGCAACAATAAGTTGGATATGTTTGAAGAAATGCAGTTGGCGGCATTGCTTCATAAAGGACATTTGCAGGATGCTTTCGCCGTAACGGCGAAAGAGGCGATTGCGTTGGCGACGGAAGGCGGCGCTCGCGCAATCGGCTATAACAAAGGTCTGGGGACGTTACAAGTCGGTGCCTTGGCGGATATCATTTTGTTGGATCGCAGCGGCTATCATTGGCAACCGTGTTACGACGTCACTTCGTCGATTGCGTATTCGGCCAACTCCATGGATGTCGATACGGTGATGATCAACGGACAGCCGGTTATGCGCCATCGTGAATTGTTGACGATAGATATCGCGCGTGTGCGAGAGGAAATGAAGAAGGCACAACAGTATTTTGCGACCTTGCAAAAGTAATAAAAAGATGTTACCCTATGATTAGTAACGATAACATTAAATTATCGTTACTAATCATAGGGCGTTTTTGTAAGGAGTTACGGATGACAGACCATTTCTATTTACGTGATAATCAAAAAATAGCCTCCAACGAGGCGCTGTCTGCAGCAAGTAAGGAACTCTTTCAATTGGAAAAATCGGAAGGTACGATTGATGCTTACGAGGCGGACTGGAATGACTTTTGTGATTGGTGTCGCCACCAGCGTGTGCGTTTTTTTCCGGCTACCCCGGAAACCTTGGTCAATTATATCAATGATCTATCTCGCTATGCGAAGGCGAATACTATTTCCCGCCGTGTGAGCGCTATTTCCGAAAATTATTTGGCCGGAGGCATCATTGCGGATAATCCTTGTGCCTCTCCTCTGGTCAAGGCGGCAATGAAAAGTATTCGCCGCAAAATAGGGACATTTCAGCAAGGAAAGATGCCGATTTTAAAGGAAGACTTGCTGGAAATCGTTCGGGTGCTAAAAACGGCAAATTTAGTTGATTTGCGAGACAAAACCCTTTTGCTGATTGGTTTCATGGGCGCATTTCGGCGAAGTGAACTGGTCGGCATACAAGTAGAAGAGTTAACGTTTGAGCGACGCGGTTTGGAGATTTTTATCCCCTACTCCAAAGCCGACCAGGAAGGGCGAGGAAATCTGGTGGCATTACCGTTTTTGCCGAATGCGGAGATTTGTCCGGTTCGGACAATGCGGCAATGGTTGGATACCGCGCAGATTACTGCAGGGCCGGTTTTTCGCGGAATGACGCGCAGCGGTACCTTGCGCTCCACGGCATTGTCCGATCAAATGGTCAATCGAATTGTTAAAGAGCGGGTGGCGCAAATCGGTCTGAACCCGGATGATTACGGCGCCCACAGCTTGCGGCATGGTTTTGCCACGTCCGCTGCCATGGCAGGTGTGGAAGAGCGCCATATTATGCAGCAAACACGACATCACTCGGTAGAAATGGTACGCCACTATATCAATGAGGCGGACAGATTCAGCCACAATCCGTTGACAGATATTTTCTCTACATAAGACAACTGCGGAAGGGATATTCCCTTCCGCAGTATAGGTATCGTTTATTGTTGTGCGATATAGACGGACTCCGTAGTTGTCTCGGCATCAACCGCAACCGGGATGCGCAATACCATCCCCGGACGCAAATCCGCAGCGCTCGCCAACTGATTGACTTTCCGAATATGATAGATGACTTCGCGAATATCCGTAGATGAGTGCTCGGCATATGTTGCAGCCAATGACCATAATGTATCTCCCGAGCGGACCCGGATTTCTTGGTAAACGGGCGTGGGCGTCGGAGTCAGAAAGCCCGAGGCCATGATACCGCTGCAAAGAAGCATGGTATATAAGATAGGGGTAATCAGTTTTGTTATCATCAGCGAACACTCCTTTCGAACATCTGTTCTGTCTCTACTGAAATAGTATCACAGAACAAACGTTCGGTCAAGCGAATCCGCGAAAAAAGAACAAATGTTTTCGGTTTTTCTACAAGTCTGTTATAATGGATAAAAGGAGTGATTTCCACCATGTCAATATTAACTACCCGCCAGCAGGAATTGCTGGAATATATTGAAGAGCATACGTTGCGCTTCGGATACTCTCCCTCCTTTCGGGATATGGCAAAAAAATTGAACGTTAAGTCCACTTCTACTATCTCAGGTTACTTGAAAGGGCTGGAAGATGCCGGTTATATCCGGCGCAATCCGAATCAAAGTCGCTCCATCGAGTTGGTGGCCGATGACGAATGGCGACACAAGAGCTTGGCGCCGATTCCGTTAGTAGGCAGTGTGCATGCCGGAATGCCGGCAACTGCGGAAGAGTGTATCGAAGACGTCTTCCCCTTTTCCGCTCAGTTTATCGGTTCCGGTGTAGAAGATACTTTTATGTTGGAAGTCAAAGGTGAAAGTATGATGGATGCGGGGATTCTCCCCGGAGATTATCTGTTTGTCAAATCCCAAAATGTCGCCGAAAACGGTGAAATCGTAGTCGCATTTGTCAATGACGACGAAGCGACCGTAAAAACGTTTTATCAGGAAAAGGGATACATCCGCCTGCAACCGGAAAACGAAAGTTATGAGCCGATTATTTGCGGTCCTGAAAGTCACATTCAAATTGTCGGCAAGGTAATCGGCGTATATCGTAAATACAATTAAGTCCATATGAACAAAAAAGAGAGCTTACCACGGTAAGCTCTCTTTTTTGATTTATAACAATTGATACTCTTTCAACAAAGTCCGAATGGTTTCTTTTTCTGCGTCACTTGCATGAACCAAGGGCAAACGGAAGTCACCTCCCGGCTGACCGATAAGGTTCATTGCTTCTTTCACGGGAATCGGACTCGCCGTGAAAAACATCCCTTGCATGAACGGTAGCAAGTGGCAATGAAGCCGTTGCGCTTCCTGCACATGACCGGCTTTGAATGCGCGAATCATGTCGTTCATCTCCGCACCGATGAGGTGTGCGGCAACACTGATTACCCCGGTGCCGCCTACTGCCAAAATCGGCAATGTGAGTGAATCATCCCCGCCGTAAATCATGAAGTCTTCGGGCATGTTACGGGCAATTTGCGAGATTTGCACCAAATTGCCGCTGGCTTCTTTGACAGCTACAATATTGTCGTAGTCATGTGCCAAGCGAATCACGGTTTTCGCATCCAAATTGAGCGAAGTCCGTCCGGGAACGTTGTACAGAACGACAGGCAAAGAGGTAGCCTCCGCGATGGCGGAAAAATGACGGTAGCATCCTTCTTGCGTCGGTTTGTTGTAGTACGGAACGACCGCCATGACAGCACTGACACCGGTCTTTTCCGCCGCAGCCGTCAATTCGACCGATTCACGTGTGTCATAGGAACCGGTATTGGCAATAATCGGTACATCCGAACCGACGGCATTGACTATCTCGGCAAACAATTGCAACTTTTCCGCTGCGGTCATGACGGCGCCTTCGCCGGTGGTTCCGGCGACAACCAATCCGTCGGAGCCGTTTGCCAACAGGTAGTGAGCCAGTTGTACCGCCGCTTTATAGTCGACCTCACCCGTCAACGTAAACGGCGTAATCATAGCGGTTAAAACATTTCCGAATGTGTTCATTTTATCCCCGTCCTTTCAGCAAATCATGTGCCAGTATGTATTCCGCAATCTGCAATGTGTTCAGGGCGGCACCTTTGCGAATCTGATCACCGACTACCCAAAGGTTAATTCCGTTGGGAACGGATAAGTCTGCCCGGATGCGTCCGACTTGCACATCATTTTGCCGGGACGTATACAGCGGCATCGGATACTTCATTTGCGCCAAATCATCTACGACGGTGATGCCTTCAGCGGCCTCCAAGGCCTTGCGAACTTGCGCAACGGGCACTTGCTCGCGGGTTTCGATATAGACCGCCATCGAGTGACTGCGCATCACCGGCACGCGCACTGTGGTCGGTGTTATGGCAATGGTGTCATCGTGAAATACCTTGTGGGTTTCATGGACCATTTTCATTTCTTCTTTGGAGTAATCATTTTCCAAGAAAATATCGATTTGCGGAATCAAATTATTGGCAATCGGATAATGCGTCGCGAGTGAAGATACGGGCAGTACTTCCGCTTGCAACGGCTTTCCGACGGAAAAATCGCGTAATTGTGTTTCCAGCTCCGCCATGCCTTCCTTGCCGGCGCCCGAGACGGCTTGATACGTACTGACAACAATCCGTCGAATCGGCGAAATATCGTGAATCGGTTTCAATGCCATCAGCATGATTATCGTCGAGCAGTTCGGATTGGCAATAATACCTTGATGAGACATAATGTCTTGCGGATTGATTTCAGGTACGATCAGCGGGACGTCGGGATCCATCCGGAAGGTACTGGAGTTGTCAATGACGACAGCCCCTCTCGCCGCAGCTTGCGGTGCCAAGGTTTGACTGATACTGCCACCGGCAAAAAGCGCGATATCGACATCGTCAAACGCCTCCGGGCATGCTTCTTGTACGGTGTACTCCACACCCTTGACCGTTATTTTTTTACCGGCGGATCGTGCCGATGCCAGTAGCGTAAGCCGGGAGTACGGTACGTCACGCTCCTCGATTAATTCGATAAACTCTTGTCCTACCGCGCCTGTCGCACCTAAAATCGCAATATGTGCATGGGTAATCATAGTGGGTTCCTCTCCTTATAAGAAATGTTCCAAACCGTACACCAGCCCGCGTTTTTCTTGAATATGTTTGCAGGCCAGCAAAACACCGGGCATAAAGGATGTACGCGTCAAGGAATCATGACGAATGGTCAAAATCTCACCGCTGCCGCCGAACAATATTTCCTGATGCGCCACATAGCCCGGTAGGCGCACACTATGGATATGCACGTCTTCCCATTTTGCACCGCGTGCTCCCGGGATACTTTCCTGAGTTCGATCGGGTTCCGGTGCTTGCTGACGTGCCTGATTAATCTTTTCCGCGGTCAGCTTAGCGGTACCTGACGGCGCGTCGTATTTGTGGTTATGATGCAGTTCGATAATTTCCGTTTCCGGCAGATAGCGCGCGATTTGCGCAGCGGCCTGCATCATCAATACCGCTCCCAGTGAAAAATTCGGTGCGACCAACACGGCAACCCCGTTTTGTCGTGCCAAAGCGTCCAACTCCTCACGCTCCTCGGCACTGAGACCGGTCGTTCCGATTACCGAAAAGACACCGGCTTTCAGTACCGTGCAGGCGTTTTGATACACAGCTTGCGGTGTGGTGAAATCAACGACAACATCCGGTTGTACGTCGGCAATGACCGTCTCCAGATTATCTTGCACCACCAGATCGCAAGACACATTCATGATATCCGAAACACATTGTCCGGCTCGGGAAATATCCACGGCACCGACTAATTGCAAGGCTTCATCCTGCAATACCGCTCGCATGACTTCTTGGCCCATTTTCCCGCCGGCTCCGCATACTACTACTGAAATCATCACATCTCCCCCTTGCTCCGAATCGTATCTTATTGTTACTATGTATATTATAGCATACATCGGATGCATCACCTGGCGGTGAATGGAAAAAGCCGCAATTCACAAGGCAATTGCGGCGTAAGATTATTTCATTTGCGCGATGAGACGAATCGCCGTCTCTTGTGCTTTTGGTGAGTAGTTATCCCCCTCCAGCATGCGCGCCATTTCTTGGATGTGCTCCGTTTCATTCAACGCATGGGCGTATGTACTGGTGCGCCCTGCTTCCACTCGTTTGACCAGATGGATATGGTGGTCGGCGGCTGCAGCGGTTTGCGCCAAATGGGTAATACACAGCACTTGCGCGGATTGCCCGATACGATGAATTAATTTCCCGACACGAATCGCGGCATTGCCGCTGATTCCGACATCGACTTCATCCAGAACCCAGGTCGACGGTACGGACTGTTGTCGGTCAATGGCCTTGACCGCTAGTGCCAGCCGAGACATTTCCCCACCGGAAGCAATATCTTTCAGCGGCTTCGCCTCTTCACCGGGGTTCGGGGCAAAGTACAATTCGGCCCCGGCCAATCCGGACGGCGTCAATTCCGTGCCGGGAGTGAATTGAAAGTGTAACCGTGCCTGCGCCAAATCCAATTCCTGCAGCACGTCGGTCAGCTGTCGGCAAAGCCCGGGAGCTTCTTTCTCCCGCAGCGCATTCAGGGCATCGCGTCGCGTTTGGGCCTCTGTCTCGGATTGGGCAAGCGCTTCTTGTCGACGCGTCCCTTCCTCATCAATCGTCGCGATGGCGTCGAGTTCTTTTCGCGCATGTTCGGCAAACGCCAAGACCTCCGTCAATGTCCCGCCGTATTTGCGTTTAAGTTGGCGAATTTCC
Source organism: uncultured Veillonellaceae bacterium (assembly GCA_945876385.1). Lineage (GTDB taxonomy): Bacteria > Bacillota > Negativicutes > Veillonellales > Negativicoccaceae > CAMCNU01. The sequence continues at coordinate 262,834 of CAMCNU010000001.1, read as the reverse complement.
TGGGCGCGAGTTTGTAATCGATTGAGCTCCTCCGGCGAAAATTGAATCGAATAGACATATTCCTGCAACTCACGAATGGTTTCTTCAATCGAGATTAATGATGCCTCCGTTGCTTGGGCGGAAGCGGTGAGGGTATCGTCGAACTCCGAGGCCCGCTCCAATTCGTGTACGGCCTGTGCCAAATGTTCCTGTACTTGCTCATGCCCGGCTAATAAGGTTAACGCACGTTCCAGATGGATGGCGATTTTTTCCGCATGCGTGGCACGGGAAATCGCGGTTGCCAGCGTATCTTCTTCCTCCGGCGAAGTCAATCGGGCAGCCTCGATTTCCGCAATCTGCGTAGCCAGCAGCTCTTTTTTCTCCTGCAGTTGTTGCACTTTGTTGCGCCATGTACGATATTCCGCTTCCTGCTCCTGCCACTTTTTGTAGGCATGGCAGTATTGCTTGGCCGAATCCATCAAGCGGGGCGTGCTCGTATCCAGGATTGACAGTTGATAGGCCGGTGAGCAGAGCCGACGATGATCGTCTTGGGCATGGATATCGACCAGCAAATCCCCGAGCGCGGCCAGTGTACGAATCGGAGTGACGGCGCCGTTGACCAAAATCCGCCCTTTTCCCGACACATCAAGTCGCCTCGATACAATCAACTCGGTATCCGAGTCATCTTCGGAGATATTTTGTGCTTGTAAAAATGTGCGGATATCTGCACGGTCAGTGATGTCAAACATTGCGGTCACCAGCAAGGCGTCAGCACCGTTACGAATGTATTCTGTCGACGCCCGCGCTCCCAGCACCATCGCCAACGCATCCATCAAAATCGATTTGCCGGCGCCGGTTTCCCCGGTAAATACCGTTACTCCTTGATGAAATTCCAAATCGACGGATGCAATAATCGCAAAATTCCGAATGGAAAGTTGTGTCAGCACGGCTCAATCCTCATGAAAAATCTGATAAATTTCCGTTTTAATATCGGCGGCAGAATAGCCCTCTTCAACAACCAGCAAAATCGTATCATCGCCGGCCAGCGTACCGATGATATGTGACAAATTCAAATTATCCAGGGCAAAGGCAACCGCATTGGCGGAACCGGGAGTAGTATGGATTACCACGATATTCCCGCTGCATTCGATTTTGACAATCGTATGGGCAAAAATATCAATCAATCGGTTCTTGGCCAACAACATCGGTTCTTCCGAAGAAAGCGCATACCGATAATGCCCGCTGCGATACGGCACCTTCACCAGCATCATTTCTTTGATATCTCGGGAAATCGTTGCTTGGGTGACGGCGATTCCCTCGCGTTCCAGCGCCTGTGCCAATTCTTCCTGTGTTTCGATGACTTGGTCTTGGACAATCTCACGAATTTTGGCGTATCGATATTTTTTCACGAGTTACCTCCTTTCGATAAACAACAAGCACGGCGGTTGATGAATTTGATTGGGCATGCGGACGCGGGCAACATGCCATTTTTGTTGAGGCAATGCTTGTGCCCATGCGTGTAATGCCCGGTCTTCCTCTGCACCGGCGGCTGTTCCCGGATAACTGACCACGGATAATACACCGCCGCGGCGTAAGGCCTGTAAGCCCGCCGTACAGGCTCGCAACGTATCCTCTGTCCGTGTATGCAACGCATGACTGCCGCCGGGCAAGTAGCCGAGGTTAAACAAAATAACGTCGACAGCCAGCGGGAAATCCTCCAGTACATACGCATGATTCATTTCGTACCGATAGATTTGCGCCGGTGTATCTATTGCCGCTAATTTTCGCTGCGACGACTCCATCGCTTGGGCTTGGATGTCACAGCAAAACAAATATTGTAAATGCGGTGCATGGTGCAAGACAAATGCACTGTCGTGCCCGTTCCCCACCGTCGCATCGATTACGCAACGGGCGTGCGCCAAGTACGGTCGCAACAGCAGGCGATTGACAGCGAGTACGTTAGAGATGGTCATGGTAGATTGACTTGCTGAGTTTGGGGAACAGCGATTGGAAAAAGTTTTGGTCATTAAATTGAACGAACGGTATCGTTTGCTCATGCGCACGAATCATCAAGCGGCGGCCGTAATTGAAATGGAAGGATTCGTTGCCGTCAATGGAGGCATACAGTTGCTTTTCCCGTTCCGGCATGGTAATCATGACTTCATCTTGCCGTCCGATTAAGAGCGGTGCACTTTGCAATAAGTGCGGGCATACCGGAATCACCAGCAGACTGTCCAAACCGGGATACAAAATCGGCCCGCCACACGATAATGCATATCCTGTCGAACCGGTAGCAGTCGCAATAATAATTCCGTCTGCCGGATATTCTTCGACATAGACGTTGTTGATATATAGGCGCAGACGTGCCATTTTTCCCGGTTTGCTGCGGCCGACAACGACTTCGTTCACCGCCATCGGCAGCTGATTTTTTTCACCTTCTCGTGTCAAAATCGCGGCATCGAGCACTGTGCGCTCAACTAAATGATACGCGCCTGATTTGATTTTTTGTAAGCGTTCATCGAGCGTATTTCGTTCAATGACATTCAGAAATCCTAAGTCACCCAGATTGACGCCGACAATCGGTACACGTGTCGGGAAAATTTGTTTGGCAACGGAAATGAGTGTTCCGTCTCCGCCCAGAGAAATGGCCATATCCATGCGGTCAATCAACTCGTCCCAGGACGCCCAGCGTTCGCCGGCAAAATGATACCCGCGTTCGTCCATCTCCGCCCGGTACCGGTCCCACATGCGATAATCGATGTCCGCCGCATCCAGATGGCGACAGAGCTCATCCACATAGCGAACGATGTTTTCTTTGGATAAATTAGGAAAAATTCCGACTAACATATTACAACCCTTCTTCCGGATGGATTTGCAGTACCTGCTCCACTGCCTGCGCATAATCAAAAGCGGAACTGCCGCTCTCGTTGGTCCGCAACCATGCCAAAAACTCAATATTGCCTTCACTGCCTTTGATGGGAGAAACGGTCAATCCCCATACCTCTAATCCAAAGGAGGGAAGTGTCGCGTAAAAATCCGTCAATACCTTTCGATGTACATTCGTATCGCGGACGATACCGCCCTTTCCGACCAGTTCTTTGCCGGCCTCAAATTGCGGCTTGATTAATACCAAAAAATCGCCGAGCGGATCAAGTAACGGTACGGCGGCCGGTAATACTTTGGTCAATGAAATAAACGACACATCAATGACAATCAATTGCGCCGGTTCGCCGATATCCGCCGGCGTCACATGTCGAATGTTCGTTCGCTCCATATTGATGACCTGCGTTGAATTGCGCAACTTCCAGGCAAGCTGACCATAGCCGACATCAATCGCATATACTTTTCTCGCACCGTTACGCAAAGCGCAATCGGTAAACCCTCCGGTCGAGGCGCCGATATCGATGACTACTTTATCCGCCACGGAGACGGGAAATACTCGCAGGGCTTTTTCCATCTTCAGTCCGCCGCGGCCGACATACTGCAACGGCTTGCGCCGAAGGCGAATCGGTGATGCGGGGTTGATTTTGGTGCCGGGTTTGTCAATCGGGATATCATTGACCAGGACATCTCCCGTCATAATGTAGCGACGGGCCTTTTCCCTGCTCGAAAACAAACCTTGCTCGACCAATACGACATCGAGGCGTTCCTTTTTCATCTCGGTCACCAGTAGTAAAAGCCGTACGCTACGACTCCTCCCAGGATACCGCCCAGCAACACTTCCAAGGGGGTATGTCCCAGCAACTCTTTGAACTTGGTATCGTTGAATGCATGACCGGATAAAAATTCGCGAATCAATTCATTCAGAAACTTGGCCTGTTTGCCGGCGGCTCGGCGTACACCGGCAGCATCGTACATGACGATGCAGGCGAAGATGATGGCCAGTGCAAACAGTGGCGACCGGAGTCCTTCTTCAATCGCCAGGCTGACACACAATGCCACTACCAGCGCACTGTGCGAGCTGGGCATGCCGCCGGCGCCGACCAAGCGTTCAATATCAAATTTGCGGTTTTTAATCATAAAAAAGAGCACTTTCAACACTTGCGCAATCAACCATGCGGAAAACGATACGACTAAAACCATATTGGCCAAGAGTGCATCGACTGCAGTACGAATCAATCCTGAGACCCCCTATTTCACACGTGTCAGCAAATATTCGGGAAATTGGCTTAATACGGTATGCCCCCATCCCGCCGCGGTCAGGATTGCCTGCGCACGGAGGGCTTGGGTCTCAGCGCGGCGATAGGCTTCATCACGACCCAACAGCGTGACATAGGTGGCTTTTCCCATTTTGCGGTCTTGTCCTTGCTGTTTTCCCATTTCTGCCAAGGTTCCTTTTTCATCCAATAAATCATCTACGATTTGGAACAATAGACCGATTGCCTCGCCATACTGCACCAACGCGCTCATGTGCGCATCATCGGTTTCCGCAATGACACCGGCCATGACCAACGGCGCGGTCAACAGGCAACCCGTTTTTTTGGCATCCATATACTGTAGCGATTCCGGCGTATTGTTTTCCCGGGACGCGCAGACATCGATATATTGTCCCCCGACCATGCCGTCAGGACCGGCTGCTTGTGCTAAAATACGGACCAATTCCAAACGGAGCTCCGGTCGTAGTTGCGGCGCCGTCGCGATTAACTCAAAGGCAACTGTTAGCAGAGCGTCACCGGCCAGTGTCGCGATGGCGGGTGTAAATTGTTTGTGGCAAGTCAATTTTCCCCGCCGGTAATCGTCATTATCCATGCAGGGCAAATCGTCGTGAATTAACGAATACGTATGCACACATTCCACGGCGCATCCGACGGAAAGATAATCCGAAGACGGCCGCCCCAAGACCTCCAGTGCCGCCAGCAACAGAATCGGACGAATCCGTTTTCCGCCGGCGAGCAAGCTGTAATTCATCGCGGCATATAAGCCGTCCGTGCGGGCGCTTTTTGAAGTCAGCAGCGTAGACAGCACGGTTTCAATGCGCTCTTTTTGTGTTTGTAAATACAGTTGAAAATCGGTGTTCATTGTTGATTGGCCTCTTGCATCATTTTTTCGGTCTTTGCCATCATCGTTTCTGCATGCGTTTGATACGTCTGCAACAATTCCGAGCAGGCAATCATCAATTCATTGCCGCGTTGATATAAATTCATTGCTTCTTGCAGGGAAATGTCCCCGGCCTCCAAGCGGGCAATGACGGCATCCAGTTCGCGGATTTTATCTTCGTATTCATTCATCCCTGTTCGTCCTTTCGCGGAGTAATCTCCGTAATCAATGCGTTCGCTGTATGACATCGATCTGCCAGCTGCACCTCATCCCCCGCTACCAATTGAGATAAATCAGTGATTTGCCGATGTTGCCGTGCAACCCACATATACCCGTTGCGAAACATCGTCTCCGGTGATGCCAGCTGCAATGCTTCGTTTCGTCCGGTCAAATGCTGTCTTGCTCCTTGTATTTGTTCGTTCCAAGCCGTCACGAGGTTTACCAGACAGGTGTCCAGGTGACGCTTTTCTTGCGCGCAAATTTGTTTCAGCGAACGGGTCATGCCTCGGGCCTGCAAGAAACGCAGTTGTCGGGCCGCCGCCTCATGGCGGGCGGTGAGTGCGCTGCCGAGGGAATCTTGGCGTTGTGACAACTCGGTGACCGCTGCCAATGTGGATTGAGTTACAATTTCCGCGGCATGTGTCGGAGTCGCCGCGCGAATATCGGCGGCCAAATCCAGCAGCGGTGAATCACTTTCATGCCCGATAGCCGATATGACAGGAACGGCGGAGTGTATCGCCGCTTCGATAATGATTTCGGAATCAAATGTCGCCAATTCCTCACGCGAACCGCCGCCGCGGGCTACAATAATTACATCCGGCAGCTGCGGCAGGGCATTGGCTGCGGCAATCGCGGCCGCAATCGATTCCGGTGCGCCCGCACCTTGGACTTGCGCCGGAAAAAGCCGGCAAGACACAAACGGACTACGTTCGCGAATGCGTTTGGTCACATCATGGACAACCGCTCCGACGGGCGATGTTATCAGTGCGACAGAAAACACATACGGTGCCGGCAGACGTTTCCGATCCGGAGAGAAATAGCCTTTAGCTTCCATTTGGCGCCGCAATTTTTCATGCCGGCGGGCGTAGAGACTTTGACCGAACGGGGTAATTTGTTCCGCCAGCAAGCGAATCGTACCGTTGGGCGCGTAAAAACTGACATTTCCGTTGATGACGACTTGCTCACCTTCGATTAGCATTGCGTCATACAACCGTCGACGGGATTGAAACAAAATCCCTGAAATTTGAATGTTTTCCTCTAAGTCCGACAGTGCGAAAAACACATGACCGCGAATCGATGTCTGACGCGATACCACCCTTCCGACTACGCTGACGCGCCGCAACAAATAATTTTGCCGAATGGCGACATCAATCGTCTGGGCCAAGGCGGCAACGTTAACGGGTTTCATCATAGTACCGCAACGCACCGTAGGCATTTCCGGTTGCATTGTCCGCGCTGTATTCGGGTGGTGCAAAGATTGGTATAAGCCCGATGCGGGCGGCATCTTCGGCCAGATGTGTGCGAAGATAGGAATTGGCCATAACCCCTCCTACGGCAATTAAAAACGTTCCTCTGTCCCATCGCCGCCGTAACAATGTGCGGCGCAAACTGCGGCGAATATAATCGAATACCGCGGCGGCCGTTTGTGCAGGTGATAATAATCCTTGCGCATATCGCCGCCGCAATTCGGTCTCGGCACCGGCGAATGAAATGATATTCGGATTTCTCGGCAGTTGCAATGTGTATGGCGCTTCTTCCGCTGACGCGGCCAGTTTCTCCAAGGCCGGCCCGCAGGGAAATGGCATTCCCAAGAGGACGCCGATACGGTCAATCAACTGACCGGCGGAAATATCTTCGCTGCCGGCCACCTCCTCAACGGCAAGTCTCCCCGACTCCCATTGCAGGCACAGCCAATCTGTTGTGCCGCCGCTGAGATGCAGCATATAGCCGTTCTTTCCCCAGTACTCCGGGACGGTACGCAACGCGGCCATGACATGATTTTCCTGATGGCTGAACAGGCAGCAACTGCACTGCAACACACGGGAAAGAGCCTGCGCATAACCGGCACCGACAAGAAATGCGGGCATGTAGGAGTCTTCCCGTCGCCGCGGCATGCCGGATACGCCGACGGCGGCGATTTGTGTGCCATCCGATCCGATGACGTCATCCAAAATGGAGGGCAAATGGCGGGTATGCTGATACACCATTTCCGATTGCGCCAGCCCCCGCTTACCGCGCGGGACCCGTAATAGACGCCGGTCTTCGCGGACAACGTTCCCTTCACAGTCCAGCAATGCGGCCGAAGTCGTATAGCAACTTGTATCAATGCCGAGAAAATACATACTAGAGCACCGCATTTAAAATCCCGTTGATAAACGGCACGGATTCCTCGCCGCTGTACTGCCTGGCTAATTCCAGCGCTTCATTGATGACGATGGATTTATTGACATCGGCTTGCGGCACATACAGGCATTCGGCGACGGACATTCGTAAGATTGTCACATCGACTTTATTCATCTGCTGAATACTCCACTTGTGACTGTGCGTCGAAATTTGCGCATCAATCTCCTCTATATGTGCATTGACGGCCGCGATAATTCCTTGGGAGTATGCTTTATCTGCCTCCGGCTCTTCATAACCAAGGCGGTCATACTCAATGTCCGGATTCAATAATTGTCCATACAAAAATTGTAAGGCGTGTTCACGCGATGATCGTCTACTCATTTGGTCTCCATTGTGACTACATTATCAATAAAAACGCGCACGGAAACAGGACGTTGCGCGCCATGTTCCCGGCAAATGACTTTCAACTCTTCTTGTATACGCTCAGCCAGTCGGGGTAACACGGTGCCGTAATAAACGGTCAGGGAAATGGCTACCAGCAGAGTATCATCCGTTTCGACGATGACAATCCCGTCAAAACTGCGCCGCCGATGCCGTGAAAACGAATCTTTGACACGCTCCCATACATTGCCGCGTATGCCGGCGACCTCTTTCATCGTCAGCACGTGTCGACGAATCACTGCCGCCAGCCGGTTAAACTCACCTTTCGACAGTCCGAGTGGGGATTGTTTATCCGCCATTTTGTCCTCCCGTATGGTCTTGCCAAAGAATTTTTTGGACATAGACATTGACGGCAACGACCATCACTTGGGCATATTGCTCCAAGGCGGTTTTGACTTTTTCTTGCAACCGCAACGCGATATCCGGTATCCGATGTCCGTAATAAACATGAATATACATATCCACGCTGATTTCATCTTCTGTGCGACGGATGGCCACACCGACAGTCTGATGCTCGCGCCCGAACATGGCCGTCAAATCCTGCACCAAACCGGATTCCAGTCCCGCGATTTCCGGCATGCTTTGCGCTGTGATAGCGGCGATAGATGCCAATGCTTCATCGGCGACGACCAGCTCGTCTTGTGTATTCATAGCTGCCCCCGATCGGTCGCTGCATGTAACAAAAAGCGATGAACGGATTCATCGCTTTTGCTCTTACGCACGCTCAATATACGCACCCGTTCTTGTATCAATTCGTAGTACATCACCGGTATTGATAAACAGGGGAACCTTGACCACGTATCCGGTTTCGGTTTTGGCCGGTTTTGTACCGCCGGTAGCCGTATCGCCGCGAATCCCCGGGTCGGTTTCCACAACTTCCAACTCTACCGAATTCGGCAATTCGACCCCGATGACAATGCCGTTAAAGAACAATACGGCAATTTCCATGTTTTCTTTCAAGAAATTCAGCGCATCACCCAGTTGCTCTTGATTGAGCATCGTTTGGTCATACGTTTCCGTATCCATGAAATTATATGTGCCGCCGTCTTCATATAAATATTGCATGGTACGGCGGTCAACATGTGCACGAGGTACCTTTTCACCGGCGTTAAAGGTGCGTTCAATTACCGCGCCGGTCTGCAGGTTTTTGATTTTACAACGTACAAACGCCGCGCCTTTTCCCGGTTTGACGTGCTGGAAGTCAACGACTTGCCACACTTGATTGTCAATCTCAATCGTTACTCCCGGACGAAAATCATTACTGGAAATCATTTGAAACCCTCTCCTTATAACTCGACTAACTCTTTCGGGAACTGCGTCAACAATTGCAGTCCGTCCTCCCTCACCACAGTTGTATCTTCTATACGTAATCCCCCGAAACCGGGAATATACACTCCCGGCTCAACGGTAACTACCATTCCCGCGACCAGTTTTCTCGATTCGCGAGGTGACAAATTCGGACCTTCGTGAATCTCCAGTCCGACGCTGTGCCCTAAGGCATGCGTAAAGTATGACGATAATCCATCCTTAGCCAACAAACGTCGTACCAATGCATCCGGTTCGTTGCCGGCCATGCCCGGACGTATCATCGCACAGGCCGCTTCTTGTGCATGTAAAACGGCATGGTACATACGTCGCTGTTCCGGCGAGGCGTGACCGACGACAAATGTACGTGTCATATCGGAGTGGTAGCCCCGATAGACGGCACCGAAATCAAACGTAATGAACTCACCGTCAGCGACGACTTTGTCACTGGCAATTCCATGCGGCATGGCCGAACGATACCCCGACGCGACAATGGTCGTAAACGCTGTCCGTTCGGAACCGTGTGCCAACATGGCCCGTTCCAGTTCTCGCCGTAATTCATTTTCCGTCACTCCCGCACGAATCAGCGGAAGGATGTCCTGCAAGGCGCGGTCGCCAATCCGGCACGCATGCTGTATCGACGCGATTTCGTCCTCGGATTTAATCTGTCGTAACTGATCGGTATCCGTATCAATCAATTCCACGGTCGGCATCTCCTGCTGAAGTTGTCGATACTGCGCGGCCGAAATGGCTTGCATTTCCACGCCCAGACGACGAACCCCGAGGTGCTCACATTGTGCCTTCAGTGCGCCCGTCAGGCGTCCCTGATGGTCAATAATCTCCCATTGGGGACATTCTTCCCGCGCTTGCTGGGTATAGCGGGCGTCTGTCAACAGGCAGTGTCGCTCGGCGGCAATCAATGCATCCGTGTCGTCACCGGTGAATCCGCTTTGGTAGCGCACATTCACCGATTTATGCAGCCATACGGCGTCGACGGTGAATTGCGTCAAGACATGTTCTGAAATGTTCATATTTATAGTACCTTCTTGAATAATTATACACCATTATCCGACGATATCCAAAACATTCGCGCAACATTTATACCGATGATACATGATGGGTATCATTCAGTAACGCCAGCAAATTGCGCTCGCCGTAGTAATGTACTTCCGTCACGTTGGCATTGTCTTGTTTGAAGTTCCATGCCAAGTGCAAATCAATCCCTAGCAGAGAACAAAGCAAGCAACGAATGGTACCGCCGTGTGAAACAATCGCCAGCGTGCCGTCGTCATGATTGACCAGGATACGTTGTAGCGCATCATAGGCTCGTACTTGTACATCCAGGAATGATTCGCCGTGGGAAATACGCAATGTATCCGGGTGCCGGTACATATGCTCGATCGCGCCGGGCCATTGACGGGTAATTTCTTCATACGTCAATCCTTCCCAGTCGCCGAAATTGATTTCCCGCAAGCCGGGGACTTTTGTCACCGGCAAGCCTTTGCTTTCCGCCAGCGGTAGTGCCGTGTCATAGGCGCGGGATAAATCGCTCGTATAGACGGCATCCAGTGCAATTTCGCGAAAATACGGAATCAGCATCTGTGCCTGATGCCTCCCGACCTCGCTCAACTCGACATCCGTAATACCTTGGTAGCGCCCGGAATGATTCCAGACGGTTTCTCCGTGGCGAATCAAAAATATTCGAATCAAACTATCTTCCTCCTTGCAGGCGTTCGACCTCTTCCACCAGTGCCGCGAACAACGTATCATTGTCTTGCGGCTCCCGAATGGCAATACGAATATGACGAGACGTCAATCCGTCATAATTGTCACAATTACGAATCAATATTCCCCGCGCCGCCAATCGGTCGGCGATGATCGACGCGGCACAATGAGGCGGGAGCTTCATCAGCATGAAATTAACGGCAGGATAGTGGACCGCAAAATCGCTTCGTGAGCGATACATCTCATAGACACGATTTTTTTCCGTTGCAATCAGTGCTTGCGTAGCGGTAATGTAAGCGGTGTCTTGCAAGGCCGCCGTCATGTACTGCGTCGCCAGCACATTGACATTCCATTGATCGGTTTGCGCAAGAACGTTTTCAATTTGCTCGCAGTGCGCAAACAGCGCGCCGAGACGCAATCCCGGAATGGCCCAAAATTTAGTCAATGATTGTAACACGAATACATGCGGATTCGTTATCACCGAGTTTCGATACGAAGCAAACTCCGGATTGAAATCACCAAACGATTCATCCAGCAGCAAATACGCACCGCGTCGGCGCGTCAGATCCATCCATTGCGCAACGATTTCCGGGGCCGGAATAGTGCCGTCGGGATTGTTGGGCAGACACAGGCACACCGCATCATTGCGCCGCAAATTTTCTTGCGCGTCGCGCAACAAGTCTTCGCGCGCTTTCGAGATAATGCGCGCACCTGCCGCAAGACCGGCACGCGCATATTCACTGAAGGTCGGCGCGACGACCCATACCCGAGGCGGTCGCAAATGGGAAAACAGCGTATATAAAAATTCGGTGGCGCCATTACCCGCAGCAATGTTTTCAGGCGCCAGCCGATAATATCGACCGAGTTCCTGACGCAAGGTCACATGATACGGCTCCGGATAATGCTGAATTCTCTCCGTCCAATCTCCCAAGGCCGCCAGTCCCAACGGAGACGGCCCCAGCGGATTGATATTGGCGCTGAAATCCAACAGTCCTTTTCGTTGTTCCTCACTGTATTGATAAATATTGCCGCCATGGACAAATTGATTAGCGATGATTGTCACGCACCTTTATATCAATTCCGTCATTGTACAATGACACTGTATCAAAATAGCGAATCGCCTGTCCGCAACGCTCATTGACCTTGCATTTAATTTCGTCCGCCGCCTCCGGTGCGGACAACACGCCGCAGATTGTCCCGCTGTGCGCAATGACAACGCCGTAGGCATGGGTATCACGGGCAATTGCGGCCAAGGTGTCCAGATAGTCGCGATACAATATCTCCTGATTGGCAAAGGCGCTCATTGTTGCGCCTTCTCCGATGGCATACCAATCTTTGCGGTGCAAGCCGTCGTTAATTTTGTGCAAGGCTTCTCGAATGACGGCGCTTTGTTTTTCCCGCATGCTGCGCAAATCACGTCGTTCATTGAACATCACCGTATCGATATACCCTCCTTGATCGAATACGGTAATCACTGCCGGCGGCGCTTCGCCCAGCTCCCGGATATAGGAGCCCTGTAAGTAATCCATCATCACGATACCGGGATAAAAGACCGCATCACTGGGCTCAATCAGCAATGCAATTTGCATTAATTCCGCTTGTGTCAATGTCGCCTCGCAGGCCAGTGCCGTCGCCATGCAGACGGCGGCAATATCAGCACTGCTGGAGGCCATTCCTTTACCTTCCGGCAAGGAGGAGGATAACTGCAGAGAAAAATGTGGCTGCTTTTGTAAATAGTGCAAGGTCAGATTGACCGCCGTTTGTGCTTTTTGCGGCAGTTGCTTTTGTTGCGGTTGCGGCGGAACCGAGGCGACAGCCGTAGAAAAGCGATTGATGGGACAAGTGACCAATACATCCGCATGATTCACGCGCCCTTGCAGCAGCTCTCCGCAAGATCCCGGTGCTCTTACCACATATTCCATGCCCACTGCCCCATGGCCACACCGGCCGCCAATACCATCAGTTCACCCGTTTCCGTTACTGCGCCGTAAGTATCTCCTGTCACGCCTCCCAATTTGCGGACTAAGCGGGAGTTTGCCCACCATCCCCAGAGTGCGGCAGTCCCCGCCATCGTCAGGTACAGAGGAATCGGCACCCACAGTACAGGGAGAAGCGTTATTAATGTGGCCACTTTCAGTGCGTATGACGGCGCATATTCCGCAAACGCTTTACCGATGCCCTGCGGACGTGCATAGGGAAATCCGGTCACACTCCAGGACATCAGCCAACGCCCCAAAAGCGGCATGGTTCCCAGTACAACATACGGCTCCACGGATAACGAGAGCAGTAATGCGATTTTCAGCAGGACAAAAAAGACAAATGCCTGCACGCCGTTTGCACCGACTCGGCTGTCCTTCATAATCTCCAACATCCGCTCGCGCGAGCGCCCGGAAAAATAGCCGTCGCACGTATCCATCAGACCGTCCGCATGTAATCCGCCGGTAATCAAAAATTCTGCAATGACCAATATCACTGCGACCGCAAAGGCGGGAACGACATCATGCAGCAACCAATAAATCCCGCATAACAGCAGGCCGATGATCGCCCCCACCGCAGGAAACCAAGTCACGGATGCACCGAAATCTTTTTCCGTCCAAACGGTTTGGCGAACCAACTTGATTCTCGTTAAAAATTGCAATGCAATCAAAAATGCATTCATTCTATCACCTAACCAGCATGCTCAAACTGACGATACCGATCATCCACCATGTAGCCGCATACATCAACCGCACTGTCGATAATATATGCAGCCATGTTATCGGCTGCGAGGCATTCCCCATGTAGGCGCGAAATTCCGCCACTCCGTCATAATAATTATACCCACCCAAACGAATATCCAATGCGCCGGCGACGGTAGCTTCCGCATACCCGCCGTTCGGACTGGGATGTTTGTCGGCGTCACGGCGCATGATGCGCCATGCATTATGCACATTATAACGTAAGACCCAAGCAGACACCAAAAGAAGCCCTGCGGTAATTCGGGCCGGCAGATAGTTGAGCACATCGTCCAGACGTGCGGCGACACGACCGAAATACAAATACCGTTCGTTTTTGTATCCCAGCATGGAGTCCATCGTATTGGCGGCTCGATACAACAGTGCCCCCAGCGGTCCGAGTAACGCGAAGTAAAAGAGCGGAGACAAAATACCGTCCGTAATATTTTCCGCAACTGTTTCAATCGTGGCACGCGAGATTTCGCCTTCATCCAATCCGGCGGTATCCCGTCCCACAATCCATGATAATTTGTGTCGTGCTTCGGCTATATCGCCGTGCATCAGTAAGCCTGCGATTTCTTTACCGTCCCGCGCGAGCGAATCCGGCGTAATGGTAATGTAGAGTACGACTGCCGCCATCAGCAAGTACGCATGGTACCCCACCCACGCCGCCAGATACATAATAACCCCGCCGACCGCGCCGACGGTCAGCAGTACCAGCAAGACACAACAAGCCCCGTCAAAAATCGTTTGACGGGGAGAGCTGCGTTGCGGATAGACACGCTTTTCCCAAAACGAAATCACTCGGCCAATCAGTACCACCGGGTGCCAACGGCTCCGCGGATCACCGATGGCGATGTCCAAGACCATCGCCAACCACGGCACCAAGGGATAGAGGTCATACATGCGCGTTCGGCTCCTCACGCAGCGATTCGTAAATCAACTCCATCCGCAGTGCCTTTCTGACTGTATCGGCCAACCGATTATATTCAGCGTCTTTGTACTCATTCCAGCGGAAAGATACCGGTAACGGTTCCAGATTTTTCCGTTGGCGCAATGCGTTCAACACGGCGCGCCGCAGCTCATCATTATCAAATACGCCATGCATATACGTACCGAATACTTGTTTATCCGCGGACACTTTGCCGTCTTGTGCGGTGACCGGCCGGCTACTGCGTGTGCGCAAAGCAAAGGCGCCACCCTCGGTGTCCAAAAAGTCCGTTTGCCCCATATGAATCTCATATCCGTGCAAGTGATCAAAAGATACATCCAACCCTAAAAAGTCAAAATCGTGGCAGGAAAATGTGACTTGGTGTGTCGTCTTCTTCCCTTCCATGTGGGTACGGGTCGGCAATAAGCCGATGCCTTCGACGCGGTCGTGGTGGCTTTCAACGTGCCCAGGGTCCAATACTTCCTGCCCCAGCATTTGGTACCCGCCGCAAATTCCGGCCACCGGTACACCGTCCTCGGCCAGACGACGAAGCTCTTCGACATAGCCGCAACGATGCAAGTACAATAAATCCTCAATCGTGTTCTTGCTGCCCGGCAAAATAACCATGTCGGGATGACCGATCGAATCGCCGCGGCGAATATACCGGATTTCCACATCCGGTTCATGCGAAAGTGCATCGAAATCCGTGAAATTGGAAATTTTCGGTGTCTGCAATACCGCGATTTGTAAACTGCGGTCAAGATGCTCCGCTTTATCTTGCAAGGAGACCGAGTCTTCATTTTCAATTCCCAAATCGTCCAAGTACGGAACTACTCCTAAAATCGGCTTGCCGGTTTTTTCCTCCAAAAAGGTCAATGCAGGCTCCAACAAACGGATATCGCCGCGGAATTTGTTGATGACGATGCCCTTGACCAAGTCACGCTCTTCCGGCTCCAGCAGCTCCAGCGTGCCGACAATCGAGGCGAGTGCTCCGCCGCGATCGATATCGGCAATCAGGAATACCGGTACCTGAAACTCTCTGGCCACCCGCATATTTACAATGTCGGTATCTTTCAGATTGACTTCGGCCGGAGACCCCGCACCTTCAATCACCACCACATCAAAGTGTTCTTCGAGATAGGCCATGCTTTTTTTGACAGAGTCCCACGCGGTCAGGCTGTAGTGTGTATGATACTCCTGCGCGCTGTACACGCCGACCGGCTTCCCCATCAACACGACTTGTGACGTCTGATTGCCCGACGGCTTGAGCAGCACCGGATTCATCTGTACAATCGGCTCCAGGCCGGCCGCCTCCGCTTGTGCGACTTGCGCGCGGCCCATCTCGTCGCCGTCTTTCGTTACATAGGAATTGAGCGCCATATTTTGCGCTTTGAAAGGTACCGGACGATATCCGTCCTGTTTCAAAATCCGACACAGTGCCGTCGTCAATATGCTTTTGCCTACATGTGAACTGGTTCCCTGAAACATAATCGCTTTTGTCATTGCCCTTCTCCTCTTTTCAACCGGACAGGAATGCCTGCCATGACCAACTCCACTTGCGACGAGATGGCGCCCAACTCTTGATTTGCCAAGCCGACCAAATCACGATACAGTCGGCTCATCGCATTATTCGGAACAATGCCCATCCCCAATTCATTCGTCACAAAAATGACTTGCGCATCGTGAGCGTTCAATAATGTTTCCAGCGTTGCCATTTCCCCTCGCAACCGCTCAGTAATCCGCTCGATTTCCGACTCGGAAAACACCACCGAAACATCGCTCCCCAAATCGCCCAATTCGTCCAGCAACAAGTTATTTACATACATTGTAACACAATCAAACAGGAATATATCCGCTTGCGGCAGGATATCTGCAAGCGCTTTCATATCGCTTGTCGGCAACTCAAACGTTGTCCACGCGGACGGCCGCCGCGCACGATGCGTACGCACCCGCTCACGCATCTCCGGATCGCCGATCCGTGAGGTGGCGATATATCCTTTTCGTCCGGTCGCTTCCGCCAATAATTGCTCGGCAAACTCACTTTTACCGCTCCGTGCCCCACCGATAACCAATCTGCTGCTTCCCATATACGCCTCCCGCTAATCGATTTCACGATTGTAACCGTTATCACAACGGATAAACTTATGATATATTATTAAGTATACAACAAAAGAGAGGTGAATTTGATGACAGATGCAACAACTTACCAATTGGATTTGATGCGAACGCTTTGGGATCGTACCTACCGGGCTACAATATTTAACGAACGTGACGAATATGTGGCCACCATCCGTATTATTTTAGGCGTGCCGTTGCCGGCAGAGCAGATTCCTGATAATGCGCCGGAAGTGCACGATTATTTGACTGTGCTGGTCGAAGACACGGTCATCAAGCCCGAAGACATTATCGCATTTGAAGAATCCGTGTCGCAAACATTGATTGCCAAATCAACAAGTGATACTTTCCAACCGACCCACACGCTGTTTTTCTATCCGAGCCCCAGTGAAGTGTTACTCAAAGATTTGCCTCAAGAAAATCGCTAAAATAAAAACTTGTTTCCGCACGGAAACAAGTTTTTATTTGTGTTACTTACAATTCGGTTTCGACACGTCCCCAAATATAGCATAAATCGGAAAGACGATTCAAATAGCGGATATTGACTTCGTGTACCGCTTCTTCTTCGCGCAACCGCCAAAACAGCCGTTCTGCACGACGTACTACTGTCCTGGCTACGTCCAGGCACGCACCGGCATGCGTATCCCCCGGAATCAAAAACTTCGTTAAGGGTTTCAACTCCGCATCATATTTGTCGATAATTTGCTCCAAATGCGCAATATGCTCATCCGTAATCGTCGGCTCTTTATCCAAACTGGCGACATCGGCCATCAGCATCCACAAATCTTTTTCGACTTGGTAAATTTCTTCTTTCACGGAGTCCTTCTTCGCTACAGAGCGTGCGAGCCCCAAGGCTGCCTGTGCTTCATCAATCGTACCGTAAGTTTCCACGCGGATGCCGCCTTTGGAAACCCGTTGGCCGGTGTACAGGCTGGTTGCCCCTTTGTCACCGGTTTTGGTATACACTTTGCTCATCGAATCCCCTCCTCACATAAGGAATTATAATTCCGGAAACCACAATGCGATTTCTTGTGCGGCTGTTTCCGGTGCATCCGAGGCATGCACAATGTTTTCGTCAATGGACGTCGCGAAATCACCGCGAATCGATCCCGGTACCGCTTCAATCGGATTGGTGGCACCGTTAATCTGACGAACGGCCGCAATCGCATTTTCGCCGCTGATTACCATCGCCAACAAGGGGCCCGACGTAATGAACTCGATCAGTCCGTCAAAAAAGGGTTTTCCTTCATGAACGGCATAGTGTTTTTTCGCCAACTCCACACTGACTGTTTCCATGCGAATCGCATCAATCGAGAGTCCCTTGCGTTCAAAACGGGAAATCACTTCACCGCAGATTTTTTTCTTCACGCCGTCCGGTTTTACCAATACCAATGTTTGTTCCATATTTTGGCCTCCTTTACCTTATCCAACAAAAGCCAAAGAGATGTTCTCTTTGGCTTTTCGGATGTATACCAACTGGTCGGAACGACATGATTTGAACATGCGACCTCTACCACCCCAAGGTAGCGCTCTACCAAGCTGAGCTACGTCCCGATACCTCTTATAGGATAAGAATTTTTCACGATTTTGTCAAGGTTAAATTTCCTGCACACCGGTTCTGCACACATCCAATATAAAGCTTTGTGCTTGTTGCGTCGCCCCGAATGCACGCTCCATGGCTTGCGCAACAGTCGGCGCCGTCGCTGCATCGCAGACGGCCAGCAAGGTGCTGCCGGAGCCGCTGATAGTCGCTCCGTAGGCACCGGCCTGCAATGCCGCCGCCAATACCTGATGACCGTTTTCAATCAGCGGCAGCCGATACGGTACATGCAAACGGTCATGAAATGCGGTGTACAAGTAGCGCGGTTCTTCCTTGGTAAGTGCCGCCAAAAAGAATGCCGCCGCCGCGACATTTTGAACGGCATCGGCATGAGGAATCATTGTCGGCAATACTTGCCGTGCCTGTTGAGTAGATAGTGGCGATGAGGGCACGCATGCCACCCATTTCCAACTCGTCGGAACCGTATACTCGACTGTCTCCCACCCATGCTCGCTACGAGCAGACAGCACACAATTGCCGAACAGCGCCGGTGCCACATTGTCCGGATGTCCCTCAATCGCAACGGCCAATTCCAGTAAATCCGCCTTTGAGGGCGATAAATCCAGCAATTTTGCCGCGATGGTTAGCCCGCCTACAATTGCGGCAGACGAACTGCCGAGACCGCGGGCTAGCGGGATCCGATTATGCATCGTCAGCACGCCCCCTGGCAAAGACCGGCGATATCGGGCGGCCAACTGTTGCATACTGTACACGACAAGATTATCCGCATCGGCAGCAGCCAATTCCTCCGCGCCTTCCCCTGTCATCCGACAGACAATTTTTGAAGAGTCCCCCGTTTCGGCAAAGGACATGTCATTGTAGAGCGTCAACGCCATGCCGAATACATCAAAGCCTGCCCCCAAATTAGCAGTCGTTGCCGGTACACGTATGCCGATTTTATTCATGTGAGATTTCCCCAAAGACACGAATACTGTTCGCCACACGTTCTACACTGTCGAGTGCCTGCAGTTCTTCCCGTACGCAATCAACCGCATATTGCGCCGCCGGATAGACGACCATGACGAGCTCCGCACTGATTTCTTCGCCCAGTTGTCGCATAGTTTCGATACTGATACCGTGTCGGGCAAATGTACGGGATATTTCCGCTAATACACCGGGACGATTTTGCACAATCAAACGGAAATAGTACGGCGATTTCCACTGCGACGCGTCTGCTACTTTCGCCATGGCGTCGGTTGCCAAGAGAGGATTTTTGCCGCAAATGTGCTCATTGATATGATGGGCAATCTCCATGACATCGCCCAATACCGCGCTGGCCGTCGGGAACGAACCGGCGCCTTTACCGTAAAACATGACATCATCGACAGCATTGCCGACCACATATACCGCATTGTACGCGCCACGTACAGCCGCCAACGGATGCCGGGCAGGAACGAATGCCGGGTGAACGGAAAGGACAACACCGTCGTCCATTTTTTTGGCGACTGCCAGTAGTTTGATGACGTACCCCAGTTCTCCGGCCACTTGAATATCGCGGGCGCTGATGTTTTCAATCCCTTCGACCTGTACATCGTCGAGTGTTACATTAGCCCGATAGGCAATGGAGGTGAGAATCGCAATTTTTCGAGCCGCATCCAAGCCGCCGACATCAGAGGCCGGATTTGCCTCTGCATATCCCAATTTTTGCGCTTGCGCCAGCGCTTCCGCATACGAAAGCCCCTCTTCCGTCATTGCGGATAAAATGTAATTGGTCGTCCCGTTGACAATACCCGCAATTTCCTCGACACGATTGGCTGTCAACGATTTTTGCAGCGGCAATACAATCGGGATCCCGCCGCCGACACTCGCCTCACAAAGGAAATCCACCTGATTCTCCGACGCGGTACGGACGATTTCCGGTCCGTGCAGCGCAATCAAATCCTTGTTGGCACTGACCACATTCTTACCTTTTTGCAACGCTTGCAAAATAAACTCGCGCGCCGGATGAATACCGCCCATAACCTCAATGACGATAGAAATATCCTCATCTTCCAAAATATCCTGAATGTCTTCCGTAATGATGAGATCGTCCGGCAGCTCCAAATGACCGTAGTCCTTTTTGTTTTTAACCAATGCGCGTGTAATTCGCAAGGGCCGCCCGATACACGCTTCAATCCATTCGCGATTTTTCTCGAGCGTCAATGCCACTCCGGAGCCGACCGTCCCCAGTCCCAGCAAGCCGACTTGAATCATGTCCATCTCCCCGCCTCCTTACTCATGTCCAATCAGTGTAATTTCTTTTACACCCTTAATCCGATCAATCCGTTTTAGCAACTCTTCGACACTGATTTGCATATGCATCGTTTCAAACGACATTGTGACGTTGGCCACTTGCTGCAACGGAATGCCCTGGTTAATGGTGATGATACTCCCCTTTTGCCGGGCAATCATCTGCAAGACACGTGCCAGTACGCCCGCTTCGTGTGAAATCATAATCGACACGGAGAACACGCGCCCCTGAATCGCTTCAAAAAAAGGCTCGACACGATCTTTGTATTTATAGTACGCACTGCGACTCAAATTGACTCGTTGCACCGCTTCATTAATCGTTTTGACTTCGCCGCTCGTCAGCAAGCTTTTTACCATGATGGTTTTTTTGATGGCTTCCGGCAATATTTTTTTGTCGACCAAGTAAAATTGCGTATCCTGTTCTTTCTCCACGATAGTCACCTCAACATCCGCTGCGCTCATGTTCCGCATCACTGTGCAATAAATATTTTTTCCCGAATAAAGTCAAGACAAAATACATGCCGATAAAAAAAGGCAAATACTCCGCCAAGGCCCGCCACATCACCGCCAAAATTCCGACGCTGCCGGACGGTACATAATTTTTGAAAAGTAAAATAAAGAAGCCTTCGGCCACGCCGGTACCGCCGGGAGTCGGTGCAAAATACAGCATAAAGTTTAGCACAATCATTCTTCCCAGCAAGATGCCATAAGGCCCGCTCTGCTCAGCATTCCATAGCAAGGCCGGCAGGATGGAATAAATCATACACAAACTGATTCCCGATTCCACGAATACCAGCAACGTGTCCCGAGGGTGCCGCGCCAATATCCGCAAGGTATCGTTCAAATCCGATAAAAAGCGAATCGTTTTCCGGATGCGTCGGGGCTTGACGTGCAGCATCAGCAGCAGTCGATAGGCAATCGTTTTTCCCCATACACCGGTGAAAAGCCAAAATCCGATAACACAGCACAGGACAAATACTGTCGCGATATAAAACAAGGAATCATGCCCGATGTAGGGAATGTCCATATTATCAAAATAAAAAACAATCGGTATGGCAAATACCAAAAATAGGATGGAAAACACGGTGCGGATAATGACAATCATCGTACTTTTGGCGACCGGAACACCGATGCTGCGCAAAATCATCACTTGCGCCACCGCACCGCCGCTTGCACCGGGCGTCAGCAGTCCCAAAAAATAATTGCCGAAAATTACCTGCAATATCCCCAACATACTGACGCGGTAGCCATTCATTGCAACCAATCGCTGCAAGCGGCGCCCGTCAAAATACATCCCGATAGCCAAGACAGCCAAGGCCGCGATGATGTTTTGAAGGGAAAAATAGGAGAATGCGCGCCATGTCGATAAATCAACCGTAAAATAAATCGTACAAAAGGTAACGACTACAATCACTGCCAGCAGCACCAGGCCGTTACGCAATGAGCGCGACATTATGAAATGTCCCCGAAATGAATCCGATGGATGCTCTGCACAATTAATTCTTCATGCACACGCGGCGATAGCAATGCATGCAATTCGGTTTGCCAATGGTAATGCCAACCGAAGCGCGCTTGCATCGTCGTATCGTTCACCGCCGGATGGCACATCAATTCATGCGTGCCGGTGTCCATCCGCGCCATCATGGCAAGGATTTTTTTCTCTGTCAACTGCCCGCCGTCCATCATACCCCAAAAATAATCCGTCGTGTGAATTCCCTGGCGGGCGATATATCCTCTTGCCCGTGCCGCCAAGGCCGTCAGACCGCTTTTCCCCAAAAAGCGTTTCCATGACGCTAAATGCTTGCCGTAGGAGATTGATTCCTGCGGGATACGCATGCTTGTGATGTGATATTTCCGACAGAGTGTGCTGACTATCGGCAATACTTTCGGCCATATATGCAAATGTTGATGACCGTCCGCATGCGTAATACGTACCGATTGGCTGCATATTTTTTCAAATTGTGCATCCAGTTCCCGATAGACATCGTCGTAATCGATTTGTCCGGCCAAGTCGCGTCGAATGAAGGTCATATAATCCGGCCAGAGGTATCCGTCCTCATCAACCAGTGACGGCACTGCCGCCGCCCCTGCGACCGGAGGCATTCCTCCGACCAGAGCCGTATGCACGCCGATTCCGAGCTGCGGTAACGTTTCGGCGATTCGTACCGCCTCGGTAAATGCATATCCCGGCGCCAGCAGGCTGGTACTGGTCAATACACCGTCGGTAGCGGCAAGGCGAACGGCTTCGTTGACTTCTTTCGTCAGCCCGAAGTCATCGGCATTAATAATCAAAAATCGCATATATACGCCCCCTAGCGATAGGAATCAAATGTCTTAAAGTGCAACTTACCGATATTTCCGAGCACTTCAGTTCCGTATCGGTCCGCTAATTCGGAAATGTATGCCGCTACACCGCGCCCGGCACCTTTCGGCAAGATTCGGTCGTATGTCTCCGACAACAAATCCATCTGCTGTACGAATACAGACCGTGCCAGCACCGACGCCATCGCCACTTCAATAAATTGCTCCCCGCGCGGCACTTGTAACAGCGGCACTGCCAAACCGTGTGCTGAAAACTGTTCCTCCATCATTCTGCCGGGCGCAAATCGATCCAAAATCACCTGATCGGTCGGAAATCGTTCACACAGTACTGCGATATTATGAAAATGCAAATCCGTGAGCAAATGATTCAGATTCCTGTGCTTGCTCCGATATGCAGCATACCGTTCATTGTATTGATTCGGCATGAGACAAGTCACGACAGACGCATCCGGAAAGGACTGCAAAAAACGCTCTGCCAATACGAGAATTTTCTCATCGGTGAGTTGTTTACTGTCACAGACACCCCATGCGGCCACTTCTTTCGATTCCGGCGTACGGAGAGTAACGGCCGCTACGACCAAGGGACCGAGCACATCTCCTTTCCCCGATTCATCACAGCCGATGATACGATGGGCCGGTCCGCGGTCGGCCGTCTTTTCGGCCGGGATATCGGTAGCGTCAGGTTTCTCTCCCACCGCCGCGAATGCATTTTCTATTTGCTGCTGCAATTTCGGAGACGCCCCTTGAATGACCAGACGGAATCCTTTCTTGCCATGATAAGTGTTGACGGTTGCGGTTTCCTGCTTTTGGGAAACTTTCCATTGAACCCCGTAAGAAATGCTTTTTTCACTATTAATTATTATATCATACCGCCGCAGACTTGCTGCGAATGCGGCACGTTGTTCGGAAATAGTCATACGTCCCTTTCATGTTGCCAGACACATATCTCGATAATAAAACAATATGACCGAAGCGGCCATTGCTACATTCAACGACTCGACATTGTTATGCAGGGGAATATGATAACAGCCGTCCGCCGACGACAAGACCTCCTCCGTAATTCCGTTTCCTTCGTTACCAAACACCCAAAATGCGCGCTCGGCCGGAAGGATTTGCGAATACGGCAAACTACGTCGTAGTGCGGCAGCGTAAACTGCCCGATGCTCCTCCCGGGCTTGTGCAATAATCTCATCGGGGGTCACATCAACACGCACCGGAATTTGAAACAAACACCCCATCGTACTGCGAACCGCTTTCTCGTTAAACAGATCCACACTACCGCAAGTCGTCCACACTGCCTGACAGCCGGAGGCCGCCGCAATGCGGACAATCGTCCCCGCATTGCCCGGATCCTGCACCCGATCCAGCACGACAATCGTATCCTGCACCGGCTCCTTGACCTCCCGCGGCAAGGAGTCAACCGCAAAGACCGCGACAATCCCCTGCGCTTCTTCCGTTCGAGCCAGGCGCTGTAACAGTCCGTCGGTGACAACACGAACCGTACGCGAATCGACTTGTGCCAATATCGATTCCTTGCTTTCCCGCGCCGAATCCGCCACCCAAAGTTCCAGTGGCGGAATGTTCTCCTGCAGTGCCGTCATGAGCGCCCGCTGCCCTTCCACAAGAAAACGGCCGGTTCGCTGTCGATACTTCTTTTGATGCAGGGAAAGCGCCTGTTTATATGCCGTATTGTCCCGGCTGGTGATTTCTTTCATCGCTGCGCCTCCAGCAATTCACGAAAATAGCCCTTGCTTTTGGCCAATTCATCATACTGCCCGACTTGTACAATTCTGCCGTTTTGAAATACAAAAATACGATTGGCGTTGCGAATCGTGGACAATCGGTGCGCAATAACCAAGAGTGTATGCTTGCCCCGAATTTTGGCCAGAGACCGCTGGATTTTCATCTCCGTCGCACTGTCCATGTTGGCAGTCGCCTCATCTAAAATCAAAACCGGATAGCGGCGAACAAGCACACGCGCCAAGGATAACAATTGTCGCTCGCCCATGGACAAAAAACTCCCCATATAGCCGGCTTCCGTTCGCCCGGTCGCGGAAGAATCGTCGGTCGCTTCGCCCAAGTCCACTTCCCGCAATGCCGCCCGCACCTCCTCATCACTGATGCTATCGTTGTACAAGCGTACATTGTCTTCAATACTGCCCTTGAATAAATGCTGATTTTGGAATACATACCCCAAGAGTTTGCGGGTAGATGCCAAAGAATACTGTTCAATCGGTACTTCGTTCAGATAAATCGCACCTTTTTGCGGAATATAAAAACGCATCAGCAGACTCATGACCGTCGTTTTCCCGGCACCGGATTCCCCGACGATTCCAATCATCTCGCCGGACTCAACACGCAAATTGACATCCCGCAAGACCCAGTCCGTCGTCTCCGAGTACCGAAACCAGACATGGCGTAATTCCAGTGAATAAAAGGCATCGCCGCAGTCCGGTCGGGAATCGTCCCGTTCCGTGCCGAAATCCTCTTGCCACAACGTATTTGTGCGATCGATGCCGGCCAGTGCAGACTGCAATGTATTATACCGTTCGGCAATCCCGCGCACCGGCCCGAAAAACTTTTCCGTGTATTGAATAAATACAAACACCAGCGCCGCATCGATGATGTCGACGGAAAAATCGACCGCCAGCAATACCAACACAACGGCGATGAAATAAATAAAATCGACCAAAGGGCGAAAAATCCCGAACGTCCGCACTTCACTCAAACTCGTTTTCATGAAGGCGCGATTGATTTGTTCGTATTCGCGCAAGATATCTTCTTCCGCACCATACGCTTTCACGACTGTCATTCCGTTCAGTGCTTCTTGGACGTAGCTGTTGGAGGCGGAAATACAACTGCGTACCTGACGATAAATTCGGCGGCTGAACTGCTTGAATATCTGGATGGAAATCCCCACAATCAGCAAGGCCACCAGCGATACTGTTGCCAAACGGGCATGCAGCGAAAACATCACCGCTAAAATACCGGCCATCATCAGCAAATCACCGGCCATCGGTACCAACACTTCGATAAACAGTGCCCGAATCGCATCGGTGTCATTCGTCACTTTCGTGACCATACTGCCGACCCGTGTTTTGTCCATTTCCGCCTGTGTCTGTGTCAGTAAGCGTGTAAAAATATCCTGTCGAATGACATAAATCACATGCTGGCCGACATATTGCAATAAATAGCTTTGCCAATATAATACGCAAACACTGACGGCAATTGTACCCAAGTAGACCGACGTAATTATCTGTAACCGTGACATATCATATGAAGGAAATACGGTATCAATCGTATATTTGATCAAGTACGGTCGCACCAAATCCAAGCCGATTCCGACCAGTATCAGCACCCCCGCCAAGAGTAGTGTCCACTTGTAGGGAACGGCATAGCGTAAGATGCGGCGGAGGTTGGCCAAATCTTCACGATAACCGACGACTTTTCGCATTATTCACTCCGCTCCTCTTGCTTATGATACAGCTCAAAATACACACCCTTTTTCTGCCACAACTCGTCATGGGTGCCTTCTTCGGCGATTTGACCATCCAGCAAGACATAAATATAATCTGCTTTTCGTAACGCGGCCATGCGTTGGGAAATCAACACTACCGTCTTATCTTGCAACGTCTCCGTAAAATGCCGTTCGATAGAGGCTGCTGTTTGATAATCCAGGGCAGAAAACACATCATCCATCAATACCAACGGTGCATCCCGATACAATGCCCGTGCAATACCGATACGTTGCCGCTGGCCGCCGGATAAATCCGTTCCGGCTTCTTTCAGCTTACCGGCATGGCCTTGCAGCCGCTGTTGAAGCGACAGAGAAATATCCGCGGCGACGCTCACCGCTTCCACCTGCGCCGCCGAATAGGTCCCTTCCGTCGCGGGAAACGCAATATTTTCCGCAACCGTTCTGGAGAACAGTACGGGCTCCTGCGGTACATATGCACTGATTGTCCGCAATGTCGGGATATCCCAGTCGCAGATATCCGTCTCGTTGATATAAATCATATTGCGGGAAATCGGATACAAACGCAACAATAGCTTGACCAATGTACTTTTCCCGGCGCCGGGCGGACCGGCAATGCCGATATGCTTGCCGGCTGGAATATGCATCGATACATCCTGTAAAGCCGGTACATTCGTCTGCGGATAGCTAAATGTCAAGTTCTGAATGCGTACGGATATATCTTTCCCCTGCCGGCAGGGTTCGCTCGACACGGAAATCTCCTCCAACGGTTCGTCAAAAAACGCACGAATCCGGTCATACGACCCCAGCGCCCGATTCATTAAGCCGATCATTCCGCCGATGCCCATTGTGGCACCGATGAGAATTCCGATATATCCGTTAATCGCGACAAAGTCTCCGATTGTAATTTGCTGTTGATAGACCATCTGCCCGCAAAGATATATCGACAGTGCGAAGCAAATCATCGACAAGGTGCGCGTCAACGGCAAATAAAACGCTTGCGCGCGTGCCAAGCGAAGATTTCCCTCTCGATTAATCCGATTGATTTGTGCAAATTGACGCGCTGTGTTCTCTTCCTCACTCAATCCTTTGATGACACGCAGCCCCATAAACAGCTCTTGGGTAAATTCCGTCATCGTGCTGAACAACTCTTGTGCATAGCGAAAACGCACCCGCAAAATCCGTCCCAAACCGATTGCCACGCAGAGAATCACCGGCATCGGCAATAAAATCCACAACGACATGCGAAACGATATTTGCTCAGTCATCATCAACAATGCGACAACATTTAAAAATACCGCATCAATCAGAAGCATCATGCCCAGCCCCATCGCCACGCGAATAGAGGTCACATCATTAATCAGCAGGGCCATAATCTTGCCCGGGCCGTTCTTTTCGTAAAAGTAAAGGGGCAAATGAATCGCCCGCGTCACAAGTGCTTTCCGCAGGGAATACTCGGCTTTTCGCATTTCACCTAACAAAAAATATCGGTATCCGTATTTACAAAACAAAATCGCAATACCGAGACCGAGAATATAGCCGATATATAGTGTCAAATGTTTTTTCCCGGCAATTAAGTCATCGATCGCAATACCGATTAGCCGCGGTACCCACAGTTGCAATACGTCCACAGCAATCAACAACAGCACGCCCAGCAAGTAGAGCCCTATGTGCGGATGAAAAAACTGGCGGTAAAATTGTCGATAATTCATATACATACCTCTGTTCCATTGTAACATAACCGCCGTAACAAACAAATGTCCATCTGCCAGAGATGGACATTTGCAAATCAATCAATTAAATTTTCACGATACTCGTGGTACAGTTCGTCAAGCTCAATCATTTTTTCATTCATTTCTACTTGCAATACGGAGGCGGTATCATAATCACCGCTTGTCAACGCCTCGCGAATACGCGATAACAACGATAATTGTCCGCGACGATCTTTCGCCAAGTATTGGCGACGTCCGTCAATTTCCCGCCAACGTTCTTCGTCCAACTCATTTTCATTGTTCAATCGTTTACAAGCCCGCACCTGTGCATTGTTTTCCGATATAATCCGATTGTATAATTCCAATTTCCAGCGATGAATCACGCCGGCCAAAAAAGAATCCATCAATCGCTCCGAGAACGCGTTACCAGCCGCTAAACGATGCTTTTTCTCCGGAAATTGTTTCATCAAGCGAATGTTTTCCCATACGGTCGTCGGCGGGCAGGAAAACCGTGCGCTCCGTTCTTCCGCACTATAGTATTCGAATACATCATTTTCCGTACGGTAAGCACGACCCGCGTCCAAATAGTCCGCCGCCTCTCCCGGCTCTTTGGACAGTTCTTGCAGGAGCGCCTCCGGCGCTTTGTGGGATTCGACCGCATACCGAATACCGTCCAAGGCCGCCAAGTAACAAAGCGCAATACAGGTATAGGTATTTGTATACGGGTTCGGAGAACGCAACTCAAATCGGGTCGCCAGCGGATTTTTCATATCTCGAATCAACCCGATTAACACGCTACGGTTCCGTGACAACTCCTGCGGAGACTTGCCCAGGGAGGTTACAATCGCCACCGGCGCTTCAAATCCCGGCTTTAGGCGATTGAGCGCGTCGTTTGTGGCGGATACGAACGGATTCATAATTTCATAATGATGAAGCATCCCCATCAGCGCACCGTATCCGATGACACTGAGGAAATCGGCATCCATTTGCTGCGGTGCAAACAAGTTGACCACTGTACCGTTTTTCATCCGCGCGGCCAAACCGATATGCGTATGTTTCCCGCTTCCTGCCACACCGATAATCGGTTTGGCCTTAAACGTGACCTCGAGTCCGTTTTTGCGGAATACTTCGCGAATGAGAATCCGTGCTTCCAGCTCATTATCAGCTGTCTGTAAGGGACTGTTTTGGTAGCGCCAGTCAATCTCCAATTGTTCCAAGACGCTGACCAAGCGACCGTTGTCATCAATACGCGGCTTGACACCGCCGACTTCTTTATGGCCCATCTCCGGCTCGAGTCCCATTTTCTTGAGCATTTCGATGGACTCTTCCATCGCCGTACGCACCGCGCCGTGAGTACGCTGCCAATATTGTTCCTGCATACGTTGTGAAACGGAAAGCGCGCGGCTGTCAATCTCCTGACTCGGTGTTTTGACCCAAAACTCCAGCTCAGTCGCCGTCGTAAACAAGAGCTCGTCAATATCATCCGCCCGAACATGCTCCATGCCGGCAATCGAATGATTTTTTAACAGTGCGATTAATTCATGATTAACGTATTCAATCGTCCGTTTCAAAATAGAACGTGAATCGACCATCTCCCCGTCATGCACCAAGAATGCAGGAATGCGCAATGTCCCTGTCGGTCGGCCGGAATCCGCATCAATGTTTTGCCAATTATAGTCCACAATCCAGTTTACATCCGAATCGGCCACAATATCCACCTTGGCATTGTTCAGCGTCGCAATATTGGTCAACACAACAGAGGAACCGTCAGTCTGTACCGCTTCACCCGAGAAAAAGGTATTGTAATTTTTGAAGAATAACTCAATCGGAATCTTTTCATCGGTATCATTGCCTGCCAAGTCAATGCCCATCAGCGATACATACTTAATCTCCGGATACTGCGCCAGCAAGGACAATATCCCCTCTTTTCCGTACTTTCCCGCCGGAATAACGTACAGCAACTCATTTTCCTGGACCATCGGTTTCTCCTTTCAAAAAAGACCTCACCCGAAAACAAGGTGAGGTCTTCGTCGACCATACTATTTTATTGTTCCGCCAACAGCTCTTTCACAATCGTTTGTACCGTTCGGCCGTCCGCACGCCCCTTGAGATGCGGCATGACCGCTTTCATGATGGTTCCGAAATTCATCGGTTCAATCGATTCATCGCGAACTACAGTCTGAATCACTTCCCGCACTTCCGCTTCCGTCAACGGTTGCGGCAAATAGCGCATCAACACGTCAATTTCCGCTTGCGTCTGTGCGACCAAATCATTTCTGTCCGTCTTTTGAAATTCGAGCAGGGAATCCTCCCGCATTTTCTTTTCCTTTGTCAAGACGGCCAATACATCGTCATCCGTCAACGGACGGTGTAAATGTATTTCCTCGTTTTTCAATGCGGAGCGAACCATACGGATTACGGACAATTCCACCTTACCGGCTTCTTTCGCCTTCATTGCCGCTTTCATATCCTGCAGCAATTGTTCTTGAATCGTCATCTCGTCACCCGTTTCACTTATTTGAACTTACGTTTGCGCGCCGCTTCCGATTTTTTCTTGCGTCGCACACTGGGCTTCTCGTAATGTTCACGTTTTCTGACTTCAGAAAGAACCCCGGCTTTTTGGCAGGAACGTTTAAATCTGCGCAGAGCATTATCAAATGACTCGCCCTTCTTGACTTTGATCTCAGACATGTTTATCCCTCCCTCCAAATAGTCTTATGGGGTGCAAATGCACATTAAAATTATAATCCCATTCCCTCCATTTGTCAATTCGCAAACGGCGGCCACCCCAACTCTTTGCCGCCAATCACATGCAGGTGAAAATGAGGTACTGTTTGTCCGCCGTGTTGGCCTGTATTGACGACCAGGCGAAAACCGTCTTCCCGAATACCGTCCGCTTCCGCAACAGCCTTCGCCACGCAAAAAATCCCACGCAGGCCCTCGGCTTCTTTTTCCGGCGTCAGTACTGCCACACTTTCAATATGTTCTTTCGGGACAATCAACACATGTGTCGATGCTACCGGCGACAAATCCCGGAAAGCCAAAAAACAATCATCCTCATATACTTTTGTGCTCGGAATTTCGCCGGCAATAATTTTACAAAACACACAGTCTGTCATGATAACGCCTCCTGTCTCACATACGCTCTTCCAATCAATCCTTGGGCATCCGCATCGATAATACGGGTCGGATAAATTTCTCCGGTTTGCGGTACTTCATTGACTAATCGGACTCGATGATAATGTGCGGACATCCCTTCAAAGTGACCGTTTTGCAAGCGGCTTTCCACCAGCACGTTAACATCTTTTCCGATAAACCGCTGCGCATACGCTCGGGCTGCCCGCCGTACAACTTCTTCCGCCCGATGTACGCGCTCCTTTTTTTCCGCCTCCGTGATTTGGTTCGGAAAGTCGGCTGCCGGAGTTCCTTTACGCCGTGAATACGGAAAAATGTGGACATCCGCAAAACCGACATCCTGCAGTGTACACAGCGTTTCGCGGAACATCTCTTCAGTTTCGCCGGGAAATCCGACAATCAAATCCGTTGTCAAGGCAATATCCGGTATACGCTGACGTAAATCGGTAATC
This sequence comes from uncultured Veillonellaceae bacterium, assembly GCA_945876385.1. Classification (GTDB taxonomy): domain Bacteria; phylum Bacillota; class Negativicutes; order Veillonellales; family Negativicoccaceae; genus CAMCNU01. The sequence goes on along the minus strand of CAMCNU010000001.1, from coordinate 231,319 downwards.
AGCACCAAATAGTCGGACAAACGGTAGTGTCGTCGCATCATCCGCAACACCCGCTCAGAGCCGGATTGTATCGGCAAATGCAAGTGCGGACACAAACGCGGCTCCGTCGCCAGCAGCGTGATTAATTCCTCCGACAATTCTACGGATTCAATCGATCCCAGGCGTACTCGCCGCACATCCGTTTCCGTCAGGAGCAGGTTGACTACATCGGCCAACCTGTTTTTTCCTCCCAAATCCTGACCGTAATTCCCCAGATGAATGCCGGTCAGAATAATCTCCTTATATCCCTGCGAGACCAATCGTACCGCTTCCGCGTAAATATCTTCGGGGCGTCTGGATTTCAAGCGGCCGCGCGTATACGGAATAATACAAAAAGTGCAAAAATTTCCGCATCCTTCTTGAATTTTCACGTATGCTCGTGTATGTTCAACGGCACCTCCATATAAATTGAGATTTTCAAAATCAGTCGTCGGTAAAATATCCCGCACGTGGTTCTGTACGTCTCCGTCAGCATGGCAAGCTTCCACAAAATCAACAATTCGGCTACGGTCCTGAGTGCCCACAATCACACGTACACCTTCGATACCGGCGATGGTGTCCGGATCGAGTTGAGCATAACAACCGGTAACCGCAATAATCGTATCCGGATTGAGCCGGCGCATTTTCCGAATCGCCTGCCGCGATTTGCGTTCCCCCACGTGCGTCACCGAGCAAGTATTGATGACACACACATCGGCCGCTTCATGGGTACCGACTACCTGATATCCGGCCTGCATAAAAAGCCCTCGCATGGCATCGGTGTCATATTGATTTACCTTACATCCCAGTGTCAAAAATGAGACCCGTTTCACACTCTCCGCCCTTTCATTCCTTTTGATTCATTGTACTGATTTTCCCGACAGACTGCAAGCAAAAAGAGGAGTTGCCTCCTCTTTAGCCTTTCAACGTATCTTTGAGTTTCTCAAAAAACGACGGTGCTTCTTCCTTGACCGCTTCTTCACCCATAAGCCGTGCATAGTGGGTCAGCGCTGTTCGCTGTTCATCCGATAGACTGCGGGGAACATCTACGATGATGGTCACATGCAGGTTCCCTTTTCCTGAACCGCGAAGTGCCGGTAGACCTTGTCCGGCCAGGCGAAACACCTTTCCGTTCGGTGTGCCGTGCGGTATTTTCAATTCGACTTTACCGTACAATGTTTCCACTTCGGTAGTTCCACCCATTGCCGCCACCGGGAAAGAGATATGCTCTTCACAGTACAAATCGGCTCCCCGCCGGCTGAAACGCTGGTGCGGTTTGACATAAATATACACATACAAGTTCCCTTGGCGTCCGCCTCGTGTTCCCGGTTCGCCCTCGTCGCGCAAGCGAATACGCGAATTGGTGTCCACGCCCGGGGGAATCTGTACTTGCAATTTGCGCTTTTTTTGTACGCGCCCACTGGCATGACACTCATGACAGGGCGTATCGATTTTTTGTCCGCTCCCGCCGCAGGAAGAACAAGTTGTCACATTCACCATCTGTCCGAACGGTGTGTTACGCACCACCTGTTCTTGCCCGGTTCCGCGGCACTGCGGGCAGGTAGCGACAGTCGTCCCCGGCTCGGCTCCGTTGCCGTGACAACGCGGACAAACCTCTTCCTTCACAATGCTGAACTCTTTATCTGCACCGAAGGCGGCTTCTTCCAATGTGATTTCCAAGTCGTAGCGCAAATCTGCACCGTCCACCGGTCCTGTATTCCGACGGCCTTGTCCGCCACCGAAAAAGCTTTCAAAAATATCCCCGAAACCGCCAAACCCGCCTGCTTGCGAAAAATCCTGAAATCCGAACCCGCCGCCGTTGCCGCCGAACCCTCCGGTCTGTCCTGCCCGTGTGAAGGCGTCATGACCGAACTGATCATATTGTGCACGCTTATTCGCATCCGACAATGTTTCATACGCTTCGTTAATTTCCTTGAACTTGGCTTCCGCTTCCTTGGGGTTATCCTTGTTCAAGTCGGGATGATATTTTCTGGCCAATTTGCGATATGCTTTTTTCAGTTCATCGGCGCCGGCATCCTTGCTCACGCCCAGCACGTCATAATAATTCTTTTGGCTCACACCATCAATCTCCCGTTATTTTTTGTCCTCATCATCCATCACTTTGTAATCGCCGTCAACAACGTCTTCTTGCCCTTGCGGCCCCGCTCCTTGGGTCTCAGCTGCTTGCGCCCCCGATGACGCGTCGGCTTGTGCCTGTTCGTAGAGTTTCCCGGTCAATTCATACAAAGGCTTGCTGAGCGCCTCCGCTTTTTCTTTGATGACCGCTACATCCGTTCCTTCCAGTGCTTTTTTCAAATCGCCGATAGCCGCTTCCACCTTGCTCTTCAAGCTTGCATCTGCCTTGTCGCCGATATCTTTAAGTGTTTTTTCCGCTTGATACACCAACGAATCGGCATTGTTCCGCGCTTCGACCTCTTCTTTTTTCTTCTCATCTTCCGACGCATGCGCTTCGGCTTCCTTGACCATCCGATCGATTTCTTCATCCGAAAGTCCGCCGGATGAGGTAATCGTGATATTTTGCTCTTTGCCGGTACCGAGATCTTTGGCGGTGACATGCACGATACCGTTCGCGTCAATGTCGAACGTGACTTGAATCTGCGGAACGCCGCGCGGTGCCGGCGGAATCCCGCTCAACTCGAAACGCCCCAACGTTTTATTGTCCGCTACCATGTTCCGCTCGCCTTGCAAGACATGGATATCGACCGACGGCTGATTATCTGCCGCGGTAGAGAACACTTGGCTCTTAGATGTCGGAATCGTGGTGTTGCGATCGATAATCTTTGTAAATACGCCGCCCAAGGTTTCAATCCCCAGCGAAAGCGGTGTGACATCCAAAAGCAGTACGTCTTTGACTTCACCGACCAAGACACCGGCCTGTATCGCCGCACCGATGGCTACCGATTCGTCCGGATTAATCCCCTTGCTCGGTTCTTTGCCCAGAATTTTTTTAATCGCTTCCTGTACTGCCGGAATGCGGCTGGAACCGCCGACCAATAAGATTTTATCGATTTGATCGACTGTCAGTCCGGAGTCGGCAATCGCTTTGCGTGTCGGCTCCATTGTGGCCTGCACCAGATCATTTGTCAGCTCATCGAATTTTGCCCGTGTCAAGTTCAAATCCAAGTGCATCGGTTGGCCGTTACTGTCAGCGGAAATAAACGGAAGATTGATATTCGTAGTGACAACTCCCGACAATTCGATTTTCGCCTTTTCTGCGGCTTCTTTTAAGCGTTGCAATGCCATTTTATCTTTGCCGAGGTCCACCCCGTGTTCTTTTTTGAATTCGGCAATAATCCAATCCATCACCTTGCGGTCAAAATCATCGCCTCCGAGATGGTTGTTCCCTTGCGTGGCTTTGACCTCAAAGACACCGTCCGCCAAATCAAGAATCGAAACGTCAAACGTGCCGCCCCCTAAGTCGAATACTAAAATGGTATGTTCTTCATCTTTATCCAGCCCGTATGCCAATGCAGCCGCCGTCGGTTCATTGATAATCCGCATGACTTCCAAGCCGGCAATTGCGCCCGCGTCTTTGGTCGCCTGCCGTTGGCTGTCGGTAAAATAGGCCGGTACCGTAATAACCGCTTTATCGACTTTTTCGCCCAAGTATGCTTCCGCATCCTGCTTCATTTTTTGCAAAATCATCGCGGAAATCTCTTGCGGTGTGTACTGTTTGTCATCAATTGCGACACGATAATCCGATCCCATGTGACGTTTGATCGACGAAATCGTTCGATCCGGATTCGATACCGCCTGTCGTTTCGCCAATTGACCGACCAGACGTTCACCCGTTTTGGAAAATCCCACAACGGACGGCGTTAAACGCGATCCCTCCGCCGTCGGAATGACGACCGGCTCTCCGCCTTCCATGACCGCTACTACCGAGTTTGTTGTTCCCAAGTCAATACCGATTACTTTTGACATAATTGTCCTCCTACTCTTCGGGATAACCGACCTGTACCTGCGCGGCACGCAGTACCCGATCTCCCATTTGATATCCTTTTTTCAATACTTGTACAATTTCACCTTCGCGATACTTCGGATCGGTGACCCGTAGCATGGCTTCATGATAGGACGGATCCATCGTCGCTCCCATAGCTTCGATTTCCTGTACGCCGAATTCGGACAGCACTTCTTCCAATTGCCGACGAATCATTTTAAATCCGTCCAAAAACGCATTTCGGACTTCTTCATCGCCTTGTGTCGGCGTATGCGACAACGCCAAATCAAAGTGGTCAAGGACCGGTAGCAAGGCCGTTACCAAATCGCCTTGTGCTTGTTCCCGCAGACGGATACGCTCTTCTGCCGTACGTCGCCGAAAATTGTCAAAATCGGCTTGTAAACGCAGTAGCTGCTGTTTCAATTGCGCCCATTCTTCTTCCGTACATACGGCCTGCGGTTCCGTTTCCGGTCCGCTGTCTTGCCGGTGCAAGTCGACTTCCTGCTTGTCTTCCGGTTGCTGCTTTTCTTCGTTCATGTTGCACCTCACTTATTTCTTGACTCCAATTCGTTAATTTCTTTCTGCAATGCATGAAACAGCGAAACGACCCGCGCGTATTCCATCCGCATAGGACCGATGACCGCAATCGTACCGATAACTTGCCGATTATGGTATAACTGGGCCTGCACCATGCCGTAATCCGCCAACAGCTCCGTGCCTGTTTCCGTACCGATACGCACATGCACCGCCGCATGCATCGGAATATCCACAAGGCGAGCGATTTGTAGGCTTTGTTCCGCCAAGGAAATCAGCTGCTTTACTTTATCGATATCCTGAAATTCCGGTTGTCGGATCATTTCGCCGACACCGTCGGTCACGATTTGGTATTCCGTCGTGCTGTTTTCCTGAATCGCCGACCATACATGCTGATAAAAAGATTGGTCGATTAAAATATCCTGTCGCAACCGATCCATCATTTCTTTCGTGATGGTATGCAAGGGGCGGTCTGCCAACGCATTGTTCATTTTTTCGGCAAACAGCGCCAATTCCAGGGCACTGACGCCTTCCGGTACTGTGATAATCGAATTGTGTACGGCGCCTTCTTTGGTAACGAGTACCAATACTACGCGACGTCCGTCAAACGGTAAAAACCGCAAATACTGGAAGGTACTTTCCGTTCCCTGCGCCGACACCGCCAACGAAAAATTATGGGTCAGTGATGCCAGCATTTTAACAATCTCGTTGAAGGCGATTTCGGTCTGCCCCCGGTGCGACAAAATCCAATCGCGAATCATATCCGTCTCACTCTGTGACACTTGCTGCGGATGCATCAACGCATCCACATAGAACCGATAGCCTTCGCGCGACGGAATGCGTCCCGCCGACGTATGGGGTTGTACCAAGTAGCCCATCAACTCCAAGTCCTGCATTTCATTCCGAATGGTGGCCGGACTGATGCCCAAATCATACATGCGGGCAATGGTGCGTGAACCGACCGGTTCTGCTGTCGCAATATAGCTTTCCACAATCGCTTGCAATATTTTCTTTTTGCGCTCGTCCATCCCCTCACCCCGTTTTTTGTTAGCACTCAACGCAATCGAGTGCTAATTGATGAATATAGAATATCACGAAAAGGCTAAAAAGTCAAATATTTTTTGTTTTTTGACTTTTTAGCCTTTTCGACGTCTCAGGTCAATATAAATTTCGCCATCACGCGGTTGGCCAAGGCCATGCCACGCGGTGTCAAACGAAGTGTAGAGCCGATCTGTGTCAATAATCCTTCGGCTTGCAGGCCCGCCGCTACTGACGGCGGATAGAAGTCGCAGAAAGAAATGCCGAAACGACGCGCAAATGCTACCGTGTCCACTCCCTTGCGAGTGCGCAAATGCATAAACACATATTCTTCCGCCAGCTGTTCTTCCGTCAGCGTTTCCGTTTCGTACGGGGAAGAATACCGGGCAGTACCCGCGACATACTGCTTCCAATCCGCTATATTCGTACGGCGTTGACGGCCGAGAAACGACGTGGCCGCCGCTCCCAAACCCAAGTAGGGCATGTAGTGCCAATATTTTTGATTGTGACGGGAACGTTTTCCGTTACGAGCGAAATTGGCAATTTCATATCGGTCAAAGCCGTAATGCGGAAGAATCCGACACATGTCCTGATACATCCGCCACTCTTCCGTTTCACTCGGCAGCTGTAATCTTCCCTGCTGTTGTAAGCGACCGAAGTAGGTGCCTTCTTCTACTGTCAGACCGTAGACGGAAATATGACTGACCGGTAAATGCACCGCCGTAAGCAAACTGTGTTGAAAGGAGGCAGACGATTGCGCGGGCAATCCGTACATCAAATCAATGCTGATATTGGTCAATCCCGCCCGATAGGCACGCTGCACCGCTTGTCGCGCTTCGTGCGCCGTATGCAACCGTCCGGCGCGTTGCAAATGGCGATCGGAAAAACTTTGCACGCCCAAGCTGAGGCGATTCACGCCCCCATGGCAATACCGGCGATAATCATCTACGGACAGTGAGGCGGGGTTGGCTTCCATCGTCACTTCGCAATCGGCACTCACCGTGAAGAAACGGCGACAAGCCGCCAAAAGCTCCCCTATCCGTTCCGGACCGAACAGTGACGGTGTGCCGCCGCCCAAGTAAATACTGTCCACCGTAGCGGCAGCAATGTCTTCGGCTCTCGCTTCCATTTCCCGCAACAGCGCATCCAAGTACGTGTCGTACACATCCGCCCGTTCGACAGCGGAATAAAACGCACAATAATAGCAATGCGATTCGCAAAACGGAATATGGATATATACGCCGACCGTCATATCAATCGTCCTGCAAAATCGCCATGAATGCTTCCTGCGGAATTTCCACACTGCCGACTTGCTTCATCCGCTTTTTTCCTTCTTTTTGCTTTTCCAACAGCTTCCGTTTCCGTGTAATATCACCGCCGTAGCACTTGGCCAAAACATCTTTACGCATTGCCTTGACCGTCTCACGGGCGACGATTTTGTTACCGACAGCCGCTTGAATCGGGATTTCAAACATCTGCCGCGGAATAATATTCTTCAACTTCAGTGCCAAAGCCCGACCGCGATAGGCGGCATTGGAACGATGCACAATCGTGCTCAAGGCGTCGACAATATCACCGTTCAACAACACATCCAGTTTCACCATATCCGCTTCCCGATACCCTGTCAGTTGGTAATCCAGCGACGCATAGCCCTTGGTGGCTGATTTTAACTTATCAAAGAAATCGTAAATAATTTCGTTGAGAGGCAAATCGTATTCCAACGCCACACGTGTCTCGTCCATGTATGTCATGGTACGGTATTCACCGCGACGTTCCTGCGCCAGTTCCATCACGCTTCCGACCAAATCGGACGGCAACATGACGGTCGCTTTGACAAACGGCTCTTCAATCCGTTCAATCGTGGTCGGATCGGGCAATTTGGCGGGATTATCGACCTCCATCATTTGCCCGTCCGTCGTGTAGACGCGATAAATAACCGACGGGGCGGTCGTAATCAGCTCCAGTTCGTATTCTCGTTCCAAACGCTCTTGGATGACGTCCATATGCAGCAACCCGAGAAAACCGCAACGGAAACCGAACCCCAACGCCAGTGAGGTCTCCGCTTCATACACCAATGCCGCATCATTTAAGTGGAGTCGGTCCAACGCATCACGCAACGCACCGTAATCTTTACTGTCAACAGGGTACAATCCGCAATAGACCATCGGCGTCGCCTTGCGGTATCCCGGCAAGGGTTCTGTCGCACCGTTTTCGACGGTGGTGATGGTATCGCCGACCGTGCAATCATGCACGTTCTTAATGCTGGCCGCCAAATAGCCGACCGTACCGCATGTCAACGCGTCGGTCGGTGTCATCTGCGGACCGAAATAACCGACTTCCGTGACTTCAAACTCTTTGCCGCTGGCCATCATCCGGATTCGATCTCCCAAGCGAAGCGATCCTTCGTGAATACGGACATAGGCGATAATCCCCTTGTAGGAGTCAAAATGTGAATCATAGACCAACGCTTTGAGAGGCCGATTACTGTTATCGGGCGGCGGGGGTATTTCCCGCACAATGGCTTCCAGCACATCCGGTACTCCCAATCCGGTTTTGGCCGAAATCAAGGGTGCGGCGGAAGCATCCAATCCGATCACGGTCTCGATTTCCTCTTTGACCATGTCCGGGTCGGCGCTCGGCAAATCCACTTTATTAATGACCGGGATAATCTCCAAATCGTGATCCACTGCCAAATACACGTTGGCCAGTGTCTGCGCCTCGACGCCTTGTGTCGCGTCGACCACCAGCAATACGCCTTCGCACGCGGACAAACTGCGCGAAACTTCATAATTAAAATCGACATGCCCCGGCGTATCAATTAAATGCAGCATATAGTCATGACCGTCCGCCGCCGTATAATGCAGACGAACAGACTGCGATTTAATCGTAATTCCCCGCTCCTTTTCCAGCTCCATATTATCGAGCACCTGCGCCTGCATCTCCCGTTCACTGAGTGCACCCGTCATTTCAATCAAACGGTCGGCCAGCGTCGATTTGCCGTGATCGATATGCGCGATAATAGAAAAATTCCGAATATATTCTGTGGACACCCTAATCCCCCTTGCACCAATCCTTTTGCATTTACATACTGCCCTTTCAGCAGTTATTATTATAACATACCTCTTTTGATAAGACGGATAGCCTCGCGCTCTTCGCACGGAAATAAGGTATAATCAGAAAAGAAGAAAGGAGCTAGTATGCATCAATATCTGTTTTTTATCGGTTCGTTTCCGATTCGTTCATACGGTCTGTTATTTGCCTTGGGAATTATCACCGGCGGCATATTGGCGTATTACTTCACAAAAAAAGACGGCCGCTGGCACGAACATATCTTTGACATGACTGTCTATTGCGGGTTGATGGGAATCGTCGGCGGACGCCTCTGGGATGTGTTTTTCTTTGACTGGGACTATTACCAACATCATCTTTTGGAAATCCCCTTTGTGTGGCAGGGCGGCATGGCGATACAAGGCGGCCTTGTTTTCGGCGTCATTACCGCCGTCATTTACTTGCGCCGCCACCGCATTCCGATTTTGGAATTTGCCGATTTGGTCGCCCCCGCATTACTCGTCGGTCAGTCCGTCGGCCGTATGGCCAACCTCATGAACGGTGACGCCTTCGGTCATCCGACAGGAGGCCCTTTCGGTATTCTCTATCCGCCGACCACATTGGCATATCGCACCTACGGCGACCAACCGCTATGGCCGGCGGAAGTGTGGGAAGGGCAATTGGATATTTTGATTTTTGTAGCGCTGCTCGCTTTTTCACTGACTCGTCACGCCAAAGGCCAGGTATTTGCACTCTATGTCATGCTCTATTCCGTCGCACGGTTCTTTTTGGAATATCTGCGCGGCGACTATACCATCCTGGCATTCGGCCTGAAATCCGCGCAACTTACGTCCGTTGTCGCCTTTCTCTGTGCCTTCGCTGCCTTTCTGTATTTCCGTGTTGCGTATCCGCCCGACCGTGCCGCCGAGCAAGAGTCCCGACCTGCACAATCGCCACCCCCTTCGCGACACCGCCGCAAATAAAAAACGCCGCTTGGCGTTTTTTATTTGCTCAGATTCTGTCGGAACGAAGGGCTTCTTGCAAAACCTCCAGCGCTCGCGTCGATAAGTACGCGTTTTTTTCTTTTTTCGGAATTCGTCGCTCCGGCGATGCAACGAGACCGAAATTAACATTCATCGGCTGAAAATTCTTCCCGTCAAAGCCGGAAATATATTGCATAAGTGCTCCCATCGCAGTGGTCGCAGGCGGTCCCCAGACGGGTTTCCCCTGCGCATATCGTGCCGCATTGCGTCCTGCCAACAACCCGGCTGCCGCTGACTCCACATACCCTTCAACTCCGGTGATTTGGCCCGCAAAGAACAAGTTTTCCCGACGGCGGGTTTGTAAGGTAGGAAGCAAGACCTGCGGCGAGTTAATATAGCTGTTGCGATGCATGACACCGAAGCGTGCAAATTCAGCTTGCGCAAGTCCCGGTATCATCCGGAACACGCGTTGTTGTTCGCCCCATTTCAGATGTGTCTGAAACCCGACAATATTGTATAATGTCGCCTGCGCATTGTCCTGTCGCAATTGCACGACGGCATAGGGCTCTTCGCCGGTATGCGGATTCGGCAAGCCGACGGGCTTCAACGGTCCGAATCGCATCGTATCCGCCCCGCGCGCGCCGAGCGCTTCAATCGGCATGCACCCCTCAAACAATTCGCCTTTTTCAAATGAATGCTTGCCGGCCGTGTCCGCCGCAATCAACGCTTCGCGAAACGCCGTATATTCCTGCTCCGTAAACGGGCAATTAAGATACGCCGCATCGCCCTTGTCATAGCGGGATGCTTTATAGACAATATCATAATCAATCGAATCCGCATACACAATCGGCGCAGCCGCATCAAAGAAATGAAAATAATCCGTACCGGTAAATGAGCGAATCGACTCTGCCAACTCCCCGTCGGTAAGCGGACCGGTTGCGACAATCACAATCCCCTCATCCGGAATGGCGGGAACACACTCCGTCACAATTTCCACCGACGGATGCTGCACAAGCGCTTCCGTAACGGCGGCGGAAAATGCTTCCCGATCTACCGCCAGCGCACCGCCGGCAGGCACACTGCAGGCATCGGCGCAACGCATAATCAGCGAGTCCAGCCGTCGCATTTCTTCTTTCAGTAATCCGACTGCATTCGTAAGCGCGGCGGCACGAAAGGAATTGCTGCAAACAAGCTCCGCAAAATTCGGCAAACGGTGGGCCGGCGAATACTTCTCCGGTTTCATTTCATACAACCTGACCGTGGCTCCCTGCCTTGCCGCTTGCCACGCCGCTTCCGTCCCTGCCAGACCGGCACCGATAATCGTTATGACCTCATTGTTCATGCGCGGAATCCTTTCCCGGACACTCCCGATTGCTGCAAATAATCTCCTCTTCCCGTGACTTGTTTTTCTTTTTCATCATAATACTGCCGCACGTCGGGCAAAACTGATCCACCGGTTCATTCCATAATGCCAAATCGCACTCCGGATAGCGCGAGCATCCGTAGAAAATCCGACCGCGTTTTGATTTGCGGCGAACAATGTCTCCCTCTTTACACTTCGGACAAGAAATGCCGATTTTATCGACAATCGCCTTGGTGTTTTTGCAGTCCGGGAAATTCGGGCAAGCCAAAAATTTGCCGTACCTGCCCAATTTATAAACCATTTTGGCCCCGCATTTTTCACAAACGACATCCGACTCTTCCTGCGCAATCTTTACCTTATCCAATTGGCTTTCCGCCGTCTGCAACTCCTTAATGAACACACGATAAAACTCTTCCATCAACTGTTCATAGGTTAATTCGCCTTCGGCAATTTTATCCAGCTCTTCTTCCATTTTCGAGGTAAAGCGAACATCAATAATTTTATGGAAAAACTTTTTCAGCAAGTCGACAACAATGAACCCCAACTCTGTCGGCACAAATGACTTATCACGTTTTTGCACATAATTGCGTTTTTGAATCGTATCCAAAATCGGGGCATACGTACTCGGACGCCCGATGCCTTTTTCTTCCAGCAACTTAATCAATGTCGCTTCCGTATATCTGGCCGGCGGTTGCGTAAAATGCTGCTTCGTCAACACTTTCTTTTGTTTCAACACATCATCCTGATTGATGTCCGGCAAAATATTTTCGTCCGTCTTCTCCTTTGCCAAGTACACAATACTGAATCCCGGAAAGACGATTTGACTGCCGACCGCACGCAATCCGTAGTCCCCCGCCGTAATGACGGCAGTGACGTTTTTAGATACTTGCGGCGTCATTTGGCTGGCCAGAAAACGATTCCAAATCAGTGTGTACAGCTTCAGCTGATCTTTGGTCAAAAAAGGCGCCACATCATCCGGATGATGCTGCAACGAAGTCGGTCGAATCGCTTCATGTGCATCCTGGCTCTGACTTTGGCCGGCATAATGGTTCGGTGTCTCCGGCACAAACTCCGCACCGAATTTTTGCCGAATATATTTCGCCGCTTCTTCCTGCATTTCCGTCGCAATGCGGGTCGAGTCGGTACGCATATACGTAATCAACCCCACATGAGCACCGCGGATATCCAGTCCTTCATACAATTGTTGCGCAATCATCATCGTTTTGCGTGCCGCAAAATTCAGGCGATTGACGCTGTCTTGCTGTAATGTGCTCGTCGTAAAAGGTGCTTGCGGTTTACGTCGTTTCTGACTTCTCTTGACCTGTGTGACCGTTGCCGACAAGTGGCGTAGTTCCTCTCCGGCTTTTCGGGCATGTTCCTCAGTGCCGATTTCCACAGGCTTGTCTTGATATGTATGTAATTTGGCACGAAACGTTTCACCGGCAGCCGTGGCATAGTCTACCTCGATACTCCAATATTCTTTCGGCTCAAACGCATTAATTTCTTCTTCACGTTCACAAATGAGCCGAACCGCCACCGACTGTACACGCCCGGCACTCAAACCTCGAAATATTTTTTTCCACAACAGCGGACTCAGTTTATACCCCACGACCCGGTCCAATACTCGACGCGCCTGCTGCGCATTTACTTGCGCAATATTCACCGCACGCGGATTGGCCACCGCATGCGTAATCGCATGCGGGGTAATTTCGTGAAACGTAATCCGTACATCCTGCTCCACCGGTACATCCAACAAATGTGCCAAATGAAAAGAAATGGCCTCCCCTTCGCGGTCAGGGTCAGTGGCCAGCAAGACATCTTGCGAACGATTGGCCTCCGCCCGCAAGTCCTCAATGACCTGCTTGCGGTTCGGTACATTCACATAGTACGGCGTAAATCCGTCGTCAATATCGACCCCTAACGAATTTTGGGGCAAATCCCGCAAATGCCCCATGCTGGCCATTACTTTATAGTCTTTGCCCAAAATTTTCTCAATCGTTTTGGCTTTCGCGGGGGATTCTACCACAACCAGATGCTTTCCTTTAGGGTTGGGCCGACGAACAAACTTCGGCGCCTCGTCCCGCTTGCTTCCCCCTCTTTTTTTATCTCCGATGGAAATCGTCCGTTTAATCGACACGTGTTCCTCCTGTTACCCGACAATCGCCATATATCGCTGATTGCCGGTATTTTTGATAACCCCTTTTATCTCTAATTGCAATAATACATAATTTACCTTGGCCGGCGACAAAGTCGATTGCGCAATGATTTCATCCGCAGTCACCGTTTCGTCCAGCCGGCAACAACGATATATCAACTCTTCTTCCGGACTTAATTCTGTCTGTGATTCCGACTTTTCTGTCCGGATTCCCCAATGATATTCCTCCAGCACGTCCTGCGGCGCAGCGGCAAAAATCGCTCCTTGCCGGAGAAGATGATGCGTTCCTTCGCTGGTGTCGGAAAAAATACTGCCCGGCACGGCAAATACGTCCCGACCTTCTTCCAACGCAAAGTCGGCCGTAATCAATGTTCCGCTCTTGCGACTGGCCTCAATAACCAATATCCCCCGACTGAGCCCGCTGATAATCCGATTACGTGCCGGAAATTGCCGTCCGAGCGGCTTAGTCCCCAACGCATATTCCGACACGAGCACCCCGCGCTCGGCAATCGCCGCAAACAATCGGGCATTTTCCGGCGGGTACGTCACGTCAAGACCGCATCCCAATACGCAAATCGGCGCACTGTATTCCAAGCTTTCCCGATGACTGATGGAATCAATCCCGCGCGCCCCGCCGCTGACAATTGTCACTCCGTTTTGTGCCAATTCCCGCGCAAATTGTCGGCACACATTTTGACCGTACGGTGACGGTTTGCGTGTCCCGATGATTGCCAAGCGCCGTTCTTCACTCGGCCAGACGCCTCGGTACATCAACACTGCCGGCGCATGCGTGCTTTCCGCCAACAACCGCGGATACGATTCGTCACGATAGGTCAAAATGTCTGCGCCGAAATGATCAATGCGCTGATACTCCGTTTCCGGATCGATCTCTTTGCGTTCTTGCACCAACCGTTCAAGCTGTTTGGGACCCACGCCCCGGCTCTCCCGGAGCGCACTCTCGTCGGCCTGCCAGACCGCCGCAAAGCTGCCGAAATAATCGGTTAGCCGTCTGATTCGCACCGCACCTAGCGAAGCAATCCGCTGCAAGGCTGCCGCATACATCTTCTCCGTCGTTTTCATTGTTCCTGGCTCCGATAACTGACCGCTTCCGCCACGTGTTCTTCACCGATGACATCCACACCCTCCAAATCCGCTATCGTACGCGCGACCTTGATTAATCTGTCGTACGTACGCGCACTCAAATGAAGGCGGGAAAAGACACTTTCCAGCAGCCGATCGGCCGCCGGCGTCAAGGAACACGTCAAGCGCAGATGGCGATGCGCCATTTGCGAGTTGGTCGCAATACCGTACTGCCCCAGTCGTTCCGCCTGTCGTTCACGTGCCGCCGTGACGCGTGCACGAATCCGAGCAGAAGATTCTTCCTTGTCCTGCGAGACCAGCTCCGCATACCGCGGACGCGCCACTCCGACATGCAAATCAATCCGATCCAACAACGGCCCGGATATTTTGCGCAAGTAGCGACGGATTTCTCCTGCCGCACATTCACATGTATGTTCATCATCACCGAAATAACCGCACGGACACGGATTCATTGCGGCAATTAAAATAAAATCCGCGGGATACGAAAAACTTGCGTTGACTCGCGAAATGTGAACCACTCGGTCTTCGAGCGGTTGGCGCAGTACTTCCAAAACCGTGCGGGGAAACTCCGGGAACTCATCCAAAAAAAGTACGCCTTCGTGGCTGAGTGTCACCTCGCCCGGCCGCGGTATGCTGCCGCCGCCGATTAAGCCCGCAGTCGATACGGTATGATGAGGACTGCGGAAAGGACGATGATGAAGCATTTGGGCACGCGAAGCATCAAACAGTCCCGCTACACTGTAAATCTTCGTTACTTCCAACGCCTGTGCCTGTGTCAAGGGCGGCAAAATCGTGACAATCCGTCGTGCCAACATGGTCTTGCCCGCGCCGGGCGGGCCGACCATCAACACATTGTGCCCGCCGGCAGCGGCAATCTCAAGCGCCCGTTTGGCCACAGCTTGTCCGCGCACTTCCGCAAAATCGTCGCCCGCTGCAATCCCGTCTTCGACAACAGTTTCTTTTGCGGCGGCCGCGGGTACCTTTTCCCCGCGCAAGCAGGAAGCTACCTCTGCCAACGAGCGTGCTTCATGGACGGTAATCCCGTCACAAAGAAGTGCCTCTTGGACATTTTCCGGTGCCACAAAGACGGTTGTCTTGCCGCTCTGTTTCCCCGCCAATACCATTGATAAGACACCGTTCACCCCGCGAACATGACCGTCCAATGAGAGTTCGCCGATAAACAGCATATCCTCCAGGCGCGCCTTGCCTAATTGTCCGGATGCGGCCAAAATTCCGATCGCAATCGGCAAATCCAACCCCGATCCGTCTTTTTTCAAATCCGCCGGTGCCAAATTCACGGTAATTTTTCGCAGCGGAAACTCCAACCCCGCATTTTTTAAAGCGGGACGCACCCGCTCTTTCGATTCACGTACCGCCAAAGCGGGAAGTCCGACCACATCATACGCCGGCAATGCATTGGCTAAATCCACCTCGACGGTAATCACATATCCGTTCAGTCCGAATGTCGTCGCCCCTGATAGCTTCGCAAACATCTCTGCTCCCTCAAAATGCATTTTCCCAACAAGTGACACGGAAAGATCCGTCCGCTTCCATCATCACTTCAATGACATCGAAACGGCAAACCGCGTCCGTGCAATCATGCTGCAACAGATAGGCCTGCGCGGTACGGCGCAGCATCTGTTGTTTATATGGGGTAACAGCCTCGCGCGGCATTCCGTAACGTGTATTGCGTCGCGTTTTGACTTCCGCAAACACGAGCACATGACCGTCCCGGGCAATGCAGTCAATCTCTCCGCGCCCGGCACGAAAATTTCGTGCCACGACTCGCCATCCTCGTTGTGTGATGTACTGCGCTGCAATATCTTCCCCTTGCCGCCCCACTGCAAGATGAGGCGGCATTTTGTCTGGATTCATGGCCGGCACACTGTCTCACCCGTTTCCAACACTTTCCGTTGTCACCTGAATGTTCACCTTGATTATAACAAAAACGACAACGGCATGTGCTATTTTTTCAGCATAGACTTAATCGGCTCAAAGCTGACACGATGAATCGGACAAGGTCCCAAATCTTCCAGTGCCTGCCGATGCAGCTCCGTCAAATACCCCTTGTGTACCGCAAAATGATACCCCGGATACTCTTCGTCATATAAACACATCAGGCGATCCCGACTGACTTTCGCCAAAATCGAAGCCGCCGCGATTGATGCGCTGAGCGCATCCCCGTGTACAATCGCCTGCAAAGGAATGTCCGCGGCAAACGGCATGGCATCACTCAGCACGGCTTGCGCCGCCGGCTGCAATGCGGCGACGGCCCGACTCATCCCGTCCTGGACGACTTGATAAATATTGGCCGCATCAATTTCCGCGGCCGAGATATGAATCACTTTATAGGCTAGCGCATGGGACACAATCTCATGGTACAATTCCTCTCTCTTTTCCGGGCGCAACTGTTTGGAATCATTCAGACCGACACAATGCCATTCTGCCGGCAATATCACCGCGCCGACCGTGACCGGCCCGGCAACCGGTCCGCGTCCCGCCTCGTCCGTCCCTGCCACCAAGCGGTATCCCTGCGCGTACAATCGACGCTCGTATTGGTACAGCTGCTGCAAACGCGCTTCTTCCCGAAGGCGTCGCGCAGTTTGCCGCTGATGCGAAGCCAAAGCCTGCCGCACCCCGCGCCGCTCATCACCGCTCCAACGAATCAGTTCTTCCGGCGTGGCACCTTCACGCAAACGGCGCCGTATGTCGGCAATCGTTTCATTATGCTTCATTCCAGCCCTCCGGTGATTCCAACGACACCCGGCCGAATCGACCTTGCCGAAAATCCTGCAACACAATGCGACGTGCTTTTTCCTTATCAACCGTCCCGCCGGGCAGCAGACATCCGCGCCGTTGCGCAATGTATAGTAACATTGCCGCCGCCTCTTCCGTCGGTATCTCCTCGCCGTATCGCTGCCGCAAGGCGGACGGGTAGTGCTCCGCGAGATGCCTTAGCAAACCGGCAACGACCTCCTCCGCATCAAACACTTCGTCGACAATCGCGCCGGTCGCCGCCAGCATACGCGCTGCCTGCGGATCGTCAAACTTCGGCCACAATACCCCCGGCGTATCCATCAACTCCAACTGCTTGCCGATTTTTACCCACTGCTGTCCGCGCGTTTTTCCGGGGCGGTCGGCAATCGCCGCCACATACCCGCGTGCCATGGTATTAATCAGCGTCGACTTCCCGACATTCGGGATGCCTAAAATAATAGTGCGCAACGAACGCGCACGCAAGCCGCGTCGCTCCCACCGCTCCAAGATAGGCCGACCGGCCGACATAATCCGGCGAGTAAGCTCCTGCCGGGACGACTTGGCTTTACTGTCCAGTAACACACACTCTGTCCCCTCCGTCGCAAACTGTTGTTTCCACGCCTCGGAAACGAAGGGATCTGCCAGATCGCTTTTATTAAGTACCAACACACGCGGTTTTTGTTGAATCAGCTCCCGCAATACCGGGTTCTCACTCGCTGCCGGAATCCGCGCATCCCGCAATTCAATCACCACATCAATGATTTTCATTTGCTCGCCGATGACACGTTTGGCCTTTGCCATGTGTCCCGGGTACCACTGGATAATCATCTCATTTCACTCCTAATAACAAAAAAGGACTGTATGCACAGCCCTTTTTCTGATTAGCGGCGTTCGCGAATGCGTGCCGCTTTGCCGGTAAGTTTCCGCAAATAATACAATTTTGCTCGACGGACAATCCCGCGACTCTTGACTTCGATTTTGTCGACTCGCGGCGAATGTACCATAAAAGTACGCTCTACGCCGACCCCGTAAGAAATACGCCGTACCGTGAATGTTTCGCGAACACCGCTGTTCTTACGTGCCAAGACAACACCCTCAAACACCTGAATACGTTCGCGGTTACCTTCCACGATTTTCGCATGCACACGAACCGTGTCCCCCGGACGAAACTCCGGAATGTCCGTACGCAACTGCTCCTGTTCCAACTCTTGAATAATATTCATTTCCATCCTCCTACCGGACATTCATACCCACCCCTTGTGAGCAGAGGACTATCCAAAATAACAACGGTATTATATCATACCGCCTGCCCGGACGCAAGTCAGCGTGCCAACTTTCTGACATCCGCCCACGGTAAAATCAAGTCCGCAATGGCACGCAGTAATCCCAAACGATTTTGCTTAACGGCTTCTTCTTTGTCCATGACAATCACTTGTTCAAAGAAGCTGTTAATCGGGTCAACAAGTTGCTGTAGTGCCGAATAAATCTTGCCGTATTGGCACGTGGTGTACGCTGATTCTACCTGTCCGCGCACTTCTTCTACCGCATGTGCCAATGCCCGCTCCGCCGGCTCTGTTGCCAGCGTTTCGTCCCACTGCCGTTTTACCTCTGCGCCGGGTGCTAAGTTCAATACGCGAAGTAGCGCCTGCAACAAGGATTCGTCCGCACGCAGCCCCGTGTCGACCAGTGCCTGAACGCGTCGAACATTATGCAATATCACATCGCTCGGATTGTCAAATACCGCATCCAACACATCATAGGGAATGCCTTTTTCTTCCAATATATGACGAAGTCGTTGCATCACATAACTGCGCACATCATCAATGCAACCGGTACTTTCCGCTCCCAGCGCCTCCGCCGCCGTCGTCAACGCGCGTTCGAGTGACCATTCTCGCTCTTCCCGGAGCGCCATTTGAACAATACCGATGGCCTGCCGCCGCAACGCAAACGGGTCCTGCGAACCGCTGGGAATGTGACCGCGACTGAACAGCGCGACCAAATTGTCCAATTTGTCTGCCAAACTGATAATAGTACCTGCCGTGGTGCGCGGTAACATATCCCCGGCAAAGCGGGGCAAGTACTGCTCGCCGATTGCCGCTGCGACGGCTTCCGCCTCGCCGTCCAACCGCGCGTATTCCCGACCGATTTCTCCCTGCAATTCCGTAAACTCAATGACCATGGCTGTCGTCAAATCGGTTTTCGACAGATGCACGGCACGTTGTAACATGTCTGTCTCTTGTTCGGACAGCTGCCACGCGTTGGCAAATCCCGCCGCAATTGCTTGCAATCGGGCCGTTTTGTCTTGCAAATTTCCCAATCCTTCTTGGAACACGACCGACTCCAAATCCGCATACCGTTCCGCCAACGAACGCTTCCGGTCTTCGTCAAAAAAGAACTGCGCATCCGACAATCGCGCACGAAGTACACGCTCATTTCCGATTCGTACGGTATCCAAAAATTCTTTGCCGCCGTTGCGAACGGTTAAAAACACCGGAAGCAACGAACCGTTTTGATCGACCACCGGAAAATACCGTTGGTGATCTTTCATCGGCGTCACCACCGCTGCAACCGGCAACTGTAAGAAGCGCTCCGCAAATCGCCCCCGCAATACTGTCGGGTATTCAACCAAGTACACCACTTCTTCCAACAAGTCGGCATCATGCAGAACCTTCCCGTCGATTTCCGCCGCCGCCGCATCCAATCCTTCCGTAATCACGCGCCGCCGTTCCTCCGGATCCACCATCACATGCTCTGCCGCCATGACTGCTTCATACGCGGCCGCCTCCGGTATCTCCACCTGCGCATGCCCCATGAAGCGGTGCCCCCGTGTATACCGATCTGCTGTCACACCGGCAATGGAAAACGGAATCACCGTATCGTCCAACAAAGCGACAATCCAGCGAATCGGCCGCACGAACCGAAAAGATTCTTCTCCCCAACGCATGCTTTTGGGAAATTGCAAACCGGTAAGTAGCGCCGTGAACAACCCCGGCAAGACTTCCGCCGCCTCTTTACCGGATTGTACGACATCGGCATATACATACCCGTCATGTACGGTCAGCTCACTGACGTCGACATGCTGTCCACGGGCAAAACCCACTGCCGCCTTAGTCGGGTTCCCGCTATCATCAAACGCGATGGCCGCGGACGGTCCCCGATTCCGCAGATGAACATCCGCCTGCCGCTGCGCAAGTCCCGCGACCTGCAATGCCAAACGCCTCGGTGTTCCCTGCACACGCACCGATGTAAAGGCCAGATCGGCCTCCTGCAACAGACGCTCCGCACCTTCTTGGAGCTGCGTCAATATCGATTTCATAAATTTGGCCGGGATTTCTTCCGTTCCGATTTCCAGTAATAGTTCCTTATTCATGCTGTGCCGCTCCTTTCAACAACGGATACCCCAACTCTTCACGCTTGGCGACAAATGCCTTGGCGCACAATCGCGCCAAGGTCCTGACCCGTGCAATAAATGCGGTTCGCTCACTGATACTGATGGCCCCGCGCGAATCCAAAAGATTAAACACATGCGAGCACTTCAGAACATAATCATACCCCGGCAGTACGACGCCCGCACCGATTACACGCACGGCTTCCGCTTCATACTGAGAGAAAAGCGAAAACAGCATCTCCGTATCCGCCAACTCAAAATTGTAGACCGACTGCTCATATTCATTTTCATGGAAAATGTCGCCGTAAGTAATCTCCTGAGACCAAATCAAATCATATACATTTTCTTTTTCTTGAATATACATCGCCAAACGTTCCAGTCCGTAGGTGATTTCCACTGCAACGGGATGCATGTCCAGACTGCCGACTTGCTGGAAATAGGTAAATTGCGTGATTTCCATACCGTCCAGCCAGACTTCCCAGCCGAGCCCCCACGCGCCTAACGTCGGTGACTCCCAATTGTCTTCCACAAAGCGAATATCGTGCTGCTCTGCCTGAATACCGAGTCGCTTGAGGCTTTCCAAATACATCTCCTGAATATTGTCCGGCGAGGGCTTGCAAATCACTTGAAATTGATGATGTTGAAACAACCGATTCGGATTGTCACCGTACCGCCCGTCTGCCGGGCGCCGAGACGGCTCTACATACGCCACATGCCAGGGTTCCGGCCCCAACGAACGCAAAAACGTCGCCGGATTCATTGTCCCTGCCCCTTTTTCCACGTCATACGGTTGCTGGATGATACAGCCTTGATCCGACCAAAACTGCTGCAACGTCAAAATCATCTCTTGAAATGTCATCTTGCCCTCCTCACACAAAAATCCCTGTAACAACATGTTGTTACAGGGACGAGATTACCCGCGGTTCCACCCTACTTGGTCAATGACCCTCTTGATATTATGGCGACCTTTACTTTCCTCGTCGGATTTCCTGTCGCTGCTCACGGACGCCTTCGTTGCCGGTGATAAGCTTGCACTGTCCTTATCTCGCTAAAGGGGCGACTACTACTCCCGTTCCTCGCTGAATTGCCTTTATTGTAGCCGAGAAATATGGTTCTGTCAATATTTTTCTTTGACCAGTTCCGCCAGCGCCGGTACATCGACACCGACGTGGTACTCTGCAAAATAAATCAATGTTTGCGCCAACCGAATCCATATACCGTTTTTCAACGTTATCGTTTCGGAAGGATTCCATCTGTATGACAAAATCAATCGTAGCGCCGCTTTGCCTTCGGCATCCAGCGGTAATTTACCGTTTTCCGCCAAAACCATCGGTGCATAGCCGGCAAGAACAGCTGCCTGCCAACAGGCAATCAGCGTGGAGATGACCAAATGTTTCGACGCCAGCAGTGTCAAATACCGCTCCGTCAGCTCGTACAGTTTTGCTTCCCGTTCTTCCGTCGGAAAAAGCTCTGCTAACCAAAGCGGAAACGCGTAATAGGAAAGCCAATCTTCGTATGTCCATGTCATGACATCGACAAGAACTGTCCCTTCGGATTGCAGCACTTGCCAGCCGGCCTCATCGCGACGCAAGGTCAGATGCATTCTGCTGCCGGGGAGCAATGTACCGATACGCGGTCGATTTCTTCGGCTTTGCGGCGCGAATACAATCATTCTGCCGTTTTCCCGTGTGATGATATCCAGGCGTTTGCCCGCCACGCCACTGTCACGACTGGTCAACACCAGACCGCACACCGTGACTTCCGGGCGCTCGATATTCACTCCTCCACCTTACTGACCGCCACCGGTCGGGGCGTGGCCAGCAGTCGGATAATGCGGAATCCTCGCAGTTTGGTAACACGGAAATCCCAGTCGCCGACTTGGACGTGATCGCCGACGCGCGGAATCCGTTCCAGTAGCGCAAAAATATAACCGCCGATTGTATCGGAATCGACGTCCTCAAAATCCATTCCCAAAGACTTCTCTACATCTTCCAAAATCACGCTGCCGTCAAATTCATAACTCCCGTCCGGGTGTTCTTGAATCGCAATCTCCTCCGGAACATCATGTTCATCCTGAATGTCGCCGACCAATTCTTCAATGATATCTTCCAGCGCTACCAGCCCGACCATCCCGCCGAACTCATCGACTACAATGGCCAAATACGTCAGCCGCGCCCGCATCAATTGCAATACATCCATAATCGGCATAACCTCGGGAATGACCAAAATCTCGGTGACGATATCTTTGATATTCGTCCCTCCGTTGATATACAGTTCCATGAAATTTTTCACATGAATCAGGCCGACGATATGATCCTTGTCCCCGTCGCACAGGGGATAGCGCGTATGGCGGGCAGACTGGATAGTCGCCCGCATAGTTTCCAAGTCGTCATCATAATACAGCACGGTTACATCTTGTCGCGGCACCATGACTTCCCGCGCCAGACGGTCGACAAAATCAAATGCGTTTTGAATCAATTCGCCTTCGCGCTGATCGAAATTTCCGCTCAAATGACTTGCATTAATCAAGTAGCGGATTTCTTCTTCGGAGTGACTGACCTCTATCTCGCTGGTCACGTGTATTCCCCAGCGCCGCAACAAACGGTTGGCACACCATTCACCGAAGAGTAACGGACCGTGCAAGAGTCGCATGACCGGCTTTACGATTCCCGCCACGCGCGGCAAAGATTGCAACGCAAAATGCAACCCGATTGACTTGGGAATCAATTCCGTCAGTAACCACTCGACGAATATCGTCACCGCGAACACGGCGACCCCGGACGCCAGTTGCCATTCCGGACTTAACGCTTGCTGCTGCGTCAACACATACCAGCTCTGCAACACACTGCAAGTCGCAATGACGATGAGTCCCAGACGCATCAGCTGCACTGCTCCTAAAAAAAGATTCGGTGTGTCGTACAGCGAAATCAGCGACTCCCACTGCTCGGCATCTTCCTCTTCCTCTTCAATGAATGTCTCCAAATGCTCTTTGCGCAAACGAATAAAAGAAAATTTGGCCAGCACAAACAAACCGTTCAATCCCAGTGCGCAGATTGCCAACGCAAGCCAAACCGCTATCTCTATCCCGTCAGTATGAATAGGTCATCGTTCCTTTCACTCATATCCCAGCTGCTGTAATAATTGTTTGCGATTACGCCAATCCGCAGCCACTTTCACCCATACATCCAAGTATACTTTTGCCTGGAGCAGCTCTTGGATATCCGCCCGGCTCTCCCGACCGACGCCTCGCAATACTGAGCCGTTCTTGCCGATCACAATCCGTTTTTGTGAATCTCTTTCTACATAAATCACCGCCCGCACATAAACCGTCCCGTTTGCGCGTGTTGTGATTTCCTCAATATCGACCGCCAATGCATGCGGAAGTTCTTCGCGCGTACGCAGTAATAATTTTTCCCGAATGATTTCCGCAATCATATTCCGTTCGGGACGATCGGTCACCATGTCATCCGGAAAGTACTGCGGTCCGTTTGGCAGGCACAAGGCAAGCTCGTCAACCAGTGCACTGACACCGTCACCGGTCTGTGCACAAATCGGTATCACCGCTGCAAACGGATATAGCCGGCGATACGATTCGATGCATTGCAACACCGCTTCTTTTGCCGCCAAATCAATTTTATTAATGGCCAAAAATACCGGGTGCTGTAGCGTTTGCAACAAGTCCAGTATATAGCGATCGCCGGGACCGATTGCATCCGTGGCCGCCGTCATCATCACCACGGCATCCACCTCTTTGATGGCCTCCATGGTTTCTTGGCGCATCCACTCTCCCAATCGATGTTTCGGTTTGTGTACGCCCGGCGTATCGACAAACACCATCTGATACATTTCCTGCGTGTATACCCCCAAGATCTTATTACGAGTCGTTTGTGCTTTGTCCGATACAATCGACACCTTTTGCCCCAGCAAACAATTCAACAAGGTCGACTTTCCCACATTGGGACGCCCGACTAAGGCGACAAATCCCGACCGATAGGCACCGCTCATTTGATTTGCTCCTCACTGAATGCGGCAGGCAACAATTCCGCGAGCGAGTACGCTCTCTGTTGACGGGGCGTCCCGACAATAACTTTCTGAACGCCGAATTCCGCCATCACTTGTCGGCATGCGCCGCACGGAAAGGTCGGCGAGATTTCACTGCCGACCACCGCAATGGCGACCAATTCCCGCTCACCCGCCGCTATCGCCGCATAAATCGCATTTCGCTCCGCACACGATGTCAGCCCGAACGAGCTGTTCTCGACATTGCACCCGCTAAAGACCTGTCCGCTCCGCGTCTGCACCGCCGCGCCCACGGCAAATCGGGAATACGGCGCGTAAGCATGTTGCTTGACCGTCTCTGCCGCTGTCCAAAGCTCCATGTCATTCACCATGAATATCCTCTCTCGTAATCAACAGCCGCCCCAAGATTTCCTCTTCGGCGGCTCGCATTTTCTGTTTCTCCGCTTCTTCCATATGGTCGTAGCCGATAATATGCAAAAACCCATGCACCGTCAGGTACGCCAATTCCCGGGTTTCGCTGTGCCCGAACGCGGCCGCCTGCTCTTTCACTTTGTCAACGGAAATAATCAAATCTCCCAAAAAGTTCGCTTCTTCCGGACCGGACTCATCGCCTTCATTCAGCGCGAATGACAACACATCTGTCGGCCGATCGATTTGTCGATATTCTTTGTTTAATCGATGAATGTACGAATTGTCACAAAGCAGCACGCTTAATTCCGTCTCTTCGGAAAAACGATGCACCTCGGCCGCAGTCTGCAACACCCGCTGAATAATTTCTTCCCATGCTTGATACTCTTGTGATAAGCCGATCTGACTATACCCTATCGTCACTTCCATCTGCGCTGTCCCCCTTTTCGTTGCGCTCATACGCTTGAATAATACGCGCTACCAAATCATTCCTGACGACATCCGCCGCCGTCAGCTGCACCGTTGCCACATCACGCAAGTGCCCGATAATGGCGGCCGCATCTTGTAACCCGTTGCGTGCTTTGCGCGGCAGATCGATTTGCGACACGTCGCCGTTAATGACCATTTTGGAATGGTTTCCCAAACGTGTCAAAAACATTTTCATTTGCTCGGGCGTGGTATTTTGCGCCTCATCTAAAATAATAAAGGCATCTTCCAGCGTCCGTCCCCGCATGTAGGCCAACGGCGCCACCTCAATCAATCCTTTCGCCTGCAGCTGTGTAAACACATCCCGCCCGAACAGGTCTCCCAGCGCATCGTATAACGGACGCAAGTAAGGGTCGACTTTCTCCTGTAAATCCCCCGGCAAGTAGCCCAAGCGTTCTCCCGCTTCGACTACCGGTCGTGTCAGAATAATCCGTTTGATGGTTTGATTTCGAAAAAAATACACAGCCAAGGCCACTGCCAAATAGGTCTTCCCGGTACCGGCAGGCCCCATCCCCAGCGTCACGGTATGTTCGCGAATCGCGTCAACGTATTCTTTTTGTCCGGGAGTTTTCGGTCGAATCACCTTACCGCTTCGACTGACCAAGACCGTATCATCATGCATATCGTGCAATTCTTCTTGCCGATGATCGGCCACCAAGTTCATCATCATCTGCAATTGGCGTCGGCTCAACGTACCTTCCGCTGTCAGTGCCCGAAAAACTTCGGCCAATACCTGCCGTACCTGATTGATATGATCCGGCTCACCCCGAAATCGTACTTCGCCGGCCCGATTGACCAGCCTACAACCGAAAAAATCGGCGATTGTCGGCAAGACCCAACGATTTTGAGCGACATGCAATTCTTTTTCTCTCGGCGTCGCCAAGAGATATTCCGTTTCACTGTAAATGGCAATCTCTCCGTTTCCCTTTATACCCAACGTTTGACCGCAGCACCGCCCAAGTATCCGCAGCGGCTTCCTTGCCTTGTTCCGCGGCGCGCGAATTCCGCCTCAATCCGATCACGAATGACCCACCAGGCACGCCCCCAATTGGCAAATAGCGTGTTTTCTTCCGGCACTCTACCGACCAATCGTTGCAATACGATATCCGGCCGCAATAATTCAACAAAGTCGACAACGCGGTCGACATATTCATCCAAACTGCACATTTGAATCGTACCGGCTGTATATTGCTGCGCCATCAGCGTGTGTCGGATAATATATAACGCATGAATCTTCACCTGTTGCACCGGCAACGCCGAAATAATCTTGGACGCTTCCCGTACATCGACGCGGTCATCCCAAGGCAAATTCGCGATAATATGCGTACAAACGTCAAACCCGTACGGCGCAATTTGCAGCACCGCATCGATATATTCTCCGACCGTATGACCGCGTTGAATCGCCAGCAGACTGTGCGGATTCGTCGACTGCAGTCCCAGTTCCACGGTAATATCCGTTCCGTACTTCGCCTTGGCCTCTGCCAGCACGTCCAAATACGCCGGATGGATACAGTCCGGTCGGGTCGCAATCGCCAGCCCCACGCAGTCGGCATGACGCGCCGCTTCGTCCACATAGGCAGTGAACGCCGCCAACGGCAAGTACGTATTGGTGAAATTCTGAAAATACGGAATATACTTGTAGGCTTTGTATTTCGGCGCGATATGCGCGATATTGCGCTCAATTTGCTCCGTAACGGACAAATCCTCCGGCAAATTTTCATAGCCGGCGCCGATTTCTCCACAAAACGTACATCCTCCCGTGCCGCAAAATCCGTCGCGATTCGGACAAGTCACCGGTAAGGCGATGGGGAGTTTGTATACTTTCTCGCCGTATTTTTCTTTCAAATAGCTTGAATATGTTCGATAATAATCCATTCTGCCCCTTTCTTCCTTTATATTATATAGCAAATTGATGCCTGATGCACGATTGTCTGTGCGGCGACGTGTCGACGGCCTCGGTTACTTGCTATAATAGGGACAGGAGGAACATATATGAAAATCAGTATTTGTAGCGCCCCTATCCGACAGGGGCATCCGCAAGATCAATTCGCAATCGTCTGCGCCGATATTCGGCAAGCTGCCACAGAAGGCGCGGACATGATTATTTTACCCAACGATTTTCCCGGTACGTTTGCTTCGCCCGCCCGGCGCATCGAATCGGGATTTTCCCGCAGTGCCCAAACAGCACTTGCGCAACTGGCAGCCACTGCGCCCCAATGTCTGCTCGTCGGACATACGAGCGCCATCGGTACCGACGCACCGGCCTGCTGGACTTGCCGTGAAGGCCAAGTCACCATGCACCCCGACGGCATATCGACCTATCGCGGGTACCCCCTGCATCTGACTGTAGACGCCGCCTCCCCTGCACCGGAGGACGGCCTGCAAATTTGCTTTTGGCAAGCCCCCTTTGCCAAGTCCGGTTCTCACCGACCACAACCGCAAGACCGTACGCTCTACGTGTCACCGCTGGGCGTTCACGATTACGGCAAAACGATTGCCGTATATGACGGCGGCATCTATTGGAAAGAGGCTCCGCGGGGAGTGCACGCCTTACAACGCGGCATCTACCGAATAACAGGAAAAGACGGCAGCTTTCATGCACAACTTGCTGCAACCGTGCCGTCAACCGCCGATGTACTTCGCTTTGCCTTGCAGGAGATTTGTGCGCGCTGGCAAATCGGTCCGGTCATCATCGGTCTCAGCGGCGGTATCGATTCCGCCTTGAACCTGCTCCTCTATCGGAGCATACTGCCGCCCGCACAGTTGCTGGCTGTCAATATGCCGTCCGCCTACAATACCGACACGACCAAACAACTCGCACAATCGCTGGCCGAAGCGCTCGCCGTACCGTACCTCACCG
The DNA here is from genome assembly GCA_945876385.1 of uncultured Veillonellaceae bacterium. Classification (GTDB taxonomy): domain Bacteria; phylum Bacillota; class Negativicutes; order Veillonellales; family Negativicoccaceae; genus CAMCNU01. The sequence continues at coordinate 203,199 of CAMCNU010000001.1, read as the reverse complement.
TACCGATTCAATCCTTTGCGGAAGAAACCCGCCGTCAGCTGAATGAAATAATGGCACTGCACGGCACGGGAAAAACCGTCAGTCAATTTGTCTTCGAAAACATACAGGCGCGCGACCGCTCCGCACGAGTGTTAGCCGCACTGGCCGCTATGTACCGAGGCGTCTTTACTTGCAACGGCAACAAAGCGGAACTCACCATCGGCTACGGAACCATGTACGGCGATATCAGCGGCTTTCTGTGTGCCAGCGGCGATTTGTGGAAAGGGGAAGTATACGAGCTGGCGGATGAACTCAACCGCGTGTATTATAATGGCCAAGCTCTGCCGTCCTCGATTTTTACCTTACCGCCCAGTGCCGAATTATCCCCCGCCCAAAATCCGGAAGACGGCCACGGCGATCCGCTCTACTATCCCTATCACGATTGCCTGTTTCAGGCCTGGACGGAAGGGCCTGCTCCGCTGGATTTAGAAGCGACAATTCGCGCCTACCGCGAGCAACGATTAGCCGATACCATTCAGACCTCTGTAGATATCTATCGGCTTTTCCCGACAGAAGACGACTTCATCCGCGATGCAACACGCTGGTGGAAAATGTATCGTGGCCTTGCCGTCGCCAAACGCCTTCAGTCACCGCCGGTCATTTCACTCAGTCCGTATCCGCCGGGAGCTCGGTGCGAAGCCCAGTATGAAAGTGAAACCGCCATCGCAACAGTTCCTTTACGCTGATGACAACATAAAACGACCTTCTCTGCAGAGAAGGTCGTTTTACTGTGGTATTATTCATCCCGTTCTTGTCGTTGCAACGCCGCCTGCAAGGTTCGCCATGCCAGTACCGCACACTTGACACGGCTCGGCATGTTGGAAATATTTTGTAAAATCATGGCATCTTCCAACGAATCCAACTCCGTCTCGTCCGTCACATCGCGCGTAATCATCCGCAGAAACAAGTCGCTCAATTTCTGCGCCTCCGCCAGCGTCTTGCCTTGCAGCAAATCAATCATCATGACAGTCGACGCTTGACTGATGGCGCACCCTTGCCCCGTATACGACAAGTCCTCAATCCGCCCGTCTTGCACTTGCAAGTGCAACGTAATATCGTCGCCGCAACTCGGATTGTGACCATGCTCCGAGCATGTCGCCTGAGGCAACTCATGACGATGACGCGAATCGCGATTGTATTCCAAAATCATATCCGTATACAACTGTTTCAAATCCATCCTATCACCGCAATCCCATTTGTTTTCGTACCTGTGGCAACGCATTCAGAAAATAGTCGACTTCCTCCTGCGTGTTATAGATATACACACTGACCCGATTGCTCGCCGGCGCCTGTAAATACGCCCCCAACGGTTGCGCGCAATGATGGCCCGAGCGAATCGCGATTCCGTAACTGTCCAAAATCGTCGCAACGTCGTGCGGATGCACCTCATCGATCAAAAACGTAAGAACGCCGTATTTTTCTGCCGGATTGTCGCTACCCAGCAGTCGGACATACGGATAGGATTGCAGTCCGGCCAACAGTGCCTGCGTCAATTCCGACTCGTGCGCCATGATTGCCTCCCAACCGATTTCGTTAAGGTAGCGAATCGCCGCCGCCAGTGACACCGCACCGACAACATTCGGCGTTCCCGCTTCAAACTTGAACGGTAAGACGTTAAATGTCGTTTCCTGTTCCCGGACATATTCAATCATATCCCCGCCCAGGTTAAACGGCTCCATCTCTTCCAACAGGGAGCGTTTACCGTAAAGTACGCCGATACCTTGCAGGGCCAACATTTTGTGACCGGAAAATACAAAGAAATCGCAATCCAGTTCCTGTACATTCACCGGGATATGCGGCGCGGACTGGGCCCCGTCCAGCACGACAACCGCGCCGACCGCATGCGCCAAGTCTGTCAATTGCCGTACCGGTACTTTCATACCCAATACATTGCTGATTTCCGCAAAAGCGACAATCTTCGTATGTCGATCGATTTTGGCAAAATCATCTTCCACAAAACGGCCGTCCGCATCGACATAGATATAGCGCAGCTCTGCGCCCGTACGTGCCGCTACACGTTGCCAGGTCACCAGGTTGGCATGGTGCTCCGCGATTGTAATCACGATATTGTCACCTGCCGAGAGATGCGTTTCCCCATAGCTGCGAGCGATTAAGTTCAGGCTTTCCGTCGCATTTCGCGTAAAAATGACCTCAGCCGGTTCCTTGGCACCGATAAAATCCGAAACCGTGCGGCGCGCCTCTTCATAGGCCGCAGATGCCGCCGTTGCCAAATAGTGCGCACCGCGGTGCGGATTTCCGTTTGCCGTCGTTTCATACTGCCTGACAGCATCCAGTACGGCCTGCGGGTGCTGCGTTGTGGCCGCATTGTCAAAATAAACCAGTCGCGGTGAAAATCCCTGTCGAAACAAGGGAAAATCATCTCTCACGGTATGAATCAATTTCATTTGTCAGTCACATCCATTTTTTGCGCTACCGCATGCAACACGTTGGCCCGCAAGTCATCGGCGGCAATTCGATCGATCGCCGGCCGCAACATTGCTTCCACAACCATCCGTTTGGCATCCTCTTTGGAGAATCCGCGCGTCATCAAATAAAACATCCGCTCTTTGTCGATTTGCCCTGAGCTTGACGCATGATTACCCTGTACATCATCTTCCGTACACAACAATAACGGCAGCGACACATTTTTGACGCGATCGCTCAGCAAGATGACATAGTCTTCTTCGTTACCGACCGAACCGGATGCACCGCGTTTGAAATCGATACAGCCACGGAATACTTTTTTAGACGAATCCCTCAGCGCCCCATACGTCGCCAGATGCGAACGACTGCGCTTGCCGTATTGATTGCGGTCATAATACAGGTCGATATGCTCGTCATGCGTACCGATATAGATACATTCTTCCGAAATGGCGGACTCATCTCCGCGCAAATCCGCATCGCCGTGGTAGACCACACGCCGTGCACCGAATTCCGCCGCCAGATACTCCGCCTCTGCCCGCTCGGCCAAGGCGGTATACCGATGCTCGATGGTTGTCATACATTCCTTGCCGGTGTGGACCTTGGTGACGGTCAAACGCGCATCTTCCGCCAAATCCGCAATCAGTCCGTAGTTGATTTGGCCGCCCTCGTCTTCTGCCGACAATGCAATCGTCAAATGAAGCTGTGCCTGCGGCTCCAACTGTACAACGATGAGCCCCAGCCAGTTCAACGCATCGTGGCGCAGCGTTACATCTACCCGCAAATCGGCCGTTTCACCAGCCGCCACCTGTACGGAAAAGCGCTCTGATTCACTGCCCAAAGCCGCAGCCAGGGTTTCCGGACTCGCGCCGCGAAATTCGCGTCGCTGCGCCTGCCAGATTGCTTCCGCCTGCTTGTCCTGTGCCGCCGTCACTCGCTCGATATCACCGCTCCATACGGCACGGGCGCCGACAGCTTCCTCCGGCGGCAAGACCTCCATCTCCGTCGCATTCGACTTGGTCCAACGAAATGTTGTCATCGGCAGCAGGTTAAATGTCGTATTCATCATCATTCCTCCTTAACCGATTGACCCTTCAAACTCAAGTTGAATCAAATTATTCATCTCGACCGCATATTCCAACGGCAACTCCTTGGAAATCGGCTCGGCAAACCCGCGCACAATCATCGCTTTGGCTTCTTCTTCCGACAATCCTCTCGTCATCAAGTAGAAAATGGACTCGTCACTGATGCGGCCGATTTTAGCCTCATGTCCCAAATCGATGTCATCATTTTCAATGATAATGTCCGGCACCGTATCGGAACGCGACTGCGCATCGAGCATCAGCGATTCGCAGCTGACCGTCGCCTTGCTGCCTTTGGCATTCGGTCCGATTCGCAAAAACCCGCGATAAATCGCCGCTCCGCCGGCTTTGGAAATCGACTTGGAATTGATATTCGAGGTCGTACCCGCTCCCACGTGCACCACCTTGGAGCCGGTATCCAGCGTCTGCCCCTCACCGGCAAACGTAATTCCGGTAAATTCGCAATGACTCCCCTCACCTTTGAGAATGGTCATCGGATACAACATCGTCGTATGTGAACCGAACGAGCCGCTGACCCATTCCATCGTCGAATGCGCACCGATAACCGCTCGTTTGGTATTCAAGTTATACATGTTTTTCGACCAATTTTCAATCGTCGAATACCGTAATGACGCATGGTCTCCGACAAACAGCTCGACGGCACCGGCATGCAAATTGGCCACATTGTAACGCGGTGCGGAGCAACCTTCAATAAAATGACACTTGGCACCGTCTTCCACGATAATCAGCGTGTGCTCAAATTGCCCGGCCCCGGGAGCATTCAACCGGAAATAGCTCTGCAAGGGGATCTGCACATCGACTCCCGCCGGTACATAGACAAAGGACCCGCCCGACCAGACCGCACCGTGCAATGCGGCAAATTTATGGTCGGTCGGCGGTATCAACGTCATAAAATATTTACGGATGATGTCTTCGTACTCGCGCAAGGCCGACTCAAAATCCGTATAGATGACCCCTTGTCGCACTAAATCTTCCTGAATACTGTGATATACCACTTCGGAGTCGTACTGGGCGCCTACCCCTGCCAGCGAAGTCTGCTCTGCTTTCGGAATCCCCAACCGATCAAACGTATCCTTGATTTCCTTCGGTACATCATCCCAACTGGCCTTCATATCCGTGCGCGGTCGGACGTAAGTGATAATGTCCTCCATATGCAAATCGGACAAGTCAGGCGCCCACGGCGGCACATCCAACGATTCGTAAATCGCCAGTGAGCGCAGACGAAAATCGAGCATCCATTTCGGTTCGTTTTTATGCGCCGATATCTCCCGTACAATGTCCGGCGTCAATCCCGACTCGGAGCGATAGGCGGGATTGAACGCATCGCGAATGTCGTAAATCCCGCGGTCGACATCTTCGACATAGGTCTTTTTACGTTTTTCCTCTGTCATACGGTCGCCTCACTTCGGAAATGTTCAAATCCCCTTGCCTCAATCTCATCAATCAACGACGCGGGGCCGGTTTTGACCAAGCGTCCGTCCATCAATACGTGAACGATATCCGGACGCAAATATTGCAAAATCTGATTATGGTGAGTAATAATAATGAGCGAATTGGATTCCGTATGGAACTCCGATACATTTTTCGATACAACTCGAACCGCATCCACATCCAGGCCGGAGTCCGTTTCATCCAGCATCGCCAATTTCGGATTTAACATCTTCATCTGCAAAATCTCATTCTTTTTCCGTTCACCGCCCGAGAAACCGTCATTCAAATACCGTTCGGCATATTCCGCATTCATATCCAGCTCTCGCATTTGCTGCTGCAATTTCCGCTTAAACGGAAATAGCCGCTGCTGCTCTCCCCTAATGGTCGTCTTCGCTGTACGCAAAAAGTTTTCGACAGTAATTCCGGGCACGGCCAGCGGGTTTTGGAACGATAAAAAAAGCCCCAACTTGGCTCGCTCATCTACATCCATCTCCGTAATGTCCTCACCGCAAAAGACAATACTCCCTTCGGTCACATTGTATGAAGGATTCCCCATAATGGAGTGCATCAACGTCGATTTGCCGGCACCGTTTGTCCCCATGATGACGTGAATTTCGCCTTCGTTGACCGTCAAATTGATGCCGTGCAACAATTCCTTCTCGCCTGCCGTAACATGCAGGTTTTCAATCCGTAGCAATTCGCTCATATATCCTCCCTAAACTACATATAATTTTTTCAATATCCTATAGTTTAGGTTACTCTATTTCCGGTATATTGTCAAATTTTCTACACAAAAAAACATATCGACCGACAGTCGATATGTTTTGTCTCTGACACCCTAGGGTAACCCCGGATAGTCCAATGTCGCAAAATAATCCGTCAACGTTTCCGCCCGACGAATACAACGTACATCCCCTTCCGCCGTCAGCAAAAGTTCTTTTGACCTCAGCTTCCCGTTGTAGTTAAACCCCATCGCATAGCCGTGTGCGCCGGTATCATGAATCACCAGTATATCTCCCTCCCGGATGACAGGCAATCGGCGATTAATCGCAAACTTATCATTATTTTCACATAGAGAACCGACAATATCATAGTACTGTGTCGCCGGTTCACTCGCGCCCGCGACCGTAATATGGTGATAGGCACCGTACATCCCCGGTCGCATTAAATCCGCCATGGACGCATCAACCCCGACATACTGCTTGTATGTATCTTTGTGACGAATCGCACGCGTCACCAGCCACCCGTACGGACCGGTAATCGCACGGCCGCATTCCAGCCAGACAGCCGTTTCCCCCAATCCTTGCGGACGTAAGTAACGTTCAAAAAGCGTCTGTACACGCTTACCGTACCGCGCATAAGATACCGCCGTTTCTGACGGATGATAGGGAATACCGATACCGCCGCCCAAGTCTATCATCTCTACACGGACGTCACTGTCTTGCTGCACCTCGACAGCCAACATGAACATCATTTCTGCAGTGGCTGCCAGCGCGTCCTCACTTAATTCGTTGGACACGACCATCGTATGCAATCCGATTCGACGAATACCTGCTTCGCGCGCCCAGCGAACGGCTTGGAGAATTTGCGTACGGGTCATCCCGTACTTGGCCTCATGCGGCTCCCCGATAATATCGTTGCCGATGCCGCTTTTCCCCGGGTTATAGCGAAAACAAATACAATCCGGCAACGTGTTTTGCGCCCGCAGACCGTCCACATGAGAAATATCATCCACATTGATGATAGCGCCCAGACGATGCGCTTGGGCATACTCCTCCGGTGTCGTATTGTTGGAAGAAAAGAGAATCTCTTCCCCGCTCCAGCCCACTGCATTCGCCAACACCAACTCCGCGGGCGAACTGCAATCCGCAGCGCAGCCCTCATCACGCAGAATCTCCAACAAATACGGATTGGGATTCGCCTTCACTGCAAAATATTCTTTGAATCCCGAATTCCACGCAAAAGCCGCTTGTAAGCGACGCACATTCTCCCGGATGCCGGCCTCATCGTATAGATGAAACGGCGTGCCATATCGTTTTGCAATGCGCTCCAACCGCTCTTCCGAGCACGGTAACGGTTTCATTCCACCCTCACAAAAACGTGTCATGAATACATGCCACCGCTTTTTCTACATCAGCTTCATCAATCAGGCAGGAAATACTGATTTCCGACGTACTGATAATCTGAATATTGATTCCGGCCGCCCCCAATGCGCCGAACATGCGGGCCGCAACCCCCGGTGTGCCCAGCATACCGGCACCGACAACCGATATTTTGGCGACGTGCGAAGTAAACAAAATCGTCGGCAATGCCTCCTCACCGGTAAATGCTGCCAGCGCTTCCTGCGCTTGCGGCAAGTCCGTCTCGGAAATGGTAAACACGATATCCGTCCGCGAATCATCCGATTCGCGGATACTCTGTACAATCATGTCCACATCAATCCCCGATTTGGCCAAACAGTCAAAAATCATATGCGCCGTTCCGGGACGATTGTCAACACCCAGAACCGCTACTTTCGTCACATTGGTATCATGCGCGACACCGCAAATTCTGTTTCCTTGATCCTCCACCGTGTATGCCTCCTGTATCATTGTTCCGCCGACATCTGCAAACGTAGACCGTACATGAATCGGCACATGGTAGCGGCTTCCCATTTCCACCGCCCGAGGCTGCATGACTCCCGCCCCCAGACGTGCCATCTCCAACATTTCTCCATAAGTGATTTCCTGCATTTTGAATGCATTCGGTACCACACGCGGATCCGCGCTGTACACCCCTTCCACATCCGTGAAGATCTCACAAACATCCGCCTGTAACGCGCCTGCCAAAGCGACCGCTGTCGTATCACTGCCCCCGCGTCCGAGTGTGATTAAATCGCCGTTGTCTGCCAGTCCCTGAAATCCGGCCACTACCACAATATTGCCGGCATCCAACGCCTCAAATACCCGATCCGGTTGAATCGCCAAAATCCGACCTTTTCCGTAGGCACGATCGGTCTGTATACCGGCTTGCGGCCCTGTCAGCGAAATCGCCGGATGTCCCAGTTCCATTAGCGTCATCGCCAGTAGCGCAATCGTCGTCTGCTCTCCGGTGGTCAACAGCATATCCAGCTCACGCCCGTACACGCGATGCGTACACTGTCGCGCCAAGCTCATCATTTCATCCGTACTGTCCCCCATCGCCGAAACCACAATCACAATCCGATCATCCGGCGCTTTTTGTGCCAGCACCCGCTCGGCAATACGTTTGATTTTCTCGGGTGTCGCCACCGAAGAACCCCCAAATTTTTTTACTTGTAACGCCATAGCTCTCTCCATTTCCAACCGCATCTGTTTGACTGAATTGATTAGTTATCATCGTAACATCAAAAGTTTTTTATGTAAAGCATTCCCACAGGATTTACCTCCCGCATGTGACTATAAAAAGACGATGCTCCGTAGAGCATCGTCTTTTTATTCAATATTCAATACCGCGTCGTGCACGAATTCCTTTTTGAAATGCATGCTTGACCAAGGTCATTTCCGTCACGGTATCCGCCTGATCGATAACCTCTTGCGCCGCATAGCGTCCGGTCAAAATCAAATTCAAACGCTTCGGTCGGTGCACAATCAAGTCCACCACCGCCCCCACCGACAATAAGCCGAAATGGACAGCGTAATTAATCTCATCCAGTACAATCAAATCCCATCGATCCGACTGCACCTCTTCGCATAATTTCTGCCATGCTTCTTCCGCTTTTTGCCGATGTGCCGCTATCGTCTCTTCCGTCGCGTCTTGGTTGTGTTTGACAAACCCGTCACCCATTTGACGGATTTCTATCCCCTCGCCCAAACGACGAATGGCTTCCAGCTCGCCATACTTCCACGACCCTTTGATAAATTGAAAAATCAGGACTTTTTGGCCGTTCCCGAAGGCTCGGAGCGCTGTCCCCAGCGCGGCTGTCGTTTTCCCTTTGCCTTCCCCCGTATTCACCAAAACCAATCCGTCCGGTACATGTGAACTTCTCGTTTCCACTCTCTCACCTCATTCGATATGCCGCACAACTCTGCAACCAATGCCGTGCGGCCGCTTCGTTACCGTCCCATGCAATGTGCAGATAAGATGCCAAGATATTCCCCTCGGCATATCCTTCCAAATGGCTTTCCCGCTGCCTTGTTCCTTGTAAATCATACGCCCAGGGAAACGCGTCCGCATCGTCCGGCACCAATTTGGAAAAATGGAATTCATGTCCGCGCAATTGCATCGACTCCGCGGCAATAACACTGTCGCGGCGTGCCGTTGCCGTGACATACCCGACTCGCTGCAAACGTTGTTGCATCTCCGTCACCGCCGGCACGACACCGACCATCGGATATACTCGCCCGTCAAACCCGCGCAACTCACGACACAGATACATCAGTCCCCCGCATTCCGCATACAACGGCATCCCTTTGGCCGCCGCCTGGCGAATCGACTCCATCATGCAGGTATTATCTGTCAACGCTTCCAAAAACATTTCGGGGAACCCGCCTCCGAAAATAAGGCCGTCTACATTCTCCGGAATGGACCGGTCACGCAGCGGACTGAACAACACCAATGTCGCCCCCTGCGACTGCAAGTACGAAAGACTTGTCGGATAATAAAAAGAAAACGCTTCATCCTGTGCCACACCGATGCGCACATCCATCGGCGCAGCGACGTCCGGCCGCCAATCCGATTGAATATCCGGTGCACTTCGGGCAATTTGCAATAATTGATCCCAGTCAATCGACACTTCCATGACCGCTCGCATCTGCTCGATGACTTCTTCCGGACTCAGCTCCGTCACCGGTGTCAAGCCCAAATGTCGCTCCGGCGTCTGCAATTGCTCATTGCGACGGATGATTCCCAAAACAGGGATGCCCACACTCTCAACAGCCTCCCGCGTCATTTCCGCATGTCGATCGGAACCGATACGATTTAAAATAACGCCGGCCAAATGAACCTGCGGATTAAACATCTTGTATCCGAGTGCCACCGCACCTGCGCTCTGTCCCATTGACTGTGCATTCACAACAAGCACTACCGGTGCCCCCAGCCGTAGCGCAATATCCGCACTGCTGCTGACACCTCCTGCGCCGCCGTCATACAGCCCCATCACACCTTCAATCACCGAAATATCAGCTGTATCCGCCAAGACAGAAAAGTTATACGCTAATTTTTCTTCCGGAACCAACCATGTATCCAGATTGTACGACGGGCGCCCCGCGGCCAATGAATGAAAACCGGGATCAATATAATCCGGTCCCACTTTGAAGGGTTGCACGGCATACCCCTTGCGCGCAAGAGCCGCCACTATCCCGGTTACAATCGTCGTTTTACCGACGCCGCTGTGCGTTCCCGCAATCACGATGCGCGGAAGCGTTACTTTCATGATACTCCTCCCTATCGATTACGTTTTGCTAAAATCGTCGACAAGTAATTCAACTTAGCATCATCCGGAATCGCCGCCAAATCCGTAAACCGTTCTTCATCCGGCAAGCCGGCTCGGGAAATCATCACCGCCGAATCAATCAACCCGTATTGTGTCAACAACTTCTTAATTGTCGGCCAACTTTTATAGACTTTCATAATCACCAAGCTGTCACTGACGGCAATGACCTTTTCCAACGTTTCCGGATCGGCGGTTGCCGGCAATACCGTAACTACGTCTTCTTGCTCGGCTACCGGTCGTCCCAACTGCGAGGCCAGCGCTAAAAATGCCGGGATGCCGGGGATTGTCTCTACCTGATAGGTCGGTGTCAACGCCCGATACACATACATATATGTGCTGTAAAACATCGGATCGCCCAATGTCAAAAATGCTACATTCTTGCCTTGATTCAAAATGGCTCCGATTGCTTCTCGGTTTTCTTTCCATGCTTCTTCTTGGATCCGCATATCCGGCACCATCGGAAATACAATCGGCATAATGGTAACCCCTTCCGGGATATAGGGCTTAGCAATATGAAATGCCACCGACTCTTGCTTCTTTTCCGTTCGCGGCACAATAATCACGTCGACCGTCTTGAGTGTTTCCACCGCTCGCACTGTCATCAGTCCGGATTCTCCCGGGCCGACTCCGATTCCATATAATACGCCTTGACTCATGCTCTCTTCTCCGTCCTTTCTTACCGCCCATTCATGTCCGACCGCATCGGTTTTTCTGCACCTTGGTGCTATCCCCGCCGATAGGGAAAAGGATGCCATCCATGCACCTACATTCTATCATGAGTATTCACCAATATGCATCCGTTGCGTCCATCAGCGATGCGAATCGATGTCGAACATACATCGCCAATATCCATGCAAGCATCCCGATTCAATCGATTCAACGAGCTTCAGTTGTCGCCTCTTCCGCCGGCGGCTCCGGATCTACCAAACGGAACTGCAACGGTATTTGTACTTCTGCCGCTTCTTTCATACCGTTCAACGTCGCCGGCTTGAACTTCCAGGCAAGTACACTGTCAATCGCCGCCTGGTCGAGTCTCGGGTCTCCCGACGACACAACAATTTGCGGGCGAATCGCAGTGCCTTCTTTCGAAATCGTAACACGTACTACGACCTGCCCCTCCACACCTTCCGCCCGCGCATCTTCCGGATACACCGGCATCACATGCTTCACGACTTGCGGCGGGGTACGCATTTCATCCAACCACGATACATCTGCCGCCTGCGATACACTGCTACCGCTACCGACAACTCCTGCAACCATGACCGCTAAAATCCACCGTTTCATACTCATATGTCACTCCTCCTGTAAAAATAAGGCGAGAAACTCCCGCCTTATGCATCTACCAAATTAAATTGGATGGGTATCTGTACGCTCTTTTCCACCGGTGTACCGTTGCTTTTCCCGGGCACAAAACGCCATTTACGAATCGCATTAAGCGCTGCCTCATCCAAGTCTGAATAACCCGATCCGGATTCCACCCAGACACTCGCCGGACGACCGTCCGTACCCACCCGTACACCGACGACCACCGTACCTTCTCGGTTTTCACTGCGTGCGCCGGAAGGATACCGCGGTTTCACGCTGGAAAGGACGGAGGGATTCGAAGATTCGCCGCGTCCCGCGCCGGTTCCTGAGCCGATGCCCGATCCGGTACCCGTTCCCTGGCCGGTGCCGGTACCGCTACCTTGTCCGCTACCGTGACCGGTTCCCCGACCACGTTTACGTACTGCTTTAGGCCGTTTCACGGGCTTGGGTTTTTCCACTTGTGCAGGCGGTACTGTCGGGTCAAATACCGGCTGTTCCTGCGGCTCATAGAAGTCTTCTTCATAGACATCTTCAAACTCTTCCATCGCCTCTTCCGGAAACTCTTCCGGACCGGTTTCACCGCCGCCTCCGCCCGGTTCATACAACTCCACCAATACCTGCGACTGATCGGCAGGTTCAGCCGGCGGTGTATAATGCACCACCAAGCCCAAGGTAAGCAACGCGACAGCATGAAACACGAACGAACCGCCAAAGGCTTTTCCCCAATTTTTATCGCTGTCGTAACCGAAATTCATGCCATCACCTCGTTTGTGCAGGTTCTGAAACCGCCTTGCCGTCTGTCGCAATTGCGATACGTTCCACACCTACTTTTTTCAATTGATCCAAGACAAAAACAAACGATTTATGTTGTGAATCGGCATCCGCTCGCAACACAACTGCGAGTTTCGGATTACGTTCTTTTTCAATTTGCAAACGACGCATTAATGTTTCCGGCGCTACCGGCTCCTGCTCGACAAAAATCGCACCGTCCCGCGTCACACTAATCGGGATGGTTGTTTCCATATTGACTTTTGCCGCAGTGGCTTGCGGCAAAGACAAATCGATGGATTTTTGCACGACCATGGACAACATACTCATCATAAAGAAAACCAGCAGGAAGAAAATGATGTCAATCATCGGTATAATCATCAACTTCGGCTGTTTTTCCACCCGCAATGATCTAAGCTTCATGAGAAACACCCGCTCTTACATTATCGACATGGGCCAAATATACCGACGAAATCCGTTCCATATCCGAAACCAATCCGTCCAGGCGATGCGATAAATAGGTATGTACAATCAATGCCAAAATCGCAACCAAAAGACCGGTAGCCGTCGCAATCAAGGCCTCCCCGACACCGGCGGTAATCGCAAACGGTTGCCCTTCGGAAATGGACAGTACGCTGAACGAACTAATCATCCCGGTAACCGTACCGAGCAACCCGAGGAGAGGCGACATCGTGACAATGACATCCAAATAGTTCAGGTAGTTTCTCAAAAGCGCGGCACCGTGGCTGGCCGCCCCTTCGACAATCGCAGTTTGGTTCGCATTCGAGCCCAAATGGTCGACCGCCGTGTCAATCGTCATCGCCGGAAATCCGGCATCCGCTTCCAACAGCTCCTTCAAGCCGACAATGTCGTTTTTCCCCAGCAACAACGGCATTTCCGCTATCAGTTTCTCCATATCGGATTGCGCTTTGCGATAATACATAAACCGTTCGATGGCAATGGCCACCACCACAATCGAACAAAATGCCAACGGATACATAACCAGCCCGCCGGCAACAAACAGATGCAACGCTTCGCTCATAGTAACTACCTTCCTTTTCCCTCAAAAATAAAACTCCTTTATTGATGACAGCGCAATAAAAGAGTACGCTTCCTCATCGCTCGTAAGCAAACGTTTCTTCATAAACAGGCAGCTCTCCCGGCTTGGAATCCCCACCTGCTCCGCCTTCCCGACTATGCAGTGGCATCGTCAAGCCGGCTCCTCTCACGGTGGCGTGAGCGCATCGGCATCAACCGATTTCTCTATTAAGTAAAACACCTGCTTACTGATTGGAGTTTTCAATTACGTTTAGAATAGCACTGTTCAAAGTGCCTGTCAATCGACCAAAGATTAATCAGAACTATGCGTTCCGCTCATGTTTTCGCAAGGCATCGGTTTGAACTTGCAACTGCGCATCCCAATGCGCCAAACTCCGTTGCAAAAACTCATGGGTAATCCACTCCGGCGCAATTGGCTGTAATGCGGTATGTACCGCCGGAGAAGACCACGGCGCATGATAATCGATGTGATGAATGTGATGGGCAATATCCGTCATCGTCAATGTTGCGGGGATTTTCCCCGTATGCCGACGCAAGTATTCTCCGGCCAGTGATTGATGCAGATGCACCCCCTTCACCATTTCTTTCGCATCACCCAAATCGGTCAGCACACGGTGAATATACTGCGCGGCTTCTTCCTGTGTGCGCAATGCGGCATTAGTCGCAAGCAAGTGCCCCGTATCCAGCATAATCCCCGTTTTTGGGTGCGGGCTACGGGACAAAATCTTATCCGTTAAGCGACGATTTGTCAGACGCAGGCCGGGCCACCATAAGTTCTCCAGCAAAAGCCACGTATCACTCGGAATGCAATCGGTCAACTCTTTCAATACTTCAATTGTTGCATCAATCACCTCCTCGTCATCGTAATAAAACTGCCACGAAAAAGTTTCTCGGTAACGGACATTACCTACGTGAAACACCATGTATTCGGGATTGGTCTCCGCCGCATCTTCAATTTGCCGGCGATATTTCTCCAGCCATCGCTCTCTGGTCAGCCCCCCGAATTGCGCAGTAATTTGTTCGTCCGTACCGAATTCTTCCCGCACCACCTCCGTTTTCTCCCGCCAAAAATCCATCCAATTCGGATAAAACGGCAAATGATTACCGATAATCAGATCTTCAGGAAACATTTTTCGATCCCACGGTGCACAGAGCATCATCTCAATCCCGTCCAAGCGGTGCTTGCGTAAAAACGCACGCAAGACTTCTGCATCCGCGGAAATCATATCCACATCCGATTGAAAATTAGTGAGATTTGCTGTTTCTTTCATGCCGCTTCCCCACCTTTCGTTATACGTTGCACGATTCATCCGTTATGGTCGGGCAGAGATATTTTCTCCTTTTTCCTCCAGTTCGCCTTCCATCTGCAGATATATGGCCTCCAACTGCTCCTTGCGGTCCCGGTTTACATCCCACAAACCGCGACGCGCCGCCTCCAACAAGACTTCCGCAATCCGTTGTAACGCCCACGGATTTACCTCGCGAAACCACTCTTGCATCGCCGCATCCAGTGCATATTTATCCGCAAATTCGTCATACATCCAGTCCTCCAGCACCGCACTGGTCGCATCCCACTGATACGCATGCGCCACATACTTAGCCAAATCGGCGGCGCCCTTGTAGCCGTGTTCTTTCATTCCCGATATAAACTTGGGATTGGCCGCTTCCGCCCGAAACATCCGATGCATCTCTTCCCGCAACGTTCTGACCTTGACACGACTGCGATCGGATGAATCTCCCGCGTATGACATCGGCATCTTACCGCTGTGGCTACGCACCGCCGCAATCATTCCGCCGTGATATGCGTTGTAATCATCCGATGACAACATGCTGACTTCACGGTTATCTTGGTTTTGTATCGTCACTTCCATTTGTTCCAAACGGCGTCGAAACAGCGTCGGCGAATATTCGCCCTTACTGTTTCGGCTGTAAGCATGTCCGCCCCAGCGTACATATACTTCGGCGATATCATCAATCGTTTCCCAATTCTTTTCTTCCAAGAGATCACTGACTCCCGCACCGTATGCGCCCGGTGGATCGCCGAAAATACGCCAACGGGCCTGCTCAAAGGCCTCCTCATGCGACAGTCCTTCTTCCCGCATCAACCATTCCACATCGTCGCCGACATGTTTGCGGATATAATTTTGCTCCTCCGGTTCATCTAATTCCGCCACCAAGCGCATCGCTTTATCCAACCACTGTGAAGGTGTCGGCATCATATCACGAAACAGTCCGCTGATTCGTCCCGTAACGTCAATACGCGGACGTCCCAGCTCCTCAATCGGAATGGCTTCAATCCCCACAACACGCCCGGATCCCGCTTGCCATACCGGTCTCACGCCGATTAAGGATAAGAATTGGGCAATACACTGCCCGTGACTGCGTGTATTCGCCCCCGCCCAAAGCACAATCCCCACCATCTCGGGATACCGCCCTTGTTCCTCGATAAATTGACGAATCACATCGTCGGCCATCTGCTGCCCGATGGCCCATGCCGCTTTTGTCGGCAGTCGTCTGGCATCTATCCCGAAGAAACTTCTTCCTGTCGGCAAAATATCCGCCCGCCCGGAAGTCGGTGCGCCTCCCGGCCCCGGCTCGATATATTCCCCGCACAATGCTCGCAAGGCATTTTGCATCTCCTGTGTCGTGTCGTCCAAACGACGGCTCAACACCTCATTCATCCAGGTCAGTACACCGATCAGCTCTTCTACGGTTTCCTCGCGTACGCTCTTCACCTCCCGGCAAAGTTGCTCCGCCAACGTCCGAGGCGATTCTCCGTTTTCCACTTGCTCAATCAGCATTTCACAAATCTCCCACACACGGTCGATTTGTTGCGCCTGCAGGGTACCGTCCGCAGACATCTTCTCCGGATGCGCCTGTAATTCGTCCCAATCCCAATCATACAAAGCCGATACCGCTTCCGGCAACGGCGAATACTGATTATTGCGAACACGCAATAATGCCAATAAAAAGTTTCTCTTATGCCGGCCTTCGGGCGCTTGTCCCAAGACATGTAACGCGACACGCATCTGCATTTGCTTGATATCGGTCAGATAGCGATGACAGGACGTTGCCAACTCATCAAGTGACATTTCCTCTACACCGCGTATTTCTTCCCACAAATGAATTTTCTTTGCTTGCTTGACAATCTCCTCTTCCAGCGTGGACAACATTTCAGGCTTTTCGGATTTGAAATGGAAATACTCATCCAGCAAATTTTCCATTTCTTCCATGCCCTCGTACAAACCGCTTCGATCTTGGGGCGGCGTCAAATGACCGATTAAGCAAGCGGCACTGCGACGCTTGGCTTGAATCCCTTCGCCGACGATTGTCGTCCAGTACGGATAAATATTCGGCAAATCGTCAATTGCCATCTCCGGATAGCAATCCGCCGACAAGCCGGTGCCTTTCCCGGGCAGCCACTCCAGTGTCCCGTGAGTACCGATGTGAAAAATTGCATCCGCTTGAAACACTTCCCGAATCCAATAGTATACCGCTTCATACTGGTGCGTCGGCGAAACATCCGGTGAGTGATACAACTTCCCGGGGTCTTCGCCGAATCCTCGCGGCGGTTGGACAGTAATAAATACATTACCGTTAAAATATCCCGGAATCAACAAATGCCCGTCATGATAAAATACATTTCCCGGCGCCTCGCCCCAACCTTCTTCCATTTGCGTTTGTACGCGCTTGCTCTTGCTTTGGAACCAATCGCGATAGGCCGTTTCAGGCAGTTTCGCCTCCGCGTTATCCCAGACCGATTCATCGACATAGCGGCGATCGTTAGTCGCATGCCGGGTGATATCGCGAATCAATGCATCTGTATCCTCCGGTATGGTATCCACCACATAGCCGGCATCTTTCATTGCCGCCAGCAAACGGCGTACCGATTCAATCGAGTCGAGCCCCACTGCCGATCCGATGGAGGCATTATCCGGCGGGTAATTATGAAACATAATTGCTACTTTTTTATCTTTATTCTTTTTATCCCGCAAGCGAACCCAAGCGGCCGCTTTTCGCGCGATTGCACAAATTCTTTCCTCTACCGGCAGATACCGATACTCTCCGGTCTCGCTGTCTTCTGTTTTGGCCGCAACGACACCGCCATGAATGACCCCGTCGACCTCCGGCAAGGACACACCCAAATTGACGTCCATCGCCGTCATCCCTTGCACCGATTCCCGCCACTCTTCTTCCGACATGTACATGCCGTAACCTTGCAGCACCGGAATGTTCCAACGCAGCAAATCTGTCGCCGCTACGGATTGCAACCCGATCATTGAAAACTTGCTCATATTAATCAACGCGGAGATACCCAGTCCGCCATCTTGCGTACCGAACAGCTTGGTTAAGGAAACAGACAAATTCGGAGAGCCGACCGTTTCGTCACCCGTATGCTGCGCAAAAAAAGGAGCCCCAATCAATCCCAGCTCCGCCAACGCATTGACAAGCTTTGTCTGATACGCCAAATCACCCGCAATCCACTCTTCTCGGTAAAATAAAATCCCTACCGCCGGTCGCTCGGGATGCGGCTGTGTGGCCAAATACGATGTCAAATTCGGATACATACGATGATTTTCAGAATGCCAAATTCCTTCCCACGGCAATTCTTTCGGCGACTCATATCCCACATTCGCACTCACAAAGCGATGCGCCATCCATTGTGCCAATCCCTTGAAATTATCCAAGCCGCTATAGGCGATGTAGGTTTTGATTCGGACGATATCCGCCCAGTCGATGTGGCCGTACATATCCGGAGTCACTTCTTTATCAATCAACATCAAATACGGCTTATCCAAGCGTGTCGCTTCCCGTGCAAACATCCGGAGAAAAGTCGTGTCCAGACCGCTCCCCATGTATGTCAATAAGCTGAAGTCGGCCTCTCGGATACGCTTCTCCCACTCCGCTGACCATTCCGTCATCATATCCACGGCGATGACATCCAATGCAATTCCCGTCTGTTTCACAAAGCCTTCTGCCGCTCGTTTCATCAGATGATATTGTCTGCCCATATTCGTGACAAATATAATTCGGCTTTGATGATTCATGTCAATCTCCCTGTCCTGCATACCAGTAAGCGGCAATTTCTTCCCCTGCCACCAAAATAAACCGATTCAAACTCAACAAATGGCGTGCATCCACTACACAGATACGCCGATTCACTACGGCAGGAACCGTTTGTAAAGAAGGATCCCCCAGTAGCGACGCCGCATCGATGGCCTGATAATTGTCTTGATCGTATTCAGACCCGGAAATGACAATAAAATCCGGCGCCAATGCGACCAATTGTTCTTTTGACAGCACTTCGCCGTCACGCAAACCGGCCTCGGCCGCAACATTGGTCATCTGCATCTCCCGACAGAGCGCGTCAAACAAACTGCCGATTCCTCCCGTAATACCCATATTGGAATAATACGCAACTCGCGGTGCAGGAATTCCCCTGTCTATCCCCTCCCGCACAATCTGCTGAATATGTTGTAAGGACGCATCTATCTTCGCATTCATTTGTGCCGCTTCCTGCGGCACATGTAAAATCTCGCCCAATGTGCGGATTTCCTGTCGCATCTCCGCAATCGAACGGGGTGTATTGACCAAATGGACACGGATGCCTGCGGCATTGACCTGTGCAATAAAATCAGCGCTCATCCATTCCGAACCGATAAATAAGTCCGGTTGATATGCCACTACCGACTCCAGTGAAGTGGTGGCTCTCCCGGATACGCGCGCGGCGGCCTCGGGCAAATTGCTCGGCATCGCCGAGATGGCTGCAATACGATTCGTATCGACTAACTCCAGCAACATCTCATCGTTGCTGACGCCCAGCGAAACAATATGCTGCGGACTTTCCGCCGACTGCACATCCGCTTCGGGCAACGGCCGACAAGCAGTCAATCCCAAAATCAGCAAGCACAGTATAACAACAATTCTCCCCCATTGTTTCATCTGTTTCTCCCTCAGATATCTTCCTTATACACGATACTCGCGCCGATTGCGGGATTGGCCCAGTCCGCTTGACGAATGCTGCTCTTCGGCAAAAGCGGCATGAGTTCGCTTTCCCAAGTAATCCCATATGCACGCGCTGCCAATTCCCCGGTCGCAAAAATGCGATACGGCGTCTGCGCCGTTAATAAATAATCGGGAATATAGATAAACTGTCGCTCTCGAATCGCAGGCACCGTTTGCCATGCAGGATCCTGAGCATAATACTCCGCCAATTCCTCCAAGTGATCTCTACCCTTGAAATCCCATGTCGGCAACAACAGCTTATCGATATTTTCCTGTAACAATATTTCTTGCAGCAATACGCCTTCGCCGAGACCGATATCCGCACCGACATTAATGCATTGCGCTTCCCGAATCACCGCATCTACATTGCTCCCCTTGGTGCCTAACGGACCGATACGACTGATACGCAAAATGCGTTGCGGACGCGCCGGATTTACCTGTGCGATGGCGGTGCGAATGCGTTCCAAGTCCGTCTCCATCGCGCGGCACAACGTTTCTGCTTGCGCAGGATTCCCCAATACGTCTCCCAGCATACGCACGTTCGTCTCGATATCTTCCGCACTGTACGGTCGTGCAATCACAAACACCGGAATACCGATATCCTCCAGCTGTGTCCGCAAGTCATCCTTGCCGGGCGACGTCACCAGAACCAAATCCGGCTCCAAGGAGAGAATATGCTCCACACTGCGTTCGACGCGTCCGGGAATGGCTTGCGCTTCCACGCTCAAATTACAAATGCCCGGGTCATCCATAAAATAGCTGACCGCAATCAATCGCTCATACGGGACAAGTAACATGGAAATTTCGCTCGTAGCAATATCCAACGCAATCACGCGTTGCGGTTTTTCCGGTAACGATATCGGACGCCCCAATCCGTCGATGACGACTCGCTTTGTTTCCGGCTGCGGCAACACATAGCTGCATGCAGTCAACGAGCATAGCAGCACCACCAGGCAGCTATATACGCAAATCCTGTACAATCGCCAGCACATTTTCATCCGACAACCTCTTCATGTGATAATAATGAGCTCCCATAAGTTCTGCGATTTTTTTCGCAATGCCCATACTGATAAAATCGGTTTCCGTATCAATCACTACGGAAGTAATGTTGGCTCTCCTGAACACCGTTGCCAACTGCTCGGCATCGGCCACGGGGTTGCCGTCTTGCAGTGCGGCGGTCGCTCTGCCGTCCGTCACCAAAATAAATACCGGTCTGACTTCCGCATCCTGATAGCGTAGCTGCTGTAACGTCGCAAGCGACAACTGCATTCCGGCCGCCAACGGCGTTTTGCCGCCGGTCGGTAATTCCCGTAATTCACGCTGCGCCAAATCGATACTGCGTGTAATCGGCAACAGCACCTCCGCTTGCTCACGGCGGAAGGTAATGAGTCCGACGCGGTCACGCTTCTCATATGCATCTTGCAGCAGTCCGTAAATAACGCCTTTAACAACTCCCATGCGATGTTTGGCACCCATTGAGCCGGAGGCGTCGACACAAAACAAAAATACAGTCCCTGTCCGTTTTTCACGCACTTTTTGCCGCAAATCCGATTCGGTCAACGCTATCGCCAATCCGCCTCGATTACGGTGCCGCTGATAGGGAGCGGCAGCCCGAATGGTCGCATCCAGAGCCAAATCCGTTACTTTCTTACCGGTCAACGCAGCACGAATATACCGGCCTTGCCGCAGATTCGTTTTGGTTCGCTGCCGCTTACCGCTCCCCTTACGTTCGTGCCGATCCATTCCGGTCGTCATTTGCAATTGCAGTTGTGCCAACGCCTTATCAATATCTTCCCAACTCTCCGGCGGAAGCGGTGCTTGTGAATGGTAGTCTGTATTTTCCTCCGCGGAGTCCTCTTCTTCCTGCGGTTCATCTGTCGTATTATTTTCCGGCTCGGATTCCGTATGCGGAGTATCCGGATAGTCGCTGTCTTCTGCACCGCTGTCCTCACCGGAGTTCTGATTTTCATCTCCGTCTCGCTCGGTGCTATCCTCTGCCGGAGCGGTATCGGTATCCTCTGCGGACGATTCTTCCTGCTCTTCGCTTTCCGACTCTTGCGGCGGTGCCGCCGGAGGCTTGCGCATTCGATGCGGCAAAACAAAATACGCTGCTCGTTCCATGTCTTCCGGTATCAAAAAAGAGCGTCCGGCCAACGCCGCAATCGCCTTGGCCGCTTCAAGTAAAATAACATCACCCCGATGACCTGCCAGCCAAGCTTTTTCCGCATATGCCGCCGCCAATTGCAACATCGGTGCCGGCGGCTTCATCGCCGCAACCAACACAACAGCCTTGCGGACTTGTTCCTGCAGTGACGCCGTCTCCTCTGCATACCTATCTACGAATCGAATGCGGTCTCGTTCATATTGAAGCACTCGGCGCATGATTTCGACTCGCTGCGCCGGCTCATCACTCGCCTCCGCGTTGACGAACAGGCCGAAACGATCAAGCACGGAAGCGTCCAGCGTGCCCTCTTGCGGATTCATACTGCCGACAAGCAAAAAATCGGCATCATGACGATAGGAAATGCCCTCCCGCTCAATTCGATTTTCCTGCAAATCATGTGCTTGCAGCACCGCGGACAATACATCTCGACGCAAAAGATTGACTTCATCAATATACAAAATATTGTGATGCGCTGCAGCCAACAGCCCTTCCGATAACACCTTGCGGCCGTCCGCAAGCGTCTTTTCCAAGTCGATATGCCCGAAAATTCTGTCTTCAGTAGCCGACAGCGGTAACTCGACAATGCGCATCGGTGTCAACGCTGCCGATGCGCGAATAAGAGTTGTCTTGGCACTGGCTTTATCGCCAGAAATCAAGACTCCGCCGACACGCGGATTGACCAATGCAATCAGCAGCGCTTCTTTCACGTCATCATTACCTACAACGGCGGCAAACGGATACAAATATCTCATCGTCATGCGTGATCCTGTCCCAGCACTTCGTCAATTACCGCCATATCCAATCCCGTTTCTTCAAACGGACGACGACGCATCCGATGCGGCAATACCAACACTGCCGCCTCCCGCAAATCAGCGGGACTCACTTGATTGCGGCGATCGCAAGCGGCTATCGTAATCGCAGTTTTCAGCATCGTGATATCGGCCCGATGTCCATCCACATCCAAGCGAATCGACAACTCTGCGGCCTGTTGCAAAATCTCGTCCGCAACTTCTACCGTCGGCAAAATATCTCTCGCCGCCAGCAATTGTTCCGCCAGCTCTTGCTGCGTTTGTGCATATTCCGCACAAAATTCCTCAGGATTCGATTCAAATGCCAGGCGTCGCTTAATGACCTCTACCCGTTGTGAAGCTTCGTGTTCGCCATATACCTCGACGGACATGCCGAAACGGTCAAGCAATTGAGGACGAATATCGCCTTCTTCCGGATTCATCGTGCCGATTAATACAAATTTAGCCGGATGGGACACCGAGACCCCTTCTCGCTCTACCGTGTTGACGCCCATGGCCGCGGCATCCAAGAGCACATCCACTACATGATCGTCCAACAAATTGATTTCATCGACATACAAAATATTTCGATTGGCTTCTGCCAAAATACCCGGTTCAAACTTCTTTTTCCCCTCGGTAATGGCATGTTCCAAATCCAACGTCCCCACCACACGGTCTTCCGTTGCATTCACCGGCAGCTCGACGACTTTCATCCGCGTTTCCAACGTCGGCATACGTTCATCGCGTTGCGCCTTCGCCGCACACTCGGGACAATAGAGCCCGGGCTCCGCCGGGTCACACCGAAACGGACATCCCTCCACAGCCATAATCGGCGGCAACACATCCGCCAATGCACGAACTGCCGTTGATTTGGCGGTGCCTTTTTCCCCTTTAATCAAAACGCCGCCGATAGAAGGGTTAATCGCATTTAAAATCAATGCCTTTTTCATCATTTCTTGCCCTACAATAGCCGTAAACGGATAATTTCTGCGTTTCATCGTAATCCCCCTTTTTGTTTCTCATAGCGATAAATAAACATTTGTTTCAATCGACACTCCGCTTCATGGGCCGTACTTCCTCCGGCCCAGCGTGCATAACAACCGCCGCCGCAAGTGTCTAAAAATTCACAACGATAGCAACGCTCCATCGCCTTGCGTATTTCCTCGGATGCGGCTTGCCCGGCGCGTTGCCGCAGACCTTCTTGATATGACCCGATACGAAACTGCGGATACGCGGAAAGCGATGCGCAAGCGTAACACTCTCCCAGCGGATTCACAAAAAGTGCATGATGTGTCATTGCATAGCAATGGGCAAACACTTCCGTACGCCCCGATTCCAATTGCGCCACCCGCTGTCCATGCACAAAAATCAGATGCTGACCGGTCAATCGTTCCAACTCATCCGCTCGCTGCATTACCGCACGCAATGCCGTTGCCATCTCCTCTTCGCTGACAACCGATTGCGAATGCGCACGCCCTTGCGGTCGGAGTAAGTCGAATCCCAACTTCCGGACATTACCTGCATAGTAAGCCATATCCACTACGGATTGTAAGGAATCGATATTATGCGCACCAACTACGCACGTCATACCGACAGCAACGCCTTCCTGTGCCAGTATTTGCAGGCCGCGCATGATGTCGGTAGCGGTACCGCTCCGGTCCGGATATTGACGTGCCGCGTCATTGGCTTCCACGCCGCCGTCCAGACTTACTCCCACACCGATTTTTTCCGCCGCCAAGTACTTGGCAATCGTCGGCGTGACTAAGCTTGCATTGGTCTGAATCTGCAATGTCGCCGGATACTTTTTCTCGCGAATATAATTGACCGCATACACCAGACGCTCAAACGCCAGTAGCGGCTCTCCACCGGTAAATTGTACCACGAACGGATTTCCGGATGCGCCGGCCAAATCCAGTGCCCAGCGCAAGGCCGCCCGAGGTATTTTAACCGGCGTCTGTGCGGAAGCATAACAATAGGTACAGCGGAAATTGCATGCACCGGTAAGTGCCAAAATCAACATCCGTATGTCACTGTGCATCTCGCCATCGACTGCGCACACAGGTGTATTGACCGACTCGTTCACAATGTGCCGTACTCCCGTTGCAATGCTTCTTCCGATGAAAGAACATGCCACTTTTCCTGCTGTATCACCGACTTATCCGCCTCCGCATGCACGAAACGCTCCGCCGTTTCTGCGTCGCAATACACCCGTACGGCTTGCTTGGACATACGCAAAAACCACTGCCATTCCGCTTCACATTGTATCCCGTAACCGAACAACACCGTCGGCCTCCCGACATCCTCCGAGGCCAGACAATTTTCGGCAGATCGCACCGGCACGCCGAACACGGATGCTCGATACGCGGCAACCGAATTCTTCGCCGCCGGAGCGACTTCAAACGGAACACCGCGTACATACAGTGTCCGTAACAATTGTGCGGCTTCTTCACCTTCACCGCACACGACCGCCCCGACAACGGCCTGTGTATCCTGCACTGCCCCGCGCTTTTCATACGTATACAAATCCAAATACCCTGAAATCGGATTCCGATAGACAATCGAATGCAGCCCGAATGTATTGACCAAGTTCTCTGCCGTCATTACCTCTTCCGGCTTACCGTCTGCACAGATAGCGCCTTGCGCCAAAAGAACCAAACGCGAGCAATAGCGCGCTGCCATCGTTAAGTCATGACAAATCATCACAATCGTCTTTCCGCGTTCCGTAAGCGACCGACAATACCGGAAAATCTCTTCTTGGTACACCAAGTCCAAACTGGCGGTCGGCTCATCCAAGAAAATAATCGGCGTTTCCTGTGCCAATACTTTGGCCAGCAATACACGCTGCCGCTCCCCGCCGGAAAGCTGATTGACAATCTTATCGCGCAGATGATAGACACCGGTAAATCGCATACATTCTTCTACAATACGATAGTCATCTTTCTTCTCGTTTTCCCACCAGGCCAGATACGGATATCGGGATGTGAGTACCACTTCTTCTGCAGTAAATCCGAATCCTACATGCATATCCTGCTGCATAAATGCCAATTCCCGAGCAATCTCTTTTTCCGCATACTGCTCGAGCGGCTTGCCCTGCAGCACGACATCGCCGCCGATGCGGGACACGATACCCCGAATGGCCTTAAGCAAAGTACTTTTGCCCGCACCGTTCGGCCCGATGACACCGACAAATTCCCCTTCTTGCAAACGCAACGACGCCTTGTGAATAATTGCCGTATCATTTAACGTTACCGAAATATCAGTCGCCTGTAAAATTTCACGCCCCATCAGAACGCACCTCCATGCCGACGCATCCGCCGCAAAAGAAACAGGAAGTACGGCGCACCGAGCAACGCCGTCATAATGCCCACCCGAATTTCTGTCGGCGGCATAATCGTGCGCCCCAAGGTATCACAAAACAGAAGAAACAGCGCTCCTGCCAAGGCCGACGCCGGCAACAGCAAACGATGATCGGGACCAATCAGCAAACGCATAATATGCGGCACAATCAGACCGACAAACCCGATTGAACCGCTGACACAAACCGCTGTCGCCGTAATGACGGACGCCAGTCCCAAAAACAAAATCCGATACCAAACAACCGGCAATCCCAGGGATTTCGCCTCTACATCCCCAAGTACCAGCACATTCAAATGGCGAGACAACAAACACAACACAGACATACCTATGAGAATAGGGACAATCGCTAAATAGACATGCTCCCAGCGCCGATAATCCAATCCGCCGACCATCCAAAACAGGAACTCCTTCAAGCGGTATTCATTCATAAAGGTCAAGATACCGCTGGTCAAGGCACCGAGAAGCATGCTGACGGCAACACCGGCCAACAATAAGCTCATCGTCGGAATCTTGCCGCCTCGCATGGTCAAGCTGATGGTCAGTAAGACCGATGCAAAGGCGCCGATAAAGGCAAAGGCCGGCATATAAAACATACCCGCCGACGTCAACCCCAAGCTCACCGCAATGACCGCGCCGAATGATGCCCCCGCGGACACACCGATAATTCCCGGATCTGCCAGCGGGTTACCGAACACTCCCTGCATCACGGCACCCGCTATCGCCAACGCACTGCCGACCAGGATGGCGACGCAAATGCGCGGCAAGCGAATATACCACAATACCGCGTTTTGCTCCGGAGTCAAAGACTCGCCCCAACTGACATTCCACCCCAGTCGCAGGGCCCAATCATGGAAAACGGAACTGGCCGGTACCGGAATTTGCCCCATGTACAATGCCATCATCATCAAACTCGCCAAGGCTATCACCAACACCATCAGCATACTTGACTTTCCCCAATTTGATTGAATCATTGCTCTCCCCTCTGCTTATTGCGATACATCTTCCAATTCTCCCTCCATGCTGAGAAGGAGTTCTTGCAACATCCGCACATCTTCCGCCGGCGCCTCCCATAACTTTCTTTGCCAAGCCTCCAGCAGCACTTCCGTCAAACGCTTTAAGGCCCACGGATTCACCTTTTTCCACCACGCCTGCATCTCCTCATCAAACGCATAGGTTTGCGCCAGGCGATGATACATCCAATCTTCTGCCACGTCACTGGTTGCATCCCATTGGTATAAGTGCGCCGCATAGTTGGCCAATTCCATGGCGCCTTTGTAACCGTGTTTCTTCATGCCTTCAATAAACTTCGGATTCAGCGCCTCCGCGCGAATCAAGCGATCCGTTTCTTCGGCAATGGTACGCGTAACCGGTGCACTTCTTCGTGAACTGTCCCCCATCACTGCTAACGGCGCTTTGCCTCGAGCTACTTCCACCGATGCATTCAAGCCGCCGTGATAGGCATTATAATCGTCCGAATTCAGCAGATGGCTCTCGCGGTTATCCGCATTTTGAATCGTTACTTCCATGCAGCGCAATCGAAGGGCAAACGCCTGTTCCGCGGCCATCGCCGGACCATCTTCCTGTACAGCATACGAAGACCAACGGGCATAAACGGAGGCCAAATCTTCTTTCGTTTCCCAGTTTTGTGTTTCCAGTACCGACCCGACACCGGCACCGTAAGCTCCCGGCGGATCGCCGAATACCCGCCAACGTGCGCATATCCAGGCCTCCTCCTCCCCCAGTCCGGAAGCTTTTAAATCTGCAATATCCTCCAACAAATGCTTCCGGACATAATTTTCTTCCGTACTCTCATCCAGCTTGGCGA
Organism: uncultured Veillonellaceae bacterium; assembly: GCA_945876385.1. Taxonomy (GTDB): domain Bacteria; phylum Bacillota; class Negativicutes; order Veillonellales; family Negativicoccaceae; genus CAMCNU01. The sequence continues at coordinate 175,481 of CAMCNU010000001.1, read as the reverse complement.
CGATATCAGTCGCCTGTTGCACCCAACGAGCGGCGGAAGGCATTGTATCGCGAAACAGTCCGCTGATACGCGCCGTCACATCAATGCGCGGCCGTCCCAATGCCGACGTCGGAATCACTTCCAAGCCGACAATCTTTCCGTTACCTGCTTGTCGAATCGGGCGTACCCCCAACAACGCAAATATTTCTCCCAGGCACTGACCGTATGTGCGCATCTGGGCGGTCGCCCACAAAATAATGCCGATACTTTCGGGATAGCGTCCCTCTTCTTGAATGAAGCGCTCCAATGCCTGCTCCGCCAGCACCGCACCGACATCCATTGCTTGCTCCGTCGGGAATGTACGCGGGTCCGCCGAGGTGAAGTTTCTCCCCGTCGGCAAAATATCCGCATTTCCGGAAGTCGGCGCACCGCCGAGCGACGGTTCAATATACTTGCCGTCCAGCGCCTGCACCGTATGGGTAAGTTCCCATACGGTATGCCGCAATGCCGGTACAATATGCTTGCGGATATATTCCGCAAGTGTCTGCAACTCCGATACAGAGGCCGGCAAGACTCCGTTGTTCTCCGCCCACTCCGACTGCATCGCCCGCGTAACATCATAGTCGTGCGCAATCAACCATTGTATCCATTCGTCACGTAATAACCGTCCCCGCGCTCGTCTTGTTTCCGAATCGGTTCCGTCGGCATCCGCACAAGTCTCCATGAACGTTTGCAAAAGCGACGGCACTTCACCGTTCGGTTCATTCGTTAACATGGATAGATACGTACTTATTTCGTCACCTTGCGGGACATGCCCCAAAACATGCAAACCGATGCGAATCTGCAAGTACATCAAATCTTCCAACCTGTCATGCAATCGTCCGATCCACTCCGCCTCGTCCTCTCCGTCCGGCACGGAAAAATCCAACTCACTTGCCGCGGCAACAATTCGCTGACGCAGCTCTTCAGGAGCGGCATTCCGTCCGGCCAAGGCACGATACTCATCGACCAAACGTGCCAGCTGTACATACGGACCGTACAACCCGGCCTCTTCCTGCGGCGGTGACATATGGCCGATTAAGCAGGCCGCTCCGCGACGTTTTGCCTGTATTCCTTCGCCGACAATCGTAATCCAATACGGATAAATATCGGGAATCATCCGCAACGAACGATCCGGATAGCAGGTTTCCGAGAGGCCCGTCCCCTTGCCGGGGAGCCACTCCATCGATCCGTGCGTACCCAAATGAATCACCGCATCCGCGCACCAGCCGCTACGCAGCCACTCATAAAACGCCAGATATTGATGGGTCGGGGGCAACGTCGGGCTGTGGTATACCGCCGAAAGATTCTCACCAAATCCGCGCGGCGGTTGTACTCCCACCCAGATATTGCCGAACGCAATGCCCGGAATCAACAAATAATCATCAAAATGAAGTACATCGCCGGGAGGATTCCCCCAATGTGCGTCAAGCTCTTCTTGATTCGAAGCGGCAAACGTTTGATAATAGCCGATATACGTAGCATCGGACATCTTTCCCTGCGCCAATCGCAGCGAGGATTCACTGATCCACGCACGATCGTTTGTCGCTACCGCCAATACCATTTCCATCAATTCTTCCGGTGAATCGGGCAGCCCTCCCACCGCATAGCCTTCCTGCTCCATCTCTCGTAACAAACGATACAGGCTGGCCGGTGTATCCAACCCCGCCGCCGAACCGATATTGGAATTCTTCGGCGGGTAATTATGCAGTACGATGGCGACTTTTTTCACAGCGGTCTCGACATGCCGCAGCTTTGCCCATCCGATTGCTTTGGCTACCACCATGCGGATTCGTTCCGCCAGTGGCCGATATGCCCGCTCGCGACCGCTCTCTTGCGCAAGTGCGGCGACCGGATTGGTGTGAATGACCCCGTCAAATTCAGGCAAAATCACCTGTGTCCCCAACTCCGCGCTGCCCATGCCGTCCGGGTTTTGTTGCCAACGCTCTTCCGTAGTATACAACGTATACGCCTGCAACACGGGCACGCCGGCACGAAGAAGCACCTGCGGATCAAATCCTTCCATCCCCGTCATACTTTGCTGCTGCAAGGTAACGACCGCATCAATGGGGAGTCCGCCTGCGATTTGCGTAAACACAGCTCCGACTCCTTCGTAACGCTCAGCCGGAATCGCACCGAATTGACAGAACAATGCAATCGGATACGCGCCCTGTCGTTTCGTTTCCGCACAAAGTGCGTCAATGATTTGCGTTTCGCCGCGCAACCATTGCTCCCGATGGAACAAAAACAAGACGGTAGGAGAAGGCGTCGCAGGCAAGTGTCGTCGGCAATACTCCGCCAAAGAGATGACCTCATCTTCCACAACTACACCTTGCCAGGGAATCTCTACGGGGCGCGGTAAGTCCCGATCCTGCTCAATGTTGCTCAGTGCGGTTACCAGGTACTGCCGATTGACTTTTCCCCCATACTTGAAATACTGGAAAAACCGCCTCCGCTTCGGTTCTGTGATTTCGTTCTCCCATACCAGCCGCTCTGCGGTCAATGCAATAACACAAACACCGTTACGCTGCGTGGAGGATTGGAGCGCGGCCGTGAATTCCGCCGTCAAATTAATCGGGTCAAGTCCCAGCACTACATATCCGACCGCTTGTACCCGACGTTCCCACATCTCATCCCAGCGCGTTGCCGCAGAGACGGTTGCACAGTCGACTTCCAAACTGTCGTATGCCGCCGTTAAGAGAGCGTACTCGTCCGCATCCTTTTGTCGTGTCAACAAAAATAACACTTTCATGATGTTCTCCCCATATAGTGCGACGTAATATGTTCTCGCCAAATTTCTTGCGCCATCACACAGGTCCCGACGATACCCATTTGCGGATGCGTCGTCAATGCCACCGTCAACGGATCGGGCTGCGCGATAGCGGCAAAACGCCATTGCGCCGATGCATGTTCCGTTATAATTTTACGCTCGTGTCCTGACCCCAGCACCAATCCGGCGCATGCTTGCAACAACTCCACCAGCACACCTGCGCTTGTCGCCATTTCATGACCGGATGGATACACAACCTCACTGTTTTTTTCGCGTTCATCATGAGTAAACACTTCCAACTTCGCCGTATCCGCCCATTCCGTCCGCACCGCACCGGCAATTCCGTACGCCACTGATGACGGCCCGCAAACCAGCACGGTGTCAAACCACGGCTCGCCCCAGACCTTCTGCGCGTCACGAGTATAGCGATACAGTTTTTCTTCCGTAGCGGCTATTTCCGCATCGATGTCCTGATATGCCGCGCCCGGCAACGACAGCGCGTCACCGATACCGTGCACCCATTTCTCCGTTGCCTCCATCCCGTACGGGAGCGGCAACATGAGATACGGCATGCCGTATTCATCCTGCAAAAAACGAGCCAACGACTCTCCGCATTCCGGATGGATGACGATATTCAACTCGGCTTTTTTCAACGTTTTCAACGTTTCGACATTCGCGCCGTTGCCGACGACCGCATGTACGTGCACGCCGATTTTCCCCAGCATGCGCCGCAATTCCTCCATGTCATCGTTTTCATATAAATACGACGCATCACTCCCCAACAAATTAACGGTCTTTTCAACGCTGGTGACTGCTGTATCCGGCGGCATCTTGCGAAAATATTCCAATGCCGCTTTACGGTACCCTTCCCAGTGTCCTCCGACCAATCCTCCGGAATCCATCGTCACGACCGGACAGGGAAGACTGTGATGGGCGGTAATTCCTGCAATATCATCACCGATAAGACTGATGGCACAGCTGTTTTCCACCAGCATGACTTGTGGCGGAGGTGTCATCGATGCGACCAGGTCCAGTGCCGCACTCAGCTTTTCTTCCGTCCCGAATACAACCGAGCCGTTATCCGCATAGGTAGAAAAAAAACGTTGCGCCATATAGTTGTCCGGACGCTCGACTTTACGCAACGCATAAAAATAACACCACGCCGGTCCGTTGGCTACGACAAATGCATCCGGAATCCCTGCAAAAAATGTTGCCGCACCGGCCAATGCACAACTGGATACAGTATGACATTGATTTTCCCACTGTTTACCAGCCATTTAAAATCACCCCTCGCCGACGACGGTAACAAGACAACTGAAATAGCCGCCGATAAATATAGGTCAGTCCTGCAATCCCAATCGGCGGAACCATCGGTAAAAATAATTGTTTATAGGGCGCCCCCTCCAATTCAACGGTAGTCAATACCAAGTCCGTCTCTGTCAACACGGACTCTGCATCTTCTTCCGCAAATAGAGGTATTTCTTCCGGTATCTTCCACTTGGACAACCAGTCCGCCCAACTGCCCCGACTGCCTGCACCGATAAACACAATCCCGTCAATGTGCATACCGACTTTACCGACAAATTCCAATACCCAGCGCGGATTGCTGTTGGCCAAACGACGCCCGAGTACAATCGCTACATGCTGACCGGATAGCGATTCGCCGTATTGATACAATGCATCTTCCAGTTCGATGCGGGCCTGCTGCTGTGCATCGGCAACCCGTTCGGGCTGACCTAAAAAGTCTCCCATTCGCGCAATCCAGCGATACGTCTCCTCAATCCCGACCGGATAATCCTCGTCAAACACTTCCATATCCAACTTCTCGCCCATGTACTTCGCCAGGCCGGTCATCCATTCATACGCCTTGGCAGATCCGCCCAAAGGAACCAACCACCGTGATTTGGCGATGTGCGCCATGTCCGCCAGCGAACAATATGACGGGAAACGTTGTTGCGCCTCGACTTGAAACCCCGCAAACAAGCGGGCAATATCCTGTGCGTTTCGCGAATACGGACCGCCTTTTTCTCCCAACACGCAAATTTGATTCAAACGCTCCTCTTGCCGTGTCATAAAGCGGTCAACCAATTGCTTGGCCGCGTCGCAATATCCGCCGTAATACTCGCCGTCCAAAAAGCCGTGCGCTTCCGTATTTAATATCGGTATGCCGTGCTCGCGCTCCTTGGCACGACAAATCCCTTCGGTATCATCTCCGATAACACCGCTGATACACGAATTGGCAAGCAAAATATATTGCGGCCGAAATGTTTCCGCAACATAGTCCAAACAGCGCCCCAGCAACTTTCCCCCGCCGAATATCGTTTGTTTATCCGTGATATTCGTGCTGACCAACGGTGCCGTATAGCGCTCTTTCTCACGCTCACTTCCGACAATATCATGATAATGTTGGTACAGGTCCATCGTTCCCGTCACATGTGTACATGCCCGCGGGGCGTGGTACACCACCACACATCCCGGGTTGTGCGCCACCGCACGCCATACTCCCGGCATTGCACAACTGCAACTGTTTTGGGCGACGACCGTTCGACGCTTATCGACTGCCATAGTGATAAACCATCGCTTCCAGTTCGTCAAATCCCATCGGCGTCGGGATACAGTCGCTTTCATTATTCCAGATGGACTCTGCCAACTCCCGATAAACACCGGCCTGCTCGCATTCCGGAGCATATTCCAACACCGTTTGCCGCCGGATTTCCGCCTGCTGGACCATCGGATCTCTGGGCACAAAACAAATCAGCTTCGTATGCAACCGCTCCGCAAACGCTTCAATCAATTCCCGCTCGCGATGCACATTGCGACTGTTGGCAATCAATCCCCCCAGACGTACTTTGCCTCGATTGGCAAAACGAGAAATCCCTTTGGCAATATTATTCGCCGCATACAGTGCCATCATTTCCCCCGATGTCACGATATAGATTTCTTCGGCGTATCCTTCCCGAATCGGTACGGCAAAGCCGCCGCACACGACGTCTCCCAATACATCATACAAAATCACATCCGGGTTACCGATTGCATCCAACGCTTCCAATGTTTTCAGTGCCACGATGATGCCGCGGCCGGCACAACCGACCCCCGGTTCCGGACCGCCCGCTTCAATACAGCGGATACCGTTGAAGCCTGTATGAACGACGTCATCGTATTCCACTTCGTCTTCTTTCTCATGGACGACATCCAGTACCGTCGAACGGCAATTTCCGCCCAAGAGCAATCGTGTCGAATCATTTTTGGGATCACAACCGATTTGACAGACCGACTTACCTGCCAGCGACAATGCCGCGGATACATTCGATGCGGTTGTCGACTTGCCGATGCCGCCCTTTCCGTAAAATGCAATTTTTTTCATCATTACCACCCTTACAATCAAAAAGGGGACATGGTGTCCCCTTCCTGTATATCTTCCTATCACTCGTAGGTCACCGATACTTCTAAAACAGGCAGTTCTCCTGGCTCAGATTCCTCGCTCCTCCGCCTTCCCGATTGCTCAGTGGCCATGGATTCGCTCCTCTTACAGTGGCGGGACCGCGCCGGTTTCACACCGGTCTTCTCTATTATGCATCGCACCTGCTTCACTTGTTATTTTGATGTCTTCTTCATAGTAACACGCACATGGTATTCAGTCAATGAATTCCGCTATCACTCGGCAAGTGCTTGTCCGGCAAAGGCTAGTCAGAGAATAGACCTTAACGTCGTGCAACTCACTGCGACTATACTTAAAACTTGTGTCGATACGTCAGTGTAAAATTAAACGGCAAGTCCCAGTACTCCCACGCACCGTTTGTAATTACATTCCGTCGATCTAAAATATTGTTGACTTGTAAAAAGCAACTATCATTCGCACCAATACGATACTCCCCTGACAAATTCAATGAAATCATATCAGGATTTGTTCCTCCATCTCGGTTTTTCAACCGCTTTGTCCAATAATTCAAGTATATGCCGGTCGTCCATTTTTCTGTCGAGTAGTTTACACCTGTCGTCAATTGGACCTTCGGGTATGTTTGCTCCCACACACCTCCAGCTTTTTTCTGATTTTTCGGATTGCTGAAAGATGCGCCGATTTCCATCTTCAATCTATCAGACAGCATGCGTTTATACTCGATTTCTACCCCTGTATTTCGAAACTCTCCCTGATTGATGCGAACATCATATTTTTCCCCCGTTACTTCGTTAACCTCCTTTTCCCATCCGAAAAAGTTTTTGAATCGCATGTGGTAAACTGCAATCTTGAGAGAATCTTCATCCGTTATTTTTTTATAACCGACTTCATAATTCCACCCTTCTTCCGGTTTCAAATTTTTACCGGAAATAGCGGAATATTTCCCCTCAACTTTTTTAAAAGTATCCGACAGCGCCGGCATGGTAAATGATTTTCCCACATTCACATACATTGATGCATCATCATTCAACCGATAAAGAAGCTGCCATTGTGGTGTAAATACATTTTGGTTTTTGACCGGGTCTTGAATTCGTTGATAACGCGCTCCTAGTATGCTATCCATGTTGGGAGAAATGGCATGCGAAAATTGCCCATACAGCGCATAACTTTGTCTGTCAGCACGAACATCCTTGTTTTCCTGGGACTGCCCGGCATACTTTTCATTGATTCCACTTGCGCCAATTGTCAATACATTTTTATTATTAAACTCAACCTTCTTCAAAATGTCTATCCCGTATTTCATCGATTTGAAATTAGACTTGTTAGGTGCATAAACTAAATCATAAAGATTTCGGCCTTCGCCATATAATTTTCTGTCCAAATAGAAAAGTGTTGCCTCAATATCATCTTTTTCATAAGCTAGCGAAATATTTTGTTTCAAATCATTGTAGTGATACTGCTGTGACTGCTTAAGGTTATTGGAAATATTAATTTGCCCATACGTAGAATCAGCTTTCGAGCGCAAATACTTTAATGAAAGTCCCTCCATTAATTGCGCGCTAAATGAGTAATTCAACTTGTTACTTTTATCGCGGTTATTAAAGTATTTCCGATCCCATCTAACCGGAGATGTTTGATTCTGACCTCCAAAAAATTCTTTAGAGATGCTAAATCTGAATTGCGAGTCACCATGACTAATACGATAAACACTATGCCCGACATTACCAACCCCGACAGAAACTTCTGTTGAGGGAGCTTGCGCTTTTTTAGTAATGATATTAACTGCCCCGGACAAAGCATCCGCACCATATAAAACAGATGCAGACCCTTTCAACACTTCAACTTTATCAACTACTTCCATGGGAATTCCGTCAAGTGTGTTTTTGCCATTTAGATTGAGCGGTACCCCATCTACCAGAATAAGCGCTCCTCTTTCAAGCCCGCGAATGTTCACCCGACTATCCATTGCGCCGTAGTCCATACCTCCCGGACCATATGAAAAGTTAGTTATCCCCGGAACAAATGACAATGCATCAAAGAGCGTATTGGCACCTGTTCGCTTCAACTCTTCTCCTGTAATCACCGTCACCGCGGCCGGCGTTTGTAAATCATCCACTTCCATACGCTGTGCAGTAACTACTATCGGATTGAGCTGTACGATTTCTTCGCTCGCCGCTCCTGCACCGCCAGTCAGCGATGTTGCCGCAATCATTGCCAATACAGCACTCTTTTTCCCTAACATGAACATTCCTCCTCGTTATATGTAATATAATTACTTTTTATAATCGCAATAGCGCGAAAACAACGGACACTATCGTCCGTTGTTTTCACTTCTATCGCCGATGTGCAGCCACACGCGTCTATCACCGCCGCGCCACTACACGTACAGTATCGACACCGAACGCATCGCGAATAGACGCGATGAGCTCTCGTTCGATCAACGTCCGATGCAATTCCGTCGGTGCAATCAACAGCGCACGACTGCCGCTGACAGTCACACGTTCCAAGCTGTCAATATACCGACCGAATGTCGTCTGATCAAGCATCTCACGCAAACGATTCAATCCGACTTCCACCGCGCCCGTTCGACCTTCCAGCCGCTCCGACAGCGGTTTGCTCACTGCTTTGGACAAGTAAGGATTTTCTACATATCCTTGCAAGAACAAATCGGATTCATTCAGGTCGTATTCGTTCAAAAATACTCCTGTCTCAGTCTCGTGCATTTTGACACCTCTTTCTTCATCGCAGCGCGGATTGATCGAAGACGTCTACCAACTCGGTGACGGCCTGGCTGGGAGAAATTTTCCCGCCGAGTACCGCTTCCTGTACTTCCGGAATCCGCGCCTTCACTACCGGATTTTGGAAGAAGATGGTATGTAAATGCTCATCAATCATACTCCGTACCCACGACAAGGTTTGTTCTTGTCGACGCTGTTGGAACACACCTTTTTCTTTGGTGATTTGCTCAAATTCGCGCATCGTTTCCCAAAGCTCTTTCAGGCCCGTCTTTTTAATCGCCGAACACAGCATGGCTTTCGTGCGCCAATGCTCCGTGGCCGGGCGAATGTAGTCGATCATCCGGTCATAGTCTCCCCGTGCCACTTTGGCCCGCGGCAGATTATCTCCGTCTGCTTTATTGACAACAATCGCATCCGCCAATTCCATGATGCCTTTTTTGATGCCTTGCAGTTCATCACCGGCACCGGTCAGTACAACCAGCATGAAGAAATCCACCATGGACCGTACTGTCGTCTCCGACTGCCCGACACCGACGGTTTCTACCAGAATTACGTCATATCCCGCCGCTTCGCAAAGGAGCATCGTTTCACGACTCTTTCTGGCAACACCGCCCAATGTACCTCCTGCAGGAGATGGACGAACAAATGCATTCGGATGTTTGGTCAACCCTTCCATCCGCGTTTTATCGCCCAAAATCGAGCCCTTGGTCACGGAACTGGTCGGGTCGACCGCCAGTACCGCCACCTTGTAGCCCTCTTCCGCCAGCATCGTGCCGAATGCTTCAATGAAGGTACTCTTACCTGCTCCCGGAACGCCGGTAATGCCGATACGCAATGCCTTGCCTGTGCGCGGAAGCAGACCTTGAATCACTTGTTGCGCCGCTTTGAAATGCCGCGGTGCATTACTTTCCACCAAGGTGATGGCGCGTGATAAAATCACGCGATCACCGGCGGCTACGCCTTCGATATAGTCAGGTACTCGCAGAATCCGACGTTGCGGTAACGATCTCGTATGCGCAAGTTTGACATCTTGTGTACCCATCGTCCCGTCATGTCCGCCTTTGACTCCTTTCATTACCCTGCACGCAAAAGCGTCATCATCTTGCTCGGGAACCCAGCTGGGTTTATACGTGTCGTTGCGGTTATTCTTCGACATCCGCCGCTTCTTTCTTGGCACGTGCCAAGAGTTCTTCCAGCAGTTTCTTCGCCGCTACCGGCAATACGGTACCAGGTCCGAAGATTGCTGCAGCGCCATGGTCGTAAAGGAATTGGTAATCTTGTGCAGGGATTACGCCGCCAATGGCCACCATGATGTCATCACGTCCACGTTTTCCGAGTTCTTCCACCAACGCCGGGAGAAGTGTTTTATGTCCGGCCGCCAACGAGCTGAAGCCGACCATATGAACGTCATTGTCCACAGCGTCTTGCGCCGTTTCTTCCGGCGTCTGGAACAACGGTCCGATATCGACGTCCCAGCCCATATCCGCAAACGAAGTCGCAATGACCTTTTGTCCGCGGTCATGTCCGTCCTGACCCATCTTGGCCACCAGGATACGGGGACGACGACCTTCAATTTCTTCAAATTCATCTGCCATTTTCCGTACTTGCGCGATGACATCGTCATCCGTAAATTCCGCAGAATAGACCCCCGAAATCGAACGAATAACGGCAGAGTAGCGGCCGGATACTTTTTCAACCGCATCGGAAATTTCACCGAGAGAAGCACGGGCACGCGCCGCTTCCAGCGCCAATGCCAACAAGTTGCCTTCGCCTGTTTCCGCCGATTTGGTAATCGCTTCCAGGCAGCTGGTAACCTTGTCTTCATCACGACCGGAACGCAGTTTTTCCAAGCGCCGAATCTGTGCCTGGCGAACGGCCGTGTTATCGATATCCAAGATATCCAACGGGTCTTCTTTTTCCAACCGGTATTTGTTAATCCCGACGATGGTTTCGTTGCCGGAATCGATGCGTGCCTGGCGACGCGCCGCCGCTTCTTCGATACGCATCTTCGGCAGGCCGGTGTTGATTGCCTTTGCCATACCGCCCAGGGATTCGACTTCCTGGATATGTGCCCACGCCCGACGGATAATTTCGTCTGTCAAGGCTTCCACATAGTAGGAACCGCCCCACGGATCGATAATCTTGCAGACGCGGGTTTCGTCCTGGATGTACAGCTGCGTGTTACGTGCAATACGCGCCGAGAAGTCCGTCGGCAAAGCGATGGCTTCGTCCAACGCGTTTGTGTGCAAGGATTGCGTGTGACCCAATGCCGCCCCCATCGCTTCCATACACGTCCGTGCAACGTTATTGAACGGGTCTTGTTCCGTCAGCGACCAACCGGACGTCTGGCTGTGCGTACGCAAGGCCATGGATTTCGGGTTTTCCGCGCCGAAGGATTTGACGATTTTGGCCCACAGAACACGAGCCGCACGCATCTTCGCCACTTCCATGAAATAGTTTTTGCCGATGGCCCAGAAGAAAGACAGACGCTTCGCAAATGCGTCGACTTCCAAGCCCGCTTTAATCCCGGTACGGATGTATTCCAAGCCGTCCGCGAGTGTGTATCCGAGCTCGATATCCGCGGTCGCGCCGGCTTCCTGCATGTGGTAGCCGGAAATCGAGATACTGTTGAACTTCGGCATGTTGTTCGTGGTGTATTCGAAGATATCGCCGATAATCCGCATCGAAATTTCCGGCGGATAAATGTATGTGTTACGAACCATGAACTCTTTCAAGATGTCGTTCTGGATCGTCCCCGCCATAACGCGCTGGTCAACGCCTTGTTCCTGGCCTGCCAAAATATAGAACGCCATAATCGGAAGTACGGCGCCGTTCATCGTCATGGAAACGGACATCTGGTCAAGCGGAATCCCGCTGAACAAAATTTCCATATCCAAAATCGAGTCGACCGCCACGCCTGCTTTACCGACGTCACCGACAACACGGGGGTTATCGGAGTCGTAGCCGCGGTGCGTCGGCAAGTCGAACGCAATCGACAAACCTTTCTGACCGGCGGCCAAGTTACGACGATAAAAAGCATTGGATTCTTCCGCTGTCGAGAAACCGGCGTATTGCCGTACCGTCCACGGACGGAACACGTACATCGTCGCATACGGTCCGCGCAAGCAAGGCGGAATCCCCGCTACGAAATCGAGGTGGTTCATCCCTTCATATACGTCTTTCGTATAGAGCGGATTGACCTCGATTTGTTCCATTGTTTTCGTCGCCAACTCGGAAAACGATTTCCCGGTTTGCTGTTCCAGCCGTTTCAACCATTCCTGATATGATTGCTCCGGCCGTTCTCCCAAGCTCATCTTTGTAAAATCCGGAGTGTTATAGGCCATTATTCAATCATCCCCTTCTTCTTTTGCAACGCACGCAAGATTTGATAGCAGTTCGCTTTGACACTGATAAATTCTTGGACGCCGGCTTTCACGTAGATTTCTTCCAAATCTTTCGGTGCGGCGCCTGCCAAGAAAATCGTTGCTTCCGGCAACGCGGCACGCAATTTCGGTGCCAGCTCCGGTACAATCTCCGGATACGTTTTATCAGTCGAACAAATGACCACCGCGTCGGCACCGGATTCGCCCGCTGCTTTTGCTGCCGCGTCTACGTCCGGGAATCCGTCATTGAGCATGACATCAAATGCGGCCACCTGCAAGAAACCTGTCGAGAAATCCGCACGTGCCTTATGCTGCGGAATGGGGCCCATATTGGCCAAAAACACTTTGACGTTTTCGCCGTCGTGCTCCGCTTTGTATTTTTCGGTTGTCATCCGCAAATCTTCAAAGCGTTCCGTCCAGCGATGCGCTTTCAACGGCTGGACTTCTTCCGATACGTCGCTTTCATCCAGCAAGGACTGCCGCATCTGGCCGATCGTCGCACCGGCTTCAAAACAAGCGATTGCCGCCTCAACCAAGCCGCCTTCTTTCCCGCTGATAGCGGAAAGCAACGCATCCATTTCCGCTTTCGGATTTTTGGCTTGCGTATAGGCCGCGACCTTGTCCGTCCGTTCCTTTTTGAGGGCTTCCGTATCTTCCGGCCGGCGATCGAGCAGTACTTCCGTCATATTCGGATACATATTGTTTCCGACTGCCACGTCTTTGCGTAGTTCGAGCGCCTTAAACCGTTGTTCCAAAATGTCGTTAATCGCATCTTGCGGATAGTTTTCCTGCAGTGCAGTGACAATCCCGCCCATGCCTTCGATTTTCTGGAACTCTTCCCAAATCTTTTCCTGCAACTGTTTGGTCAGCGATTCAACCGCCCAAGATCCGCCTGCCGGGTCAATCGGCTGCAACATGCCGAATTCTTCCTGCAACATAACCTGAATGTTGCGCGAAATACGGCGCGAGAAAACGTCACCTTTCCGAATCGGCTCATCAAACGGGCTGACTTCAAAGGTATCTACCCCGCCGACAACGCCCGAGAAAATCTGCGTCGTATCCCGCAACATATTGACGTACGGGTCATAAATCGTTTTGGTAAATGCGGCCGGGCGACCGTGCACCAGCATCCGCTGATCATCTTCATCCCCGCCGAAGGCTTCGATGATATTAGCCCAAACCACACGCATCGCACGCAGTTTGGAAATCTGCATGAAGAAATTGGCGCCCATCGAGAAACCGAATTTGATTTGGCGAGCAATTTCCTTAATCGTAAAGCCGCGTTGCAGCATCGCACGAATATACGCTACCGCCATGGACATCGTGTAAGCGACTTCCTGCACGTCATTGGCCCCTGCGCGGCTGAATACGTCACTGCGTACCATAATCGTCCGCAACTCCGGTGCATTTTCATTCGTCCAGCGAATGACATGTGCCATTTCATCATACAAATTGTCCAGTGACGCGTAGCTCTTTCCCCGAACCAGGAGCTGCGCAATCGGATTCGCACCGATAACCCCTTTCAACTGCGCCGGCTGTTTCCCTTCTTTCTTCAACGCCGCCGCTATCAACGCCAAAATACCCAGCGCGGAAGCCCCTGCATACATGTACACGGGATGCGTTTCAAAATCAAGACCGGCAATCAATGCCTCCGCATCTTCCAGCGTCGTAATATTGACCCCGAGATCGCCGATTTTTTCCGCATCTTTGGCATCTTTATTGAGTATTGTCGCCGAGTCCAATGCGATATTGTAAACTGTGCTGCCTTTCTTGCTTTCTTCTTTCAAGAGCTCGTTATTTTCCTCAGGCAAGGTTTCGTTACACAATTGTGCGATTCCCCAAGGTTTTTTAATGTATCCTGATTCCTTGGCACCTCGCAAGAAGTCTTTCATACCCGGATACGATTTCGTCGGCAAAATATCGTCCGTGCGCTCCCGGGTATACATCGGTTCAAACGTAATTCCTTCATACGTCTTCGTGAACATCACCTTATCAAAGGGACGTCCCTTCAGCAACGCTTCCGCCGCTTCAACCCACTCTTCATATGTCGGCGGCGTGAATTCGTCAAACGAAACCGGCGGGAATTGGACTTCCGCGTTCGGATTTTCGTTTTCTGCTACATGATGATGATCCATCTTTTTACTTTCATCCATAAACCTTTTTCAACCTCCTTTTATATATGTGCGACAATGTGCTTGCCTTGCTCCCCCTTCCTGTTTTATTTGTCGCGGCAAAAAAGCCTTCTGCTACCAGCAGAAGGCTTTTGCTCTCAAAACAAATACGACGATTGCGTCGTAATCTCCTCCCTATCGCTCGTAGGTCAATCGGTGACTTTTAGACAGATAGTTCTCCTGGCTTAGATTCCTCGCTCCTTCCGCCTTCCCGAATCATCTTCAGTGACATTTTGGAATTCGCTCCTCTTACAGTGGCGTGACCGCATCGGCTTTGACCGATTTCTCTGTTATGCTTGCGCATCTGTCCGCTAATATGCAATTGTTGACTGATAATAACCGCCGGCACTATGCCTGACTGACGACGCGTAAATGTCGCGCCTGAAAGGCTTCACAAACCGCCTTGCGCAGACGCCCTTCAATCATCGTTCGATGGATTTCCTTTTTGGTAATCAACAGCAGTCTCCCGGCATCCGGATCATAGTTAATCCGCAGCAGTTGGTCGATATACTCCGCAAACTCTTTTTCCGAAAGGAGCTCACGCAGCCGTTCAAGCGCTTGCGCAATCGGTCCTTCCTGATATTCCGCGCGTGCCGATACCGGAACAAATCGAACCTCGTACAATGAATCCGAGTATCCCTTTTCCGCTGTTGAGTGCCGTTCTAGCTCAATCGCCATGGATATTACCTCCTACCGCTATCATTATATCATGAAATCAGGTTGACATTTATTCTTTTTACGCCTTGATTTCGCCCCTACGGTTGTCAATTCGTTGATTCCAAAATACACCTAATTACTATTATCATCTTTTTTTATTATTGTACCATAAACCGCGAGTCTTTTCTTTGATTTTATCATTTCATTTTATTTTATCACCCATTAATCAATAAAAGTCGAATATTTAATAACAATCCGACCACCGCAACCTCCTCATTTGCGGTATCACTTTTGCGAATAGGTTTCTTCCAATTGACAAATACTCAAATTGTGTCTATTATAAAACTAATCCATGAAAACGTAGTCATTTGAGATTGGGGAAGCTCAAATGACGAACGGGAGGTGAAGATGATTCCCTGCTCACGTAACAGAATGGTACATCATTCAAAGGAGAGTAGATATCATGAATCAGACATTGAAACGGATTTTAGTTGCCAGCACTTGTGCATTCGCATTTTGCGCTATCGGCGGCGGAAACATTCAGGCATATGAATTGAGCGACGAAGTGCAAAACCCGACGAAAGCCCTCTTGGGCGCCTCTGCAGTCGGCGTTCGCGTGCGTGAAAACACCGCGCTGCAAAACTTACCGAATAAAGACGCTATCTTGGTCATGAGTTTCGGGACGACATTCAAAGATACCCGTGCGAAAACCATCGACCGGGTAGTTTCCAAGATTAAGCACGCGTTCCCCGACAAAGAAGTGCGCGTGGCATTTACCAGTCATATCATCATCGATCGCATCAAGGCGAACGAAGGTATTACCTACCTGACGCCGGAAGAAGCACTGGCACAACTCAAAAAAGACGGCTATACCCGCATTGCGACGGTAAACTTGAACATTGTACCGGGTATCGAATACACCTACAATCGTTTGGTCACACAATTGACGCAACGTGATTTCAAAAAGATGACTGTCGGTACGCCGGCGATGTACTACATGGGTCAAGAAGGGCAACCCGACCAAGTTGCCGATTTTGTCAATGCGCTGAAACAGCAATTGCCGAAATCGATGAAAGCCGACGAAGCGGTGCTCTTCATGGCACACGGCACGCCGCATCCGGCCAACGCTTACTACGCGGTCATCCAAGACCGTATTGATTCCATGGGTCTGAAAAATGTCTTCATCTATTCGGTCGAAGGCCGTCCGCATTTGGAAGACGTCATTCCCCAGCTGAAAGCCAACGGCATCAAAAACGTAACGCTGATGCCGATGATGATGGTCGCCGGCGACCACGCCAATAATGACATGGCAGGCGATGAAGAAGACAGCCACAAGACCATCCTCGAAGGAGAAGGCTTTGGTGTCAAAGCATACCTGCACGGTCTCGGTGAAAACGAAGCCATCCAAGATATTTTCGTGGAACGCGCGAAAGAAGCCGTCGATGCATTGGACAACGGTAAAGCGGTCGTACCGTACACCCCCAAGCACATGAAAAAATAAAATCTTGCGCTGACGTATTACGCCCCGCCTTTGTGTGGGGCGTAATATTTTTACAGGAGTCTATCATGAATAAAATTGCACTCGCATTATTATTGGCAACCGCCACACTGTTAGGTGCCTGCGGACACACGGATACGACCGCTCCTGCGTCGCCGACCGTCACCTACACGTACAAAGACCAGACCCTGGCACTGGCTGCTGCGCCGCAGCGAATCATCCCGCTCTCCGGATCGCTGCTCAGCATGCTGTACGCGGTAGACGGGACAGCTGTCGCCCGTCCGACTACGACCGGCGAGATTCCCCCGGCGGCGGAAACGTTGCCGCAAATCGGACATGTCTCCACCATCAACGCCGAGACACTGATTTCCCTGCAGCCGGACTTGGTCATCGGCCTGCAGTCGCAAAACCAAAAATTGGCCTCCATCTTAGAGGCCAACCATTTACCGTATACGCTGATTGACTATGAAGGCATTGATGACAACGTCCCGTTGCTACGTTTTTTAGGTGATGTCACCGGGCACTCCGCGCGGGCGGACGAAGTCATTCAGCACTATGAAGAACAAATCCGAGCCATTGAGGCCCGCGCACGTACGCTATCCCCTGTTCGCATCGCCGTCTTACGCGCCACCGGTAAAAGTGTCACCGCGGAGACTCCGCTGGCGATTACCGCCTCCATGACCGAACGATTGGGCATGCGAAATGTCGTTACCGCGCATCTCGACAGCCACGCGCAAGCCAAAACCGTACCGTACAGTCTGGAAACACTGGCCAATGACAATCCGGATATTATTTTCGTCGTGACCATGGGTAAAGCCGATCAAATCGAAGCCCGTATGGCACAGGAAATGACGAGCAATCCGGCATGGCATGCACTCAAGGCCGTACAAGACGGTCGTGTCTTCTATCTGCCGTCGGACTTGTACCTGCTCAACCCCGGCATCCATACGCCCGAAGCCATGCAAGGTCTGCTCGAACGGGCCTACTCATTGTAGCCATATTAAACACCGCAACGAATGTACACTGCCTGCCAGCGTGTCATATCGTTGCGGTATTTTGATGTGCTTATCTTTCGTTTTCTTGCCAAATCTGTTCCAATGTTTGTACTGCCCGGCCGGGGTCCTTTGCATTCCATACCGCTGACGACACCGCATATCCTTGCACGCCGCAGCGCCCCATTTGCTTTGCTGTCTGTACTGTAATCCCGCCGATTGCCCAAACAGGAATCCGTGCCGCAGAGGTCATGTTTCGCAGTTCTCCGATGGCCAGCGAAGTGACATCCTTTTTTGTCGACGTTGTAAAAACGGCCCCCGCTCCGACATAATCGGCTCCCTCGTCCATGGCACGGTACAGTTCCGTCACCGAATGACAAGACACTCCGATGACTCCTCGCGGAAGATACTTACGCACCTGCGCACAGGGCATATCGTCCTGGCCGACATGTACGCCGGTCGCACCGATTTGTACCGCCAGCTCTACGTCGTCGTTAATAATCAGCCCCGTGCCGTATCGTGCCGCCACACGCATAAGCGCCACCGCCCAATCGTGTAATGCGGACCGATTCATGTACTTTTCGCGCAACTGAATCCAGGCCAGCCCCCTACGCAAAGCGCTTTCCATCTGTTCTTCCGCCTGCTTGTCACATTGCCCCTTGCCTGCCGTCAATAAATAAATATGTGATGACGTCATTTACGTTCACACTCCGCCTGATAGATTCGTCCCAACACTGACACCACTTCCGCCGCAAAATAGCCCTCACCGACATCTTTTTGTTGTGCGACCTCGCCCGCTCGTTTCAGCCAGTCACACATTGCGACCACACGCTCCTGCCGGTTTTCGTATGTCAACGCCACCGCAAGCAATCCGGAGAGTAGACAGCCCATACCGACTGCATTCCCCAAGCGCGGACTGCCGCCTTCCACTACGGCTGTCGCCGCTTGCGTAGCCACCGCATCGACAGCCCCGCTCACGACCGTCATGCATCCGAACGTTTCACACGCCCGTTGCGCAATCTCTGCCGGAGGATAGCTCATCCGCCCCGCATCTACGCCCCGCCCCTCTGCAGGCAAGCCGAGCAACGCCGCAACTTCCGACACATTTCCGTGCAACACGGAAACGCCCGCCGCCAAGATCGTGTCGGCACGCGTTTTCCGTACTTCTGACAACGCCGTCCCGACCGCATCCAACACGATAGGGACCCCTGCTTGCAAGGCAGCATTCTGTGCCGCTTGCATCACCGCAAAGCGCTCGGATGTCGTCATCCCCAAGTTCAGGTAGCAAGCCTGTGCGATACGATACACTTCCTCGAATTCGGCCGGTTCCATGCTCATGAGCGGTCGCCCCCCGACGGCGACAATCCCGTCCGCTACCAGCTTCATCGTCACGGGTGAGGTCACACAATGAATCAGCGGCGCATTCCGTTGTCGATTATTCATCGCCGTACCACCGCCAAAAATGATGCAGTGCACCGTTTCCTTTCCCGATTCCCGGCGCATGTACGATACACCCCGTCACATACTCTTTCGCCAGTGAAATGGCTCTCTCCAGCTCTTCTCCCAGCGCCAGGTAAGACGCAATGGCCGACGAGAGCGTGCATCCCGTGCCGTGGGTATCTTTACTCTCAATATGGCGACCGGTAAATCTCGTCACTTCTCCGCCGGCGTATAGTATATCCGTCGCTTCATCCGTTCGGTGCCCCCCCTTGACCAAAACCGCACGACAACCGGTTGCCGCAATTTTCATTGCCGCCCGCACCATATCATCTTCGTTATGAATGGCACATTGCGCCAAAAATTCCGCTTCCGGAATATTGGGTGTCACCACGTCTGCCAGGGGTACTACCTCTTTCATGAGTGTGCGCATTGTATCTTCCGGCATCAACGGATACCCGTTTTTCGCATACATTACGGGGTCGAATACGATATGGCGTGGCACGTACGCCTGCAAACCGTCTGCCACCGCATGCATGATTTCTTCACTTCCCAACATTCCGATTTTGACTGCATCGGTCCCCATATCTTCAAAGATGCATGCCATTTGGGCACGTGTCATCTCACCGCTCATATTCTCCACCGCGGCGACTCGCATCGTATTTTCCGCTACGACGGACACAATGACACTCATCCCGAATACGCCGAGCGCGCTCATCGTTTTCAGATCGGCTTGAATGCCTGCACCGCCGCTACAATCACTACCCGCAATCGTCAACACTTTTTTCATCATTCCCGCTCACCTCAACAAAAAAGGCTCTCGAAAGAGAGCCTGTGCTCCTTTCACCGGTATTAACCGACAAGTTCAAAGGGTCAGACAAAGTCTTCTCAACGTTTCCGTTCCCCTGCACTACTTCGCTGCTGCCGCAGTCAGACCGTGGATAAAACAATAGGGATATCCGTCCCGACATTCTATCGTCGCATCCACGCCGTATATTTCTTTCATCAAGTCCGCCGTCAGTATTTCCTGCGGCGCCCCGTCAGCAAACACCTGTGCATCTGCCAATACCAACAGTCGATCGGAATATTTGGCCGCGTGATTGACATCATGCAACACCATCACGACACTGACCTGCTCCTCGACATTAATTCGCCGCAACAGTTCCATGACTTCCAATTGATGCGCCAAATCCAAATACGTCGTCGGTTCATCCAGCATAATAATCTCAGGCTCCTGGGCCAGCGCCATCGCGATTCTCGCTCGCTGCCGCTCGCCTCCCGAGAGAGACGTCACCCAGCGGTGCCGCAGGTGAACAATATTCGTCTGCTCCAATGCCCGCTGAATCACCGTACGATCCGCATTGCTCACACCGTTCCACCAGCGTTGGTACGGATAGCGACCGCAAGCGACCCACTCTTCGACAATCATATCTCCGTCGATATCCGCCGATTGCGGTAAAAAAGCTACCTTTTGGGCCAACTCCGCCGGCGTATACTCGGTCATATGCCGCTCATCAATCCGTACATTGCCGGCCGCTATGGGTTGCAGCCCTAATATGCTCCGCAGTAACGTGGACTTGCCGCAACCATTTGCCCCCAATATGCTGACGGTCTCCCCTTGCCCGACGGTAAATGAAATATCACGCAAAATCGTTCTCTCCGCCAACACCACGCTAAGATGCTCAACCGTAACGGCACTCATGGATTCCTCCTCAGCAAGTACAAGAAGAACGGTGCACCAAAGAACGCCATAATAATCCCTACGGGAATTTCTATCGGACTGAACGCGACGCGACCGAATGTGTCCGACAGAACCATAATCAATGCGCCTCCCAGTGCCGATGCCGGCAACAAGAACCGATAATCACTACCGATCAGCAATCGTACCATATGCGGGACGACCAGGCCGACGAACCCGATTAGCCCGGCAATACTGACCGCCGCCGCCGCCATCAGGGAGGCCACTGCCATCATCCCGAACCGCACCCGCTCAACCGGCATCCCCAAGCTCCGCGCCGTCTCATCGCCCAGCGCCAACACATTCAATTGTTTAGCCCCGAACAATGCCAGCAATATACCCAGCGCCGTATACGGATAAAGTGTCATCAATTGCGGCCAACTTCTGGCCGACAAGCCGCCTACCATCCATAGCAATGCGCCTTGTACACGATCACCGTAAAACACCAGCAAGGCGGAAATACCGCTCCCGAGGAACGCGCTTACCGCAACCCCCGCCAAAATAATCCGGGTCGGTCGGATGCCGTTTTTCCAGGCCAGCGCATACACAAAAAGTGCCGCCCCCATCGCCCCTAAAAACGCAATCGGTGTCACCCAATATTCGTGCGCCGGATATAAAATCAACATCACGACACCGGCGAGACCGGCGCCGCTGGAGACGCCGATAATGCCCGGATCGGCAAGCGGATTTTTCATCACCGCTTGTAAAATCGCTCCTGCGACCGCTAAATTGGCACCGACCAATGCGCCAATCAGGTTGCGCGGGAAGCGGATATTCCAGACAATCATTTCCTGCGCCCCGGTATGGTCATGCCACAATGCATTGACAATCGTCCGCCACGGTATCGTCACCGACCCCCACACCAAACTTACGATTAAGGTTGCAGTGAGCAACACACTCAATACGACTACAATCAACCAACGGCGTGCCGTTTGCCTGCCCGCATCACAATGCCGTTCTGTCTGTGTCTGCATGATTATCGCCTGAGGAAAATTTCGGCTTACTTCTTATCTTCAATGTACAGCATGTCGCTGCGCTGTACCAGCAAATACAGCAATGCGTTAATGACCGATGCGGCAATCGGACTGCCGCCTTTATTTCCTTTCACTGTAACAAACGGTACTTTGGACCGCTTGGCCAATTCTTCTTTCGATTCCGCCGCACCGACAAAACCGACCGGAATTCCGACAATCAAGGCCGGCTTGATGTTTTCCTCTTCGGTCATACGCAACACTTCAAACAAGGCGGTCGGTGCATTGCCGATGGCAACAATACTGCCGTCAAGTTTTTGGCCGAACATCCGCATCGCCGCCATTGACCGCGTGATACCGAGTTCTTTGGCATAGTCTGCTACCTCCGGGCTCGACACCTGACAAAAGACTTCTCCGCCTAATTTTGCCAAAGCTTTTTTATTAATCCCCGTACGAACCATCTCTACGTCGCAATAAATATTGGCCCCTGCCGCCAACGCTTTCAACCCTTCTTCAATCGCGTTAAGACCGGTACGAATCAAGTGACCGTATTCGACATCGCCCGATGCATGAATCGTCCGTGAATAAACGGCGATTTCCTGTTCCGTCAAATGCAAATCTGCAATATGCGGACGAATCAATTCCATACTTTTATCTTCGATTTGTTTCGGCTGTTTAATGTACTCCATTATGTTTCCTCCAATACTTCATTACATCATCAATGGCACCGACTTTAACAAAGTCTTCCGTTGCTGTCGGCGGACGATCAATCACAATAATATCCAATTCTTCATCCATCGCCGCCTGTAACTTGGTATCCGTTCCGCCTACCAAGCCGCTGTTCTTCATGACGACGACCTGCGCTTCGGTGTCATGAAACATCGCACGATTCATTTCATAGCTGAACGGTCCCTGTATCCCGACAATATACTTCGGTGTCAATCCGAGATTTTCACACAATTGCACCACTTCTGTCGTCGGTAATACGCGGCTCCAGACTTCTTTACCCTGCAACGCTGGTGATTGCAAAAACGTCGCCAATGTCTTGGACCCCGTCGTCAAATAAATCCGTTCTCCCAGCTCTCCGGCCAACCGTGCGGCGGATTCTTCATCGTCCACATGATGCAATTTCGCATACTGCGGCAGCGGCGTCTCCGGGCGCTCATACCGTACATATTGTACGCCGGCCGCCCGACAGGCTGCGCGGGCAGTTTCCGAGACAATCGCCGCATAGGGATGGCTGGCATCCACAACCAAACGGATATCTTTGTCCGCGATCATCCTTTCCATATCGGATTGCGTCAACCGTCCGACAATGACATCCGCACCGGCCTGCTGCGCCAACAGCTTACCGTAACTGCTGACTACCGTAATCACCACCTGCTCACTGCCCGCTTCCTCTGCGACTCGTGAAGCAAGTTCCCGGCCGTCTTTAGTTCCTGCAATGACCCAAATCACAATTCATATCCTCGGGGTGTAATCATCCGTCCGTTTTCGACACGGGTACGGCTGTTACCGATAATGACCGTTGATTGCATGTCGACATCCTGCTCTGCCAGATGTGCCAAATCCGTAATCGTAAACGACATTCCGTTACGTCCCGCCTTGCGGACAATACCGGCCGGTGTCGTCGGTGCTTTGATCGCCAATAAAATGTCACAAATTTCATCCAGATGTGTCGCACGACCGCGGCTGCGAGGATTGTACAAGGCAATCACGAAGTCGCCTTCCGCTGCCATTTTGGCGCGTTTTTTGATTAATTCCCACGGCGTCAGCAAATCACTCAGGCTGATGACCGCATAATCATGCATCAGCGGTGCCCCGAGAATGGCCGCCGAGGTGTTCGCCGCGGTCAAGCCGGGAATAATCTCCGATTGCGGACGTTTTTCTTCCGGCAACTTACCGATCAGCTCCAGCACCAATCCCGCCATACCGTATACGCCGGGGTCTCCGGACGACACGACCACGACATTGTTTCCTTCCGACGCCAATTCAACCGCTTTGGCACAACGCTCGATTTCTTGCTTCATCCCGGTTCCGACCTGCTTTTTATCTGCAATCAGGTCTTTAATCAGACTCATATATGTATGATAACCCACGACAAACTCCGCCGCTTCAATCGCATGCAACGCACGCGGAGTCAATTCTTCCTCATGACCCGGACCGAGTCCGACGACGGCTATTGTACCTCGCCGACGGCAATCGTGCTTTGCGGACACTTCGTTTTGTTGAGCAACAGTTTCTGTTGCCCCGTCAGTAATATGACTGCTGTTTCGCATATATTCCCCACTCCTATTGTTTGTTTGACAAAAGCCGATTCATCCAGTTGAAAATCGGCCACAATACCGGCCATCTCCTCGGCCGCATAAAATGAAATCGGCCGACGCCATTTCGCCGCCAAGGCAAGCAATCCCTGCTCGTCTTGTTTGACATCTACACTGGCAAATGCCGCTACCGACAGCGAGCTCCTTCCGATGAGACGACAAGCCTCCTGCAGTGTGTTCTCCAGCGTCGTCAACGGCGTATCCCGCCGGCATCCCATACCGACTGCCAGCGTAGGCGGTCGTAAGATTACATATTCTCCGTCAGGACGAATATCCGCGCGATCGCTGATGACCACCGTATACGGTTGCGGAGTCATCCCATACCGCTGCCAATCCGTCACCGCAATATCCATTTGCGCTAATAAATCAAGGTAGCGCTTAAAATTTGACATCCGCTCATCGACAAACCAGCGGACATCTTCTCCCCTTGCCAACGCACCGTTGACAGGCTTCAATCCCGCCAGCGGCTCGACACGGGCATCCAATTTGCGGGCCACCACGTCCGGGGCAATCACACCGTGCACATCCGTCGCCGTCGTAATCACCGGATCCGAGTGCAGCCACTCGGCAATCTGTGCCGTCCACTCATTCGCACCGCCCAGATGTCCCGACAGCAAAGAAATCGTATGATATCCGCACTCATCCAGTACAACGACGGCGGGGTCGGTCACCTTGCTTTGTACATGCGGCGCAATCGCACGCACAACGATTCCCATCGCCATGATATATACCAGCAATTCATGCTTCCCGAAAATATCCGCCGTCAATGCCACGGTACGATCAAAATACTGCGCCGGTGCACCGCTCTCTTTACCGCGCTTTTCATATAAATCTACCGGCTCTCTGAAATGCTTCGCCAACGCGGCTCCCAACAGCGCCCCCGCCGTTGATACGGAAAGTATGGCAATGCGTGTCATTCTTCCGCCGGCGTCGGCTTGGCATCGCGGAACATGTGGCTGAATCCCCGGTCATACAATTTGGACAGCTCATAATCCGCATCCAGCACTCGCCCGACCACAATCATCGCCTGACGCAACACGCCTTCCTTTTTAACAATTTCACCGATAGTCCCCAATGTACCTCGCAAAATCTTTTGATCCGGCCACGATGCGCGAACGACAATCGCCACCGGCGTATCAATGCTGTATCCGCCCAGTGTCAGATTTTCAATCACGCTGTCGAGCATCTGCACGGACAGGAAAATGCACATGGTTGCCTGGTGTGATGCCAAATGCGCCAGCTGCTCTTTTTTCGGCATCGGTGTACGCCCTTCCAAACGAGTGATAATCACTGTCTGCGAAATTCCCGGCAGTGTATACTCTTGCTTCAATGCCGCCGCCGTCGCCAAAAACGAGCTGACCCCCGGTATAACTTCATATTCGATGCCTTCCGGTTTGAGCGCATCCATTTGTTCCTGAATCGCACCGTAGATTGCCGGATCTCCGGTATGTACGCGCGCAACCGTCTTGCCTTCCTGCACGGCTTTTTTGGTGACCGCTAAGACTTCGTCCAAATTCATTTGCGCACTGTTATAAATGTCGATTCCTTCCTTGCAAAATTTCAAAACTTCCGGATTCACCAACGAACCGGCATAAATCACCACATCGGCCTGCTCTAAAATCCGTTTCCCCTTGAGTGTAATCAACTCCGGATCTCCGGGGCCCGCTCCGATAAAATAGACTTGTGTCATACTGACCCTCCCTGATTTGTCGTTGCTGTAATAATAAAAATCGGACTGATTGGTTGAAACAAATGATACGGTCCTGCTTTTCGCAGGCGATTCACCTGCATCTGAAAGCCGTCATACTGCCACTTTCTTCGCCGCATATCTGCCACTACACGATACGCGGTTTCGACCGTCACTGCCGTACAAACGATACGCCCGTTCGGTATCAACGATTGTTCGCAAATATCAAATATTTTTTCCAGATTTCCGCCTGATCCGCCGATAATAATCACATTTGCCGACGGCAAACCTTCCAAGGCATCCGGTGCGGAGCCGTGGACGACTTCAATGTTATCCAGTCCAAATTGCACGGCATTTTTTTTAATCAACTTAACGCCTTCCGGATTGCGTTCAATCGCAAAGACACGTCCCCGTTTCGCCTGTAAGGCCGCCTCAATCGTAATGGAGCCTGTACCCGCTCCGACATCCCAAACAACATCGTCTTCGGCAATCTGCGCTTTCACCATGACCATCGCGCGAATTTCCGCTTTTGTCATCGGCACGTCCCCGCGAATAAAACGCTCGTCATCAATTCCTGCCCGAATCATCCCATCACCACCAATACTGAATGAAAAAAGCCTTCACTTTGTGCGCATGCATCCAGCGTCGTGTCGAGCCGCTTCTCGTCCTCATAGCTGATTCTTTCCATCGCTACCGCGCGGGACTCCGCGGGCCAGCCATGTGCCAGCAAGACTTGGGCAATATACGCCGGATTATGCTGTGCATCCGTCAAAAACGCCAATTTCTTACCTTTTTGATAGACCAACTCCTTTTCCTCCGGAACACGACCGTGAAAACTGAGCAATGTCGCATCATACCAAGACTCCGCAATCCGGGAAAACGCCACCTGTATACTGGACAGACCCGGGATTACTTCTATATTCTCCTCCGGAAATGTCCGCCGCAGCCATTGCAAGAGGCTGTAATATCCGGGATCACCGCTCACCAAAACGGTAATCTTTTGAGTAGGCGGAACCGCACGAATCTCTCTTTCCAGCGCAGCCAAATCCGCCGTAATGAAAACACGCTTTTGCGGTCCTTCCACTAATGTATCCAGCGCTCGCTTGCCGCCGACCACCACATCCGAATCGGCAATCGCCCGCCGTGCCGCCGGGATAATATAATCGGGACTTCCGGGTCCGATACCTACGACCGTGATTGCGGCAACCATCCGTCTCGCCTCCCGATTTCTTCCGCCACGGAGCTCATCGCTAAAATCTTTCCTTCCATCGTGACAAAGATTGCTCCCACACGCGCTTCCTGATGAATATATCGCATCGCCCGCACTTGTGCCCGCTCTGCCAATTCCTGATAAATTTCCGTCAAACCTTTTGCCACGATGATTTCCATCGCGCCATCCGTCGTATTGCATGCCAAAATCGCCCGCACGGTATCCCAATCGGCACCGGCTGCCGCCGCGTATGCCGCCAAAGTTTCCATCCGTCCGTCACTCATTCGGTTGTGGGTATGAAAACTGCCGGATGCGACCTTAATCAGCTTCCCGATATGACCGATCAGGATAATATCCTTCATTCCTTTATCCACTGCTTGTTCCAACATAAAGCCGATAAAGTTACTTGTTTCTACCAGCTTTTCCGGCGGAATGTGAAACAACTTCGTGGCCGCATCATGGCCGATTCGTCCGGGGACCAGCATGCAATCGGTCACACCTTGCGCCGCCAGCACGGTCAGTTGTGGAATCAAAGATGTCTTGTACGCTTCTTCACTCATCGGTTTGACGATGCCGCTTGTCCCGATGATGGAAATCCCTCCGACAACCCCCAACACCGGATTGAGCGTTTTGGTCGCCAGTTTACGTCCCTCCGGTACGGAGATTGTCACAATGCACCCTTTCCCGGCATCGACCAAATCTCCATACACACTCTTCATCATCAGCCGCGGCCCCGGATTAATCGCAGGCTCCCCTACACGCACCTGCAACCCCGGTTTGGTCACGGTACCGACCCCTTCCCCTGCCACAAATTGCAGGCCGGAACTATCGGTCAATTCAACATCAACATGAATCGGTGTTTTGTGGGTTACATCCATGTCATCGCCGCCATCTTTGAGCACAATCGCCTTGCCTTTTCCGTCCTCCACCCACGCCTGCTCAATCGGCACACGAATCTCCACATGCTGTGGCGACAATACAGTCACTTCTTTGGGGAATTCGTTGCGCAACGCCAGCAATGCCGCTTTCATGCCGGCTGTTGCCGTGGAGCCCGTTGTATATCCTTCCCGCCATTCTTTTTTTGCCATTTGCCTACTATCTTAACGATAATTTACAAACTGTAATTCCACCGGAAAGTCCGTTTCTTTCAACAATGTAATTACCTTTTGCAAATCATCCTTATCCTTTCCCGAAACGCGGACCTGTACATCCATAATCTGGGCATTCACCTTAATTTTCGACGCCTTGATTAATTTCACGACCTCTTTGGCGTTTTCCTTGGACAATCCTTGCGTAATGACCAAACGCTGGCGCAAAGTAGCCCCGGAGGCATTTTCCGGCGCCTGTGCGTCAATATTCTTCAATGAAATCCCGCGCTTGACCAGTTTACCCCGCACAATTTCATTGACCGCACGCAACTTGAAGTCATCGTCGCCAAGTAATACAATTTCTTCGCCGCTCCACTCCACCTTGCTTTTTGACCCGCGAAAATCATATCTTGTTGCAATCTCTTTTTGCGCTTGATTCATTGCGTTATCGACCTCTTGCATATCGACATTCGATACCACATCAAACGAAAACTCCTTTGCCATATTTCGCCTCCTAAATCTTGTATTGATGATTTCATTATAGCACAAGCGAGCATTTCGATAAAACTCTATATATAAAATTCATGATTCTCGGTACTTGACCAAAAAAGCACCCCTATTAATAGGGGTGCTTTCTATATTCTATTCCATTAGCGTTTGGAGAGAAAATCCGGGATAGCTACTGTCGAATTTCTGGTGCCGCCACCGAAGGACTGTTTTTTGGCATCTTCAAATCCGGTCGCAATCACTGTAATGCGTACTTCATCACCTAATTCCGGGTTAATCGACGTCCCCCAGATGATATTCGCATCGGGATCGGCCGCATCGGAAATAATTTGCGCGGCTTCATTGATTTCCAGCAGTCCTAAATCGTCACCGCCGGTCACACTGATAATGATTCCCTTGGCACCGTCAATCGTGCGTTCCAAAAGCGGACTTGAAATCGCCGCCTTGGCTGCATCGGCGGCACGATTTTCACCGCTGCCGGAACCGATACCCATCAACGCTTCTCCCTGATCGGTCATAATGGTCTTGACGTCGGCAAAGTCAAGATTAATCACACCCGGCACCGTAATCAAGTCCGAAATACCTTGTACGCCTTGCCGCAACACATCATCCGCCAGACGGAATGCATCCTGAATCGTGACTTTTTTGTCCACTGCCTGCAACAACCGTTCATTCGGAACGATAATGATGGTGTCTACCTTGTTTTTCAATTCTTCAATGCCTGCATTGGCGTTACGCATCCGGACAGTACCTTCAAACGTAAACGGTTTGGTCACGACCGCTACCGTCAATGCGCCCAACTCTTTCGCACATTCGGCCACAATCGGTGCCGCTCCCGTACCGGTACCGCCGCCCATGCCGGCCGTCACAAATACCATGTCAGCCCCTTGCAACGCCTTCATGATGTCTTCTTTGCTTTCCTGTGCCGCCGCTTCACCGATTTCCGGCTTGGCACCGGCTCCCAATCCTTTGGTCAATTTTTCGCCCAATTGCAACGTGTTTTCCGCACGGGAAGTTTCCAAAACTTGCACTTCCGTATTGGCCGATAAAAATTCCACTCCTTTTAATTCCGCATCAATCATACGATTGACCGCATTATTACCGGCTCCACCCACGCCAATTACTTTGATGTTTGCTAACTCGCCCATCAGTCTTCCTCCTTCGCTCCATGGAATCGCTGTGTGATGTCTTGTTTAGTCATTACTTATTCTGCTCTATTGTACACTATTTTATTCCGATTGGCTAGTTACGATGCGCGTTTTCTTCGCTCCAGCCAAATCCGTCGAATCACCGCACTGTTGGTAAAAATCCGAAACCCGAATGTCATCAACGCGACGAAGTATAAATCAATGCCGAGCTTACTGCCGATAAATACCAACAAGGCCGCAATCAGCGCATTGACAAAAAATCCGGAAAAAAACACCACATTCTCGTATCGCCCTTCCAGATAGGACCTCCACCCTCCGAAGACGGCATCCAGACACGCCATAATGGCAACCGACGAAAACGGTGCATATTCCATCGCAATCGACCAGGGTAAGTACATCCCGACAATCCACCCGACAAGCAAACCGACTGTAATCGATACCATGTTAATTCGCCTCCTTGACCGGTTTGGCAAAATCGGTGCTGATTAATCCGCTGTACGCCGGCAACTGCACATTATTGACATGCTCGATATCCAGTTCGATTCCCCAATACCGCAACGTATCCGCGACGCCGCCGCGCAATTGCAACGCCCCCGCCAATAATTGCGGATCGCCGATGGCTTTGATGACAAACGGCGGACCGAACATTTTTCCGTTTACCGTAACAGTCGGACCGGCGCAGCGTATTTCGCTGCGGGAAATCAAACGTTGCTCATTGATGGCAATCGCTTCCGCACCGGCTGCGCGCAATTCATTAATCACACGCAACAAATCTTCGTCATGAACGACATAGAGATTTTGGTTGTCCCCCAATTTCGCTTTCTGCTTACTGTCATTCAGCGTCACTACAATGCCGGGGCCCTCTACCACAGACAAGCCTGCTTGATAGCGCAAATTCTTCAATTCTTCTTTGACATTTTTTTCATATCCGCTCTCGCGTAATTCGGTCAACTGCTTCTGCAGCTCCTGATTCTCATGCTCCGCCTGTACCAGTTGCCGATACATATCGGCCATGCGCATTCCGGCGAACTGCGTTTGCGTTTCCTGTGCACTGCGGTATTGCAGTGACAACATCATTCCCAACAATGCACTGACTGCAATCAGCGCCACTTTCCCCGACTTCATCTATTGCCTCACTTTAACTTAATATACGGCGCACCGATGTTGGCATCCACAAATCGGGCATCCAGCTTTCGGGCGCGAATATCTTTAATCATATTTTCGGACAACGGCGCCTGCTCGTTCATATGCTCGCCCGCCCCCAAGTGAATCGGCAGATTATCCCGTGTATACGCAACAATCTGCTGCCCGTCACTGATATTGACTTCCGAGATTTCCCGTCGGCCTTCCGCGCTCAGATTGCCGAGAAAATGCAATGCTTTCAGCAGCAGAGGATGCCGCAACCGATCCCCCAACACCACATTGCCGAAATTGTCTCCCGTGACAAATGCGGCCTGCGTATCCCGAATGCTCTCCATATGCGCAATGACGAGGCCTTCCGCATCCAACACTGCGTACCCGAAATCCGTATGCACAATCGCGAGCGGTTCCCGTTCACGCATCCGTATCCGAATCGTGAGCGGCAGTTCCCGACTGACGTCCGCCCGGGCAATCCGCAAGTCTCCCGTCAACCGCTTTTGGATATCAGCCGTACTCAACTGCATTACATTAATCGGCCGATTGATGCAAGCCACACGATAGACCTCATCTGCCGACATCTTCTGATTGCCTTCAACAATCACGGTACCTAACGAAATCGGTAAAAAGCAGAGCAGCAAAACCAGGATTAAAATGCTCGCCAGCACACCATACGGCCAAATACGTTTTTGGTGCCACCGCCATCGCGGATTCCTTTCTTTACCGTTTTCTCCCTGCCGATGTCGTCCTTGCTTCTCCACTGCGGAGACCCGTGCCGGTCCGCCCGTCGGCTCCGGCCTGTGTTGGCCTTCGTACGACGGCAAACCGTGCCGCTCCCGCAGATACTCTTCAAAACTTTGCCGTTCCTTCATACCACCCTCTACAGCTTACGGACGTCAGCAGATTCCAAAATCGCTTCGCAAAGTGCCGTAAATGAAATTCCCTCGGCATTCGCCGCCTTGGGCACCAGACTGGTTTCCGTCATGCCCGGTACGGAATTGATTTCCAATATAAACGGCTTTCCTTCACCATCCGTCATAAAATCGACTCTCGCTACACCGCGACAGCCCAGTGCATAGCAAGCTTTTTCGGCCAATTCTTGCAACGTATTCCGCAAGCCGTCGGCAATCGGTGCCGGCACCAAGTAATCCGTCGCGCCGGCCGTATATTTTGATGCATAGTCATACATTCCGGAGTGCGGCACAATCTGAATCACCGGCAACGCACGGCGGTTCAAAATCGACACCGTAAACTCGTCACCGCCCAAGTATGCTTCGGCGAGCATCCACGAATCATGCGCCAAGGCATTTTCAATCGCGGGAACCAGTTCCGCTTCCGTACGCACCACGGTAATACCGATGGTCGATCCCTGCTCCGCCGCTTTCAATACCACCGGCAACGAAAACCGCTCAAGAATATCGGCGGCGATTTCCGCTACCGGAGACCCCTTGCGATATTCCGAAAACGGTGCTGTCGGCAATCCCGCTTCTCGAAACAAACGTTTGCTGATGACTTTATCCATCGTAATGGCGCTGGCCAACGGGCCTGACCCTGTATACGGAATCTTCATCATCTCCAGCAAATGCTGAATAGCTCCGTCTTCTCCGTATTTTCCGTGCAACGCATTGAAAACGAGTGCCGGCGGATCGGCTTCCAGCTCCTGCATAAATGTCGCCGGCGTAAACTCGACCGCTTTGATGAGATAGCCCGCCGCCCGCAACGCTTCACTGATGGCCGTACCGGTGCGACGGGACACTTCCGCCTCACTCGAAGGACCCCCCATGACAACCCAGATCACATCTCTTTTTTTGTCTATCATACTATCGCTCCGCTCATTTCCACTCTTTCGCCAATGCATAGCCGCATTCACAAATGTCGCCGGCCCCCATGACAATAATCATATCTCCCGGTTGCGCCAGCTCGCACAAATAGTTCGGCAATAACCGTTTGTCAGGCACATACCGCACATCGCGAGCACTTGCCTTTGCCCGCCGCGGCAACAATTCGCCGTCAACCCTGGGAATAGGCGCCTCACCTGCCGGATAAATATCCGTAAATATCACGATATCCGCCGCATCAAACGCCACCGCAAATTCATCCTGCAACAAGTCCGTTCGCGTGTAGCGATGCGGCTGAAATACACAAATCAACCGATTCGACGCAACCTCTCGGGCGGCATGCAAAGTCGCCTGAATTTCCGTAGGATGATGGGCGTAGTCATCAATCAGCCAAATATCATCCGTATGCAGCAAGGTCTGGAATCGTCTCTTGGTCCCGTGAAAATCCGCCAATCCGGATGCAATCACAGTAAACGGAATGCCGATTTCCAGGCCGACAATAACCGTTGCCAGTGCATTCAGCACATTATGCACTCCCGGTATTTGCAGTGCAACGTCACCGAGGGTATGCCCTTTTTTCTTGACGGTAAAATGCATCTTCCCGTCGCGATAGCAAATATCCGCGGCGCGATAATCAAATGCTTCGTCAAACCCGTAAGTGACATACGACCGCTCCAATTGCGGTAACAGTCGCCGATTGTTTTCATTCTCGCCGCAAATGACAGCCAACCCGCTACGGGAATCCAGGCGATGAATAAAGGTAACGAAGGCCTCGCAAATGTGTTCCAATGAACCGTAATAGTCCAAGTGATCGTCTTCAATATTCGTTACCACCGCAATATGCGGTTTCAGCTTTAAAAACGAACCGTCACTTTCATCCGCTTCCGCTACGACATACCGTCCACGCCCCAACTTGGAGTTGCCGCGCAAATAGTCCACTTCGCCGCCGATTAAAATCGTCGATTCATTCCCGGCTTCTTCACAAATTCTGCCAATCATCGAAGTGGTTGTCGTCTTGCCGTGCGCACCGGCGACGGCAATCCCCATACCGTCATTCATGATTGCCGTAACAATGTCCGAACGATGAAACACGGGAATCCCTTGCGCACGTGCCGCCAATACCTCCGGATTGTCCGCCGGAATCGCGGTCGAGACCACCAGCGCCTGGGCGCCGACAATATTCGCCGCATCATGCCCGCTAAAAATGCGCGCACCGTCTTGGCGAAGCGTGTCAAGATCGGCACCGCCGTCTTGATCCGACCCGGAAACGGTCATCCCTTTTTGACAAAGGACATGCGCGATAGCTTTCATTCCCACGCCGCCGATACCGACTAAATGTAAATGTTGATATTGATTTAAATTCATACGCTCACCCAATCAAAGAAAATGCCAGTTCGGCAATCGCTTGTGCCGCTTGCGGACGTCCCAGCAATCGGCTGGCGCGCGCCATGTACTGCAATTCTTGCGGCGATCGGCGCAAGCGCTCAATGCGCGCCGCCAAATCCTCACCGCGCAAATTGTGATTTTCTATTACCTCGGCCGCACCGGCTCGTTCTAACACGTTGGCATTGTACAGCTGATGGTTGGCCGTTGCATACGGATACGGAATCAATATGCTCGGTATTCCCCTTGCCGTCAACTCCGCCAACCCGACCGCACCGGCCCGAAAAACCGCCAAATCCGCGGCCGCCAGTGCTGTCGGCATCTGTTCCAGGTAGGGAATCAAACGCAAATGGCGATAGCCCGACAGGCCTTTTTCTTCCAACCGGGCGCGGCAACGTTCATATTCGCTCTTACCGCTGACATGCAACACGGTCACGCCCGATACTTCGGCGTACTGTTGAAAAACCGTTTCCATCGCTTCGTTGATTGCACGCGCCCCGCGACTGCCGCCGGCCGCCAGCACGACAAAATCATCGGCCGCAATGGCCAACTCGCGTCGTGCCGCTTCACGCGTCACACTCATCACTTCGGGCCGCACGGGGTTGCCTGTCACCACACAGTTATCCGCTCGAGAAAAATGGCGACGCGCTTCCGCATATCCCAACGCAATCCGCGTCACCATCCGCCCCAATATCCGATTTGTCACGCCGGGAACGACGTTTTGCTCTTGTATCAACGTCGGTATCCCGCGTAATGCGGCGGCCAGCAAAACCGGTCCGCACACATAGCCCCCGGTGCCGATGACGACATCCGGTCGAAACCGTTGCAGCAATCCGTTTGCCTTGACGACACTTTCCGCCGCCAGCGCGAATGTGGTGAAATGCCGCCACGTCAATCGGCGTTCGATACCGCGAATCGGAAGCGTTTCCAACGGATACCCGGCAGCCGGCACAATATCGGTTTCCAGCCCGTTCTCGCTCCCGACAAATAAAAACTCCGTCCCGTACATCTGCTGCATCGTTTCCGCAATGGTCAACGCCGGGTAAATGTGACCGCCGGTACCGCCACCGGATAAAATCGCCCGGGTCATGATTGTCCGCTTTCCAACAAATTTACGCAACGCTTGAAATCCCGCCCCCGCTCCCGATAGTTTCGATACATATCAAAACTGGAGCACGCCGGCGAAAAGAGCACGACATCCGCACCGCAACGCGCTGCCAACTCCTTTGCCCTCGCCACTGCAGTTTCCATGCTGTCTGCCATGACATACTCCGTCAGCCCTGCGTTTGTTGCCTCGTGCGCAAAACGAGCCGCCGCTTCTCCGACAAAAACCGCCGCACAGACGGATTCGCGAGCCGTCGTCATCAATTCGTCAATGCCGGTCTGTTTATCATGTCCGCCGGCAATCCAAACCGTGTGACCGGAAAACTCTGCCAACGCTTTCACTGTCGCGTCCGGGTTGGTGGCTTTCGAATCATCATAATACGTCACCCGATCGATTTGCCGTACACGCTCTACTCGATGCGGCAATCCGCGAAAGACACGCAACACCCCTTGAATCACACGAACCGGCACTTGTCCCGTATACGCCATCAAGGCGGCAGTCAACGCGTTAAGCCAGTTGTGTTCACCGTGAATTTGCAGTTCATCGGTACGAACCAGCGGAATATCCCTATCGTCCATCCGCAAATACAGCATCCCGTCACGAACATATCCGCCGCGCTCGACTATATCTTGCGTTGATACCCAATATACCTGCGACTTGGCCTGATTCGCCAATTCGCGGCAATAGCGGTCATGCCGATTGACAATGAATATATCCTCTGCAGTCTGGTTCTCAAACACACGACTCTTCGCCGCCACATAGGCCTCCATACTGCCATGACGCTCAAAGTGATCCGGTGTGATATTCAAGATGGCGGCGACATGCGGCCGAAACGTATGAACCGTCTCCAGCTGAAAACTGGAGACCTCCGCAACGATTACCCCGGCTGAGGAGACTTCACCGACATCCTCCGACAACGCCGATCCGATATTACCTCCGACCACATACTCCCGTCCGGCCGCTTCAAACATGCTGCCCAGCAATGTTGTTGTGGTCGTTTTTCCGTTCGTCCCCGTAATCGCATATATCGGGGCATCCGCCAATCGGTACGCGATTTCCAGCTCTGCCACAATCGGGATATGCGCCTCCGTCGCCAACCGCAGAATCGGTGTCGTGAGCGCAATCCCCGGTGAGACCACCACTTGCGTTATCCCTGCCAATAGCGGCGAATCCTGCACGCCGAATACACAGCGTATCCCCATTGCGGTCAACGCCGACGTCAACTCCGCCGACAGCGGTCGCACATCGGAAAGCGTGACTTGCGCCCCGGCCCGACACAACGCCCTTGCCGCTCCGGTGCCGCTGATGCCGGCTCCCAGCACCAATATATTTTGTCCGTGAAATGTCATCGCACTCGCCTCATTCAATGATTACTTTATCTATACAGTATAGTACGAAATGCCTGAACATAACAAGTCAGTACAGCCAAACCCCCACGCATGCACAAAGGATAGCGGCCAGCCAAAAGGTATGGATCACGCGCACTTCGCCCCAGCCGCCCAACTCAAAATGATGATGCAGCGGACTCATCCGAAAAATCCGCTTGCCTCGTGTCTTATACGATGTCACCTGCAAGATTACCGACAGCGCTTCCGCAACAAATACGCCGCCGATGACAATCAGCAATAGTTCCGTATGTGTCCAAAGCGCCATTCCGGCAAGTCCGGCTCCCAGCGCCAACGATCCCGTATCTCCCATAAACACTTTGGCAGGATGATAGTTAAACACCAAAAAGCCCAAGCAAATCCCCAGCAAAATGGTGCTGACCAACGCCACATCCATCATACCTTGCATGCGCGCAATCCAGGTATAGGCGGCCATCGCCACAGCCACAGTCCCCGCCGCCAAACCGTCCAGACCGTCAGTCAAATTGACCGCGTTCGACGTCCCGACAATCACCACCATTGCCAACGCATAGTAGGCCGCGCCGAGATCCCAGACCAAATTGCTGTACGGAACATGTAAAACGGTCGTCATGTGTTCGACCGTCGAGAGTCCGTAACAAAAAACCCCCGCCAACAACAATTGTCCCAGCATTTTTTGCCGTGCCGTCAAGCCGAGATTGCGTTTATATACCGCCTTGATGCCGTCATCCAGCAGGCCGAGTAATGCATACCCGAAGACCAAAAACAACAGCCAATAGATATCGACCGCATCCACCCGATACAACACCAGTGAAATCGCCAGAGCGGCCATCATCAATACGCCGCCCATCGTCGGTGTACCGCTTTTCCGTCGGTGACTTTGCGGTCCTTCTTCACGCACTTCTTGCCGTGCATTCAGTCGTCGCAACAGCGGAATTCCCGCCAGACCGACGGCAATCATAATCGCCGCCGATGATAACGCAATTAACCAATAGGTCATATCCATTCAGTCTCGTCCTTCTTTCCATTGTGCGATTACTTGTTCCATTTGCATCGAGCGGGACCCTTTCACCAGTACAATATCTCCGTCTTGTACCCATTGTCGCAACTGCCGTACCGCCTGCGTAATTGTCGTGCACGGGTAAGACTCAATCCCCTTCTCCTGCGCGGCGGCCGCCGTCTCTGCGGCCAGCTCACCGACCGTAATCACGGCTGCAATCCCATAGTCCGGCAGGCTTGCGCCGACTGCGCGATGCTGCTTCGGTGCATCGTCGCCCAACTCATACATATTGCCTAAAACGGCTATCTTGCGACCGTCTCCGACTTGTCCCAGTGAGGACAGCGAACAGCGCAATGAATCCGGATTGGCATTGTACGCATCATTAACAAACGTAATCGCTCCGTATGTCTGCACCTCTTGCCGCATGCCGACCTGTGTCGCGAGCTGCAGCCCTTTTTGAATCTTCGTTTCCGGCACACCCAAGACACGCCCGACCGCAATCGCCGCCAACGCATTATACACATTATGGCGACCGATCATCGGCAACACGACAGGATATACTTCATCAAATACCCGGCACATGAATTTCGTCTTACCGATATCGTATTCCACATTCATCGCCTGCACGGACGCGCCCGCTTTCATTCCGTAGCGTACGGTGCGCCCTTTCATGACGCGTTCCATCGCCGATACCCGCGCATCGTCACAGTTCAACACGGCCGTGCCGTCAGCCGGCAGCATTTCAATGAGCTCCTGCTTGGCCAGTGCGATTTCTTGCCGGCTGCCCAACAATTCCAAATGCGCCACACCGACATTGGTCACGACCCCTACTGTCGGCATTGCCATTTGCGCCAGCTCGCGGATTTGTCCGCGGCCGCGCATTCCCATTTCCACCACGCAGACTTCATCGGATTCGTCAAGCTGCAATAATGTCATCGCCATACCGATTTCATTATTAAAATTCTTTTCCGTTTTGCGCACCTTGTACTGTTGTGCCAAGACCGATGCAATCAACTCTTTCGTCGTCGTTTTACCGTTGGATCCGGTCACTGCGACCACATCCACATCGAAGCGCCGACGATGATAGCCGGCCAACTGCTGCAACGCAACTCGCGTATCGTTTACCTGCAGCACCGTTACATCCGCGCGGCACGGCTGCACCGCGTGCTCCGTCAGCACCGCGGTCGCGCCTTGTGCGACCGCGGATTCGATATAGTCGTGTCCGTCAAATCGCTCGCCGCATAGCGGGATAAACAGCATGTTCGGTTGCACGTGACGACTGTCCGTACCGACCGTTTCCACATATGACGCTGTCCCTCGCTGCAGACAAACAGCAGCGGTCACCGTGATAAGTTCATCGATACTGAATCGTGCCATTATTTCCTCCGCAGCACCCGACGTGCTTCTTCCCGATCATCAAAATGAATTTTTTCTTCTCCGATGATCTGATAGTCTTCATGCCCTTTCCCGGCAATTAACACCACATCGCCCGTTCGCGCCATCCCTACCACCTCGGCAATTGCCCGGCGACGATCCGGCTCGCGATAAATTTCCGTATACGCTGCTTTGCTCCGCAAGCACCCCGCATACACTTGCTCGATAATTTGCTCCGGATCCTCCGTACGGGGATTATCGCTGGTCACCCACACAACATTCGCATAGCGCGCCGCGATTTCCCCCATAATCGGACGTTTGGACGCATCTCTGTCGCCGCCGCATCCGAATGCGATTAAGACACGCCCGGACGTCATTTCCCGTGCGGTTCGCAAGATTTTTTCCAGTCCGTCGGGTGTATGTGCATAATCGACAATCACTGCAAAATCCTGTCCCTCGTCAATTTGTTCAAATCGACCCGCCACCGAACGAAACCGTCCCAAAGCGACCAATATATCCGCCATCTTCATGCCTTCATGTCGTGCAACCGCTATCGCTGCCAGCATGTTGTAAATATTGAACGTCCCCATAATATTCGTCCGGCAGGGATATTCCACACCGTCCACCACCAAGGTGAAATCCGATCCGGCTGCCGTCACGATGCTGTTTTTGGCTCGCACCTGCACCGATTCTCCCATGCCGTACAAAATCAGATCGCAGTCACCGGCTGCCACTGCCCGTTCCATCATCTGTCCG
The DNA here is from genome assembly GCA_945876385.1 of uncultured Veillonellaceae bacterium. Taxonomy (GTDB): domain Bacteria; phylum Bacillota; class Negativicutes; order Veillonellales; family Negativicoccaceae; genus CAMCNU01. The sequence goes on along the minus strand of CAMCNU010000001.1, from coordinate 135,790 downwards.
TACGGGTCATCCCCGTTAATCACCGCCGCTTTATGCGACTTCTGCCCCGTCTGACCGATTTGCGTGAAAAGAGATTGCTTGGCTTGGGCATAGGCTTCCATCGTCCCGTGAAAATCCAAATGATCTTGCGTCAGATTCGTAAACACCGCCACATCAAATTCAATCCCTGCAACACGCCCCAGTGCCAATGCATGCGAGGACACTTCCATAATGACATGCGTGACTCCCGCCGCTTTCATCCGCGCCAGCCAAAACTGCATCGTATCGACATCAGGCGTGGTATTTACCGTCGGGTACTCCTGCTCGCCGATCAGCACATGCACTGTCCCGATTAATCCGACCGTCGCCCCTTGGTGGCGAAGCAAGTGCGCAATCATATGGGTTACCGTCGTTTTTCCGTTGGTTCCCGTCACTCCGATAATCCGCATATCCTGTGCCGGATAGTCATAAAAGAACGGAATAATCTCCTGCATTGCCGCACGTGTATCCGGCACAATGAATTGTGTCACCGTTGCCGGTAATTCCAGCGGCACTTCCGCAACGATTGCGCTCGCTCCCGCTTCCGCCGCACGACGGGCAAAATCATGTCCGTCGACATGCACACCACGCAAACAGATGAATAAACTTCCCTGCTCGACCTTCCGGGAGTCGGTTGTCACACCGGTCACCATCGCTTTTGTCGCCCCGATTACACGCGAGGCGTTCAGTTTTTCCTGGATTTCCTGTAATGATTTCATAGTTCCCCTCATAGAAAGATAGCAGCCGACCGGCTGCTATGCTCACTGTTAAATCGACGCGCCTTTTAGCGACGGCTCGCCGTACTACTGCTATACACTGCCGCAGTCGGAATCACCATGCCCAACTCGGTTTCCGCAATCATTTGTATCCGTTCCAATGACTTGAGTTGATTGACCTTGAGTTGCAGTATTTCATTTTCATTTGCCAATTGTGCCACACGTTCACGCACTTGCTGGACTTCCTGTTCTTGTGAACCGACACTGATCGGCGGAATATATGCCAGTACCAACGCGACGAAAACGATACCTGCCGTGTAGACTACTCTCCACAACCAAAGAGATTGACTTCGTTCCTGCCCGCCAACCGCTACCGCAGGCACATTCGTCACTACACCGTATTTTACCGCATCGCTTTTCGCCAACATGTCACTCACTCCTATATTTACTCACACTCAGGATACTTTCTCCGCCACCCGCAACATCGCACTGCGCGCGCGCGGATTTTGCTCAACCTCTTCCGCAGAGGCCTTTCTTGCTTTCCCTAACACCGTAAGCGTCGGCTTGTGACAGCAGGTGCAGACCGGAAATGTCGGAGGACAAATACATCCGGTTGCCAACTCTCGAAACACCTGCTTCACAATCCGATCTTCCAATGAATGAAAACTGATGATTGCGATTCGGCCGCCGACACGCAATGCTTCCACAGCCTGTCGTATTGACCGTTCCAAGTCACGCAGTTCCCCGTTGACTTCAATCCGCAAAGCCTGAAACGTACGCTTGGCCGGATGAGGCCCCTGCCGCCTTGCCCCTGCCGGGATGGCCTCTTTAATCACCGAAACCAATTCCGATGTCGTTTCAATCGGCGCGCGACTTCTCGCTTTGACAATATAATTACCGATGCGTTTAGCCCAACGTTCTTCACCGTACCTCCGAATGACATCGACCAGTGCCGTCTCGGTATAGGTATTGACCACATCATATGCGCTCAGTGTCTGGCGTCGGTCCATACGCATATCCAGGCGTCCGTCATGCTGATAGGAAAAACCTCGCTCCGCCGTGTCCAGTTGGTATGACGATACACCTAAATCAAAAATAATGCCGTCGACACGCTCGATACCCAGCTGTTGCAACACCTGCGGTAAATCGCTGTAGTTGCTTTCCACGTAATCCACTTGACAAACCGCTCTCGCCAATCGTGCTTTGGCGGCAGTCAATGCGGCAACGTCGCGATCAATTCCGACAAGTCGCCCCCGTGCGCTCAGATGCTGTGCCAAACAGGCACTGTGACCGCCGCCGCCGAGGGTCATATCCACATACACCCCGTCGGGATTTCGGAATATCGACATGACGGTTTCTTGCTGTAACACCGTTGTATGTGCAAACATGTTTCACCCTATAATGTAAAATCTGCCGGCAAATCCAGCGATTCCGCCAAGTTACTGAATTCTTCGGCGGAAAGCTGCTGCTCATCGAGTTTCTGTTTATCCCAAATTTCAATCCGACGACCGACTCCGATGACCTTGACCTCTTTTTGAATAAAGGCATAGTCCCGCAAATTTTTCGGAATCAAAATCCGTCCCTGTTTGTCAAACGTCAAATGCTTGGCATTTTTAATGATGTTCCGTTGTACCTTCCGCGCATCGATACTGAACGGCGGCAGGTCCATCAATTTTTCTACTACCTTTTCCCAATATTCGAGAGGATACACTGTCAGACAAATATCAAATCCCGCAGCGACCACACACTCTTCGCCCAACTGTTCACGGAACTCTGCCGGCAACGCGACACGTCCCTTAGTATCCATATTGTGCGAATATTCGCTGAGGAACATTTGTCTCACCTCCCACCTTCCCCACTTTTCACCATCATATTACCACATTTCACCACTTTTAATCAAAACTCACCCCTTTTCCACCACCTGCGTCTCTTTCAGCGCTGTTACTCATCATGTGGTACGCAAACAAACGTTCTCCACTATATACATTCCGGTCACAAAAAAACAAGAGCCTGACAGATGTAAAATCAGCTCTTGTTTTTTATTTTTAATGTTTTTTTAACTGGCAGGGAATTGTATCAACACACAGTCACAAATGACTTGGATTCCCAATTGTTGCGCCAACCGAACGACTTCCGGGGTATCTGCTCCCGGCTGCAGCCAGACAATCCGCACACCGATGCGCGTGCAGGTCTCCACTACACATTTTCCCGCTTCGGGACCGACGACCAGATTCACCACCTGCGGGACTTCCGGTAACTCTTCCAGCTGTCGATAACAACATATCCCGTCAATCGCCTTTGCCGTCGAATGAATCGGATACACCGTCTTGCCGCAATCCGCCAACCGCTTGAATATTTTATACCCGAATTTCTCCCGGCGCGGCGTCGCGCCGACTACCGCCCAGACGGGCTGCATCATTGCCGTTTCCAAAGTCGTCATATTGCATCCTCCACTTGCACCGACGGACGATTGAGTTGCCACTCACACAACGGAATTGCGACTGCGTCCGCGACCGTCCGCGGCGCCCGTTGCGGATTGACGCCGGCATAAAACAATACATCGCCCACCAATTGTTCCGCGGACTTGCCGGCCGCCCGATACTCCCGCCACGTAATCCCCCGTTGCCGCTTGGAGAGACGCTGTCCCTTGCGGTCAATCAATAAAGGTACATGAAAATACGACGGCACTGCGGCGCCCAGCGCACGGATAAATCGAACCTGCAACGGCGTCGAAGCCGCCAAATCATTGCCCCGCACTACTTCCGTAATCCCCATGTCCGCATCATCCACCGCCACCGCAAATTGATAATTGTACATCCCGTCACCGCGTTGTACGACAATATCATCCCGATACCGTTGCAAGGCGCGGACTTGCTCTTCCGTCTCCCCATGCTCCACATAGCGCACGATGCCGTCTTCTCCCGCATATCTCCATGACAGGGGACGTGTACACACGGAGGGCGGATGAAGGCGACAATGACCGTCATAGCTGGATACGGTTTCTCCGGGATGCGGTGCCGACGCAATCTGTTGTAGCCTGGCCCGATTACAACTGCACGGATACAGCACACCCGCCGTGCGCCAATCGGTCATGATTTCCCGATAGCGATCGGTTCGCTCCTGCTGGCGTGCAGTCACTTCATCCGGATGCAGTCCCAACTCGCATAAATCCTCCGTAATGGCCGCAATCCATTCTTCTCGGCAACGCTGTGTATCAATGTCCTCCATGCGCAGTAACCACGTACCGCCCGCCTGCCGAGCCGCACAATACGAAATCAATGCCACCCATATATTTCCGAGATGCAGAAATCCGGTCGGACTCGGCGCAAATCGTCCGCGGTACTTAGTGCCCATACGAATGAATTTCGCGGAACAAATTCCGATGCTCGCGAATCTTGCTTTCGCCGCCCATGACCGCGATATGCTCTGCTTGCAATGTTGCCGCAAACAACGGCGCCAAATCGCGAATATCCTGCGGTCGGCAATCAATCAACTGATGGCGGACCTGCCAGCGAAATTCCGGCGGCGTGTCCGACAGTAGCCGTGCCATGGCACGATTGGCTTTCATCCGCAATGTCAACTGCGTCTGCGTTCCCGCCATCGCGCCGATGACATATTGGGTCATCACGCGATCGGACGCATCAAATCGGGCAATTGCCTCCGGCAAATTCCGATACACGGACAGCGTGTTCTGCAGGTGAGGATCCCGATAAGAGCACAACACCAGATTGCCGTTCGTGTGCAGTTGAATAAACGCCCCGTAGGCGCCGCCCAACACACGCAATTGCTGCCACAAATACTCATACCGCAAGATTTGTTCCAAGACAACCATCGCGCCGGTATAAGTATATCCGTTGCGACGATAATTCCCGCCCTGCGCCACGTATTGCACTTTTCCCGCACTCAAAAACGCTTCATTTCCGGATTGCAACGGCAATTCCGGCAGGCCGGGCACGGCCGTATCCCGGCGTGGCTCCCAAGCGAGAGGCAAGTGCGTAAGAAACGCATTTTTTTCATCCTCACCGCCGACCGACTGCGCAATCAATCGCGGCGATGTGAAAATTTTCCGGGCCACATGATTCAACTGTTCCGCAACAGTATTCCAGCCAATCTGTTCCGCCTGTCGTAAAAACGCATAGTACGACAATGCACCTTCATCGCGGAACCGTTCTACCGGAGACACATATGACAGCACACGGTTCATCATCAAACTGTGACCGCGGCGGAAGAGTTCCATATCCCAATCGGAACGTCTCTCCTGTACGAGTTCCTGCAATCGCTTCGTATCGGTAAATACACTGTGGAGAGTCATTTCTCCCATCAACTGCAACAGGATGCCCGTCCTTCCTGTCAGCGCCTTACCCTGCACAAGGAAATAGGGGCGGTAGCGGCAATCGTCATCATACCGCGAATAACAAGCGACCTGACCGGAAATCCCGCCGGTGTGCATGTCCACTTCTTGCGCCAAACGTCCGTACGTATACTGCTCCGTATCTACATGACCCAATATGTCCGCCAACAAAAAGGCATACGGATACTCCTCTGCCGTGAGTTCGTCCAACGGAAAGTACAGATTGGCATACAAAATTCCCCGACTGTCACCCGGATAATGATACACCGTCGCGTCCTCAATTTGTACCTGCTCCATGGTGTCCGTCTCGATGGTTCTCGACAAATCTTGCCGCGTCAACAACGGAATCGTCGCCAACGCCTCTTCCGTATCCGGCGTCTGTTGCCGCTGTTTCAACGCGGCCGTCGAATTTACAATATTTTCCCATTCGCTCGCCGTCAACGTCTCACGGTACGCGGCCAATTGCGCCGCATCTTGCCGCTCTTTTTGTTCGGTCAGTCCCGCTACCGGATACAAGGACGTCACCGTGCGATGGGGATTGGCCAGCACATATCGTTGCAACAGTTGCGCGAAATAGTCCGTACCGATATGCTTCCGTACCGTTTGCAACGCCTGCTCATAGCGCAACCCGTAGAACGGATCTCTGTCATACAACCAATAATTCAATGCGCGGATATTGTAAAAAAGCCCCTTCGGCCGCCCTTGAAAATCGGCTTCCCGCAAAACGAACACCATCCGATTCAGCGCCGCCTCCAACGTCTCTGTCGGAATCCCGTCGGCAATCAACGCACGAATGCTCTCATCCCATACCTTGCACAACGTATCTTTTCGCTCCCGCTCCGAGCCGACGACTTCAATCTGCCACATCGGCTGTTTCATGCTGTCGATAAAAGCCCCCGATACATCTGTCCCGACTTCAGCATCCATCAATTGTTTCTTGACAACGGCTCCCGGCATCTCCAACAACGCATAATTCAGCACTTCCATCGCCAGCGTATCGGCAGGCGAAAAGTCATCCGGGAACACAATGGCAATATCATGCAACGTCTTGCCGGCCGTATCCTCCGCCGCACCGATACCATAGGGAAACTCATTGCACAACGGTGCCGCCGGCGGTGTTTGCGTCGCAATGTCACTTTGCGGTTGCCGCCAAGTGTATTGATCCAGATACCCGGTATGAATTCGCGCCAAGGTAGACGGCAAATCCATATCTCCATACAGAAACAGGTAGGCATTGGACGGGTGGTAATGCCGCTCATAAAACGCTTTGAACATCTCATACGTCAGCTCCGGAATCACGTCGGGATCTCCGCCCGATTCGACACCGTACGTGGTATCGGGGAATAACGTCTGCATCACATGTCCCTGTAGCACCTCATCGGGCGAGGACAACGCCCCCTTCATCTCGTTATATACCACACCGTTGTACTTCAATGCCCCGTTCTTCTCATCCGCCTCGTAGTGCCAGCCCTCCTGCATCAAAATCTGCTTGTCATGATGAACATTCGGGAAAAACACCGCATCCAGATATACATCCATCAAGTTGAAAAAGTCCTGCATGTTGCGACTGGCAATCGGATACATCGTTTTGTCCGGATAGGTCATCGCATTCAAAAACGTATTCAGCGATCCTTTCACCAACTCGACAAACGGCTCTTTGAGCGGATATTTGTCCGAACCGCAAAGCACCGAGTGCTCGATAATATGCGCCACCCCCGTGGAGTCCGTCGGCGGCGTACGAAACGAGACGGAAAATACTTTGTTATCGTCATCCGTTGCAATATATAACAATTTGGCTTTTGTGGTCTGATGCTCCAAGACGTACGCATCCGCCCGCAGCTCGTCAACCGTTTCTGCACGACGAATGATAAAGTCGGAAAACACCTCACCTACACGATATTTCATATCAGTCACTCCTTTGACGAAATCCTCAAGTATATGTTCAAACTAATCATATTGTAACACATCCGCTCGCGTCTCTTCTTTGGCATACGGCGGTAAATCGATTATAATGATACTATTGATTAGCAAGGGAGGACAACAATGGGAGTACTTTGGCTTGTATTTGATTATTTAGGTACCGTCGCCTTCGCCCTTTCGGGCGTACTCGTCGGTATGCAGCGACGCATGGATATATTCGGCATTTCCATGCTGGCGCTGGCTACCGCTGTCGGCGGCGGTATGATTCGCGACACGCTGGTCGGCAATGTACCGCCTGCCGCGCTGAAAAATCCGGTCTATATTATCATATCCCTAGTCACCACCATTTTGGTGTTTATTCTTTCCCGAACCCACAACAGCAGTCGCACTCGTCGTAAAAAGCTGTGGATTCGCTTTTACCATTTGGCGGATACGTTCGGCCTGGCTTCCTTTACCGTGACCGGGGCAATGGTCGGACTCGCAGCCGATCCGCGCTCAATGTTTTTGCTGCCGATGGCGTTGGGTATGATTACTGCCTGCGGCGGCGGGATTTTGCGTGACATTTGTGCCTCTCGTATCCCGGTCGTATTTCGCGCCGATGTCTATGCCTCCGCATCCTTGGCCGGCGCATTTGTCTTTTGTATATTGCGCGTACTCAGCACGCTCGAATGGGCGGCTCCTGTCGCCTTTCTCACCGTCGTTGTATTGCGCATTTTGGCACTAACCTATCGTTGGCGCTTGCCGAGTTAATTCCAACAAAGGAGTCGGATTCATCATGAACTGTTTACAACCTGTGTGTTGCATGGCCATCATCATGGCGGCAAGTATCCCCGCCGTCGACGCGGCCACGATTTTATTTGTCCCGCAAGACAATCGACCGGTCAGCTTCTCCTATACGGTCAATACCGCAACAGCCGCCGGCTACGATGTCATCACACCACCGGAGAATCTTCTTTCGGACAACAGCTACGAGGGCGCTCCCGACCGAGTGTGGGAATGGGTCAACGCCAATGTAGACCGCGCCGATGCCTTGGTCTTGTCTACCGACACCCTAATCTACGGCGGCCTGGTCGACTCGCGCAAGCACAACTTCTCCCTCGCACAATTGGAAAAACGTCTGCAGGCGCTGATTCACCTCGCCCGCACCCATCACATGCCGATTTATGCCTTCGGCACCATTATGCGCTCCCCCAAAGCCAGCGACGGCTCGGTCGAACCGTTTTATTATGCCGACTACGGCCCCAAAATTTATGAAATCACGTACTGGCAAGACAAGCGTGATACCCAAGGTCTGAGCCCTGCGGAATCCGCCAAATTGTTGTCTCTGACCATGTCCGTCCCGATTGAATATTTGCAGGACTGGTTCCGGCGACGCACCAAAAACAACGTCATCAATGAACGGCTGATCGCCTTGGCTGCCGGCGGCGATCTGACTTATTTTTGCCTGGGGCATGACGACACCTCTACATTCTCACAATCCACATTGGAAAGCCGCTACTTGATGCATCATGCCGAAGGCATCCCGCCAACCCGCTACGGCTCATTCCCCGGCGCTGACCAGCTGGGACTCCTGCTGATAGCGCGATATGATGTGGACCGCACCGGAGCCGCCCCCCGCTTCAAAGTCATCTATCCTCTCGGCGGTGCCGATCGAACCATGCCGCACTATGAAAATCAAAGTGCCGGTGAGACTATCTCCGATCACATTCGTGCCGTCGGCGGCACCATCAGCGACAACGCCCGGCCGGACATTTTGCTCGCGGTCAATACGCCTTTGAGCAACGTCACAGGTGAATCGGCCGCGTTCAAAAACCTCTCGATGCCACGCAAAAGCGCCTCACTCTTTTTGAATCGGATAGAAGATGCATTACACCGTGATATCCCCGTCAGCATTGCCGATATTTTTTATTCAAACGGCGCCGACAATACACTTCTGGAAGAGATGAGTCGAAAAGATCTCCTTTTCCAAGTCACGGCGTATAACGGTTGGAACACCGCTTCCAATACTATCGGCTATGCCATCGCCCAAGCGGTATTGGCCCGGCACATGACCCCCGCCGCTCACGAGCGCATGCTGATTGAACAATATTTGGACAACTGGGGTTACCAAGCCAATGTCCGCAAAGACATTTATCGCAAGCAAGACGAAATCCGAACGGACAATGTAAAATATTACGGCGAGCTCAACACACATCTCGAAGAAATCATGGTCGATGAAATACAGCAATTTGCCGAATCCCGACTTCATATCAACCCGCGCCGTGTCTTTGCCCGCTTCCCTTGGAAACGCTTGTTTGAAACAGAAATACTGGTGGCCGACTCGCCTATCTATCCGCGCATGAGCGATGTATTCGCAGAACGCCAAAAGATGGAAGAAGAACGCCTGCGTCTCGCCCGAGAAGCAGAAGCCAAGAAGGCGGCTGAAGCGACCGATGCCCACAATGCCGAAAAGACGCCCTCACAGACAAAACCGGCCACCGAGCCCCCGACGAATCCCCGATAACCCCAACAAAAAAGAGGTCATGCATCGCATGACCTCTTTTCAATATCTTATTCAACCGTAAAGAAAAACGGATACAGCGGTTGACCGCCGTTATACAACTCAATCTCTACATTACCGTAAGTCGCCGCCAACTCCTCGGCGATGCGTTGTGCCTCTGCCTCGGACAAATCACTGCCATAATACATGGTCACAATTTCGGCCTCCGGCATTTTTTGCAGTACAGTTCCCAATGTGGTTTGTGCGCAAGCGGCCAATTCGGAATGAATCACCACCTGCTCGCCCGACACCAACCCCATATAATCATCGCAATGAATCTCAACGCCGTCTACCTGGCTGTCACGGACGGCCTGTGTAATCCCGCCGGATACTATTTCTTGCAGTCGACCCTTCATTTTCTCCAGCACGACATCCAAGTGTTGATGCGGGTCATACAGCATGGCGACTGCAGCCCCCTCCGCAGGATTTCTTGTCTCGACAATTTCCAATCGTTGGCCGACAATCTTTTGTGTTTGCTTGGCCGCCAAAATAATATTCTTGTTATTCGGCAAAATAATATATCGCTCTGCATGGCCGTTATCGATTGCGTGCATGATTTCCTGCACGGACGGATTCATCGTCTGCCCGCCCGGCATCACTTCCACATGAAGTCCGGCCATCAATTCATTCCAACCTTCGCCGGAAACGACCGCCAAAACGCCCCAATCTTTCTTTTTCACCGGATGCTGAATGTGCTTGTTTTTATTAAACTGGTCAACCATGTTATCCACTTTAATATCATGCAACGTGCCCCAGTCTGCCGCCATGTCCAGTACATGCCCCGGACGCTGCGTATGGATATGCACCTTCAACAGTCCGTCGCCTTCGGCAACAATCATCGACTCGCCCCACGACTCCAACGTTTGGCGTGCCTCATTGCCGCGCACTTTGCAGGGATTGACAATAAATTCCGTGCAGTAAGGGTACTCAATCGAAAAACTTTCCCCCTTGACTTGCAATTGCTTGACTTCGGTCGGTACTTTTTCCTGCGGCACTTGAATCTCGCCGGTCAGCCCTTCCAAACAGCCTTTCAAAAACAACAGCAGTCCCTGTCCGCCCGCATCTACGACATTGGCTTCTTTCAATATCGGCAACTGCTCGGGGGTCTTGGCCAATGCTTCTTCCCCGCTGATAATCGCCGTTCGCAAGACTTGGGCAAAGTCGCGCTCCGATTTCGTTACTTCTCTTGTCCCTTTCGCAATACCGCGAGCCACAGACAGGATGGTCCCTTCCACCGGCTTTACCACTGCTCGATACGCATATAAAATGCCGTACTGAAACGCCTTCCCGACTTCCCGGCATGACGCTGTCTTCTTGCCGCGCAGGCCCTTGGCACAACCTTGGATAATTTGCGATAAGATGACACCGGAGTTCCCGCGTGCCCCCATAATCGCGCCGGTTGCCGCCTTTTCGGCCAACACACCGATAAATTCCGTTTCTTCCTCGGCAATGACGCTGTACATGGAGCGTAAGGTATTCAGCATATTGGTTCCCGTGTCGCCGTCCGGCACCGGAAATACATTCAACTCATTGATTTGTTCATAATTTTCTTTGAATGCCTGATAGGCACCGACCAGCATCCGTTTATAATGCGTTCCGTCAATTTGACTGTACATCTTCGTCCTCCTTCGGTTCCCATTCCACCATAATCGCTATTAAGTCGGGACCCAAATGGCAGGTCAAAGACGCACTGCCGGTTGTCACCGGATAAAGCGGGACGTCAACTTGTTGTTGCAACTCGGCCGAAATTTCTTCCGCCTTTTTCAGCCCCATCAAATGCACCACTGCCAACTTTCGTACCGGTCGGGACAATGCTTCCGACATCATTCTGGCATATGCTTTTTTCGTTGTTCGAATCTTATCAAGCACATCGACTTGATTCTCGTCATTAACGTAAATGATCGGATTAATCTTCAACAACGCTCCCAGCAACATAGCCGCTTTCCCGATGCGCCCGCCGCGCTCCAAATAGCGTAATGTGCTCGGCACAAACATGGTGCGTATATTGCGAATCGAGCGTTCCAATGCGCGGACGATGCTGTCAAAATCTACGCCGTCGGCAATCATCTGCAAGGCATCGTCAATCAAAAATCGCATCCCGACCGCCGTCGTATGCGAATCCAACGCAACAATCTGCTTACGCCCCGACTGTGCGGCAACCGCCTGCATCGTCCGAATCGTACCGCTCACACCTCCGGTCACACCAATCATAATAATCCCGTCTGTTTCGGGAATTTGAGAAACCACTTCCTGCACTTCACCAATTGAAGGTTGACTGGTTAGCGGCTGCTCACCGGTACGTTCCACAAATTGAACCACATCTTCCGCGGACAATCCGCCTTCCGGGATATACTCGCCGCCCAATGCGACTGCCAACGAAACCAAATGCAAATTGGGATATTGCTTACAATAACTTTCCGGCAAGGAGGCCGTCGTATCGCAAATAACGTGAATCATACATTCTCCTATCCCCATCATCAATGACAACATTTTACCTGTATATTAACATTACATACTATATTATTGTAACGCATCTGCCGTCAATGAATCAACCTTTATTCGTCTGCACCGCCTGTTTCTGCTGTTCATAGTACGCATACGGTAATCCGTTTGCAGCCAATATATACTCCAATAGCTTTCCCCGTTCTTGCGCCACATGCATGGCGCTCACTTCAAACGGATCCAATGACACGCGTGCTTCTTCTTCTCCGTCGGACGCATATCCGACAACACCTTCGCCTAAAATGTCATCGACTACTTTTCGTTCCACCTTGACACAAAACGTCTGCAATACCTCCGCCGCGGCTGTCGCCATTTCTTCACGCATCGTGCGAAAAGTATCGGCCTGGTCGACCGGTATCGGAAACCCTCCGACATCCACCATTTTTTCCGTGCTGGAAAACATGACTACTCCTCCTTTATTTACCGCAAATAACCGTCTTGCCTTGTTGCCATACATTATGCTGCACACGCTCCGGCATCAACAGGGCGATTAACGCCTCAAATGCCGCCATTCCTTCCGGTACTGCCGGAAAATGCGGATAAATATGAAACATGTTTTGATGCTCATAATAATACATTTCGACATGCTGCTTTTCTGCCTGCCGCCGTAACGCCAGTGCATCCGGATAGAGTGTATCCGCCGTCCCGGCAAACACGGTCAGCCCTCGTATTCCGCGCAACTCGCCGAACAACGGACTATACTGCGGTGCCCCCAGTTCATCGGCGGGAACGACATTCAATGCGCAGCTGCGCAATGCTTGCGGCGATACGAACGGATCTTTTTCCGCATAGGGAGCCCGTATGTTTTCCCGTACATTCATATCCACCCAAGGAGAAATCAACACGCAATGCATCGGCGACTGACCGCAGCCGGCGAGCTCCTGAGCCAAACGCAAGGCCAGTGCGCAACCGGACGAATCCGACACCAAATGAATTCTCGCATTGGGTGCCAGCAGTTCCCGCCACTTGTAATAGCAAGCGCGGACATGTCGATATGCGCCGTCAAAATCCGCCTGCGGATAAAGCGGATAAATCGGCACCATGACTTCTGCACGAGTCGCCTCGAGCAATCGCTCTACAAATAACCAATACAGAAAATACATCTCGATAATAAATCCGCCGCCGTGAACATAAAAAATATAGTCCCGATTTGTCTTCCCCGCATCTGCAAAAAAACGGAAATAATGTTCATCCGCACGACGACATTCCGCCACTTGATACCGCTCCTGCATGCGGGCAGGTATCTCCGCATCCCAAATCAAATCTTTTTCGATAATCCAGCTCAAAATATCCCCGTCAGTCCACTCCGTCAGCGCCTTGACACCGCTTAACCGGAGCAACCAACGCACCGCTTTACTTGCTGCACTCTCCATGCCGCTTACTGTCGCAACGTGACGACGGTCACGCCGCTGCCTCCTTGTACAGAATCTGCCAACCGAAACGTCTCCACCGCCCGATGGCGGCGCAACAATGCATGTACGCCCTTGCGCAATGCCCCCGTACCTTTACCGTGAATAATATCCACTTCCCGCAATCCGGAGACAAGCGCGGTATCCAGAAAACGCTCGATTTGTATTTCCGCATCCGCTACCGTCTCACCGATAATATTCAACTCATTGGACACCGCATGCACTTGCGGCTGTACATGCCGCTTCCCGATCGGCTGCTTCGGCCCGCCGGGGGCAATTCGTTCGTCTGCCAAGGGGTAAAAGCAGCGCGCCGCGGGGACTGTCACCACCATCCCGTCGACACGAACTTGGCAGCGGCGCCCCTGCACCTCTTCGATTGTCCCCAGCTTGCCCAATGCGTCCAAGTACACGGTACTGCCGACAGTCAGCTTGCGCGTCGGAATCTTCTCGCGCTCCTGACTTTGCGGAACGGAAATGTTTTCCACCGCACGCCGCGTTCGGGTAAATGTCTCTTGGGCATTTTCGCCGGCTTTGGCCGCTTGTTTAAGCTGCTTGATGATTCGTTCTGTTTCTACGCGCAATTCTCGTTTCATGCGGTGTGCGTCATCCCGCGCTTTGGTCAAAATATCCCGACGGCATTCCTTGATTTCCTCATTACGCTTGTCCCACTCGCGATGCGACAACCGTGCTTTTGCCAACTCCTCTGCCGCCGCCTCTTGCAAGCCTGCCAACTCTTTTTGTTGCGCATTCAACTGCTCGACCAATCGTTCCATATCATAGTAAGCGGACGCTTTTCGCAATTCTTCCGCACGACGCAAAATCGGTTCCGGCATTCCGAGCCGACGCGTAATGTTGAGTGCCTGGCTGTTGCCCGCCACACCGATATGCAAGCGATATGTCGGCCGTAGCGACACCGTGTCGAACTCGACGTGGGCATTTTCCATCACTGCATGCAGTTGCACATATTGCTTGACCTCGCTATAATGCGTAGTCACCAATGCCAATACGCCTTTACCGACAAAATCATCCAAAACGGCAATCGCAAGCGCCGCTCCTTCAAAAGGATCCGTCCCCGTTTCCAACTCATCCAGCAGCACCAAATCTTGCGCGGATGCTTGCTCGACAATCTGAATCACACGCTTCATGTGTCCGGAAAAGGTCGACAAATTTTCCGCCAAGCTTTGATCGTCGCCGATCGCGGCCCAAATATGTTGAAACAGCGGCAGCGTCGATCCTGCTTGCGCCGGCACAAAAAAGCCCGCCTGATTCATCGCAGCCAGCAAACCGAGCGTTTTGATGGCAACCGTCTTACCGCCCATATTGGAGCCGGTAATGACCAATATCCGAAATGTCTCCCCGACATGCAAAGAAATCGGTACGACCTGATCCGACGGCAATAGCGGATGCCGCATCGACCGCATATTGACAGATTGGCCTGCAGAGCGTCCTGCCTGCACGGCATCCATGTGAGCTGCCAGGCGGGCCCTCGCAAAAACAAAATCCAAATACGAGGCGACACGAGCATTGTGACGCAACTCATCTCCGACCTCTGCGACCAATCGCGTAATCTCCCGTAGCAAGCGGAGCACTTCCTCATGCTCGGCCATCACCGCTTCCTGCAAGTCATTATTCAGCTCGACCGATACCATCGGTTCGATATACAGCGTCTGTCCTGTCGCGGAGCGGTCATGCACAATCCCCGGTATGGAATGCCGATACTCCGCCTTTACCGGTATGACATAGCGATCGTTGCGTATTGTCACCAATGATTCTTGTAAATACTTTTCCGTGTCTTTGCGATGTGCCAACGCATCGAGCGAAGATTTGATTTTCTCTTGCAAACGACTGATTTCTCTACGTAAACGGGACAGTCTCGGTGTAGCCGAATCGCGAATTTGTCCGTGCTCGTCAAAGGTTTCCCGCAAGCGTTGTTGCAACTGCGGGAACAGCACCAATTGCGATGCCAAGGCGAACAACTCGCCGCTATTTTCCTGCATATCCGCCAAACACGCTGCGATCCCCCGATACGCGTCCAAGGATGAACCCAATTGCAAGCAGTCTTCGGAAGTCAATACCGACTCTTTTTGGGCGCGCGTAAGCAGCGCGTCGACATCACGTAATCCCGCAAAGGGGGGATTAGTTTCTTCTGCCAAGCACTGCACCGCTTCTTCTGTCTCGCGCAACCATCTGTCGATTTGTGCCGCGTCCGCCGTCGGTCTCCAGTTAGCCGCATAGCGTCGCGCCTCTCCGGATATACATTCATCGGCCGCCATGTCTAAAATCCGATGAAACTCAAGTAATTCCAGCGTCCGTTCTTCCATCTGTTCAACCGCTCCGTCCGTACTCTTACTCACTCGCCACGATTCCTCGATAATGCAAGAAAAAACCGCCGTCGGCGGTCAATTCTCGCGTATCCACTGCATCACAAACGCCGGCACATCGGCAATCGGCATTTCGGAAACCGTCCCGTCGCGTCGCACCTTGATTTCCACTGTACCGCCATTGACAAACGTCTTGCCTACTGTAATACGCAACGGATAGCCAATCAAATCCGCATCCTTAAATTTGATGCCCGCACGCTCATTGCGATCATCCAGCACGGTTTCTACCCCGCATGCGGTGAATTGATCGTACAACGATTGCGCCGCCCGCATCAATTCGTCATCTTTTACATTGACCGGTACAATGACCGCTTGATACGGCGCCAGCGCACACGGCCAAACGATACCGTTTTCATCAAAATTCTGCTCAATGGCCGCCGCCATTGTCCGTGAAACACCGATTCCGTAGCACCCCATGACCATCGGTGCGGATTTACCGTTTTCGTTGAGATACGTCGCTCCCAAGGCTTCACTGTACTTGGTTCCCAGCTTAAACACCTGTCCGACCTCAATCCCGCGAACAAAATCAAGTGTCCCGCCGCAATGCGGACAAGCATCCTGTTCGGTAATCAACCGAATGACTGCCACATCCACGTTTTGGAAATCCCGCTGCGGCACAACATGTCGATAATGCATCCCTTCTTCGTTCGCACCGCACACCGCATCCCGCATTTGCATGACGGATTCATCAACGACGAACTTCAAGTTGTCGGATTGCGCCAGCCCCAGCGGACTGATATACCCGGCCACCAGCCCGACACGCTCCAGTGCCGCTTGGTCGGCCATCTCCAAATCTACCAATCCGTACTGCTTGCCGACTTGGACATCATTCACATCCGCATCGCCGCGCACCATCGCTACAATGACCGTCTCACCCGCCGCAAATACAACTGCCTTGATTGTCTGTTCAACCGGCAATTGTAAGAAGGAGGCGACTGCCTCAATGGTTTTCGCATTCGGCGTCGCGACTTTTTCTGCAGGCCCGACTTCTCCGTCATCAGCATTCGGGACTTGTTGCGTCTGCGGTACCGCCGCCTCCAAGTTGGCGGCATAGGTGCATGTATGGCAGCGCACAACCGCTGCCTCTCCTGCCTCAGCAAATGCCATGAATTCATGCGATCCGCTCCCGCCGATGGCCCCCGAATCCGCCTCTACCGGTCGGAAAGACAACCCGCAACGGCTAAAAATCCTCGAATACGCATCATACATCGCCTGATATTGCACATCCAGCCCCTCTTGCGAAACATCAAACGAATAGGCATCTTTCATAATAAATTCGCGGCTTCGCATCAACCCGAAACGGGGACGCACTTCATCGCGGTACTTATTTTGAATTTGGTACAAGGTCAACGGCATTTGTTTATATGAGCTGACATCCATGTGCACCAGGGTCGTCACCAACTCTTCATGTGTCGGGCCCAAGCAATATTCGCGCTGATGACGATCTTGCAAGCGAAACATTTCCTTGCCGTAAACGTCCCAGCGACCGCTGGCCTGCCAGATTTCCGCCGGCTGTACGATCGGCATCATGACCTCTTGGGCGCCGATGGCAACCATTTCTTCATGAATAATCGCTTCGATTTTTCTGATGACTCGCCGTGCCAGCGGCAAGTACGTATACAATCCGTTGCCGACTTTGCGAATCATCCCTGCCCGCAACATCAGCTTATGGCTCATCATCTCGGCGTCGGCCGGCATCTCCCGCAAGGTCGGGCTGTACAATTGAGAGGCTAACATGTTATCGCTCCTGTTCCAAATACTGTTCAATCTCTTTCATCAATTCATCCACCAGATCCGCCTCCGGGACGGTACGCAAGACTTTTCCTTTTCGGAAAATCACGCCGCGCCCCTTGCCGCCGGCCACCCCGAAATCCGCCTCCCGCGCTTCACCGGGACCGTTTACGACACAACCCATCACGGCTACACGCAGCGGCGTTTTGATTCCTTCCAAACGGCGTTCCACTTGCTCGGCCAGCGAGATAAGATTCACTTGGCAACGACCGCAAGTCGGACACGAAATCATCACGGCACCGTATGACATCAATCCGGCCGCATCTAAAATCATTTTGGCAACGGAGACTTCTTCCAACGGATCTGCTGTCAACGATACGCGAATCGTATCGCCGATACCGTCCAACAGCAGCGCACCGATTCCCATCGCCGATTTGATGCTGCCCCGTTGCACCGTTCCCGCCTCCGTTACACCTAAATGCAAGGGGTAGTCCACTTTTTCCGCCAATACGCGATACGCCCGCACCATCATCGGCACATCGGTCGATTTCAGCGATACTTTCAACTCGCGATAATCGTTTGCCTCTAAAATACGGATATGTTCCAATGCGCCGGCCACCATTCCTTCTGCGGTAGGGTGACCGCCGTACTGCGCTAAAATATGCTCCGGCAAGGAGCCGGCATTAATGCCGATCCGTATCGGTATCCGCTTCGGTTTGGCTTTTTCAATGACCGCCATCACATTGTCATTGCTGCCGATATTGCCCGGATTAATCCGCAATCCGTCAATCCCGCTTTCGATGGCATCCAACGCCAGACGATAATCAAAATGGATATCCGCCACCAGCGGAATGGCAGTTCTTGCCTTTACCTCGCGAATGGCAAGCGCCGCCATACGGTTCGGTACGGCCAATCGTACAATATCGCATCCGGCCGCAGCAAGCCGATTGATTTGCTCGGATGCCTGCGCAACATCGGTCGGACTGAATGTCGACATCGACTGAATCGATACCGGCGCATCACCGCCGATAGCGACACTTCCCAACTGAATTTGCCGCGTGACTCTCCGCTTTCCTTGCTCCATGTACACACCCTTATTTCAAAAATCGTAACAAATCATTTCCCGTCGCCAGAATAAAGACGCCGGCCAAAAACACCAGTCCGACCATTTGGATTCGATACAACGCTTCATCCGGCAATCGTTTTCCGCGAATGGCTTCCCAAATAATCTGCACCAACCTCCCGCCGTCCAACACCGGAATCGGCAGTAAGTTAATCAATCCCAAATTCAAGCTGAGCACCGCGGTAAACATCAGCAAATTGCTGAACCCGGTGCGCGCGACATTACCTGCCAGCTGCGCAATACCGACCGGCCCTGCCAAGTCCGCACCGGATGTTTCACCGGTTACCATGCCGGCCAACGCTTGCAACATTTGCACGACTGTCAGGTAACACCGCTCGACACTGAGCAATATCGCGTCGATCGGCGAAACCTCTTGTACAATCGTCGAAGGAGTAATTCCCAGCAACACACGTCCGTCTTTTGACTGCGGAATCGTTTCCAGTTCCCGCACACTGCCGTTTCGGTCGACAGTGATATGAATGACATTTCCGCCCGCTTTTTCCACTTGCGGGGAAATATCCGTCCAAACAGATATCGGCGTACCGTCAATCGCCAAAATCCTATCTCCTGCCACAATTCCCGCTTGCGCGGCCGCCGATTGCGCAACAACGCCCCCGACTCGCGGCTCCGTGGAAAGACTTGTGACTCCCTGCGTCGCAAAAATACCGGCCATCAGCACAATCGCCAAAATAAAATTCATCATGGCACCGGCGACAATCACCAAAAAACGTCGAGGCGCCGACTTGGAAACAAACGCACGTGACGCAGGCACTTGATTCGTTTCTACATCTTCCTGCGTCATCCCCGCAATCGCCGTAAATCCTCCCAAAGGCACTGCCCGTACGGAGTATTCCGTCTCTCCGCGCGTCGTGCTCCACACCTTCGGCCCGAAACCGATGGCAAATTCATCGACACGCATCCCTGTCCATTTTGCCGTAATATAATGCCCCCATTCATGAATCAGCACAATCACGGCAAATACAAATACGGTCGCTATCAGTGTAACCACTCCGTAGTTCCTCCTTTATTCTATCGACAGTAGCGCCTTTGCTTCACGGCGAATTTCCCTGTCAATGCAAGCGACATCGTGTATGTCCCGTAACGCTTGCGGGCGATGTCGCTGTACTATCGTCTCTACCGTTTCATAAATTTGTAAAAACGAGATTTTCTCTTCCAAAAAGGCATGGACCGCGACTTCATTGGCCGCATTCATCACCAGCGGCAAACTTTTTCCCGTGCGTCCTACGCGGTAGGCAAGCGTCAGCGCCGGGAACGTGTCGGTGTCCGGCGCTTCAAAAGTCAAGCAGTGCCGCTCTTCCCAGGACAATGTTTCCTGTACGACCTGCCACCGCTCCGGATACGAAAACGCCAACTGAATCGGCAGCTTCATATCCGGCGTGCCGAGTTGCGCCAACACCGCACCGTCAACATATTCTACCATCGAGTGCACAATGCTCTGGGGATGTACTGCGACACGAATCCGCTCATACGGCATCGCGAATAAATGATGTGCCTCGATGACCTCCAGTCCTTTATTGAACAACGTTGCCGAGTCAACAGTAATCTTCGGTCCCATCCGCCACGTCGGATGCCGTAAACAATCCGCCCGGGTTACATGCGCCAAATCAGCTTTCGTTTTGCCGCGAAACGGGCCGCCGGATGCCGTCAAAACCAGACCGGCGACTTCGGCCTGACGCTGCGTATCCAAACACTGAAAGATGGCACTGTGCTCACTGTCTACCGGAAGCAATGCAACCCCTTGTTTGTCGACCGTTTCCATCACCAAATCGCCCGCTGCCACGAGCGTTTCTTTGTTCGCCAGCGCAATATCTTTCCCTGCCGCAATCGCCGCCAGCGTCGGCTGAATCCCGACTGCGCCGGAAACGGCCGTCAACACGGTGTCACAAGCGGCAACCGTTCCCGCCTCTACCAATGCATCCGGCCCGCTCCGGATACGGGTTTTCCCTGCATAGCGCGCACGCAGGCGTTCCGCTGCCGCCGTATCCGTCACGACCGCCAACAGCGGCTGAAACTCCTCTATTTGTTGTTCCAGTAAATCAATATTTCGATGAGCGGTCAGCACCGTCGCACGCAATCGATCGGGATAACTGCGAATAACCTCCAACGCCTGTCGTCCGATTGAACCGGTACTACCTAAAATCGCAATTTGTTTCATAAACGCTCCAGCAACAGCAATATCGCCGACACCATCACCGGCGCCACGAACAACAAGCTGTCAAATCGGTCTAAAATACCGCCATGCCCCGGTAAAATTTGTCCGGAATCTTTTTCCTTGGCAAAACGCTTCAGCATGGATTCAAATAAATCGCCGGCCGGCGCAGAAAATGCCAACAGTACTCCTAACAACACAGCAGTCCCCAGAGGAAAATCATACCAGTAGGCATACGACGTCAACCCGAAAACGGTCAGCACCACTCCGCCCCAAAAACCTTCCCATGTTTTATTCGGACTGATTTCAGGTGCCAGCGGATGCTTGCCGAACCGCCGCCCGACAAAAAATGCGCCGATATCGCTCAGCCATGTACCGACAAGCGCAAAAAAGACCATAAACAGCCCCAAATCCGCAACCGGAGCGTGCCAAACCCATGTATCCGCACGTCGCAACAACACCAACGAGGCAAAGCCGACGCCGATATACAGTGCACCGCCAATGGTAAAAAACAGTGACAAGAAATCGTTCGTACGTTTAACGAACAGAGAAATCGCAAACAGAACCGGCAACAACGCCGGAAAGACTGCTAAAAACAACGTGCTTTTCCCGATTTGCGCGCCGCAAATCAACAGCAAAACCACGGCCGCCATCACGACAAAGGAGGCATGAATTTGCAAATGAAACAACAACCGCCGATACTCCCACATCGCCAACAGGGCCAGCAACACGACCATTGCCGTCAGCCACCAGCCGCCCAGCCAGACGACGCCGATGGCGACAATCGCCCCGATTAATCCGGTGATTACCCGTGCACGCAACATTCTTCAGTCTCCTGCCTTTACCGCCCCGAAACGACGCTCGCAATGGGCAAAATAGGAAACCGCTTTTGCCAATTCGTCCCGTCCGAATTCAGGCCACAACACCTCGCTGAAATACATCTCCGCATACGACACTTGCCACAACAAAAAATTACTGATTCTGCGCTCTCCGCCCGTGCGAATCAATAGGTCCACATCTGCCGCCGCAGACGGATATAAATACCGTGCGACATCTGCTTCCGTCAGCTCTTCTATCTGCCCGCCGTTGAGACACTCCGCGGCATACCGACGCATCGCTCGTACCAGTTCCGCACGACCGCCGTAATTGATTGCCAAATTCAGCACCAGGCCTGTACCCGCTGCGGTCAGCTCTTCCATGCGTTCAATTTTTTCCCGCAACGTACGAGAGAGAGCACTCACATCCCCCACCACATGCGCTTGAATATTTTCCGCTACCAATTCCCGGGTATATTCATCAATATACGTAGAAAAAAGTCGCATCAAAAAGTTGACTTCCAGTGCCGAACGTCGCCAGTTTTCCGTGGAAAACGCATACAGCGTCAAGCGCTGAATACCGATTTCCGCAGCACAACGAACGACTTCTTTGACATTTGCCGCCCCCTGCTTGTGACCGTATCCGCGCACCTGCCCCTGCGCTTGTGCCCAACGGCCGTTACCGTCCATGATGATGGCGACATGAGACGGTACCGCGGACATCTCATCCGACTTCATACTGCGCTCCATATAATGCGGCTATCGCGGCATTAACCGATTCACTGTACACTTGCTGGGCACACCAGGTACATGTATTCTCCCGTATGCGCACAGCATAGCGTTTGGCCGCAGCAGTGCGATAATGCCGGCTGATGGCCTCCGTCTGTATAAAAGAATAGGGCAAACCGCCTTCCGGCAAAGCCGATTCAGCCTGCACCAGCGGTCTGCCCAATTGGACCTCGTCAATTGTCATACTATACTTCCATTACTTCTTTTTCTTTGGCTGCCATCAATTCATCAATTTTTGTCATTTTCTTATCCGTCAGTTCCTGCACCTTGTCCATTGCGGATTTGACGGCATCCTCAGATACACCGTCCTGTTTTTCTTTCTTTTTCAGTGCATCATTTCCGTCACGACGGATATTGCGTACAGCCACCCGGGCATCTTCCGTACGTTTATGGACAACCTTAACCAATTCCTTGCGTCGTTCTTCCGTCAGTTGCGGGATATGCAAGCGAATAACGGCTCCGTCATTGTTCGGCGCCAGCCCCAAATCCGACTGCTGAATGGCTTTTTCCACTGCATGCAACAAGCTTTTATCCCACGGCTGAATCATCAGTAAGCGCGGTTCCGGTACCGTCACCGTCGCCACCTGAGTAACGGGAGTCGGCGCGCCGTAGTAATCAACCGTCAACCCTTCGAGCAAGCTGACATTGGCACGACCGGTACGAATGGTCGCGAACTCCTCCTTCAACGCCTCCAGCGCCTTATTCATCCGCTCTTCCAGCTCCATCATCAACTCTTCAAACATGAGATTCACCTCCGATAAACGTGCCGATTTGTTCGCCCATACACGCCTTGACAATATTTCCGGGCGTATCGATATTAAATACGACAATCGGAATATTATTGTTCATGCACAACGTAATCGCCGTATTGTCCATGACTTCCAACTTTCGTTGAATCACTTCAAAATAGCTTAAACTGGTAAACTTTTTGGCATTCGGATTTGTCTTCGGATCGCTATCATACACACCGTCCGTAAATCGCTTCGCCATCATGATGACATCGGCCTCAATTTCCGCCGCACGCAACGCCGCCGTGGTATCCGTCGAGAAGAAGGGATTGCCCGTTCCGCCGGCAAAAATCACAATCCGCTTTTTTTCCAAATGGCGAATCGCCCGCCGCCGAATATACGGTTCGGCGACTTGCCGCATTTCAATTGCCGTCTGTACACGGGTGCTGATGCCGACTTGCTCCAATGCCTCTTGCAACGCCAGACCGTTGATTACCGTCGCCAGCATGCCCATATAGTCGGCAGATGCCCGATCCATCCCGTTCGCACTGCCGGAAATACCGCGCCAGATATTGCCGCCGCCGACAACCACGGCAATCTCTTTGCCCGTATGCGCCACTTCCGCAATATCCTTCGCGATAGACTCCGCCACCCGCGCGTCAATCCCGTGCCCGGCTTCCCCCGCCAATGCTTCTCCGCTGACCTTCAATACAATTCGTTGATAATTGGTTTTCGTATCCATGTCGACCTCCGGAATCCACTTAGAAAATAAGAGAACACAAACGTGTTCTCTTATTGATTCACAGTGGCCATCACTTCAGAAACGAAATCGTCTTCTTTCTTTTCAATGCCTTCGCCTAATTGATAACGTGTAAACCGACGCACGCTGATGTTTTCACCGATCTTTGCAATTTTTTCCGTAATAATGTCGGATACGGATTGATCGCCGTCTTTAATAAACGGCTGTTCCAGCAAGCAGTTTTCCTTGTAGAACTTTTCGATACGACCGTCAATCATCCGTTCCACAATCGCTTCCGGCTTGCCTTCATTCAGCGCTTGGACGCGCAACACTTCGCGTTCATGCGCAATCACATCGCTCGGTACATCTTCCCGTTTCAAAAACGTCGGATTGGTCGCGGCAATCTGCATCGCGATATCCTTCACCAACGCTTGGAAATCATCCGTTTTGGCGACAAAGTCCGTTTCGCAATTGACTTCGACCAATACACCGATTTTACCGCCGGCGTGAATATACGAACCGACTACCCCTTCCGCCGCCACACGGTCGGCTTTTTTCGCCGCTGCTGCCAATCCCTTCTCACGAAGATAGTCAACAGCTTTTTGTAAATCGCCGTCCGTTTCAACCAATGCTTTTTTACATTCCATCATACCTGCGCCGGTAATTCCGCGCAGTTCTTTCACCATACCCGCAGTAATTGCCATGTCTAATCCTCCCCGATGCTGATTATTCGTCTGCTTCCGTTGCTTGCGCTTCTGCCGGTGCCGTTTCTTCCGTCTGTTCACCCTGACGGCCTTCCAAGACCGCGTCCGCCATCTTACCGACCAACAATTTAATCGCGCGAATCGCATCATCGTTTGCCGGAATCGGATAATCGATTTCATCCGGGTCACAGTTGGTGTCGACCGTCGCAACAATCGGAATGTGCAACTTCCGTGCTTCCGCAACCGCGTTGGCTTCCTTCTTCGGATCGACGATCACCATCGCTGCCGGCAATCCTTTCATTTCTTTAATACCGCCCAGCGATTTATTCAACTTGGCCATTTCACGACGCAAGCCGATGACTTCTTTTTTCGGCAACACGTCAAAACCGCCTTCTTCTTCCATCTTTTCCAATTCTTTCAACCGCTTGATGCGCAGTTGAATGGTTTTGAAATTGGTCAGCATACCGCCCAACCAACGTTCATTCACATAAAACATATTCGCCCGTTCCGCTTCTTCGCGAATCGTGCCTTGCGCCTGTTTCTTCGTGCCGACAAACAATACTGCCTGCCCGCTTTGCGCTACTTCGCGCAGGAAGTCATATGCTTCGTCCACTTTTTTTACGGTCTTCTGCAAATCGATGATATAAATCCCGTTGCGTTCCGTAAAGATAAACTTTGCCATTTTCGGATTCCAACGACGTGTTTGGTGTCCGAAATGAACCCCTGCTTCCAACAATTGTTTCATTGATACGACTGCCATAATGGCACCTCCTGTTTTGTAACCTCCGTCGCTTCCTGCCCGGCAGAACTTTGATGACAAAGCACAGCTGCCCGAGTCCGTCGACGTGCGTAATTTAACCTGCATAAGTATATCACAGGGCGCGTGTCAATGCAAGATACGCCCGCGAATCAGAAAAACAAGTTCAGCTGCTCTTCCTCCGGCAAATCGTCCACCACATGCATCGCGGTCAGCACATCCACAATCGCCTGGCTCACCTTGCCCCGCCTGCGCAAGTCTTCCTTGGACGTAAAGGGCGATTCCGTTCTCGCTTTGACAATTTCTTCGGCTACGGTTTCTCCCAGTCCGGGCACACATGACAACGGCGGCAACAGGGCGCCTCCTGCCACCAAAAAGCGACGGGCATCCGAATGCAACAAATCCACATTGGCAAAAGAAAATCCCCGCAGCCCCATTTCCATCGATACTTCCAACGTTGTCTGCAAGTCCTTTTCGACCGCACTCGCCTCGCGGCCTTTTGCAACAATATATTGCCAGGTACGACGCTGTGCTTCCAATCCTTGCAAAATGATTTGCCCGTCAAATGCGCCGCGTGCACGCACCGTGAAATACGCCGCATAAAATGCCAGCGGATAATTAATCTTGAACCAGGCAATGCGAAACGCCATCATGACATAGGCGACCGCATGCGCACGCGGAAAAAGATAGGAAATCCGTTTGCAGGATGTAATGAACCAATCCGGAATGTGATGCTCCCGCAATACCTTCTCGTTGTCGGTGACCGCTTCCCCTTGTTTGTTCTTCTTCTCCAGCCCCTTGCCTTTGCGTACATTCTCCATCACATTGAATGCGATTTTCGGCGGAATCCCGTGCAAAATGAGATAGTTCATAATATCGTCACGGGTGGAAATCGCCTCTTCGAGCTTGACCGTGCCCGCTGCGATGAGGTCTTTGGCATTGTTGAGCCATACATCCGTACCGTGCGAAAACCCGCTGATGCGTACCAACTCACTGAAATTCTGCGGGTGTGTGTCCGCCAGCATTTGCCGGACGAACTGCGTACCGTATTCCGGTATTCCCAATGTCCCGACCGTGTCGCCGTTCAGGTCATCCGGTGTCAACCCCAAGGCCTCCGGCGAAGAAAAGAGACTCAACGTCTGCGGGTCGTCGAACGGAATACTCTGTGGCGAAATCCCCGTAATGTCCTGCAGCATACGAATCACCGTCGGATCATCGTGACCGAGGATATCGAGCTTGACCATTCGACCTTCAATCGAGTGATAATCGAAATGCGTCGTAATAATCCCCGACTCCTTTTTGTTGGCCGGGTGCTGAATCGGAGTAAAGGCCAAAATATCCATGTCGCGCGGGCAGACCATAATCCCACCGGGGTGCTGCCCTGTCGTATTCTTGACATCCAAAATCCCCGTCGCCATCTTGGCCGCATAAATATCGTTAAAGGTTAGCTGGTTTTGCTCTTTATACTTTTTGACGTAGCCGAATGCGGTCCGGTCTTGGATTCCGCTGATAGTTCCCGCGCGAAACACATTATCTTTCCCGAACAGCTCTTCCGTATACTTATGTGCATTCGGCTGGTAATCTCCCGAAAAATTCAAGTCGATGTCCGGTACTTTGTCCCCTTCAAACCCGAGGAATACGGCAAACGGAATATTGTGCCCGTCTTTATTCAACGCGCTCCCGCACTGCGGGCACGACTTGTCCGGCAAGTCAAAGCCCCCGCCGACAGAACCCGGCGGTGCAAACTCGGTATATTGGCAGGACGGACATACATAATGCGGCGGCAGCGGGTTCACCTCGGTAATATCCGCCATCGTCGCGACAAAAGATGACCCGACCGAGCCTCGTGAACCGACCAAGTAACCGTCATCCAGCGAATGCTTGACCAACTTGTGCGCAATGTAATACAACACGCCGAAACCGTTGCCGATAATCGCATCGAACTCTTCTTTGAGCCGTGTTTCCACCTCCGGCGGCAATACTTCACCGTAAATCCGGCGCGCTTTGGCATAGCACATAGTCACCAATTCATCGTCCGATCCCTGTATCTTCGGCGAATACAACTTGCTTTCCGGCGGTATCGGGTGCAACTCTTCCACCGTATCATTCAATGCCCGCGTATTGGTAATGACAATCTTCTGCGCCTTTTCTTCGCCCAGGTAGGAAAACTCGGCCAACATTTGCTCCGTCGTACGCAAAAACAAATCCGGCATATCTTCCAACCGCTCATCGTCCTTGGCCCAGCGGCTCAATAAAATCCCGCGGTAGATTTTGTCTTCCGCAAACAGGTAGTGGGAATCACAGGTCGCGCAGACCGGTATGCCCAGTTTTTCGCCCAGCTCGACAATCGTACGATTGAGCTGACGCAAATCGTCATCCGTACGTACATCCGGGTAGCGATTGTCCCGCACCAAAAATCGATTGTCGGAAATCGGCTGTACTTCCAAATAATCATAAAACCGAGCAATTTCTTCGATTTTAGCCTGCGGCTCATGCTCTAAAATCGCCCGAAAGAGTTCCCCAGCCACGCAAGCCGAGCCGAGAATCAATCCCTCCCGGTTCTCTTCCAACACTGCCCGCGGTATCAGCGGTCTCTTTTTGAAATACAATAAATGCGAGAGAGATACCAGCCGATACAGATTGCGCAGACCGGTTCGGTTCTTCGCCAAAATGATAATATGCGCATACTTCTGACGGTCCTGCGCAATATCCTCCGGGACGTCCTCAATCAAGTAGCCTTCCATCCCGTAAATCACTTTCACGCCGTTTTCTTCCGCCAGTGCCTGCACCAGCGGAAACGACTGCACGACGCCATGGTCGGTAATCGCAATCGCCGGATGCCGCCATGCTTTAATCGTCTTCATCAACTGTTTGACATCAATCAGGGCGTCATTACTCATTTTGGTATGCAAATGCAACTCTACCCGCGGCGTAGGATGCTCGTCCCGCAATTGTTTTTTCTCCACCTTGACGATTGTCATCGCGCGAATGTCCAGCACCAAATCATGACTGTATTTATCGTACTTGGCATCACCGCGTATCCGCACCCGCACACCTTTCCCGAGCGTCCGTTCCAAAGAACTGACATCTTCCGCCTCATCAAAGAAATGCTGCGCCTTGATTCCGTTTGTTTCATCCGCGACTTGCATCACCAACAGTTTCCGTCCGGTACGCAACTCTCGCATTTCCGCCGTAATGATGTCACCTTCCACGACCACTTTAGGCTGTTCTTCCGTGATTGAAGCAATCGGAGCCGGTTTTTTCTTGATCGGTGTGCGTCCGATTAAGATACCGGTATCCGCTCGCGTTTTTCCTGCCGCCAACGCCTGCTGAAATCCGTCATTATACAGTTCTTCTTCCCAGCCGGCCACCATACCGGCCAGCGTATTCGCCGCCGGCGGCGCAACGGGCTCCGTCGCCGCGTTTGGCTGCGCCTGCGCAACGGCCGGCGACTCATCGCTTGACGAAAGAACGCCCCCCGAAAGAGCCGCAGGGGATACGTCCACGCCGGCCGACAGCGTGGCACTTGCCGGCACAGCTGCCTGCCATTCCATATCATTAATATATACCGCCATCTCGGGAACAATATCCGGTAATGTGCGCTCCGCCCATTGACGCGCAGCGGGCAGTGCCGTTTCCGCACAATACACACGACACTCCTCGCGACTGAAGCGAATCTGCAATTCGACCGCATCGGCGGCAACATGTATGACTAACTTATATTCACTCATTACTCTATTCGCGTCGGTACGCTCTCACCTACTCTTCTTTTGCTACACCCTGTCCGTCATCTGCCGATTTGTCAGCCGCCCGATTCGCTGCAGTCGTATGTTGACCGCCCGCCTGCTTGGCGTCTTGCCTATCCTTCGCGGATACAAATACCGTCGTCGCGACCGGTTCATAATACGACGCAAACGAATCCGTTTTCGTTTGGCCGTCATCCCAACTCACACTGCGCGTCCACGCCACTTGGTAGCCGTCATGGCCGTCCTCGCGGGCGGGTACGTCGGCTGTGCCCTGCACGACCCGCTCAATCGTGTCATGCGGGATGACCCGATACTCCACTTGCTCCAGATTCACAGTACCGGGTCTGTCTGTATGATGTCCCAACACGGCGATTTGCAACGTCCCTTCACCGGCACGTGTCACAATACAAACGGGATGGCCATATGAATTGGCGATAACCAAATCCAAATAATGATCCGCCACCGTCGCATCACGACCGATTTCCACATAGCCGACCGGCGCAAAATGCGACGTCCGCTCCATAATATCCAATCCGCTCAGCAGTGCGCTGTTGAATAATGTGCTGCTGACCTGACAAACCCCGCCGCCGAAATCCGGCTCCAGTTTGCCGTTGATAAACACGGGCGCGGGCAAATACCCTTGCCCTTCCGTACGCAAGCCGGTCACCGTATTAAACGACATCCACTCCCCGGGCTGCAACACCTGCTGATCCACCGCAGCCGCCGCCCGTCGAATATTCGCCGCACGGTTGCCGTCTTCGGCAAAATACGTGATATATTGTCCCAGCAAGCTGTCAATCCCCTGCAACATGTCCTTCGTAACCGTCGGCAACGTCACTTCTTCCGGATTTAAGGCGATTTCGTCCTGCCCCAATATCGGCAAAGCTTGCCGAATGCGTTGCGTCAACTGCTCCGCAGAAAAGCGGAAAAACGGTCGCTCCTCAATCACGTCGACCCTACCGTCCGCCGACCAATCCAATGCCGCATTTTGCGCGGGCTGCGCAACCGCCTTTTGAAAATCAGTCACCCAAGCGTCCACACGAGCCGCATCATACACGACTTGCGGCGCAATTTCCGGCCGGGAAAATCGACTCCACACCCGTTCCCGCCACTGCGTCCACAGTGACCCGCGCCGCCCGTACGCAAGAATCTCGCGCACACTCTTCTCCGTATCGACCCGCAATCCGGTATCCTCCGCCGTAAGCGGATAGCGATAGCGATCATGCGTAATATACATCGTCCGTTCCTTCAGCAAGCGGTTTTTCGATTCCAATACCGTCTGCAATTCATGTTTCGACAAGCCGCCGATGTCAGTACCCGCTACCTGCAATCCCGGCACACTGTATCCGTCAGCGGTTTCCCAAAACGGATAGACACCGACAACCGACATCATCCCCAACAGCCCGACGGCCGCCCACCATGTTTTTTTCATCGTAATCCCTTCATTTACCGATATATCGAAGCCAAATATCCCGCATGCTCTGTCCGGCCGCCCCTGTCCGCCCGGCATATTGGCATCGATACACAGCCAGCAGCAATGCCCGCGCTTTGGTTGCACCGATGGCTCTCCGGGCGCGCTCCAATGCATTCCAGCGCCACGAGCTTTTAATCCCCAGCTTGCCCGCGATTTCCGTCGGACTGAATCCGCTGCGTTCCCATTCGTCAATCTGCACGTACAGCCGCAACTGTGACGTCACATACCCGACATTTTTCAACTCTTCCTTGGCGCCGTCAAACAGCTTGTCATTGGCCCGCAACACCGCCGCCAAATTCCCTGCCAAAAAATCATCCCAAAACGCAAATACGCGATGCTGCATGTACGTCGGCAGAGAAGACCGTACGACATCAGCATGCACAATACCGTGCGGAGATTGCAGGAGCCATTTTTCGCATTCCGTCGTGACAAAAACGCCGGAAACATTTTCCCAGCGCTCCGTCATTTGTTGTACATAGGCACGTGCCGCCGAGTCCAGCTTGGCATTGCGCAAGCGCAAATACGACTCGAATGCCTGCATCAGTTCCCGCCCGGTCAATAAATCCGCCTGATGAACGGCGGCCGACTTGAGCAACGCCTTTGTATTCTTTTTGCGCCGGTCCAAGGGACCTTCCACGATGATAAACAATCGTGTCGCCGGCGGCAAGTGTTGTATCTTGTCGAGCAAGCGCGAGAATTCCTCCGCATCCCCCTCGGAAGAAGCGGTCAGGCAAATCGGATTCACCGCTTCGATCCGCCGTGCGGACGAAAACAAATCCATCGTCTCAATTTGGCGCAATATTTCCGCCGTCGACGCCCCTTCCAGTCGAATCACATCCGCCGTGTCATCGGGAGCGACGTATTGCCTGCGCGCCTCATACAGTGCCGGTATATCCGTACCGTAAAAAACGACCGCAGGAATCTGTGTGTGTTTGTTATTCATAAGTATGTATCTTCCACTTCCCGTCCCGATACGTCCCGTCGATACAACC
Source organism: uncultured Veillonellaceae bacterium (assembly GCA_945876385.1). GTDB lineage: Bacteria > Bacillota > Negativicutes > Veillonellales > Negativicoccaceae > CAMCNU01. The sequence goes on along the minus strand of CAMCNU010000001.1, from coordinate 104,186 downwards.
GTCGATATCCGTGCGGTATTGCGTCAACTCCAGCCAAGTGAAAACCGTTTCCGTATTGTCTTCATACCTTGTGCGTACCGGCGCAGTAATCAATGCCGCCGGATGTTCTCCTTGCGCCAACCGCTTTCCGTATAGTGTATGCTGGCGAGTATCTGTCAGCACCAGACAGGTAGATGCACCGACGGATGCCTGCACCATGTGTGCTCCCATGGGTACCGCCACGACTGTCTCCCCGCGGTCATTACGGAGTGTCATTCCGGCCGTTGTATACTCCGCCGTCCAACCGTCAGCCCAGCGCCACGCGGTTTCGCCATGCTCCGCCCGCGGAGGGTAGATACGCACCTCCTGCGGTGCTATCGGCACGCCTGTCAACAGTCCCGCCACCGCGTCCTCCACAGCCGGTTCGTGTATCCATACTGTCGGACGAAATCCTCCGAAATATTCCGCTGCGGAAACAAACTCCGCCAACTCCCGCGTACGGGAATTGGCATAACTTCCCTCTTTATAATATACCAAACAAGTCCCCGCATGTTCAATCATCACTCCGCGTGATGCCCCCGCATCCGGTACGACAACTCCGGCATCGACATCTTGTCTGACCCAAGATACCGCAACCATACACAATACGCCACACACACATACCGCCCACCACTTTCGACGGTTCTTCCCCTGTGCACGCCATGCCATGTAGCCGCCGAAAATCAACACATAATAGACAGCCGCTTCCGGCCATTCCCAACCGCGACCATACCAGTTTGCCCCCGACCAATGTGCAATCCGGCTGTTTATCACCACCGCCGCCTCAATACATCGGCTGCCCCACCACGCCAAATATCCTCCGACCAGCGGAATCCACTGTCCGATGATGGCGGCCAGACAGACGACAATGGCCATCTCCAACAATACGCCTACAGTCAAATTGCTGATAACGGCATACGCGGGTAGCATGTGAAAATAATACAATAAAAATGGCACGAGCAACACCTGTGCCGATATCGTCACGGCTATCGCCAGGGCCGCAGAAGACGGAATATATCGCCGTCCGTACCGGTAGATAGGACTTGCCAAGAGCAAGATTCCTGCCGTCGCTCCGACCGACAATTGAAAACTGACATCATACATCGCATACGGCTGATACAGCAGCATCCCGCCGACAGCCAATCCCAGCCAATGGGGTGCGGCATACTGTTGACGCCATACCACCGCGCCGATGGCCGCCGTCCCCATGACAAACGAGCGGACCACCGGCGGCACCCATCCCGCCAAGGCCGCATACACGCCGACCACAGCCACCGCCGTGACAAACACGACCTTGCGCGATACGCCGAGCATCGCACCGGCTCCCATCAACACACCGAAAAGCAACGAAATGTGCGACCCGGAAACCGATAATATGTGAATCATGCCTGTCGTGGCAAAATCATTCACCACCTCCACCGGCAACTGCCGATAGTTTCCGCCGAAAAGTAACGATTCCGCCAACGCCGCCGTTTCGCGCGACGTCATATGCCCATCCAAAAATGTATGAATTTGTGCCCGCACGGACTGTATATACCGCGACCATCGATAGGACGGATCGAGTCCCACGAGAACCGGCACCGCCGCCTCTTGTTCATACAAATTCCCGATGGTGTCCTGTGCCCGTCGCCGATACTCCAAAAGAATATTCCCCGGGTTGCGATAGTAATGAAATGCACCGATGCGACCGTCAATCTGCACACAGTCCCCGATACGATACACGCGCTCCGTATCCGCCGTATACCAGTACACATTCCCCTTTGCCGGGCGCGTCGTACCGTCATCATATGCGACCTGACGCAAGTCCACCCCGTAGCGCATCACACCCTCCGTACCGTTCCCGAACACCTCTCCCTCGGTCATCACGGTGCCGACATATCGGCCGCTGCCGCCGACCAAATGATGTGACAACGTACGCTCATGCGCTTCCATCCACACACATCGCATCCCGCCGCCCCACAAAAAAAGGAATGCCGCGCCGACGACACACCATTTCCTGTCGCCGCGCCACACTCCGTAACCGAGACACGCAAAAGCCGCCGCCGCACACCCGCCCCAACTCCAAGCGGGTAGCGTGCCGCTTGCTTGCAACCCGATTCCCAATGCCAATAAACACGCCCCGATCAGCGCGCCGTAATTGGCTATACCGTAATATGCGCGCGAATTTTTTGGAATTTTCCCTCACCGATACCTTTCACTTTTTTGAGATCTTCAGTGACTCCAAACAATCCGTTCTCCGTGCGATACTCAACGATTTTCCGTGCGGTCGCCGGCCCGACCCCCGGCAGCGTCTCCAGCTCTTTTTCCGTCGCACGATTTAAATTGACCAAGGTAATCCCCAGCGCAGACTCCGGCGGAGCAAAATCGTAGCCGACCGAGATATGGTCTCCTTCGCTTACCTTTTGTGCCAAATTGACACTTTCCGCATCGGCGTACGGCAGCCAATTCCCTGCCGCTTTCACCGCATCCGCCACCCGACTGCCTTGCGGTAAAATATAGACGCCCGGACATTCCACCGCACCGGATACATACACCGCTACGCTATCGATATCCGTTTCCCCTTGCGGCGTCGCAATCGGTACCATTTCATCCGCCGGCGAAAACACGCTATAATAGATAAATGAAATACCGATGACACCGGCCATCAGCCAGCCCCAATGGCGACGTTCCATTCTCGCACCTCCCGGTTAATCGCTGTCCTGTTTATTATATATCAGTTTTAGAAAAAGGAGAATAAAATGGATACTGTATTAGCTAAAAATTATGCATTAATCTTGCTCCGTTACGGAGTCAATTTACAACCCGGGCAAAAGGTCGTCATCAATGCGCCCGTCGACAGCGCGGAATTCACCGAGATATTATGCCGCGAAGCCTTCGCATACGGCGCCGGAGATGTCCGCATCGAATGGAGCTCCGCCGCACACGCCGCGGCGCGTATGCAGTATGCGGACGAACAGCATCTGTGTCATTTCCCGCCGTCCATGATTGCCAAGTATCACGAACTCATCGATGAAAACACCGCGATTATTTCCTTGGTGTCCTGCCAATCACCGCATTTTCAACATGTTTCGCCGCAGCGGATTTCCGCTTTACAGCAGGCCAAAAACAAGACGTTCGGATTTTATTCCGACGCCATTATGAATTCACAGGTCCAATGGCTCGTCGCCGCCGTCGCCACCCCGACATGGGCACAAATGCTCTTCCCCGAAAGCGAAAATCCGCTGAAAACGCTATGGGATGCGATTTTTTCCGTCGCCCGCGTACAGCGTGAAAATCCGCTACAACATTGGGAGCGGCATTTGGAAACACTGCACCGCATGCGCCGCGTCTTAAACGACCTCCAATTGACATCGCTGCAATACCATTCCGAAAACGGTACCGACCTGCATGTCGGTCTGCCGGCGACTCATATTTGGCAAGGCGGCAACGAAAAAAGCGGCCGGGTCGTCCCCTTTGCCGCCAACATTCCTACAGAAGAAGTGTTCACCGCACCGCACGCGACCGATATTCAAGGCACCGTCTACAGTACACGCCCGCTGGTTGTATACAACCAAGTCGTCCGTGACATCCGCCTCACCTTCCGTGACGGGCGCGTCATCGAGGCCTCCGCTACGGAAGGAAACGAAGCCTTACAACGCTTGTTGCAAGCCGACGACGGCGCTTCCCGTCTGGGCGAGGTCGCATTGGTTCCCTGCGATTCACCGATTTCGCAAATCCCCTACTCGTTTTACGAGACACTGATTGACGAAAACGCCTCCTGCCATTTGGCGTTGGGTGCCGCCTATCCGACCTGCATTACTGACGGCAAAACGATGAACGAGGAAGATCTCATTGCCGCAGATATCAACCGCTCCCAAATACACGTCGACTTTATGGTCGGCAGTAACGACATGCAAATCATCGGCCATACACGCAGCGGTGAAACCGTACCGATTTTTCAAAACGGCCGCTGGTCGGAGTTGATGCAGCAGCGGGCCGCCGCTATCGACGTAACGCCAGCAGAATAATCGCGCAGACGACTGCCAACGCACCGATCAGCTCGCCGATACCGAAGTGCATTTGCAAGAACACTGCCGAAAACACAATCGCGGCAAACGGCTCACTGCACGCGAAAATACTGACCGCCGTCGGCGACAGCGAACGCAGCGCGTACAAATACAGGTAGAACGGAATCACCGTTCCGACAACGACAATCACCAAAAAAGGCCACCATACCTGCGGTTGCACAAACAACTCCGGCCGCTCAAACCCCATGGTCAAATACCCGAACACACCGCCCCACAACATTCCGGCACCAAGCAATTGGTAGGCCGGAATTTTTTTCAACAATTCTGCCGGATACAATGTATAAAACGCCAAGCTCAACGCCGATACCAGCCCCCACGCCACGCCCGCAAACGGTACAATCAATCGATCCGTACGCCCGCCCGACACCATCAGCACCACCCCGACGACAGCGAGCAACGCACCGAGGGCCTCGACCGCATTCGGCAAGCGACGATGCCGCAATGCCAAGTACAAGACAATCAAGACCGGCGCCAAGTATTGCAACACCGTAGCCGTTGCGGCATTGCCGTGAAAAATGGATGCGAAATAGGTAAACTGCACCGTCAGAATGCCGACGATACCGAACACCGGTATCCGCCACAACCAGTCCTTTTTGCTGCCGGCCAATGAATGAACTTTTCCCCTAAGCAGCGCCGGAACCCAAAACAATACGCCCGACAACAATAGCCTCGCCACTGTCAAATCTCCGGCCGTCATCGCCGACACGGTAAACAAATGTTGCGCGACGACACCGCTCAACCCCCAACAAATCGCCGCCAAAATGACTGCTCCGACATCTATCATATATCTCTTCCTATGCCCCCGATTCCGTTTATCGCAACGCCTGCGGATTCCCATTCATCCGGGGCGTCACACCTTACCACAAGCAAAGTAACCACGTTCCCACCTGTATTGATTGTATCATTTTGGCCTGTGTATTTACATCCGCTTACTTGCACTGCCGCAGTGCCTATCCATACAATAATCACCATTCCCTCGGTATGTCCGCACAGTGTAACAACAAATAGTGCCGCTGCCGCCGGAATGACGATTGGCAGTCTCATCATATACTTTGATTAATCACAACACAAGTTCTACATATTTTATTTTTCACATGTACACCAAACAGAAAGATTAGCTATGTGCTACTCTTTCTGTTTTTCAATGTCTGCATACATGGCAAAACGCGACACGGCAAAATCGAAAAAGACCCGCACGAAATATGCAGGTCTCGTTTCCGAGGAACTCTCCCGAGAAACACGATTGGTCGCAGAGGCTGACGACCTCTACAACAAGGGCATGGAAATGGCTGTGCGCCAGCCTGACTCGGAAAAGTTCGTCACGATGCTACGGAAGATTCGTAACGCCGACATCAAGTACCGAGGTAACGGTTGCTACATGTCGGAAGAACTCATCCGCATCACGAAATAGAAAGTGAGGGCATTCGCCCTTGCTTTCATATAGGTACATAACTCGTTTATGTATCTATATGGGAGTAAGGACAGATTTAGAAAGGAGTGAGCACATATCTCCTTCTCCCCCGGTAATAACAATATATTCAATATTGGAGGTCACAAACAATGAACGAACACATGAAAAAAGCAAAACAAATCAGTATGACAGAAACGCTCGCAATTACCGCCGGTTGTATCTACCTGTGGATACTGAAACTGGCAAGCTTCTACCACGCATGCAGATACCTGCTTGCGACAGTGATTGCTCTGGGAGTATCCGTGGTAATCCTTATGATTATCATAGACTACTCCCACAGCGAATTCATATTCCTGTTTCTCGCGTGGAGCTTCACACATATGTTCTACTTAGCTCTCTACGAAGTAAACAGAATCGGGGAATAACCCTTATTTAAAGCGTACTACACAGTACGTTGTTTGTCAAGAAAGGAGTGAGAACATGATACGTTCCCCGCCCAATTAGGGCAATCACGACTAATATATATCGGTTTACAACAAGGAGGAATAACCATGTATTACAAAGATAACGACTTCTACGCAGGATACAGCGACATTGCACGACTCATATACGAAACCCATGACGAAGCGGGTTTTGTCTACTTCGGTGGAGACGGTGACTATACCATCCACACCATCCCGGACCTCAACGAATGCTCCGTCCCCGACCACTACGCCGTCTGCCAAGTCTTTTGGGAAGCGCGTTGGCTGAAAATCAGAGACGACTGGGAAACCGTTACCAAGCTTGAAGTAGTTGACGATAGCAAACCTATCATCATCTATCGAGCAGGTGAAATGGGCTGTCTCATCACTAGCACCAAAGCATCAAGTAAGCAGAAAGAAACACGCAACGAAAGGAGATGGGGATACCTCTCCTTTCGTTGCGATTTGCCTTCTCGCTACTGCGTGTGCACCGTTACAGTTTTGACGGCATCTGTACTCGTGTGGGGTATGATACCGTAAGAAGTAAATTGTCCATGTAGTCTTTATCCGGTACGCTTAATTGACAGGGTAAAAAAATGTCCAAAACAGTGTCTTTTGGAAAACACGAAAAGGCTAGCGAAAGTCTGCTAACCCTTGTACTGCATATGGTGGGGCTAACTGGATTCGAACCAGTGACCTCTACGATGTCAACGTAGCACTCTAACCAACTGAGCTATAGCCCCGAATAAGTATATCGATATTGTACTTGAATTGACAGACAATTGTCAAGTCTACTGCTGCATCTGTCCCACGTTTTTAGTTGATTTCTTTTCCTCGTGACGGTCGCCGATAAAACGATAGGACACGATTTGCAGGGTCGCCTGTGTCCGTGCACCGCCGGCAACCGGTATGGCTTGCAGTAAGTGCACTTCCCGCCAAGGCGTACCGCTTTCCCATACGGCCAACAGCGCAATCAATTGCAGATAGTCGGTTTCCAATGTCAGCTCTATCGGTATTTGCCGCCATAAGTCCGTTTCCGTCGGCGCCCCTTCTTCCGCGGCGAGGACCTTTGCGTGATAATCGTCGCAATCCGCCAACAACTCCGCAAGTGCATCCCCTTGCTGCGATTGTTGCCGCATACGAACACGATGCAACTCCAGCGCCTGTGCCTGACGGCTCATCTGTACGTGCAGCTGCTCGTCTTCCTGACGCTTGTCTTGCGCCGCCTGCCAAGCCGTCACTCCGATGACGATTCCGACAATACCGACAACCGGCCACAGGTATTCTATATATGGCCGCCAGGCACTCCGGCGCGCCCACCGGCTGTCAATGTTCTTCATCATCGGCCAACACCAGTTGAAATTCCCGCTTGCTTTGCTGCTCCGTATGTATGTATTTCACTGTCGCCCGCCTTTGCAAGCGCAAGCGCAAATATTCTTTCCACTCTTGTAACGCCTCCGGCTGTAAGCAAATCCCCCTCAGCACAATCCGCTCACCGTCTTCCAAGACAGCGGTAAGGTACACACTCTGTGGCTTGCTGTCCGCAATAATCAATAAAAGTTTGCTCCAGACATTGCGTGTACGTTGCCGCTCTTGCAGTACCTGTTCCGCCGCCTGCAATGCCGCCAGTTCCTGCCGCTCCGATTCCCGACTTCTCTCGACCGCCAGCGTCTGCTGATAGACCTCGTCGCTTGTCTGATACGTATATCCGCCGACACCCGCCAAGCACAGCCCGGCCATCCCGAATGCTATCGCCGCCCATCGATATGGCCGACGCTCGTGCCATGCATGCCAAAGCACCGTCTCGGCGGACAGCGTCTGCGTCCAACAAAGCATCCCCCGTGCCGCTTGTGAGGCTCCCAGTACAATCTGCGGATACCGTTCGTAACGCTCGCCGCCGGCCGTCAAATAGTCGGCGTGTGCTAAAAGCGGCCACGCTTGCGCCTGCAATCTGTCCTGCCATAACCGATGTTGTGCTTCGGTATCGGCAACGACATACCACGGCAATTCGCTTTCCCAATGCGGGTTGCGCATAAACGACTCGTCTTGCACCGGCCTGACCTCGACGGGAAGGCGCTGACGATAGACCAGTACGGTCAACTCGCTCTCGCCGACGCGCAACACGCGAGCATCCGTGCACGGCAAGGCGCAGCCGATGGCCACTTCTTCCGGAACCATCTTGCATGCTTGCGTTCCTTGCGGGAGAACAGTTCGGCTGCGCTCCAGGATTTCTTGGCGCACGACACCGACGACGGTTTCGCTCATCACCGCATCATCCGCCGCCGGCAACGTCTGCCGTATCCAATAGCGATGATCCTCCGGGCCGATGCGCTCCGCCATCTCCCATTCCGCCATGTGGGCGTTCTCTTCCTCCGTCGCACGCGGCAACGTCAACAGATGCCACCGTACCGATCCGCACGGCAGCAGTGCCCCTATCGTACGCATGTCGGTATGCAATAAATCCGCCGGCAGCGGTTGCTCCCGCTCTTGCCAAAACCAATGTCGCGCCGCCATGCCCTCCGTCGGTTCCGCTTGCGCCCACAAGCGTCCCTCCCGGCCGTCCCATACGACGACCGGGCAAGCCGCATGGCGTTTCCTCTTCCACGGCCAATTCATCCGCGCACCTCGTCTACGTGCACCTCTATCTCCCCTTCTCGCACAACCGTATGCATTCGCAGCCAAATCCGACGATTCGTATCCGGGCCTGTTGCCGTTCCGACAATGACAGCGTCCTGTTCACTTTGCGGGCGAACGGTCACCTCCGCACGAATTTGCGGATGCGGATACGCAATCACAGTCTGTAACCTTTGTCGGGGAATCCCGTATTGACGACAATACCCCAGTGCCCAATTGACGGCGGATTCGCTTGCATATTCCGTTGCCATGCGCCACTCCTCGCGCTGTTGCAGATGCACCGCACTCCGCACCACATGTAAGCCGTAGCCGACCAGCAGGAGCACCCCCGTCAGAACAACGAGCAACACGATGGCCACACTGCCGCGCGGCACCTTATCGATACACATAAGCACTCCCGATTGAATACGCCGTCGGCAACGGACAAATCCCGCCGCGCACCGTCAGCGTACGCCCGCCGTATTGCCAAGCATAGGCGTATGTGACAAATCCGCCCTCACTGACCGTAAACATCGCCTGCCCGCCTTCTCCCGCCTGCCATGACGGTGCAGTGACCGTTCCTTTTCCCGGTAGGGTCACCGGCTGTCGCTGCCCGTCCGACAATACCAAGTATAGCTGCTCAGTCCCTGCCAGCCAGCGTTGCGGCAAGTCATTGGCTTTCTGAAACGCGACACTCTGTCGGTTTCCCGGTGCTTCCGTCACGGTCGCATCATCCAAATAACTGTCCAAAACCCCCGCAATCTGCATGCTTTCCCGTGCACAATACAGCCGTGCGAACATGTCCCCGCACGCACGGATACTGCCCCCGATGAGCGGCGCGATGCCTGTCATCAACAAGGCGGTCAGACAAATGGCCACCAACCATTCCACCATCATATATCCGTTACGCATGGCGACCTCCTGCCGGCAACCAAAGCACATACGTCGTACTGCCGTAATATCCCGTCGTCGTCACCCGATACGCATGCACAGGTACGGATTGCTGTGTTTGCGGCTCATATACCACGCGCACATGCAATGTCATCGTATCATAGCGCTCATCAAATTCGCGGGCAGCCGGTAATCCCGTCTGCCGATATTCATATTTTAGCGTTTCGGTCACACGCCGGTTCAGACACATACGAACCACCGCTTCCGTATAGCCGGCGGTCAGATGCAGACCTTGCCGCAGCGCCAATCCCAACGCGCCTGCGACAACCGCCAGCATCGTGGCGGCAACCAAGACCGCGATCAAAATAAATCCGTCCCGTTTCATCCTTCTACCCTGACCCGTCCCGTCTGTGCACTGATGACGACCGTACGCACACGTCCTGACGGCGTACGCACCGCAATCCGATGCACCCGCTCGGCACCGTACCCGACGGTACCGACACGACCGTTTTTCTGAAACGTCAAAAAGAGCCTCTTGCCTGCCGTAAACGAATACCCCTTCGGCAATGTTCCTCGAATCGGCAGCTGTCTTGATTGATACACGACGTACCATGCATTCTCCGGCGTACCGGATACGATGAGTATCGGCGTCACCAACGAATTTCCGCGCGCTACCGCCTGGGTTTCTTCAATCGCATTGACGAGTTCCTGCATGACCCAGTCCGACCGTATCGTTTCTTGCCAATGATGACCGAAAGGAATGGTCACGGACGCGACCAGCGCCATCAGCGCGATGCCCCAACACAACTCCGCCAGCAGGTAGCCACTCCGCCGCTCAACCGATGATTTGTTCACTCCACCCACTCATCCGCTCTCCGAACCACAGCACCCAAATCCCCGCGACCGCCAAGCACGGACCGAAAGGAATCGTCATACCTCGTTGTCGCCCGTGCTGCAACCAATAGGCACCGCCGACCACGGCACCGCCGATAAACGCGGTGCATACAAACATCCATGCGGTAAGCGGTGACAGCCACGCCGCCATGCCGGCCGCAAACCAGACATCACCGCCGCCCATACCGCCACGTGAAACCCACGCAATCAGCCCCATCAATCCGGCCGTCGCCGCACTGGCCAGCAGTGACTCCACGCCGGTCTCTGCCCACCACTGCACTGCCCAGCCGCACAGCGCCAAGCCCGCCGAAAAGCGATACGGAAGCACCCCGCAAAACAAATCGATACGGGCGGCGAGCAATGCCGCCAGCGCAAACCACCAGGCCGCCCACAGCGGCAACGATGTCGGCACCCAAATCGCCAACAATACGCCGATGACCATGCCGGCTACCGGCTCCCACGATTGCCAAGGCAATATCGGCATCGACACCGATACACGATACCGACGCGAAAAATACGCGCCGAGATAGGGCCACCATAGACCGGCCAAAAGTCCGCTAAGTGCCGCCACGAAGAAATAGTTACCCATTCTCTTTAGTTCCGTATGACGAATACGTCGTATTCTTAAAGGTGCACCGCACTTCGCCCGATTGTGCCAGTCGGGCCGTATCATATGACGCAGGCTCCGGAGCTTGCGGCACACTTTGCAAATAGCCCTTGTTCCCGGACGCATCGACCAAATCGGACAATGCCCGCGGATAGGTTCCGTGCTCCGCCTGATACAACGCTACCGCCACGCCGATGGTATGCAGATCCGCCTGAATTTTGGCCGCTTTGGCCGTATCCGTCACCCCGACGAATTTCGGAACGGCAAGCGACGCCATTACCCCGATAATCGCGATAACCACCAATAATTCAATCAACGTAAAACCGCCACGCCCCGCGCCCTGTCTCATCATACACTCCTCCTATCCGTTCAGCGGCGTTGTAATCGCATCCAAAATCGGCATCAACATGCCGTACATGACCGCCGCCACAATACCGCCGACTGCCACCAGTACGGCCGGTCCCAAGTACGCCTTGTATCGTTGCGTCAACTCGGCAATCTGTTCATCATAAAAACTCCCTGCGTCCTGCAACAATTCCGGCAGGCGCCCCGTTTCCGTTCCGACCTCCACCATATGAAGCAATAATTCATCTTCGATTCCGCATGCACGAAGTGCCCGATGCGGCGCACTGCCTTGCAACACCTGTCTGCCGGCACGTTTGAGGCGTATCCCGCAAGCACTGTCCGCAAGCGTTTCGCCGGCAATATCGAGCCCCTGCGCCACATCAATACCGGCGTACAAGACCGCACTCCAAACATGACAAAGCACCGACAAAGAGCGGTATCGGTGCGGTTTCCACCGCCAGATAAACGCCCGACGCCGCTGCTGCCACGGCGGATACTTCCCTGTCAATCCGCCGATCAGCAGCACCCCTGTCGCCGCGACCGCTAGCCACGGCCATGCCGCTGCCAACCATGTACCGCCTTGCAAAATCCATACCGTCGTTGCCGACGGTGTCACATCAAGCTCTGCAAAGAGCCGGGCAAACGTCGGCAACACCACCGTCATGAATATCCCGGTCACCGCCGCCGCCAACATCGACACCAGTAGCGGGTACGCCAGTGCCTCTTGCCATGCCCTGTCCGCCCGATCCTGTGTCTCGAAGTAGGCCGCCGCCCGCTGTAAATTTTCCGCCAGCATGCCGCTCCGTTCACCGACATCCGCCAGACGGACAAATAAGAACGGAAACACGCCCGCCTGCGTGAGCGCCTCTGCAGCGGACTTCCCTAAGCGAATTTGCGCCGCCGCTTGCGCCAAGACCTCGCGCCGGCCCCCTCCATACGTGCCGGCCAACATATCCAACGCCCGTATCAAATCGATATCCGCCGTCAGCAACGTCGCCAATTGTGTCGCCAAAAACGCCGTCTGCCGCTTGGACCACTGCCTGCCTTGCCACGGGATACGATAGTCACGCTCCAACCGCGCCACCTGCCAGCCGCGCCCGCGCAACTGCGTAGCCGCTTCCGTCGCATTACTCGCCGTCACGATACCGCGTTGCCATGCCGCTTCGGCCGCATCAAACGCTTTATAGCGATACTGTCGTTTCATCGACACCACCCCCGCAGCAGAGCCGCGTCAGCAGGCCGATCGGCAAGCATCATGCACACACGTTGGCGTGATTGCTCCCAATTCTGCGCGGCCGCTCCCATCGTCTGCAGGTAGGCGGGCAACTGATTTTCTTTTCCGTCCCGTACGACCGTCACCAGCGCGGGATTGCGCTGTACCCACTCCCGCAACACGACCTGTGATTGCACGAGCGGCACCAACTCCTGCACCGCCAGCAACTGCACCACCGCCGCCAATCGATAGCGGATATCGTCTCGACTGTGTGCCGGAAACAGATGTACCAACCGCCCGATGATTGTCTCGATTGACCCTGCATGCACCGTCGCCAGCACCAAGTGTCCGGTCTGCGCAGCGCGCAATGCGGCGGACACCGTCTCTGTCGTCCGCAACTCGCCGATAACCAATACATCCGGATCTTCACGTAACGCCGACGCCAGTCCCGTTTCCCAATCCGGCACGTCACTGCCGATGCCCCGCTGATGAATACAGGCCACATCCGACACCAGTCGATACTCCGGCGGATCTTCCAGCGTGATGACATGCACCGGCCGCATTCGATTGATGATTTGCAAAATGCGCCGCAGTGTCGTTGTTTTGCCGCTTCCCGTCACGCCGCCGATGACAACCAACCCGCCCGTCAGGCCGGCCACCTTTTCCAGCAATGCCGGGTCGGGATCCGGCGGCAACTCTTCCGGCCGTGCCAGCAGACGAATCGCCCCCGCTACTTCTCCCCACGTCCGAAACAGTGACACCCGCACACCGCTCTGCGGCGAAACTTCGACCGCGCCCGATTGTGCCAGCACCGCGGTTTCATATTCCCCCAAAAGACCCTGCCACCACTCCCGCCAGCACGCCGGATCCGCGCGGTAATCCGTGACCTCCAGTCGCCCCAAGCGCCGAAAGCGGATTCGTTCCCCCGCCGTAATATGGATATCGCTGACGCCCGCTTCACGTGCCCGGGAAATAATCTTTTCCATCACCATTCCGCCTCCGCCAACCATCCTGCCGCCTCGCACCGACCGATTTTCCCCGCTGCCGCCAAGCGTGCTATCTGCGCCGCCATCGTGTCTTGCGGAGCATCCGGCAAAGAAGTACTCCCCTCCTGCCAGCGACGTCGTATCTGCGCATCGATAGGCAGTACCTCAAACACACCGTGCCGCCGCGCAATGCCCGTCTGCCGACAGGCATCACACCCGCGCGCCTCATAACCCCGACACGGCTCCGCGCCCGCCGCCTGACCGCTCTCATCGACCGCATAGCGACAATGCGGACACAACTCACCGACCAAACGCTGGGCGATGACGACCCGCAACGCCGCCGCCAGCAAGTACGGTTCAATTCCCATTTCAAAAAAACGTGCCGGTATCTCCTCGGCACGCCCCGCATGAATGGTCGCTAACACAAGATGCCCTGTCATGGCGGCACGGACAGCAATTTCCGCCGTCTCGGCATCACGGATTTCTCCTACCATGATGACATCCGGGTCGGCACGCAAAACAGAGCGCAATCCCGCCGCAAATGAAACCCGGCCCGATTCGCCCACCTGCATTTGATTGACACCCGCCACGCGGTATTCAATCGGATCTTCAATGGTGACGACGTGCAAGCGCTCCCGATCGATTTCCTTAAGTGCGGCATACAGCGTCGTACTCTTGCCCGTCCCCGTCGCGCCGCCCGTGACGATGAGCCCGTACGGCCGCTGCAAGTACCCCCGCAACACCTGCCGCTGCACCTCTGTCAACCCGATATTGTCCAGCGTCGGACTACGTAAAGCATTCCCCAAAATACGCACCGCCACCGATTCGCCGTACAACACCGGCAACACGGCAATCCTTAGCTCATACGACCGCCCGTCGACGACGCACGAGCAGCTGCCGTCTTGGGGCAATCGCTTTTCCGCTACATTCATCCGCGCCATTCCCTTTACGCGGATGACCACCGCCTCACACATCGCCGACGGCAACTCCCTTACATCTCGCAACCGTCCGTGAATGCGATACCGGACACGCACCCCGGATGCTTGCGGGTCCCAGTGAATATCGCTCGCGCCGAACCGAACAGCCTCCTCAATCGTGCGATCCACCTCCGCCGCTACCGAATAGGTCATCACCATATCGCCTCTCCCCTGCAGCCGATTTCTTACATTAATTTTATCTTTCCGATTATTAGGATAGTATAAAGCGCGATGAAAATCAAGTCACAGCGCAAAATCCCGCTCCCGAAGAATATTGTCGTCTGTCAAGACAGCAGGCGGCGCACATTGTTACGACAGATAGATAGACAATTCATTTCTTGCTATACTATTATCAGTAAAGGAGCAAATCGTGTTATAAGACCGCGGGCTAAGATTCGCCGCGGCAAACAGATTTGTTCCTTTTTGTATTCTATTATCACGAATGTTCTTTGACTCTTGACGTAGGGACGTCCGTTTGCTATTATGGACTCAATAAAGGAGTTCGCCTTATCGGGCTGCGGGTCAACATTGACCGCCCCTCGATAAAGAGCAGCTCCTTTTTTTGCGTCCCGAAAGCGCACAGATACCCCCAACCACGTCATAGCCTGATATCGTTGCTTGTTTCCATGATATTGCTACTGCTGTTGAGTTCATCACTATCGACGATAATCGCCTGCATATTTTTCGCCAACGGGTCGGCAAGGCTTGATTTACCCGCCGCGGGTAAGCCCAAAATTAAAAAGGCCTGTCTGCCTTTAGCATACGTGCCTTTGTCATAATAGTCGTCAACAATGTTTGCGCGCAACTCTCGCCTTTCAGCAGTTGTGTGCGTTTTTGAAATCCCGTGTTCCTTTGCCCATTCCACCAACAATACACCGTGCTCATTCATTTGATTTTGTGCGGCTATCCGTTCATCAACGGCAATTCCGCCAAATCCCGTGTCTTTGCCTTCCGCCTCCAGTTTCACGCGACGCGGTTCGCCTACTTCCACGGTATACGGCAAATTCTCAATGTAGGCAATATGGGCATCGCCCTCTTTAGTATGCCCTAGATGGTCAGACTGTCGGCCAGTTCTTTCCGCCGCTTGATTGTTTCCGGGAGATTGTTGTACTCCTGCGAATCCACCCAATCCATGTACTCGATGTACGCTTTCGTTTCGGGTGTCATCGGTCGGCTGTTCAGTTTCTTCATGAATGCTCTCGTCTGTTCCAGCATTTCCTCGTGTGTCATTCCTGCCATTCGTTTCACCCCCTGCGTCTTCCGCTGTATCTCTACTATCATTATCTACTGTTTCTTGCGTTTTGGCAATGGAGTATCGGCAATCATTGTATCCCGCGCGGAGAATCTGCCAAGCACCCGCACCGATGCACACACAAAAAGCGCATATCCGTACGGATATGCGCTACCTTGTCCTCTGGTGGAGACGAGGGGAGTCGAACCCCTGTCCAAAAATATTGCCCTACCGACCGCTCCGGGTGCAGTTCATGATCGGGTGTTAATCTTTGTTTCGCTCATGAACAAGCCGACAAAGACGATTCGGATGTGTTTCCCTTCAGCGGTATCCGACGTTCCGTAAAGGTATCCCGATGAGTGACGCCGAGCTTATGTCTCGGGAGAACATAAGGCGGCGTGGCTTATGCTGCCAGTGCAAATTCGTTATTTGCGTTTATGTTTGTTTCGGTGGTTTTACGGGGTGACCGAGACCCCGACCCGCTGTCGATAGCACACCTACTCCTGTCGAAACCGATGCGCCCCCATATGTAGTCATTATACCACACCGACGTTGACATCTCAATCAGTGCCGTGCCATACCGCGTTCCATATCCCGGCGTGCGGTTTTCTCCGCCAAATCTTTGCGTTTGTCATAGATTTTCTTGCCGGTGCATACGCCCAAGTTGACTTTGACTTTGCCGCGTCCCCAATATAATGCCAGCGGAATCAGGGTATATCCCTTCTGCTGCACCTTGCCCGCCAGCTTATTTATCTCACCGCGATGCATGAGGAGTTTGCGCGGACGCAGCGGCTCTACATTGAAACGATTGCCCTCTTCGTAAGGACTGATATGGACATTGTAGAGCCACAGTTCACCGCCCCGAATTTGGGCATAGCCGTCTTTGAGGTTGACTTTTCCTTGTCGGATTGATTTGACTTCCGTACCGACGAGCGCAATGCCTGCTTCATAGCTTTCATGGACAAAGTAATCATGCCGCGCTTTGCGGTTGTCGGCAATGCGCCGTTGTCCGTTTTCTCCCATACTTACCTCCGTTTGTGTGCCTGTTTATGATGTCGCCCTTTTTTCTTTTTACCGGTTTTGCCCTTTTTACGACGTCCGCCGCCTTTGGCTTTTGCCGTCTTCGGATGGCGGTCTTTCGTCCCCGATAATTGCTTCTGCCATGTTTCCAAATCCGTCCACGAGCGAATTTCGCCGGGCGCAAAGTCGAGCATGCGTTTCTCGATGTCCGCCTTAATCAGCGTGACACGCATCTCATCACCGATAGTATACAGCGGTGTGCCTTGCCGATCCTTATATTGGTAGGTCCGTTCGTCAAAATACCCGCTGCCGTCTGCCAATAATTCCGCATGCACAAGTCCCTCGGCGCCGTTGCCAAGCCCGACGAAAATACCGAAATCGGTAATTCCCGTAACGGTTGCATCGAAGGCTTCTCCGACAAAAGGCGCCATGTATTCTACCCGTTTGAGATCCATCGTTTCCCGTTCGGCCTCGACCGCACGACGCTCCGCCATGGATGACTGCAGTGCCGCCTTTTCCAGACGTGAGATATCGATTTTGCGTTGTCTGCGACCACCTGCGATTTCACGCACCAAGCGATGTACCACAAGGTCGGGATAGCGACGTATCGGCGAAGTAAAATGCGTATAGTCGGTCGATGCCAGCGCGAAATGCCCCAGATTGACCGTATCATAGTACGCTTGCGGCAGCGCACGCAGCACCATGACCTCCGCCGTTTTGGCGATACCGTGTTCGCGCGCGGCATCGAGCAGTTTCCGCACATCTTCCGTGCGCACCTCTTCCGGGAGACGGCACGGCGCGCCCATCGCCTCCATCAAGGTCAATACATGCTGAAGCTTTTCCGTATCGGGACTGCCGTGTACGCGGAATATCGCCGTTCTGCCTTCCGGCGCGATGTACTTGGCGACCGTTTCATTGGCAATCAGCATCGCCTGTTCAATCATCCGCTCCGCAATCGTCCGCTCCCGCTGCACGATTTGTAGTGGTCGACCGTCCGTAGCCAATATGATTTTATATTCGGGAAAATCAAAATCCAACGCGCCCCGCCCTGCGCGCATCCGGATCAAGCGTTCTGCCAGCCGCCGCCACGCCCGAAACATCGGCAAATGCGGCTTGATATCCTCGGGATACACATCTTCGAGCAAGGCTTTTTTTAATTCGTCATAGGTACAGCGCCGTGCACTGCGAATAATTCCCGGTCCGACGTGCGAACGGACGACCTTCCCCGCCTCGTCGATTTCCATTTCCACCGACATGGTATAGCGGTCCACGCCTTCGTTCAAACTGCAGACGCCGTTGGACAAAATCTCCGGCAGCATTGGAATCACGCGATCCGCCAAGTACACGCTCGTGCCGCGACGAAAGGCTTCTTTGTCCAGCGCACTGCCGGCCCGTACATAGTGGCTGACATCGGCGATATGAACGCTCAACCGAAAATGCCCGTTGCCGAGTTCTTCGCAATATACCGCATCGTCCAAGTCCTTGGCGTCCGCTCCGTCCACCGTGACTACCGGCAACTCCCGATAGTCCGTACGGCCTTCCGGCACGACCGCTTCTCGGGCGACTTGCTCGGCCTCCGCCAACGCCTCTTCCGGAAACACGGCCGGAATCTTGTGATTGGCGACAATCATGGTAATGTCCAGCCCCGTATCTCCCTCATAGCCGAGTACTTCTTCCACGACCCCTTCCGCCATGCGTTGTGACTGCGGCCATTTGGTCAGCCTGACCAAGACCTTGGCACCGCTTTTGGCGTGCGCCGTACCGTTGAGCGGTATCCATACGTCCGTACCGATGCGCTCGTCATCGGGCATCACCGTCGCAAACTGCCCCGCCAATGCAAAGGTACCGACCACCGTTTCATTGGCATGCGTAATGACACGCCGAACGCGCCCCTCACAGCGGCCGCGCCGATGATTGACCGCGATGATCTCGACCTCGACCCGGTCGTTGTGCATCGCTTCACCGCGATTGGCTTTACTGATATAGACATCCTTTTGCTCATCTTCCGTAATCAAAAAACCGAAATGTTTGGCATAGCCTTTGTAGACCCCTTCCACCGAGTCCCCCGGCCGATATGTCATCGGCACACTGCTTTGTCGGTGCAGCATCCGTTCACCGCCTCCGTTCTCCTAAAAGAAAAACCCGCTGCCGCGGGTTGAATTAAAATGTATTCAAATATTTTCCCAAGGCCAGACTGACCAGTGCAAAAGCGACGCCTAATATCACCGTCAGACGCGACAGTATCGCATCCTTGCCCCGCGCCTTGCCGCCGAAAAAGGTATCGCCCGCCCCGCCGATGGAACTGCCCATGCCGGCCGTTTTCGCCTCTTGCAATACCACTACCACAATCAATAAAATCCCGATGATAACTTCCATAATCATCAATGTCGTCTTCACTTACCGTCTCCGCCTTTCATTATTTGAATTCATGTACATAGCGAGACAATTTCTGTTTTGCCCGCTGAATGGCATTGTCAATGGATTTGGGCGAGCGCTCCAGCCGTCGCGCAATGTCCCGGTAACTCTCACCGCGCACATAGGCGAGCAGCACTTGCAACTCCAAATGGCTGAGCAACTGCGGAATCCGTCGGCTCACCGAGTCCAACAGCGCCCGTCGCAAATACGTCGCTTCCGGATTTTCCGAACGGCTGTCGGCTACGGTTTCCCACAATGTCCGTGTGGTCTCCTCGCCGTACGCCGGCGCATCCAACGACTCCGCCGTACTGAGTACACCGTGCTTGCGCCGATTGGCATTTTTGACGGATGTCAAAATCTGTCGCGTAATACACAAGTTGGCAAATGTCTTGAACGTGGCATTGCGCCTTGCGTCATAATCACGAATGGCTTTGAGCAGACCGATACGCGCTTCCTGGCGCAAATCGTCATCATCGCCGCCGGGTAAAAAATACCCGTGCTTGCGCATTTCGATGGTATCGGCATACTTCTTAATCAAGTGCTCCGTCGCCGCGCTGTTGCCCTGCTGTGCCAACTGCACGGCTTCTTCATCCGTCAGTGACGCCCAATCCGGTGTGTTCATCAGATTCTGCAAGATACTCCTCCCACACTGCCCCATATTAATATAGTTATTATACGTGATTCAGACACGACGTGCAAGCCGCAAGTCACTTCCGCCCGTGCCGAATCCGTTCCAGTATCGCCCGTGATTCGGCGTCGATTCGCTCCCCGACGGAAAAGCCCTGCGGCGCTTTCTTACTGCGGCGGCGATCATCCGCCTGGGCATGTTTATCCGCCTCCATCTCCTGCATCAGCTCCCGTGACGGTTTGCGGATCCCGCCGTTGCCGCTGATTTGGCTCTGTTCCGCACCGTCCGAAGTCACGACATAGACATAGCGGAAACTGTCTTGCAAGCGATAGACTTGCTGTTCGATGTCGCTGTCCGCCGTTTGCCCGCGACGCGTATACACCACCCGAAAATGACGATTCAAATCGAGTTCTTCCGCCGCACCGCTGCTCTTGCCGTCAAACACCAAAATAATATCCAAGTGACGATGACCGCCGAAATCAAGCAAGGCCTCCTGCAGACGCTCACGCGCATGGCCGGTGTCCTGCAAAGTAAATTTCCAATACTCCCGATCGCTATGCAAGACATTGTATCCGTCAATCAGCCACAAATCACGTTTCATGCGGCACCGCCCCGGCGGCGGCATACAGCAGCAAGCCCGCCGCGACCGACACATTCAGCGATTCGACATGACCGTACATCGGAATCTTCACCAGGTAATCACACGCTTCCCGCGTCAACCTCGCCATGCCTTTGCCTTCATTGCCGACGACCAAGACACAATGCCCGTTGAAGTCCGCATCCCGATAGGAAATCGAGCCCTCCATATCCGTACCGAAGACCCAGTACCCCTGTGCTTTGAGCTCCGCCAATGTCCGTGCCACATTGCCGATACGGACAATCGGCATCCAGGCCGTCGCCCCTGCCGAAGTGCGATGCACCGTTTCCGTAATCTGCGCGGCGCGTCGTTCCGGCAAAAGCACGGCATCGGCGCCTGCCGCATCCGCCGTCCGGATAATGGCACCGACATTGTGCGGATCTTCGACGCCGTCCAGCAAGACCAACAACGAGTGCGGACGGGACAGCGCCTGCGCCGTGACGCGCTCCAGCGATGCATACGCATACGGACGCGCCTGCACTACCACACCTTGATGCCGGACATGCGGCACCAGCGCCTGCAATTCCTGCGCAGACAGCCACGACACCGGGACGCCGCGCCGCTCGGCGTCCGCTTCGATTCGCACCAATTCGCCTTGGGCGCGTCCCGTCAAGTAGCAATGCTCCGCCCGTCCGGCCGCCAAAGCTTCTTTCGCGGCATTGCGCCCGGCAATATACATCTGTTTATGCGATGATTTCATCCGCCAACTCTCCCGTCACTATCCGCCATGCCGACGCCAAGAGCGTATCGATTCGGTCGTGCCGCTCGCGCCAGGCATAGTATCCCAACAACGCTTCCCACGCGGTACTGCGATGGTATTCGCCGACTGTCGCGCTCGCCGGGGTATGTACGGAAGCATTCCGCGCCCGACGGCAAAACTCCCGCTCTTCTGCAGTGAGCTCATCTTCCATCTGCAGCAGGACACGACTTTGGGCTTTGGCCGACACGATTTGCGCCGCCAAGTCATGCAACACGCGCGTGGAAACGATACCGGTTTCCACCAGTTTGCGCCGCACGTACAGACTGTACACCGCATCACCCAGATACGCATAGGAACGCACATCCGGCTCCCGCGTTGTCCGCTCGCTCCCTTCCGCCCGTGCGACAAGCTCATCGACGGCGCGACGACGCAGACGCAAGTACTGATTAAACTTCACTTTTCGTCCACACGGTTCCTTCCGGACCGTCTTCCAAGGTGATGCCGATGGCCTGCAAGCGATCCCGTATCGCATCGGCCACGGCATATTGTTTTTGTGTCCGCGCCTCTTGCCGTACCGCCAAAATGACATCCATCAACTCGCGATACGCGTGCGCATCGGCAGCATTGCCTTCTGTCCACGACTGCGGCAATATGCCCAATATCTCCGTCATGTCCCGCAATACGCGTAGCACGGTTTCCAACGCCGTCCGGTCGGCCACTGCCTCCTCCGCCAAGTACGTATTCAAACGTCGCACCAAGGTAAAGAGCACGCCCAACGCCATCGCGGTATTGAAATCATCGCTCATCGCGGCGATAAATTCCGCCTTGGCCGCCTCGGCCGCTGCCTGCATGGCCTGTGCCGCCTCGTTGCGGACAGCGGCCGCGCCGTCCAGACGAAATCTCGCTTTGCGAATCGCCCCGTCGATACGCTCAAGGGTACGCTCCGCCTCTTCCAATCGCTCATCACTGAAATCGAGCGGACTGCGGTAATGGGTCGATATCAGGAAGAAACGCAATGCATCGGCACTGTAATGTGCCAAAATATCTTTCACCAAGAAGAAATTGTCCAGCGACTTGCTCATCTTCTCCTGATTGATAGTAATAAATCCGTTGTGCACCCAATAATTGACAAAATGCCGTCCCGTACATCCTTCCGACTGGGCGATTTCATTTTCATGATGCGGGAAAATCAAGTCACTGCCGCCGCCGTGAAAATCAAAGGTATCGCCCAAGTACTTCGTGCTCATCGCGGAGCATTCGATATGCCACCCCGGTCGCCCCTGCCCCCACGGACTCTCCCACGCCGGTTCTTCCGGTTTGGCGGCTTTCCAAAGGGCAAAATCCCCCGGATTGCGTTTTTCGCCGTCGACTTCCACACGTGCTCCCGCCAGCATGTCCTCGACCGTGCGGCCGCTCAGCTCCCCGTAGGCGGCAAATGTCGAAATATCATAATAGACATCCCCGTGCAACGTATACGCGTGCCCCTTGGCCAAAAGGCCCTCAATCATCGCGATAATCTCGCCGATATGCTCCGACACGCGCGGATAGTTATCCGTTCGGCGCACATGCAGGGCATCCATCGCCGTAAAATACGCCGCGATATTCTCTTCGGCAATCTCATCCCAACTGCGCTCCGCCAACCGTGCCGCCTGAATGATTTTGTCATCGACATCCGTAAAATTTTGGATATGACGGACTTCATAGCCGCAATATTCCAAAAAGCGATGAATGACATCCCAAGTGACAAACGGCCGGGCGTTACCGATATGCGGATGATTATACGGGGTGACCCCGCAGACGTAGATACTCACTTTCCCGTCTTCTATCGGCTGAAATACTTCTTTACGCTTTGTCAGTGTGTTGTACACTTGAATTTCCTGCATGCTCTTCCTCCAATTTTTGTAACCGCCGCTCCAAGCGGGCAATCTGTTCCTTCAAATCCGTAATTTTTTCTTTCGTCGGGTCGGGCAATACCGCATGATCTAAGTTGACCTCTTCTTCCCCGCCGTGCTCCCATTGAATCGCCCGCAAGCCCTTACGCATAATCACCTGTCCGGGGATGCCGACCACCGTACTGTGTGCCGGAACGGGCTTTAACACCACCGAGCCGGCGCCGATTTTGGCCCCTTCTCCGACGGTAAACGAGCCGAGCACTTTGGCACCGCTCGCGACCACGACATAGTCTTCCAGCGTCGGATGGCGTTTGCCTTTTTCTTTGCCGGTACCGCCCAAGGTGACCCCCTGGTACAGCGTGACATTATTACCGACGACCGCCGTCTCACCGATGACTACACCGCCGCCGTGATCGATGAATACCCCCTCGCCGAGCTGCGCGCCGGGATGAATCTCAATCCCTGTCCAAAACCGCGCCCAGTGCGATACACAGCGTGCGGCTGTAAACCATTGTCGCACATACAGCCAATGCGACAACCGATGCCACCAGATGGCATGCAGGCCCGGATAGCAAAGAATCACTTCCCACACATTTCGCGCCGCCGGGTCACGCGCAAACACCACCCGTATATCATTTCGCAACCGTTTCCACATACGCACTCCGTTTCCCATATAAAAAAGCTATCCTGTACAGAGGCGTTATTCGCGGTTCCACTCTGCTTTACAGATAGCTGCAATCTCATGTGTCGTAACGTGACAGGACGCAACCATGTACTTGATTTCCATGATTGTGCTCACGGATGCACTTCACCGTAGTCTTCACCGACATTCTTCCAGCCGTGAAATGTCGTCTCTGTGAGAACACTTACGCTTACTCTTCCGTTCATCGCATGTAAATATGTATATTTAATCGTATCTGAAAATGCCTTTTTTGTCAAGCCGAATCTACCAAACGGCTGACCTGGTCTTTGCCCCCACACTCGCCTGCTGGAGGTTTCGCTCGGTTTCCTTCACTACTCGCCCTCTCGGTTTTCCCGGCAGGTCTTACCCCTAAGCCGCACCATGCTCAGAAATCTCATTTCCTTACGTGGATCGTTTTGCCTGCGACTGGCCTCGACTTTCAACCACAGACCCGTTTGATAGATGTCGCCATTGTAATGAAGTTTTTTCAGACTGTCAAGCCTTTTCCCCGAAATGAAGTATATCAATTTTGTATGACTTCTTTCTCACCTATTCCCCCACAAGTTCCGCATTTCATCGTATAATAGAAAGCAACGGAAAGAGGATCGGATTATGTACCCACAAAGTTTAATGCATGTCAACGACATGTATGCGGAAAACAAGAAAGAGCTGTCCTATGTGGTGGAAGTGTTTTCCTTTTTGTTGCAACGAAAAAGCAAGCAACTCGCGGAACACTCGCTGCGCGTGTCGGATTATGCCGGCGCCATTGCGGCCCGCATGGGACTGTCACATACGGAAATCAATACGATTCAGGCCGCCGGTATCCTGCACGATATCGGATTATTAAGCGTGCCTTACCTGGTACTGCAAAAACGGCCGTTTCTGACGACGCGCGAGCGCGCCGCCTATCGCCGTCATCCCGAGCAGGGCGCGGCGATGCTGGAGCTGATTCCCTCTTGTCAGGAAGTCATCCCTTGCATTTTACATCACCATGAACGCTGGGACGGGACGGGATTCCCCCGCCGTTGCAAGCAGTTGAACATCCCGCAAGGCGCACGCATCATTGCCGTCGCGGATTATTACGACCATTTGCTCTATCCGTCCGACCGCAACGTCGGCAAAACCAAGCAGGAAGCCATCAGCGAATTGTACAGTGCGTCCGGATTGCTGTTCGACCCGACGATTGTCAGAAATTTTGTGGAAATTCTCGGCCGCTAATCGGCACCGCTCGCGATGACCAGCCCTACCATACGTCCCGCACCAGCGCGGTGCAAGACGCGGGCAGCCTCGCGCATGGTACAGCCCGTGGTATAAATATCATCGACCAGTAACACCGTATCATACGGACTGAACAACACTCCTTCATAAGCGAAGGAGTGTTTTATATTGGCCGCTCGCTCCGCGCGTTGCAGTCCCGATTGCGGCAATGTGTGCCGCACCTTGCGTAAGCCTTCCCGCCAGCCGATGCCGCGCAGACGGAAAAACTCCCGAAAAATTTCCTCCGTTTGATCGAATCCCCGCTCCTTCTTGCGCTGTGCGGAAATCGGCACGCCGAGCACCGTCGTGACACGGCACCAGCGCTCCGGCCACGGAAATTCCTCCAACAAGCGGGTAAAAGCGGCAGCTTGACTCAACTTGCCGTAGAATTTTAAATCAATCAACGCTTGCCGTAACGGACCGCGGTAATCACCGAGCGCATAGCAACCGTCCAAGCACCCTTTGCGCGAACCGCGAATCAGTCGCGGATGCCAAATCGTCGCATAGCAATCCGCACACCACACGCCGTGAGCGCGCACCGCGGCCTGACATCCGGGACAATGCGGCGGATACAAAAAGCGCAGCCACGACGCCGGCTTCATGACAATACCTCCCGCAAGCGCGTCGCCAGCAGACTGCACCGTCGATTCACCCGCTGTGTCCGCACGGCGCGCGCGAGCGCCTCCGGTGTCGAAATGATATACGCTTTTTTCTTAGCCCGCGTCAGTGCGGTATAGAGCAAATTGCGCTGCAACATCACATAGTGTGACGGCTGCAACACGATAATCACCGTATCGTACTCACTGCCCTGACTCTTATGCACCGTCATCGCGTACGCCAGCTGTAATTCTTCCGTTTCTTCCGCTTCGTAGACCACATTGCGCACCTGGTAATCGACCCGAATCACATTGTCCGTGCAGGCGTACACACGGCCGACATCGCCGTTGTAGACGCCTTTTTCGTAATTATTACGCCGCTGCATGACCTTGTCGCCGACCGTAATCCCGCGGGCACCTTCGCCCTGCCACAACGCCTGCAACTCGCGATTCAGATTGGTCACACCGCAGACACCTTTGTGCATCGGTGACAGCACCTGTACCTGAAACTGCTGCTCGACATGGCCGTAATCCAGCAGGCGGCACAATGCACAGACCCGCTGTAAAGCCTCTTCGTCCCGGCAATCATAAAAAACGACATCGCCGTGCTCATCATCCGTCCACTGCGGCACGATCCCGTGATGAATCTGTTGCGCGCTGCGCGCAATCTCGCTCCCCTCCGCCTGGCGAAACAACTCCGTCAACCGCACCACCGCCACCGTTTCCGAGCTGATTAAATCCCGCAAAACGTTGCCCGGCCCGACCGGCGGCAATTGGTGGACATCGCCTACCAACAACAACCGCGCACCGTCTTTCATCGCTTCGAGTAAATGATACATCAGCCGCACGTCCAGCATCGATGCCTCATCGACGATGACGACATCCGCCCCGAGCGGCTTGGTATAGTTGCGCTGGAATACCGTTTCCGCGCCGATGGCACCGGCCTCCAATAATTTATGCAATGTCGATGCCTCACGCCGTGCCGATTCCGCCAGACGCTTGGCCGCACGCCCCGTCGGCGCCGCGAGTACCGTCTTGAGCCCCGCTTGTTCGAGACAGTACAGACAGCCGCGCAGTAACGTCGTCTTGCCGGTACCCGGACCGCCCGTAATCACCGTCACCGGGTGGCTGAGTGCCGTCTCTATCGCGTCCGTTTGCGCCGGCGCGAGCGTAACCTCCAAGATGGCCGCCATGTGCTCACGGACCAAGTCGGACAGCGCCACCGGCTCCTTGCACGTCCGTATCAAGCGCTCCAAGTGATACGGAATCCCCGTTTCCGCTTCGTATACATCCGGTGCATAGACGTACACCGTTTCCGCCTGTGCTTCTGTCGGAAATACGCCATACTCCAGCAATTCGCCGAGGATGCGTCCCACTTCCTCCGAATCCGTCTGCAACACCGCCGCTACCTGCTGTACCAAGCGCGTTGACGGCACGCAGCACTCCCCGTCCTGTTCGCACGTCGCCAACACATACGCCGCCGCCGCTTCGATGCGCCCTTCCGCCAGCGCGTCCGTCCCGTGAAACTGCGCAATCCGATCCGCTACCGTAAATCCGATGCCGTCCACTTCACGACTGATTCGATACGGATCCTCCTGCAAGACAGTCAGGGCATCCTCGCCGTAGAGTTTTTGTAACGCCGGCGCGTATCTCCCCGCCACGCCCGCCTCTTCCAAGTACCATGTCAGTTTCTGCAGGGCCGCCGATGCGGTGACCGATTCGCGAATCCGCGCCAAAGTCTTTTCCCCGATACCGGACACCGTCAAAAGCCGTTGCGGCTCTTCCTCCAAGACGCGCAAGGTATCGCTACCGAACGCCGCCACGATGCGTCCGGCCATCGCTTTGCCGATACCGCTGAACAATCCCGAAGACAGATAGCGGACAATGGCGGCTGTTTCCGTCGGCGGACGGCGGTGCAAGGCCACCGCACGCAACTGCTCCCCGAAACGCGGATGACGCATCCAGCCGCCCAGTACTTCCACCTCTTCTCCCACCAACGGCGGCGCAACTTGACCGGCGACCGTCACCGACTGCAAGCGATCGGATAGCGCCATTTTGAACACACAAAACGAACCGTCCTGCGCCGCAAATACAATCCGATCGACCGTCCCGCGAAACCGCTCCGCGCCTTGTTGCTTCTCATCCATCATGCTGTACCCGCTTGGCCAAGTCCATCACCGTCTGTAAAAACTCCATATAATAACTCCGCCATTCCGCATCGACCGCGCCCGCCAAGACGCGCCGGTTCTCCTCTTCCCTCGTCGGGTCGAACACCGCCAGTCCGTGCTGTTGTTTGTATGCACCGATGCGCCGCGCCAATCGGCACCGCTGTATGAACAAGTCCTGCATCGCTTCATCCGTCTGCCGCATTTGCGCCCGCAACGAATCCAACGTTTCCACTGCCGTCACTCCTTTTCTCCATTATAACGCAAATGATGCCGCCGGACAGCATCTGACCCGGACCATTTGTGCGGCAGGCGATTCGTTCGGGCAAGAAAAAAAGTCGCGTACGCGACTTTTATGGTTGCAATATGCGGCGCACCGTTTCCGTATCCGATGCCAATTGCCGCTTCAGTGCGTCCGCACCGGCAAATGTGATTTGCGGACGGGTGTAGACGACAAAATCGACATGTATCTCCGCGCCGTACATATCGGCCTTCATATCGAGCAGATGCGCCTCAATGCGGCGCTCGAGGCCGGCGAAGGTCGGGTTTGTCCCGATATTGGTCGCGGCAGCATAGCGTGTCCCCCGATAGGTGACCCACGCAGCATAGACGCCGTCCGGCGGCAACACGCGCCCTTGCGGCGCATCCAGATTTGCCGTCGGATAGCCGAGCAGGCGGCCGCGGGCATCGCCGTGCAGCACCGTACCGGTCACGCGCCAATAGCGTCCCAGGCACGCGGTGACGGTCGTCATCTCGCCGGCGGTCAGTGCCCGGCGGATACGGGTACTGCTGATGACCGTATCGGTATCGTCACGCAGCAGCGGCATCACCCTGACCGGTATCCCCTGCGCGCGTCCGTACTCCGCTAAATATGCGGTGTCCCCCGCCGCCCCCGCGCCGAAGCGGAAATTCTCCCCGACGACGATGCCGCGCAGGTCGTAGCGCTTGCTCAGGAGACCGATAAAGTCGTCCGGCGATTGTCCCAGTACTTGCCGTGTCGGTTCCAAGGCCAGGATATCATGTACCCCTGCCGCATGCAAGAGTGCCTCTTTTTCCTGTTCGGTGATAATACTGCCCGTATAGGCCTGCGGACGTAAGACGCTGAGCGGGGAGGCCGTAAACGTCACCGCCGCGCAACGGCACGCACATTCCCGCGCCAGCTCGAGCGCGGCCTCAACGACCGCGGCGTGACCGCGATGCATGCCGTCAAAATTGCCGACGGTGATGACGGCGGGTAGTCGTGTTATCGTATCCATACTTTGTGCGGTTGCCACTCCTTTGCGTCTTCATCATAGCAAGCGATACCGATGCAGCGCCCGTTTTCCCAGACGGCCGCCGGCGAGAATCCGGCAGGCGCGGATATACGCTTGCCGCAGGCAAAATCCGCCCGTTGCTCACTCGTCAGCTCGATCCGGGGCAAGTGTCCCAATACCGTTTCTATCGGGCGACACGCGGCGACCGGATCGGCCGCTATTTCTTCCAATGTCAGCGCCGTCTCCACGGTCCAATACGGACCGATACGACTACGCAACAAGAACGACATCGCCATGTCCGTACCGAGCGAGCGCGCCCAATCACGCCCGAGTGCACGGATATACGTCCCTGCCGAGCAGGTAACCGTCGCCGTCAAGCAGGGCGGCCGCCAATCGATATCCTCGACGGCGTCAATGCGTACCGTGCGTGCGGGCAGTATCGGCGTCTCTTGCCGCCGTGCCAATTCATAGGCCTTGCGGCCGTTCACTTTGACGGCGGAATACGCCGACGGTCGCTGCCGTATCGTCCCGATATACGCTTGTACCGCCGTGCGCCAGTCCGCAGTCGTGAGCGGCGGAGCGGCGGCGGCGCGGCACACCGTCCCCGACGTATCCTCCGTATCCGTGGCGATGCCGACAATCCATTCCGCGATATACGTTTTCGGTTCACTCGGCATGTATTCGATACTGCGAGTCGCCTGCCCGACAAAGACCGGCAATACACCGGCCGCGAGCGGATCGAGCGTCCCGCTGTGACCGACTTTTTTGACGCCGGTGACACGACGGACAAAGGCCACGGCATCATGGGAGGTCATGCCGGCCGGTTTTAAGAGATTAATGACGCCGTCCATGATGCGTCCACGCGACGGCAACCGGCATCACCGTACTAATCGTGTCGGCGAGTGATTTCCACACCGTACAGCCGGCCGCACGGATATGTCCGCCCCCGCCGAATTCCGCCGCCAAGGCACTCACATCCACCGTTGTTTTGGAGCGGAAGCTGACATATGTCTTTTCCGGTTCGGCGTACTTAAATTGCAGCGTCACTTCGACGCCTTCGATATTTCGTGCGAGCTCGAGATAGGTATCGACATAATCGCCGCCCGCTGCCATCGCGGCTTCATCCATCGTGATGGCGGAGAGGGCGCCGTCCGCCTCCATGGTGAGCGTCGCCATAATCTGCGGCAACACCCGGAGCGCCGCCGGCGGCAATTCTTCCGTACGCTGCGCGACTTCGGCCTGATCGGCCCCGCGCGCCAGAAGTGCCGCCGCCACCCGCATCGTCTTCTCCGTAGTATTGGCATACTTGAAGAATCCGCAGTCCGTCGCAATCGCGGTATACAGTGCCTGCGCCATCGTCGGCGTTATCTCCCAGTCCCATTCCAAAAACAGCTCCGTCAGGATTTCTCCGACGGCCGCCGCCGTCGCATCGAGGTACAGCTCATCGGCATAGCCGGGATTGGAGATGTGGTGGTCGATATTGACAATCGGCACGGCAGGCCAGGGCAACTCGCCCGCCCGCTCCGCCGTACTCAAATCCATGAAGAGCACCGTATCGTACGCCTTGTCGGGGATCGTCGCAACAATCTCCGCCGCACCGTCCAGGTAATAGAACTTCGCCGCAACGTCATCGGCAATCAGCGCGTCCGCATCGACACCGCGAAGGCGAAGCGCTTCGGTCAGCGCCAGTACCGAGCCGATACAGTCGCCGTCCGGTTTGATGTGGCCGACGACCAAGGCTGTCTTCGCCGCTTCCAAGCGCCGGCGCAGTGCCGCGCGGTCAAGCATCGTCGCCATGGTCATCCTCCGTCCATTTCAGCGTCTGCAATACTTTCTCGATCCGGCTGCCGTACGCCACCGATTCATCCACCGCAAAACGAATCTCCGGCGTATACCGCACATGCAGCACCTCGCCGATTTTACTGCGGATAAAGCCTCGCGCCGACTCCAGCGCCTGCATGGAGGCCGCCTGCTCGTCCGGCGTCCCCATCAAACTCACATAGACCGTCGCCTCGCGCAAATCTCCCGTGACACTGACATCGGTCACCGTGACAAATCCGAGCCGCCGATCCTTCAGCCCGTCCAGCAGCAGTTTGCCGATTTCCTGCTTGATAAATTCCTGCATTCGTTCCACGCGTATCCGCGGCATAGTCTCCCTCCTTATTCCAGCGTCTGCTCGATTTCTTCTTCGGTAAACGCTTCGATGATATCGCCTTCCTTGACATCGCGATAGCTTTCAATGGAAATCCCGCATTCATAGCCTTCCGCGACTTCCCGCACGTCATCTTTGAAGCGGCGCAACGACGCGATTTGCCCTTCATGAATGACAATGCCGTCGCGAATCAAGCGCAGCTGCGCCGAATTGGTGATCTTGCCTTCCGTCACATAGGAACCGGCGACAATGACCTTCGGTGTCGGGATGACTTGCCGGACTTCCGCGCGACCGAGTACCAATTCGCGGAACTTCGGTGCCAGCATCCCCTGCATCGCCATCTTGACATCATCAATCGCGTCATAGATGACCCGATACGTACGCATATCCACTTGCTCGGTTTCGGCAATTTTGCGGATATGCGAATCCGGACGGACATTGAACCCGATAATCAAGGCATTGACGGCGGCAGCCAGCATAATATCCGACTCGGTAATCGCCCCGACCGCGGCATGCACAATATCAATGCGCACCTCGTCGTGGGTGATACTTTCCAAGGATTGCCGCAAGGCTTCCACGGAGCCCTGTACGTCCGCTTTGATGATGATGTGCAGGTTTTTGAGTTCGCCTTCTTTGATTTGATTGAACAAATCGTCCAACGTGACTTTTTGCTTGCGATTCTGTTCTTCCACTTTATGCTTGGCCAAGCGTTTTTCCGCAATGGTGCGTGCCCGGCGTTCATCCATCGCGTAAATGATTTCGCCCGCTTCCGGCACTTCGCTCAGGCCGAGGATTTCCACCGGTGTCGACGGTTCGGCTTTCTTCAGCTGTTCGCCCTTTTCGTTTTGCATGGCACGGACACGGCCGAACGCCGTCCCTGCGAGCAAGCCGTCACCGTTATGCATCGTCCCGTTTTGGACGAGCACCGTGACCACCGGCCCGCGGCCTTTGTCGAGTTCGCCTTCGACGACGACGCCGACCGCGGCACGGTTCGGGTTGGCCTTGAGTTCCAGCACTTCGGCAATCAGCAGGATATTGTCCAGCAAATCGCTGATGCCGTCGCCTTGTTTCGCGGATACCGGCACCATGATGACATCGCCGCCCCATTCTTCCGGCAACAATCCGTGTTCCGCCAATTGCTGTTTGACATGGTCGGGGTTGGCCGACGGTTTGTCCATTTTGTTAATCGCCACCAAAATCGGCACGCCCGCCGCCTTGGCGTGATTAATCGCTTCAATCGTTTGCGGCATGACACCGTCATCGGCCGCGACGACCAGGATGGCGATATCCGTGACCTGCGCCCCGCGCGCCCGCATCGCCGTAAAGGCTTCGTGGCCCGGGGTGTCGAGAAAGACAATCTTATTGCCCTGATAGCGAATCTGATACGCACCGATATGCTGGGTAATCCCGCCGGCTTCGCGCGCTGTCACATTCGTCTTGCGGATGGTATCCAAGAGCGATGTTTTCCCGTGGTCGACATGCCCCATGATGGTCACGACTGCCGGACGCGGGAGCAAATCTTTCGGATCGTCGATGATTTCTTCCACTTCCGTTTCGTCTTCTTCCGGTTCCATGTCGGTCAGGGTAATGCCGTAATCATCCGCCAAATACTCGATGGCGTCCCGATCCACTTCCTGATTGATGGTCGCCATAATGCCGAGCATCATCAGGCGCTTGATGATGTCGCTGACTTCCCGTCCGAACAGTTCCGCCAGTTCTTTGACCGTCACGGACGGCGGCAACGCGACTTCGGTCGGCAATTCCGCAGGCGTCCGTTCCGCTTGGCGATTCTTGACGGGGCGTTTTGCTTTGCGAATCGACTGCGCCAAAAGCGACGATCCTTTGCCTTGTTTGCGACGATCGTCCTGACCGCGACGGTTTTTGCCGCGACGATTGCGGTCACGGCGTTCATTGCGCTCATTGCGCTCATTGCGGCGATTGTCGCCGCCCTGCCGCGAGGATTCCGCCGCCGGTGCGGCGATATGGCCGCGCTCACGTTTCGGATTGGTACGCGCCGGTTTCTCTGCGTCACGCCGCGGTTCCTGCTTGCGCGGTTCCTGCTTGTGCGCATCTTGTTTGTGCGTATCTTGCTTGCGCGCGTCCTGTTTGTGCATATCCTGCTTGTGCGCGTCCTGTTTGTGCATATCCTGCTTGTGTGCGTCCTGTTTGTGCGTATCCTGCTTGCGCGCGTCCTGTTTGTGCGTATCCTGCTTGCGTGTGTCTTGTTTGTGCGCGTCTTTGGGCGTGTCCTGCCGACGCGGCTCCTGCGGCCGGGCTTGCTTCGCCGGCGGTTGCGGATTTTCGATGCGCCGTCCCTTGCCGTCGATGAGATATTCTTCTTTCGGTTTCCCCGACTGCTGATCAAATCGTACCGTCCGCGCCGGACGAGGACGACGAGGTGTCTTCTCTTGGTTGACAGTCGGTGTCGCCGCTTTCGTGTCGCTTGTCGTATGTTCCGCTTTGTTCACCGTGGCGGAGCGCTGTCCTGCCGACGGTTTTCCCAATGCCTGTTCGATAATTTTCCTGTCTCCTTCGCTCACACCGCTGCTCGCTTTCTTGTCAATCTGATGCGCTTTCAGCACGGCGAGCAATTCACTGCTTGATTTCCCGTATTCTTTTGCTAAGTCGTATATCCTCATGCGCGAACCTCCTTACTCTTTCGTCTTTGCGATAATCGCATCCGCAAGTCCTTTGTCCGTGACCAATACCGCCGCCCGCTGCGCTTTCCCGATGGCCGCGCCGAGACTTGTTTTGGTACCGAACGAGCAGAGCCGTATGCCTTCCCGATCCGCCAAGTGGGTATACCGCTCCCGATTGTTTTTCGCACAGTCTGTCGCGAGGATGAGAAGCTCCCCCTCACCCCGCCGCAGACTGACCACCAGCGCCGCATCGCCCGATATCGCTTTGCCGGCGCGCTGCGCAATGCCCAGCAGGGACTGTGCGGCCTGCTGCTGACGTTCATTCATGACAACATCTCCGTCAAGGCCCGATAGATATCCGGGCTGACCTTCTGTTTCAACGAACGTTCCAATCCGTGCGCGGTATAGGCCTTCTCCAAGCAAGCGGCCGTCGGGCAAATATAGGCACCTCGCCCTGCCGCCTTCCCCGTCCGATCGATTCCGATTTCACCGGTCGGTGCCGCCACGACACGCACCAGCTCCTTTTTCGGCTTCATCTGTTGGCAGCCGACACAACAACGCAGCGGAATTTTACGCGTTTTCATAATCCGCTTCCGTTTCCGCAACCGCATCGGTATCCTCTGTCGAGGCCGCCATCATTTCCGCATCAAGATCGAATTCCTCTTCTTCGTCGTAGAAATCTTCAAATCCTTCTTCCGATGCCTGCGATTCACTCTTAATATCAATTTTCCAATTGGTCAGCTTGGCCGCCAAACGTGCATTTTGGCCGGCCTTGCCGATAGCCAGCGAGAGCTGGTAATCCGGCACGATGACATGGGAGACTTTGCCTTCTTCCCACACACTGACCGAGATGACTTTGGAGGGACTGAGCGAGTTGGCGATATAAAACGCCGGATCTTCGTCCCAACGTACAATATCGATTTTTTCATTATGGAGTTCGTCCACGATATTTTGGACGCGTTGTCCTTTCGGTCCGACACAGGCGCCGACCGGGTCGATATTGCCGTCAACGGCATAGACGGCGATTTTTGAACGCGAGCCGGCTTCCCGAGCGACCGATTTAATTTCGACCGTACCGTCATGGATTTCCGGCACTTCCAGTTCAAACAGGCGTTTGAGCAATCCCGGATGCGTCCGCGAAAGGATAATCTGCGGTCCCTTGGATGTCTTTTTGACTTCGACGATGTAGCACTTGAGGCGCATTTTCGGTTTGTACCGTTCCCCGGGGATTTGTTCCGTTTGCGGCAGTATCCCTTCCGTCTTGCCGAGGTCCGCGTATACGGTTTTGGTATCGACGCGCCCGATTTGGACGGTAATCATTTCTCCCTGCCGATGGGCAAACTCTTCATAGACCGCGTTGCGCTCCGCTTCTTTGAGCCGCTGAATCAATACTTGCTTGGCCGTTTGCGCCGCCATCCGTCCGAAGCTTTTCGGGGTGACGTCTTGGTAAAGACTGTCGCCGACGGCATACGACGTGCTGATTTTGCGCGCCTCTTCGAGGGTGAGTTGCGTCTCCGGGTCGGTGACCTCGTCCACCACTTCTTTCAACGCGCGAATCGCGTACACACCGGTTTGGCGATCGATGTCGACGACAATATTTCCTTGCGCGCCCGTTTCCCGCTTGTACGCGGTCAACAGTACCGCTTCCAACGCCTCAAAGATGACCTCTTCGCTGAGTCCTTTCTCCGTTTTCAGCACCCGGACGGCCTGTAATAATTCTTCACTGTTCATCATGACTGACCCTGATTCCTCCTGTCAAAATTCCACGTGCAACCGCATCTGCGCCAGTTGCGAGTTGTCGAGCAACGTTTCCCCGTCATCCGTCAGCAGGCGGATTTGACCGTCATCCGTCACCCCGTTCAAGACCGCGGTAAATTCTTTTCCGAGCGCTGTCGGCGCAAACAGTTTGACGTCGACCTTCGATCCGGCAAACCGCCGCATGTCTTTTTCTTTTTTGATGACACGGTCGATTCCCGGTGAGGACACTTCGAGTAAATAGTTGTCCCGAATGATATCTTCCCGATCCAGCAGTTCACCGAGCGCTTCACTGACTGCCTGGCAATCGTTCAAATCGACGCCGCCTTCTTTGTCGAGATACACCCGCAAGATGCTGTCATGTGCGCGGATATACTCCACATCGACGACCTCCATGCCGTGCGCGGCCGCCAACGGTTGTGCCAAATGCTCCACACGTGCCGCAATACTTGTCTGCCTCATCATTCCCTCCTTACCTGCCGCTGTCGGGGACCTGTCCCCCATCATAAGAAAAAGTGAGCCGCAGCTCACTCCCCCCATTTCACCTGAATTATATATACAGTATATCATTACTTGACCGCACGCGCAAGTCACTGTGCCAGCAGACGTTCCACTACCGCCGGCAAGCGCTCCGTCAGCACATGCCGCCACGCCTCGACGGTATCGGCATCCAAGTCGTGTATCATCCCCGGCACCCGTCGATGACAGGTCTCCGCAAAAAACTCGTCGCGAAACGTATTGTAAAACAGCAAGACACCGTATTCGTTGGCCGCATCGGCATACAGACCGACCACATACGAACCGTTCAGTCCCTCAATCGGTGCGGCGGGATGAATCTTGCGCTCCAGGATGCCGCAGCGGGCGGGCAGTATGTCCTCCCATTCATACGTATCCAGATGCAAATCCGCCACCGCGCGCGGCAGATGCCCGGCCGGCTCGATGAAACGATTCGTGACGCGCGTCACAAACTCGGCCGCCAGTGCC
The DNA here is from genome assembly GCA_945876385.1 of uncultured Veillonellaceae bacterium. Lineage (GTDB taxonomy): Bacteria > Bacillota > Negativicutes > Veillonellales > Negativicoccaceae > CAMCNU01. Next base: position 67,697 of record CAMCNU010000001.1, on the reverse strand, counting down.
TTGCCGAAGGCATCCCCGTCACCGAGTAAAAACTGTAACTCCGTCCACACGGCGACACCGATATCGTACTTGACGACAAAATCTTGCGTCTCCTCTTGGAAAAATCCTTCGATGCGCCAATTCCGTTTTCCCTCTTCATAGCGAAAGAAGATGCGGTTTCGGGCATCATCTTCCGTCAGGTCGCGACGCACAAATCCGCCGATTTGCGCCGGTAAAATCGTATCCAACTGCCATTTTGTCGGCCACTGCCGATAGGTTTCCGTATCCATAGTTCCTCACTGCCAATGTATTCGATATGCTTCCTCGCGGCCGGTCACCGATTTGACAAACTCTCTGGTCTCCGGGAAGGGTATCGCCTCGACCGACAACGACACATTGGCCGCTTGTGCCGCTTCGAGCCAATCCTCTACATGCCCGTGACCGGCATTGTACGCGGCGAGCGCCATCTCCGGCGACGTAAAGCGCGTACGCAGGTACCGCAGATACCACGTCCCCAGCCGAATATTTTCCTCGGGGTCACGCAGGTCGTGCACCTGTGTGCCTTGCTGCTCAGCCACCCATGCGGCGGTATCGGGCATCAACTGCATCAGGCCGACCGCCCCGCGCGGTGATTCGGCATCGGGAGTAAATCGGCTTTCCGTGTAGATGACGGCCGCGACCAACTCCGGCGGCAATTCGTTGATGTGTGCATAGCGCGTAATCAGCTCGCGATATTCGACGCGATACCACCACGTATGATTCAAGTAGTCATTTCCGCCGCACCAAAACCACAGCACCCATGCCGCCATGAGCCAGCAACCGACATGCCGCCTATATCCGTTTCTTCTGTTCACGCGCGTTCTCCCGATATGTCTTCACCAGTGCCTCCACCTGTGCATATAACTCCGCTAAACTGCCGTTATTGTCAATGATTTCGTCAGCGGCCGCTTCTCGCCGCGAGGCATCGATTTGCGCCGCCAGGCGCAAGCGTGCCGCCTCGGGTGTCAGTCCGTCACGCGCCTGCAAGCGCTCCACCTGCCGGTCCGGATGGGCGCGCACGACCCACACCGCATCGACCTTGTCGTGCCAGCCGATATCGACCAACAACGGCACATCCCAGACGATCAGCGACGCTCCGCGCGCAACGGCCGCATCGCTTTCCGCTTGCAAGTGCTTCCATATGGCGGGGTGCATCAGCGCGTTCAGTCGCCGGCGGGCCTCGGGGTCGTCAAAAATCCGTCGTGCCGTCGCCGGCCGATCCAATGTCCCGTCCGATGCAATCAAGTCCGCGCCGAGTTCTTCCCCGATTTGCTGTAGCAAAGCCGTCCCCGGCGCGACCACTGCCCGCGCCGCCGCATCCGCATCGACGACGGGTACGCCGTGCGCACGCAGCCACGACGACACCGCACTTTTCCCCGAGGCAATTCCGCCTGTCAATCCGATAATCATCATTCACCTACCGTTGGCAATGCGGACAATAGACTGTCGTCCGCCCGCCCAATCGTACTTTAGCCAGTGTCGCACCGCAGTGCCGACACGGTGCGCCGCCCCGACCGTACACCTGCAAGTATCGTACATTATCCCCGCGCGCCCCCGTACTGTCCCGATAGTCGCGAAACGAGGTACCGCCGTGCGCCAGCGATGCCTCCAGTACATGACGCACCGATTCACATAACCGCCGACATGCGACTTTGGACAGCTTGCGCGCCGGTCGTGTCGGGCGAATCCCCGCCGCAAACAACGATTCATCCGCATAAATATTACCGATGCCGGCCACGATTTCTTGATTGAGCAGCACCGTTTTAATCGCGGCCGTTCTGCGCCGTGTCGCCGCATACAAGTACGCCGGTGTCCAGTCCGGCCCCAGCGGCTCCGGTCCGAGTTTGGTCAGAGGCGGATATGCCGCGGCCGCCGCCGCGGTCAGTACCGTCACCGAGCCGAATGTCCGCACATCGCGAAACGCCAGTTCCGCGCCGTTATCCAATCCGAACCGCACGCGCACATGGCTTCGCTCGACCGGCGTCGTATCATAGAGCAACGCGCCCGTCATACGTAAATGCACCAGTAAGGTATGCGCCTTGTCCGTATCCAACAGCAAGTATTTCCCGCGCCGTCGCACGTCGGTAAACACTTCGCCGCACGGTGCCGATACGGCCTCCGTCAGATTACGAAACGCCTTCGCCAGCGTCACCGTACAGCAAGCGACCTGCCTGCCGGGCAGCACGTCCGCCAACTGACGGCGGATGACTTCCACTTCCGGTAGCTCCGGCATTACTTCGCCGCCTCCCAATTATGCCCGTAATGAATGTCTACCGCCAGCGGCACATCCAACACCGCCGCATTTTCCATACAGCGCGTCACGATGGCGGTCACTTCGTCGCGCTCGGACTCACAAATTTCCAGCACCAATTCATCATGTACCTGCACCACCATCCGACTTTGCAGACCGGCCATATGCAGTGCCCAATACACCCGATTCATCGCGATTTTGATAATATCCGCCGCCGTCCCCTGAATCGGGGTATTCAGTGCGGTCCGTTCCGCAAACGAGCGGCGGTTGAAATTACGACTGTGGATGTCGGGCAGTTGTCGCACGCGGCCGAATAAGGTTTCTACCTGCCCGGTTTCCCGTGCAGTTGCCACGATACGTTCCATAAACTCATGCACTTTCGGATACCGTGCCAAATACTTGTCGATATAGGCTCCCGCCTCGGCGCGGGTGATTCCCAAATCCTGCGCCAGGCCGTAATCACTGATGCCGTAGATGATGCCGAAATTGACGGCCTTGGCATGCGAACGCTGGGCGGCCGTCACGTCCTCGGGCGCGATATGCAACACTTCCGCCGCCGTCCGCCGGTGAATATCTTCGCCGCGCAAAAATGCCGCCTGCAATCCCGTATCGCCGGACACATGCGCCAAAATCCGCAACTCGATTTGCGAATAATCCGCGGACAAAAATCCGTCATACCCCGCCCCCGGCACGAAGATAGAGCGAATCCGCCGACCTTCTTCCGTCCGAATCGGGATGTTTTGCAAATTCGGATCCGAACTGCTCAAGCGTCCCGTGGCCGTCACCGTCTGATTGAACGAAGTATGGATACGATGCGTTTGGGCATCAATCAAACCTTCCATCCCGTCCAAATAGGTCGATACCAACTTGGTGAGCGTCCGATATGCCAAGACTTGCGATACCACGGGATGGGCATCTCGCAATCCTTCCAGGACCTCGGCACTGGTCGAATAACCGGTTTTCGTCTTTTTCGCCGGCGGAAGTCCCAGCTTGTCAAACAAAATCGTCCCCAGTTGCTTCGGACTGAGAATCGTAAACGACTCGCCGGCCGATTCATAAATATCCGTCTCCAGCTGCGCAATCCGCTCGTTGAGTTCGTCACGAATCGCGGCCAAACGCGCCGTATCGACACCGATACCGCAACGCTCCAGCGCAGCAAGAACCTGCACCAGCGGCATCTCAATATCCCGATACAACGCCGCCAGTCCCGCATCTGCCAGCGCTGTCGCCACCGGCTCATCCAGCGCCTGCAGCGTTCGTGCGGCCTGCAGCAAGGATTGTCGTTCGTCGGCGGTCTCCGGCAGCGTCACGCCGAATTTCTCCGCCATATATGACAAGGGATACGCCGTCCGCGTCGGCTCGAGCAAGTAGGACGCAATCGCGACATCCTGCACATCGGCCACGGACAGCGCCACGCCGCCGACAGCATACAGCATTTTGGCCGATGTCGTCACGACATGCAATTCCGACGCCAATACGGCTTCGATAATCTCGCCTGCCCGCGTACCGTCCCAGTAGTACATCGTATCGCCGGCGGCGACCGCCAACCCCTCACACACCACATGCGGCACGCGTCCGCTCACCTGCATAGCGACGGCAATGCTGTCCCACGCAGCGACGACTTGGGCAGCGGCATTTTCGACATACGCAATCGCTTCGACCGGCGCGCTCTCTGCCGGAAGCGCAAACAAATCACCCGCCGTCGCGACCAATCTCGCCTGCTCCAACTTGCTCAGTACCTGCTGAAATCCCAACCGACGGAACAGCTCTTCCACTTCCGCCGGGCGTGCCTGCGGTATCATCTCCTCCCAATCAAACGCCAGCGGCACATCCCGCTCGATGGTCGCCAGCTCCTGCGACAAGTAGGCGCTGTCCCTATGCTCCCGCAATCGTTCTTGCAACTTCGGGCCGCGGATTTCATCCAAATGCGCATACACTTCATCCAAATTGCCGTATTCCGCCAGCAATTTTTGGGCGGTCTTTTCCCCGACCCCGGGCACACCGGGAATATTGTCGGATGCATCTCCCATCAGTGCTTTCAAGTCGACGACTTGTGCCGGAGTAATCCGATAGACTTCCTCGACACGATCCGCCGTCATCGTCTCCATTTGGGTGATACCTTTTTTTGTCAAATAGACCGTCGTATTGTCATCGACCAATTGCAAGGTATCCCGATCGCCCGTGACAATCGCGACGCGATACTTCCCTGCCGCCGCCTTGGCCAATGTGCCGATGAGGTCGTCACCCTCATAGCCTTCCTGCTCATAGCGGGCAATGCCCAGCGTAGTCAGTACCTCGCGAATGAGCGCAAATTGCGGCACCAAATCCTCCGGCGCGTCGGGACGATGTCCTTTGTAATCGGCATACTTTTCGTTCCGAAACGTCACCCGTCCCCGATCGAACGCGACGGCGATTCTGTCCGGGCGCAATTCCGCATACAACTTGGCCAGCATCAACAAAAAACCGTATACCGCATGCGTCGGTACCCCCTGCGGTGTCGACAGCGGCGGCAAGGCGAAAAACGCCCGATATAGCAAACTGTTTCCGTCAATCAGGACTAATTTTGGTGTCATAGTTCCTCCTTATTGCTATCATTATAGCATACCCGCCGCTGTCCGCATTTCCATTTTGCACCGCCGTACGGTACAATACACCTATGCATATCACTTGGACTGTTACCGCCGATGAAGCGGGCCATCGCCTCTCGCGGCTGATAAAAAAACGCGGCTATTCGCTTTCGCAACGCCGCCGCCTGCGTCGCCTCGCACGTATCACCTGCAACGGCACGCCGGTGACATGGGATGCAATCGTCGGTCACGGCGACACGGTCGTCCTCAACTGGGACGACCCGCAACCGCTCCTCCCGTGGCGAATCCCCCTCGATATTGTCTATGAGGATAGCGATTTTTTAGTTGTCAACAAACCGGCCGGCATGCTGACTCACGCGACCGCGCAGGAACGTCGGCATACGCTGTTACATGCACTGCAAGCCTACTTGGACGACACGCGCGGCCAAACCCGCCCGCACCCGATTCACCGCCTGGACAGACAAACCTCGGGCCTGCTCGTCGTCGCGCTCAGCGCTAAAGCGCAACACGATTTTATGCAACGCGCCTTCGCCGGTCTCGAACGTCACTACGAGGCGGTCGTCACGGGATATTTCCCGGCGCCGCTGGCTGACATTCGACTGCCGATCGCACGGAAAGAAGGGAGTATCATCGAGCGCGAGGTCCATCTGATGCGTGGGCAGACGGCACGCACCTATGTTCGCCGTCTCGCCGCCCGGCCGTCCGCCTCCCGCTTGCAACTCGTGTTGGCGACCGGACGTACGCACCAGATTCGCGTGCATCTTGCCCACCTAGGCTATCCGCTTTTAGGCGACGACCTCTACGGCGGCCGCCTTGACCTGATTGCACGACAGGCCCTGCACGCCTTTGCGCTCACCTTCACGCACCCGTATACCGGTCTGCCGCTCCATGCGACTGCCCCCCTCCCCGCTGACATGCAAGCACTGATTGCGCGACTGGCATTGTAGGTGTCCGCCTGACTCCATACGAGTTTCGTCACACACAAAAAGAGTCTACCGTACGTTACCCGTATCGTAGACTCTTTTACTGTGTCGTATGTACTACGCTTACTTCGTTCCGAAAATGCGATCGCCTGCATCTCCCAAGCCCGGCACGATGTATCCGTGGTCATTCAGGTGGTCATCGAGTGCCGCCGTATAGATTTCCACATCGGGATGGCATTCATTGACGACACGCACACCTTCCGGCGCCGCCACGATACACATCAGCTTAATCGATTTGGCGCCTTTTTCTTTGAGCAGCGTAATCGCCGCCGCCGCCGAACCGCCCGTCGCCAACATCGGATCGGTGATAATAAAATCGCGTTCGGTAATATCCGAGGGCAATTTGCAGTAGTATTCGACCGGTTTCAACGTCGCCGGGTCGCGATACAGACCGACATGTCCGACCCGCGCCGTCGGAATGAGGCTGAGCATGCCGCCGACCATGCCGAGACCCGCCCGCAGAACCGGAACAATGCCGACCTTTTTCCCCGCTACACGCTTGCCGACCGTTTCACCGACAGGGGTCGTCACCGCGACATCTTCCAGCGGTAAATCGCGAGTAATTTCATAGCCCATCAACAGGGTGATTTCTTCGAGCAATTCACGGAAATCTTTGGAGCTTGTCTCCTTTGCCCGCAGCAGGGTCATTTTGTGTTGAATTAACGGATGATCCAATACATGAATATTCATTGCCAGCCTCCTTATTCATACAGCGGATACGCCCGACACAACGCCGCTACCCGCTCTTTTGCCGCCGCTGCGACGGTCGCGTCCGCCGGAGCACGCAGTACATCTGCCATAATCGATGCGATCTCCCGGAAATCATCCTCACCCAGGCCGCGCGTCGTCAAGGCCGGTGTACCCAGCCGAATGCCGCTCGTGATAAACGGGCTTTGTGTTTCAAACGGAATCGTATTCTTATTGCAGGTAATTCCGATTCGGTCCAACACCTGTTCCGCCTCTTTGCCGGTCATCCCCAGCGAGGTGTGTACATCCACCAGCATGAGATGATTGTCCGTCCCGCCGGTCACGATGCGCAGTCCGTGCGTCTCCAGCGCTTCGGCCAAGACTTTGGCGTTGGCAACGACCTTCCGCGCATAGTCTTTGAACGACGGCTGTAACGCCTCACCGAGGGCGACCGCTTTCGCCGCAATTACATGCATCAACGGTCCGCCTTGAATCCCCGGGAAAATGGACTTGTCGATGGCTTTGGCATATTTTTCTTTGCACATAATCAATCCGCCGCGCGGTCCGCGCAGTGTTTTGTGTGTCGTCGTGGTGACGACGTCCGCGACGTCCACCGGATTCGGATGCAATCCGGCCGCGACCAGTCCGGCAATATGCGCCATATCTACCATGAAAATCGCATCCACGCTGTGCGCAATCGCCGCCATCCGTTCAAAATCGATGATGCGCGAGTAGGCACTTCCGCCGCCGATAATCAGCTTCGGGCGTATTTCTTGCGCAATCCGCTCCATATCGTCATAATCGATTCGCTCCGTACCTTCCTGTACCCCGTACGGCACGATGCGGAAATAGCTCCCCGACACGTTGACCGGACTGCCGTGCGTCAAGTGGCCGCCGTGCGCCAGATTCATCCCCATAATGGTATCACCGTACTGCAACAGCGCAAAATATACGGCAAAATTGGCCTGTGAACCGGAATGCGGTTGAACATTGACATGCTCCGCACCGAACAATTCGCGGGCACGGTCTTGTGCCAATCGTTCCACTTCATCGACAAATTCACAGCCGCCGTAATAGCGTTTGCCGGGGTATCCTTCCGCATATTTGTTGGTCAAGACACTTCCCTGCGCTTCCATCACGGCCTTGCTGACGAAGTTTTCCGAAGCAATCATTTCCAATTTGTGTTGCTGCCGTAATTGTTCCGACTGCATGTATTCGTACAGTGCCGGATCTTGTTGTTGGATGGTATTCATGTTGTCCCCTTTCTTTGCGCCGCACTGCAGGCTCATTCGTAATGCGCCCGCGTGCCGCCGATGAGCGGCGGTCTTGTCCGTGCCGCGACGACCGTCGCCTGTCCGATATGATGCTGCGTCAAGCGAACCGGTACCGCCACCCGCCGCAAATGCATCCCGATCAGTGTCTGTCCGATATCCAAACCGCCGTGTGCCGCCACCCGTTCCACTACCACCGGATCGTCAAACAGCGCCATGGCGTTGGTCGCCAGTGACCCGCCCGCATGCAGCCACGGCACGACGGATACTTCTTCCCAACCGTACCGTGCGGCGGCATTCCGTTCGACGACGAGCGCACGATTCAAATGCTCACAGCACTGAATTGCCAAGTCGAGCCGATACTCCCGCGCGATTTCCATCGCGGCGCGAATGACTTCCGTGCCGATTTCCATCGAGCTGTTTTTACCGATGACACCGCCGGCGATTTCACTCGATGAGCCGCCGATGACGATGACCTGCCCGGGTGCAAATTGCGCCGTTTCACACAGTTCGCGCAGTGCGGCAGCCGTTTCCGTCCCGATACTCATGACCGTTCTCCTTCCAGCTCGGCAATCTTCCGGACACGCCGTTCGTGCCGACCGCCTTCGAACTCCGCCTGCAAGAACGCATGCACGATTTCCAGGGCCAGTCCCGGTCCGATGACCCGTTCGCCCATGGTCAGGATGTTGGCGTTATTATGCGCGCGGGCCGCCTTGGCGGAAAATGTATCGTGACACAACGCTGCCCGAATCCCGGGAACCTTGTTGGCTGCGATACCGATGCCGATACCCGTACCGCAAATCAGTATCCCGAATGTCTTTGCATCCGCATTGACCTGCGCCGTGACTTCCCGTGCAATATCCGGATAATCGCAGGAATCCGTCGAGTGGGTTCCGCAATCAACGACTTCATACCCGTTTTGTTCCAAATCGAGGCGGATGCTTTCTTTCAAATGATATCCGCCGTGATCACTGCCAATCACTATTCGCATACCTGTGCCTCCTTTTCTTCTCTTTGTATCGTACCACAAGATGAAGCCGTGCGGAACGATTATTTTTCCGCACGGTCCAAAGCGTGCATAATCTTATGTTCGATGTCGTCCGCACAGCGTTCGTAATCTTCGAGCGAACCGCCGAACGGATCCGCTATATCTCCCGTTTCACCGGCCCATTCCGCCAGCGTCAGTACCTTGCCCCGGGCATTCGGGTACATGGCGGTGACGACATCTTTCATCGCGGCCGTCATGACCACAATCCGATCCGCCGCTTGGACGTACGGCTCGGCCAGACGACGGGCACGATGTGCTTGCAAATCCGCGCCGCGCGCCTGCATTACCGTCTGCGCATGTGCCGCAGCGGGCGCCCCGACGCCCGGCATCAGTCCCGCGGAAAGCGCCAGCCATCCTTCCTGCCCGCGGGCGGCGATTTCCCGATTCAAAATCGCTTCCGCCATCGGACTGCGACAGGTATTTCCCGTACAAACAAACAATACCCGCATTACTTGACCTCCTTGATATGATAGCCGGCCGCTTTCGCCAACCGGTTCATAATGGCCGCACCGAGCTCACGAGCGGCGACTCCTTCCGCATAAATTTCCGTAATCGGCAATTGTTCCAATACGGTCAGCGCCGCATACAAGCCGTGTGCCATGGCTTGGCAATCCGCGCGCGCCCCCCAAATGAACGTGTGCGCCTCCGGCGGCAACAGCGCTGCGGTCTCCCGACTGACAAAATAGCCGCAATCGCCGCGATAGTGCGCCTTGAGCGAACGGGCCACCGCCGCACCGTCTCCCTGCCAAATCGTCACCGGAACACGCGGGGAATAGTGCCGATACTTCATTCCCGGCGCTTTCGGTATGCCCGCTCCCGAGAGTGCGGGATCCAGCGTCACCGGTCCGTATGCGGACAGCATCTCCGCCGTCACCGCTCCCGGCCGATAAATCGTAATGCGGCCGTCGCTGCACGCGGCGACCGTCGATTCCACACCGACCGTGCAGGGACCGGCATCGAGCACCAGTGCAATGCGCCCCGTCAAATCATGACATACCATCTCCGCCGTCGTCGGGCTCGGGCGCCCCGAACGGTTGGCGCTCGGCGCGGCAATCGGCACTCCCGCCGCACGAATCAGCGCCAACGCGACCGGATGACGGGGCGAACGTACCGCTACCGTATCGCCGCCGCCCGTCACCGACTCCGGTACCGCTGCGGTTTTCGGAAATACCAGTGTCAGCGGGCCCGGCCAAAAATCATGTATCAGCCGTTCTTCCAGCGTACTGACTTGTGCCGCTACGCCGGTCAGCATCTCCCGCCCGTCGACATGCAAAATCAGCGGATTGTCACTCGGCCGCCCCTTGGCCGTATAGACTGCACGCGCCGCCGCCTCGGACAGTCCGTCGGCACCGAGTCCGTAGACCGTTTCCGTCGGAAACGCCACCAATTCGCCGGCGCGCAGCAGCGCCGCCGCGTATCGAACAGTTGCATCCTCCGCCGTGACCTGCGTGGAGACGACCACTCGTTTTGTATGCATCATTTCACTTCCCATATGACGACCCGATCATGCCCGCCGAGATCTCGAACCACCTTCGGTGCGGTATAGCGTTCGTCCGCCTGCACGAGCGCCTGTACCGCCCGTCCTTGCTCATAACCGATTTCCAGAGCGCAGAGACCGCCGGCGACGACATGCTCCGCCGCCTGCCGTACCAATCGCCGCAATACATCCAGTCCGTCCGCGCCGCCGTCCAATGCCGAATGCGGCTCACGACGCACTTCCGGCGCCAAGGTCGGGATGGCGCCTGTCGGGATATACGGCGGATTCGACACGACTACATCAAACCGTTCGCCAACCACCGCACTGAACAGGTCGCTCTCTTCGGTAACCGCACGCGACGCTACACCCAACGCCGCAAAATTGTCCGCCGCCACCGCCAGCGCGGCGGGTGAACAATCGACGGCCGTACCGTGCCACTGCGGACGATAATGCAACAAACTCCCCAATATGGCACCGCTTCCCGTACCGATATCCAGCACGGTCTGCGGTGCATCGCCGCGACGCGACAATACTTCCGTCACCAAGATTTCCGTATCTCCGCGCGGTATCAGTACATCGGCCGTCACCCGAAACGGCAGCCCCATAAACTCTTTTTCACCGAAAATCACCGCCGCCGACTCTCCGGCGACGCGCCGCAACAGCCACGACTTCAATCGGGCCAGCTCTGCAGTCGTCAGCGGCGTATCATAATGCGTATACAAGTACAGGCGATCCTGTCCGACCGCCTGCGCCAACAACAGCTCCGCCTCCAGCCGAGCGTCCGGTATATGTTTGTCCTGCAAGTATCCCGTCATCCAACTCAGCATACTGCGCAAATCCCATGTCCGATTCATGCCATCGCCTGCAATTTCTCCGTCTGATCGGCCGTAATCAGCCCGGTCAGTAATTCATCCAACTCGCCGTCCAGTACATGCAACAATTGATAGATTGTCAAATTGATGCGATGATCCGTCACTCGTCCTTGCGGGAAATTATATGTCCGAATCCGTTCCGACCGATCACCCGTACCGACTTGACTCTTGCGATCGGCGGCCATTTTATCGTGCGCTTCCTGCGCCGCCTTGTCAAATAAGCGCGCACGCAACACGCGCATCGCCTTCTCCTTGTTTTTGAGCTGGCTTTTTTCATCCTGGCAGGTCACGACAATCCCCGTCGGATGGTGCGTGATACGTACCGCGCTCGCCGTCCGATTGACATATTGCCCGCCGGCCCCCGAGGCGCAATACGTATCAATCGTAATCTCCCCCGGCCGGACTTCGACTTCCACTTCATCCGCCTCCGGCAGTACCGCTACCGTCACCGTCGACGTATGCACCCGCCCCGCACTTTCCGTCTCGGGGACGCGTTGGACACGATGCACACCGCTTTCGTATTTCAACTTCGAGAACGCACCGTGACCGCTGATACTCAAGATGACCTCCCGATAGCCGCCCAGCCCTGTGCCGTTGCTGTCCATCAAGGTCGGCTTCCACCCTTGCCGTTCGGCAAAACGCGTATACATCCGCAACAAATCCGCCGCAAACAACGCCGCCTCCTCGCCGCCGGCACCTGCGCGAATTTCTACGATGACATCCTTCTCATCCAGAGGATCCTTCGGCAACAAGAGGATTTTCAGTCGATCTTCCAGTTCGCCCCGCCGCGCTTTCGCCGCCGCGAGCTCCTCCTTGGCGAGTGCGGTCATATCCGCATCCGCCGCCGCATCCTGCAAAATCTCATCCGCTTCCGCCGCATCCGCTACTACTTTTTTATACTCCCGATACACATGCACCGTCTCCGCCAAATCGGCATGTCGTTTCATGAGCCGCCGCCATTCCTCCTGCCTGGCAATCACATCGGGATCGCTGATTTGTTGCTCCAAATCCATAAACGTGTCTTCAATAATCTGTAACTTATCCTGCCACATACGCGCCTGTCACTTCTTCCATCGACTCTGCGGTCGCTTCTTCTGTCGGTTTGGCTTCTTCCAATGCGCGAATCGCTACTTCGATTTGGTCGTCATGCGGCTCGCGGGTGGTTATCAGTTGCAGCCACAATCCCGGCCGCACCAGCGCCTGCAAAAACGGATTGGTCGTCTCCGCCGCCATGCGAATCCATTCATACGCCAGCCCCGCTACGACCGGCATCAGGAGCACCCGGGACACGATGCGCTCCCACAGCGACGGCCAGCCCAAAAACGCAAACACAAAAATACTGATGACCACGACCATCAGCAAAAAATTCGTCCCGCACCGCGGATGCAATCGCGGCTGACAGCGGACATTGGCCACGGTCATCGGCAGATTTTTTTCATAACAAAAAATCGTCTTATGTTCCGCCCCGTGATATTCAAATACACGTTGGATATCTTTCGTGAGCGAAATGCCGTATAAATACGCCAAAAAAATCACAAGACGAATACCACCTTCCGCCAAATTCATGACAATCGGATGCCCGTCCAGGCCCGGTATAAATTTCACCGCATACGTCGGAATCGCCAAGAACAGCACAATCGCAAACACTGTCGAAAACGCCATCGTCACATAGATTTCCCGGTCACTGAGCGCTTCTTCCTCTTCGCCCGCGGCCTGCGCCGAAAACATCAGCGATTTCATCCCGATGAGAAGCGACTCGTATAGTGCCACCATACCGCGCAACATCGGTTTCTTCAGAATCGGAAACCGATTGGAAACGCTCTGCAGCTTCGTTTTCTTGACGACAATGCCGCCGCCCGGTTCGCGTACCGCCGTTGCGACATATTCCGGCCCGCGCATCATGACCCCTTCAATGACCGCCTGCCCGCCGACATACACTTTTTTCCCCGCTTGCTCTATATCCATATATTCTCCTTATAAAAAATAGGCAGACACCGTTACGTGCCCGCCTATCTCTGTTACTCGCTGTCTTTGCCGTATCGTTTATTGAATTTTTCAATACGACCGCGCGCTTTCGCAAAACGCTGCTGGCCCGTATAGAACGGATGCGACTTGCTGCTGATATCCACGTTGATTAACGGGTATTCATTCCCGTCCTCCCACTGAATCGTCTGATTGGACGTCATCGTGGAACGTGTCAAAAATGCAAAGTCCGCGCCCGCATCTTGAAATACGACCGGATGATACTCTGGATGGATTCCTTTCTTCACAGTTGGCACCTCTTTTCTATTTCACACTAATACTTAGTAAGTATAGCAAATGCCGTCCGCAAATGCAAGCATCCGCCCCTCTTTTTTCCTGCCGTATCTGTCCGGCGCTGCCGCAGGCAAATCGTCTCGTTCGCTTACTTCGCCAGACGGGCAAAAGCGTCTTTCAGTTTGTCCGGATGATTGCCGACAATGCGTTCGACTTCCTTGCCGTTGACAAAGAACAACAGGCTCGGTACGCCCATCACATCCATCTCTCCCGCCAGGTCACCGCCGTCGTCCACATTGACTTTGACGACTTTAATCTTGCCGGCAAATTCTTCCGCCAGGTCGTCGACGACCGGCGTAATCATTTTGCACGGACCGCACCACGGTGCCCAAAAATCTACCAAGACCGTGCCTTCATACTGCGACACTTCCGTATCAAATTCCGCTTTGGTGGTAATTGCTGTAATCGTTGCCATTGCTATATCCTCCCTTGTTCACACATCTAATAATTTCATTATACAAGGTCAGCGCGATTTCGTCAATTTTCGTGACCCGACATGGCACCTGTTGTACGCAAAGAAAAATCCGCCGTAGCGGATTTCCTGCGAGTGATCAATAAGCCGAGTTCTGTTCCGTTTACACGGTGACAATCATCTATCTAGACGACAAGTCGCCTTGCCGTTCAAGCGACACACCCAAAAGGTCAGCGGGCAACTTCCTCCCTTTTCTATTCGGTCTTGCTCCGAGTGGGGTTTACCTGGCCGATGAGTTACCCCATCGCCGGTGCGCTCTTACCGCACCGTTCCACCCTTACCGTTGCCGGCGGTTTGCATTTCTGTGGCACTGTCCCTGAGGTCACCCTCGCCGGACGTTATCCGGCACTCTGCCCTGCGGAGCTCGGACTTTCCTCGAGCCATGCTCGCGATTGTCTCTCCTACTCGCATCGCTTAGTGTACCATTCACGGTCCGTTTTGTCAAAACCGCAAAAAAAGCGGCTGACGCCGCTCTTTTCTCTGTATTTGGTGGGCCCACCTGGGATCGAACCAGGGACCGACCGGTTATGAGCCGGTTGCTCTACCCCTGAGCTATAGGCCCCGAAGAAATGCACATCTATTATACTGTATCGACTTTCCGACCGTCAAGTCAGAGATAATCGGTAATCCGCTCGTGGCGGCCTTTATTGCGCAATTTTTCCAGTGCCTTACGCTCAATCTGCCGAATCCGCTCCCGCGTCACTTCAAAATACTGTCCGACTTCTTCCAGTGTCCGCTGCTTGCCGTCTTTCAGCCCGAACCGCAAGTAAATGACCTCGCGCTCCCGCGGTGTCAACCCCTGCAGGATATCATCCACCTGCTCGCGCAACATAATGGCGGAGGCGGCCTCTTCCGGTGCGACGGCGTTACGGTCTTCGATAAACTCGACCAAATGCGAATCTTCTTCTTCGCCGATCGGCGTCTCCAATGATACCGGTTCCTGTGCGATTTTCATGATTTCCCGAACGCGCTCAACGGTGATGTCCATCTCCGCGGCGATTTCTTCCGGAATCGGATCGCGCCCCAATTTTTGCAACAAATTCCGCGACGTCCGTACCAGCTTGTTGATAGTCTCGACCATATGCACGGGAATACGTATCGTCCGCGCCTGGTCGGCAATCGCACGGGTAATCGCCTGGCGAATCCACCACGTCGCGTACGTACTGAATTTGTATCCCTTGGTATAGTCGAATTTTTCTACCGCCTTAATCAGCCCGAGATTGCCTTCCTGCATCAAATCCAAGAACTGCATCCCGCGACCGACATACCGTTTGGCAATGCTGACCACCAGCCGCAAGTTGGCATCCGTCAGACTTTGTTTGGCTATATGCGCATCCGCCAAGATACGCTCTTCTTCCTGTTGCGTCGCGGCATCCGCATACGCCGCAGACAAGCGCTCGCGCACCTCGTCAGCCGTATAGAGGGCGGTCATATCCGCATCGACATCGAGCGGTAATCCCGCGACTTCCTGTGCGAGTTCGGCCGCTTTCGCTACGCTTAATTTCCCCTCGATATGCACGGCAAGCGCGTCCAGCCCGCGCGCCAGCAATTCCTGCATACGGTCATCGTCTTGCCATTCCTTGGGGAGCACAAAAACCGCATAGGGAATCTCGCCGTCTTCATTCATGCTGTCTGCATGTGCCGCCAGCCACGCAATGACCGCATTCCGTTCTTCCTTGGCCGCAACGACCGCTTTGCCCGCTTCAATCCGCTTGGCGAGCTCGACTTCCTGGTCTCCCGTCAACAGCGGCACGCGGCCGATTTCTTTCAGATACATCCGCACCAGATCGTCCAGGTTGACCTGATCGCCGGTATCCTGTGCGGCAAATTGCGCCGCCGCCTTGGCATCTTCATCGGCCATTTCCGCATCTTCTTTATCGGTTGCCGTCAACTCAATCCGCTCGGCATGAAACATTTCATAAATCTCTTCGATTTTTTCCGGGTTAAGCTCAAACACGGCCAGCCGGTCCATGACATCGTCTTCATTGAGCTGCTTTTCTTTTTTTCCCAATCTCACCAGCTCAGCCAATGTTTCGTCCAATGTCAGTGCTTCGTCGTCACCTTTTGCGCCTTTTCTCCGGGCGGTTTTCTTCGACGTCTTGCCGACTCGGCTCGCCGTCTTGCGGGACTTGCCCCCGCTTGCCTGTCCGTCAGGCGGTGCGGTCTCCGTCTGCACCTGTTCGTCACTATGTGCCGTTTGTGCAGCAGTCGCTTGCACGGACGTCGACGCGACCGCCATCGTCCCGTCCGCTTCCAAGCAGGGCACCCCCGCTTCTGCCAGACGGGCATTCAGGATGCTGATACTGCGCTGTGAAAAACGATGCTTACGTAAACAATCGTTGGCCTCGCTTGTCGTGATGTCACCGTTTTGGCAGCGCAAAATCGTCGCAACGGCTTCTTCCATCCGCTGGGCGACCGTTTTCCGTTTTCGTTTCGGACGTACCTCCTGTTTCGCTGTCGCTTGTTCGTCCATCGCTCTTACCCCATCCGTTTTCAAATCCGTATCCTTCAATCGATGTCTCTCCTTCGATAGTTCTCTATTGTAACAGATTGCCTTTGGCGCGGAGTTTTTCCAGCGCTTTGCGTTCAATCTGCCGAATGCGTTCGCGGGTGACGTCGAAATACGCGCCGACTTCCTCTAATGTGCGATGCTTGCCGTCACGCAATCCGAACCGCAAATAAATCACTTCCCGCTCTCGCTCGGGCAGAGCCGCCAAGGCCCGCTCGATTTGTTCCCGTTGTAATATGGCCGCGGCGGCCTCTTCCGGCGCCACTGCATCATGGTCTTCGATAAACGCCCCCAAGTGAGAGTCCTCTTCCTCACCGATCGGCGTTTCCAGCGAGACCGGTTCTTGCGATATTTTCATAATTTCCCGCACTTTTTCAACGGTGATATCCATCATCTCCGCCAGCTCTTCTTCCGTCGCTTCGCGTCCCTGTTCGTGCGAAATTTGCCGTTCAAAGCGGTTCAATTTATTGATGGTTTCCACCATATGCACCGGAATCCGTATCGTCCGCGCCTGATCGGCGATGGCGCGGGTAATCGCCTGGCGAATCCACCAAGTCGCATAGGTACTGAACTTAAATCCCTTTGTATAATCGTATTTTTCAACCGCCCGCAAAAGCCCCATATTGCCTTCCTGAATCAAGTCCAAAAAAGACAGACCGCGATTGACATAGCGTTTGGCAATGCTGACCACCAAGCGTAAATTGGCGTCGGACAACTCCTGGCGAGCCAGGACGGAGTCTTCTTCCAACCGTGCCAGTTCGGCCGGCGTTTCCGTACCGTCCGTTTCTCCCGGCGCGTGAATACGCTGTGCGATTTCGATTTCTTCCTGCGCGTCCAGCAAATCCACCTGCCCGATTTCTTTCAGGTAGACACGCACATGATCGTCCATACGGGCACCGCTGCTCTCCGCCAGCCGGTCTTCTTCCGTATGGACGGCGGCGCCGGCGACAATCTTCACATCGCGTGCCGCCAGACGATCCAAAATCCGATCCCAACGTCCGTACGTCCACTTGCCGCGCTCGGCACGTTGCCGTATCTCATCATAGGCTAATTGATGATTTCCGTCAACACACGCCATTAACTCCGCCATTTGCTGTTCAATATTTCGGTTCGCTGTCTCTGTCATGTCCTCTCCTCAGATTTATTGCCATTCACGCAACAATTCGCTGACCTTCATGCCCGCCTTCATTTCCTCTCGATAACGCGCCTCATCTCCTTGCCGAATATACGCTTCCGCCTGCTGGCAGTGCTGCTCATACCGCTCTTGCAACGCCGCCCGCCGCAACGGACGCATGTAGGAAACGGCCGTACCGTCCCCCATGGGAAGCGCCGCCATCACCACCCGGGCATAGCGTTCGCGATGCGCGTCGGGTATCCGGCGACGTACCGCCTCTTCCGTCAATGCACCGCTTTCTTGCCAAACCGCCAAACACTGCGTATATACCTCCTGCCAGAGCGAATCGGTAAAATCGCTCGGCGGCACTTGTGCCGCGACCGCCGCCATATCGCCGCCCTGCAGCAAGTATCCCAACAACAGCGCCTCCGCCTTTTGACGCTGGGTGGTGTCCGCCGCCGATACCGACTCGGTATCCACCTGAGCCGGCGCGACATACACCTGTTTCCCCGCCTTCTCGATATACTGTGCGGCTTCACTGCGTACGAGCCCCTCGTTCATCCGCAGTACCGTCGCCAGCTTCGTCAAGTACCCGTCGACTGCGACCGCATTTTCCGTCTCGACAATCAAGGGTATCATCTCCCGCAGAATCTGATTTTTTCCGTCAATTGTCGTCGGATTGCCTTGTTGCAGGGCCATTTTGAGCGAATAGTCAATCACGCCTTGCGCCGCCCGAATCGCCTCCTGCCACGCGTCCGCTCCGTGCTCACGGATATATTCGTCCGGATCTTTACCGTCGGGCAACGTCACAATCCGCAAGCGAATCCCGACCTTGCGCGCAATCTCAATCGCCCGCTTCGTCGCCGTCCGTCCCGCCCGATCCATATCATACGCAATCAACAGCTCCTTGGCCGAGCGATGCAGCAACCGTGCCTGCGCCTCGGTAAATGCCGTCCCCAAGGACGCCACGACATTGGTCACACCCCGGTTGTGCACACCGACGACATCCATATAGCCCTCGACCAGCACGGCCTGCTCTGTCCGACGAATCGCGGGCAACGCACGCGACAAGGCAAACAGCAAGTTGCGCTTATTAAATATCGCCGTTTCGGGCGAATTCAAATACTTCGGCTCGCCCGCGTCCAAAATCCGCCCGCCGAAGCCGACCACGCGGCCTTTGGCGTCGCGTATCGGAAACATACAGCGCCCGCGAAAACGGTCATATACTTCACCGTTTTTCTCGGTACACAGACCGGCGGCCAACAGCAACTCTTTACTGTACCCGCGCTTGGTAAAATCCCGATACAAACGGGACCATTCATCGACCGCATAGCCTAACTTGAAATCGACCACCGTTTGGGCGCTGAGCCCCCGTTTTTGCCAATACTCCAGTCCGGGTGCCCCCAAGCCGGTTTTCGTCAGGCAGTTATGAAAGTACTCGGCGGCCAGTTCATTGATTTCGTACAGCGCTTTACGCTGCTGTTCCTGCCGCCTTTCCGCCGGTGACAGCTCCGTCTCCGGCACGGCCAGATGAATCCGGTTTGCCAAACGCTCAACCGCTTCAGGAAAGGTGCAATGCTCATATTTTTGAATAAAGGAAAACACATCGCCCGCCTCATGGCAGCCGAAACAATAAAAAAAGTTTTTTTCGGGAGATACGGAAAACGACGGCGTTTTTTCGTGGTGAAACGGACAGCACGCCCAATACGTCTTCCCCTTCTTTTGCAAGGCGGCAACTTCACCGATAACTTGCACGATATCATTTCCGTTCCGTACTTGCTCAATAAATGCTTCGCTGAATTTCATGCGGCCGCCCTCCTCTCACTCCTTGCTAATATTCTCCGCCATGCGCGAATTTCCTTTTTCTTGCGCCGCAAGGCAAAGAAAAACCGTCGCCCGTAAGCGACGGTCTGTCATTTCTTACCTTATTTGGCGTAATCAGTCGCGCGTGTTTCGCGAATGACGACCACCTTGATATGTCCCGGATACTGCAACTCGTTTTGGATACGCTGGGCAATATCATGCACCAAGAGCGTTACATCATCCTCCGTCACTTTTTCCGGTTTTACCATGACCCGAATTTCCCGACCGGCCTGAATCGCATAACAGCTTTCCACACCGTCAAAGGATTTGGCAATTTCTTCCAATTTAGTCAATCGCTTCAGATAATTTTCCAATGTTTCACGACGTGCGCCCGGCCGTGCTGCCGAGATCGCGTCCGCCGCCGCCACCAATACCGATTCCACGTAGGTGGCTTCCGTATCGCCGTGATGCGATGCAATCGCATTGACGACCACATCCGGCTCATGATACTTCTTGGCAATTTCGACGCCCAGCTCCACATGCGTCTTTCCTTCGATTTCCTGGTCAATCGCTTTACCGATATCATGCAACAAGCCGGCCCGTTTGGCCAGTTCCGCATCGGCGCCGATTTCCGCCGCCAACGCCGCCGCCAAATTCGCCACTTCGACAGAATGTTGCAGTACATTCTGCCCGTAGCTGGTGCGATACTTCATGCGTCCCAGTATTTTCACCAACTCGGGATGCATGTGGTGAATATTGAGATCGAATAACGCCTGCTCACCGGCTTCGCGCATTCGCTTGTCAACTTCCTTGCGTGCCTTTTCGACCATTTCCTCAATACGGGCCGGATGAATCCGTCCGTCTTTAATCAGGTTTTCCAGCGCGACCCGTGCGACCTCGCGTCGCACTTGACTGAAGCCCGACAAGGTGACGGCTTCGGGGGTATCGTCAATAATCAAATCGACGCCCGTCGCCATTTCCAACGCGCGAATATTTCGTCCTTCCCGTCCGATAATACGTCCTTTCATTTCATCGTTCGGCAAGGTCACGACGGAAATGGTCGTCTCCGACACCTGCTCCGCCGCATTCCGCTGAATGGCCAGCGAAATGATTTCACGCGCCTGCTTGTCCGCCTCTTCTTTACACTGGCTTTCCAGCTCGCGAATCAGCACCGCTTTTTCATGCTTGATATCTTGTTCCACATTGGCCAGCAAAATCCCTTTGGCCTGCTCAAATGTCATCCCGGAGATTTCTTCCAGTTTGCTCATCTGTTGGCTGTACAGTTCATCCGCTGCTTGCTGTCGTTCTCTGATTTTCGTTTCCTTACGTTGCAACGCCGTTTCTTTTTGTTCCAACGTATCGGCTCGTTTATCCAGATTTGTTTCTTTTTGCTCCAATCGCCGTTCGTAACGATTCAGCTCATTACGACGATTCTTTTCGTCACGCTCGATTTCCGCACGCAAGCGATGCATCTCTTCCTTTGTCTGCAACACTTGCTCTTTGTGCATCGTTTCTGCCGCACGCTGCGCTTCTTCACGAATTCGTTCGGCTTCTCTTTCGGCACTGCCGATTTTCGATTCCGCAGCGGCACGACGTAAAAAATACCCGCCGGCGACTCCGATAATCACCAAGAGAAGTCCGTAAATCACTAATTCGGAAATGATTTTCACCTCCCTTGCGTGTAAAGAGTCTGCCACTCCTTACATCCTGTATTCTGTTGTTTGTATCGTGCTCATTATCTACGATTGCCTGTATTTATTGTAGGATTTTTTCCCCGTAGTGTCAAGCAAAACCGCATCGCCCAACTCCTCGCATACGGCATACAATGTCCCCGCACCGTAGCCCCGATTGGCCAAAAACGAGGCCAGTTTCCGTTTTGTGACCTGTCCGGCGGAATCCAGCAAGCGTTTGCGAACCAGCTGCAACGCACGCCGATTTTCTTCCTCCGCACTCATGCGTGCGGGCATCTCCAATCCCTTCTGCTGCAGCCGATACGCAATATACGAATTCCCATAGACACCGTCGTCTATATACTGTTCATACAAACGCCGGGCCAGCCCTTCGTCATCCACAATTTGCGCCGCACACAAACGAGCGAGAACCTCCCGGATCTCGCTCGTTTCATACCCCTTCTGCTGCAGTTTCCGCGCCAGTTCCGTTTGGCTGTAATTGCGGCGGGAAAGATACGTCAGCGCTTGCTCATACGCCTGCTCATTCATGACTGTCCGTTTCCGTGATTTCGCCTTCTTCAAAGCGCTCCGGCTCCGCGACCAACGTATCGCGAATAATCTTTTCAATTTCCGCGGCAATTTCCGGATGCTCTTTCAGATAGATTTTGGCATTTTCTTTGCCTTGCCCCATCCGCTCATTTTGATACGAATACCACGCGCCGCTTTTTTGGATGACATCCATATTGGCCCCGATATCGATAAGTGTACCTTCATGTGATACCCCTTCGCCGTACATCATATCGAATTCCGCGAGTTTGAACGGCGGCGCGACTTTGTTCTTGACGACTTTGGCGCGCGTCCGATTGCCCAAAAATTCGTCCCGTACTTTAATGACCTCTCCTTTGCGAATATCGACCCGCACGGATGCATAAAACTTCAGCGCACGACCGCCTGTCGTCGTTTCCGGATTACCGAACATGACACCGACTTTTTCCCGCAACTGATTGATAAAAATAACGGTCGTTTTGGATTTGCTGATAATCCCGGTCAGTTTCCGCAAGGCCTGACTCATCAGCCGTGCCTGCAACCCGACGTGTGAATCGCCCATATCGCCTTCAATTTCGGCTTTCGGTACCAAGGCCGCCACCGAGTCGATGACCACGATATCCACTCCGCCGCTGCGGACCAACATCTCACAAATCTCCAGCGCCTGTTCGCCGGTGTCCGGTTGCGACACGAGCAAATTCGCCGTATCGACGCCCAAGCGCCGCGCATAAATCGGATCGAGTGCGTGTTCGGCATCAATAAATGCGGCAATCCCGCCGTCTTTTTGCGCTTGTGCAATCGTATGCAATGCCACCGTCGTTTTTCCGGATGACTCCGGACCGTAGATTTCGACGACACGCCCGCGCGGAAAACCGCCGACGCCGAGTGCCAAATCCAACGCCAAAATACCCGTCGAAATGACTTCCACATTCAGATTCGGCCCCGCCTCGCCCAGCCGCATGACCGCGCCTGCACCGAAATCGCGTTCGATTTGCTGAATCGCGCGATCGACCGCTTTCATTTTCTCTTCACGTACCTGCTCTGCACTCATCTTACTCCTCCTTGACCGTCCAATGTCGCTCCAATTGTATCCACGCCGCTTCTACCGCTTGGCGGCGCACATCTTCCCGATTGCCGGCAAACACATACCGCCGTACCGCTATCTCGCCCGCACGCCCCGTCGCAATATAGACCGTACCGACCGGCTCTGCCGCGTTGCCCCCGCCGGGACCGGCAAATCCCGTCGTCGCCATCGCCCATGTCGCTTGATATACACGCAATACGCCTTCCGCCATCGCCCGTGCCACCGGCTCACTGACGGCGCCGTACATCCTCAGCATCGCGGCGGGCACTCCCAACACCCGTGTTTTGACAGCGTCTGTATACGTCACCGCACCGCCCGCAAAATACGCTGACGCCCCCGGCGCCTCCGTCAGCCGCGCGGCAATCATCCCGCCGGTACACGACTCGGCCACCGCGATTGTCTCTCCGGCGTTCAAGCTTGCCGGAGGCCTGTATACTTGTCCCTGCCGTTCCTCTTTCATTCTTCTTCCGCAAACCGCACTTGCCGTAACCAGCGCGAGCGCAAGGCCTGTTTGCCCTCCTCCGTATAGTGTTTGGTGGTCGGCCACAACACCGGCTCTTCGCGATGTGCATCCACGACTTGCACCCCGGGATAGCCTGTATAGTAAAAATAATAGCGCTGATGCTGTAATGACCCGAACAAGCAACCGGACAGTACCCGATCTACACACTCTTGCGCTTCCTGCACATGCGCCGCTTCCCGCGGAATCCCCATGCCGTACAAGTAATACGCCGTACCGTCCTGCGGATAGACCATGCGCACGGGCAGATTGTCGGCAATCGCGGTCCGTACGCTCTCCGCGTCCGCAATCGCGACATCCGCTTTTTGCAGTGCCAGCATACGCACCGGTGTCGTCAGGTACTTGGCATACTGTGCCATGTGTCGATGCCAGTCGCGTAAACGGTCAAAGGCGCGCTCCTCACCGTACATCTCCACCATGGAATACAACAGCTCGGCCGTCATATCCGCCGCCATAAAATCCGTCATCGCCAACCGTACCGTCGGATTATCTGTCAAGTCCGTCCACGTCCGCAAGTCTTCGCCGTACTCACGATAATACTCTTCCCGTACCGCCAACACCAACGGCACATACCATGTACCGACCCAAAACCCGTCCTCATTTTTGAAACGGGCATCGACGATATCCGTATGCTCCGAGGTATACGCACGCAAAAGATGCTGCTCCTCCAACCGGCGCAACAACATCTCGCTGCCCCAGACCAAATCGACTGCCTGTGCATCCTCCGCATTGACACGCAATGCCTCGCTGTCCATCAGATAGGCGACGATTCGATCAATCGGCATCGGGTGCATTTCCAAACGCACGCCTGACTTTTCCAAATAGGCATGACTGATTGTTTCCGCCATATCGTGTGACATGTCCGTGTACACGACCAATGTCTGTGTAGGTGTCACACTCGGCTGCGTTTCCGCTACTTGTTTTCTCTCGCTGTTCCACGATGCCAACATCAACACCGCCACCCCGATCAGCAAGATGGGAATCCATCTGCGCATCCGCTCACCTCGGATTTATTATATCACACCCGCCCCGCGCGATTTCAGTCCATACAAAAACGGTGCCGCGGAATCATTTCCCGCCGGCACCGTCGTCCTTATTCTTCTTCGGCAAACATTTCGTTATACAATTTTTCTACTGCCGTAAATTCGTCCTCTTCCGGCGAGACATATACGATTTCACCGTCATCGTCCTGATCCATCCGCGCCACAATGATTTCCGGCTCCGCGTCGGAGTCGTCCTCATCGACCGACACCAAAATCGCAAATTCTTTGCCCTCATACGGGATGATGACATCTTGTGCGTAATATTCTTCTTCTCCGTTCGGCCCTTCAATCAGTACCACGATGACTTCTTCTTCCGCCGTGCTTTTTGTATCTTCCGCCATATCGACTCCTCCTCTACGCTCACCGCGCATCCAGATAGCTCTGTAATATCACGACAGCCGCCATCTTGTCAATTACCGTACGACGTTTGGCACGCCGCACACCGCCCGCAATCAGACTGCGCTCCGCCTGTACCGTAGACAGGCGTTCGTCATGCAGTACGATTTCTCTGTCCGGCAAGCGCTCGCCCAGTTCCTGTGCAAACGCTTCCATCCATTGCGCCCGCGGCCCTCTGCTCCCGTCCATATTGAGCGGCAAGCCGATGACTACTGTCGCTGCATCATATTCCTGCGCCCAATGCACAATCCGCTCGATATCCGCTTCGCGTGAGACGGACTTCCATACCTCCACGCCCTGCGCCGTCCAGCCGAAGGGATCGCTGACGGCAATGCCCGTGCGCCGCTCACCGACGTCCAACCCCAATATCCGACTCATAATTGATGCGAATCGACATAGCTGGCAATCAAGCTTTCCAAAATCCGGTCTTTTTCAAAACCGCGTATCAGGTTACGCGCTTCACGATGCGCCGTAATATAAGTGGGATCTCCCGATAACAAATATCCTGCCAGTTGGACGACGGGATCGTGTCCTTTTTCGCGCATTGCCGCAATGACTTCCCGCAACATCACGGATACTTCGGAATCCGTACGTTGAATCGGTTTGAAAAATTTCGTTTCATCATGCACCGACATCTGTTTTCCTCCTCTCAGGATACGGCTGCCTTGACAGCATCCATTCCGGCCGCCAATGCCGCGCCCAGTCGGGACGGGTCTTTACCGCCCGCCTGCGCCATATCGGGCCGCCCGCCGCCGCCGCCGCCGCAAGCTGTCGCTGCCGCCTTGACGACTTGCCCGGCATGCATGCCGGCCGCCACTGCCGCCGCATTCGCCGTCGCCAGCAGACTGACCTTGCCGTCATGTACTGCGCCGATGAGCAGCGCATCCACATCGGGACGGGTTTTCAGCATGTCACCGATTTCCCGTAATTCATTCATATCCGCCGCCGGCACTTCACCGCACACAATCTGCAACCCGCCGATTGTCGTCGCCGCCGCGACCAATGCAGTGATGACCTGCTTACTTTGGTCACGATGCAAGGCAGCAATTTCTTTCTCCATACTTTTTTTGTCGGCCAGCGTATGCTCCAGCCGTTCGACTGCCGTCGTCGGCGTCGCCTTGAGTAACGTCGCCAGCGCGGCAAGGGTACCGGCTTCCGCTTTTACCTGTGCATAGGCCCCGCGTCCGGTCACCGCTTCGATACGGCGAATCCCCGAACCGATGCCGCTTTCGGACACAATCCGGAACAAACCGATTTCACCCGTATTGGCCACATGACTGCCGCCGCACAACTCGATACTGACCTGCGGCACTTGTACCACGCGGACGACATCACCGTATTTTTCACCGAACAGTGCCATCGCGCCCATTTCCTTGGCACGCGCAATCGGCATCTCTTCAATCACCGTCGGAATCCCCCGCCAAATCACTTCATTGACGTAAGCTTCCACTCGGTCCAGTTGTTCTTCTGTCAGCGGTTGCGCATGGGTAAAGTCAAACCGCAACCGATCCGGCATCACCACCGAGCCCGCCTGTGTGACATGCGCCCCGACCACATGCTGCAACGCCGCCTGCAACAAGTGCGTCCCCGTATGATTGCGCGCCATATCATGCCGCCGCTCCGTGTCCGGTTCGGCCGACACGGCGTCGCCTTTTTGTAACAAACCGGCTTCCACTTGCCCCGTCAGGTAAATCGTCCCGTCGGGGTTGCGTTTCGTATCCGTTACGTTCATCGTCCCGTTCGCACCGCGCAAGCAGCCGACATCGCCCAGCTGGCCGCCGCCTTCCGCATGGAACGGGCTGGCCGCCAAAATCGCGATGACCTCATCACCGTCTTCCGCCGTATCGATTTCCTGTCCGTCACGACCGAGCATGATAATCGTCGTGTCCCGTACCGCTTCGTCGTATACCCGACCGGCGCCGGCAAGACCGGTCGTATCCGGCGTCACGACTTTGGCATCGCGTTTTTCACGCGCTTCACGGGCACGTTCCCGCTGCTCGTTCATCGCGCGGACAAATCCGTCTTGGTCGATTTTCACTCCCGCTTCGGCGGCGATTTCTTCCGTCAACTCCCACGGGAAACCGTACGTGTCATACAGCTTGAACACATCGCTGCCGTCCAGCACACGTACTCCCTGCTGCGCCAACTCATCCAGCCGCTCCTGCAACAACAGCAAGCCCTGATCCAACGTCCGCTGGAAACGGGCTTCCTCGGTCGCCGCATTGGTTTTGATAAAATCGCGCTTACCCGGCAAGTCGGTAATACCTTCGCCGAGCAAATCAATGACCGTATCCACCATCTGTGCCATAAAAGGCTGCGTAATACCGAGCATCTTGGCCTTACGGACCGCCCGGCGGATAATCCGTCGCAATACATAACCGCGCCCCTCGTTGGAGGGCAACACGCCGTCACCGATCAACACGGTCGTCGCCCGTGCATGGTCGGCGATAACCTTGAGCGCGACATCCGTCACTTCACTTTCGCCGTAGCGCACCCCGGCCAGTGCGGCCGCCTGCTCAATTAAGGGATAAATCAAATCCGTTTCAAAATTGTTTTTCTTGTGCTGCAGTACCGCCGCCAACCGTTCCAGACCGGCACCGGTATCAATATTTTTATGGGCCAGCGGCTCATACTTGCCGTCGGCCGTGCGATTATATTGCGAAAATACCAAGTTCCAGATTTCCAAAAAGCGGTCCCCTTCACCGCCCATTCGGTTTTCCTCGTCCGTACCGAACGCTTCGCCTTGGTCGTAGAAAATCTCACTGCACGGGCCGCACGGACCTTCACCGATTTCCCAAAAATTATCATCCAACTTATAAATACGCTCTGCCGGCACGCCGACTTCGTCATGCCAGATGGCGTACGCTTCTTCGTCATCGGGGTGAATCGTCACATAGAGGCGCTCCGGCTCCAACGCCAACTGCTCGGTCAAAAATTCCCACGCCCAATGAATCGCGTCTTTCTTAAAATAATCTCCGAAGGAAAAATTCCCCAGCATCTCAAAAAAAGTATGATGCCGCGCCGTCCGTCCGACATTTTCCAAATCCCCCGTACGCATGCATTTTTGGCATGTCGTCACGCGCGGGCACGGCGGTGTCACCTTTCCTGTAAAATACGGCTTCAGCGGCGCCATTCCGGCACCGATCAGCAATAAGCTCGGATCGTCTTTCGGAATCAACGGAAAACTGTCCAAGCGTAGATGTCCTTTATCTTCAAAAAACGTCAAAAAGCGGCGGCGAATTTCATTGCCTTTCATCGTCTGTCCCCCTTATATTTATGTTCACTCCATTATATCACATCCGCCAACCGGCGAATATCATGCTTCGGTATCCGCCCCGTAAATATCCGGCCGCCGATCCTGCCAGACACTCATCCGCTCCCGTGTCGTTGCCACCGCTTGCGGCTCATACGTCCCGTAGATAATCGTTTCTTCCGTTCCCGCCAAGGCGACATATGTGCCGTCGGGCGCCACCAGGCAGGAGTGCCCCGCAAACACATTGTCGCGGTAACAGCCCACGGCATTGACCGCACAAATATAGATTTGATTTTCCATCGCCCGCGCCCGCACCAGGCACCGCCACGCCTCCAAGCGTGAGGTCGGCCACTCGGCGGGAATCGCGACCAATGTCGCACCGTCCATCGACAACCGTCGGTACATTTCCGGAAACCGCACATCGTAGCAGATACTGCACCCGACCGTCACATCCCCGACCTCGGCCAGCGTCAGCCGATTGCCCGCGGTAAATCGCCGCGGCTCGGACAGCAGACTGAAAAGATGCAACTTATCGTACGAGGCGATTTCTCCCTGCGGTCCGTACACGTACGAGCGGTTGTACAGCCGCCCCTTCTCCCGCGTCGGCAAGCTCCCCGCGAGGAGATACTTTCCCTGCTTTTGTGCCCATTGTGCCAACGCGGTCAACAGTGCGTCTCCCGGTGTGTTCGCTTGCTCGTCCAAGCGGCGAAAATCATAGCCCACCGTCCACATTTCCGGCAAGACCAACAAATCCGCCTGCGGTGCCGCTTCTTCGAGCAACGCGAACGCATGCTCCGTATTCTTTCGTACGTCGCCCGCCACCACTTCCATTTGCATCATCGCAATCCGCATCTTACGCCCTCCTGTCCGTACGTCCCGCACAGCGGCGAATCGCCGTCACCGCCCACCACGTCAATACATACGCCGCCAAACCGGCCAACACGATCGTGCCGCCCGGCGCCAAATCGTACTGATAACTCAACACCAACCCGCTGTATACCGACAGCAGGGAATAGCCGACTGCCACGCCCGTCGTCCGCACAAAACTTTGTTGCCATAAATGCGCGGCCGCCACGGGTACAATCATCAACGCACTGACCAAGAGGATACCCACCACGGTCATCCCCAGCACGACCACTCCGGCCACCAGCAGCGCAAATATCGTCTGCAAGACATCGACCCGTACCCCGTTGACCCGGGCAATCGCCTCATCGAAAGCCAGCGCGACCAAGTCGCGGCGCCAATACCAAAGCAACACTGTCACCAATGCGCTGACCGCACCCATCCCGACCAGCTCCGTCTCCGTCACGGTCAAAATACTGCCGAACAGGAATCCCATAATCCCTACATTGGATACATTGCCCAGCGATGCAAATACAATCGCCGCCGCCAAGCCCGCATAAAAGAAAAGCGCCAATCCCATATCACTGTAATGCCGATGCCGCCGGCGGACTTTTTCAATACCGAGTGCCGCCAGCAAAGTAATCAGCATCGCGCCGAGCGGCGGATATATCCCCCACCACGACGATGCGGTCACCCCTGCAAAGGCGATATGCCCCAATCCGTCGCCCAACAGCGCTTGCCGCCGAACCACTACCAGCATGCCGACCAGGGGGCACAGCCACGCAATCATCAGCCCTGCTGCGAGCGCACGCCGCATAAACTCGTACTGCCACATCTCCATCACGGCGTCCCTCGCTTTCCGTAAAACAAATGCCGCCCGTATTCATGCGCTTGATAAAATCCGTCCGGCCGACCGTCATAGCACAGCTCCCGATTCAGACACAAGACCCGATCCGCACAGGGCAACGCCCGCTCCAGGTCATGCGAGACCATCACCACGGTAATATTGTCGCGCTGATTATGGAAGCGCAGTAACTTCATCAATTCACTCCCGGTCGTGTAATCAATCCCGCTCGTCGGCTCGTCAAGCAATAGCACGCTCGGCTGCTTGACCAAGGCCTGCGCAATCATTACCCGCTGTTGCTGGCCGCCCGACAGGTCGCCGATACGATATCGGCTGTACGCCTCCATCCCGACTTCCGTGAGTACCGTCATGACCCGCCGCTCCCGTTCCGCCTGAGAAAGACGACTTGTGACCAGCCCCAGCGCCGTCACCTCGGCCACGCTGGCGGGAAATGCCGCGGTATTTTGACTGTAATTTTGCGGGACATATCCGATCTTTCCGGCGCGCTGCGCGGCGCCCACCGTCATATCGTCAATACGCACCTTGCCCGCCGACGGCAGGTAAATACCGCCCAACAATTTGAGCAATGTACTCTTACCCGCGCCGTTCGGACCGATGAGCGCCGTAAATTCGCCGCGCGCAATCCGAAATGTTACATCGCGAAAAATCCACTCCCGCTCATAGTGGTATCCCAATGCTTCCGCTGCAATCATAGCTTTCCTCACATGCGCATCGATTCATATTTTTATCGATACGAAAAAAGAGGCTTGCGCCTCTTGTTAAATCATCCGGCGTGCGCCGATATATGTGTCTCCCCAATAATCGCCGCTCAGGCTGTCAATCGCCACGCCACGACTACTGGTCGCACTGATAAACCGTCCGTAACCGAGATAAATCCCCGAATGCGAAATCCCGTGTCCGTCATCGGAAAAAAAGACAAAATCTCCCGGTCGCAAATCATCACCGGCTACACTGCGACCCATTTGGTATTGTTCATCCGCCGACCGCGGCACGTAAAGCCCCGAATTACTCGCTACGAACTGCACAAACCCGGAGCAGTCAAACCCGCTCGGGGTTGTTCCTCCGTACACATAGGGCACTCCGACATACTGCTGTGCAATCGACACCAGGCGCCGAATCAATGTCGTCGAAAAATCTCCGCGACTGACGGGGATATCCCGTCCGATTAAGGCACGATAGGTAATCGGACCGATGAGCCCGTCCGCCTCCAGGCCGTGTTCTTCCTGAAACGCCCGTACGGCTCCCGCCGTTGCCTGCCCGTAAATACCGTCCGCCTCGACCTCATACCCCAAGACGCCCAATTGTGTCTGGACAATCCGTATCTCTTCTCCGCTGTCTCCCGGATGAAATGTCGCCATCGCACCGCCGCAAGGTATCGCCAGCAATGCCACGGCCATCACCAATCGTCGTAACTGAATCATATTGCTCCTTTCTTCACGAGGTTAGCTGACGGGTTAGGAAAGAGCACTCCTTTTCGCAATTTGCGAAATTCACCCCAACTGCATGGTTCCCCCGCACACATATCACTGTTTCTCGCCGTTGTTTTCCGCTCCGCCGTAAATGGCACGCAGCCAATACAGCGGTCGCCCCTTCACCTCTTCAAAAATCCGACCGATATATTCACCGATCACACCCAAAAACACCAACTGGATACCGCCCAGCATCAAAATCGCCACGACGACCGTCGCCCAGCCGGATACCGCTTCGCAAAAATAATACTTGACCAGCAAAACATACCCGATCATCAGTAGACTGACCAGTCCCATACAAAGTCCCACGTACAGCGCCAGTCGTAGCGGTACGGTCGAGTATGACGTAATCCCGTCAATGGCAAAGCGCACCATTTTCCGCAAAGAAAATTTGCTTTCTCCGGCAAAACGCTCCGGTGCGCGGAAGGTGATCCGTGTCTGCCGATACCCGATATCGCTGACTATCCCGCGCAAAAATCGGGCGTGCTCCCGAAAATCCTGCAACCGATCGGCCACCTTGCGATCCAACAGCCGAAAATCGGATCCGCCTTCGACAATCTCCACCTTGGAAATCGAGTTGATGAATCGATAGTATCCGCTGGACGTCCATTTTTTGAACCGGCTGACATTGGCCGTCGACAGACGCACGGTCTGCACCACGTCATAGCCGTCGTACCACGCCGCCAGCAAATCCGGCAACAGCGCCGGCGGATGCTGCATATCGCCGTCCATGGTAATCACCGCATCGCCCGCGGCATAGTCCATCCCGCAAGTCAATGCCAATTGATGACCGAAATTCCGTGCCAAAATCAAGCTGCGTACACGCGCATCGCGCGCCGCCAGCTCCTTGAGCAGCAACGGGGTCCGATCGCGTGAACCGTCATCGACAAATACCAGTTCGAATCTTTCCGGACGCGAGTCAATGACATCGCAAAGCGCGGCATAAAAATGTGCAATGTTGTCTTCTTCGTTAAACAGCGGTACCACTATGGATACAAGCAACTCTTCATGGTGTCTCATACGGTTTTATTGTACCATACCTGCAAACAGTTGAAAAATAAGATTATCGCATACGGGCGGCACGATATTCCGCAACATCCTCGAACGCCTTCGTCGCCGCGACAATCGTCCGCTCGATATCCGCCTCGCTGTGGGCCAGCGACATGAATCCGCATTCAAACTGGCTGGGCGCAAGATAAATCTCCTGTCCCAACATCGCTTTGAAGTACACGGCAAACTCATCCAAACGGCTTCGACAAGCCGTCGCATAATCGACGACCGGTTCTTCGCTGAAGAACACGGTAAACATCGACCCGATACGGTGATGCTGCAACGACAGTCCCGCCTGCTCCGCCGCACTGCGTAAACCGTCGCAGAGGCGTTCGGATTTGGCTTCCAACTCCGCAAATACCGCCGTATCCTGCAGGCGCCGCAAGGTCACCAACCCTGCCGTTACCGCCAACGGGTTGCCCGACAGCGTACCCGCCTGATAGACATTGCCCGCCGGCGCCAAATGTTCCATCACGTCACGCCGGCCGCCGAATGCACCGACCGGCAATCCGCCGCCGATGACCTTGCCGAGACACATCAAATCCGGCCGCACCCCGTAAGTCGCTTGCGCACCGCCGCGGGAAGCGCGGAACCCGCTCATCACTTCATCGATAATCAAGAGGGCACCGTACTGTTCCGTCAGCGCTTTCAGCCCCTTCATATATCCGTCTTGCGGCACGACCAGTCCCATATTGCCCGCCACGCCTTCAATAATAACCGCGGCGATGTCCTCACCTTGCGCGGCAAACAGCGCCTGCGCCGCCGCCAAATCATTGTACGGAATGGTTAAGGTGTCGGCCGCGATTTCCGCCGGTATCCCCGGGCTGTCCGGTACGCCGAACGTCGTCGCCCCCGACCCCGCTTTGACCAGCAGACCGTCGCTGTGTCCGTGATAACACCCGATAAACTTGACGATTTTGCTGCGCCCGGTAAATCCGCGTGCCAAGCGCAACGCACTCATCGTCGCCTCCGTGCCCGAATTCACCAGCCGAACCATTTCCAGTGCGGGGAAAAAATCCTGCAGCAACTGCGCAATCTCCGTTTCCAGCAAGGTCGGTGCGCCGTAACTGGTGCCGCGCTGCGCCTGCGCGGCCAGTGCTTGGCATACTTCCTCATCGGCATGCCCCAAAATCATCGGTCCCCAGCTGAGAACATAATCAATGTATTCATTCCCGTCAATATCGGTAATATGACTTCCTTTGGCGGAGGCGATAAACGGCGGCGTCATGTCGACGTTGCGGAATGACCGCACCGGACTGTTGACCCCGCCCGGCAAATACTGTTTGGCTTCGGCAAAGGCCGCCGCCGACTTTGTCCACTGCATCAGCATTCTCTCTCCTTGAGCCACCGTGCGACATCCAACGCATGGTAGGTAATAATGATGTCGGCTCCCGCCCGTTTCATCGCAAGCAGGCTTTCCAGCACCAAGCGCCGTTCATCAATCAACTCGCGCGCGGCGGCCGCTTTGACCATCGCATATTCACCGCTGACATTATACACGCAAATCGGCAAATCGCAGGCCTCCCGCGCCGCCCGTACGATATCCAAATACGCCAGTGCCGGCTTAATCATAATGATATCCGCACCCTCGTCGACGTCCAAGGCGATTTCTTTACACGCTTCCCGCGCATTCGCACAGTCCATTTGATAAGTCTTGCGATCACCGAATTGCGGCGCGGAGTGCACCGCATCCCGAAACGGGCCGTAGTACGCCGACGCATACTTCGCCGCATAGCTCATGATCGCAACGTCGCTGAAGCCCTCTCCGTCCAACGCCTCACGCAACGCCCCGATACGGCCGTCCATCATATCACTCGGCGCAATCATATGCGCCCCTGCGCGGGCATGGCTGA
Source organism: uncultured Veillonellaceae bacterium (assembly GCA_945876385.1). Taxonomy (GTDB): domain Bacteria; phylum Bacillota; class Negativicutes; order Veillonellales; family Negativicoccaceae; genus CAMCNU01. The sequence goes on along the minus strand of CAMCNU010000001.1, from coordinate 33,696 downwards.
GTGCGACCTTTGCCAACAGCGGCAACGTCGCGTCATTGCTGATTTTCCCGTCTTCCACATGCCCGCAATGCCCCGTCGTCGTATATTGGCACATGCAGACATCGGTCATCACATACAGTTCCGGCACCTCGCGCCGGATAGCCCGGACAGCCGCCTGTACCGGTTGGTCATCTTGCCACGCCGATGAACCGTCTTCATCTTTATAGGTCGGAATACCGAACACTTCGACCGCCGGAATACCGAGCGCCGCCGCTTCTTTTGCCACCCGGACCGCTTGGTCTGCCGAGAGATGGTACTGCCCCGGCAAACTCGGAATCTCTTCCCGAATATGCTCACCCGGCACCACAAACAACGGATAAATCAAATCCGCCGTCGTCAGCTGATGTTCCCGTACCATGCGCCGCAACTGCGGGTGATTTCGCAAGCGGCGCGGACGCCGTGTCAATGTATTCATACGTCAGACTCCTTTCGATACGCAACCGCCACCGCTTCGGCCAATGCTTCTATCGTAGCTTCTTCGGCAATACCGTCTTCCTGCAAGCCGTAGGCATGCAACTCCGCTGCGGTAATGTCGCCGATGGCGATTAATTGTACGTTGCGCAACAACGAGGCATCGTCTCCCAGCATCGCGACAATATTACGCACGGTCGACGCACTCGTAAAGGTGACGACGTCCACCGTGCCTTCCCGCAATGCCGCTGCCAGTCGCTCGCCATGACCGCCACGCAGCTCCGGTTCTGTCCGGTACACCGGCAGCACCGTCACCTCGGCGCCGGCTTCGCGCAATGTATCCGGCAACAACTCCCGCGCTTCGGCCGCACGCGGCAACAGTACCTTGCGCCCCTTCATCGGTACCCCTTCCAACACGGCAAGCATCCCTTCCGCCGATGCATTGGCCGGTACCGAATCCGCGACAATGCCAGCCTTGGCCAGCCCGGCCGCCGTTTTCTTGCCGACCGCCATCACCGTTTTACCGGCCAAGGCGCGCATGTCGAGCCCGTTACGCACCAGCGCCTCCGCAAAGTACTCGACCGTATTGACACTGGTGAACAGCACCCAGTCAAACGGCGCTAAATTATGCAAGACCGCGTCCTGCTCGGCATGATTATCCGTCGCCACCGTCCGAATGGCCGGTACGCTCATGACATAGGCGCCCTGTTGCCGCAACAGACGCGACAGCGCGCCCGCCTGCTTGCGGGCACGAGTCACGACCACACGCGCACCGAACAACGGCTTTTCTTCGAACCAATTGAGCTGCGGCCGCAATCCGACCACATCCCCGACAATGAGCAATCCCGGCGGCTTGAGACCGGCACGCTCTACCTCTTGCGCAATCGTCGCCAGTGTCCCGACCACCGTCTGCTGTTCCGGTTTCGTCCCCCAGCGGACGACCGCCGCCGGCGTGGCGGCGTCACGGCCATACTCCTGCAAGCGTGCGGCGATGTCCGGCAAATTGCCCAAGCCCATCACAAACGTCAGTGTATCCGCCCCGCAGGCAATATGCTTCCAATTGACACCGGTCGTTTCTTTTGTCGGATCCTCGTGCCCGGTCACCACCGCAAACGATGTCGCCATCGCCCGCTGCGTCACCGGTATCCCGGCATAGGCAGGCGCCGCAATCGCACTGGTCACCCCCGGAACGATCTCAAACGCCAGTCCTGCCGCCCGCAAGGCCATCGCTTCTTCCCCGCCGCGGCCGAAAACCAGCGGGTCGCCGCCTTTCAGTCGTGCCACCACATGACCGGCGGCAACGCGATTCACCAGCAGCGCATTGATTTCATCCTGCGTCAACGCATGGTTGCCCGCCTGCTTGCCCGCATAAATCAGCTCCGCATCCGACGGCGCCCAGCCCAACAACTCTTCATCGGCCAGATAATCGTAAATGACGACATCGGCGGCCTCCACACACGCTTTCCCTTTGAGTGTAAACAATCCCGGGTCACCGGGCCCCGCTCCGATTAAATAGGCGATTCCCTTCATATCTTTGCCTCCAATGTACTCCGTACGTCTTCCCAAACGGCGCGGCCGCCGTCCGCCAGCACCGCCTCCGCCAATTGCCGTCCGAGCGTCACATACGCCGTTGCCGCGCCGGACACGGTCTTGTGTACCGCCGTCCGGCCGTCAAGCGACAGCAACACTCCGCTGACATGCAGAGTTTCACCCTCCCGCTCGGCATACGCGCCGACGGGCACTTGACAGCCGCCTTCCAGCGCTCCCAAAAACGCACGCTCCGCACCGACCGCCTGCGCCGTCGGCTCATCGTGAATCGCGGCAAGTAATGCCAACAGCTCCGTATCATCCGCACGACACTGTACGGCAACGGCACCCTGCCCGGCGGCCGGCAGCCAATTCTCCGCCAAGAGCGGCGCCGTGATGACATCCGCCAAGCCCAAACGCGCCAAGCCGGCTTCCGCCAAAATCACGGCATCCACTTCCCCTTGCAATTTCCCCAGACGGGTCTGTACATTCCCGCGAATCGACACACATTCGATATCCGGACGCAACCGCTTGAGCTGTGCCACCCGCCGCAGGCTGGACGTCCCGACACGCGCTCCCGCCGGCAACTCCGCCAGCGGACAATCCCCGTTGGCCACCCAGGCATCCGCCGCCGAAGCGCGCACCGGGATGGCGCCGATGACCGTGCCCGCGGCCGGCTGTGTCGGCATATCTTTCAGGCTGTGCACCGCAAAATCGATTCGACCGTCGCGCAACTGTGCTTCCAATTCTTCCGTAAAGGCGCCTTTTCCGCCGAATGTATGCAACGCCTGCTCCAGTCGGCGGTCGCCGATCGTGCTGGTCGGGACTTCTTCCAATTGCCACGACCGTGTCGGATACGCCTCCGTCAAGAGCTGCATCACATATCGCGTCTGCCACAACGCCAAGGCGCTCTTTCTCGTGCCGACCCGCAATTTATTTCTCATGGCCCGCCTCCTTGCCGTCATCAATGCCGTATATCTCCCGCAACATATCGCGATACACATGCTCCTCATCGCTGCCCGCGATATCACGGAATTTTATCATCGGTTCGCGGAGCAACTTACGCACAATCATTTTCGACATCCCTTCGATGACGCGGCGCTCTTCTTCCGTCAGGTCAGGTGTCTTGATAAAGGCCTTTTTCACAATCCGGCGGCGCACCAAATCAAACCGATCGGTAATCGCCACCATCAGCGGCCGCATTGACAGATATTCAAACCGGTCGGTCATTTCACGGACCGCCTCTTCAATCAGGGGATACGCCGCCTCGGCCTCTTTCGCGCGCATACGTTTATTGTCTTCCACGACCTGTGTCAAATCGTCGATATTATATAAGGTCACGCCGTCAATATCGCCTACTTCGGGATCGATATCGCGCGGGACGGCAATATCAATCATCATCAGCGGCTTGCCTTGGCGCTTCATCATCAGCTCGGTCGCCTGACTGAGTGTAATCAAATATTCCGTCGCCCCTGTCGAGGTCAAAATCATGTCCACACGCCCCGCCCAACGCAAACGTTCCTCCAGCGGTACGGCGCGTCCGTGAAACTGTGCGGCCAGCTCTTTCGCCTTCTCCAGATTGCGGTTCGCAATGATAATGCTTTCCACCCCGTGACCGGCCAAATGTTTCGCCATGAGCTCCGCCATCGTGCCCGCACCGAGAATCAGCACCCGACGGTTGGCCAAATGCCCCAACACTTCATGCGCCTTTTTGACCGCCGCATAGCTGACGGATACCGGATTGTCCGCAATATGCGTTTCCGTCCTGATTTTCTTCCCGATGGCGAGTGCACGTTGGAACAATACATTCAGTACCGGACCGGTCGTGCCCTCCCGCACCGCCGTAAGATACGACACCTTGACCTGCGAAAGGATCTGCCCTTCCCCGACCACCAGCGAGTTCATCCCCGCCGCGACACGGAATAAATGGTAAATGACCTGCTCGCCTTTATAGTAGTAGAAATGCTCTTTCCCCGGCATTTCTCCGGCAATGGCTTGGTAGACTTTTTCCAGGGCCGGCAGGCCGTCCGCATCGTCATCAAATACGGCATACAGTTCCGTACGGTTACACGTCGACAGCAACACCGCCTCATCCAGGTCCGCCAGCGCATTGATATGCCCCAATGCCTGCCGCACCTCTTCGGGCGTCAGCGCAAACCGTTCCCGGACGGCAATCGGCGCGGTATTATGATTTAACCCTAAGACGGCTAATTGCATCTTCCATCTCCTCCTTGATTTGTTCCCATTCGCCGCGGCGCACGCGTGCCAGCGTATCCTCCGGCAAGCATCGACGCCAAAACTGTTCCCGCAGTTTCTGTGTCGGCAGCAATGCCTTGACGGTTGTCCGCCACTGCGCCAGGTCCGCCGCTACCGTGCCCAGCATCCCGTATTGCCGGTCCCAATCGTCTTTGAGCAGTTTGAGTAACCGCGGCGCTGCGCCGCCCGTACTCACCGCCCAAGTCACGGCCCCGTCACCCCCCGACGCCGGCAGCAATACGTCGCCGCCGTCCACATCGGAGGCATCGTTATACCAAGCCCCGACCGCGGCCGCCGCCGCCGCGATTTCGCGACCGACCGCGGAATCATCGACGGCACCGATGACCAGATCTCCCGCCTGCACATCCGTCGGGCGAAACGTGCGCGCTTCCCAGTGGCCGGCATCCGTACGCATCCGTTCCCGAATGGCCTCTGCAACGACCGGCGCAATTACGATCCAGCGGCATCCGGTCGGCACTTTTGCCAATTTACGCGCCGCAATTCGGCCGCCGCCGACAATCACGACACGCCGCTTTTGTACATCGACAAACAGCGGCATCCATGTCGGCTTACTGCACATAGGCATCAAATCCGATATCTTCCACAGCCGCTGCCAGCATCTCGGCCGACAGCGACGACGGCACGGCAGCGACAGCCGTTCCCGCCGCCAAATCGACCTGCACGTCTTGTGCGCCGGCCTCGGTCAGGGCGCGGGTCACCGCTTGTACACAATGGTCACAATGCATCCCCTCAATGCGGATGGATACTGTGTTCATGATTGTTCTCCTCCCACTTGAAAAAATCATAATCGGGGCCGATGCCCGCCGTATTGCACACCGCCAAAAAACTGCGCAAAATCCGCGCGGTCAGTCCCCAAATCACATGGCCGTCATAGCGATAAAAATAGACATCATAGGAAGCGACTTTCCGCCATCCCGGCGACCGACGCGGTTCCATCGGAAACGGCATGTCGGTCTCCATATACACACCGTCCCACATCGTCATCTGTTCCGGTTTTGTCTGCATGAGCCAGTTGACCGGCACCGTAAATACATCCGCCACTTCCACCGGATCCGGATACAGCGTCGGCAGCCCGTCACGCCGAATCACATGCGGTGCCACCCAGCGGCCATATGCGGTCTGTGCCAACGGCAATGCCCCCAGCACCTCCCACGAACCGGAATCGATGCCCAACTCCTCACGCATCTCGCGCAAGCCCGCGGATAAGCTGCCTGTATCCGTCTGCTCAATCCGTCCGCCCGGCAGAGCGACTTCTGCCGGATGACGGCGCAAGCCTGCCGCACGCACTTCCAGCAACACATGCCACGCCCCGTCCGTCTTCACCAGCGGCATCACCACGGCATACCGTACCAAATCATAGATATTATGTGCTGTCGGTAACGGATTATATTGTCGTGTCCTCATCACGTCACCCCTTTACATTATTTCTATTATAGCATCTTTTCATTCTCACTGATAACGCCGTAATGAGAAACGAGGCATCAGCGGATGCCTCGTTGTTTCGTACTTTCGGTAATAGTATTGTGTTGTTCGGCAAAGAGCGCCTGCACAAACGGTTCCGGACGGAATACCTGCAAATCGTCAATCCCTTCGCCCAGACCGATCCAACGCACCGGTACGCCCAGTTCTTCTTTAATGGAGAATACGACCCCGCCTTTGGCCGTCCCGTCCAATTTCGTCAACACCACACCCGTCAAGGGGACAATCTCGCCGAACAGTTTGGCCTGACTGACCGCGTTTTGACCGGTCGTCGCATCCAGCACCAGCCAGGTTTCATGCGGTGCATCGGGGATAATTTTTTTCGCTACACGACTGATTTTTTCCAGCTCATTCATCAAGTTGACCTTCGTGTGCAATCGGCCCGCTGTGTCGATGAGAACCACATCGACATCACGTGCGACTGCGGATTCCAATGCATCATACACCACGGCGGCGGGATCGGCGCCTTCGCCGTGCTTGACGATCGGGACCCCGACACGCTCCGCCCAAATAGTCAACTGCTCGGACGCCGCCGCACGAAACGTATCGCCGGCCGCGAGCAATACTTTTTTCCCCTGCGAGTGATAATAATGCGCCAACTTGCCGATGCTGGTCGTCTTGCCGACACCGTTGACCCCCACAATCAAAATCACTTCCGGACGGTGCCTGACGTCGGACTCCGGCGGCGTCTCCAGTCTTGCCGCCAATGTCTTTTCAATAAACGGAATCACTTCCTTCGTGTGATGAATCTCGCCTTCCGTGACCCCGCGCCGAATTTCATGCATCAAGTAGTCTGTCGCCGTGACCCCCAAATCTCCCGTCAGCAGTACCGCTTCAAGGTCGTCGAGAAATTCGTCGTCAATTTCGGCATAGCCGATAACAATGGTTTCGATATTGCGGACCAGACTTTGCTTGGTACGCGCCAGCCCCTGCTTGACCTTATCCAAAAAGCTCATTGTGTTCCTCCTTATCCGCCAAATCGACCGCAATCAGTGTCGATACGCCTTTTTGTGCCATCGTCACACCGATCAGGCGATCGGCCGCCTGCATCGTCTGCTTGCGGTGTGTAATGACGATAAACTGGGTATCATTGCGGCCGCTTTGCAAGTATCGGCCGAATCGTTCCACATTTGCATCGTCCAACGCCGCATCCACTTCGTCGACCAGACAAAAGGGAGCCGGCCGTACGACTTGAAAAGCAAATAACAACGCAATCACCGTCAACGCCCGCTCGCCGCCGGACAGCAGCGCCAACGACTGCCGCTTTTTCCCCGGCGGTCGAATCAATATTTCGACGCCGCCGACGGGATCTTCTTCGCTCGCCACCAATTCCAACCGCGCTTCACCGCCGCCGAACAAATGCGTAAAAATCCGCTGAAATTCCGTGCCTACCGCGGCAAACGCTTCCGTAAACTGTCGCTCCATCTCCCGATCGATGGTAGCAATGACCTCTTGCAGGCCGTGGCGTGCCTTGGCCAAGTCGGCCAATTGCGTTTCATAAAACGAATGCTGTTCCCGTGCCTGCCGATACTCTTCCTCCGCCTGCGGATTGACATCTCCCAGCGCGGCGATTTCCCGCTGTGCCTGTATGACCGTCCGCTCGATTTCCGGTGTCGTCCCCTCCACGCGAACGGAGTCAATCGTATCCGCCGTGTACCCGGTCGCGGCAAATGCCGCCGCTCGTTCGTCTGTCTCCGTACGGGCCGCAGTCACTTTGGCACGGGCCAGTTCCGCCGCACTTTGGGCATCCCGCTCCGCTTCCCGCAAGGTATCGTAAGCGGCATTGGCGGCCTGTTCCGCCGCCCGCCGCTCACTGTGTTCCGCATAATACGCATCGGCCGCTTGCGCCGCCGCCGTCGCCGCGCGGGTTGCCTCACGGAGTGCTTCTTCGCAGACTTGGCTGCGCGCCTGCAAGCGTTCCGTTTCCGCCGCCAGCGCCGCCAACTGCTCGCGTTGACGGTGTCGGCGTGTCGCCAATTCCTGTTCTCGCGTTGCCAGCGTCGCCGTGTTTTCCCGTGCGCGTGTCACATCCCCTTCGAGTTGCGCGCACCGCACCTGCCGATTTGTCGCCTCTTGCCGATAGGTCGCCAGTTCCTCATCCGTATACGGAGCCGTTTCCGAGGGGATTTCTTCCTCCGGCGCCAAGAGCGGTTCGCGGCGGCACTCTTCCGCCAATGTATCCGCCCGCTGTCGTGCCGCGGCGCTGTCCGCCCGCGCCGCATCCGCCAATTCCTGCACACGCCGACACTCTGCCACTGCGGCCGCCCGGCGTGACTCGGCTTGCACCGCGGCGGTCGTCAATTCCCGCACGGTTTCTTCCGCCTCGGCCACGGCGGCCGCTGCACGCTCCAACGGCGGGATGTCAATCGCCGGTGCCGCCTGCAATGCGGCGAGTTCTTCCTGTAACGACTGCAGTTCGCGACGCCTACCGAACACCGTCAGCTCCGCCTGCCGCGTACTGCCGCCCGTGACCGACCCGCCGGGCTGAAACAACTGTCCGTCCAGCGTCACCATGCGCAAGCGCCGTTCATACTTCGTCACCAACTGTTGCGCGGTTTCCATCGTATCGACAATCATCGTGCCGCCCAGCAAGTACGTGACCAGTGCTTCATACACCGGCTCGTATGTCACACATTGCGCGGCACTGCCGCAGACTCCCGCCTCGCGCAACGCCGCCCGCTCATACGGACGCAACTCGCGGCCGCGGATATCCGCCAACGGATAAAACGTCGTTCTCCCGCCGCCGCGCTTTTGCAAGTAGCGGATGGCCGCTCTCGCCGTCGCACCGTCCTGCACGACAAGGTGTTGCAACCGCGCCCCCAATGCAATGTCCAGTGCCGTCGTATACGCTGCCGGTACGCTCAGGATATCCGCCACCGTGCCGATACAATCGTCGCGCCATGACGCGTTGGCCTGCAAAATCATTTTCGTCGCACGGCCGAATCCCTCATATTCATTGGCCAAATGCTCCAGATACCCGATGCGTTCTCGATGCTGCTGCACCGCTTGCTGCCGCAGCATCGCCTCTTCCTGCCGCTTTGCACGCAAGCTCCGGCAGTCTTCGTAGTGCTGTTTCGCCGCTTGTGCCGCTTGTCGTGCCGCGGTCAGACGCTCACGCATCTCCGTGACCGCACGCTCGCCGTCCTCGACCGCAGCCTGCAATGCGTGAAGTGTATCGTCATACTGTGCCGCCCGCGCCTCCTCTTGCCTTGCACGGTCGCGCATCAGTTCGATTTCCTTCGCGATTGCCGCCGCTTGTGCCTGCCGTTCGGCAATGGACTTGCGCGCATCACGCGCCGCCGCTTCCTGCGCCGCACGACGCTGCCGATACGCCTGCATCGCCGCCTCGGCCTGTGCCGCTGTCTGCATGGCCGCTTGTGCCGCGGTCTGCGCCGCCTCGTATTGTTTCTCGAGCTCGCTCCGACGCGCATCCGTTTCCGCAATGGCCGCCCGTCCCGCGGCCAACTCGCTGTCTATCGTCTGTAGCGCTTCCGCCGCCTGCTTTTCCTCTTCGCCGTGCCGTGCCAGCCGCTCCTGCGCGGCTTGCCATTCTCCTTTGGCGCGCTCCTGCCGCGTTTGCGTCATCGTGCGCTGTTGCTCGAGTTCACGCTGCTGCCGCGCCTCGGTTTCTTCCGCCGCCAAGCGACGCTCCCGCTCCGCTTGCGCCGCTACGACCGCCGTACGGGCAGCAGTCAATTCCCGCTCCGCGTGGATGCATTCATTTTCCGCGCGTGTCAGCTTGCGTTGCGCATTTTGCCAACGTTGCCATGCCAATGTTGTCAGTGCCGCCTGTTCGCGCTGTTTCCACAGGTGATACCGGCGAGCCGTTTCCGCCCGTGCGGCCAGCGGCTCCAGTTGATCGGCATAGACCTGCACCACATCCTGCACCCGCTGCATATTCTGTTCCGCTGCATGTAGCTTGCGCAACCCGTCCTGCTTACGCATACGGTAACGCGTAATGCCGGCCACCTCTTCAAAAATCGCCTTGCGTTCCTCCGGCTTGCCGATTAAAATCCGATCCACCCGGTTTTGACCGATAACCGCCATCGAATCCTTGCCCAGACCCGTATCGGCAAACAAAAGATGAATATCCTTCAAGCGACAAGCACGACGATTAATCATGTATTCGCTGTCACCCGAACGCAGCAAGCGGCGCGTGACCGCCACCTCGGCAACGTCCGGCAACAGCAGTTCGTGCGGATTGTCAAAGACCAGCGTCACTTCCGCAGCCCCTTTCGGGCGTATGTCTTCCGTACCCGCAAAAATAACGTCGGCCGCTTTTTCTCCCCGCAGCTGACGTATACTCTGCTCACCGAGTACCCACCGCACCGCATCGGCAATATTGCTCTTGCCCGCACCGTTCGGTCCGACGATACCCGTGACACCGTCTGCAAATTCAATTTCCGTCGATTGCGCAAATGACTTAAAACCGCGCAACACCATTCGTAATAATCGCATGCCGTAACTCCCGCTATTGTATAGTCATTATTATATCAAATTCGACACGGCCTGTCAGACCCGCACAGGCAACAAAAAAGCCGCTCTCGCGGCTTATAACCAAAACGTCCACACCACGGCACCGGCAACGACCAACCAGCCGAGACCGTACCAAATCCGGCGCTGTTTGCTGGGCGTGGAACGACGTGCCGATGTGCGCCGTTTGCGCCCCAACATCTCGACCCGCTCCGGCGAAGTCAGGTAGCGTCGCCCGGCCTGCACCGTCCCGTTCATGACCGTGTGGGGCCGGCGCGATTGATGTTCTTCATTCCAGCGATCCACCAGGGCAATCCCCGACAGACCCAGCGCTTCTCCGTAGTTACGCAGCCAGCCCTTGATATAGACGGCACCGGGCAAGCGGCTGTAGTCTTCCGTTTCCAAGGCCCATAAGTAGGACTCGGCAATATACGTCCGTCGGGAAATATCCGCAATGGACAGCCCCTGCTTTTCCCGTTCCGTTCGCAAAATGTCTCCGATACTCATTCCCGTACTTCCTCCTCGGGCGGTGTCAACAGCCGCTCCGCTTCCTCCGGCGTCAATAAAATCTCGCGCGCCTTGCTGCCGACATTCGGCCCGACGATACCCATATTTTCCATCGTATCAATCAAGCGTCCCGCCCGCGTATACCCGATGCGGAAGCGCCGTTGCAACATCGATACAGAAGCCTGCTCGGTTTCCATGACCATCCGCACCGCTTCCGGCAGCAACTCGTCATCCCACTGCGGTGCCTCCGCCGTCGGCGCGGCAACCGCGTCCGTCACCGTGTCACTGTACACCGGCGCCGCTTGGTCGGCAATATATTCCACGACCGCTTCAATCTCCGTATCCGACACAAATGCCCCCTGCACGCGGCGGGGTTTGGCCGCACCGATCGGATAAAACAACATATCTCCTTTGCCGAGTAGCTTTTCCGCACCCGCCATATCCAAAATCGTCCGCGAATCGATTTGGCTCGACACCGCAAAAGAAATCCGACTGGGAATATTGGCTTTAATCGTACCGGTAATGACATCGACCGACGGCCGCTGGGTCGCCAATACCAAATGCAATCCCGCCGCGCGCGCCATCTGTGCCAGCCGGCAAATCGACTCTTCGACATCGGCCGGCGCGACCGTCATCAAATCCGCCAATTCGTCGATGATAATAACGATGAGCGGCAACTTTTCTTCCGGATGCACTTCGTTATACCGGCCGATATCTTTGACCTTGGCCGAGGCAAACAGACGGTAACGGTTTTCCATCTCCCGCACCGCCCAGCGCAACACCCCCGCCGCCTTTTTCGGGTCGGTGACGACCGGTGTCAGCAAATGCGGCAAGCGATTGTATCCTGCCAATTCGACGACTTTCGGGTCAATCAAAATCAATTTGACCTCATCGGGATACGAACGGAACAGAATGCCCGCAATCAACGTATTGATACAGACGCTTTTCCCCGAGCCCGTCGATCCCGCCACCAAGAGGTGCGGCATCTTCGTCAAATCGGTAATCACGGGCTGCCCCGTGATGTCTTCGCCGAGCCCGACGACGACACCGCCGCGAGCGTTGCGAAATTCATCATGCGACAATACATCCCGCAGCGACACGGCATCTACCGTCCGGTTCGGTACTTCGATACCGACCGCCGCCTTGCCCGGTATCGGCGCTTCGATACGGACATCCGTCGCCGCCAACTGCAACGCGATATCATCCGCCAAGTTCACAATCCGACTGACCTTGACCCCCGGTCCCGGTTCCAACTCATAGCGCGTCACCGTCGGGCCGTGACTGGCATGCACAATGTGCGCATCCACACCGAAACTCGCCATCAAGGCTTCGATTTTACGCGCGTTGTCCTCGGCTTCCCGCGCACGGTCACCCGCCCGTGAATGCCCTTCCTGCAGCAAACTCAGCGGCGGCAACCGATAGTCTGTCCGGGTGCGCGGCGCGCCTCCCCCTTGCTCCGGCTTGACCTGCCGTGTATCGTCATTGTCTTCCGTACTGACGGTATCCGCCGCGGACTTTTGCCTGCGCGGACGACGAACCGGCGGCGCCGTCGACGGTGCATCCGTCTCCGGCGGCGGCGGAGATGTCACATCCGACGCCGCGCCTGTCGCATCCGCCTCCGCGTTACGCGACGACGACTTGCCGATCGCAAAAAAATGCGGTTTGCGTTCGCCCGTTTCGTGCACAGGCGCCGGCGCGGCATGCTTTTCCATCTCGGTCCGCATACGATGCCCCGCTTTTTCCAATGCCGGCTGCGTCTTTTTCTTCACAAAACGCATTCCGTCCGCCAATGTCCATTGCGTCAAAATAATCGTATTGACGAGGGCGATCACCACGAGCGGGATTTTGACCCCGTCCTCGCCGAACAATGTCCGCAAACACAGTAACCCGATACCGCCGATTAAACCGCCGTATTCTACAAAGTAATCGGGACGCAGTTCATCACCGGCACTGACATACCACCAGTGGATCGTCACCAGCAGCAACACTCCGTAAACGAACCACACGACTTCCCGCGTGCCGAGCGCCAACCGTTCATGCCGATAAATGTACCGCGCACCGACGAGAATCAGCAGTAGAGCCGGCAGAAACGCCCCGCGGCCGAATAAATATGCATACGCATAGTGCACCCATTCCCCCAGCAGTCCCGCTTCCAAGCCCGCCAGGCTGACCAAACTGAACAAGCCCAGCGCAACCAAGAGCACCCCCGCGATTTCATAGCGCAGGCGCTCATGCCGTCGTGCCGCGTCACCGTGTTCCGTTTCCTTCGTCCGTCTTGCCATTGCTGCCCTCCGATTGTAATTGTCCTCGCCGTGCATTCCATTGCCGCACCAACTCGGCTTCCGCCCCGAGTGAACGCGGTCGGTAATAACGATCCTGCACCAATTCATCCGGCAAATACTGTTGCTTCACCCAGCCGTTCGGATAGTTGTGCGCATACCGGTATCCCGCGCCGTGTCCCAATTTTTCCGCGCCCGTATAGTGCGCATCCCGCAAGTGCGCCGGCACGGCGCCGAACGCCCCCTGCGCAACCCGTGCCTGTGCGCGGTCTATCGCGCCGATGATACTGTTGCTCTTCGGCGCCAGCGCAATATACGTCACCGCATGCGCCAAAATGATCCGCGCCTCGGGGAACCCGACCATCTCCGCCGCCTGTGCCGCCGCCGTCGCCACCACCAACGCATGGGAATCGGCCAGGCCGACGTCTTCCGAAGCACAAATCATCATCCGCCGCGCGATAAACGACGGCTTTTCTCCGCCGGCAATCATCCGTGCCATATAGTGCAAGGCCGCATCGACATCGGACCCGCGCATGCTTTTAATAAACGCGGACGCCACATCGTAATGACTGTCTCCCTGCTTGTCGTACTGCACTCGTTCGACGCCGATTTCCGCCACCCGCTCCATCGTCAGCGCCGCGCCCTCCGCAAGGCCTGCCGCCGCCTGCTCCAAAAAATTCAGCGCCAAGCGTGCGTCACCGTCCGCCCGCACCGCAATCTGATGCAGAGCGCCCTCTTGCACAGCCAGTCGCAACGTACCGAGCCCCCGCTCCGCATCCGTCAGTGCCGCCGCCAAAATCCGCTCAATCGCCGCGACCGACAACGCCTCCAGTCGGATTAACCGCATCCGCGACAACAGCGCCCGCTGGACCTCAAAAAACGGATTTTCCGTCGTCGCGCCGATGAGCACGATGGTTCCGTCTTCCACATAGGACAACAAAATATCTTGCTGCCCTTTATTGAATCGATGAATTTCATCGATAAACACAATCGTCCGCCGTCCGTACAACACGCCCTGTTCCTTGGCCTCGTGAATGACCTTGCGCAACTCCGCCACCCCGCTGGTTGTCGCGTTGACCGTCACAAAGTGGCTTTGCGTCATCTGCGCAATCACATGGGCAATCGTCGTCTTGCCCGTTCCGGGCGGTCCGTACAGCAAGAGCGACGGCACGGTATCCTGACGAACCATCGCCGCCAAAAAGCTCGTCGGCCCGACCACCTGCTCCTGCCCGCAGATATCCGCCAATGTTTGCGGCCGCATCCGCACGGCCAACGGCCGAAAGTCCGTCGCTGTGCTTTGTGTAAATAAATTATCCATATCGACTCCATAAAAAATAACCGCCGGATAGCCAGCGGTTATAGTCCCCACCATGTCGTTTTGCCGTATTTTGAGCCTGCGTTTGCAGGTGGGTGTCTTCCCGCCCGAAGAAGTATACTCTGCGAGCAGAGCCGGACTCCCTAAGTAATGGTGTTGGTTCAAAATAACTGAGCTGCACGTGCACAGCAGGGGGTTGTCTGTATGTTTATCATACCAAATTACCGCTGTCTTTTCAAGGCGTACACGGCGTTACCTTACTTTTTCACCAGTTTTTCTTCCGTCCGAATGGCCAGTTCCCGCAATTGCTTCGGTGCCACTTCACCCGGCGCCTGCGTCATCGGATCGATGGCGCTTTGTGTTTTCGGGAAGGCAATCACGTCACGAATCGAGGCGCGTCCCGCCATCAGCATGACCAGCCGATCCAAGCCGAAGGCGATGCCGCCGTGCGGCGGTGCGCCGAACTGGAATGCATCCAGCAAAAATCCGAATTTCTCGCGTGCTTCTTCGGCCGTAATCCCGATGGCCTTGAAGACGCGTTCCTGTAATTCTTCCTGATAAATACGCAGACTGCCGCCGCCGACTTCAATCCCGTTGAGCACCATATCATACGCTTTGGCCTTGACCTCGCCCGGCGCGCTTTCCAAGAGTTCCACATCTTCCTCGCGCGGTGAGGTAAAGGGGTGATGCATCGCCACATAGCGTTTTTCTTCCTCGCTGTATTCAAACATCGGGAAATCCAGTACCCACGTAAAGGCCAACTTGTCCGGATCAATCAAATTCATCCGCCGTGCCATTTCCAAGCGCAATTCGCCGAGTGCCTGCGCCACTGTCGCCGCCTGATCGGCAATCAACAAAATCAAATCCCCCGGCTGCGCGCCGCTGCGTGCAATGATGGCGCGAATCATCTCTTCCCCGAGGAACTTGGCGATCTGCGACTTAATACTGCCGTCGGTATTAATCATAATCCACGCGAGGCCTTTTGCACCGTACCGGCCGACATAATCCACCAGACCGTCCAGCTCACGGCGCGGGATGCCCGCATCTCCCGTCACGACAATCCCCTTGACCTGCCCGCCGGCTTCCACCACCGAACGGAACACCTTGAAATCGGTCGTCGCGACCACGTCCGTCACATCAAAGAACGGCATGTCGAAACGCAAATCCGGTTTGTCCGAACCGTACAGACGCATGGCATCATCATACGAAATCCGCGGGAACGGCGTGACAATATCACGCTGCAGCACGCGCTTGAAAATCTGCGCCATCATGTCTTCCATCATGGTCAAAATCTCATCGCGTTCGATAAAACTCATCTCGATATCCAACTGGGTAAATTCCGGTTGCCGATCCGCCCGCAAGTCTTCATCCCGGAAACAACGTGCAATCTGAAAATACCGTTCCATCCCCGAGACCATCAAAATCTGCTTGAACAACTGCGGCGATTGCGGCAATGCATAGAATTTGCCCGGATTGACACGGCTCGGCACCAGGTAGTCACGCGCCCCTTCCGGCGTGCTCTTAGTCAGCATCGGCGTTTCGATTTCCCAAAATCCGCGTTCATCCAAAAAGTCCCGCATGACTTTTGTCACTTGGTGACGCAACCGCAAGTTGCGTTGCATTTCCGGCCGACGCAAATCCAGGTAACGATATTTCAGTCGGATATTTTCATCGACATCCACATTGTCTTCAATATAAAACGGCGGTGTCTTGGCCGCGTTCAGTATGCGCAATTCCATGACGACGACTTCCCATTGCCCCGTCGCCATATGGTCATTCACCGTTTCCGCATCGCGGCGGCGTACCTTGCCGCGAATGGCAATCACGTATTCATTGCGAATGGCTTCCGCCTTGTGAAAGCTCGTGGCGTCATAGTCCGGCGATGCCACCAACTGCACGACCCCCGACCGGTCACGCAAATCGATGAAAATCAACCCGCCGTGATCGCGGCGGCGCTCCACCCAACCGCACAATACTATTTCCTGTCCGTCATCCACTGCGGCGACTTCACCGCAACCTTTTGTCCGTCGTAATCCTGCCATCGTTTCCATCGGATCATCCTCTCCCGTCGAGTTTTGTGGCCAGCACGTCCGTCAGTGCCGCTTGCGGAACAGTCTCCTGCGCGTGGCTTTGCATATCGCGCAACGTCACTGTCCCCTCCGTCAATTCGGTTTCGCCCATTATTATAACATACTTCACACCGCTTTTAGCGGCCTGCTTCAGCCGGCTCTTCATACTGCGCTGCAAGAGATCCGTATCCACCGACCGGCCGGCTTGCCGCAGTTGTTGCCCCAGCGCAAAAGCGACCTCATTGGCCGCCTCGGTTTGCACCGCAATGGCGACATCCGCCGCGGCTTCCTGCTCCGGCAACAGTTGCTGAGACTCGAGCGCCAACAGCAAGCGCTCCAGCCCGACCGCAAAGCCGATACCGGGCACGGAAATCCCGCCGATTTCTTCGACAAGTCCGTCATAGCGCCCGCCGCCGCAGATGGCACTCTGCGCACCGAGCGGCGCATATTGGATTTCAAAGGCGGTCTTCGTGTAGTAATCCAGTCCGCGCACCAAGCGCGGATCTTCCGTGACCTCAATCCCCGCCGCGGCCAGCAGCGCCTGCACCGCCTGATAATGCGTCGCGCACTCCTCACACAAATGCGCCGTCAAGCGCGGCGCGCCGAGTGCGACCGCATGACAATGTTCCTGTTTGCAATCCAAGACGCGGAGCGGATTTTTCTCCATCCGCGCCACGCAGTCTTCACACAGCTCGCCTCGATATTGTTGCAAATAGTCCAGCAACACCTGCCGATAGCGCGGCCGGCATACGGGACAACCGACCGAATTGATATACACGGTCAAATCCTGCAATCCCAATTCCGTAAACAGCTGTACCGCCATCGCGATACATTCCGCATCCGCCTGCGGCAGCGGTGTGCCTAAAATCTCGATACCGAATTGATGAAACTCCCGAAAGCGCCCCGCTTGCGGACGGTCATAGCGAAACATCGAGCCCATGTAGTACCATTTGGTTACGCCTTGGTCGGCATACTCCTTGTGCTCCAAGTAGGCCCGTACCGCCGCCGCGGTGTTCTCCGGACGCAAGGTCAGCGAGCGGTTGCCCCGATCCGAAAACGTATACATTTCTTTCGAGACCACATCCGTCGTCTCGCCGATACCCCGTTGAAACAATTCCGTCTGTTCAAAATGCGGCGTGCGGATTTCTCCGAAACCGTACTGCCGACACAACCTGCGAATCCGCGTCTCCAAAAACTGCCATTTTTCCGCGGCGACGGGTAATATATCCTGCGTGCCGCGCAGCGCTTTAATCATACTCTCTCTCCTTTACTTGCCAGTCCGGCAAACAGTTCGTCACGTTGCCGCAGATACTCCTCCTGCCGCCGATGGTACACATCGGCATCCCACGGAAAATAACAACGCGCAAACTGAAACGCCTCATTCTTCAGTACTTTATTGGTTGCTCCCGGACCGATTCCCAAGATATGCATCCGTTCCGCTATCATTTGAATATTGTAGCGGCAAATATAGCCCGGCAAGGTGTAGCCTACATTGGCCAAATCCGCCGTCATGTACTTCTGCCGATATACATAATACGGCAGATACCCCGCGGCGCGCAAGGTCTCACCCGCCTCCCGCTGCATTTGCGCGGTGGCGGCGGCCGAGGGTAACTCTCCCGCGGATGCGGCCGCCAGCGGGCTGTGTCGCTTGAGTGCGAGCGTATGCACCGTGATATTTTCCGGTCGCCACGCGGTCAGGGTACGAATATTGGCACGCATATCTTCGACAGTCTGCCCCGGCAGTCCGGCAATCAAGTCCATATTCACCGACTGAAACGGAAGTGCCCGCACCGCCTGATAGATACGTCCGACATCGGCGGCGGAATGCGCCCGATGAATCCGCGCCAACAACTCGTCCTGCAAGGTTTGCGGATTGATGCTGATGCGTGTGACGCCATAGCGCACCATCGCTTGCAATTTGGCCGCATCAATGGTATCGGGCCGTCCCGCCTCGACGGTGTATTCCTCCGGCAACGGTAACGCGTCGGCCACCGTATGCAACAGTCGGGCGAAGTACGGCGCGGGCAATACCGTCGGTGTACCGCCGCCGTAATAGACGGAGTCGGCGGTCAACCCGTGGCGCCGCATCAATGCGCCCGCCCGCTCCACGTCCCGGCACAAATCCGCCGTCAACCGCTCCCAATCCTCATCGGGGGCGGCAATGCGCGCCGGAAACGAGCAGTACGAGCAGTGACTCGGACACAGCGGAATCCCGATATAAACCGCGACCTTGCGGGCGACATCCCGCCAATCCGTCGCCACGTACTCCCGCTGCAAGGCGCCGACCTCCTGCAGCAACTGCCGCTCTGCGGGCGCCACGCGCGCGTCGCGCAAAAACCGCTCCGCCGCCTGTGCGTAGTCGTCCTGCGCAAAAAACGGATGGAGCACCTTGGTCGGTCGCATGCCGATGAGGTATCCCCATGCGCCCAGCTTCTGCCCCGTCAATCTCCCCAGTGCATCTTGCAGCGCCCGCCCCGCCGCGGCGCGGCTCGTGAGCGCCGTCGCCGCCGCAATCACGGCATCGCCGGCCGTGACCCGCAGCGTCCATGTATCGCCCTCGGTCAGCGCGACCCGCACATACGGTGCTGCCTCCTCACGACGGAATCCGTAGCGCAACATAATCTGCGCCACCATGGAGTGGCAGGACAGCGGCCCCGTCCAGCTGAATGTCCGCTCAATCACGCTTCGCGCGTTCGGCACGTTTGCGGCGGCAATCACCGCAATAGCCGTAAAATTTCAACACATGATCGACCACTTCAAAGGCATCTTCTTGCATAATCATTTGTTCGAGCGGCTCGAGCATATCATGTCGAAACTCCCGAATCACGCCGCAATTCAAACAAATCAAATGATGATGGAAATGCGGCTCGTCATGATTGTACAATTCGTAGCGGGCACGCCCGTCACCGAAATCGAGTTTGCGGAGCAAATTCAACTCGACAAACAAGTCCAACGTCCGATACACCGTCGCCAAACCGATGTCGGGTCGTACTTCTTTGACCGCCCGATAGACGTCTTCCGCACTCATATGATTTTCATCGCTCTCCGTGAACACCTGCAAAATATCCTGGCGCTGCGTCGTGAACTTATACTTGTGCTCTTTGATTTTTTCTTTGAGCGTCGCCATAATATTGCTTTGTCGCATGCGTCTTCCCCCTTTACTCGCTTGCCATCCGCTTATACCGATTGTAATACCACATATGTCGGGCCAGCACCTTGGTCACGGCCAGCACCGGCACCGCCAGCATCATCCCGAAAATCCCCAGCACCGAGCTGCCGAGCAGAACACCGCCGATAATCGCGACGGGATGAATATCGATGACCTTACCCATCGTATTCGGCATGATGACATGCCCTTCGAGTTGCTGCACCACAATATAAAACACCAGCACCTTGGCCGCCAGCATCCAACTGACCGTCCCCGCCAGCAATACGGCCGGTATCGCGCCGACAATCGGCCCGACAATCGGGATGAGCTCCATCAGCCCCGCCAGCAGTGCGATGACCAACGGATACGGTACGTCAAAGAACCACATCCCGGCAAAGACCAAGGCGGCGATCAATGCGCACATGAGCAGTTGCCCGCGGATATACGCGCTGAGCGTTTCGTGCATTTCATGAATAATATGCCGCAAATGCCCGCGATAGGCTTCCGGAAACAGGCCGACGAAAACGTCTTTGAAACGATCGCCCGACTTCATCATATAAAATGCGATAATCGGCACGACAATCAATTCCACCAGTGTTCCCGTAAAGCTGAGCAACAGCAAGACGCTTGTCTGGGCGATTTCGATTAAATAGTTGGCGCCGCGCCGCAGCAAATCTTTAATCATCAGCTGCACGTCCGCCGGCACGAAATCAAACCACCGATCCTGAAACACCAGCGCCATCCGAATCATCTGGTCGGTCAGCATCGGCAACTGGGCAATAAAGAGTTGCAATTCGCTGATGAACGGTACGAAAATGCTCTGCATAATCAGGTACATGACCAGGATGAATACCGCAAAGGAAATCAAAATCGCAATATCTACCGGAAATCGTCGCCATCCTGCTCGTGTGACCGCGGCCATCAGTACATCCACCAGCGGCCGCAACAGCAAGGCCAAAAACAGCGCCAGGACAAACGGCACGACCACCCACGGCTCCAAATAGACAATCAGCGCGACGATACCGACAATCGCAATGCGCAGCCAAAATTGGGCATCTTTGGTTACCATCTGCCGCCTCCCAGGAACGGATTCCATTGTTTTTCTTCACCGACGGTCGTCGCCGGTCCGTGTCCGGAAAGAACGACAGTGTCTTCCGGCAGTGTCAACAGTTTCGCGCGAATCCCGTCCAATAACGTTTCCAACGAACCGCCGGGGAAATCCGTCCGCCCGATGGAGCCGTTAAACAGCGCATCACCGGAAAATACTACCGCCTCGTCGGCCGCGTACAGACTGATGCCGCCCGGCGTATGGCCCGGCGTCTCCAGCACCTCCAGCCGGATACCGTCAAGCGCAATCACGTCCCCCTCGCGGACATAGCTGTCCGCCGCCTCACAGGTCACCGGTCCTTCCAAGTACGCCGACAAATTGAGTCGCGGATCGGACAGGTAGTCGGCATCCGCGGCGTGCATGACGACCGTAACCTCCGGATAGGCGGCACGCAGCGCATTCACTGCGCCGATATGGTCGGCATGGCCGTGTGTCAGCACGACCGTCCGCAGTGTCCACTCCCGTTTTTTCAGTTCACCGATGAGCACGTCCGGTTCGGCGGCGGGATCGATAATCATGGCGTTGCCCGTCGTTTCATCCGCCAGCAGGTACGCATTCGTCGCCAACGCGCCCAGTGTATGTGCGATAATTTTCATACTCTCTCCTTAAAATTGCCGCCGGCTGTCGAGCAAGAGCGTGACCGGCCCCCAATTCACCAATTCCACGTCCATTTCCGTCCGAAATCGCCCCGTACCGACCGTCACGCCGGCCGCCCGGCAACCGTCGACCACGACCTCATAGAGCCGCTCCGCCTCCGCCGGCACCGCCGCCTCACTGAACCCCGGCCGCCGTCCTTTGCGACAGTCGCCGTACAACGTGAATTGCGACACAATCAACAATTCTCCGCCGACGTCAAGCAACGAACGGTTGAGCTTGCCGTCTTCATCTTCAAAAATCCGCAAATGCAGTATCTTCTGCACGATATAGCGGGCATCTTCTTCCGTATCGTCTCGGCCGACCCCGACCAGCACCGTCAGCCCCGCATCGGCCGTGCCGACGACCTCACCGCCCACACTGACGCGGGACGATTTGGTCCGTTGTACCACCGCTCTCATACGCCGTCTCCTTTCACTGTCCGCGCTCGGACGTCTGCATCCGTCGCACGGAATACACATCGCGCACCCGTCGCATCTTGGTCATGACAAACTCCAACTGCGCGACATCCCGGATTTGAATTCCCATCCAGATATGCGCCTCTTTATTTTGCGGCAAATCCGCATTGACCGACCCGACAGACAGTTTCATCTCGGAAATGACGCCCAGTATATCGGCCATCAATCCCGGCCGGTCGTTACCCTTGATTTCGACCGCCACCAAAAACGTCTCCTCGACACCGTATGCCCAGCTGACTTCAATCAGCCGTTCGGGGTCTTGCAGATGTACCATGTTCGTACAATCCAGCCGGTGTACCGAGACGCCGCGACCGCGCGTGATATACCCCACAATCGCATCGCCCGGCACCGGCGTACAGCACCGCGCCATGTGCACCAACAGCCCCGGTTCTCCTTTGACCAGTACCCCGCTGTTGCCTTTCTGCTTGTGCTTCGACAGCCGTAGTCCGTCCAAGGTTTCTTGCAGATTGGAGACCGGCGGCGCATGCTTTTCTTTTTCCTTTTTATCGATATCAATCAGCTTGAGCAAAATCCCGTTGACCGTCATGCCGCCGTAGCCCGTCGCCGCCAGCAAGTCGTCCGCCGTGCCGGCATTGATTTGGCCGGCGATGGTTTCCAAGCGCCCCGGCTGATTGAGCGTCTTCCAGTCATAACCCATCCGCTTGGCCTCCGACTCGAGTGCATCTTTGGCCTTGGCGATATTGTCTTCACGGTTCGCTTTTTTGAACCAACTGCGGATTTTCGCACGACTCTCCGACGAGGCCACGATATTGAGCCAGTCCAGACTGGGCTTACCCGTCTTCGAGGTGATAATCGATACGATATCGCCGTTTTTCAGCGTATAGTCCATCGGCACGATGCGACCGTTGACCTTGGCGCCCGTGCAGGTATTGCCGACATCCGTATGAATCCGATACGCAAAATCCAGCGGAATCGAGCCTTGCGGCAAGTCGATGACATCCCCCTTCGGCGTAAAGACAAATACCTCATCGGCAAATACATCCAACTTGAGCGAATCGACAAACTCCTTCGGATTGCTCGTATCCTGCCACTCGAGCAGCTTCCGCAGCCACCCGATTTTCTCATCCAAATCACGCCCGCTCTTACCGCCGCCCTCTTTGTAACGCCAGTGTGCGGCGACGCCGTATTCGGCGACCCGATGCATCTCTTCCGTGCGGATTTGGATTTCCACGGGTTGCCCCGCCGTACCGATGACCGTCGTGTGCAACGACTGGTACATATTCGGTTTCGGCATGGCGATATAGTCCTTGAACCGATACGGCAGCGGTTTCCACAGACTGTGCACAATCCCCAGCACCGCATAACAATCGGGTATCGTCTTGACGATCACCCGCGTCGCATACAAATCGTAAATCTGGCTCAAGTCACGATTGCCCTTTTGCAGTTTTTTATAAATACTGTAAAAATGTTTCGGCCGCCCCGTAATTTCAAAACTGATTCCCGCCTCCGCAATCGCGTCGCGCAACACGTCCATCGTCTGATTGACGATTTCCTCGCGGAGTTTGCGTTTGACCTTGAGTTGCTCGACCAAATCATAATACTGCTCCGGCTCGAGATAGCGGAAGGATAAATCCTCCAACTCCCATTTGACGGTAAACATCCCCAGCCGGTGCGCCAGCGGCGCGAAAATCTCCAGCGTTTCTCTGGCAATCCGCTGCTGCTTGTCGGGACGCATCGCCCCCAACGTGCGCATATTGTGCAGGCGGTCCGCCAGCTTGATGACCACCACGCGGACATCTTTGGCCATTGCCAAAAACATCTTCCGATAATTTTCCAGTTGCTGGTCTTCCTTGGTTTTGTAGTCGATTTTACCGAGTTTCGTCACGCCGTCGACCAAAAACGCGACCTCTTCGCCGAACAACATCGTAATGTCTTCCAGCGTGTATTCCGTGTCTTCCACCACATCGTGCAGCAGCGCCGCCATGATGCCTTCCGAGTCCATCTGCAAGCCGGCGATGATTTGCGCGACCGCCAACGGATGCATAATATACGGCTCGCCGGATATGCGCTTTTGATCGGCATGGGCGGTGTCGGCCAACTCAAACGCCTCGTCAATCCGGTCAAAATCCGCCGTGGGCAAGTACCCGCGAATCGTATCCGTAAGGTGCCGATACGCCGCCTGCCTGTCAAAGGCCTGATTAACCGTCGTTTCCTTCATGGCCTCCACCTCCTTTACTGTATTGCAAATATGTCAACGACATCGCCAGATCGAGTTTGCCGCGCACATCGCCCCAGCGATACAAGATGCCGCCCTCGCGTGGTTCCCGAGTCACGATGCCCAGTTCCGTAAATACCGTCAACGCCAGCGCAATCGCTCGCGGCGAATACACACCGTGATGCCGCTCCGCCAAAATCCGCTCCAGCTGCTCGGGAATATACTCCCGCCCCGCAAGTAGCGACTTGACCCGCGGATAGAGTGCCGCCAGCATATCCCGATGCAATACGACCGGTTCGGCGTCTTCCACGACAATATCGCGCAACACGGCCTGCACCGTCGTCCGTCCTTGCCATTCATTGAGTTGGAGCGCATACACCGCCCCCACCCGGTCTCCTGCAAACAGCTCGGACGACCGTTCGCCGTAGCCCCAGCCGACCGCTTCACATACTGCCGCCTCTTGCCGCAATTCGAGTTTGAGATGATTGCGTTCCACGCCGATACGCCGCACATTGGCCAGCGCGGCGCCGTGTGTCATAAACAGCGGCGCGGGATTTGCCTCGCCGAACGGCTCGAGCGTCGCCACCGCATTGACAAAATCGACATCGATATCGGCCAGGCGCAACTCGCGTTCCACTTCCAGCACCGGTATCCGATCGTCTTCCGTCAGGGTTGTTGCCGCCAAGTGTGCCAAGCGTTCGCGCAACGCCGGAATGCATTCCTTCGCAACGGAAAATCCGGCCGCCTGCGTATGTCCCCCGAACTGAATCAGCAAGTCCTGACAGGCTGTCAGCGCCTGAAAAATATCAAAGCCCGGAATACTGCGGCAAGAACCTTTGCCGATATCCCCGTCGACGGCAATCATGACAATCGGCCGATAATACCGCTCCACCAGGCGCGAGGCGACAATCCCGATGACCCCGGGATGCCAATCCGCACCGTCCACAACCAGTGCATCGCATGTCTGTATACCCAACTCGGCAATCCGCTCTTCCGCACGCGCAAACAGTTCCCGCTCCTTGCGCTGCCGCTCACTGTTCAGCGCAAACAGCTGCTGCGCCCGCTCTTTGGCCGTCGCGGCGTCCTCCGCCAGCAGCAGCTCCACCCCCAAGCGGGCATGCGCCAACCGCCCCGCCGCATTCAATCGCGGTGCCAGTGAAAAACCGATGCGCTCCGAAGTCACCGCATCGGGCGCAATCCCGCACACCTCCAGCAACGCCAGCAGGCCTTCGTTCTGCGACTGCGCCATGCGCCGCAACCCTTCCCGCACGTAAATCCGGTTTTCATTCGTGAGCGCGACCACGTCGGCGACCGTCCCCAGCGCGACCAATTCGACATCGGCCGTATAGTCTTCCCCGCGCAGGGTCAGCCACAGCGCGCGACAGAGCGTATAGGCCACCCCCACTCCTGCCAAATTGCGGTCGGGATAGGTGCAGCCGTCCTGCTTGTGATCGAGTACGGCGACTGCCGGCGGGATGACAGGCCCCGGATTGTGATGATCCGTCACGATGAAGTCCAACCGGTCCTGAAACGCTTCTACCAACTCCGCCGCACTGATTCCGCAATCGACCGTAATCACCAGTTGCGCACCGCGCGCGGCCAACTGCTCAAGCGCCTCGGCATGCAGGCCGTATCCTTCCGCTTGGCGGTCGGGGATATAGTAGTCCGCCCGCGCACCGAGTGCACGCAAACAACGCACCAAAACCGATGTCGCCGTAATCCCGTCGACATCATAATCCCCGTACACAACGATGGGTTCCTCCGCCTCCAGCGCCGTGCGAATCCGTTCGACCGCCGCCGCCATGCCTTTCATCAAAAACGGATCATACCGATCGTCTAATGTTGCATATAAAAAACGCTGCGCGGCGGCTACATCCTGCACGCCCCGCGCCGCCATCATTTCCGCCACAATCGGATGCAAGCCGTACGTCTGTACGACCTCCGGGGCGGCGGCACATATCGGCCGTGATTTCCACTTCTTGTTCATTTGCTCTCACATTCTCAATACTCATCTATTAAGTTCTATTTTATCACTTTTCATTCTCATTTACTACCCGTATCATCGGATTATATCGATTTTTATTTTTATTTCTGCGGATGTTTACGCCGTCTTCACACATGAGTGATTTTCACTTTACCCAATCGAAAATGAAACTCAACGGCTGCACGCGCCGGCAATCGACGCACGCCGCCTGCATCGGAAATCGCCGCATACCAAAACACGTCCGTACGGGATGATACCGTACGAACGTGTGTAATTATCCTTCGTCCCGCGCAATCGCGCCGACAATCTCATCGACTATGCGCCGCAGCTGTTCTTCCGACGGTCCTTCCGCCATGACCCGGACCAAGGGCTCCGTCCCGGACGCCCGCACCAGGATATGACCGTCATCTCCGAGCTCATCCGCCCCGGATGCAATCGCCGCCTGCACGACGGCATCCTCTTCCCATGCATGTTTGTCATGCACCGGTACATTGACCAAGAGTTGCGGATAAATCGCCAGCTCCGCGGTCAATTCGCGAATACTCGCCTGGCGTTCCTGCATCATCCCCAGTACCTGCACCGCGGTCAATACGCCGTCGCCCGTCGTATTGTGCCGGAGAAATATCACATGCCCCGACTGCTCACCGCCGAGGACATAGCCGTGCCCGCGCATATGCTCCAGCACGTAGCGGTCGCCCACCGCCGTCCGTGCCAAGCGGATACCGTGCTGTGCCAGCGACTTCTCCAAGCCGATATTGCTCATGACCGTCGCCACTACCGTGTCGTCCGCCAATTCGCCGTGCGCCTGCAACTGCCGCGCACACATGTACATAATCCGGTCGCCGTCCACGAGTTCACCCTGCTCGTCCACCAAAATACAGCGATCGGCATCTCCGTCATTGGCCACTCCGGCCGCCGCACCGTATTCTCGTACCGCCGCCTGCAAGCGTTCGGGATGTGTCGAGCCGCACGCGGCATTGATATTGACACCGTCCGGCTCCGCCCCCAGCTTGATGACCGTCGCACCGAGGCGCTCCAAGACGACGGGCGTCACCGCACTCGCCGCGCCGTTGGCCGTGTCCGTCACGACCTTCATGCCGTCGAGCCGTACCGGCGCCGTGGCGATGACATGATCGATATAGCGCTGCAATAAATCCGGCCGCGCGGTAATCCTCCCGACATCCGCCCCCGTCGGTCGCTCCGCCTGCTCCGGCGACGTCTGGCGCAACATCTCTTCGAGTATATCTTCCGTCTCGTCGGGCAGCTTGAATCCTTCCGAATCGAAAAATTTAATCCCGTTATCGGGAAACGGATTGTGCGACGCGGAAATCATCACCCCCGCCGCATAGCGTCCCCGTTTCGTCAAATACGCCACCCCCGGCGTCGGGATGACGCCCGCATCATCCACTTCGCCGCCGACCGAGCAAATCCCCGCCGCCAGCGCCGCCGCCAGCATCGTACCGGAAATGCGCGTATCGCGTCCGATTAAAAACCGCGGTGCCGCATGCCGCTCACTGAAATACATCGCCGCGACCCGCCCCAAATGAAATGCCAACTCCGGAGTCAGCGTGTCGTTGACTACGCCGCGTACCCCGTCCGTGCCGAATAATCGTGCCATCTGTTTCCTCCGTTATGTCTGCGGTACAATCCGCACATGTACTTCCGCGACTTCCGGCGTCACGGTGCCGCCCGCAGGTACCGGTATCGGCACCTGTGTCACTACATCTTGCGTCGCGTCACTGACCGACAGCGGCGGAAGCGACCACTCCGTCTGCTCCTGCACCGCCTCCGGTGCCGCCTGCAAGGCGACCCGCGCCGGTGTCACCGTGACCCCTGCGACACGATATCCGACCGCCGGCTGCCCGACAATCGGCACCGCCAGCGGTAATTCCGCACGCCCCTCCGCGCCGGCCAATTTGACCTTGACCAAAATATTCGCCGGTGCGACATTGACCTCGGATACGATATTGCCGTCCTGATCGCGCGCTTCCGTCGGCGCGACCGTCTGGAACGACTGCTGCTGCCCGTCAACACTGACCGTCGCTGTGACCGCCGCAATCCGGTCGAGCGCCCCCGACGCACCCGACACCGTCACCGTATCCGGCACCGATTCTTCCACCTTCGCCTCATAGCCGGCGACCGGCTTACCGACGATATGTACCGATACCGGCAAGGTACGCAAGACAAAATTCTCCACGCGCAAGGTAAATTCCGCCGGCGTCTGCTCAATCAGCTCGACCCCCGGCGGTAACATCACCCGAATCGTCTGATGCGGATACTCTCCGGGCTCCGCTTCCGACAAATCCACGCCCGCATACAACTCCGACTCGCGCAGACCGAGCATCGTGTTGCGTTGCATCCGCAAGTGCAACGTCACCGTATCCGGTACGCCGCTCGCCACCAACGACGACGGCAATCCCGTCGTCACCACCGGCACCGTATAGCGGCCTTCTATCACCGGATTTTGATCATTCATGATAAACAGCCACAAGACGACCGCAATGACCAGACAAATGATTTTGGCAACCCAGTTGCCCCCTGTTCGCAACTTCATTTGGGCCTCCATTTCAGCATATCGCCAATCAGGGAGAAGCGCTCTCCGCTTTTGAGCAAGTAATTTCTCAGCATATTGCGCAAATTATCCCCGTCAAAATGACGATAAATATGTCCGCCGTACGCATAGGAAATCGTCCCCGTCTCTTCACTGACGACGACCACCAAGGCATCCGCCTGCTCCGTCAGACCGATAGCCGCCCGATGACGCGTCCCCAGCTCGCTGGACAGCGTCCGATCCTGCGTCAGCGGCAACAGGCAACCGGCAGCGACCACCCGATTTTCACGGATAATGACCGCACCGTCATGCAACGGCGTATTCGGAATGAATATATTGCCCAGCAGTTCATCACTCACCACCGCATCGATATAAATCCCCGTATCGTTAAAATCCCCCAAGCCGACCGAGCGTTCAAACACAATCAATGCGCCGATTTTTTGGCGGGCCATCGTTTCACACGCATGCACCACGCTGTCAATCACGCGCATCAATTCATCATCATCGACAATCGAGCTGCGATTGATGAAGCGCCCGCGTCCCAGCTGTTCCAGCGCTTTGCGCAATTCCGGCTGAAACACAATCGGCAGCGCGACAATCAGCACCGTGATGGCCTTTTCGAGCAGCCAGTTCACCGCGTGCAAATCGAGCCAGCGGCTGACGATACTGAAAATACCGATCATCAGGAGCCCTTTAATCAGCGTCATGGCGCGCGTGCCGCGAATCATGTAATACAGTTGGTACAAGATGACCGCAACCACCAAGATATCGACAATATCCAGTATCCGGATGGTGGTCAGCAGGCCTTCTATCTGCATTGTCATATTTTCTACCCCGCTTTATTGCATATCCCCATTATAACATAAAAAGAAACGACTCCTACGGTCGTTTCTTACGCTTGCCGAGTTGCCTTGGTGGGTAGTCAGGCGGCGTTAGCCGTGCGCCTTGCATGACCAGTCCGTGACCTTGAGTTCAATCACGCCGACCGCCCTCACCATCTCGGGTTCAAAATGAAATTCGCGGCTCGGATCGTAATGCCGCATGATTTGCGTGAGCCCATGTATTTTATCTTCCGGATTGTCCAGTACGCGCACCGTCCCGCTGCCCATCACGGATGCATACATAAATGAAAAATCACAGGCCAGCTCCGCCGTCATGAGTTCATGCTTGCAGTCCATCTCAAAGCCCGCCCGATCCAGCTTACGAGCCAAATCGATTTTGCGGCCGACGTGCGCCCCGTGACAATAAATCGTGAGCTCGTTATCACCCGTCACTTCGTAGCCGAAATTGAGCGGCACCATATATATTTCCTCGCCGTCGATAAATCCCAAGCGCAGGCACTCACACGCTTCCATAATCGCCAGCATCTGTTGGAAATCGCTGATTTCCCGATCCGTCCTTCGCATTGTCCCACCCTCTCAGATTACCGTAATACAAAAAAACAAATCTTTGTTTTTTTGTATTTCTTTACCATCTTATTTATACCACGCGCCGACCGCGCTGTCAATTGCCGCTACTGCCCACCACCTGCGCTAAAAGCCGCTCCCAAACTGTCCGATACGCCGCCGAACGGCGCTTGCCGCTCGCCAGCTGCGCCTTTTGCGCATGCGTGAGCCGCTTGACGTACCACTCGCAGCGGCGCGCCTCGTGCTCCGTCTCCCAAGCGACATGCCAGACCTCCCGCACCGGTAACCGCGAGCGCGTATACTTGGCCCCCTTGCCGGCATTGTGCTGTGCCGTCCGCGCCGCCACATCCGTCGTAAAACCGGTATAATACGTCCCGTCGGCGCAACGTACGATATAGGTATAATACACGTCCCTCATCCCTTCCGCTTCTATCCCTTTGATTATACCAAAAAACGGCTCTCCCCTTCGCCTTGCCTACGTGCTATCATAACCGTATAAGGGAGGTTTGATTTATGCAGCACATCCGACTCGGCGCACATACATTCCTGCGCCCCGACAAAACCAATCAACACGGCCTGATTGCAGGAGCCACCGGCACGGGCAAAACCGTCACGCTCAAAGTACTCTGCGAACAGTTCAGTGCCCTCGGCGTGTCGACGGTCGTCGCCGACGTCAAAGGCGACCTGGCCAATCTCTGCCGCCCCGGCACTATGAATGACCACATCCTCCAGCGCCTGGACGAAATCGGCATCGCGGATTTTTCCTTCCGCGGCTTTCCCGTCACACTCTGGGACGTCTACGGCGCGGAAGGCCTGCCGCTACGGGTCACCGTCTCGGAAATGGGACCGCTCCTGCTCTCACGCCTGCTCGAGCTGAACGACACCCAAGACGGCGCGCTCCGCATCGCGTTTAAAATCGCCGACGCCGAAGGACTCCTGCTCCTGGATGCCAAAGACTTGCGCAGTCTGCTCACGCACATCGGCGAGCATGCCAAAGACTATTCCCTCACCTACGGACGCATCGCACCGCAAACACTGGCGGCGTTGCAACGCAAACTGCTCCTGCTCGAAGACGGCAGTCACACGTCCTTTTTCGGCGAGCCGTCCCTGCGCATCGCCGACCTGCTCCGCACCGACGAAAGCGGCGACGGCGTGATTAATGTCATCAACAGCAAGCAACTCTTGCAACAGCCCATGCTCTATGCGATGTTCCTGCTGTGGCTGCTGTCCGAACTCTTTGACATGCTGCCGGAAGTCGGTAATCCCGACAAACCGAAACTCGTCTTTTTCTTTGACGAGGCCCACCTGCTGTTTACCGCGGACATGCCCGCCGCCATTCGCACCCGGATCGAGCAGGTCGTGCGCCTGATTCGTTCCAAAGGCGTCGGCGTCTTTTTCATCACGCAAAACCCGCTCGACATCCCGGACACGGTACTCAACCAACTCGCCAACCGCATCATCCACCAGCTCCGCGCCTATTCGCCGCGCGAACGCAAAACCCTGCGCGCCGTCGCCGACACCTTCCGCGCCAATCCCGCACTGGATGTCGAGGCCGAACTCACCGCACTGCGTACGGGCGAGGCGCTCATCTCCCTGCTCGACGAATCCGGCAGTCCCCTGCCGGTCGAAAAAGTCCTCATCCCTCCGCCGGCCTCCTCCTTTACGCCGCTCACGGACGAGGAATACCGCCGGATTGTTCTCGATTCGCCGCTGTATGACGCCTACCATGACGCCGTCGATCGCTACTCCGCCTATGAAGCGCTGGCAGAGCAGGCGAAGCAGGCCGCCGCGTCGCCCGCAGACGAACCGCCCGCCCGTCGAGGCCGACCGTCCAAAACCTATGTGGAAAAAGGCATCGACTCGATGGTGACCACCATCACACGCACCATCGGCCGCGAAATCGCCCGCGGCATACTCGGCACCTTTTTACGCAAACGCTGACCGAAGCGTATATGTGATGTACGCAGATAGACACCTATATGGTATACTATATACAACACACTAAGGAGGCGTACCATGAACAACCAACAACTCGAACGCATGACCCATGCCGACGGATTTATCGCGGCACTCGACCAAAGCGGCGGCTCGACACCGAAAGCCCTGCGCCTGTACGGCATCCCGGAAACGGCGTACAACGGTGACGAAGACATGTTTGCCCTCGTCCACCAAATGCGCACGCGGATTATCCAAAGCCCGTCATTTACCGCCGACAAAATTCTCGCGGCCATTCTGTTCAAAGTCACGATGAACTCGAAAATTGACGGCGAATATACCGCGGACTACCTCTGGGACAAAGGCATCATCCCGATTTTGAAAGTCGACGAAGGTCTGGCGGAAGAAACCGACGGCGTCCAACTGATGAAACCGATGAAAGAACTCGACGCATTGCTCGCCCAAGCCAAAGAACGCCATATCTTCGGCACGAAAATGCGCTCCGTCATCAAGGAATTGAATGAGGACGGCATTCGCCGCGTCGTCGCCCAGCAATTCGACTACGCACGCCACATCATCGCCGCGGGCTTTGTGCCGATTATCGAGCCGGAAGTCGACATCCACGCCAAGGACAAGGCCGCGATAGAAGACATTCTCCTGCGCGAACTTACCGCACAGACCGCCACGCTCAAGGACGACGAATACGTCATGTTCAAGCTGACGTTGCCGGAACGGGCCAACCTCTACCACGGTCTGCTCGACTATCCGGCCGTCATTCGCATCGTCGCCCTCTCCGGCGGCTACAGCCGTGAGACAGCGAACGACAAACTCCGCGCCAACGACGACGTCATCGCCTCGTTCTCCCGTGCACTGACGGAAGGACTGCATGTCGACATGAGCGCGGATGAATTCGACCGCTTGCTCGGCGAATCGGTCGACACCATCTACCGCGCATCCGTCGGAAAATAATTCCGCCGACTGCCGTAAATCGGCAACACAAAAACGAACCGCAATCATGAGCTGCGGTTCGTTTTTTATTTCCCGTTTCTCCTGCCTGACGTATCATCCGCTCTGCCGCTCACGGCAGGGATGATACTCTCTGCTGCCCCGCTGTAACGCACCGCCCTGCCCTCTGAGCGCCCGCACCCCCTACGTGCCCGCTCCCGTCCTCCGCCGATTGCCTATACCTATCTATCGGCTCATCACCGCACACCGCCTGCGCACAAAAAAGAGACGACCGCAGTCGTCTCTTTCCTCTGACAGATGAATCAGAAGTAGTAGTTGAATTCTACTCCCCAGAGATTATCGCCTTTCCATTCCTTACCATCCGCATCTTTGGCTTTCGCATCAAATGCATAGTACGCTTTGAGCAAAGTATTTTCCACCGGTACTACAGCCGCACTCGCCTGCCAATAGGTCACTTTTCCACCATAGCGACCGGCCAAGAGAGGATCGGTGATATCGAGTCCGGAACCGCCGATATAGCTGCCGGCTTCTGCGCTGACATAGTCCGCACCGATTTCAAAGCTGCCGACTTTATACTAAATTGATGACAAAAAAAAGAGACGACCGTAGTCGTCTCTTCCCTTCCGAGAAAATCAGAAGTAGTAGTTGAATTCAACGCCCCAGAGGTTGTCTCCGTCATACTTGTAGTTGCCCGTTTTCGCTTCTACATTGAATGCATAGTAGCCTTTGAGCAAGGTATTTTCAAACGGTACGACCGCCGCGCTGGCCTGCCAGTAGTTGACTTTTTCCGCCAGTTGGAAGTCCATCAAATCAAGCGGACCCGTGATATCCAGACCCGAACCGCCGAGATGGCTCAAACGTTCCGCGCTGACATAATCTGCACCGATTTCAAAGCTGCCGACTTTCTTGCTGTCAGCTGCGCCGAAGAGCAGAC